>DDPF01000011.1 GCA_002342065.1 Bacteroidetes bacterium UBA2475 | reverse complement strand
TTAGACCAGCTCTTATTGCTACGGGTGCAACGTATACAAGTTGTGCTACAGGAACAGTGGTGTTAACACCTAACATTACAAGTGTTGGTAATGGAGGTCCATATACTTACAATTGGAGTAACAGTGCAACAGTCGCTAATAATACGGTTATTGCAAATTATCACTCTAATAATTCTTCGCTCAACCCAAATGTTTACACTGTAACAATCGATGATGGTTGTTCAGTACCAAATACTACTACTTCATTTAGTGTATATGTAATGCCTTCACCGGATGCCAGATTCACACCGACTTTAAGTGAGGGTTGTGCGCCCTTAACAGTAACCTTTATGGGTATTGGTGATTCAACAACTACTAATCCAAATCCTTTTTTCTGGACATTTAGTGGAGGAACTGAGCCTGCAAGCCCATCATTAAATCCGCAAACAATAACATTCTCACAAGCAGGCACGTATTCATTAAACGTAATAGTTATCAATAAATATGGTTGCAGGCAGGAAATAAAAGCACCGATAGCTGCCAGGGCTTTCCCTGTACCTGTGGCAGGTTTCTTCCCAACACCACAAAGCGCCAGCTTATTAGAGCCTACAATTAATTTCACAAATACATCTACCGGAGCCGTTCAATATGTATGGGATTTTGGTGATTACAGCTACCCTAACACGAACGCCTCTTCGGCTATGAATCCAAATCACCTTTACAATAACGTAGGGCAATACCAAATTTATTTGGTTGCTATTAACTCTTACGGCTGTAAAGACACTGCTACTACAACTATCGATATCACTCCTGATATGGGTATCTATATTCCAAATGCATTTACGCCAGATAAGAACGGGCGTAATGATGTTTTCATGCCTTACGGATATGGTATCAAAGAAGATAATTATAAAATGGAGATCTTTGATCGTTGGGGTGAGTTGATCTTTACTTCAAGTGAGTTCAGAAAAGGTTGGGATGGTAGTGTAAAAGGGTCGGATATTAACTCTGACAATGGCGTTGCGCAGGACGGTGTTTATATCTACAAAATATTGGTTACTGATCTTGAAAATAATAAAAAGCTCTATGTCGGTCATGTTACTTTGATCAAACAATAATAAATATTTTAATAATTAAAAAGCCATTCTCCCGATAACCTCAGGAGAATGGCTTTTTTGTTAATGGCAATTAAATTATTTCATCAAAGGCCCCTAAACACGTTAGATGTTTTTTTGTTTTTGTGATTTTTTTTCACTTAATTTATTATAATAAAACTGGAAAGTATGACAAAAAAAATCCATTTAACACTAATAATTTTTTCTTTATTAGTTGGTAAATTAAGTTTCGCGCAAACAAATAAAACGGTTGGGCAAACAACTCCAATTAGTACAGGCGAATTACCTAATCGTGGCTGTGCAACACAAGTTCCTTCTCAGCAATGGGAAACACAATTTCAACAATTAATTACAGAATATCTTCAGCAACATCCTGAAGAAGCTAAAATGATGTCTAATGCTTCGGTAATGGCAGGTTATAGCATCCCTGTGATCATGCACGTGATACATGGTGGACAAGCTGTTGGTACATTTCCAAACCTGGCACAGGGACAGTTAACATCGCAGGTAACTGTTTTAGATAACGATTTTTCAGGAATTGGACAGAACGTAGGAAATTATCCGGCAACGGCTTTTCAAAATTTTGCCACTAACCCTTTGATCTCTGCCGCAAGTAAAGATGCAAGCGGAAGAATTGCTATAATGAATTGTAACATTAATTTTTGCCTTGCTACAAAAGATACTTTAGGAAATATATTAGCTGAGCCCGGAATTCACAGGGTAAACTACAACTCTTTGCCGGCAACTGCCTTCCCTTCAAAAAATCCGGCGGCAGCCAATTACAATACACAAGGTACTTTTGTAAACTTTATTAATAGTTATATAAAGCCAAATACGATCTGGAACGTAGGTAAGTATTTAAATATTTGGGTAACTGACAGACAAAATGCAACCGGTCTTTTAGGATATGCTACATTTCCACCGTTAAGCGGGCTTACCGGCATACCGGGAGGCGTTGGCACTGCAACCAGCGATGGCTTTTGGAGTTGGGCTGCATCATTTGGTTCAAGTACAATATTTCCGGGTGGGACTTATGCGGCACCATATGATAAAGGAAGAACCTGTACACATGAGATCGGACACTGGTTAGGGTTAAGACATATTTGGGGTGACGGATCGTGTGCCACAGATTATTGTAATGACACACCTCCAGCAAACGCAAGTAATGGTGGATCTCCGGCATACCCTCTTGATGCTAACAGTTGTAATGCCGCTTCGCCTCCAAATGGTGCGAACGGAGAAATGTTTATGAATTTTATGGATTATACAAATGACCTTGCCATGTATATGTTCACATCAGATCAGCGCGTACGCGCGCATGTTGCAATGAGTAATAGTCCGTATAGACAATTTTTAGGAACACATGGCTTATGTAATTTACCTGTGCCCATTGCAAACTTTAGTGTAGCGCCAAACCCTGTTTGTGTTGGTTCAACACTTAATATTGGTGATCTGTCTTTAAACGTTCCAACATCCTGGTCGTATACTATGACGGGCGGAACACCTTCGCTGGCTACTGTACAAAACCCAACCGTTTCTTATGCAACTGCCGGAATATATACAATTACTTTAGTAGCGACTAATGGTACCGGATCAAGTATACCGGTTACAAAAACAGTTTCTGTAGTGCAAGGCCCTGCATTTACACTTAACTCAACACCTGCTGCAACAGTTTGTGCAGGTAACAATGTAACCATTACTCCATCAGGCGCTACAACTTATACTTTAGTTAATACAGGATCCACAGCGCCACCGTTTGTTGTTACACCAACTACGGCAACCATCTATTCAGTTTCTGCTATTACTTCAGGAACTAATACCTGTAGGAGAACACAAACTTTAAGTATCACTATCGGAACCATCAATATAAATATTAACCCACCAACTGCAAGTGTTTGCCCTGGTCAATCAGTTAGTTTATTTGGAAGTGGTGCAACAACCTATACATGGAGTACGGGTGTATTTACATCGTCGGTAAGTGTATCGCCAACTATAACTACAACATATACATTAAATGGTACTAATGCGGGTTGCTCAGGAACAAAAACGGTGCAGGTAACTTTAAATCCAACGCCTACGGTATCTGTAAATAATGCAACAATTTGTCCTTCAGGTACGGCAACGTTAATTGCCAGTGGAGCAAATACCTATTCCTGGAGTACAGGAGCAACAACATCAGTAATCTCTGTTTCGCCACCCGTAAATACAACTTATACTGTAATCGGCACTAACTCTTTAGGTTGCACCAATACCAGAACCGTTAGTGTAACCATTAGTGGATCATTAAATATTACACTTGTAGCAAATCCAACAGTTGCTTGTGCCGGTCAATCCAGAACATTAACGGCAAGTGGTGCAACAACTTATACCTGGAGCCCTGGAGCCCTAACGGGATCGAATGTTGTTGTTACTCCTACCGTTGCTACTACTTTTACGGTTAATGGCACAAGCGGAACATGCGGCGGAACAAACACGCTAAGCTTACTTGTAAATCCAAATCCAACTGTTAATGCAACAGCAACTACACCAACTATTTGTATGGGCAATGGTACCAATTTAAATGCTACAGGTGCAACATCATATACCTGGAACCCTGGTAACTTTATTGGAGCAACATATTCTGTTACACCAGGCACTACAACAACTTATACGGTTATTGGCAGCAACGCTTCAGGCTGTACAAATACAAGGACGGTTACTGTAACTGTTAATGGCCTGCCTATAGTTAACGCAACAGCAAATCCAACAGCAATGTGTGCAGGTTCAACAAGCACATTAACCGCAAGTGGTGCTACAACATATACATGGAGTGGCGGTGGAACAGGCACAACTAAAACAGTTACACCTTTAACAACTTCAAATTATACAGTTACAGGAACATTGAATGGCTGTAATGGAAGTGCTACAGTATACGTTGTAGTTAATCCTACACCAACAGTTACTGTAAATAATGCAACTATTTGTCCGGCGGGAACAGCAACATTAATTGCCAGCGGCGCAAATACTTATTCATGGAGTACGGGAGCAACTACTTCAGTTATCACTGTTTCCCCTCCTGTAAATACTACGTATACTGTTACCGGAACTTCATTAGGTTGCACCAATACCAGAACCGTTAGTGTAACGATTGGTACATCTATTAGTATTAATGCAACTGCCAGTCCAACAAATATCTGTGTTGGCAGTTCAAGTACGCTTACAGCCACTGGAGCAACAACTTATACATGGAGCACCACCCAAAACGGTTCTAGTATTGTAGTTACACCTTCAGTAAATACTGTTTATACGGTTATCGGTACAAGTGGATCTTGTACGGGTTCTACAACAGTGAATGTTGTAGTAAATCAATTACCAACAACAGCAATTGCGGGTCCTAACCAAACAATTTGTATTAGTAACCCTTCAACAACTGTAAGTGGAAATACACCATTAGTTGGAACAGGCACATGGTCATTGTTAGCCGGGGTTGGTGTGATTACCAACTCAACTTCGCCAACAACTAATATTACCGGAATAGCCATTGCAGGGCTTAACATCTTCCAATGGAAAATAACTAACGGCGCCTGCTCATCTATTTCAACACTTACTATTACTTGTGATGCTTTAGCTAGTATTGCCAGCAGTTCATCTCCGGCCCAAACCGTTTGTGCGACAACTGGTACCTTAAGCGGCAATTCGCCAAGCGTTGGTACAGGTTTATGGTCCTTAGTTTCCGGCGCGGGCAGCATTACAACTCCCGGATCGCCATTAACAACCGTAACAGGATTAGGAACAGGGTTAAACGTTTTTCAATGGAGTATTACTAATGGTGTTTGTGCGCCATCAATAGCAACAACATCAATTACTAATGGTTTACCTTTAGTTACGGCCACAACCGCATCAAGCATTATTTGCGACGGTACACCGGTTAATTTAACCGCTAGCGGCGCAAACACGTACAGCTGGAGCACAGGAGCAACTACATCAGTTATTGTTGTTAGTCCATCGGTTACTACAACTTATACGGTAAACGGTAGCAATGGTATCTGTTCTTCATCAGCTGTGATCACACAATCTGTTGCGATCTGCACAGGTATAAATCAAATAGCTAAAGCAAGCTATGATGTGTTGGTTTATCCTAATCCATTTAAAGAAGAATTAACTATTAATGCCGGTGAAATTGTAAACGCCGAAGTATTTAATACTTTAGGCCAGTTGGTTATTGTAAAAATAATAAATGGTACTGGCGCTATTAATACAAGCGAATTAGACAAAGGCGTTTATTATGTAAGCGTAAAAGGTATTAGCGGCAGCAAAACACTTAAAATAATAAAAGAATAGTATTGCTAAACACAGATAATGGCCCCGGTTGTTAATTCAGCCGGGATCTTTTGTTTTATACCAAATCGGCACCATTAATTTTGTATTCCCAACTAAAAACTCTATCGATTTAGTAGAAAAAAAAGCTAAAATTGTATTAAGAATTTGAGTTTTGAAATAAATTATTTTGTTATATATTTATTGTCCGTTTTCAAACTTAAAAGATCTTTCTATCAAAATATTGAAACATATTTTAATTATTTGTCTGCTAATTGGTTTTAAGATCAATGCCCAACCAATTCTTGTTCATTCAAATCAATATGCCGAAGAAGTTAGTTCGGTCGCGTACGATTCTATAAATAATAAGATCTTTTACAACATTGCGCAAGGCTGCGCTCAATGGAATGTTCCCTGCGCTTTATCCTATACTCCTTCACTAAAGAATTTGATCAATAAAGTTGATTATGCAGATAATAGTTTAACTACCTATGTTAATTCCAATCTACAGGTAGGCGAACCTTACTATAGCGTGGCTGGCTATCAATCAACATTAGCAAAACAAACATCTTTTCAGGGCGATTGTATCTATTCTAATTTTGGATATTATTTTAATAAAATAGATACTACAAACTTAACTGCAATTTGGTCTTACTCCGTTAACAATGGAATAAAAGAGATCTCCACTTTTGAAATGAAGAACGATTCATTATTCTTATTTGAACGCGATTCTACTTCCGGAACAAAATATTATTCAGTCATTTTAAAAAATAAATTAACCGGTAATACTATGCCGTATAATTCTTTGCTGGCAAGTAATCCTTTAAGCAGTAATGGAAGTATTGAAGGTTTTGTATACGGCTCCACAAGAATAAATAATAAGATTATCTTATGCGGAGCTTTTACCGCTTCTTTATCCGGTACGTTTATAGCAAGAAACTTAGTAATATTTAATATTGCAACAGGACAGTTGCAGGCGCCTCCAATATCGATGTCGCCTAATAGTATTATTTATGATCTTAAGTGTAAAAACAATAAAGTTTATATTGCAGGACTCTTCTCAAGCATTAGTTTCCAGATTCGCCGCAATTTTGCTGTGCTTGATAATAATTTAAATCTGTTGCAAGATACTTTGCAATTTACGGGATTAGGGCAACCTTTTACTCTATGGGTAGATAAGATAGCTTTTTACGATAAATATCTTATTGCAAAAGGAAATTTTAATAAGATCGATAATACAGTCGTATCTGCATCTGATTCTTATTCTATAAGAGTAATTGATATGACCAACAATACGGTAATGCCGTGGACAATTAATTTACCACCAGGCGCAGTTCCAAATTATGGTTACACTTATGAAACTGTAAAAAATAAATTGTACTTAAAAAAGAGGGGCAATCCATCACCACTTTATATATATTGTTTTGATCCTATAAAATATTCTTCAAATATTCTATTTCCAGGAAGTACGGCAGCAAACCCCAGTCCTTCAATTGCAATTTGCGCGCCTGATACAATAATTTTTACAGCGCCAATAAAATATGTAACTACATGTAATTGGACCTACTCTGGGGCTAATGCAACCCTTGTTCCAATTGGTAATGGTAGTACTGCAAAATTAATTGTTGCACCTAATGGAGCTAATGGTCTGCTAACTGTTGGCGGCATAAACGATTGTGGTTTGTCAGCCACCGCAACATTAAATGTGGTCATTAAACAAAAACCACTTTATAATCTTCCTGTATCTCCGCAGTTATTAATTTGTAATCCCGATTCAACTTTATTACTAGGCACAAGCACAAATACGGTCACAACAATTTGGTGGCGGAAAAATTTAGCTACAACAATTAATCCGCAACCTTTTTATGCAAAAACAACAGGCAATTATTATATGGTAGTTTTAGATAACGTAAATGGTTGTAAAGACAGTGGACTTGTTAGCGTAAATAATTTCAAAGCAAAACCAAACGCAAAGATCACTTCACATGTATACCCTGGTGTTTCAACACCAATTGATACTGTCACTTGTTTTACACCAACAGTAAGCATTACCGCAGGATCGGATACTGCCGGCGTTACAATTACCTGGAAAAGCATCGCTACTAATTCTGTTTTCACAAACCCATTAAATATTTCGGCACAAAATAATTTAAAAATAATTGTCACACGCAACAGTAATAATTGTGTAGACTCTTCTATGATCGTTTTAGTTGGACAGAATACTGTGAAACCAAACGTGGTTACAAACACTTCTAATCTCTCCATAAATTGTAGCTATTATACAGCTTCATTAAGCGCTGTTTTTTCTCCAACAAATTGCAGCGCACAATGGACAGGACCTTTAAGTTTTACAGCAACTAATCCCGCAACTACAACTAATCCTGGCAAATATTTTATTTCGGTTAACGACCCTGCAAATGGTTGTACAAAATTAGATTCTGTTTCTGTTATTTCCTCTAATGCATTGATGCTACATTCAAGCAACGATACAACGGTCTGTAAACAATCTCTCGTAACAATTAATTCTTCGGCAATTGGCACTTTAACGGGAGTTACGTTTACCTGGAATACCGGTAATAATAATAACTCAATAAATGTAGCGCCCAATGTAACCACAAACTATATTGTAAATGCTAATGGTCCTGGCAGCTGTAACGGCACAGATACCGTTAAAGTTATTATTCCATTAGACATACAAGACTCTGTAATTGCTTACAGAAGTTGCGATAATAATCTTACAGGAAGTATTGTGATGTTTGCAAGTGGAGGTATTCCTCCGTATAAATATTCTATAAACAATGGCACGTCTTTTTCTAGCATCAATTCTTTTACAAATATTCCTTTTGGGAATTATAATCTTGTCATCAAAGATTCTATTGGTTGTATAAGAACAACAACGGCAAGTTTAAATTCTTCTAGCAGTTTACCAGTTCCAAAATTTTTAGCAAGCACAAAAAATTACCAAAGCGATACAATTGTGTTGGTAGACATTAGTATTCCAAAAGCTGATTCGGTACAGTGGCTTTTACCTTCGCAAGCTTCCATTATTGGCGGCAATATGTTTAACCCTATAATTGCAATGAATGATACAGGAACATTTGTAATTACCATGAAAGCGTTTTATGGCAACTGTATCATCAACGCAACAAAATCTATTCGTTTTGCTCCACAAGATTCATTGCAAGCAAATTATAATAATGCTAATGGTATAAAAACATTTAGTTTGTATCCAAATCCAAACACAGGGCAGTTTACTGTTTTCGTTGAATTCTATAAAAAACAAAATGCAAGTATTCAGGCCTGGGATACAAGCCCGTACAAACATTTGCAACAAAATTTTTATGATGTAGATACGATTACCTTACCCGTAAATTTATCGCAGTTACAAAACGGCGCTTATATTTTAAGAGTAATAGGAGAGTATGACGCGCGAAACAAACCATTTATTATAAGTAATTAGAAATATTGAAACACATTAAAAAGATAGTTTGTGTTCTTTGCTTTTTACTTTGCGTAACATTTTCTATTGCGCAAGACCTTGAAAAGATCGGTAAAAAAGACATGGTTAAAATTACCGGCGGCCTAAATTATTCATCTGTTTTTTATAATGCACAAGGCATTCAAAACCGGAGGCAACCTTTTACCTATTTTTTAAATGGAAATGTAACTGCTAATTTTATTGGTATTACTTTGCCTTTTACATTTAATTACAGCAATAATCAGGTAAATTATACTCAGCCCTACAACATACAAAGTTTTAATCCAACCTATAAATGGATAAAAGGTTATGCCGGAATTACCTCAATGAATTTTTCGCAGTACACAATGGCCAACCATATTTTTGCTGGTGGAGGAATTGAATTAACTCCTAAGAATTTTAAGTTTGCTGCTTTGTACGGGCGTTTTAAAAAAGCTACGGAGTTTGATTTTGAAAATAATTCGGATATAAACATGGCCTACAAACGCATGGGTTGGGGCGCTTCTGCAGGATACGAAAAGAACGGCCAATCTATTAAATTAATTTATTTTTCGGCGAAGGATGATCCGCGCTCATTAACGTTTGTCCCAATAAATACAAACATAACGCCAATGGAAAATACGGTGGTTAGTGTTGCCGCTAAAACTACTTTATTTAAAAATATTACACTCGAAGGCGAATATGCATTAAGCGGATTAACAAGGTCTGTCAACTCACCCGAAGATGTAAACGTTCCACCAAGAAACCAATTACCTTTGATCTTTTCTCCAAATGCAACTTCGCAATTCTTTTCTGCTTATAAAGCAAGTTTAGGTTATCGTTTAAAATTGTTTGGCATAAATCTTAATTACGAGAGAGTAGCTCCGGAATATAAAACACTGGGCGCTTATTATTTTAATAATGATCTTGAGAATTATACGTTAGCACCTTCCTTAACACTTTTAAAGGGAAAATTAAATTTAAGTGTGAATACCGGTTTGCAACGCAATAATTTAAATAACGATAAATTAAACACAACCAGCAGGTGGGTAGGGTCTACCAATATTAATTATGCGCCAAACAACCATTGGAGTTTAAGTGGCGCCTTCAGCAATTTTAGTACATATACAAAACAACGACCACAGAATGATCCTTTTTACCGAAACACGTTGGACACTTTAAACTTTTACCAACTCGCGCAAAGCTCTATGCTAAGTGTAGTTTATAATTTTGGAAAAGGAGAAGTAAAACAAAACATTATGTTGATGGGCAACTATATGATCACCGGGCAAAACCAGGGCGCTATTGCCAACCCGGGTTTGTTTGGAAGTACTACAGATGTTAAATTGCCTTCAAAAATTATTAATGCCAACCTGGGACATAATTTGATGCTTACGAAAACCAAAACAGGAATTACAACTGCCTTTAATATAAACAACAGTATGCTAACGGGCTTCAATATTTTGTATTTAGGACCAAACCTAAATATTAGCCAGGGTTTTTTAAAGAATATTTTAAAGGTGAGCGTTGGTTCATCTTATAACCAAATAATTACAAATAGCATTAAAACCAACGAAGTATTAAACCATCGTATAGCTGCCAACTATTCTCCAAAATTAAGCAACGAAAAAATCGGCAAATTTAATTTTACATTAAGCGCAACCTATCTGCAAAAATTAAAAAGCATACCAACAGCGCAAGCCTTTAACGAGTTTACAGGGAATGTTGGATTGAGTTATAGTTTTTAGTTTCCAGTATTTATTCTCACGTATTTGCAATCCCTCGGTCGTAAAATTAAAAACCCCTTCCAATTTTGGAAAGGGTTTTTAATTGTAAATATATTTTTTCTTAAAGTCCCAACAATACTTCTTCAGGTAATTTACCGCCAAATAAAATGCGACTTGGGTTCTCCAACATCTCTTTTACTTTTACTAAAAAGCCTACGCTTTCTCTGCCATCAATAATTCTATGATCATAACTTAAAGCTACATACATCATTGGGCGTATCACTACTTGTCCGTTAACAGCCATTGGGCGTTCAACCACATTATGCATGCCTAAAATAGCGCTTTGCGGTGGGTTAATAATTGGTGTACTCATCATAGATCCAAAAACACCGCCGTTGGTAATTGTAAATGTTCCACCGGTCATGTCTTCAATAGTTAATTTACCATCGCGTGCTTTAACAGCAAGATCTTTAATGCCTTTTTCAATATCTGCAATGCTCATTAATTCGGCACTGCGCAATACAGGCACCATTAAACCTTTTGGCGCGCTCACTGCAATCCCAATATCACAATATTTATTGTACACAATTTCTTCGCCGTCTATCATAGCATTAACTGCCGGGAAATGATATAATGCTTCTGTTACTGCTTTCGTAAAAAAGCTCATAAAGCCAACATTGCTTCCATAAACCTCTTTAAATTTATCTTTGTATTTAGCACGTATTGCATAAATAGCGCTCATGTCAATTTCATTAAACGTAGTTAACATAGCTGTTTCGTTCTTAACAGAAACCAAACGTTTTGCAACTGTTTTACGCAACGAGGTCATCTTTGTACGTTCCTGCGTTCTGTCGCCTTTCCATGAATTTGAAAGAACATCGCCCACAGTTGGTAAACCGTTAGATAAAGCAGCCAACACATCTTGTTTTGTAATACGGCCATCTTTTCCGGTACCGTTTAACTGACCAGACTTAATATTATTCTCCGCCATTATTTTAGCAGCAGAAACACTTGGTGTACCTGTTGCGTAAGTTTTATCTCCCGCCGTCTTCTCGACTGCGCTCGAAGTGACAGTTTCTTTCTTCGGCTCTTCTTTCTTAGCTTCAGTTTTTGTGGAGGTTGAGCTTGTCGAAACCTCCTTTTTTGCTTCGGGTTTAAACGATGTATCAATTTTTACAACTACCTGGCCAACTTTTACGGTGTCGCCTTCTGCGGCTAATACTTCTATTTTGCCCGACTCTTCTGCATTCAACGTTAAAGTTGCTTTATCAGAATCTATTTCTGCAAGCACATCATCTTTTTCAACTACATCGCCGGTATTTTTTACCCAACGCGCTATTACAACTTCTGTAATTGATTCTCCCGGACTTGGTACTTTTAATTCTACAATTGCCATATACTAAATGTTAGATTTTAAATTATAAATTTTGAATTATTACTTCACCAATACTTTAGAAAAAATCGTTGTCATAATTTCTTCGTTCTCGGCTGCGTGACGTTTTGCAAAACCTGTTGCCGGGCTTGCAGCTTCTTCTCTGCCAACATATTTTAAATTCATAGTGCGTAAACATTTGTCTACAAAACGCCAAGGGCCCATATTCTCGGGCTCTTCCTGCACAAACAAATATTCTTTTGCCTTACTGTATTTTTTCAAAATAGCATCTACTTGTTTTTGCGGGAAAGGATACAATTGTTCTAAACGAATAAATGCAATATCTTCCGCGCCTTCTTTTTCTCTACGTTCAATTAGATCGTAATAAACTTTACCTGAACAAAAAGCAACGCGTGTTATTTTTTTAGCGTCAGCTTTTGTGTCATCTAAAACTTCCTGGAAATTAATTTTTGTAAAATCATTAACCTTACTTACACAACTTGGGTAACGCAATAATTTTTTAGGCGTAAAACAAACCAACGGTTTTCTAAAATCACGTTTCAGTTGGCGGCGGATAACATGGAACTGTTGTGCGGGTGTTGTAGTGTTTACAATTTGCATATTATTTTCAGCGCAAGCTTGTAAAAAACGTTCCATACGCGCGCTTGAGTGTTCGGGCCCCTGGCCTTCGTAACCATGCGGTAACAATAACACCAAGCCATTCATACGGCGCCATTTGTATTCTGCCGAAGTTAAATACTGGTCAATAATAATTTGTGCGCCGTTAAAGAAATCGCCAAACTGCGCTTCCCAAATGGTTAATGTATTTGGTGCGGCAAAGGCGTAACCGTATTCAAAACCTAAAACACCATACTCACTTAAATGCGAGTTATAAATGCTTAATTTATCTTTAGAATCAATATTGTTTAATGGTGTATATTCTTCTTCGCTATCTTCTACTTTAACAACTGCGTGACGGTGAGAGAATGTTCCGCGCTCCACATCTTGCCCGCTAAAACGCACAGGGAAACCTTCTTTCATTAAACTGGCGTAAGCCAATAATTCACCCATGGCCCAATCGTAATTATCGTTGGTAATCATGGCTTTTCTATCGTCAAATACTTTCTGGATCTTATTAAAGAATTTTTTATCTTTTGGAAGTTCAGTAGTTTTTTTAGCTAACTCTAAAAATACTTTTTCATCAAGCATGGTTTTTGGCGACTCTTCAAAATCCTTATCGGTAGCCATTTTCACGCCTTTCCAATTTCCTTCTAAAAACGAAGTGATCTTTGCTTTGTCTGTTTTTTTAGCTTCATCTAAATTACTATCCAACTCCGCTTTAAAAGCAGTCTCTATTTCTTTAGCTTCATCAGCCAACTCAGAACCTTCGGTTGCTAATTTTTTTACATATATATCTTTTGAGTTAGGATGTGCTGCAATTGCTTTGTATAATAATGGTTGTGTAAAACGAGGCTCATCACCTTCGTTATGCCCGTATTTACGGTAACACAACACATCCACAAACACATCGCGATGAAATGTCTGGCGGAATTCCATTGCTAATTTTGAAATAAAACATAACGCTTCTACATCATCACCATTAACGTGAAATACCGGACTCAATACTACTTTTGCAACATCGGTGCAATAAGTTGAAGAACGCGCATCAATAAAATTTGTTGTAAATCCAACCTGGTTATTTATAACATAGTGAATGGTACCACCTGTTTTATAACCATCCAACTGGCTCATTTGTAAAACTTCGTAAACAATACCCTGGCCTGCGACAGCGGCGTCGCCATGTAAAATAACCGGACACGCTTTAGAATTATCGCCTTTATGTAAATTATCTATTTTAGCACGCACAATACCTTCAACTACCGGCGCAACAGTTTCTAGGTGCGATGGATTTGGCGTTAAACTAATGTGTACTTTTTTTCCTTCATCACTTGTTTGATCCGAAGAATAACCCATGTGGTATTTAACGTCGCCGTCAAATAAAGAGTCTTCACTTGGTCTGCCTTCAAACTCTGTAAAAACATCTTTGTATGTTTTATTCATGATGTTTGTAAGTACATTTAAACGACCGCGGTGAGCCATACCAATAACGTAATCCTGTATTCCCAAATTAACACCGTGTTCCATTAAGGCATTAATAGCAGGAATTACAGCCTCAGCGCCTTCTAATGAAAAACGTTTTTGGCCAACAAATTTTGTATGTAAATAATTTTCGAAAACAACAGCCTGCGTTAATTTTTTAAGGATAGTTGTTTTTTCTTGTTTATTAAATGAAGGTGTGTTACGATTTTTTTCCATGCGGTCTTGTAACCATTTAACCACTAAAGGTTCGCGCATGTATAAATATTCTACGCCAATACTTTGACAATAGGTTTGTTCTAAATGGGCAACTATATCTTTTAATTTTGCAGCGCCTATGCCAATAACACTTCCGGCCTGGAAAACCATTTCATTATCCTTATCAGAAAGACCAAAATTCTCTAAAGCAAGCGTTGGATCGTAAGTACGACGCTGACGCACAGGGTTTGTTTTGGTGAATAAATGGCCGCGTTGGCGATAACCATGGATCAAACCAATTACTTTAAATTCTTTGCTAACATTTTCGGGAATTGCGCCGCCATCTCCGTCATAAGAGGTACGAGCAAACTCAAAGCCTTTAAAAAAATCGCGCCAGGAAGCATCAACCGAATTAGGATCCTGTGCATATTGTAAAAACAATTGCTCAATCGCGTTTACATCGCTTGTTCCAACGTATGAAAATTTGTCCATTTTTTTGAATTAGAATAGAACGTAAAATTAACAAATTTTGCAAGATTTGAGCTAATTTTACCTTACTTTTGTAGAGATGAAACGCCCTTTTAAAACATTTTTTTTCTTATTTTTTCTAATAACAGCGGCCTGTGTGCCTGTTTTAGGCCAAAATGGCCAAACGCAGACCGAATTAAAGGTAAAACAGCTTATAGATAAAAAGGCTGAATATAACCGTTTAACAAATGGCGAAATGGACGGTTACCGCATAAAAATTCACTTTGGAGGGGATAGAGAGAATGCAAAAAATGTAAGAAATAAGTTCTCGGCAAAATTTAATGAATATAGCACTTCAGAAGAATACCAACAACCAAATTTTGTGGTTTTAATAGGTGACTTTAAATCAAAGTTGGAAGCATTTGAAGCTTTAAAAAAGATCCAGACTGAATTTCCAAATTCCTTTATTGTAAAAGGAAGAATTAAGGCAAAATAATTTACAAATTCTGTAACAATAAATTCCTGATCAAATCTGGTTGTTCGTATGTAACCAAATGCCCTGTGTTTTGCAATTTCAAAAAAACAGAAGGGCAATTTTGTATATGGTTTTTTGCAAAACTATAATTACAGGTATCTGCAATTTTATCATTAGCGCCTGTAATTACATAAGTTGGCGTATATAATTTTTTCCATTCAGGTAACATAGATCTCATTTCGCGCTGATGTGAATATTTTTCTTTTGTTGCTACGTTCAGCATTTTTGGTAAGAACCATTGCACCGGTTTCCATTTACCAATGCTGCTGAACCAATAAAATTTCTCGTTCTGCGGATCTATTACCGGCGAGATCATAAATAACTTTTCTACCTGTTGCGGATAGTTGATAGAGAGTAGGGCCGCTATTGGCGCGCCATAGGAGCGGCCAAGCAACACTACTTTTTTACCGCAGCTATTTTCCAGGTCTATAATTTCTTTAATAGCCATTGCCTGCACTTGAGTTGAAGTTTCGGCTTTACCATAACTTGATTTTCCGTAACCTAAACGATCAATAGCAATGAGTTTATATTTTTGTTGTAGTAATGTGTCATCCATTAAATTCATATAACCATACCATGCGCCAGGTGCACCGTGCACTAATATTAATAGAGGAAGCGTATCATTTTTACACATTACTACATAGTGCAATGAACTGTTGTGGAATTTAACTTTTTTGAAACAAGGTTTTGTTTTTTTCTGTTCGTAGTGTTGTGCAAGTTCATTATCTGTGTAGATGTATTTGTTTAAAACAAAACAGCTTGTTAAGATAAACGAGGTAAGTAAAAGAAAGAGGCTATATATTACATATTTTTTAAAGCGCACGTGCAAAGATAAGCAGGGAATGCGATATCTTTTTGTTAAATCTTAATAGTGGTGCCAAATGGGGGCTTTATTAACTCTTTTTAGGCGAACTTTTTAACTTAAACCAACTATTATGCAAATGGGTTTAGTCATTATAATTAATATTAAATTCGAATACCAATTATGCAAATATCGTCAACCTGCTCTAAATCCCCTTTCCAATTTTGAATAGCTGAGTTTAAAATTTCTTGTTGCTTATTCATTGGGTCGTTAACATGTGCTTGCAATAACTGGTTCAATTGTTTGTATTTAAATTTCTTCCCTTTCGGTCCACCAAATTGATCTGCAAAACCATCGGTATATAAATAAAGGTTATCTCCTTTTTGTAATTCTATTGTTTGCAATTCAAAGTCTTTTATTACTTCGCCTTTTCCAACAGGCATTTTATCTTTCGGTAACTCAAGAATCTCGCCGTTACGAATTAGAATTGGTGAATTATTTGCAGCTGCATATTCTATTTTTAAATTTTTATTATTTGCCGGAATTTTAATTATTACCGCATCCATACCATCTTGCCCGCCATCCATGTTCTCTAACAAACGTTGGCGTACATGATCTAATACTTTATTGGGCGCCAAAATATTTTTTTCATTGATGGCTTCGTTTAAAAAACTAATATTTAACAGACTCATAAATGCACCCGGCACGCCATGGCCGGTGCTATCACACACAGCTAAATAAAAGTGATCAGCTTTTTTGGTAGCCCAATAAAAATCGCCACTAACAATATCTTTTGGGTTAAACAAAATAAAATGTTCTGGTAAATTATTATTTAAAAGATCGGCATGGGCCAGCAAAGCAAATTGAATACGTTTAGCGTAATTAATAGAATCTATCATTTCGTTACGCTGCGTTTCAATAATATCTTTTTGTTTACGGTTCTCTTTTAAGCGTCTAAAAATGATGAAGGTAAAAATGGATACAACTATCAAAAATAAAACAGAAGCGCTAAGGATAAGATCTTTTTTAAAGGCCTCAGACCTTGCAATGGCTTGTTTTTTTTCCTGTTCTCTTTCAAGCAATATCTTTTCTTTTTCGTGTTCGTATTTAAGTATTTCGCTGGTTAATTTCCTGGCGGTTGCCTGATCAAATAAACTATCTTTTACCGAAACAAAGATCTTATGATATAATAAAGATCTTTTATAATCCCCTATTGATTCATAGGCATGGCTAAGTTTATCTGCAATACTCTGGATCAGTTCTTTGTTATTCATAAAAGTTGCTTTTTCATAAGCCTCCTCAAATAAACTTATGGCTTCTTTTTTATTATTTTGTTCGAAGGCTATTTGTGCAAGTGTTTCCAGGCATGTAGCAATTCCTTCGTAATTATTGTTCTTCTTAGAAAGTTCGAGTGAGCGTTTGTAAAGCACTACAGCTTCGTCCATTTTCTTTTGTTTTTGATAAACGTTACCAATATTATAACTACCAATAGCCTGCATCTCTTCATCGCCAAGCTCATCAGCTATCTTTAAACCTTCAGTCAGATAAAATAATGCATTATCTAATTTATTACAGGTTTGATAAAATAAACCAATTGACATTAGTGAATTGCTTAAGCCCCATTTATCATTTATTTTTTTTCTTAATTCCAGACTAAGTGTGTAGTATTTTAAGGTGTTTGCTGTGTCACGAATTTCCTGGAATAAATGTCCAATATTTGTATAAGCACTTGCAATGCCCTCCGTATCATGCAGTCTATCTTTGATCTTAAGCGCCTGAAAATAATAGTCCATTGCTTTAGAAATATTGCCATGCAACTTATAAACAACGCCAAGATTATTTATCATGCCCGACATGCGCGCTGAGTCATTTAAAAGTTCATACATTTTCATGGCTTGGGTAAAATAGTAAATTGCCGAGTCTTCGTTGCCCCTGTAATTAAAATTTTGACCTAAGAAGTTATATGAAGCCGCAAGACCTTTTTTATATTGAAGTTTTTTTGAAATATCATAACATTTTTTAATATAGAAGTCGCACGAATCTACCATACCTCTATTAGAATAAATGCCCGCAATACGCAAATAGGCCTTGGCAGCAGCAGTATCTGCTTTGTGTGTGTTTAAAACTTTAAAAAGACTGTCCAGCTTTTTATCCTGTGAAAAAAAAGGCAGACAAAGAAAACAAAGCAGAGCAATGAAAAATAAATTTTTAGCTTTCATTATTTTTAAGCGGCATAATTACTACTAACGAATGTACCATGAATTTAATACAGTCACAAAAAAAGTTTGGCACAGTATACTATTTACTTCTCAAACTGGTAATGGGTGTAATCCATTAATAAGGTCTTTAAAAAGGCATCGTCTTTTTGGCTAACGTCTACAATGCCATATTTGCTCTTGATCTTTTTGGCTAATAAAGTAATGTGTTGCGGCTGGTTTTGTGCGATCCCAAAATCAAGCACTTCTTTTATGGTGTTGGCATCTACATCACTCATCAAGGAGATCTGCGAATAAACGATCTTATAATCGGGTTTTTGGCGGTGTAAAATTGTTTCATTCAAACTTATTTTTTTGTTAATGAGAATAACTGTGGTGCCGGCCACCATATCACCAAACCTTTGCGAATTTTTTGTAACCGCAACGGTAATTAAAGCAACAATAGGTTTATCAATTATCCTGAACATAGAGCGGATTAGGTAAGACCCAAAGTTTGGCTGTGTCCCATCCAATTTTATAACTTTTATTTTCATGATCTTTTTGCCGAAACTCTGCCCGTTTAAAAATGTTTCACACAGTAAATTATATAACATAGCCGGCAATAAAAGCAATATCAAAAGACCGATCATTATCCGGTTAAAATTTTCATGGCTCTCGTAATCGCCACTATAATCATTACGGCGAATGGCAAACGAAAAAATAGTTATTAAAATAGCGGCATAAGAGTAAATAAAAACCATATCCAACAAACCAGCCAATATCCGAGGTCCAACGCCTGCGGCCGCATAGCTTAAGCTTACATTTTGAGAAGTGGTTATTTTTATCTGGTCCATTAAAAGCTGTTGGCTATTTCTATTTAAATATTTACATTTATATGGTTGCTAAGATAAACCATTTCTGCAAATTTAAGATGAAGGAAATTACTTTTTTAAAACAAAACGCTACCAAGTGGGAGGGATACGAAAAAGTATTGGATGAAAAAAAAGATGTTCATCCGGCAAAGATCACCGAAATGTTCATTGAGTTAACCGACGACCTTTCTTACGCAAATACCAACTTTAATCAGACCAACACTAACCTATACGTTAATGGGATGGCTTCGCGTGTGCATCACCTGGTTTATAAAAATAAGAAGGAAACAGGCAACCGTTTTGTTACTTTTTATACCAAAGAATTGCCTTTATTATTTGGCCGTTACCACAAACAATTATTTTATTCGTTCGTAGTTACAGCAATAGCAACAATTGTAGGGGTATTATCACAAATTTATGATGACAGCTTTGTGCGCCTCATTCTTGGCGATTATTATGTGGATTATACTTTAGAGAACATTAAAAAAGGCAATCCTCTTGCTATTTATGGTGAAGAAAGCCAGTTCCTGATGTTTGTTCAAATCACTATAAACAACATCCGCGTTTCGTTTATGGCTTTTGTTTTTGGATTGTGTACTGCTTTTGGCACATCTTTTTTTCTCGCTTATAATGGTGTTATGCTGGGATGTTTTTTCGCAATGTTTTATCAGCACAATGTATTGGATAAAGCTTTAAAAGTGGTTTGGATCCATGGCGCGTTGGAGATCTCAGCCATAGTAATTGCTGGTTGCGCAGGATTCGTTTTAGGAAATAGTTTTATTTTTCCCGGAACACACACACGCACGCGCGCTTTTATGCGTGGCGGAAAAGACGGGTTAAAAATAGTTATTGGCTTAGTGCCTGTTTTTATTACGGCAGGCTTTTTAGAAAGCTTTGTTACACGTTATACCGAAATGCATATTGCTTTAAGTCTTGTAATTATTGGCTTATCGTTTACGTTTATAATAGGCTACTTTATTGTTTTACCAATTTATTTAAAGAAAAAATACCAACCAACTTATGAATGATCAAAAAATCTATTACAAAAGAGCAAGAACCTTTGGCCAGGTTTTTACTGAATCATTTGGCTATATCAAACAAAATTTCAAGTCATTTTATGGAGTCTTGCTTGCATTTTCTTTGCCGTTTATTATAATTATGGTTTTATTGTTAAGTTACGTAGTCTCCTCAGGCATATCAGCAAATTTTGGGCGTTTCGGCGCAACCAGTGTTCTTGGAGAAATGTTTGGGGTATTTTTTATTATTATTATTCTGGTTTTATTAATGCAGGCGGTATACGTTACCGTAATAAACCAACACATTATATTAAACGAAGAACTGCCTCCCGGTGAAAAAGTAACGCTAAATGATATTGGAAAAACATTTTTTTCTTCATTCTGGCGCGTATTGGGTAATTGTATGCTATTGGCTATTTTATCTATTGTGTTTTTGGTTATTTATGCGCTTGTTAACGCTGCTATATCTGCAGCTTTTTCGACCATGGGCGTAGGAGGAATTTTACTTGCAGCAATCTTACAATTTTTCGCATCGCTTATAATATCGCCTGTTATTGGTTATGTTTTTATAAGCTCGTTAATGGTTGTGCAAAGAGATAAGGTGGGTGTTATAACGGCCTTAAGTAAAGTGTTTAGATACTTAAAAGGAAATTTTTGGAATACCTGGTGTGTTGCAGTAGTTGCATATATTATTTCATACCTTAGTTCAATTGTTGTAATGATCCCAGCAATTATATTTTTTGTATTACAGGTAGTGTCAAGAGTTAAATATGGGGGAGGCGATTTTGATACTGAAATAAGCAGTACTACAATAATTATTGGCTCAGTAGTTTTTATTATAACAATTGCCCTTGCCATGTGCGTCTATGCTCTATTCTTCTTAATGTGTAATTTTCAATACACAAGCCTTGAGGAGAAAAAGGAAGGAAACTCTATTATTGAAAAGATAAATCAAATACAATAATATTTTCTTTCACTTCTCACATACTCGTTTTATTTTTTTCCTTGTAGTTTGGCTTTGCTTCTATAACTCAAGCTATTCGCAAAAAGATACTATAAGCGATTCAGATACTGTTGAGCATTATGAATCGGGTCAAATTAAAGCAGAGAGGGCCTTTTATTATCATGCCTTAATTGACAGTTCAGAAATAAAAACAATAAAGCCGTCAAAAGAAAAAGAGGAAAGTGTTTTTTCTGATCCAAAACTTAAATACAAACAAACCATTACAGCACAAAAAGGAATGTTTGAGCGTTTCTTAGAGTGGTTGGCCGAAAAGCTTTTTGGCAACGCAGGCTTTGATAATATTGTTACAGCAAGACAAATTATTGTATGGACCATCATTATTGCCGCTATGGGCCTTTTAATTTGGCTGCTATCAAGGTCTGATATGGTTAGTTTAATTAAGCCAAAACCAAAAGCCACTGCCTTTAATTTTATAGATGTTATTGAAGACCTTGATAAGATAAATTTTGAGGAAAAAATAAAATTGGCCCTTGCCGATAGTGATTATCGCTTAGCTACACGCTGGCATTATTTAAAGATCTTATTTCTTATGGATAAAGGCAAGTTGATAGAGTTTGCTTCTTACAAAACAAATATAGATTACAGGTACGAGTTAAAAAGTAAAAAACACCAACATGCTTTTATTCGTTTGAGTTATATATACGAATATGTTTGGTACGGCAAATTTGTAATTGGCATTACAGATTACAAATTAAAAGAAGTAGAGTTTGCGGATTTTGAAAAAGAATTAAATGTTTAAAGGCAATAAAAAATTTGTTTACATTTTTTGTGGCATTTTTGCCATTGTAATTGCCGTGCAATACTTTTTGCCAAAGCCTACTAATTGGTCACGCACCTACTTAAGTAAAGATAAAGCGCCGTTTGGTTGTTTTGCGATTTATAATCTTTTGGACGTTTATGCCAAAAGTTACAGGTTAAATAATCAAACCTTTTATAATTTAAATAACTCACAAAAGAAAAAAGCCTCCTTAATTATTGTGAACGATAATATTGATTTTAATAAGAACGATATGCGTTCGCTTTTTGAATTTTTAGATAAAGGCAACAGTATTTTTATTTCTGTAAATCAATTTAAAGGAGCTTTGGCAGATACTTTTCACATTCGAACAGATTTTGATTACAGCGATTATTTTACGTCAGTCGATTCATTAATTAAAAAGGACGGTGTAAAAATTAAATTGCACGCGGTAAATTATAACAAAAAATCTTTTGCTTATTCACGAGTTGCATCTTCATCTTATTTCAGAAGTTTTGACACTACACGCTTTACAATATTGGCTGATGCAGGAAAAGACAAAGCCTGCTTAATAACTACTAATGTTGGTAAAGGGAAATTGTATTTAATGACCATGCCCGATGTGTTTGGAAATTATTTTATTGTAGATAACCAAAACCGCGATTTTGTTTATGCAATGATGTCGTTAATTAAAAATGATGAATTAATTTGGGATGAATATTACAAAACCTATAACGTTACCAATTATTCATTTATTAAATTTATTTTAGAGAGCGATTCTTTATACGCGGCTTATTTGCTTATTATTTTTATACTTATTTTTTACATGATATTTGAAGGCCGCCGTCGACAAAGAGCCATACCGGTTATAGAGCCACCAAAGAACAGCACATTGGAGTTTGTGAATGTGGTTAGCCATGTATATTACAATAGCCAAAACCATCAAAGCATTGCAGCGGAAAAGATAAAATTCTTTTATGAAACTGTACGACGAAAATTTAACGTTAACACCAATCAAATTACCGAGGATTTTTTAAATGAGATCTCTGTATTAAGTGGCATTGAAAAAAAATTGGTAAAACAATTATTTGTGTACTGCGAAAAATTGAAAGAACCAATAGAAATAAGTGAAAATGAATTAATAGAATTAAACAGGCAAATACATAACTTTAATAAAAACAGTTTACGATAATGGAAAATCAATTTGAAAACAGAATAGATCTTAGCGATCTGGTAAGCAAGACCCAAGGGGTTAAAAATGAGGTCTCGAAATATATTGTTGGCCAACAACAATTAATAGATCTGTTATTAATTGCCTTACTGGCCGATGGGCATGTATTAATTGAAGGTGTGCCGGGTGTAGCAAAAACCCTCACCTCTAAATTGCTCGCCAAAACAATTGATGCAGAATTTAAGCGGATCCAGTTTACGCCCGATCTTATGCCAGGTGATATTATTGGTACCTCTATCTTCAACGCTAAAACAGCAGATTTTGAATTTAAGAAAGGGCCACTGTTTGCGAACATTGTGTTGACCGATGAGATAAACCGCTCTCCTGCAAAAACACAAGCTGCTTTATTTGAAGCTATGGAAGAAAGGCAAATTACAGTTGATGGTAAGACCTATCCACTTGATCCGCCGTTTATGGTGTTGGCAACACAAAACCCAATAGAGCAGGAGGGAACATATCGTTTGCCGGAAGCACAACTTGACCGTTTTTTATTTAAGATCCATGTTAGTTATCCTTCGATAGAAGATGAAGGAATTATGCTAATGAATTTTCATACCAACTCGCACATTATTGATCTTAATAAAATAAGTAAAGTTTTAAACAAAGCTTCTATCAATGAACTTAAAAAACTGACCACAAAAATTGTGATCGAAGAAAATTTGATAAAATACATTACACAAATTGTACAGGCTACGCGTAAGAATTCAGGATTGTTTTTGGGAGCTTCACCTCGCGCATCTATTGCTATTTTAAATTCAGCAAAAGCAAACGCATGTATTCAAAACCGTGATTTTGTAACGCCCGATGATATTAAATTTGTTGCATTCCCAGTGTTGCGTCATAGAATAATGCTTACCCCGGAGAAAGAAATGGAAGGTGTTGGCGTTGACACGATCATTCAACAAATAATTGATAAGGTAGAAGTGCCAAGATAGGTTTAACCACTGAGGCACTGAGGACACAGAGAAACACCAAGAAAAGCATTTTGGTTAAGTAATAAAATGTACGATAAGTTTAAAAAAATATTCAGACAGATAAGATTGACCAAATGGTTTTACAGAGCTATTTTTGGCCTGATTGTTCTGTTTATTTTATCTTTCTTATTTACTGTACTTTATGATATTGCATTTTTTTTATTGGTATTTCTTGTTTTTACAACCGCCATCGATGTTTTTATTTTGTTTAGAAATACCGAACCGATAAGTTCTCACCGTAGTTCAAAGTTCCAGCGTTTAAGTAATGGCGATGTAAACGATCTTTCGTTACAAGTACAAAATTATTATCCATTCAAAATAAAAATTTCAATTATAGACGAGTTGCCAGTACAATTTCAGGTACGCGATTTTAAAATAGATTCTTTTTTGCAAACAGCAGAATCAAAAACGTTTGCTTATCAATTACGCCCGGTAGAAAGAGGTGAGTACCATTTTGGTTTAATTAATTTATTTGTGTGTTCGCCAATTAATTTAATTGAACGCCATATTAAAATTAACGAGCCTTTTATGCTGCCTTGTTATCCGTCATTCTTAAAACTGAGGCAATACGAATTGTTAGCGATTAGTAATCGTTTATCTGAATTAGGAGTTAAAAAAATAAGACGTATCGGCCACAGTACAGAATTCGAACAAATTAAAGAATATGTTACCGGCGATGACATTCGCACAATAAACTGGAAAGCTACGGCACGTAAAAACCAGTTAATGATCAATCATTACCGCGATGAGCGCGCGCAGCAAGTGTATTGTTTGGTAGACATGGGCCGCATTATGAAAATGCCTTTTGAGGAATTGACCTTATTGGATTATGCTATTAATGCAAGTTTGGTATTGGGGCATGTGGCATGGATAAAACAAGATAAGCCCGGACTTATAGGTTTCTCGAACAAAATAAATGTTGCAGTAAATGCAGATAGAAAAGGAAATCAATTATTACGTTTGCAAGAAGGCTTGTATAATGCTAAAACAAATTTTGAAGAAAGTAATTACGAAAATTTACTTTCGTTCACCCGCGCAAAAATTACCCAGCGTAGTTTGTTATTATTGTTCACCAATTTTGAGACCTTAAGTGGTTTGCGCAGGCAATTAAAATACATTCGCAAAATGGCCACACAACATTTGGTGGTAGTTATCTTTTTTGAGAATACAGAGTTAAAAGATCTTTTAGAACAAAAGCCACAAAATACTTTCCAGATATACGAACAAACTATTGCGCAAAAATTTGATTTCGAAAAAAGGCAAATTACCAAAGAGTTACAACAATACGGCATCTTAAGCGTTTATACAACACCGCAGCAATTAACAGTAAACTCTTTAAATAAATACTTAGAAATTAAAACGAGGGGTATGATCTAGTTGATCATTAACTCTCTTACTCTTGCTATTTCAGAAATGATCTCTTTAAGTTGCTCGTCTGTAATATTTACAGTACTCTTGCTTTTATTTACGATCACCAATTGCCCATTAACTTCTTTTGTTTCAGGCTCTACATATTGGTAGCTAATTTCTATTTTACTGTAGATCTGTTTTAGTTTTTCAAATTCAGTTACTATCTGCGCAAAATATTTATCGTTCTTGTAAGCATTTAAAATAACCAAAATGTTATCTAGGTTTATTTTTTCAAAACCTAAACGCTCTGTAAGATCTTTGTTAGGCTTTAATTTTGCCACCTGGCAGGCAATGTGCACACCTTCTAACCATGCGCCAGAGATCATCAATACGCTTAATTCATTTCTGTTCTGCGTTCTTAAATGCGCATCCATTTTATTAAAATTATCAGTACTGATAAAGATCAATGAATCGTAATTTTTAGTGTTGGTTGCTAAACGTTTTAAAGTTTCAAAATCAAAGAACTGACCAATGTGTATCTCATCGCCCAACTCTTTAATGTTTTGCAAATAACTCATGGCAGAGAACGTTTTTTCGTATATATTGATATATCCAAGGTCTGCACTATACACGCCAATATTAAAAGCTACTTTATAATTAGTGTTATATTTTATAAGATTTGTTGATGGATTAAGCAAGTTAGCATCGTAACCCTGGCCGTTATCTTTTAGCATGGTTGCCATTTCTAAAGGAGAAGGGATTGACATGATGATGTTATTGATCACCTCGGCAGAAATGTCTGGTTTGATTTTTGTTTGAAGTGTATCTTCATTTTCCTTCTTCTCAACAAATTTCTCTTCATCGCCACCACAGCTCATTAAAGCAAAAAGAGGCATAAGTAAATAAATACCAATTTGGATAAAATTTTTCATAATGTTTTTTGTAAAAAGAAGATTAAGATTTTGTAAAACCTAAAATATTAACACCGCAAGGATCTTTAGAGTCTTCATAAAAAGATTCTATATAATAAATTCCTGTAGCGCTGCATGGGTATTGGATAGAAGGATAAACTTTCTTTTTTAGTTTGTTGGTAGCAATTAAATTTTTGTCCTTATCGTAAACATTTACAATTAAACGACTGCCTTTTATTGCCTGATCGCAACACAATACCATATAAGTAGAACCTTTGCTGAATAAATAAGTAACGGTATTAGGTTTATCCTGCAACTTTGTATTATCAATATAAATAGTTTTTAAATAGGTAAAAGTTCCCAGTTTAGAATTGCAGTTATCAGAAACGCATTGCGCTTTTACATAACAGCTCAAAAAAATTAAGCTAAACCCAAGAAATAATTTTGTCTTCATAAAAAAATAAATGTTTTAATGTTTATAATGAGGAGCTAGCGTTTGCTAAACAAATTTAATGCTTTTTTAAGAACTTCAAAATATAAAAGAATAAACAGTACCAGGGAAATGAACCAAATTACCACCGAATTGAACCAAAAAGTGCTTATTTCCTTGCCAAAAAGGTATTTATGGGGCGAAAAGAAGTGAATATTGTAGGAAATATACTGATTTGGCGGGTTTATATAAATAGGGTCTAGTTGTTGGTTTAAATGCTCATTCTCAACAATATATTTATTTTTTACATATTCCTTCCTAACCACGTCTTCTAAATACTCGTTCGCGTATTTGTTCTTAATTCTCTGGAATCTTTCCTGACCCTCTTTACTATCTACCAAACTCGAAAGTTTTAGATTCCTTTTTAGATCGTAGCGAATGAACTGGAAATTATAATAACGGTTCAATCTTAAAAAGTGATTGTTAAGATTTTCGAAAGTAATATTAGAGTATTTTTTAGGCGTTAAGAAAGACATGTCGTTAAACAATATATCTTTATTTATTTTAGCCTCACGCTTTAATTCATTGCGAATAATATTGATCTTTTCTTTTAGGTCAGCTTGTGATTTGGCATCTTTTTCTTTTGATAATCTTAAAGCATCGGTACTAATTTGCACTAACTCCGGAATATAATAGGTCATTTTATTATTTATCTGACTAATGTTCTTATCAAAATCAAAGAAAGGTTCTTCGTAATTATTATACCTAAATTGTTGAACCATCAACCCTTCATAAGCCCAGCGCGAAGGCATCATGCTGGCAATATATGGAACGCCGGAACCTCCGCCAATAGCTGAGTTTAGCTTATCATATGTAAACATGGCGCCCCCTAAAATTAATTGTGGAATAATTAAAAGCGGAATTAAAATATAAATAGTTACTGCCGAATTAAAGGCACTTGAAATATTTAAACCAATTAAGTTAGCAGAGCAGGCTACTGTAAAAAGCATAAACCAGCACTGCATGTTCATGCCTTTTAATTCTATAATATAATTACCAATTAAAACAAATAATAAACTTTGAATGGCAGAAATAACAAATAATATTTTGACCTTAGAAAGATAATAAGCAAATGGACTAAGATTTAAAAAACGTTCGCGCTTTAATATTTTACGGTCTTTATAAATTTCTTCGGCACTTACTGTTAAGCCAATAAAGAGCATAACAATAACGCACATAAAAATATAAGCCGGCACATTATCATTGTCCCTGAAAATATATTCTGAGCCTTTTATGCGAGAAGTATATCGTATTACAAAAGATAGTAGTGCCGCCAGAACCGGGGCTTCTAATAGATTGATAAGTAAATATTGTTTGTTTCCGATCTTGGAAAGAAGATCGCGCTTAATAAAAACGAACAACTGTTTAATGATGCCGGGAATTTTAAACGAGTTAAAGATCTTGTCTTTTACTTCTTTAAAATCGGGAAACTTTACATTTGTTTTAAATGAACTGTGCCATTCTTCAGGTTGCACTTTTCTATTGCCGGTGTAATTACCATACTCATCTACCTCCTGGCTCTCTAAAATATTAAAGATCAATTCGGGATTAACGTTACCGCAAAGCTCGCATTCACCCACATCGCAATTAACGTGGTTAGCAGCTTCTTTAAAATACATTACTGCTTCAACCGGGTTGCCGTAATAAATATTATAACCACCAACATCTAGCACGCAGATCTTATCGAACATTTTAAAAATGTCGGACGATGGCTGATGAATAACCACAAAAATCAAATTACCCTTTAAAGAAAGTTCTTTTAAAAGATCCATTACATTTTCAGAATCACGAGATGACAAACCAGAAGTAGGCTCATCAACAAACAAAATAGCCGGCTCGCGAATAAGGTCTAATGCAATATTTAAACGTTTACGTTGACCGCCGCTTATTTTTTTGTTAAGCGCGTTTCCAACAATAATGTCACGGGTTTCGAGTAAACCTAAATTTTCAAGTGTAGCTAGAACTATTGTTTTTAATTCTTCTGCAGATTTATCTTTAAAACAAAGTTGTGCGTTGATATATAGATTTTGGTAAACAGTTAACTCTTCAATTAAAAGATCGTCCTGCGAAATGTAACCTATTAAACCTTTTATTTGTGTTTTATCTTTAGTTACATCTAAACCATTAATACGAATGCTTCCTGCACTTGGCGTTTCGATACCTGAAAGCACATTTAACAAAGTTGTTTTGCCGGCACCGCTGGCACCCATAATTCCAACAAGCGCACTGTGCGATTCTGAAATATTGATATCTCTTAAACCAATTTTTCCACCAGGAAATTTATATTCCAAATTCTCAACAACAAAACTAAGTTTATTAGCTTGTGTTTTATTAAGGAATTTCTCAACTATATCAGAGTAATAGATAGTTCCTCTTGGAACCCTGATAGTACTACCAGGAGCTAATAAATAAACAATGGATTGATTAACCGGAATACCATTAATGTTAAGTTCGTTATTACCGGTGTAACTTGTAAATAATAAATTTACACTCGGAAAACGAATGGTCATTATCTCGCCATCTAATCCTTCGGAATGAATGTGATTTGCTTTCGATGTTCTGTCGGCGTTATCATCAATAATTACAAAATGTTGGGCTATGTCATCTGGAATTTCTGCATGTGTAAAAAAAGTTTCAACAGCGCGCCTTTCTTCTTCGGGAATATTAAATGTTTCGGCGGCCGTATTTATGATTTCAACTCTTTGCTCAGTAAAAGAATTGTTTGCTTTTAATAATTCAAATAAACGCACCAATACAATTACTTTTTGTTTTTGCGCAAGTGTTTTGTTTATTTTAAGACAAATAGTAAGAGTTTTTAAAGAGTCGGAAACGGAAGTAAGTTTTCGTTTTCGTGGCGCAGGATTTTCTTCTCCTTCAATAACTTTGGCGGGTTTTTCCTCCTTACCAATTAAATAGTTATCGTAAAGAGCAAGGTACTCTTCTGTTTTTGCTTTGTTTAATTGAAATGCTAAAAATGAACGCACAAAATTGCGCTCAGAGTCGCCACTACCGTCATCTTGTTTTGCAATGATAGCAAACAATTGCATTAAAGCCCGAAGTATTTCCTCACTCATAAATTAAAACAGGGCGTTAAATTAATCATTATTATTTTTTATTTAGAGATCTAAAACAGAACTATTCCTCTTTCTTTTCTTCTTCATCACCCAGAGCGCCAATTTGTTTCATCTTCCTTAAAAAGTCATCTTTCTTTTTGGCAGAGGTAGCATCAAAACGGTAAGATGGACCTTTATCAACGTCCATTTTTTTACTTTTGCTTTTTAATTCTTTTACATCCTTATTAAACTGCTCGTTACTACTTACCGCTAACATCGTTCCGTTATAGTAGGTAAAATAATACCAAGTGTTTGGATCAGCTTCAATATAAATATCTAAAAGATCTTTTCCTCTTTGTTTTTTAATTTGAATTTTCCCGGTCATATAACGAAAGATCTCGGTTTTTTGAATGTTACCTACACCAAGCATTTTTCCTTCTGATAAATAAGCTTTAGCCTCGCGATTGTAACTCATTTTTACATCGTTGAACACAAGGTTCTTTTCCAACTCATCAGGGAATTTTTTATAGTTACCATATAAGTTCAATTCAGAAAGCGCCCTGTCACCTTTATCCTTACCTAAAATTTCTATCAAACCGTGGTTGAAAAGGTCTCCCTCAAATGGCGTTGGATTTAAACTTCCTAAATACAATTCAAAATCTTTGGCCATTTTACGAATAGCACTTCCTTCAAAAAAGAAATCTACCACCAGCATTAAATTAAAATTAATACTGTCGTTAACCGTGTTGTATTTTGCATTACCAACACTTTTTACTTTTACCTGGCCAAGATCATTACTAAGATTATAGTTTCCTTCGGTATAAATTTCACAGTTTGTGGTACTTAAACTTACATAGTTACCAGGTAAACTCATTTCTAATAATTTTTCTTTATTAGAAATCTCGTACATTTCATTTTCTTTATCGTAAGTTAAAATACCATCCGCCTCAATTACATCTTTAGAACTTCTTGCACCTTGCAAGGATAAGAATGAAGCGTAAACCATGTTCGTATCCTGGTTGTAAAATAAACCTGTACCAACAGCTGCACCTTTTACATCCAACGCTTTTTTAGGAATAGGGATCTGGATATCTTTTGGATTGATCTCGCCCGTAAATTGTAAGTAAGATTTTCCAATTTTTTTACAGTTGTTTACAATTTTAGTTCCGCCTTCATAAAATAAAAATTCGTTGGTTGCAAATAAATAAACTTTACCCGCAAAACTAAAATGATCATTGAACTGGAATTTTTCTTTTTCATCGATCAAACCCTCTGAAATTGTTTGGCCGGTTGTATCCGGACGAATAGTATTGAATTTGATGAGGTACGGTTTTTCGTTCTCATCTAAGTATTGATATTCACCCGAAGCAAGATAACTTCTTCTTCCAAAAATATTGGTAGTTGTATTTCTAATGGTGTGGAATTTTGTAACCGTGTTTGCTAAGATCGAAGAATTTCTCAGAGTATCCATCACAGCATTTTTAAAAATAGTTACATCGCCGTTGTTAGGGAACATCCTCGCATCGGCAACATTAATGTATGGCACGTTCTTACATTTAATGATATATTTTTTTAAATTGTATTTTGCTCCCGGTGCAAAAAAGCGCAACGAATCCTGTCGGGGATGGACACTAATAAACTCCGGACCTTCAAGATCTAAACCTTTTTCAGCGGCTTCGGTATCAATTTTTTTCTGAGTGTCGCCCAATTCCATTTCTTCAGAATCCATGTACCATTTAAAGCGGTCCATAAAAGCTATGTATTGGTTCTTATCAAACTTTACATAAGAGCCTTCGCCATTGGTAATAAAATCACCAATACGTTGGTCAAAATCTATTTTTGCATTTACGTTAACGGTACTAAATGTAAAACCGTCTTCGTTGAAGGCTTTTAAATGGAAATTTGCAGTGTCGCTAAAGAACCGTCGCTTGACAAATAGTATTTTTCCTGAACTGAGATCGGCTTTTTCAAAATCTACTTTTCCATTACCGGTAAGTTCTTTGTAAGTAAGATCGAATCTGCCTCTGAATTCAGCTTTTTCTTTATAAGCAATAAAAGGTTTTTTAATATCAAATGCTTGTAAAAGATCTGCATAAGGCATAAAGTGTAATCGTACCGTATCGCCATGGGCTGTTGGAAATTCTGGCGAGTCACCTTCCTTAACATCAAAAGTATTGGCATTACCATTGGCACTATCGGGAAAGAAAATAATATCAGGAACCTTAGATGTGCTTGAGCTAAAATTAAGATCACCACCACCACGCAAACCTTTATTACTTAACCTGATCTCTGCATTGAAATTACCCTTGCCACCGTATACTGGATAACCTCCTTCGGGTGTTTGACGAATAAAGCCGAGTGAATAATCTTTTTGTAAAGTAAGCACCTCTCTAAACGATGGAAAAATTCCCGCAGATGAAAATGTTCCGTCAAAACGCAAAGCCTCATTCCTGAAATTATCTAAACTATCAATAGCAAAAGGATCGAGCTTAAAATAAAATTTATCTTTACCATAAACACCTTTAAAAATAGAACGCTTATCGTAAAATGCATAACTCTCTTTAAAGCTTTGAAACGACGGAAAAGTAGGAGCGCGTCCCCAGCCACTTTTATTCTTAGGCGCATCAATCCGTAACTCACCGTTCACATTTTCAATTAAGGTTTGTACTTTTTTAAACGGAATATTTCCATTAACATCCGGCTCAAAAGCTTCAACATATATTTTAATAGAATCGATGGTTTTCATCTTGACTTTAAACTCATCGTAATCGAAAACAAAATCTTTTCCAATAAATTCAAACTTTCCGGAAGACAAAGTGCCATTAAAATCTATCTGCCTGTTCTTCTTTAGTACCAACTCTCCGTTTTTTGGGAACATAAAAACTTTTTGTGTATCACTTAATAAAACCTGCTTTACTCCGCGAACGGTTAGATCATAATTCAATAAATTTAAAGTAGCGTTATCTCTAACTATAGTGGCAGTGTCGTACCCTTTTGTTGAAGAGTTTTTTGTTTGCGTAACAGAGTGTAATGTAATAATGTCATAATCGTGTTTGTGTTTTAAATTATCGGCATAATCAAATAAACGCTGTCTTACTTTTATCATATCCGTTTCGGGATCGTAATAAATTAAACCATAAATGGCCATTTTAAAAATAATTGGCCTTAGATCAACGGCAAGAAATTTAATATGCTTTGCAAAATCAACCGTGGTAAACTGTGCCGGTTTTTCGTTTGCGTTATAGTACTCTATCATTTTTGTAATGGGGCTAACCGTTTCGTTACCCCTTATGCTTTCTGCCTTAGATCTTGTATAAAAATCGGTCGATTCAAAATAAGCTTCACCTTGGAAATTATTCGGTAAAAAATTAAAAGCCATCAAGGGCTCATCTAATTGCCAAAGTATTTGTTCAAAATACATATCGTATTTGTGGAAGGAGTTTGAGAAAGGGGTTTTTTGCAAACCATCTTCGCCCCTTAAAATAGTTACAAGGCGTTTATCTACCTGATACGTAAAACTTAAACCCGGATGATAAATTGAGTCTTTGTTAAGGAAAAATTTTACGGTGCCTGGATTGGCAACGATCCTGTCTTTGCTCATTCCAAAAGAGCGGGCGCTGATCTCTAAAAATTTTACGCTGTTCCTTTTAAAAATAATACGGGCAGGGTTGCTGTTGGTTCCTGAACCTACAAATTTTGGTCCGCGCATACCAAAACCACCATCATAATCCACGTCAGGATAAATATTTTTTACAACTAAACGTTTACTGTATGAGTCAAAGCGTGGATAGGTTAACTCACCGTTTTCGGTAATGATCCTATCGGAAAAACGGCCAACCTGGGCTTTATCAAAAAATTGTTTGCCAACAAATGTAGCAGTATCACTCGCATAGTTGCCGGTTTTACAATCAATGGTGTAACGTTTTATTTTGGCGTACACTTCTTTATCAAGGCCGCAACGCTCCCAGCTTATTTTGCCACTTTTTCCAACAAAATTCCCAACATTAGGATAAAAAACTCCACTTGTTTCTTCAATGGCAATACTATCACCACGGGGGTTTACGCCTATTAATGTAATATCTTTAAAAATAATTTTCGGTATGGTATCGTAATCAAATTTATAGTTTGGTTGATACGCGTAGTAAATGTATGAAGGCGTTTTGTAAAATGCATTGTACCTGAACATGTTTTCGCCCAAAACAATAAGGTCTTGTACGCCGCCATTTCCTTTTTTTGCGAGGATCTTTGTTAAACATAACTGCCAGTTTTGAAAGGTTTCGGCAGCTAATTTTTTTTCAAGTGCAGTGTAAAGCGCCGTAAAATAACCGGTAATAAATGGCACTGGCTTAAGACGTTTAGCCGCCATTAAATTACAGGCTTTTATGGTAGCTTCTTTGTAATAACCTGTTATATAATTCTCTTCCCAATACCTTGAAAAGGTGCGCATGTATGTTTCAGCCTCCAATCTATTGGAAGTATTTTCAATAAAATAATTATTTAAGTCGTTAATGAATTTTACAGTATCGTTTGATAATTGACTGCCTTTTTGAGAATGGCCAAAAAAAGATAGAAGCAAAAAAGCTATAAGAAGTAATTGTTTTTTTAACCCAAAAAGCATAAGTGAATTATTTAACCAAATATAATTAATCAATTAGGTAATTAATAATAAATTTAATTTTTTTAGTGGATTTATGCTAATTTGGATTTACATCGCATAGAACTCAGTTTGGGCTCTAAAATGGCCCTTTTTACAACTTAATTTTTATAATTTGCAATATTATTGTATGTTTGATTGATTATGCAGATAACTAATAGCGGAAAATATTCGTCTATAGCCGAATTATTTAGAGTATTAAACCATTATCAATTAAACTATGCATATAATGGCGACTTTACCAACGATCTTACTGAGCGTATTTTATCTCTTGCCGAAACCAACATGGATGTTGAGAGCGAGAGCTTAAAGATCAAAAAAAAGGTATATTTTATTATTGTTGAGTCGCTTCAAAATATTACAAGGCACCAGGGCAGCAGTAAAGATTCGCGTTTAATGGATGGGTTTTTCTCTATCCATAAATTTTTGGGTGGTTACCTTGTAGGTTCTGGAAATGAAATAGAAAACGACCATATTAAACCACTTTCGGAGAAACTGGATAAAGTAAATTCTTTAAGCGCAGATGAATTAAAGGAGTACCAAAAGGAAGTTTTAAGTGCCGGAGGTTTTTCTGAAAAAGGTGGCGCAGGCCTTGGCCTTATTGAAATGGTGAGGAAGAGCGGAAATAAACTGCAATACGATTTTGAGAAACTTGACGAGAAGAACTCGTATTTTTATTTTCAATCCAAAATTACAGACTCTCAACCAAGCGAAAATTCTGAGATCGAAAAACATAATCACGAAGTGGTTAAGAGTGTACATAAGGCTGTAACTGAAAATAATTTAAAGATCTTTTTCCAGGGCCAGTTTAAGCACGAAAATGTACGCAGCTTATTGTCAATGGCCGAAGGAAGTATTTACCTGACCGAAAAATTCGGGTTTAAAAAAACATCGGTTGCCATTATGATCGAATTGCTTCAAAACATAAGTTACCATGCGGCAGGCATTAATAACAGTGAAGAAAGACCGGGTTTGTTTATGGTGGCAGACAATAATAACGTATGTTCACTTATTACCGGTAATTACGTTGAGAACGTTAAAATTGATGCTTTAATAAAAAAGATCGATTTTGTAAATTCGTTAGATAATGACGCTATTGAAAAATTGTATTTAGAAACAATTATGTTAGATAGTAATGAAGTAAAACATGGCGCAGGTTTAGGATTTATTGATATACGCATAAAAAGCAAGAATAAAATAGAAGTAGAAATGGTGCCTTACACCGATGATAAGACCTTTATAATCATAAAAGCAAATATTAGTTATTAAATAATATGGCAATATTAGATTTAGATTCAACTGACGATTTACCTTGTGTATTATTTGATAGTGAAAAGGGTATTTTTGAGATCTCAAAACGTTCTCTGCCTGAAAATGCTATGCTGTTTTATGAGCCTTTGATCAATTACGTTAACGAGTATCTAAAAGCACCAAAAGAGGAAACGAATGTTGTTTTTCATTTCGATTATATCAGCACTTCCTCCACAAAACAAATAATGAAAATGATCATGCTTTTTGATCAACTTGAACAAAGTAAAACGGTGAATTTAAACTGGAACTACGACCAAGGAGATGTAGATATGTTGCAAACGGGGAAGAGGTTGGAGCAATTAACCAGCATGAAATTTATCTTCTCAGAGGTCTAGAGCGTGTTTAAACTTATCTAATAATTTATTTCTGCTTATTTTTTGATACAACTTCGTTAAATTTTTCGACAGAAATTTTCAATTATGTCTGCAAAATTTGCCTCGTTTCACTAAAAAATAAGCTAGAAACAAACCTATAATATAAATTTAAACAAGCTCTTAGATCTTAAAACCAATTATTAACACATCATCAATTTGTTTGGAATCACCTTTCCATTCGTCAAAAGTCTCTTCCAGCATATACCTCTGCTTTTCAACTGACAGTGTATGTATTTGTCCTAATAATTTTTCGTAACGCGAGGTTAAATATTTCTTTTTTGTTTCTTCGCCTATCTGATCCACATAGCCATCTGTAGACATGTAAACCATTATCCCATCTCTAAGGTCTAGTTCAACCGAAGTGATCTTTTCAGTTTTATCTATCGCAAAAATGCCATTAATAGAACTGATCTGCGGTTTGATTTCTTTTGTGTTATAATTATCTACAATAAAAATGGATTGGTTGGCTCCTGCAAAAAATAGTTTTTTAGTAAGATGATCTATCTTGCAAATAGAAATATCCATGCCGTCTGTATTTAACTCTTCTTTTTCTTTATTTACTAAAGTGCCTGATAGGCCCGTCGCCAATGAATTAATGATCAGCGCCGGATCGTGAATTTTTTTATGGATGATGATCTCATTCAATAGCGTACTGCCCACCATGCTTAAAAAAGCACCGGGTACACCGTGGCCCGTACAATCTGCTACAACTATAAATGACTCATGGCCTTGTTTAGAATACCAATAAAAATCGCCACTTACAATATCTTTTGGAATGTAAGTGATGAATAAATTTGGAATGTGTTCGGTTATTTCATCTTCTGAAATTAAAATAGATTCCTGTATGCGCTTGGCATAACTAATACTTGAAATGATCTGACTTTGTTTTTCTTCTACCAAACTTTTTTGCCGTTCAACTTCTACTTTTTGCAGGGTAATAATTTTATTTGCCCTTTGTTTATGACGGTTGCTCCTGAAAATAAAAATGGCAAATATTACCATAAAAATAAAAGCAACAATAAATAAATTAAGTAGCGCTTTTTGTTTATCATTTATTTGTTTCGCTGCGTCTTGTTTTCGTTCTTGCTCTAATTTGTTAAGGTTTTCTTTTTGATCAAACTCATAATTCATTTCAGCACGAATACTTTTTTCATTATCAATGAGTTTGGTTAAACTATCCCTGTACTGGATATACTTTTTATAATTTTGTAAGGATGCCTGGTGGTTACCCATCAATTCCTCTAACTCCGATAAGTAATCATACGACTGGCTTATGCCCTCTACCTGTCCGATCTTTTGGTATAATTGTAAACCTATATTGAAATATTTTTTTGCCTCCTGGGCATTTCTGACTCTATCTGCCAGAGTTCTTTTTGCTTTCGACATAAATGAAACGCCGATATTTGAATTTATTAAAGCTAACTCGCCCTTGTTGCCAATTTCTTCTAAAATTTTTAAGGCTTTAAATTGTGTGGCAAACGACTTATCAAAATTGCCCTGCATTTCGTAAACGTTTGATATATTTAAATAGGCGATGGCAACATTCCTGATGTTTTTAGATACTTCAGCAATCTTTAAAAACTTAAAAAAATAAACTAGCGATTCGTCAAATTTACCCTGCTCTGCATAAACGGTTCCAATATTTGAATAGGAAATGCCCATTGTTACTTTATCGCCTATCTCGCTACTTAATTTTAAAACCTTGTTATAATACTCAAGCGATTTATCATAATTTTTTTGCCTGTCGTAAGTAATACCTAAGTTATTGTAAATGGTTAGGATCTCATCTTTATAATTAACTTCATCAATTAATTTTAAAGCACGGTAATAATAATCCATTGAGGCGGCAAAATTATCCTGGTAGTTGTATAATTCTCCAATTTTATTAAGGCATAATGATGTTCTGTAATTGTCACCAACCTCTTCCCTTAAATTTAATTCTTTTTTGTATTGAGATAAAGCGTTGGCGTAATTTTCCTGGTTCTCAAATGTGTAAGCTATACTTTGGTAAGCGTTGGCTAACCATTTCTTTGAAACTGAAATATCCAATGCGGCTACTAATTTTTCAGAAATTATTTTTGCGATACTCGCGTATTTAATTGCCTTACTATAATCTCTTAAACCAACATATTCTTTACTTAAGCTAATTAGCGTGCTAATTCTTATTGTATCATCCAAACTGGCCGAGGAAGATTCGGCATTTAATGTTTTTATAACGCCTTGTAATGAATCGACCGAATGGTTTTGCGCGCTTAAATTCTCTTTTTCAAAAAAGAAAAAGAGACAAAAAAAACAAAGTATATTTTTAAAAATAAGTTTCACTGATTACAATTGAGGCGAAGGAAAACTAAAATTAGCATATATTTACATGAGGCAAAAATATTTTTTAACAGTTATCACCTCATTTCCTTGCAATTTGTTCATTAAAAAATCGTTTGGGAAGCCTTTAAAATCAATATCTTTAATGCTTAATTTTAATTATGGCAACACTAAAATATTCGGAGCAATTAGCTGATGTAGAAGCAGCAAAAAACCTTGGTCTTTTACCTGAAGAATTTGATAGAATAAAAGAAATACTTGGCAGAACACCTAATTTTACTGAGGTTTCTATCTTTTCTGTAATGTGGAGTGAGCATTGTTCTTACAAAAATTCAATTACCTGGTTAAAAACATTACCAAAAGACGGGCCGCACATGTTGGCAAAAGCAGGCGAAGAAAATGCTGGTTTAGTTGATATTGGCGATGGATTGGCTTGTTGCTTTAAAATAGAATCTCATAATCATCCAAGTGCTATAGAACCTTATCAAGGTGCAGCAACAGGGGTTGGCGGTATAAACCGCGATATATTCACTATGGGCGCGCGTCCTATTGCCCAATTAAACTCTTTACGTTTTGGAGACCTTAACTCTAAAAAAACACAATGGCTGCTAAAAGGCGTGGTTAAAGGTATTGGCGATTACGGCAATGCTTTTGGTATACCAACTGTTGGCGGCGAAGTATTTTTTGATGAGTGCTATAACGTTAATCCCTTGGTAAATGCAATGAGCGTTGGTATTGTAAAACAAGGCGAAACTGTAAGTGCAACTTCATATGGTGCAGGTAATCCTGTATTTATTGTGGGTTCTTCAACCGGTAAGGACGGTATAGCAGGCGCTGCTTTTGCAAGCAAGGATCTTACCGAAGACTCGGCTAAAGACCTTCCATCAGTACAGGTAGGCGATCCCTTCCAGGAAAAATTATTATTAGAAGCTACTTTAGAAGTTATTAAGACTGGTGCCGTTGTTGGCATGCAGGATATGGGCGCGGCAGGCATTACCTGTTCTACCTCTGAAATGAGCGCTAAAGGCGAGCATGGCATGAACATTTGGTTACATAAAGTACCAACACGTCAGGCGGGCATGCATCCTTTCGAGATCTTATTGTCAGAATCACAGGAGCGCATGTTGGTTGTTGTTGAAAAGGGTAAAGAAGATCTTGTAAAAGCTGTGTTTGATAAATGGGATCTTAACTGCGAACAAATAGGAGAAGTAACTACCGGCGACCGTTTAAAATATTACATGAATGATGAACTGGTGGCCGATGTGCCTGCAGGAGTTTTAGTTTTAGGTGGCGGCGCACCTGTTTACAAACGTGAGTATAAAGAACCGGCTTATTACGCCGAATCTAAAAAGTTTGATATTAATTCGGTTTTTGAACCAACAGATCTTAAACCTATTATGCAACATTTAGCTAAGCATCCAAATTTAGCGAGCAAACGTTGGGTGTATAACCAATATGATAGCATGGTTGGAACTATTAATATGAGCACTAATAAACCGAGTGATGCCGCTATTGTAAATATTAAAGGAAGCAAAAAAGGCCTAGCAATGACAGTAGATTGCAATGCGCGTTACGTAAATGCAGATCCTGAAATTGGCTGTGCTATTGCTGTTAGCGAAGCTGCGCGTAATATTGTTTGCAGCGGTGGTATACCAAGTGCAGTTACCAATTGTTTAAATTTCGGTAATCCATATAATCCTGAAGTGTACTGGCAATTTGTTGGCGCTATAAAAGGAATGAGTAGCGCTTGTTTAAAATTTCAAACTCCGGTTACAGGAGGTAATGTTAGTTTTTACAATCAATCAAGTTACGAAGGACCGGTTTTTCCAACACCTACAATTGGGATGATAGGTATTTTGGAAGACAAAGCTTTACAAACAACATTAGATTTTAAGAACGAAGGCGATACCATTTATTTAATTGGCGAAAGTAAGAACGATATCTCTTCATCGGAATATTTATACAGCTTTTGCAAAGTAAAAAATAGTCCGGCGCCTTATTTTAATTTAGATACGGAGTATAATGTTCAAAACGCAATTAGGTCTGTTATTAAATACAAATTAATTAATTCTGCTCATGATATCAGTGATGGCGGTTTATTTATGACACTTTTAGAAAGCGCTATGGTAAATAATTTGGGTTTCGAGATCAATACTGAACTTTCTATCCGCAAAGATGCGTTCTTGTTTGGTGAAGCTCAAAGTAGGGTAGTGGTAAGCGCGTCAGATAGCAACAAGCTTAAGCTGGAAACAGAATTAAAAAAAGAAAATGTGCCATTCATTAAATTAGGTGTAGTAAAAGGCAAATCGGTTGTTATTGATACTGTCAATTACGGAACCGTTAGTGATTACAAACATTCTTTTGATACAAGTATTGAAGGATATATGAATTAACAGTTCGACACGCTCACCGCAACATTAGTAATAAAAAAAGGGCTTCAAATTTTTGAAGCCCTTTTTTTAATTTATTTCGTATTATCTATTCTTTAAATTATCTTCTGCTGCTTTCACCATTTCTAAATGCGCACTAACTTCAGGCGCTGTTTTTTGAGCCCAGGCTTTAATTTCAGAATCATCACATTTTTCGGAAACTTTATTAAGCATGTCAAGGGCGTCTTCGTGTTTATCTTTCATTTTAGAAATGTAAACCTTATCGTAATCAACACCATTTTTTTCAGTAAGTTTTTCAATGTCTTTTCTTTGATCATCTGTAAGATCATTTGGAAGTGCAACAGATTTTGTTGCGGCTAATTTTTCAATATCCACATTCATTTTGCCATGTGCTTCTATCATCATTGTCGCAATTTTTTTTACTTCAGCAGTTGAAGCGTTCAAGGCTGCATTCTCCGAAGCTTGTATTTCATACATATTAGCAGAGTACGCTTCTACTAAATGGTCAGCGCCTTTTTCTTCTTTTTCAGTTAGGTTTTGGTCATTTGTTTCTTCAGCAACTTCTTTAGGGTCTTTTTCATTTGAGCAAGAGGTCGTTAAGGCAACTGTTAAACCTAAAATTGTAAGACAGTTTGTTATTTTTTTTAATAGGATCATATTTTCTTTTTTTAAAATTATAACAAATAACATTAAAAAATTGTGCCAGCTTATTTTGTGAATATAATGGCACTTTTGATTTTGAAATTTGAGAAACAAGTTAAAACGGGAAATAAATTTCCCAATTCAGTAAAAACCAACCCTGCATTTTATTGTAGGGTTTTTACTTTTTTTTATTTATGCTTTTTGAATCTTTTTGCGGTGGCTGTTCGGTTTCATAATAATTTGGTCCGTCAAAGCCTTTTCCTGTTCCTTTATTGTTTTTTAGATGCCCGCCTTTATTATGTTGCTCATCTTTGTTTCTTTCTTTATTGGATTTTTCGCCGGTGTTTCGCAAAGCGCTGCCCTCTTCTTTTTTCTTGGCAGGAGTCTCACTTTTTTTGACTGCGGAATTCTTCTTTTTTAAAATAGCCATAATTTTATTTTTAATTATATAAATACAATATAAAATCATGCCAAGCGGCAATAAACTATAAATTAAAATAAATTAAAAAGATCTGTAAGACCTTACAGCGCTTGTAATTCGGGCATTTGGCTCACCGAATCCAGTAACTCAAATAATTCTGCAGAAGAATTAAGTGTTACTAATTTTGTGCGAGTGTCTTTAAAATTAGGAATGCCTCTAAAATAATTAGAGTAGTGATTACGCATTTCAAGCAAGCCTAATTTTTCGCCTTTCCATTCAACCGATTTTTGTAAATGCAGTTTACAAACTTCCACACGGTTTACAATAGTTGGTTTCGCCAAATGCTCTCCTGTTTTAAAAAAATGTTTTATCTCGTTAAAGATCCATGGGTAACCAATGGCCGCGCGACCGATCATAATTCCATCAATGCCGTAATTGTTTTTATATTCTAAAGCTTTTTCGGGACTATCCACATCGCCATTACCAAAAATTGGAATTTTGATGCGGGGATTATTTTTTACTTCTGCAATGTATTTCCAGTTGGCGGAACCTTTATACATTTGCTGGCGCGTACGTCCATGGATCGATAACGCCTGTATGCCTATATCCTGTAAACGTTCTGCCACTTCCATAATATTAATGGTAGCATCATCCCAACCCAAACGGGTTTTAACAGTAACGGGCAAAGAAGTACTTTTTATAACGGCTTTGGTCAAACGCACCATTAGATCAATATCTTTTAAAACCCCCGCGCCTGCACCTTTGCAAACCACTTTTTTTACAGGGCAACCAAAATTAATATCCACAATATCTGGGTTAGCGGCATCTACAATTTTTCCTGAAAGGGCCATGGCTTCTTCATCGCCGCCAAATATTTGAATGCCAATGGGACGCTCGTAATCAAAAATATCCAGTTTTTTGCGGCTTTTAATAGCATCGCGAATAAGTCCTTCACTGCTGATAAATTCAGTATACATCAAATCAGCGCCATATTGTTTGCAAACCAAACGAAAAGGCGGATCGCTCACATCCTCCATCGGTGCAAGTAATAAAGGGAAATCAGGAAGTTCTATTTTAGGGCCGATCTTTATCACGCCCCAAAGGTAGTGAAAAAACACTATAATTAAAGATTAAACCACATAGAAACATAGAGGATCAAAGGAGTGTGCAGCAATTTAAAAATAGAAAACATAGAGATTGCTTCGCTTAGCGAAGCAATCTCTATGTGTGCTTTTATGAATTTGGTTTATAAAAAGCTATGCGCCCTATGTGGTTAGAATTTATCGCGTAGGTTGGTAATAAATATCTGCTAAAAGATTCTGCATACCAGGCTGTAAAAGGTTTATACGACCAAGGGTAACGTTTATAGAAAGAGTTTGGTTAATGTAATAGAGCTTTTTGTACGTTTTAAAATCTTTTGGTACAAATGGTAAGCTAAAAGTTACTTTGTAATTATCGTATTTAAAATTACTATTTGTGTTACTTGTGTTTACGATACTATTCTCTGAACTAAAAATATTTAACTCAATGGTTTGATCGCGCCATTTATTATTAAAAAATATTTGTCCATTCAATTTAAAGCTTTTGGTGTTTTGATTGCTTAATGGAGGGAACATTTCTTTTTGGAGTTCGGCCCTAAAATACAGGCAACTGTCTTTTGTGTTGTATAGCCAGGTTTCGCTTGTATCTCCCGGAATTTGATAATCGGCAAAGTCTATTTTTAAGTAGAAGTTGTTTTTGCTTTCATCATAAAATAAATAAGAGGGACCTTTGATAGTATAACAATCGTTCTTATCAAGACAAGATTCGATAGATGTAGAAGAAGAAACTATCTCCTGCGGTAAGGCTTTAAATGAAATAAAAAATAAAAAAAGTATATAATGTAATTTCATATACCTTTTATACGCAAAGGATGTGCCAAGGATTCGTTAAAAGTAGTTATACTTTTTTTCTATTCATCCCCAAAGCCTTCAGCATCCAATTAGGAAGCGGCTTTTCGGGCGCACGTTTCTTAAGATCTAAATACCAGCCCCATTTTTTCATGATCGGTATTTTTTTGGTTTCTACAAACTCTATTAAAGCGCCATCCGGGTCTTCAATATAAGTAAAGTGCCCGGCCGCTTCGCCCATTTCAAAACCGGCACCGCCATCAACTGTAAAAGGATGTCCGGCTGCTTCGCAAGCCGTTTTTAAGGCCGGCATATTTTTAATGTCAAAACATAAATGTATAAAACCAAGATCGCCCCAAAAACGGTTCTCAAAAATTTTACGCGGTGTATAGTTCTTTGCTTCTACTAATTCTATAAAACTATTCCCAAATAATTTTGAAAAGGGCCCAACGCGTTCCTTACTATGCGTTAAAATGGCGCGCTTGGCAGTTACTGCGCCGCCTGGTAATACAGCAAGATCAGTAAAACTATTTTCGCCCTTAAAAAGTACTTTGTCGTAACCTAAAACAGTTGAATAAAATTTTATTGATCTTTCAATATCGCTCACCCCAATGATCATTCCAATTGGTCCGCCGGTTTCTCTTAAACCTTTTCCAAACCAGCGGTCATCTTCAATAATTTCAAATAAATTACCAAAGGCATCTTCCATAAAAAAATGTTCTTTGCCAACCGGGTTTTTTGTAATGCCGCCAAGTAATTTTACATTCTTCGACTTTAGAAAATCGTAAGAGGCTTTTACATTTTCGGTCTTCATTTTAGCGCAAAACAAACCAAGATCTCCAAGCTGAGGTTTAAATGCCGCCGCTTGTGGGGTACGACTAGTATATTGCCAGATCTCGAAACCGCCGCCGCCTTTCATATTAATTGCTAAAATAGCATGGCGTTTGTGGGGTTTGCCACCGGTGTAGGGCAGCATTAAATTAGCTTCGGCAGCCTCTTCAAAAACAGGCACATCCATACCAAAATGGTTATTATACCATTTAAAACCCTCATTAACATTGGCAACGCCAATTCCAACCTGTTGTATGCCCGAAATTATATAAGTCATAGTGGTCTGATAAAACTTTTGTAAATTTATAGCTGTAAAAATACTAAAATTATGTACGGCAAATTAAAAGAACAACTGCAAAAAACATTAGCTGAAATTGAAAGCAATGGTTTATTTAAGCGCGAACGCGTTATTACGACGCCAATGGATGCTGTGGTAAAGGTAAACGGTAAAGATGTTATTATTTTTTGCGCCAATAATTATTTGGGCCTTTCATCTCACCCAAAAGTGATAGATGGAGCTAAAAAGGCATTAGACAGTCATGGTTTTGGCATGAGCTCTGTGCGTTTTATTTGCGGCACACAGGATATTCATAAAACATTAGAAAAAAAGATAGCCGATTTTTTAGGCACAGAAGATACAATTTTATACGCTGCTGCCTTTGATGCAAATGGCGGTGTATTTGAACCCCTGTTTGATGAACAGGATGCAATTATCAGCGACGAATTAAATCACGCCAGTATTATTGACGGGGTGCGTTTATGTAAAGCGCAACGTTACCGTTACAAGAATTGCGACATGACTGATCTGGAAGAACAACTAAAAGCAGCGCAGGCACAACGTAATAGAATTATTGTTACAGATGGTGTGTTTAGCATGGATGGATTTGTGGCGCCATTGGATAAAATTTGTGACTTAGCTGATAAATACAATGCATTGGTAATGGTTGACGAATGTCACGCCAGTGGATTTATTGGTAAAACGGGAAGAGGAACTATTGAAGCTAAAAATGTAATTGGTCGTGTCGACATTATTACCGGTACTCTTGGAAAAGCCTTAGGTGGTGCCATGGGTGGCTTTACATCTGGCAGAAAAGAAATTATTGAACTGTTACGTCAGCGTTCTCGTCCCTATTTATTTAGTAATTCATTAGCGCCAAGTATTGTGGGTGCAAGCTTAGCGGTGTTTGATATATTAACAGAGACAACAACATTACGCGATAAATTAGAGTGGAATGTAGATTATTTTAAAAAAGGAATTAAAGCAGCAGGCTTAGAAATTAAAGATGGTGATAGTGCTATTGTGCCTGTGATGCTATACGATGCAAAATTAGCGCAAACCTTTGCCGCAAAATTATTAGATGAAGGAATTTATGTGATCGGATTTTTCTTTCCAGTTGTACCAAAAGATAAAGCGCGTATTCGTGTGCAATTAAGTGCGGCTCACGAAAAAGAACATTTAGATAAAGCTATTGCGGCTTTTGCTAAAGTTGGAAAAGAATTGGGTGTGATAAAGAATGCAACTACTGCGTAGAAACAAATAATTTAGTTTTTTCTTCTTGCTGCGATCAGCGAAACGTACAGTATTTTTATTGATTCTTTTGCGGATAAGTTACGCGATGTACAAGCAAGGATAAAAGAGAATAAAAAACTCGAGAAAATATTTATTATTCCTATAAGTAAAATGCCAATAAAAATGGTTATCAGTTCTGCAATATGGTAAACGTAAACAGATCCTAAAGCAATTCCAAAATTTCCTGAAGAAACTGTTATGTGCCTGATATCAAAAGGCAATCCTAAAAAAGTTCCGATATTTCCCGCACTCCCTAAAATAAGCCCTAAAAACATATTACCAATAATAGCACCAAGATTTTTTTCCACGAAGGCACCAACTTTTGAAAGAAATGCCGGTGAATATTTTTGCGACCACCTTGGATGTTTTTTTATTCTCTCGGCAAAATCGGCAAAAACAACTTTGTTATCGTAATAGCCGGTGATGATTCCAGCACATGTTAAAAATATTCCAGTAATAAAAGCGTAAAATAAAGATAAACTCAAAAGCGGATGATTGGATTGAAATTGTTGATTTGCAACTGGGTAATCAAAAAATTGATATTGGAAAAAATATTTTAATGTAAAAGCAACTAAAAAGCAAAGTGGTAGCACAATTATTAAATTTCCTGCTAAAGATATAAATTGACTTTTGATGATCTGTTTTAAAACGGGCGTCACATTATTTCGGTTGTTTTTATCACCTAAATTACCTGCAATGTATGACGCTGTCATAGCAGGCTGTTTAGTAGCTAAAGTAAAATGCAAAAAATGCATCAATACAAATCCGAAGCCATAGTTTAACCCAAATAATAGACCTTCAAAAAATAATGATAATTGTAACTGATGGATATAATGTTTTATGAATACAAGGAATACAACAATTAAACCGCCACCCATAGCAGAGCGAAATAATTTTTTATTTTCATTTCTTGAAAAGCCAATATAATCTTCTCCTTTTTCAGAAGTGTGGCTCATTATTCGTGAAGCTAACAATCCTGTATTAGTTTTGACGAATTTTTTTACACTGTATTTTTCCGCATTGGCCCTTAGTAAAGAATAGGCAAGCTTTTTTGCAGCGGAGTGTTTTATCTCTTTATCTGCCGAAAAAATATGCATCAATATACGTATGCGTTTAATATGTTGCTCGGCACGTTTTATTAAAAAAGTTAAGTGTAAGCTGGTGCCCATGTTATCTTTTTCTGCAACGAGTCCTTGAAATATTCTCTCGCAACGGTGTAATTCAATAAGCACAACAGTACTTTTTTGTTCTTTTTCGGCAGAATCATCCTCTGTTTCAACAAATTCGTTAATTGCCCTGTTTAATTCAAAAAAAGGAGAATTCGTGTCATCAGCTTCGGGTAATTTTAGCACAATGTAAGGATCTACCCCAAGCGTAACTAAACGGTGCGATAAGATCACCAATGCATTTTTAATTTGCATATTAAAATTAGACTGGTAGTATGAATTTTTAAGGATAAGAAAAGAAAATATCCTCGACCAGTTAACTTCATCTATTTTATTTACCCAATCGTTATTTTTATTACCAAATAAAAACGAAAGAAAATTACTTAACTCTGTTTTATTAGTTAAAGGCGGGAAGAATTTATATTTAATGCGTTTAATTAATTCTGAAAAAAAGCCAAGGCTTGAATTAATACCGTAATCCGTAAAGGCATTTACAAAAAAAGCCTTTTCAAGAAACAGAGTTGTAAAATCTTTTAATTCTTTTTGAAAATCCTCATTCGCTTTTTGTTTTGTAAGTAATTCTGAAAGCCGGGCATTAAAATCGTCTTTTACAGAAAGTTTACGAATATCTTGTAAAAAAATAAAAAGATGTATGTATTTATATTTTTTAAGTTCCATTATTAGTCCCGCTCCAAATGTAACCAAATACCCCGGCTATTATACACTGTGGATAATTTTCCGCATCACCTTTTGTATCTTTTGTTAAAATCCTCGTTATTTAACAGTATAAACCCCCTTAAAAACAGGAATAAGATTTGATGCCTATTTATACATTAACTTTTAAATATAAAGCCATGTATTCAAAGGAAATTAAGTTAGACCCTGTTTCGAGATTTTTATCGGGAAAATTATCAAAACTAATTATAGGTACATTATTAGTTATAGCTTATCTATTATCGTAGAGCTTCCTATACTTTTAATCCTATAATTGTAACGTCGTCAATCTGCTCTAAGTTACCTTTCCATGTATCAAAATAATTACTAAGTGTGGTTAATTGGTTTTTGCAGTTTGTATTGCTGGCATCTATTAATAACGGGAGTAAATTTTTTTGTTTTAGTTTTTTCCCTTTTGGCCCACCAAACTGATCATAAAAACCATCTGTTACAAGATAGATCATATCCTGTGGCTTGATCTCTAATTCAAATAATTGAAAGGACTCAGTTTTTATGCCTTTCCCAATTGGCATTTTATCAGATCGGAGGGGTAACAAAGTTTTTTCTCTTATAATGATAGGAGGGTTATGAGCTGCTGCATAACTCATTTTATTTTTCTTGCGATCAAAACAAATTACAACTCCATCCATTCCATCTTGCGCACCATCTTTCGAAACTGTTTCAATTAACCGCTCCCTTACATAATTTAGTATTTTATCGGGACTTAGAATATTTCTTTCTTTTATTGCTTCATTTAAAAACGACATATTTAAAAGGCTCATAAACGCACCGGGTACACCGTGCCCTGTACTATCGCATGCCGCAATAAAAAATAAATCCTCTTTTTCAACTCCCCAATAAAAATCGCCACTAACAATATCTTTTGGCTTAAATAAAATAAAGCTATCATCAAAATTTTTTGTAATAAGCGAGGTGTTGATCAATAAAACATCTTGAATCTTTTTCGCATAATGTATTGAGTCAATTATCTCATTATTTTTTTCTTCAACAATTTCTTTTTGCGCCTCCACTTCTAATTTTTGACTTAAAATTATTTTATTTGCGAATTTTTTTTCACGATTACTTTTAAATAAAAAGAAAGCTAAGCACGAAAGTAAAATAAAACATATCAATGCAATTATTAATAATTTTCGTTGTTGGTTTAAATTCTCCTGTTGCTGTTTGTATTGTAGGTTTTTTAGTTCCTTGTCTTTTGTCAATAAACTAATTTCTTTTTGTTTTTTATCGGTTTCATACTTTTCAAGTAATTCAGCATTTGTTTTACTTTTTTGAGTGTCAAAAATTGAATCATTTAGTTGTTTATTCATATTCAAATACCGGTACGCCATCTTAAAGTTATTTATACCGTTATAGCATATTGCTATATTTTCATATATTTCCAGTAACTCCACCTGACGTTTTGAGATCAATAGAATTTTTTCGGCTTTTAGTAAAAGTGGTAACGCCTCATTATATTTTAGATCGGTTAAAAAGCACTTCGCAAGCCCTTTTAAATAGTTAGGCAATTTTTCAAGGCTATTATTTTTTTCAGAAAGTTCAATAGCTTTTTTATAATTAAAAGAGGCTGTAGCATAATTTTGCGAATCAAAATAATAGCAGGCAATGTTATTGTAACTTTCAGCCATTTCAATCTCCATTCCCATTTCTTCTCTTATTTTTAAGGATAATTTTTGATAGTATAAATTGCTATCAGGCATATTTTTTTCATTAAACAAAAGCCCCAGGTTTGAATAACCTGATGCAAGAACTTCTTTTTTATGTTTTTTGATGGATATTTCTATCCCTTTTTTTGAATAGTATTCGCTGCGATCGTAATTATTTAGGCTGAAGTAGATCTGAGCCAAATTTGTGTATGAATTACAAAGCATAGAGGTGTCTTTTTGTAACTCTCTTATGTTTGCGGATTTAAATGTATAATTAATAGCGGTGTTAAGATCCCCAAGATCCTGGTAGGTGGTTGCAATGATCTCGTAAAGATCGGCTAGCAAGCCCTGGGCTTTTGCTGCTGCATATTTTTTTTCAGCTGTTTTTAAAAGGATCAATGCATCCGGAACTCGTCCAAGTTTTTCTAATGTCATAGCTATATTTGTAATGGCGCTTGCTTCATTTTTAAGATCTTTATTTTTTTCAAAGAAAACTTTCGCTTCGTTGTAAAATTTTAATGAGCTATCTAATTGAGACGCTTTAAAGTACAACACACCAATATTCATTGTCATACCTGCAGTTTCGGAACCTTTTTTTGCTTTTTTGTATTCGGCAAGTGCAAGCTTAAATTGATCTATAGATTGATCATAATTTCCTATGCCATAAAAATAATAAGCTTTTTCGCGATAAATTTTAGCAAGGAGTTCTGCATTATTTATTTTTTTTACTGATGGCAGTAATTTATCAAGGTAAATTGGAATTTTTTTGTGATTTTTTTCTTCGAACAAAAATTTTAGAATATTAATGGTTTTTTTAATTGTTGTAACATTAGTGCTTTTTAACGTTTGCTCAAAACCTGCATTAAATTGTTGCTCAATTGCCTTGGCTTCTGTTTGAAAAATGGCTATTGCCATATATGATAAAGCAAGTCCATCAGTATAATTTTCATTTTCACTTATTTTCAATGCTTCTTTTGAAATTGAAATACCTTTTTTTGGGTCTATATCAATATACTCTCCAGCCAGAACAATTAATGCATCTGCCTTTTTTTTGCCTTGGCTTGCGTTAATTACTTTTTCCAGTGAATCTATTTTTTTGGATGAAGAATTCTGGCAGGCAAATTTTACCGGCATGGCAAGCAAAAGAAAGACGGCAAATAGGAATTTAATTTTATTCATTTTTAATGAAAATAAAAAAGTAAAAAATAAAATAAACTGCTTAAGCATGATTAAAGCTAGTAAAATTATTAAAGAGAACCAAAATCGTTCATATCACGTCGATCTTTTTTGGTAGGTCTGCCAGAACCTTTTAAACGTTTAACATTTGAATTAAAGAAAACTGAATCTAATTTTTCTTGTTTGGTTTGCGGGGGCGAATGATCTTTATAATGTTTTTGGGCGAGCTCAAAATTTCCACGTTTTTCAATTAATGCCGTTACTTCAACTACTTTTTTTGTATCGCCAATCGTAAGTGTATAATGTTCACCAATTTTTACAATGTGTGAGGGTTTAAAATTATCACCATCCAGTTTTACTTTGCCGCCTTTAATGGCTTCAGATGCAAGCGTGCGCGATTTGTACATGCGAATGGCCCACAAATAAGTATCTGCCCTTACTTCCATTTACCTATTAATAATAAATTTAGATGAATAAGATCTTTGGCCGTCATTTAACTTAAGAAGGTAGAGACCATTATTAAGCTCAGCCACACCAATGGTAAGCAGATCGAATTGAGTAGTAAGATCTATTTCTTTTATGAGATTTCCTTTTTGATTAAAGATGAACCCGGTAACTTTTGTGTTATTTGCGCTGTATATTCTGGCAGTTAACATATCTGAAATTGTAATAACCGGATTTGGATAAATGATCAAACTACTGTTAAGGATCTCTGCCACAAAAATCCTTTTTATAGTTGAGGTTTCAATTGGAACAAGGTCTACTTTATAATAATTATTTACGTTAATGATCGGGTTAGAGTGCAAAAAACTTATATTTTCATCGGTTGCTGTATTGCCACAAATGCCTGGATAATTATAAACCTGTGTAAAATTTACTGAGTCGGCGCTATGCCAAATAATATAACCATTGCACGAAGTGCCTTTAGAAACAGTAAATTTTACGCCCACACTTGAGCCTGCAAGAAACACGTTTAAATTGGCAATGCGCTGGGCTAAACCGCTAAACCCAAAAAAAATAAATATAAAAATGAATATTTTTTTCATGTATTATTCTTCGGTTATCCAAACAAATTCGTTAGTGCCGTTATAATATAGAGTCAACACATAATTTCCTTTTGGTAAACCTAATTTTTTAGAATCGATGGTTAGTACGTTATTTCCCTTTTTAACTTTAAGATCGTTTACAACTATTTTTTCAAAACTTGCATCAAGTGGTTTTGTAATGGCGGCAGTTAAAACTACATTGTTATTTGCCGTATAATTTATTTTAAGTTTGGGCGCATATTTAAAAGTTTTCTCAAGTGTAATTTCACTCACATATTTTTTTTTGTAATTCGCTAAAGCACTGTCATTAATTATTGCAGTGTAAATGCTGAGTTGTTTTTTTTCATCCATCTGCATCCAAATAGGACGGATATTATTTTTAACGGCACTCAATCCAATATAATCACCAAAAAAAACATCTTTAGCCGGTTTAAATGAAGTTTCATTTACTTTATAATAGTCAAATTTTAATCCATTTTTGCTTACTGCTAAATAAAGATCAGTGCTTAAGTTATCCGCATAATTTTGTCGGTCGTAATATAAAACATAAACGTAACCGGTCTTTTGATCCACTGTCATAAAGGGCATAAATTGTTCTTTATGGTTTGGTCTATAAGTGATAAGAATTGGTTCTGTCCATGTTTCGCCTTTATCATCACTGTACACCAAAAAAACATCTTTATTTTTTTCGCCATTCTTTTCATCTCCCCAACAAACATAAATTCGTCCGCGGTTAGGTCCGTTACTATTATCGCATGCTGTAAAGGGTAAACCGTTAGCTCTTTGAACACCATTTATTTTATAGTCCCAACCATTTTTAATGGATGTAATTATTTTTTCTTCTTTTAGAAAAGTAGTTCCGCCATCCAACGATCGTTGAAATACCAATCCTTTTGGGCCGGCCCATGCAATGTAGATCTCGCCATTTGGCCCTACGCAGGGTGTTGCGCCCTCAACTGTATTATCACTATCAACACAATCGCCGGTAAAGGCACTTATTTTTTTTGGTTCTGCCCAGGTAAGGCCACCATCTTTTGAATGAGAATATCGAATAATGGAAGTGTCTTTAGGATCAGAACTTTCGTATACATCAAATTGTGTCCACGATACATGAAAGGTATTTGTTCTTTCATCAACACAAGCCCAATGTTTATCCTGTACTTTTTTCTCGTTCTTACCAACAGCCGAACAGTTAGGATATGTTTTTCCAAAGTCGGTGGATCTGTTTAGCACTATCCTGTCTACCCAACTAGCCCCTGGTGTTATTTTTGGATTTGGAAATGAAAGGTGCATATAAAAAGCAGTTTGCGCAGTATCCCAAAACACCATGGGATCGCCATACACGTTAAATTCATTGCAGGTTAAACCATTACGTTGCCATGTAAAACCGGCATCGTTACTATAATAATAACTTGCAAGATTGGCTCCTGCAATAATTTGCTGAGTATTCTTTGGATTAATGGCAATGGTAACTTCTTCGGGCTCAAACTGGCTGCTTATTTTAATATTTTGAATTTGTGCAAATATCGCATTACAGCATAAAACGGTAAAAGAGATAAAGGCTGTTTTAACTGAACTCATTCTGTTACAAAAGTAATACAAATAGCTTCATTAAAACTATTGTTTTACACCTTTAAATTGACTGATGCTATTATAGGTAGTCAAAGGAGATATAGCATTATAAGTACCTTCAGATACATATAATGAATCATTTCGAAAAGTGATCGAATAACTTTTGGTATATTTTCCGATGCCACTATAATAAGAGTATTTTCCATTACCCAGAATTTTAAAATTATTAGTGCTTGAAGGAACGGAATTCATGCCAAAATAATTTAGTACTAAAGTTGAATCGGATGAAGTAGATTTTTGAACAGTGACCAAATAATTTTGCGGTATAAAAGTTGAATCATAGGGCTCGTATAAACTTACCCCGGTATGAAAAACTGTAGTAAAAGATAAGTGTGAGCCTAAATAATTGCCGACAAAGGATTCTCGATATTCAATAAATGGTGTTGTTGGTGTTGTTGGGACAGCAACATCTTTTCTACAGCCAGTTAAAATGGCAATTGTAAATACTGCAAATAGTTTAAATAAACTTTTTAAATTCATAAAAGGTAATTAAAGATACGAAATTTATTATTCACTTTAACGCAGACTAAACTTAGAATTTTAGTATGGGTATTGTGTTGTTTACCTAAATATCAATCAGTTCAGTGCCTCAAAATCCCCCTAAAAGGGTCTTATTTTTTCTTTTTATATGTCGGTCAAAACCTTACCTTTAACCTTTATTTTTTTATGGAAAAATCTACAATTAATGCTTATTTAGATCAAAACAAAGAACGCGTTTTGAACGAACTTTTAGATCTGTTAAGAATACCATCTGTAAGTGCTGATAGCACGTATAATGCAGACGTAATTAAAACTGCTGAAGCAGTTAAGCAACGGTTAATTGAAGCCGGCGCAGATAAAGTGGAGTTATGCCAAACCAACGGTTTTCCAGTGGTTTATGGTGAGAAAATGATCGATCCTAAAAAACCAACGGTTGTTGTGTATGGTCATTACGATGTGCAACCTGCAGATCCTTTAGAATTATGGAATTCGCCACCCTTTGAACCGGTTATTAAGAAAACTGATATTCACCCTGAAGGTGCTATTTTTGCTCGCGGTGCGTGCGATGACAAAGGCCAGATGTATATGCACATTAAGGCTTTTGAACTAATGATGAAAACAAATACGTTGCCTTGCAACGTTAAGTTCATGATAGAAGGTGAAGAAGAAGTTGGTTCACCAAGTCTTGGTCCCTGGATAATTAAGAACAAAGAAAAATTAAAAGGAGATATTATTTTAATTTCTGATACTTCAATAATTGCTAACGATACACCAAGTATTGATACCGGTTTACGCGGCTTAGCTTATATGGAAGTAGAGGTAGTTGGCCCAAACCGCGATCTACACAGTGGTGTGTATGGTGGAGGTGTTGCCAACCCGATAAATATTTTATGTAAAATGATCGCGAGTTGTCATGATGAAAATAACCACATTACTATTCCTGATTTTTATGCAGATGTGATGGAGTTGAGTGCTGAAGAGCGCGCTGAAATGGCAAAAGCTCCTTTTGATCTGAATGATTTTAAAAAAGATCTTAAGGTAGATGATGTACACGGTGAGAAAGGATATACAACTATTGAGCGTACTGGTATTCGCCCAACCTTAGATGTGAATGGTATTTGGGGCGGTTATACGGGCGAAGGTGCAAAAACGGTTTTACCGGGAAAAGCATCTGCTAAAATAAGTATGCGTTTAGTACCTAATCAAAACTCTGATAAGATAAGTGCTATTTTCCAAAAATATTTTGAGAGCATTGCGCCAAAATCAGTTAAGGTTACAGTTAAACCACATCACGGTGGCGAGCCTTATTTTTTAAGTTCAGATAACAATGGTTACAAAGCAGCAAGCATGGCTATGCAGGAAACCTATGGTAAAAAACCTGTACCAACACGCGGTGGTGGTAGTATTCCAATTGTTGCTTTATTCAGACAGGAGTTAGGATTAGATAGTATCTTATTAGGCTTTGGTTTAGATTCGGATGCATTGCATTCGCCAAACGAGCATTACGGCTTGTTTAATTTTTATAAAGGCATAGAAACTATCCCTTTATTTTATAAATATTATACCGAGCTCTCAGCTAAATAATTTTTTAAAAAATATGAGCTTAAGTGATTGGATAGGAACCATAGGCGTTACTCTTTTATTAATTGCTTTTGCATTAAATATTGCAAAGAAAATAACGCCTGAATCAACAAGCTACCTTCTTCTAAACATTTTGGGCGCAGCCATGGCAGGCATTTCAAGTTATATGATACAGTTTTGGCCTTTTGTTGTTTTAGAAAGTGTTTGGGTATTGGCAAGTATTATGGCATTAATTAAACCAAAGAAGCATGAAACTAATTAAATTTTTTATTCTTATAATTATTTCAATGATCTTCTTTACTAGTTGTAAAGATTTTAAAGAAGCGCAGTGCACCGGTGTAAAGGGTTTTAAGATCAATAAAATTGGTCCGCAAGGAATTGATGCCGATATTTTGTTAGGAATTAAAAATCCAAATCAAATGGGCTTTTCAATTTACAGAAGCGAGTTTGATGTTATTTATAGCGGCATAAATTTAGGTAAAGCAAAACTTTCAAAACGTGTACGCATAGCGGCGAATACAGAAAAGACTTATAGCTTTAATTTAAAAAGTAATTTTAAAGATGCCAATCCAATGGATGTAATGAAATTAGTTGGCGGTGGTGGAAAGGGAATGATTGAAGTAATTGGCGATCTTAAAGCCGGCAAATTTTATTTAAAAAAGCGATTTCCTGTTAAGATCAAAGAAAGAGTAGATATGATGAGTAAGGATTAATTCTTGCAAACAAAAAATTAACCACATAGACACATAGTTTTTTATGACTTCAAAATTTTAAAGAGCTTACATAACACTTCGCCTTAGGCGAAGTATTTCTATGGTCTTCTTAATTAAATCTTATCCTTTTCTTTTTCTATGTGCCTATGTGGTTAAATTAATTCACAGAGGGGTCATTTCCAAAATCGGCAAAGATGCTGTATGTGTTTTTTATTTCGCTTAATTGTAAACGCCAAAGATCTTCGGCCTCGTTACCAAAAAACCCTGATTCAACATTTTTATTGATCAACCAATGTTTGTTCTTGATCTCATTTTCTAACTGACCTTCTGCCCAGCCACTGTAGCCGGCAAAAAAGCGCACATCGTACGATTTTACTTTGCCATGTTCTATTAAATGCATTAACTCGTAAAAATCGCCGCCAAAATAAATATCATCCTTTATTTTAACCGAATCGCTAAGATCATTACCCAGCCTATGAATGTAAAAAAGTTGGTCTTTTGCAACCGGGCCACCTTCGTATATGGGAAAATTACCGTTCTTTATTTCAGGCTTCACATCACGCAGTCTAAAATCGGTTTTAAAGTTTAAAACAAAACCAAGCGATTCAATTGAACCGTGATTGGTAATATACACCACCGAGCGGTTAAAAAAACCATCCTGCAATAAAGGATGTGCTATAAGAATGTCGCCTTCCATTAATTAAAGTTAGATAATTTTATTTGAATTTTACGCAAATAAATAAGCAGATCTTTTTCATTTGTTGTTGGAAACGAATTTTCTTTTTTCTTTAATAGGGCCGTGGCTTCTGAGCCAACAGCTTTGTTAGGATAATAATTATCTCTTGCAAAATGAATGAACTTTAAAAGCATAAAGGCATCAAACCAATCAAAAAAACGTTTTTGAAATTGTTGTTTTGAAGTAGTGTTATTTTTTATTTCATTGAGTTTATTTTCAAAATTATTTTCCACTAAAAAATGTTTAATGGATGGCGGAACTGAATTCAGATCAAAAGAACTTTCATACAGATCGTAAGAAAAGAACAGTTTCAGATCTTCAAAGCTTTGAAAAGAGTATGTTTCAAAGATCTCATCTTTTTTATCAATAAAATTTTGTTGAGCTCTGCCCGTACCGAAAGGCACACGTGTACTTATGCGTGAGCTTGGGTAAACAATAGTAGTATTTAATTCAATTACTTTACCATAATGAAAGACCTTGTTTAAAAAATAAAAATCTTCACCGGCTTTTCGTTTATTCATGCCGCCGGCCTTGCAATAAATACTTGCTTTAACCGCCATGCTGCTACCAATGGTTTGAAAAGCATAAAGAAATTTACAATAAGCTAACGCTTCTTTATAATAACGCAAAAATAATTCGTAATAAATAATGCCTTTTTTTAGCGTTTCATCTTTTTCGTTTTCAATATCGTGCTCAAAATGCAGACAAATTGTATTATATGTTTCAGGATTCGTAGCTAGTTTTTCAAGTTCAACTAAATAATTTTTATTCACCGTGCAATCGCCATCCAAACAAACCAATAAACCATCATATTCAATTTCTTCAAAACGCCTTATTGCTTCATCCATTCCAATTTTCCTGGCTAAACCAACACCGGCATGTTTTGCTGGAAGATCATCCGCCAAAATAAAATGAAAGACCAAATTCCCGTTAACGGTAAATAGTTGTTCAAGTTCGGTTTTCTGCTTTTTATGAAATTCTTTTGCCTCCGCATCACCTTGGGCACAATTTAAAACAATAATTACTTCTGTAATAATAGTTGGTTGAACACAATTCAATAAAGAATTAAGTGTTTTTTCAAGCTCAGGTTCACAATAAGAAGGAATGATAACGATCTGTTTACAGGTCTTGTTAATTGTTTCCCTAATAAGTTTTGTTGTATTGCTAAACTTATTTAAATAGGTTTGTGTTATTATTTTTAGAGCACTCACTTTACAAAAATAAGTTTATTATGATAATAGCAGCTATAGTTGTAACAGATTTAAATAATGGTATTGGTAAAGACAATCAATTGCTCTGCCATTTACCTGCCGACCTCAAATTTTTTAAGGCTACAACAATGGGTTGTCCAATAATTATGGGCCGCAAAACCTATGAAAGTATTGGACGCTTATTGCCTGGAAGAAAAAATGTTATTATTACCCGTAGCGGCGATTATAAAGTAGATGGAGCTGAGATCTTTCATTCGGTAGATGGAGCGTTAAAATATTTGACAGAAGAGAAAATTTTTATAACCGGTGGCGCCGAGATCTTTAAAGTATCAATGGAATATATCACTGAAATTTACAGAACAGTTATTGACCATAAATTTGAAGCCGATACTTTTTTTCCGGAGATAAATGAGAGAGAATTTAAACTCGTATGGCAGGAACCTCATAAAGCGGATGAAAAGAATAAGTACGATTTTAGGTTTCAGAAGTGGGAAAGGATAAAATAGGTGTATTTTGTATTATATTTGTATTGTGAAACCGCAAAAAGAAAATACAACACGTTTTAAAGAGACTATTTTATTATTGTCTTTTTTAATTCTTCTTTTTTCTTTTTCAAATAAGTCGTTTGGCATTTCTAAAAATACAGAAGAACGAAAGTCAAACTCTACATCAATAATAAAAGAGGTTAGCGCAATTGTCTTCGGAAACAGTAATTTAAATTCTTCTTTTAAAAAACAAATAAGTTCTTCAAATGATCCTCAGAATAATTTTGTGGTTTTTAATGCAAATACAGAGAGTAAAAACTTTATTTCAAAAGTAAAAAACACTCTACGTATAAAGCCACCAAATATATCCAGGCTTTATTATTTATATTTTTCTTTAAATAGCGACGAAACCCCGTCTTTAGCCTAACCCTTTCTTAAGCATTCAGCGTCTCCTTTTTTTTTGGAGATGAATTATCTATTAATTTAAAACTTATTATAATGAAAAAACTAATTTTAATTTTAGCTGTAATTTTTATTTATAGCAGTTGCTCACAAGCACCAAAACCTCTTTTTATTAACGATGGATTTTATGAGGTTGTAAAACTGGGAAACGACTCTACAAAGATTAACTCTTTAAATACCGGACAAGTAATAATAAAGTTTGATTCACTTTTTAATCCTGATGAGGTTACAAAAGTTGCAATTGATACAACTGAGTATGTTCCTTTAGAATTAGATAGTTTACCAATTGCCGAACAGCAAACAGAGTCGAAAAAATTATTGTCAATTTCTCTTACACCAAAATCGGCTGAGAAGTTAAAGACCTTTACTGAAAAGAGGGTAATGAAGGAAGTTGTTGTGGTGTTGGACGGAAAAGCTGTTACCATGCATAAAATAAGAGAGGCTCTTACGGGGACTAAAATGCAAATTACCCGTTGTGGTGATAATGCCTGCGAATATTTGTATGTGAAGATGAAAGATAACGTAAAGAAGTAAAAATAAATGCCGCAGGTTTTAATGCTTGCGGCTTTTAATCAATCACCAGTTTCTCATTGTTATATTTAAACAACTTAAGCTCTTTAGCTTTATTAAATAATAATTTAACGGCATTAATTCCTGTTTCACCAAGATCGATAGAAAAATCGTTCACATAAAGTGCAATATGTTTTTTCATTACCTCTTCGCTCATTTCCTGTGCATGTGCTCTTACATAATCCATACAACTTTCGGGATTATCGAAAGCAAACTCTACACTTTTTTTAATTAAACGATTTACTTTTTGTTGAAGTTCGGGATCCATATCCCTTTTTACAACAATGCCACCAAGTGGAATAGGGGCATGGATCATAGCATCCCAATATTCCCCGAGATCTAATATTTTTTCAAGTCCTTTTTCTTTATACGTAAATCTGTTCTCATGAATGATCAATCCTGCATCTACTTCGCCGCTTAGAACGGCATTTTCTATCTCATTAAAAACATATTCTTTTTTATCTTTAAGATCAGGAAAAGCAATAGACAATAATAAATTAGCAGTAGTTAATTTACCGGGAATTGCCACCTTCATATTCTCAAGATCGAGTTTAAATTTTGTAGAATGCACTAATAAAGGACCGCAATTAAAACCCAACGCGCTGCCGGACCGTAATAAAATATAATGGTCTAATGCGTAAGCGTAAGCGTGATAACTCAGTTTTGTAATATCTAAATATCCGTGTAAGGCTTTTTGATTAAGTGATTCAACATCTTCCAAACGCACTTCAAATTGCAGACCTTCTGTATCAATTTTATTATGAATGAGCGCATCAAAAATAAAACAATCATTAGGGCAAGGCGAATATCCTATGGTAAGTTTCATTTGTCGAGGTCTTTAATAAGAGTAACAACAAAACTATTCAAATTGTTTATGGCTAATGGCATATTCCATTTACTTTTATCACGCTTTTCTACATAATTAGAAACCGCTCTTAGCTGGTAATAATTTTGCGATAACCCTTTGCAGCCTCTGAAAAAAGCAGCGCCCTCCATGCTTTCCACATGCGCATCAAAAAGTGATGATACGTTCTTAATACTATTTTCATTACCATGCACTTTATTAACGGTAATACCTTTAACTTTTTTTAAAAGATCCATCGAAGGATTTTGGAAACGGATATGATGCTTGTAAACATTTGTTCCGCCTAAATTCATGTCAGTATATTTAATAAATAAATTATCGTCTTCAGCACCCATTTCGCTTATTGTATCTTCTACTACAATTACAACTTCACCAGGTTTTAAATCGCGATCAAAAGCACCACAAACACCAACATTTATAATATGATCAAATACATTATGCGAATACCTGCCCATATTGTATGCCGTATTAACCATGCCAATACCGGTTATTAATACAGAAATATCCGGCGTCCTATCACTCGTAAGTAAAACATCGTCGGGAGTTATAGCGATATTAAAATGCGTTAAAAGCGGTTGGATCTCTTGTTTTGTAGCGGCAACTATTAAAAACTTAGGCATACTCAAAATTAAGGATTAAGCGTAAATAACGCTAAGTAATTTTTATAATTATCAAAAATCATGCGTAAATTTGCGGCATGGTTTATCTTACACGTCACGAACACTTTAATGCGGCACACAAACTGTACAACCCAACCTGGAGCGAAGAAAAAAATGTTGAGGTTTTTGGAAAATGCGCCAATGCTAACTGGCACGGACATAACTATGAATTAATAGTAACGATAAAGGGTGAGGTTAATATAGAGACCGGGTTTTTAATGGATGTTAAAGTTTTGAGCGCTATTTTGCAAGAGCATGTTTGCGAAAAATTAGACCATAGAAACCTTAATATAGATGTTGATTTTATGTCGGGCATATTGGCCAGCACCGAAAACCTGGCCATTGCTATATGGAAACAAATAGTGCCTCATTTGCCCAAAGGTGTTGATTTACATTGTGTTAAATTATATGAAACGCCTCGTATTTGCGTAGAATACTTCGGCAATTAGCCTTTTTTCTAAAAAGAATCCTTAACTTTATTCTTGGAAACAATTTTGTAAAATTGTATGTCAAATTTATAGACTCTTTGTAAGCAAACTTCTTACACACCGTTTATAAAAAATTAATTAGTATAGCTTAACCACCTATTTCTGATTTAAGAAAAAAACATGGAGCAGAAAATTGCTGTTTATAGAAAAGAACATTTTAATGCAGCGCACAGGCTTCACAATCCTGCATTAAGCGATGCTGAAAACGCTTTGCTTTTTGGTAAATGTAATTATGCCAATTATCACGGACATAATTACGAGTTAATTGTAAAAGTAATTGGAGTGGTTGATCCAAAAACAGGGTTTGTAATTGATCTGAAAGTTTTAGGCGATCTGGTTAATAAACATGTTATAGAAAAATTTGATCACAAGAATTTAAATTTAGATACTAAAGAATTTAAAGATCTAAATCCAACGGCAGAAAATATTGCAATAGTTGTTTACAATATTTTACGGCCCCATATCGAAAAAAAATACGAATTAAAAATAGTGTTATATGAAACAGAAAGAAATTATGTTGAATACCCTGCGTAAAGAAGATACAGCGTTGTTAAGTGAATTAAATGCCGATGAGATCGGGAACGAACATATTGGAACCAGTATTGAAACGCCTATGAAAAAAAATGCCTTTGATATGAGTAACGACGAAAAAATAAAAAAGATAGAGTTCCATTTTAAAGAAATTATGGAAACACTTGGCTTAGACCTTACTGACGATAGTTTAAAAGGAACTCCGAACCGCGTTGCGAAAATGTATGTGAATGAAATTTTTAGTGGATTAGATCCTGCTAATAAACCAATTGCGAAATTATTTGATAATAAATACCAATACAATCAGATGCTGGTGGAAAAAGATATCACCTTCTACAGTAATTGCGAGCATCACTTTGTGCCTATTTTTGGAAAAGCGCATGTAGCTTATATTTCAAATGGAAAAGTAATTGGCCTTTCAAAATTAAACCGCATTGTACAGTATTTTGCTAAACGTCCGCAAGTACAAGAGCGTTTAACCATTCAAATAGCGAAAGAATTACAAACTGTTTTAAAAACAGAAGACGTGGCTATTTTAATTGACGCTAAACATTTGTGCGTTTCTTCAAGAGGTGTTGAGGACGCAAATTCTGCCACTGTAACTTCTTTTTATGGAGGAAAATTTGCAAACGAAACCACTAAGCAGGAATTTTTAAAATATGTTGAGATGAAAACTCAGTATTGATCTTTACATTTCTGTAATAAAAATTTCGACTCTTCTGTTAAGTACCTGTTGCCATTCAGGAATTTCGTCGTCATATAAACGAAAGGGATAAAGCATTTCCAAACAGCCTTTTCCATCTGTTTTAATTCTTCCATTATCAATTGAATTTGCTTCGAGAAATTTTTTAATAGTAATTGCACGGCCTTTAGAAAGTTTGTCAAGTACATAGGGACTTTCTGTACAACCATTCACATGGCCAACAACAAGTATTTTAAGGCGCTCGTTCTTTCGCATGAGTTTTACAAGATTTTTTAATGAAGGATAAGCACCCGGCAATACAGTGGTTTGGCCCGGATAAAAATTAATATTTTGCACAATATATTTAGTTCCTTTTTTAAGAGTGGCTAATACCGTTGTTATATTTTTAAGCGTGTCTTTATTTGTTTTTGTGGTAATTTGTTTCGAAGCAATAAAATTGCTATCGTTGTAAAAATTGATAGAATATTTAAGACTTCGCTTTAACGCAACTTCAAAATCATAGTTACCATTTTTATCGGCGATTATTTTTTTTAATGTATCACCGGCAGGACCTGTTATCGTAATTTCTGCTTTTACGGGTATTTTATTTTCATCCTCGGCTTTACCTTTTATAGTTACAACTTCTTCAAAACTAAAGCTAATAGTATGCCCGGCACCATTTTTATAAACATTGTCCAATACAAGATAATATACCTCCCCACTTTTTACTTCGATCGGAACCGCGTAAGCATCACCTAATCCTTCTTTTACTAATTCTCTTTTTCCTTTATAACTTAAGCCGGTAAGCCCTTTAATTTCTTCTTTGTCGCGCGAGATGCAGGCACGTATCGGCTTTATTCGGAATTTTTGTAGACTATCGCAAAAACCTTTCGCAACGCCTTTGAACAACATAAAGTCATAATCATCTTCTACTTTTGTTGGAATAATATCAAAAACTAAAAATCCATCCGTGCTCACAACAAGTTTATACCAGGCAGAATTATGTTCCTTTTCAAACGCAAATTTTGTCTTCTGTTTTAGCTCACTTATTTCATTAACCGCGCCGCTATTTGGAGGAGTAATGGTTGGACCAATTTTTACATTTCCTTTTAATTGAACAGTTCTGGCTTTTTCGCAATCGCAAAAAACCGTATCTGGTTTTTTAGGTTGCTGAGAAAGGAGCAAGAAAGGGAAGAAAATAAATATAAACTTCATATGTATATAATGCTCGAAAGCAAAAAAAGCCACTTAAATAATTTAAGTGGCTTTTTAATAGCTTAAGAGATAATAAAATTAATTTTTTACAACTCTGTAATAAGAACTTCTGTTATTGTTAGTCACATTAATAAAATAAACGCCTGTGCTTACAGTTGAAAGGTCAAGTGTTTCGTTAAGTTCTGTTTTATTGTTATATTTTTTTTGCACAACTACTTTTCCTAAAATATCGATTACCTTAACTTCTGTTACGCTTTCTGATTGTAAATTTCCTACAGCAAAGTTTACCTCGTTATTAAATGGGTTTGGCCACACAGCCAAACCAATAGGATTGTTTTTTGAGAATGGATTTAAACCAACATTAATTGAAATAGTGAAATTATTATTGCTTACATCATAAAAGATATTTCCTTTCGATTCAACTTTAATTCTACAAGTAGCAATAGTAGCAGTTAATGTAGGTGCTGTTATTAATTCGGTACCGTCATTTGGTGTTGAACCTAGCAATGTACTATAAGTTGTGCCACCATTATAAGAGATCAATACTCTAACCGAATCGCAGGATACAGGCGCTGCATTTGTACCATTTACAGCCCATGTAATTGTTTGTGGCGTGCCAACACCCCATACGATCGCAGTAGCATCAGGATAAGTTACAGATAATGGACCTGCTGTACCCGAAACGGTTACATTATTTATAGCATAACAAACGCCACCGCCGCCCATTTTATTATCGCGGGCAGTTAACCTAAATTGTAAAGTTTGTTGAGTTGCAGGAACATATTCTCCTTTTGTGCCTGTGTAATTTCCACTTAATACAACGCTTTGTTTAGGGAACAAACGTGATGGAGTAGGCGTAGGAGTATAAGACATAAAAAAATTCTTGTTACCCGAATTCCAGTTGCCTGCAACACCAAGATTTGTTTCTTCCCACGAATAAGTTAAAGCATCACCATCAGGATCTAAAGCGCTTCCTGTTAAAATGAACGGCGTAGATTTTGGCACAACATAATTACCTGAACCTGTAACTACCGGAGGTTGATTACCTGTTGTAGTCGTAACAGGACAAATGTTACCGCTTCCACCATTTGTAAAATTCACAATTTCGTCATAGCTAATGGCATGAAAATAAGCAATGCTATTTGGCGCAAGATCTTGCGACCCACAGATGCCTGCATAAGCCATAATCGTAATACCACTTCCGGGTTCAACAGCTGTTGAAGCATTTCTGTTTCCGTTACAAGAACCCCCGTTAGAATTAAATGTGTGATTTCCTGCAAATTGGTGCCCCACTTCGTGAGCTACATAATCAATATCATACGGATCACCAACCGGACTTGGACTTCCGGTGATACCACGAGCTTTATTAGAAGCGCTGCACACACAACCTAAGTTTGCTAAACCACCACCGCCTGTGCTAAATGTGTGACCAACATCATAATTAGCAGAGCCAATATTAGCTGTTATTACAGTTTGACTTTCGCCAATTAAAGTACCGGCATTATTATTTCCGTTAAAAGGATCGCTAGCCGCATTAGTAAATACAACTAAAGTTTCTGTAGCCACTAAAACTAATCTTACAGCTACTTCTGTTTCGTAAACACCATCTACACGGTTTACGCTGGTAACAATTTTTGCTAAAGTTTGTGCAACTGTTGGTGTTGTAGAGCCTGTCGCTGCTACTGCATATTCGCCTGTACAGGCCACCGCTAAACGGTAAGTTCTTAATTGTGCACCTACACATAATGCAGGCGGAGGCATACTACTTACCGCCGCTTCGTTTTCGCCTTTTTTTTTAGGTGAATTTGATGATTGTGTTTTTTCAGGATCAGTAATAACACCAACTTCAGGAAGTTTTTGAGATGGATCTTTTACAAAATCTGCAGTGTAATAAGTAATGTAATCTTTTAAATTCTGTAAACAGTATGGATCAATAAAATAATCACCATTTATAGAACGAACCATTCCGTGAAAACCGAACTCAGGAGTCCAGTCTAATTTTCCGTTTGCGTAAACATCATCGATACCTTTTATGCTGTATGTTTTAATGTCAGGAAATTGAGCAGCTAAGCCCGGTTCCATAATAGGACTTTCAACAACTCTAAATTGTTGAATAGTTCCATTTGGTAATGGTAAAGTAATTATACACGTGCTTTGGTTTATTCTAACATCTTTTTCGTGAGGTGCCGAAAGCAATTGTGTTTTAAGGTCGTTACCATTTAATTGAAAAGCCAGGTATTTATTTGGCACTATCTGTCTTTTTCCTGATTGTTTAATTGCCGATTCGCTTATAGGCGACCAGAATTTATCATTATTACTTTGGGCATTTATGCCAAGACACAGTAATATACTTAGGGATAATAAAAATGTAGATTTTTTCATGGGTATTATATATATACCCAAATCTAAAAAAATAAAATCAAAAAAACAACTAAACCGTTTAGATACGCTTATTGCCGCCTATCAAGCCCCCACATCATTTTATTGCGAAGCGTGGTAAAGAAATGTTGGCCTTCGAGGTTAATTAAGTTGATCCTGAAATTGGCTTTTTTAATAATTATTTCAGAGTTGGAAGGTATTTGTGCGCTGCGAGAATCGAGTGCTATATTAAAACTATCGCTTCGGCCACTTACTTTAAAACTAATTTTTTTGTTGTTTGAAACAACAATTGGTCTTACGGTTAAGTTATGTGGTGCAATAGGTGTGATAATAAAGTTATCAGAATCAGGCATCATAATTGGTCCTCCGCAACTTAATGAATAGGCCGTAGAACCTGTGGGTGTAGCAACAATTAGACCGTCTGCAAAATACGAATTCAGAAAAACGCCATCAATGTAGGTATCAATATTTATCATGGCACTACTATCTTTTTTATGAATAGTAAATTCATTTAAAGCATAATTTACATCTTCAAAACAATTCGCGCATCCGCTTATTTCTATCAATTCGCGTTTATCTAAAGTAAATTGTTCTTTTAATAATTGCAGTAGTGCTTTGGTAAGATCATCTTTATTCACAGAAGCCAAAAAACCTAAACGCCCTGTGTTTACGCCAAGAACAGGGATGCCTGAATTTTTTACAAAAGCAACTGTTTCAAGCATGGTACCGTCGCCTCCTAAACAAATTAAGTATGATCCTTTTGAGATCAACTCCTCTGAATTCGAAAAAGTATCTATTGGAAGATCGAAATTATAATTTTCTTTTAGGAATTTGTAATAAGGTTCATAGATGATCAAATTTACCTTCTCGGTTTTGAGCATGGTATAAATTTGTTCAATATAAGCCGAATGATTATCTTTTGTTGAACGAGCGTAAACTGCAATTGTCATACTACGAAGATAAGGATTTCTCAATTCTTATTACTTTTTCTTCTTTTTTTATCATTTTGCCTATTGGAGCGATAAAATTTCCGAGACCATTATTTTTTAACAACTCTTTTATCTCATCAACAGCAGAGGGCTTTACAGAAAATAAAAGACCGCCGTTCGTTTGCGGATCGGGCAATAAATTAAATGCTTCCATTACATCTACGGCTGCTTTTATTTCCGTATCCGCACTATAAGCATTCCAGTTCCTGAAAGTTGCATCAGGAATAGTATTTTGTTTCAAATAAAAAGAAACGGATGCAATTTTTGGCACTGCAGAATAATCAATAACAGCAGATAAATTACTGCCTTTGGCCATCTCTATTAAATGACCTAAAAGACCAAAACCAGTAACATCTGTCATGGCTGTTACGCCGGTTACCTTTCCTAATTTTTCGCCAACCGTATTTAATTGTGTTAACTGATCTATTAAAATAATTCTGTCTTCTTCTTTTAGTAAACCTCTTTTTTGTGCGGTTGATAGAACGCCAACACCAATTGCTTTGGTTAAAAAAAGAAGATCGCCTTCCTGCGCGGTATCATTTTTTTTGAGATCCTTTATGTCGATCAATCCATTAACTGATAAACCAAACATGGGTTCTAATGTGTCAATGCTGTGTCCGCCCGCGAGCGCAATGCCTGCCTGTGCACAAACAGTTCTTGCGCCTTCAATTACTTTTTGCGCAACAGATGTTGGGATTTTTTGAATGGGCCACCCTAAAATTGCCAGTGCCAAAATTGGTTTGCCACCCATCGCATACACATCGCTAATTGCATTTGCAGCAGCTATTCTTCCAAAATCAAAAGCATCATCTACTATTGGCATAAAAAAATCGGTAGTAGAAATTAATGCAGTTCCATTAGCCAGATCATAAACGGCAGCATCATCATTGCTACTGTTGCCAACCAATAAATTTTTTGATGGTTGTGAAACAGAGCCTTGCAAGATCTCTTTTAAGACCTGCGGCGCTATTTTACAACCGCAACCGGCACCGTGCGCGTATTGTGTTAAGGCAAACGTATTATCCGTTGTAGACATGCTTAATTATTTTTTCTGAATTTATTTTTGCGTCAACCGAAGTTATTTCAAGAAGGGTTATTTTTTTTTCGGCTTCTTCTCTTTTATAAGTGTTCCGTAAATAAAGTTTATCGTAATATTTTAGTAGAACAGAAAAACAATTTGTCATATCGTCTTCCAAAATAAAGTTAACTGCATTTTTTGTTTCGAGGCCGCCTAATTTTTTCTTGATACGGATAATGGCGTTAATGATCTTTTCTTTACTGTACTTTCCGTAATCTGCAATAATATGTTTTAACCTTTCTTCAAAAGGAATGTTTAAAAAAATAACAGGGCATTGGCGCATACTCATAAAAAAGGGAAGAGGTACATTTACATTTCCTATTCGCTGACTTTCGTCTTCTAACCAAATAATTGCAGATCCATTATTCGTGTTGTGTTTATCTAATTCTGCAGCCAATAAATTCTCGAACATTTCCTGAGAAGGTTGTGGGTGCAAATTTAAATTTCCAAATGCCGAACCTTTGTGCAAAGCTAAACCTTCAAGATCAATAATTTTTTCGCTAGCCTTCTTTAATTCATGTAATACTCCGGTTTTATTACTGCCGGTATAACCACCAACAATACGCAATTCGTAATTTTTTGTGAATAGTTGCATAGCATAGTTACGATAAGCTTTGTAACCACCGGTAAGTAAATACACTTTAAAACCATACAGATCTAACAGCCAGGCGATGGCCGCACTTCGCATACCACCGCGCCAGCAATGTACACCAATTTCTTTTGTTTTTTTTTCGGCAACAAGTTTTTCAGCTTCTTCAATAAGTTTTACTGTTTTAGTTCCAAAATAGTCGAGACCAATTTTTATAGCTCTTTCTCTACTTTCCTGTTTGTAGGCAGTGCCAACAACTTTGCGTTCTTCATTTGTAAAAAGAGGTAAAGATACAGCCCCCGGAATGTGAGCGTGCTCATATTCGCCCGGACTTCTTACATCCAACACAATTTGGTTTTGTGTTAGCTGCAGGAACTCTTGTATGTTTAATTTTGTGATGGGCATGCGCTACCACAAATATGCACATAAAATTACATTTGGTATGAAGTAAAAAATAAGAGCAACCCTAATTAAAGAGTTGCTCCCCCACAATAGATCAACCACACTTACCAACAATTATTTTTTGTTAATTGTAAATTCAACCCTGCGGTTCAATGCCTTACCCTCGTCGGTATCGTTAGTGGCAATTGGTTTGGTCTCACCATAGCCTGCCTGTTGAAACCTACCCGCAACAATGCCTTTTGAAATAAGATAATCTACCACCGCTTTTGCCCTGTTGGCAGATAAAGTTTGGTTGGCATCATCGTTACCAACATTATCTGTATGTCCTGAAATGGTAATTTCCATTGCAGGATTATCAGAAAGTATCTTTACTAATTTATCTAACTCAAGAAAAGAAGTAGGTAGAAGATCCCATTTAGCTATTTCAAAAAAGATATTGTTCAAACGAATGGTTTCTCCAATTTCTACAGGAACCAAATAAAGATCGCGAGTAATTTCTTTGTACTCCGAAATATTTGAAAGATCTAAATTATCCGACACTGCAATAAATCCGGGTGCGTTGGCATTGAAGGAATAATTTTTACCATAAGGCAAAACTATTTTGTAATCACCATTGTTAGGATTGCTTCTCGCGATACCGGCCTCACCACCGCCGGGTAAAAATTGATAAAGAATAGTAGCGTCAATATTTTCTTTTGTTTTCGCATTAATAACTTTACCGCTTACAAGTACTACTGGATTAGGTTTTATTTCGTCCTTCAATTTAATTCTAACAATATCACTTCCGCCTATGGCGTTACGTGTGCTCACCATGTAAGCATAATAACCTGATGCCGCAATGCTGTAATTAGCATCATCCCCAACTGTATTAATTGTTGAACCTAAATTAACAGCCGGGCTCCAGTTTAACCAGGTATCGTCCAAACGTTTTGCAAAAAAGATATCGCGCTTGCCAAGTCCACCAGGTCTATCACTACTAAAATATAGTGTTACACCATCAGAGGCCAGGAAAGGCGTATCTTCTTTATAAGAGGTATTAAAAGTTTTTCCAAGGTTCATCGGTTTGCTCCATGAATTATCTTTTTCATTAAAAAAACTTACGTAAATATCGTTGAACTCACTTTCTTTTGTTTCAGAAAAACTGGTTAATAGTGTTTTACCGTCATTGGCGTAATACGATCCTACATATTGTCCTTTTACCATATCATCATAACCTTTTAGTTTTATTTTTTCAGGAACACTCCATCCGCCCATTATTCTTTTTGTAAAAGAAAAACCTAAGCCCTGGTTTACGCCGTTTTTGTAAGCGCCTTTAACAAGCATGGTATTGCCATCGGGTGTTATGCCTACAACTTTATTTAGATTGTCTTTATTAAAAGGTGTGGCCATGTGTTGTGAGGTGCCCCAGGCCGAATCTGTTTTGCTCCATTCGCTGAACCAAATATCTTCACCATTGACCGGATTATAATTAGAGGGATGATCGGAACGAATAAAGAACAGTGTTTTTTCGTCCGGTGAAATAATTGGCGCTATCTCGTTGTATTCTGAATTTACTCTTCCGCCAAGATTTCCTGACTCACCCGGCCTTAAACCTTTAAGTAATGTATTAATGTCTTTCTTTACATTTAAAACATTAATATTTTTTTTATCGAAACCATAAACAAAATTGGCCGCACTTGCATCTTCTATTTTTGTAAATTCAGGTTTATTAGTATTGTATTTTTTTATGATCTCATCAAAAGTATATTTTGTATCACTATCCAAAACACCAACAGCATCTATCTGCGGTTCTGCTTTTGCGGCCATACCACTTATTTTTATTTTAATGGTCTTAATTTTTTTTGTGCGTTCTGGAATATTAATAGCAAATAAACGATAGCCTGTATTTGCCGGATCCGCCGGTTTTTCATACACAGGTGTGCCAGTTCCTTCTTCATCTAATAATTCTACTTTTACAATATTACCGCAAGAATTATTTTCAATGATCAAAATTTGTTTGGCTTCCTGTGGTGTTTTAAGATCGAGCCACAACTGCGCACTTTTTTGTTTATTGGCAGTGGCGCAGCGTTTACTGGGTTCACCATAATTTTTCGCATCTGGCGCACCCGTTGCCATACGTGCATTGAACTGGTCTTTATTGGTTATTTCATTGTCGTAATTTATAGAGAATGCCCATTGAATTTCTTGTGCATTTAATTTAACCGAAAAAATAAAAAGCAAAAATAGCGCTACGCTAAGTGATCTTATAAAAGTTGTCATGGGATAATTTTTTTAAAGAAAGCCTCATCTTACAGTAAATGCTTAATGAGGCTTTTAAATTTGTATGGTAAAATTATTTTTTGCCTTTGTCAAGTTCTTTCTGTAAGTAGCTTCCAATTTTGTTAGCGCAACCTGCGATCATATTATTATAAGCAACATAATTTAATTTGTCGTTCTCTGTTTTTTTAACTTCGTCTTTTATTTTTGGGTTAATGGCAAGTCCTTTTTTAAATGGAATACGCACACCGCAATAGAATAATCCTTTGCTATAAAGATTATTATCTTTTTTACCCTCTTTTAATGGCGTAGGATTTGGACCAAGTATATGCATGTTAACAGCACTTAACCAATAACGTGTTCTTGCCCATTTTGTATCTGCTAATTGATTGTTAAAAACGATCATTACAGCATCAACTTCTAAACTTTTGCAAAGATCGTAGCCAACAGATTCTATCATTTGCCCATCTATACTTCCATTAAGATTTTGAATGGCAACGGATTTCTTTTTGTCATCAGAAATTTCACTTTTATTTATTTTTACTAATTTGTATCCATCAGCAGCTTCATCCATTTCAATTGTTGTGCCTAAGTTGCCAACTTTTTTTACCCACTTAGTAAATTTCTCACCTATTTTATTTCCGGTTGTATGTTTTACAACAAAATCATTATAAGCTTGTTTTTTATCATCGTCTGTTAAGAATTCATTAGGCGTTAAAACATCAATACCATAAGTTTTAAAAGTAGCTTTTAAAGTTTCGATGCTCTTTGAAGAGAAATCATTAGCGAATATTTTTCCGTTAGCACTTCCGGTATTTGTAGTGTTATATGTTTTACCGGTAGAGTTAGTTCCGCTTACTTTTGTGATACCGGGATCATCAATATAAAATGATACCAATGCAATACGTTTTGGCATTTTACCAAGAGCTGTCATGTCAACAGCAAAACCTCTGCCGCTCTCATTAATTTTGCTACGGTTAAAATCGTACTTGGCTTTGCTTTTAAGATCGGTTTTTGCGGCGTAACTCGAAAGTTTTGGCGCACTGCATGCAGCAGTTAATAGAACTGCCGCTGCTGTTAGGGATAATAGATTTTTCATTTGGTTTTTGTTTTAAATTGATTATTGTGGTTAATACGGTACAAAGTTGCAGTAACCATCAAAATTCTGAAATACCCACGATTGGGTATTTAGCGCTTTTGGAAACAGACGTAGTTTTGTAAACAAGAAAACAGACCATGAAAAACAGATTTAAAACAAAACAAACGTTGTTTGCAGCATGCTGCTGGGCATTATCATTAGCAACACAGGCGCAAAGTGTATCGTACAAGGTAATTGAGAACGATCCTGATAAAAGAAACCTTTTTATTCATCTTAATCCGTTCAACACACAGGCGTATATGGCGGATATATGCATTGGTTATAATATACAAGCTACCTGGATGGCTGCGAAGCACTTTCAACTCCAGGTAGATTATAGAAAAGCATATCTTGATATGAATGCCAGCGGAATTTTTTCGCCTGAAGGACTTAAAAAATCCAGCCAGATAGAAATTGGAGGCGCCTTTAATTTTACAAACAGAATTAAAAGCATTTCGCACAGGGTTGTATTAAAGTCAACCACATCAGGAAAGTACACGTATACTTCTTCAATTTATGTAATGGGCGAAGCGCGAAAAGTAAAATCATTAAGAGGCGGTTTTCTAACACTTCTTAGTAATCACAAAATAGATAATGATTTTACGCAATCGGCAGAGGGCGGCATGCAAGGTAAAACAGCTGATGGGGAAGTAAAATATTTTCGTGACAGTATAAATTTTGAAACCATCAATTTTACTGCTCGGAGCGTTGGATTTTATGGAGGAATTGATTTTAAAACAATAAAGCAGTTAATAGTAAATGCTGAAGGTTATGGAAAAAAATCATGCAAAACAGTAAATAACTTTTATTTAGATGCCTTGTTTACACCTTTGGTAGTCTATGATATAAAACCAAATGCAAACCAGGCAGCATTTTCAAATATTGATATTAACATTAAAGAAAATAAACGAAAGGTTTTAGGCTGGCGATTGGGATGGCAATATACATTAAATCAACCTTGTGGATTTAATGCTAAGATGGAAATTGGCCAGCAGCCTGGCGTATCAAGCAAAACGTTTTTTATGACCTTTGGTTTTGGAATGACCATTGGGCTTAAGACCAAAATGTTGCCTATATAGTGTATTTATGAGGTTTATGTTTCTATAATCTCAACCATTTTGCTATTTTTGCAGTCTGGTTTTTCTATAAGAACCACACAGGCACCGTAGTTCAATGGATAGAATAGAAGTTTCCTAAACTTTAGATCTCAGTTCGATTCTGAGCGGAGCCACAACAAAATTTTTCAATTTTAACCCGCAGAAATGCGGGTTTTTCTTTTATAGATCTTTGGTATCCATAAAAAGAATTTTCTAAATTGTTTTAATACAACCGCAAGTCTTCATTTGGTAAAAGAAAGCTTAATTTAGACTTTAATTTAAAAAATGAAAATTTCAAAGATCTTTTTTTCTGTAATTATTTTTCTGAACCTGCAATTTGCTTTTTCTCAAACGTTAACATTGCCGCCACGTCAAAGCACCATGTTAACCGGAAGTCAGTTTACCGCAGTCATAGCTCCATTAAGTTTAACCGCTCGCGAAAATTCTATTTATAACGAAGTTATTTCTGGTAACGTGCCTGACTTTTACAGGATATTAGTCCCTGTTACAAGTACTGCAATTATTGCCGCGCAAACAAAAAGTGTTACCTATTATGTAATTCCCGATTATTTAGCGGTGGGCTCTGACGCTGATTATTTTTTGTGTCCAATGTCGCCCATGCTGGCAACAAAAATAGCAGACAGTATTGGTTGCACGTTGCCTACACGTAAAATGGTGAACGATATTTATGCGCAAGCAACATTAACAATGTCGCCGTTGACCATTCCCGCTAGCGCAACCATGACAACTGTACAAGCTTTTGCGCAACATAATAATTTGGTAAAGAACCAGCGCGCAACTTTTATTCCAACCTACTCATTAGGGACTTTAGTAGGGGGCGATAAAAAAGATGTAGTGATCTCTAATTTAATTTATTCTGCTGCCAATCGTGTAATTATTTATGGTTGGCACACATCGGTTGGAAATCCAATACAACCCATGAGCAATATACATGGCGATACGTATATGGATTATAGTCATGGCATTCGTTTAGTGCAAAATGATGTGATGTACAATAACACGCCTAATACCGTAAAAGCTATTTTACAATCTACATTAAGTGCTTTGTTAAGTGATGAAGGTGTTATTAATCCGCCGGAATATCCATATGGAAATCCAATTACATTTTTATCCGTGCCAAAATCATTCGCGGTTTTAAATAAAGGCAATAATACAATTGATATAAAAGTTAAGAATGATGGACAGGTAACACATTATAAAATTTACACGAGCACTAACGGTATTAGTTTTGCCGCACCGGTTACAATAATAAAAACTGCTTTAAATATAAGTACGGCAACGGTGAATCAACCCTGTTATATAAAAATAGCTGCTTATAATTCTACTTATTCAGTTACTTCTGCAACATCAGAAGTATTAGCTGCTGTGCCGAGTAATTTTCAGGATTCGTTATTGGTGGTAAATGGTTTTGACAGAGTTGTAACAGGAAACACTTACGATTTTATTAAACAACATGGCGGCAGTGCTTTTAATAATAATATCTATTTTTCTTCTGCCACAAACGAAGCTATACAAGATGGTTTGTTTAATGTGAATACTTATAAAGCGGTAGATTGGTTGTTAGGAAAAGAAAGCACTGTTAACGAAACATTTAATACAACAGAACAAACAGCGGTATCTAATTATTTAAAACAAGGCGGCAATTTACTGGTGAGTGGAAGTGAGATCGGTTGGGATTTGGATATTAACGGTACTGTTGCTGACAAAAACTTTTACAATAATTTTTTGAAGGCAGATTATGTGAACGATGCGCCAAACGGACAAGCATCAACGTGGTACAATTCAGTTAAAGAAATTTCTCCTCTTTTTACGTTAACCGATACACTGAACTTTGATAATGGAAGCAATGGAACCTATAATGTAGATTACCCGGATGTTATTACAAGTATTAACGGAAGCAGCACCTGTTTGAGATATACTTCTGCTTTAAATGATCATGCAGGAGTTTGTTATTCGGGACTTTTTCCTTCAGGAACCCTTCCCGGAAAATTGGTGCATTTAGCATTTCCTTTTGAAACGGTTTATCCTGCTGCAAAAAGAAATACTTTGTTTAAAGATGTTTGGCATTATTTTTTCAGCTCAGTAATTACTTCATTAAATACCAATACAATAAATGCTGATGTTTTAGTTTATCCAAATCCTGCAAACGAAAAATTGTATTTGCGTTCTGCTGAAGAAGTAAAACAAATAAGAATTATTGATCTACATGGACGCGAAGTGATGAGCGTTACAAACGACCTTAAACAAATTAATATTGAAACATTAACTAACGGAATTTATTTTATTGAGATAACTACTTCTTCAAGTAAGATCACGAAGAAATTTGTGAAGGAGTGATTGGCTAATGACCTTCTGAATGACTAGACACTAAAAGGATTTGGCATAATTTACTTCAAAAAATGGACAGGTTTTTAATTCCCTAAATAAAAAATGCGATTCACTCAGCAAAAATAATTTTTTCGAATATTTTTTATTTTCCAAAACACATCTGAAAGTATTGATTTTACTGATGTTTTGGAGTATTAGCGGCCTAATCTTTATTTTTATTTCAAATATTTTTCAAAAAATATTTTTTTGGTTCGAAAAATTTGATTTACATTTGTAGTATAAAATAATAAAACAAAAATGAGAAATTTATTTACATATAGTCAAATTGCACGCCAGATAGGGGTTTCGCCGCTAGATTGGGATCGTGGGTTTATGTAAAGAATTTAATAGAATTAAATATTTATTTAAACCCCGAGGCAAAAACCCCGGGGTTTTTTATTTTAAATAAAACAAAAATGAAGCATAGTATCAGTATGCCAACCGTTAGTTTTTTTCAAACAAATTATGTTTGACAGGGAATCGTATGCACTATTTTTAAATAGGCCCGGTCTCTGCATAAGTGATCGGGCTTTTTGTTTTAAAATATTTTGTCGGGTCGTCTAACTGGCAGGATCTCAGAGTTTGAATCTGAAGATATTGGTTCGACTCCAGTTCCGACAACTGCCCTCTTAGCCCAATTCGGCAGAGGCAACGGTTTTAGAAACCGTCGAGTGTGGGTTCGAGCCCCATAGAGGGTACAATAATTCTGTAACAACGCGAAACGTTAGTTAAAAAAAATAAATGCTCCGGTAGCCCAACGGCAGAGGCAACAGGTTTAAGCCCTGAACAGTGACAGTTCGAGTCTGTCCTGGAGTACATAAGGAGAAATAACTGAGCGGGGCTCGGGCTTGCTTGCTAAGCAAAGCGTACAGAAGTGTATGGGTGTCGGTAACTCATTTCTCCGCTTGCGTTCATCAAGCAACCTTATGCAAACTTATTTTTGCTAAAGGTTGCACATGAGTAAAAAAAGGAAGGTAGCGTGCAATGGTGCACAACAAGATTTGAAATCTTGAGCGGGCAACAATGCCAGGGTTCGATTCCTATACCTTCCGCAAATTTTTTTGAGGTAAAGTGTGAATAATTTTTGCTTTCACACATGCTCGCTCAAAAGTCCACCGGACTTTTGCCGTGCAAAAGGTTGTCAGTTCGAATCTGGCCACCCCGACAAAAGAAAAAAAAGGAAATGTAGCAGAGATGGTCAATGCGGCAGTTTGAAGAATTGTTGATGTAGGTTCGAGTCCTACCGTTTCCACAAAAAATAAAAAACGATCTGTAGCTCAATTCGGAAGAGCGTCTGAATACGAATCAGGAGGTTTAAGGTTCGAGTCCTTACAGATCGTCAACGAGTGGTGACTATGGATTTAAGCACGGGTGCTTTGGAAGCATCAGTTAGCAGGTTCGATTCCTGCTCACTCGACAAAAATAAATGGTGGGATTAGTGTAAAGGCTAACACAGCAGTTTGTGAAGCTGCGGATACGAGTTCGATTCTCCTATCTCACCCTTGGGAATGCGCTGACGTTGGAGAGTCAGGCCGGTCTGTAAAACCGGTGCTTAGGCTTAATAGGTTCGAATCCTATCATTCCTACAAGAAAGAAATTTCTTGTTGAATAAAAATGTTCTTTGAATAAAATTGTTTCAAGTGAAATTGAAACGAAGATCTTTCCGAAAGGAAAGTACGGAGCGTAAATAGTATTAACGCCTTGTTGCGGGTTTCAAATAACCCCATAGTATTGTTTGTAATAACAAATAATATGCTGCTTAGTAAATGTTTAACGCGCCACCACGTTGTGGGTCATGGGTTCGATTCCCATTCCTTTTGTAAAGGATAGCTCAGTTGGCTAGAGCAACAACTCCAAGCACAGGTTCGAATCCTGTCACGAATAAGGATCGTGTAACTCAGTGGTAGAGTACTGGACTGTTAATCCAGATGAAGAGAAGTTCACCCCCTTCTATAAAAATGGGTGACCAAAAAGAAGTGCAAAACTGCTCCGCTAAAAAATTAGAAATAATTCAAAGGCAGATCAGTAATAAACCGCGGTATGCAGATACCGTTTATACAAAAATGTTGCTTTTTATAAGGCTGTAAATTTTAATTAAGGATCTACAAAATTATACAAACCACTGTTGGAGGTATAAACTTAAGCAAAGCTGCCGTTTAAAATTGACGAATGGTTTTGTTCCTTCTTTTAAAAAGAAAATGATTACAATAAATATAAACCAGGAAAGTGCAGAAATAAAATTTGCACTTCCAAAAATAAAAAACAAAAAAATGAAAAGAGTAAAAATTAATGCCTGGAAAAAAGGTTTGGTATTTAAAAACGACAATTTAATTAAATTGTTAAATGAAGGTGTATACTGGCTATGGCCATCTGAAGTTGTATTTGAAAGCGATATGACCAAAAGATTTGATGCCCCTGTGAATTTAAATATTCTATTGAAGAACGAAGATTTTGTAAATGCTACTTCTATTGTAGAAGTAAAAAATAATGAGATCGTATTACAATATGAGAATAATTTATTTGTTGGTGTGTTAACTCCAGGCAGATATATTTTCTGGAAAGGGTTGATAGATTACAAATTTATTGTAGCTGATCTAAACGCGATCGAAATGGATGTTGGCATTGACAGATCTTTGTTCTCAAGAAAAGAGTTGTTGCCATATGTAAGAACTTTTGCGGTAGAGCCATTTGAAAAAGCGGTGATGTATGTGGATGGTAAATTCAACAAAATTGTTGAAGCCGGTACTTACTACTTCTGGAAAAACAGTACATCTATTGTTTTTTCAAAAGCCGACTTAAGAACTATGCAAATGGAAATTGCAGGCCAAGAAATTTTGACTAAAGACAAAGCTGCATTAAGAATTAATTTCTATTTGCAATATAATATCAAAGATATTGTAAAAGCAATAGTTAATAATAAAGAATACGATAAACAATTATACGTATTGATGCAATTGGCTTTAAGAGAGTTTGTTGGTGCATTAACATTAGATGAGTTGTTAGAGAAAAAAGAAAATATCTCAACTTACGTAATGGAGTCTGCCGCCGAAAAAGTGGAAGCTTTGGGTGTAGTGTTAAAAGGTAGTGGTATCAGGGATATCATCTTGCCAGGTGATGTGAAAGAGATCATGAACCAGGTTTTGGTAGCTGAGAAAAAAGCACAAGCCAACACTATTATGAGAAGAGAAGAAACTGCTTCAACAAGAAGTTTATTGAACACTGCAAAATTAATGGAAGACAACGCTATGTTGTTCAAATTAAAAGAAATGGAATACGTGGAAAAGATCGCAGAAAAAATCAATAACATTTCATTGTCTGGCGGATCAGATCTTGTAGGACAATTAAAGCAGATCTTCGTTCCTGATAAAAAATAAAAGGAATGAAAAACAAAACTCCCGTTTTAACGTGAGACGGGAGTTTTTAAAAATGCCGGCATAGCTCAGAGGCCAGAGCGTCTGTTTTGTAAACAGCGGGTCATAGGTTCGACTCCTATTGTTGGCTCAAAAAAATAAATGGACGAGAAGCTCATATGGATGAGCGCTTGATTGTTAATCAAAGGGTAGTAAGTTCGAACCTTACCTTGTCCGCAAAGGTTGACCACTAAAGGTACGCCGGATAGATGCAAAAAGTGTTGCTGTGTTTTTGTCGAAGTGCAGCAGAGTATAAGGAGCGGTTAAAGCCCGCAGCTTAATGACAATAAAGGCAAAGTGTGTAAAAGCCTTATACAAAACGCTTGCATCTATCGAAGAACTGGTTTATTGGTACGGCAAAAGCCCAGTGGACTTTTGAGCGAGCTTGTGGGGGTGGACTATTATCTCCGACTGTCGCTCGGAAGACAAGGGTTCGATTCCCTTATAAACCGCAAAAATGCACTTCAGGCCATGGTGGCCAATTGCTCTCCAAAAGCAAAGGACAACGTTCGATTCGTTGGAGGTGTGCAAATAGAATTGAAGAAGTAGAGAGTAATAGCAAAGCGGGCAAAGCCTTGTTTTTAAAACGTAGGAAATTCCCCGCTGTTACTCTGAAATTAAAAACAAAAAAATAAATTTTAAAAAGAGAAATGATGAATACAAAAAACAACATTGAAGGCGAGGAGTTAATTTGCTCCGTTCTTCTAAAAGGTTAGGAAACCAGACTTTCAATCTGGTAATGCGGGTTCGATTCCCGTGCGGAGTACTATGCGAAATATAGCTTAATGGTAAAGCACCTGTCTTCCAAACAGGGGATGCAGTTCGATCCTGATATTTCGCTCTTAAGGACAGGTAGCCAATATTGGTTTCGGTATTAGTCTGCAAAACTAATTTAATAACAGTTCGATTCTGTTTCTGTCCTCATTGTCTTATAGCTCAACTGTCGCGAGGTTTCACTCGCGATGGCGAGCTTTGCCTCGCCAGTGGAGCGAGAATAAGAATTGTAGAAATTGTCTTATAGCTCAATTGGTGGAGCAGCGATCTGATACGTCGAAGGTTGTAGGTTCAAATCCTGCTAAGACAACAAAAACAAATTGCCTTATAGCTCAAGTGGTGGAGCAGTGGTCTCATAAGCCAAAGGGTGTAGGTTCAATTCCTGCTAAGGCAACAATAAATGGGGTGTCATGTACCAAGGCCGGCGAGTTTGATTTGCAAGCAGACTGAGGTGAGTTCGATTCTCATCCACTCCACATATGAAAAAGAAAACAGCTCCTTAATTTAAAGGTAGAATAAATGGCTTACATCCATTAAGTGATCGTTCGATTCGGTCAGGGGCTACAAAATAAAATTCTCTCGTAGCTCAATGGTAGAGCTCGCGGCTTTTAACCGCGAAATACAAGTTCGATTCTTGTCGGGAGAACATTCTCTTATAGTTTAACGGAAAAACGTTTCCCTTCTAAGGATAAGATATTGGTTCGATTCCAGTTAAGAGAACAAAAATAATTTGCTGTTAAACAATCTTAAAAATATTTTTCTGAGGAACAAATTATTACATTTGTATATATGCTTCACGTATCAAATACAATTTCAAAAAAGGGGAGATCATCTGTTGGTTCTTCTAATTGTGTTCGCAATACTATTTTTTCAATAACAGCATATCCTACTAGTTAATTTTTTTTAAGGTAAGATCTTACCTTTTTGTTTAGGCTAATTCTTTGGCACGATCTTCTATTTTTTAAACTTAAAATAAATTAAAATGAAAAAAACATTTTTACGATGCTTTGTCGTGTTGACATTGGCTATATATAATTTTCAAACACTAAAAGCAAATTCAGATTCTGTAACTATCAGAGTTCATTTTTTACATGGTTCCAAGCCGAAAAAACAATTCAGGCACGAAGAAGATAAATGGTTTGGTGGTGTTCTTGGTGGGCATGCTGGGATCGAATATGAACCAAACAAGATCATTAATTTTCAACCAAGGTCGGGCTTTCATATTTTTGCAAAACCAAAAATAATCAATAGTAAGTTCAGTGTTCACGATACAATTTCTTTTTATGAAATTCTTGGCAGCCATTACGATTCGGTTAAAAAAACAATTATTTCTATAAAGATATCTGCACAGCAAGAAAACAAATTAGATAGTATTGTAATTGCTTATCAAAAACGTAGTCCCTATGATTATGCTTTTTTTGGAATGCGCTGTGGTGCGGCAGCTTATGATATATTGGCCCAAATAGATGTGCTGTATAAATTTTCATTTAAAAGAACCTGGCGAAAAACATTTTACCCACGTAAATTAAGGAGAAGGTTAGAATGGTATGCGAAGAGCAGGGGATATATAATTGTAAAGCAAAAAGGAACTAGCAGAAGAAAATGGGAAAGAGATTAAAAACAAAAAGCCTTCCAATTTTTTTGGAAGGCTTTTTGTTTTTCAGAACAATAAATAAAATTATTGTTTAATTATTTTTTGTGAAGATCTTTCATTGCCATTTGTATCCGAAATTTTTAAGATATAAATGCCATTAGTGTAGTTGCCCAGATCAAAACTAATTTCTGAAGTTAATTTTTTCTCCATTAATTTTTTCCCGATCATATCAAATACTTCAACTTTACCTTCCATATTTTGATCGTTGGTTAATGTAAATGAACCTTTTGTTGGGTTTGGACCAACTGTAATAGTTGAAAATAAATTTCCGTTTTCGTGCAGACCTAATGAATTATCAAGCGCCGGACCAATTACTTTATTAATTAACCAATTATTTGGATCGCAAACAACACCTGTTGGTGTGCCAAGCATATTAATTGTATATGTTTCAATAGCATTGCTATGCATTACCCTTACAGTTGTATCAGGGAAACCTGAACGCGTAATTCTATATTCAATTGGCGTTACAAATAATGGAATAGAAGAAGGGAAACTTGTTGTTTGTGTACTCTGAATGATCATTGATCCTGGGGCCCCATAATATTTTACATTAAAGGTTGGGTATCCTTCGCCATAATACCATTGGTTAAAAAACTGCGTAGCATTAATACCTGTTTGCGTTTGATAATAATTTTTAAAATCAACTACTGAAGCAGTGCTGTTCTTATATGTGCTCTGAAAACCGCGGATGGTATTAAACCAAATACTATCACTGTTGGTTAAAAATTGGAGAGATCTAACAATCGCGCCGCCTTTATCGTAAGTTAAACGCGAATCAAAAATAACATTTGAGTTCATCGTGTCTTGTCCGGTTACAAAAACTTTTCCCCCCGGCTGGCTCATTACACTGTTGTGCGCTGAATTTAAATTCGGAGCGAAGTTGGTTGGGTCTATATACTGTGCAGTTAAATGTTCGCTATAAGAAGCAAAACCTTCGTTGATCCAGATATCGCCCCAGCTTTTGCAGGTAACATTATCGCCCCACCATTGGTGGCCCAATTCATGCGCGTCAATATAATAATCAAAAAATCCAAGACTGGTCATTGTTTGGTGTTCCATGCCACCACCAAATGGCGCCATACAATGGCCGTATTTTTCTTTATAAAATGGATACATGCCAAACAGTTTGCACTGAAGTTCCATTACAGCCGGCATTTTATTTAATTGAATTTTTTGAGAATTAAAAAGTGTATTGTTTATAGCGTTATCATAAATATAATTTTGAATTAAAATAGAATCGTTTGGCAAATACAATGGGTGTGCATATAAATTATACTCTTTGTATCTGGCAATGGCAACTGATATTAAATAGTAATTAATTGTCATTCTAGATTTCCATTCGTAGCGCTTTTTATTACCAACTACAACCACATTTTTTAATAAACCATTAGAGCCAACTTTGTTGGTTGAATCGGTAGTTACAAATACCCAACTTGAATCTATTTTATCGGTCAATATTTGTTTACATGGCCACCAATGATATGCTACAACGGCTTCACTCAAACTCCAGGTTACCTGGTTGCCCCAAGATGTTGAGTTGCCAGTACTAAAACCACTTCCAATTGCGGAACCGCCAACAGGCGGATTGCCTTTATAATAAATTGTAACCGTAAATGATTGGGAGTTTGTTAGAGGTACAGCGGGAGCTACTTTTACAGTACTATCCGTCCTTATAAAAGATGAAAGCACGCCGTTAAACCTGATCGAATCAATTGTATGATTTTCGTGTAACGCACAGGCAAAGGTGTCCATGGCAGAAGCTGTAACAGTAGCTACTGTTTTTACACCCCCGCTTACATACTTTGTGTTTCTTTCAAGATTAAGCATTAAGTGTACAAATTTTACATCGTATTTTAATTCATGCGATATTTGTGGCGCCAAAGCTGAGGTTCTGGCCTGATGCTCAAAGTAACCGGCCATAGCTGCTTGCTTTGATTTAGAACAGAAATGTTGTTGCGCATTTACCAGGCTTATTCCAATAAAAGCGATAGATAATAATAATTTTTTCATGTGTAATTTTAGTAGTTGCAATATACGTTCCTTTGCGTTTAGATAAAAAACCGCTCATCACTATTTTAGGACTAATAAATTGCAATAATTTTATGAATTGTGGAATTTGCATGTAACTTTGCCATGATGTTAAAAAACGATCTATTATTACGTGCAGCCAAAGGATCAGCGGTAGAGCGCGCTCCTGTGTGGCTTATGCGCCAGGCAGGAAGAATTTTGCCGGAATACAGGGCCACAAGGGCTAAAGCAAAGAACTTTATTGAGTTTGTGAAAAACCCGGAACTGGCCTGCGAGGTTACCATTCAGCCAGTTGACATTTTAGGTGTTGATGCAGCTATTATTTTTAGCGATATTTTAGTAATTCCCGAAGCAATGGGTTTGCCCTACCAAATGATAGAGGCGAAAGGCCCTTGGTTTGAACATACAGTTAAAAATAAAACAGACATTGATAATTTAAAAATAGCAGAAGCTGGCGATCTTGATTATGTAATGAAAGCACTTCAGCTTACAAAAAAAGAATTGAATGATCGCGTACCTTTAATTGGTTTTGCGGGCGCACCATGGACCTTATTTGCATACATGATAGAAGGTAGTGGAAGTAAAACATTTAGTAAAGCAAAACAATTTTTATATACACAACCCGAATTATCGCATCAACTACTAGAGAAAATTACTTTAAGTACTATTAATTATTTAAAAGGCCAGGTTGCGGCCGGTGTTGATATTGTGCAACTTTTCGATTCTTGGGCTGGCGTGTTAAGCGAGAAAATGTATTATGAATTTTCTTTAAAATATATTTCAAAAATTTGCGATGCTTTATCGCCATTGGTTCCGGTAACTGTGTTTGCAAAAGATGCGCATTACGCCATTCAAAAAATTTCAGAAACATCTTGCAGTTCTATTGGTTTAGATTGGACCATCGATCCATTAACTGCCCGCAAATTTTCAGGTAATAAAACTTTGCAAGGAAATGCTGACCCCTGTTTATTATATTCAAGCGATAAAAAAATTATTGAAGAAACGCAACTGATGCTTAAAGCATTTGGTAAAGAAAAATACATCTGTAACCTTGGTCACGGTTTGTATCCTGACATCGATAAAGAAAAAGCGAAGTTGTTTGTTAATGTAGTTAAAGAGTATAAATGGATTTAAAACCACTAAGACACTAAGAACACACAGGAACACTAAGAAATAATTAAAACACTTAGTGCAACTTAGTGAACTAAGTGCCTTAGTGGTAAAAGCTCGGTTAATTAAACATTTCCTAATAAACACATTGTATCCATAGTAGGAGAATTACTACCACCAGTTTTTTCAATAGTTACCGCAAAGGATTGCGCGCCCTTTACCGATCGCATTTTTTGAAAAGTAGAATCGTTCAGAAGATCTATTACACCAATATCAACAGGTTTTCCATCTACAATAGCCCACAACTGATATTGTTTATCAGTAGCTGTGGCGGGTAATTTAGAAGCGTTAAAATAAACGGCATCTGATTCTGTATTCCAATGTATCAATGCAGAGATAGAGGCTAAGGAGTTCATTCCCTTTAAACCAACGGTTTTTATTTTTGGATCAGATAAAATTTGAAGTTTAGAAGTAGCTACAATTAATGCCGTTTGTTGTGAGCTTAATTGTTGTTCGAGGTTGGTAGTTGCAGCCATTGTTTTTGAAAGTTCGCCATGCAATTTATTTACTTTGGTTTGAATAGAGAAAACATAAATAATACTCGTAATTACAAAAACAATACTTGCAGCAATACTTAATTTATAAACACGAATTGATTTATCGTTAATAGTTAACGGAATTATTTTAGCCTCGGTATTTGTGCCTGAAAATATTTTATCGCTGATCTTATTTTTTATTTCTTTATTAATTGGTGCAACATCCTGAGATGAATAATTTATTAATGCGATCTCAATTAATTCTATCTCATTAGTTAAAGAAGGATGCTTAATACAAAGGTCATGCACCAACTCATTTTCTTCAACACTAGTTGTGCCTAGAACGTAGCTTTCTAACAAGCCGGATGATATCACTTCGTGTTTGTTCACTGAAAAAATTCTTTTTTTGTTAGGTCTCGTAATGTTAAAATTGCTTGCCGTACTTTTGTTTTTACCGTACCAAGAGGCAAATTTAATTTCTTTGAAATTTCCTCTTGCGTGTATCCTTCAAAATAGGCAAGGTCAATAATTATTTTATGCTCTTCTTTTAATGTGCCTAAAATAGTTTTTATCCCTATAGATTCATGTGCAATGTCATCAAAGTATAAGTTGTTCTTTTGATATACGGTGTCGCTTGTACTTTGGATCTTTGACTTTATTTTTTCATGCTTTGAGCGTGTACTGTCAATAGCTAAATTCCTTGCTATGTTCAACATCCAGGTATATAATCTGCCTTTGGATTCGTCATAACTGGCAAAATTATTCCAGATCTTTACAAATGTGTTTTGTAAAACATCTTCAGCTTCTTCCTGGCTATTTACAATAGAATTAATTACACCAAATAAGGCCTTTGAATAATTATCATATAAAAAAGTGAAGGCGCGTTGATTACGTTGCCTTATCAGATTAATTAATTCATCCTGGTTATATGTTATTTTTTTTGTCAATTATGTTTTAGAAATATACGATTAAATAAAGCAAACCTTACAGATTTACATCATAAAATAACAGGTGAATAGGTAATAAATTGGCATAAATAAATAAAACGGAATCTGGCACTGATTGTTTAAAATATATACGTAATGCGTGGAAATCAGGATTTAAAAAAATGTAATTAATGTAATAAAATGACTATCAATTGTCTAGAAACTAGCCTGTTAAGATATAAATATCACTATAAAACCACGGGTACAAATTTACCGTATATTTAAGGGTGAAAACAGCTATTGTAATTGGTGCTACAGGTTTGGTGGGAGCTTATTTGGTAAATGAATTAAACGATTCTAACTTATACAATAAAGTTATTTTATTGGTGAGAAGAAGAACAGAATTGAACCATTTAAAACTGGAAGAACGTATTATTGATTTTGAAAATATTGACGGATCAATTATTAAAGGCGATGATATTTTTTGTGCCATTGGAACTACTTTAAAAAAAGCTGGATCAAAAGAAAATCAATATAAGATCGATTGCGAGTATCCGTTTAAAATAGCGCAGTTGGCAAAACAAAACAATGTAAAACAATTTATTTTGGTTTCTTCAATTGGAGCAGACGCCAAGTCATCCAATTTTTATTTGAAAACAAAGGGCGAACTGGAAGAAAAAATAGCCAGTTTAAATTTTAATGCTTTTATAATTCTTCGCCCCTCATTTATTTTAGGAGTAAGAAAAGAGTTTAGATTAGGCGAGAAGATCGGTATCTTTTTTGCGGTATTACTTAGTCCGCTTTTTATTGGCGGATTAAAGAAATACAAAGGCGTAAATGCAAAAACTATCGCCAAAAAAATGATCAGACTTGCAAACGGAAATTTAAGCGGAAAACAAATTATAGAATCGGATAAAATTACTTCTTAAGAGATGTCATGTCGAGCGAAGTCGAGACATTTATTTTTGATCCAATTTCTTCCTGATCAAATAGTCGATACTTAATTTACCGGGACCAAAACACATTAATGTAATAAGCATTAACATGTAATACAAAGCTATCTCGTATCCATTCTCACTTGAGGCAAAACCATTTTCCCAATGAACGGTTTTAATTGCAACGATCATGGTTATTATTAATGGAAAACAAATTATTCTTGTTCCTAATCCTAAGATCAATAAAAATACACCAGCCATTTCGGTTGAGGCAGCTAAATAGGCATTTAGTTTTGGTGCAAAAATACCCATGCTCTCAAACCATTCTGCAACAGAATTAATATCTGCCCATTTGGTTTTTGCAGGCTCCCAAAAGCCATAAGCTAATATCAAACGTAAAAATAACAAGGGTAGGTCTTGTGCTTTATTTAAACCGTTCCTGACACGGTTATATAAATTTATCATAATTACTTATTTAAAAAACCTAAAATAAATTGACGTTGTTTTAGATCATTGATAAAATTGATCGCATGCTCTTTCAACATTTCAAAATTATTTATTTGAAAGAGAGAATCGGCATCTGTTAAAACAGCTTGTAGCGTAAGGCCATTTTGTATCTGTTCTAAAATGTAAGCGTATAAAATAGAAACATCCATGCATTGCACCTTGCCACTTTCTTTTTCGCGATACATTAATAAAAAATAATTACCTGCTTTTCCTTCCAATTCTGTAGCTGCTAAAATGTGCACTGGATAAGTAAACTTAACTAATTTATGTTCTGGATTTATTGCAAGCAGATTGTTTAACAAGTCGCCTTCGGTGTCAAAAGATGGATAAGGAATGTCGTCCATTGTATGAACCTCCAGTTCCAACCATTCAAAATATAAAAGATCGTTAAGGAAAGGAAGATTCATTTTTCCTTGAATATCCTTTTCAACACAATATTCATAAAACTCCAAAGGCATACGCCACACTTGCGGCGTTTGACATTTATGTTCGGCGTAAAATTCGTAAACTAATTTATCCCAGATCTCATCCGGCAAAAAGCGATACGTTATAGGGTAAGCTGTTTCAATAGTATCAATACCAATATTAAAAACCAGGCGGCGGTAATGATGAAGGTTCTCTTCAAGAATACCTGTCAACTCCGGCACAATTCCGGTTTTGCAATATTCAGCTAATTTTGATTGCTGTTCGTGGGTTGATTCTTTAAGCAATGACATGTTCTTTCTTCCACGTTTTTGAAACAATAGTTTCCATTCTTGTAAGTTCGGTTTGCAATTCCTCCAATTCAGGAATATTAAAATCGCGCTCCAATAAAACCGGAACGGGTTTTAGCAAAGAGGTTGTATATTCAAATAATTCAAATACTTTTTCAATTACTGCTTCGCCATGTGTATCAATAATTACAGTATCCGAAATCTGTTCGTGGCCCGCCATATGAATATAGCTTACTTTATTTAAAGGCAGTTTTGTTATAAATTCTTTAGCGTTATAGTTATGATTGAAAGAGTTTACATACACGTTATTTACATCTAATAACATGTTGCAACCCGATCCATCTACAATTTCTGAGATAAAAGTTGCTTCATCCATTTCGGCAGCAACCGGTGTGTAGTAAGAAACATTTTCAATTGCCAGTGGCATTTCTAAAATATCCTGTACTTGTTTAATGCGCGCAATTATATGCTTTACGGCATCTTTTCTAAAAGGTATTGGTAAAAGATCATACAAATGTGCGTTATCGCATTTTGCATAACTTAAATGTTCAGAGTAAATCTGTACATTATACTGTTTAATGAATTTTTTTATTTTGTAGAGAAAATCAAGATCAAGATCATCCGGACTTCCAATTGAAAGTGATAGACCGTGACAAGTGATCGGAAATTTTTCGGCGGCCTTATCTAATTGTTTTTTCCAATAGCCACCCATGCCTATCCAGTTCTCGGGAGCTAATTCAATAAAAGCAGGTTTAAGAACAGTTGAATCCAACAGTTCTTCAGAAAAATCTTTTCTAAAACCAATTCCTATATGTTTATTATCTTTTAACTGCATGAGCTTAAAAAAATCAACCCCTCTTTTTTGGAGAGGGGCTGAGTTTTATGTCTTTTGATTATTTTGGAGTATCAGTTTTTTTCTTTTCTCCACATTTACCTTCTCCACATTTTCCGTCTTTAGCTTTTTTCTCGCCGCATTTGCCATCTTTAGCTTTGTGTTCGCCACATTTGCCATCCTTAGCTTTTGCATCTTTGTGCTCACCACATTTTGCATCTTTTGTTTTTGTATCAGTTTTAGTTGCGTCTTTTTTCTCACCGCAAGTTAATTCGATAGTTTTAACTAAAGAAGTACGAACCTCACCGGCAGTTCCCAAACCGTTATAGTTTAATAAACTGTTTGTGTTAGCTGTAATAGCTGATACGCTTAATAAAGCACCTGCGATCATTGAGCAAGTAACTAATGTTGATTTTTTTTCCATTTTAATTTTAGTTTAAAGGTTTATATGAATTTACGTATTTATAGTCGAGTTAGATTCTAAAAACTTACAAAATTTTAAATTATTTTTTTGAATTCTCCGTAATCAGTTGATTTAGAGCCTCTTTTTTATTTGGGGAAAGTTTTAAATCACTTTTCCCGTAGAAAGCCCTAAAAAGCTGGTTTATCTGGCGGTTTTGTGATGCAAAACGACGGCAATATTTACATATTATTAAGTGAAAGTTAAGTAACATTTTTTCGGAGAGTGAAAGTGGGGCATTTTCGCCTTTAACGGTAAGATAAGTGGCGTCTTTACACCCAAAAGTGTACCATTTATGTTTATGTTCTTTTATCCCTTCCATTACAATTTTAACCAGTGCTTTTCAAGGCAGGCGCGCATTTGTAGCTTTGCCCGGTGCATAATTACCCAAAAATTAGACGAGCTAAGATCAAATTCCTTACAAACTAATTTTGAATCGGCATCATGTAGCAAGCTCATAGTAAAAACACCTTTCCACTTTTCGGGTAATTCGGCTAAACAATTTTCTAATGTCTTATAGAACTCTTTCGTGTCAAAATTATTTTCGGTTACAGCCCAATCCTTAGGTTTGGTGTCGCTTTGCCAATGACCTTTAGCTTCCTTATCAAAAAAGTAATCGTAAGAAGGCGCTGTATAACTGCTCAATTGCAACGGCGATTCGTTGCGGGTTGAGGCTTTTTTATAATGATCAATGATCTTATTTTTTAAAATGCTTACCAGCCAGGTTTTTTCGGAGGCCTGTCCTTTATAAGTTTCAACGGCTTTTAAGGCTGCTAAAAAACAATCCTGCACAAGGTCCTGGGCCAACTCGTCGTTATTTACCCTGTAGTAAGCGAACCTATATAAATAATCAGAATACAATTCAACCCATTTAGAAGGATCAAGGCTGTTTTGATTATTTAAAGTTTTTTCCAATTATTTGTTAAAAGTATAAAGAAAATTTTACATAATCCTTTGTAGTAAAGTGATTTAACCAATAAAAGTCGTATCTTTGCGGCGCTTAAAAACCAAATATGTCTGAAATTAGAAACATTGCCATTATTGCCCACGTTGACCACGGTAAAACGACCTTAGTAGATAAAATTTTACATCAGTGTAATTTATTTAGAGATAACCAGGCAACTGGCGAACTTATACTTGATAATAACGACCTTGAACGTGAGCGTGGAATTACCATTCTTGCAAAGAACGTTTCCGTTACTTATAAAGGAACTAAAATTAATATTATTGATACTCCTGGTCACGCCGACTTTGGAGGTGAAGTTGAACGTGTGATGAACATGGCCGACGGTGTTATTTTATTAGTGGATGCTTTTGAAGGGCCAATGCCTCAAACACGTTTCGTGCTTCAAAAAGCAATAGCTGCAGGTAAAAAAGCAATTTTGGTTATTAATAAAGTTGATAAACCAAATTGTCGTCCCGACGAAGTACATGATAATGTTTTCGACCTTTTCTTTAATCTTGATGCGAATGAAGATCAGTTAGATTTTCCTACTGTTTACGGTTCTAGCAAGCAAGGCTGGATGGGACCGGATTATAAAACACCAACAACAGATGTTACTTTTTTATTAGATACTATTATTGCTAAAATACCTACTGCGCCAAAACGCGAAGGTAGTTTACAGATCCAAATAACTTCATTAGATTATTCATCATTTATTGGTCGTATTGCTGTAGGTCGTATCTTCCGTGGCATCATTAAAGAAAACATGCCGGTGAGCGTTGTAAAACGTGATGGTAAAATTCAAAAATCGCGTATTAAAGAATTATTTGTTTTTGAAGGTTTAGGTAAATTAAAAGTTACTGAGGCTGTAACAGGTGATATTTGCGCATTTACAGGTATTGAAGGATTTGAGATAGGTGATACAGTTGCTGATTTTGATAATCCTGAAGGTATGCCAACCATGCATATTGACGAACCAACTATGAGTATGTTATTTACAATTAACAACTCTCCGTTCTTTGGTAAAGATGGTAAATTTGTTACATCTCGTCACTTACGTGATCGTTTATATAAAGAATTGGAAAAGAATTTGGCCATGCGTGTGGAGGAAACAGGATCTCCTGATTCTTACCTTGTATTTGGCCGTGGTATCCTTCACTTATCTGTACTTATCGAGACTATGCGTCGCGAAGGGTATGAGTTACAATTAGGACAGCCACAGGTTATCGTTAAAGAAATTGATGGTCAAAAATGTGAGCCTATTGAAGTATTAACTGTTGATGTGCCGCAAGAATCATCAAGTAAGGTAATTGACTTAGTAACACAACGTAAAGGAAATTTATTGATCATGGAGCCAAAAGGCGATCTTACTCATATTGAGTTCGAGATACCGGCACGTGGTATTATTGGATTACGTAATAATGTTTTAACTGCTACAGCAGGTGAAGCTATTATGGCGCACCGTTTTAAAGCATTTGAACCATGGAAAGGTCATATCCCTAGCCGTATTGCTGGGGTTTTGATCAGCAAAGATAAAGGCTCTGCGGTAGCTTACTCTATTGATAAGTTACAAGACAGAGGTAAATTCTTTATTGAAGCAGGTGAAGAAATTTACCCGGGAATGATCATTGGCGAGCATATCCGTCCCGATGACTTAGTAGTGAACGTTTGTACAGAAAAACAATTAACTAATATGCGTGCTTCTGGTACAGATGAGAAAATGCGCATTGTTCCAAAAATAAAATTCAGTTTAGAAGAAGCTATGGAATATATCCAGGGCGATGAGTACGTTGAAATTACTCCTTTAAACATCCGTTTACGTAAGATCCATTTAGATGAGAACACACGTAAACGTTTCTCTAAATCATTAGAAGCACAATAAAAATAAAAGTGTTGAACTTTAAAGAAAGCATCGGAAAAACCGGTGCTTTTTTGTTTTAAATATTATAAACCTAAGGCTGTTAATACAGGCAAGTCTTTAGGTAAATGGGCTTTTTTCTGAAATAAACAATCTCCTGTTCAAATCAATTTTTTATCCCACTAAAATACCAATGATGGATTTATAGCTTTACCACAAGTTATTTATTTATTATGGCCAAAAGAACCAGCAAGGCAAGTACCAACGAAAGAAAGATCTTTGTGTTAGATACCTCTGTTATTATTTACGATCACACAGCAATTAAAAATTTTGCAGAACATGATGTGGTCATTCCAATAACTGTTTTAGAAGAGTTGGATAATTTTAAGAAGGGCAACGATACCAAAAACTTTTCGGCCCGCGAATTTACAAGATACATTGATAAGTTAAGTGGAAACAATACTTTACAGGAGTGGACCGCCATAAACGGACCTAACCGCGGTAAGTTTAAGATAGAGATGAATTTCTCTTCTAAAATAAATGCCGAGCGTATTTTTGCCGATCGCAAAGCCGACCACCGTATCTTAAATACAGCACTGTATACTGCAGAAATGCATCCCGACAGAAAAGTTGTTTTAGTTACAAAGGATATTAACCTTCGTATAAAAGCAAAAAGCTTAAGCTTAAATGCCGAAGATTATGAGACCGGTAAAATAAAAACGGTTGACGAACTTTATACAGGTAATAGTGAGGGCATAAAAGCCACAGCAGAACAAATTGCTGCTATTTATAACCAGGGAAGTGCAAAAGCAAAACCAATTTTAAAAGGTTATAAAAGTTTACCTAACCATTATTATGTAATTAAAAATGGTTCGCAAAGTGTTTTAGCAAGATATAATGCTGAAGATGATACATTGAACCGCGTTGTAAAAACTTCTGCTTTTGGTGTAATTCCAAAAAATGCAGAACAATCTTTTGCTTTGGATGCGATCATGAATCCTGAAATAAAACTGGTAAGCATACAAGGTGTTGCTGGAACAGGAAAAACATTATTGTCGTTAGCAGGTGCATTGGAGTTAAGAAGAAATTATCATCAAATTTATTTAGCTCGCCCAATTGTACCATTAAGTAATAAAGACATTGGTTATTTACCCGGCGATGTAAACAGTAAATTAAACCCATATATGGAACCGCTTTGGGATAATTTAAAATACATACGCAGCTGTTTTAGCGAAAAAGATAAAGAACACAAACAAATTGCAGAGATGATTGAGTCTCAAAAATTAGTTGTTTGTCCATTAGCTTATATTCGTGGAAGAAGTTTAAGCAATGTATTTTTTATTGTGGATGAAGCTCAGAATTTAACACCACACGAAGTAAAAACAATTATTACAAGAGCAGGCGAGAACACAAAAATTATTTTTACCGGCGACATTCATCAAATTGATACACCTTACTTGGATGCGCAAAGTAACGGCTTAAGTTATCTGATAGAAAAAGTAAAAGGTCAAAAACTTTACGCGCATATTACTTTAGAAAAAGGTGAGCGTAGCGAATTGGCTAATTTAGCGAACGATCTTCTATAATGGAAAAGGTAAAAGGGAAGATGGAAAATGTATGCTCCATTTTCCCTTTTACATCTTACACTTTCCCTAATTATTCGGAATTCCCAAAATTGCCTGTATCATTCCAAGGTCATCAAAGCTACGCGGCATAGTAAACTTTTTATGTTTTAATTTTTCTAAAGCCTTACCGGTTGCTTCGCCCATGGCAATAATTTTTTGATGCGGATGAATCGTGTTCTTTTCAAAATAAGATTCAACATTACTTGGACTAGTAAAAATTACAATTTCATTTTCGGAAGAAATTTCTTCGCTGTGTTTTAGAGTAGCATAAACTTCTAAATTAACTACATTATCACGTTTTACCATTTGCCACTGTATGCTTTGCATACTTCCTCTTGCAATTGGAAATAATACGCGCGCGTTGCCAACTTTACTGCTAAATTGTTTACCTACTAATTTAATATCGGTGCTTTGTCCGATAAAATCGGCGCGGTGCCCAAATGAGCGCAGTTCAGCACTAGTAGAACTTCCTACGCAACCATATTTAACGCCTGGCCACAATTCTGGTTTTTGATTAAAGAAATAACGTACAGCGTGTTTGCTGCTAAAAAAGATCCAATCTGTTTTTGGTAAAAATTTAATCGAAATCTGTTTAAATTCAATTAAACTTTTTCCGTGTACTTCAAAAGCTAATTTTCCTAAAGCAGTTGGTAAATATTCGCCTTCTTTAAATGTTTTGGTAATAAATATTTTTTTTGGTTTTACAGCGCGAATGTGTTCATACATTCTATCTACAAAACCATCTGTATCTAAAGTATCAAAATATAGTTGTTTAGGCTGCTCGTTCCATTCTTTGGCAATACTTACCCAAACTTTAAAACGCAAGCGGTCTTCGTCATCCATCTCTGTATCGCAATACGCGCCAAAAGGTAAATGGCAACCACCATCAAACATATTTAATAATTGACGCTCGATATTTATTTTTATTAAAACATCAAAGTCGCTTATTGTATCAATTATTTCAAGAAGCGAATTATCATCTTCGCGTGTTTGCCAGGCTAATACGCCTTGTGCTGGTGCGGGAACGAATTCTTCAGGATTTAATTTTTCAACTGTAAATTCATCCAGCTCAATTTCTAATCTTTCTACACCGGCAGTAGCAATTACAATAGCATCGTAATTTCCTTCGCGTAATTTATTAATGCGTGTAGGCACATTACCACGAAGATCTTTTACTTGTATGTCTGGCCTAAAAGCTAAGAGCTGAGATTTTCTTCTTGCAGAAGAAGTGCCAACTATTGCATTTTTCTTTAGACCAAATTTTAATTTATCGTCGGCAGCTTTATCATTAATAATTAAAATATCTGATGGATCTTCACGTTTTGAAACACCGGCAATTAATAAACCGTCCGGACTTTCAGTGGGAAGATCTTTATGTGAGTGTACTGCAAGATCAATTTCTTTTTTTAATAAAGCTTCTTCCAGTTCTTTGGTAAAAAAACCTTTCCCTTCCAGTTTATCAAAACTAGTATCGTATTGTTGAGAATTATCGCCCGCGGTTTTAATAATTTTAATTTCAACCTCGTTGCCTTTTTCTTCCAATAAACTTTTGGTGTAATTGGCTTGCCATAATGCCAGTTCGCTTCCGCGTGTACCTATAATGATCTTTCTTTTCACGGCGCCAAAGATAAAGATTTAAACTTAACGGGACAATGTTCTACAGGTCAGTATTTTACAAATTTAACCACTCATAAAAGGCATCCTTACGGCTTTTCGCTAATGGGATCTTTTGATTATTTGCCATAATAATGATCTCTTCTTCTTTTAAATACCGCGAAACCTTATGAAGATTAATGACATAAGAATTGTGCACGCGCATAAAATTTTGATCAGAGTTACAAAGCTGAGTTTCGAATTCTTTTAAAATTTTTGAAGTTAAAATAGATCGTGAATCGTTTAGAGATATTTGTGTGTAGTTTGAAAGGGCTTCTATCGAAATAATCTCAGGAAGATCTATTGATTCAATACCGGTTTTTGAATTAATGACAATTTTTTTGCGTTGATATTGATTAATGGTGCTTATAAGTTTATCATAATCAAACTCATTACTATTAGTTTTATTATCTACCAAGCAGCTTTTTATTTTGTTTACTGCAAACTGTAGCTCCTTATAATCAATAGGTTTTAAAAGGTAATCAATTGCATTAATTTTTAAAGCCTTTAAAGCATATTCCTGATGCGCGGTAGTAAATACAAGATTAAAATTTTTCCAGCTAAGTTTTTCCAACAATTCAAAACCATTCATTTCGGGCATGTTGATATCCAAAAAAACAATTTCGGGTTTGTAGTTCTCAATTATTTCAACCCCGTCTTTTGCTTTAGTACATTCAGCCACTACCCTTAGATCTACAATATGTTTTTCGATCAGGATCTTTAAGGTGTTTATTCCTTTTTGTTCATCATCAATTATAACTGCGCGTAGTAACATAATTATTTGTTTAGAATGGGTAAAATAATTTTCACAATAGTTCCAGTACTATTAGGTTTGTCTTCAATAAGCATACTGCATTTAAGGCCATGGATCTTATTCAATAACTCTAACCGTTGCATCAGAAAACCAGTGGCCAGCGATTTTTTTTCCACAATACCCGGGTTTGTTTTTTTTCTTCCGGTACCGTTATCTTCAATGGTACAATAAATATATTTTTCTTCGTATAAAGAAAAAGTGATGGTGATGGATTTTTCTCCTGTTTTATTTAGCAGTCCATGCCAGATGGCATTTTCAATAAAAGGTTGAAGCATCATAATAGGGATGTGTATAGAGGACAGAACTAATGAATCATCTCTTACAATAGTGTATTTGATGTTTTCCTCAAATCGCAGGTTCTCCAGTTCAAGATAAAGCTCCAAAAGTTCTATTTCCAATTCCAAAGAAATACTTTCGTACATATTACTGTCTAATATTTTACGAATTAATTTGGAGAACTTTACTAAATAATCACTCGCATTATCTATCTCGTTATTTAAAATTAAATTATGTAGGGCGTTTAATGAATTAAACAAAAAGTGTGGGTTCATAGATGCTCTATTTACGCGGAGTTCTGTTTCTAATAATTTATTGTTAAGTTCTAATCTTAACCTTTCTTTTGTAACAGCAAGTTTAATTCTTTGCTTGATCAGAAAATAAAACAAGGTTCCAATAACTATAATGATAAGGCAAACAAGTGCCCAGTTTAAAATTATTTTATTTTTGTTTGGATTTGGAGCAAAAAACAATTCTTCAACCTCTTCATTAGTAAGCGCAACATCATAAAATGCCACATCATCAATATCTGCTTTAAGAAAACGCTGATTTTTTTTGTTGCCTGTGCTGCCTATTAAAACCGAATCTGAATCAAGGAATTTTGTTTCAAAATTTTTCGGAAACTTATTTTGTAATTTTCCATCTAAATAAAATAATGAAAAATTGTTATCGTACACAATAACTAAATGCCACCATTTATTTAGTCTAAAGGGAGTATCGGCAAAATGGTTTACTTGTTTTGTAGAGTCTTTAGTAAACGAAACAGCAATTTTTTCCGTCTCAGGTTCAAAATGTATGGAGTATGCTTCGTAAAAATTATCTAAAGTATCGCATTTGGTTAATAGGATGGGATTAATTGGAATGCCCTGGCCGGCAGCAACCGGATTTTCAATTTTTATCCATAAGGATATTGTGCCTGCTTTGGGTTTAAGCGATTTAAAATTACCAAGATTAATATAACTTTCGGCGTGGCCCGACAAAAAAATAGCATGATTATTATTTCCAAATCTATCTTGAGTAAAGCTGGTGCCAATAAGTTTTATTTTATGTTTGCTTACTTCATCTACATCTGAACCGTTATTAAAAGAAAATTTTGCTGCAGGATGTGTTTTTGTCTGCGCGCTAATTTGTTTATTCAAAAGAAAAACAAAAAAGATAAGATATTTGAGAATATTGCTCAGCTAACGAAGCTTATATGGTTGCAAGATACTCATAATACTATTTGCTAAATTGATTTGCGTTGTTCAACCACTCAATAAACCATACCACTTATAAGAAAAAAGGCCACAAGTAAAGTGTAAAATGAAATTTGAGAATAATTTGCTATATTTAATTTAAGGAAACAGTAATTTTAACGCTTATACTAAGTACCAAATTTGTGAAAAAGTCAAAATTTTTGTTTGTTTTATTATTTTTAGCGTCATTAGTTTACGGGCAACCGGGCAAAGATGGTGTTAAAATTATTGCCGGTAATATAATTGTAAATAAATATAGCCCAGTTACATCTAACCTTACTTCCGGTACAACATCCATTACTGTTGTTTCTCAAATTACATTATTAGGCTTGTGTCCCGGAGACCTAATTATGGTCTACCAGGCACAAGGCGCAACGATTTCTACAGCCAACACAATTAATTATGGTAATGTAACAAGTTACAACAGCGCTGGTATTTATGAATATGTTTATGTAAACAGTGTAAGCGGAAATACAATTTCTTTGCAAAGCGGCCTTTTAAATAATTACACAGTTAATGGTAAGATACAAGTAATTAAAGTGCCACAGTATACTTCATTAATCTTAAACACAGGAACCTCTGTAATTTCCAAACTATGGAAAGATACTATTGTATCTTCAGTTCTTTATAGGTTTGGCGGCGTAATTGCAATTCATGCTTTTGATATAAACAATAACGGAACAATTCAAGCAAATGGCGCTGGTTTCAGGGGCGGAAAATTAGATGTTTTAAATCAAGCAGCCTATACAAGTAGTGTAACAAATTATGTTTCAAATCTTAATTATTTTGGTGGAGAAAAGGGCGAAGGGATCGCTGGATATCAACCCGAGTATGACCTATTAAATGGCAGATATGGAAGAGGTGCTCCTGCTAACGGCGGTGGTGGGGGAAATGCTTGGAATGCAGGTGGTGGTGGGGGTTCAAATGCAAATAATGGAAACGCATGGACAGGGCAAGGTGTTATGATCGTTGATCCTTCAAATCCTCTATCGGCATGGCAATTGGACCCAGCATATATTGCCAATGGCAATGCGTTAACAACATCTTCGGGCGGCGGCCGTGGCGGGTATTCGGTAGGATTTATTAATCAGAATGCAACAATTACAGGCCCAAATAATCCAGCTTGGGGTTTAGATGGCAGAAGTCAGATGGGTGGTTTGGGCGGCAGACCTTTGCCGAATATAAATTACACCGATCGGATTTATTTTGGCGGCGGCGGCGGCGCGGGCGATGAGAATAATGCCAATAGTAGTAATGGGGGAAATGGGGGAGGGATAATCTATGTAATTGCTACAAATTCTATTTCAGGAAACGGAACAATATCTGCAAATGGCGATAATGGCGGTAATACGATCGGTTTGGGTTATGACGCGCCAAGCGGCGCCGGTGCCGGTGGAAGTATAATTATTCTTACGCCGGTAATTGCTACAACACAAACAGTTACCGCTAAAGGCGGCAACGGGGGCAATCAATTTATCTCTAATTCTGAGTTTGAAGGTCCAGGCGGCGGCGGGTGTGGCGGCTTTGTAGCGGTTTCAAGTGGCGCAATTACGCCTTTAATTTCAGGTGGCATAGGCGGAAACACGAACTCAAGCTCGCTTACTGAATTTCCTGCTAATGGTGCTACCGCAGGAGCAAATGGTTTAAATGTTATTGCCACCTATTCATTTATCACTTATAGCGGTTCGTCTATTTTTAATGTTACTGCAAGTAACACTATAATTTGTAGTGGTAGTTCAACCACATTATCAGCAGTTGGTGCTTTAACCTACACCTGGATGCCCGGAAATTTAAATGGCACATCTGTAACAGTATCGCCAACATCAACAACGGTTTACACTGTTACGGGCGGGTCGGGATTATGCGCTGCGACTCAAACTATTTCTATTACCGTAAATAATAGCCCTACAGTAACGGTTATAAGTTCGCCTACAACTGTTTGTAGTACCAGCGGAAGTTCTGCTACATTAACAGCCGGTGGCGCATTAAGTTACACGTGGAATCCCGGCGCTGTTGTTTCAACTTCTTTAGTAATTACACCCACTGTTACTTCAATATTTTCAGTTAATGGTGTAAACGCATTAGGTTGTGTTTCTACTACTACACTTTCTTATTCGGTAACGCCTACTCCTACTATCAATACAAGTTCATCTTCACCTGCAATTTGTGCGGGTAGTTCAGTAACTTTAAGTGCCACAGGCGCTTCTTCTTATACCTGGAACCCCGGTGCTTTGCCGGGCGGAACGGTAACGGTTAGTCCTGCTATTTCTACAACGTATACAGTGACGGGTAGTAATGGTAATTGCACCAGTACAGCAACCATTGCTATCATCGTAAATGCTAGTCCAACTATCACAGCCAGCTCTTCGCCAGCTGTAATTTGCAGTGGTAGCTCAAGCACGCTTACTGGTAACGGCGCTGTTTCTTATACATGGAACCCCGGTGCTTTGGTTGGACAAACTATTAATGTTACTCCGCCTGTTAGCACTATTTATACTGTTACAGGCGCTAACGCTTTTGGCTGTACCGCAACTGCTATAACTATTGTTTCGGTGAACATTACGCCTACTCTTAATCCCATTGCCTCACCTACTGCTATTTGTATTGGCGGTACTTCTACTTTATCTTCTACTGGTGCTTCTTCTTATACCTGGAACCCGGGTAATTTAACTGGTAGCTCTGTTACTGTTACGCCTTTGGTAACTACCACTTACACAGTGGTTGGTTCTACGTCGGGTTGTTTTGATACTAAAACTGTTTCTGTTATTGTTAATCCTTTACCTGTTATTGGCGCTTCTAGTTCGCCTACTGCTATTTGTGTTGGTAATTCTGCAACGCTTACCGGTTCGGGTGGCGCTACCTATACATGGAGCCCTGGTCCTTTAACTGGCGTGAGTGTTACTGTTTCTCCTCTAGTAAATACAACTTATACGGTTGTGGGTACCAGCTCTTTGGGTTGTTCTAATTCCGGTACGGTGAGTTTAGTTGTAAATGCTAATCCAACAATTACTGCTGTTAGCAATCCAACAAGTATTTGCAGTGGCTCAGGTGCTTCTGCTACTTTAACTGCGGGTGGTGCTGTTTCTTATACATGGAATCCGGGTGCCATTGTAGGTTCTCCTGTTATTGTTACGCCTACCGCTACAACTATTTATACTGTTACTGGCACTAATGCTTCTGGTTGCGTAAGTACCAAAACCGTTAGTATCTTAATTACACCTTCGCCTACTATTACTATTAATGGTAATCCTGCTCCGCTGTGTCGTGGTAGTTCAAGTACTTTAACTGCTAATGGTGCTTCCTCTTACACCTGGTTACCTGGCGGTTCTACTGCAACAAGTATCGTTGTCTCGCCAACTGCTACTACTGTGTATACGGTTATTGGCGTGTCGGGTAATTGTTCTTCTTCTAAAACTTTTACCTTAGTTGTACTTCCTCGTCCTAATATTAATATCAATACTATCCCTCCTGTTATTTGCAGTGGCGGTTCTGCTTTATTGTTAGCTTTTGGTGCTTCAAGTTATACATGGAACCCGAGTAGCTCTGTTGGTAATACCTTAGTGGTCTCTCCTTCTGTTACTACATCGTACACCGTTACGGGTAGCAATTTAGTGGGTTGTACCAATACTGCTGTTACTACTGTTTCTGTTAATCCTAGTCCTACTATTACCACTGTGCCTTCTTCTACTTTGGCCTGTTCGGGTAGTTCTGTTACTTTAGTTTCAAGTGGTGGTTTAACTTACCTTGTTAATCCGGGTGCATTAACCGGACCTATTGTTGTGGTGTCTCCTTCGGTTACTACTACCTATACTATTACGGGAATAAATAATTTTGGCTGTACCGATACCGATACGGTGACCATTACTGTTGGTAACAATCCTTCTATCACCGCTACTGCTTCGGGTTCTCTTTTATGTGATGGCGGATCGTTCACCCTAAGTGCGAGCGGCGCTACAAATTATACCTGGATGCCAATTTCTCTTACCGGAAGTTCTGTTGTTACTACTGCTACCAATTCTATTAACACTTACACTGTAATTGGTGAGAATGGTGGTTGTAGTTCTGTAGCTACCGTTTCTGTTTTTGTGATCAGTTGCAATAATACCATGTTTGGTATGACAAAAGCTGCCGGTAAACCAGTGTTAGTTTACAACTCGTTTTACAATGTTGATTTTACTGTTACTGCTGTTAATGCTTCTACAATTAATTTAACTAACGTTACTTTAAATGAGGATCTTGGTCTTGCTTTTCCTATGCCTAGTAATTTTTCTGTGGTAAGTCAGCCTGTTATTACTTCGCAAAATAGTAGCTTAAGTATTAACCCTTTATTTGATGGGGTATCGCAAATAAGTTTAACGTCTCCGTCTACCAGTACCTTAATTGCCAATAAACGCGACACCATTGTCTTCACCGTACGCATAGATCCTAAAGGTTTTTATGGTCCGTTCAAAAATTGGGTAATTGGTTATGCTAATTTTATTAATAATGTTACTGTTATGGATACTTCTAATAACGGTTTTACATGGGATCCTGATTTTGACGGTGATCCTACCAACAATGACACGGTGACCATCATCAACTTACCAATCATCGATCTTTTTATCCCGGATGGTTTTTCTCCTGATGGTGATGGTAAGAACGACTTCTTCTTCATCAAAGGTTTAAATGGAAGGCCGGTAAAACTTACCATCTTCAACCGCTGGGGTAACAAAGTTTACGAAAAATCTGAATACGACAACTCTTGGGATGGCCTGGTCAACGCCACCGGCCTGGTGCTGGGCTCTAACAAAGTACCGCCTGCCACTTATTATTATATCATCGAATTCCTAGATGGTGACAAAGAAACAAGAACAGGGTTCGTAGTGGTGCAGTATTGATTAGCATTTACAAATTCCAATTTTTTTAGTGTTTTTTAAACGAAAATTGCGAAAGTGATTTTTCATTATTTTTTCAATCGCTTTATAAAAATTTTATTACGAAAAAATAAATTCAACTACTCAATAAACCTTACCACTTGTAAAGTGGAACCGTTAAACCGGCTTTGGTTAATCGATTTAGCGGCCTTTTAGAAGGTTCTTTTGCAGATTTTTTATGCGCTCAATAAAGTATACCACTTGTATAAAAATTCGGGTAAAGTAAAGATGGCATGTAGTTTTAGATTTTTTCATCGTCTAACTTTGATATTAATATTTAGAATTTTAGACGTCAATCTTCTAAATAAAGCGTGAGCCGAAAAGCTTTAAAAGAGTAGGCAACAAACAAAAACAAATTATTATGAAAAAGAAAATAATTTTAGGAAGCTTTTTAGCTTTGACATATTTTGCGAATGCACAATGGAGCGGAGGAGCAACAGAAACAACACCAGGTAATGTTGGTATTGGAACAACAACTCCGGCAAGTAAATTACACGTAGTTACTACTAATAATTTAGACGGAATAAGAGCATCTACAGGCCCTGCACAAACACAAGGAAATGTTAGCTTAGCATTGCAAAACAATACAACGGGTGGAAATACGTGGCGCCTTTATTCACTTGGTGTAAATGATGGGCCGGGTGCTGGAAATTTTGTTATTGCTGATAATGCTGCAAATAGAATATTTATTAATGGCTCAACTGGAAATGTTGGTATTGGTGCAACTAATGCGCAAACACAAAATAGGCTGGTAATAAATAAAGGTCTTGCCAATCAAAGCGGTTTGCGTTTTATAAACCTTACAAGTATATCACCAACTTCGGCGAATCCGGGCACAGGAGTATTATCTGTAGATGCAAATGGAGATGTAATTTATGTTCCAGCTTCTTCTGGATCTGGTTTGGGAAATCTTTGTTCTGGAACTTCCAACCCAATAACTGGTAATTACCAAATTCCTTTAAATAATTTTAATTTTAATTTCACAAATCCAGCAAACAGTTTAAGTCAGGTTAGAATTGGCCAAACAACATGCGGAACATCATCTGTGAGACTTGATGTTTTTGATGATAGGCATGGTACAGGAATTAGAGGCTATTCTTCAACATCTTCACTTAACAATATAGGCGTACACGGCATGGGCTTTGATCCGGCAACAGCCTCAGGGATTGTTAATATCGGTGTATTAGGAGAAACAAATGTTCGTGTTCCGGCAAACAAAGCTGCTGGAGTAGCGGGGTTTTGTGGAGGATCACCAAATTACGCATTAATGCCAACCGGTCAGGATATTGGTGTGTATGGTAATTCATTAAGTAATTTTGGTGCATGGGCAGGATACTTTGATGGAAATGTAAATATAAATGGTCAGGCTTTTTGTACAGCATCCGCATGGTCTTCTGATAAAAGATTTAAAAATAATATAAAAGGTATTGATAATGTTGCAGAAAAATTAGAGAGAATAAGTGGTTATACATACCAATACAAATCGGATGAGTTTAAAACTAAAAACTTTCCTAAAGGCAATCAAATTGGTTTTTTAGCACAAGAATTAAAAGAAGTTTTTCCTGAATTAGTTATTGAAGATAGAGAAGGGTATTTAGCAGTAAATTACGTTGGAATGATCCCGGTTCTGTTGGAAGCAATTAAAGGACAACAAAAACAATTAAACGAACAAAAACAATTAATCGATCAATTGCTTGCTTCAAAATCGGCTATGCCAACTGGTATTAATGAAATTGAAGGCGCTTCGGGCTTTAAAATGGAACAAAATATTCCAAATCCTTTCAGCTCTGAAACAGTTGTAAAATATACTTTAACCGAGCAAACAAAAGTTGCTTCGTTAGTTGTTTACGATCTTTCGGGAAAACAAATCACTTCTTTCCCTATCGAGAAAAATTCTTCTTCTATCACAATCACATCCGAAAAATTAGCAGCAGGTATTTATATCTACTCTATTATTGCTGATGGCAAAATTGTTGATTCAAAAAGAATGGTTGTTTCGCAAAAATAAATTTAATAACAAATATAAATAAGCCGTGGGTTGTGTCCTGCGGCTTATTTTTTTAAGTCAAATTATCCTATAGTTTTTTCAAACTACTCAATAAACCTTACCACTTGTAAAGTGGAACCATTAAACCGGCTCTGGTTAATCGATTTAGCAAGTATTTTTTCATTTATTTTTTCTTTTTCATTGTTTTTTAAAGCACTCAATAAACCTTACCACTTGTATAAAAGTTTGAACGAACCACGTTAGACAAAAAATTTTCAATGGTGAATGATTTAGTTTTGTAATGTATAACAAAAAACAAAATCATGAAAAAACAAATAATAATTTTAGGAAGCTTGTTATTAATAGCTACTATTACAAAAGCACAAAATGTATTTCCAACACCAAGTGGAAATGTTGGTATTGGTACAACCAGCCCGGCCAGAGCCTTGGAAATAAGCACAGGGGCTATTGGCGGTGGAATTAAAATTAACCGTACAGGATCTGAGGGACATCTGGCTTTAGAACTAAACAATGCAACCCCAAGTGGAAGAAATTGGAGTTTTTTATCATTAGGTTATAATGATGGTCCCGGTGCAGGAAATTTTATTATTGCCGATAATGTTGCGAATCGTTTATTTATAAAAGGGGGCACCGGAGAGGTTGGTATTGGAACGACAGTGCCAGGCGCAAAATTAGATATTTTGAGTACGTCAAATCAATTAAGGTTATCATACTCAAACAGTATATATTCAGATCTTCAAACAACCTCTTCCGGCAATTTCTGTATTAGTTCTTGGGGAGGCAAAGTTGGTATTGGAACAACAGCACCAAATGCCGGAATTGATTTAAGAACAACGGCAGGCTGGCCACTTTCAATTTCTGGGGGCGCGGGTTCTGCTGCTTATGAATATAGAGTTCAACAATCAACCGGTAATGTTGGGTCGTGGGTTCTTAATTCTGCAAAATCGTATGGTTTTGGAGAAGATAATTCGGGTATCGGACATATTTGGAGTGATGTAAATAATTCTTACAAAATATTAAATTTTAAATCGATCTATGGAAGTAATGCGCCACAAGTTTGGATAGGCAATAGCACACCTCAGTCACCCCATACAGATTTTATGTTTGCTGTTGCAGGAAAAGTTGTTGCTCAATCTTTATATATCACAGCAAGTGGTTCGCCAAATTGGGCTGATTACGTTTTTGCAAGTGATTATAAAGTTCCAAACCTATATGATATTGAAAAATATTATCAAGCTAACAAACATTTACCCGAAATACCAAGCGCTGCTGAGGTAAAAGAAAACGGAATTAATGTTGGAGAAATGAACACCCTTCTTCTTAAAAAAATTGAAGAAATGACAATCTTAATGGTGAAGCAACAAAGAGAAATTGATGAATTGAAAACAAAAATTAAATAATTATGATAAATAAACTCTGCATTCCAAAAAACAGTTTGGTTGTTATTGCTTGCGCTTTATGTCATAGTTTAACAAGCCAAATACCATATTCATATAATCCTGCTCCAACTAATTTTTCGGGAAACTATTCTTCCGGAACTCAGAATAATTATTCTTACAATGCAACTTTAAATACAGTAAATGCAAGTAGCGCCGCTACTTACGATATAAAGGCCAGTAAGTCAATTGGGATATTACCCGGATCTTCGGCGGCAAACTTTTCAAGTGGATCTTTTGCTGCACACATTGACCCTCCACCGTTTGAAGTTGTATCTTATCACTCCGGCGGTTTTAATAATATTCCGTTATACGACAAATTTGAACTTGGACTAAAATTACCATTAAGTGTTACTCAAAAAGTTGATGACTTTTTTGGGGAATACATTAAGGGAGGACATAATGGATATGGTTGTAATTTTAATACAGCAAATGGCAATATCAATCCTTATGATCCAGATCAAATAAGTGTTGAGGCTACTTTTTCATTTCCAGGAAAACCATCTCAAACTATTTATGGTTTTTACTACAGAGAATATAGTTATAGTACCGGAGACCCTCAAGTTACAACTCCAAAATATGCAACAACTAATTGGGTAGAAGATTTAAATTTACAATACCATTGGCGCGTACGCTTTGCACCAAAATATATTGGAACTTATAATGTAACCTGGGTAATAAAAGGCGCTAATAACGCAATTCTGTATCAGGATAATGTTGGGCAAAATTTCAGTACCATTTCTTCCAATAGTCTTGGGTTTATAAAATTGGGGCAAAACAATAAATTTTTTGTTACGCAACCCGACCCTTCTCAACCAGAAAAAACAATACTTCCAGTTGGTGTGTGTGCAGCTTCTCCTATTGCCGCACTGAATACAACCAGAGATCCAATTGATGGTTTACCTTCTACTGATTGCGTTGATTGGGGATGTAATGACTACAATTCTTCTTATCCTTCAAGATATTGGCGGCATCGCGAAACAATTAAAAACAGAATTGCAATGCAGGGTGGTAACTTTGCAAGAGTTTATAGCACTTATTACGCTTATAGTTTTGAATGGGAACACGCAGGTATTTATGATGCATGGAAGGATAGACCTCTTCAAACAGGTTTAACTTACGCAGATGTAATTAATGATCCACCATATTCACCAGCTCATTATAAAGGCGTTAACCGTCAAGCGATTATGTGGGAGTTTGATAGATTATTAGATATGGCCAAAGATAATAATATCTATATACAGTGGGCAACAGAAATTATGGATAATGGTTTTATTGCAGGTACAAATGGTAGCTGGATAACTCAAAATCCCTATGCGAAGCCTGGAAGTAATATAATTACTTCACCTAATAGTAATTCCGTTGTTCAATTTTTCACAGATGCAGATGCAAAAAAGGCTTATAAAAAGCGTCTACGTTATATGATTGCGCGATATGGTTATTCAACCAACATAGCAGATTTTGAACTGTTTAATGAATTTCATTTGCTGCACGAGCCAGCACAGGGTAACGTTAGTTCTTTAGATAATAGCTTTAAACCCTGGCTTGAAGATATGTTGGATTATATTAAAAATCCAAATAAATTAAATCATAAAGACCATTTGTTTACAGCATCATATGAACTAGGATATACCGGTGATCAAGTTGGAAACGCTACAGATTTAGATTTTTTTGCTACACACCCATATACATATAATGAAGATCCTTCGTTTAAAAAAGCTTTTTATAATACTCAAACATTTAGGCAAATGTATACTTCTGCCAATGGCAAGCCAAAGCCTTGTCAGGCTGGCGAATTAGGGTTGCAAGCCGCATGGGAGTGCGTCACTGGTCCTGCTTTTCCGGAATATATGGGGCCTACATTCCATACTTTGTTATGGTCAACAACATTTATTGGAGGATTAACCTCAGGTTTGGATAATTGGAGTGGTGGTTTAGATATTGATCCTGCTACTCAGATGACACATGGCTGTGGTGATGGTTTTGTTCAACATTTCAAACCGTTACAGGCTTTTATTAAGGATATAAACTTTGATCAGGGAAATTATGTTCCAAAATATCATATTCAACAGAATGGGACACCTGTGGAAACATTTTATCTTATTGATAATAATGGTTTCCAGGCTGATCATATTGTGGGTTATATTCGCAATCGTACATTCTGGTGGGAAAATTTTACTAATACGAGTAGTGGAATGCCTTATTATAATTCAAATTATCCTAATCAACTTAAGAATGAGTATTTGGAATTATATAACTATAATCATTTACGACCAGATGAGCAAGCTCATTGTCCAAATAATCCTACTTTGCCCGTTTCACTTCCTTCAGCTGTTCCAGTAATTTCAGGAAACTCTGGAGCCCTACATATTTATGGACTAAAACAAAACGCGTCTTACACTATTGATTGGTATGATACATATAATATTGATCCTGCATTACAAAACCCACTTCTAGTTTCAGTAAATGTTTCGATAAATGGTTCCGGGCCTTTAGTTGTTACTCCTCCCCCTTTTAGTGGTTGTCATAATCAGGAGTACGGATTTAAAATATATCCTTTAGGTCAAGCAAGATACGCTTCTTCTAATAACCCAGTAAAAGTAACAGATGAAACTAACAAAAAAAATAATTCAAATTCTTTCTTATCAATTGCTGAAACTGAAATGCAGGTCGCAGCTGATGATATAAAAATTTATCCAAACCCTGCTTCTGATAAATTATTTATTAAATATGATGCAGAAATATTTAAAGATGCCACGCTTGCTTTATATGATCTAAGTGGTCGTTTAATTTTTAAACAAAACAGTACTAAAGAATTAAGTACAGCTAATTTAGAAAATGGGGCATACATGGTTAAATTTTCGAGTGATAATTTTGTAAGAACGTTTAAAATAAATGTTATGCATTAATTCACTAAAAATTCTTTAGCAAATGCAGTTATTATGTTTTTTAGAATAACTGAAAACCAAAATTTAAATAAATAAATCTATAGACACATGAAAAGAATACAGTTTTTGTTATTGTTATTTAGTTTAACATTGTTCGTTAACGCACAGTATAACTATTTTAATTTCACGGCAGATCCAAACCTCAATTCAGAAACTTGCACAGGCGATGGAATACTTTTGAGTCCGGCAAATGAATTAATATATCGTTCTTCATATTCTTACTTGTGTTTAACAACCGCCGCGAATTATTCTAATCCAAGTATTATTTGGGCTTCTATGGTTCCCAAAGCAACGAGTGAAATTATTTACGGAGACAGTAAAATTTTCTATGTTGATGGGAATGATCGCTTAAGACAACTCTATTGGGGAAATAATCAATGGAATAATGCTGAATTAAACACATCGTCACCTGCCGTAAATGGCAAAGGATTGGTATGGGCTGGTGGCAGTACAATATATTACACTGCTACAAACAATACCATTTATAAGGTTTATTTTAATGGAACAATTTGGGCCTTTGAATCTACAGGAGCAGTTTCAAAAACCGACTGCCGCATTTGTTATGGTGATAATAAACTAATTTACGTTAATAGCAGCAACAGGGTTTCCAGTGTAGCAAAATATGCATGGGGTTGGGTGAGTGGCGAATTAAATACAGCCTCACCTGCGGCAACCGGAGATGGTTTGGTTTTTGGAGACAATAGTAATATTTATTACACCACTACAAACGGCTTTATTGGAAATATTTACTACACTACTTCATGGAATTATGGTGTAGCAAGCCATGTAGTTGCTCCAATAACAGGATCCAAATTATTATGTGATCATAATACATTATATTATGTAGGTGCAGATGGATACATGTATTCTCTATTATGGGATAATTGTGATTGGTTTAACAAAAAAATAAATAAAATCGCAAAACCTAAACCGCAAACTATTTATTTTGCCAACAATCAGATTTTTTATAGAGAGAGTACAAACAATTTTGTTTACTCAACTAAAACCACGGTAAATACAAGCCAATCAACTATATATTTAAAAGGAAAAACTTTTTACAATGGTACACAACCTTTTTATCCAGTAGTAATGAATTATCTCGTTAACCTAAATACAGCGGTTAACCTTTGTGCCAATGCAAATGCCGCGGTTACAGATCTATGGGTAAGTCCAAGTAAAGACACGTATAATTGGGGTATTAATCCAAGTTCGAATCAAACAACCGCAGATGCCTATTTAATTTCAGATTTACATAAAATTAAATTATTGGGTTGCAATACAATTAGATTGTGCGGCGCAAGCGTAGTTTATAATGAAACCGGACCGCCAAACTCACGAATACCGATATTATCTTCATCAGCTTCATCCTACTGCGATAAAATATACGATCCCATCAATGATCCGGCGTTTAAAACGTTACTCTTTAGTAAAATTAAACACATATTAGATCTGGCGGATGCAGAAGGACTTAAAGTGATCATTTTAGTTGGCGATCGTTATCCTCATAGAATGGATGTTGATCCAACCTATGGGCAGGCATATATAAATTATGGTAACTATTTGTTTGATTTCGCATACAATTTTAAAAATCACCCGGCTATCTTAGCTTATGACTTGGATAATGAGCCGGCGAGTAGAAATATTGATAATGGAAAAGCTAACAATTGTTCCATGTCTGCTTTTTGGTATGATCAGGTGAGAAGCGCTGATAAAAATCATCTAATTACATTGGGCCTTTTTGGTAGACTAGATCAAAAATCCTGGGATCCTAATTTGTTATCTGTCGATTTTCATTCCTTTCATGTTTACGGTTGGCCGTGGGAATCAAATATTGATAATTATCAGGACAGGTTTTTAGCACAGGTTAAATGGGTCCAGGATAATATTAAAACACCATGGATAATTGGCGAAACAACGATTTCTGCAATTGATAATTCAATTGACAATGCAAATTCCGGCTGCCTGTCTAATACCGATGTTGGTTGGAATACAGAAGCACAACAGCAAAGCTATGCTGCATTTTCTCAAACAGCAACAAGGAGTGCTGGTGGTAGTGGCTATTCTTGGTGGATTTTTCACGATGTTGCGCATGCTGCAACTAACGTGCCGATAGAAGCATTTGAAGGTGTTTACTCACTATGCAACAGGGCAAAACCGATAACTGCTGAATTTAATAAAGCATGGTTAAATCAAAGTCTATATCCTTGTAATAATTTAGCAACACCAAACTTTACATCTACCTATCAATTTGAGCCAGCATGGGCGCCTTATGACTACACTGTTATTGGAAGATTAATCGATGCAAATAATAACATGCCAATTGGCGGTGGGTATATAAGGGGAATTAATCCAAACGGAGATGAAATGAATGCCACTTATTCAAAACCAGACGGTACTTTTATGTTTGTTGTTGGGGGTGGTGTTAATAACGTAATTAGCCGGGTCGAAGCGACTTCATTAGCTAAAGGCTTTTCTGCAGTATATAACCAACTACCTCCGTGCCGCAATTGCACGCCATGGCCATTTCAAGGCATTAAAGATATTGGTGATATTAGTTTAACAGATGTTGGTTGTTCTATCTCATCCAATATAAGAAAAACAAGTCCGGTCCAGCAAAAAATTAAAAATGAAAATGTAAATATAGATGTTTATCCCAATCCATCTTCTAATCACATTATAATTCATAATAATTTCGAAAATAAATTTAATGTAGAGATCTATGATATGTTAGGTAAGCAAATTTACAGTAATGCTTTCGAAGGAAATAATGAGAACGTAAGGGTTGACTATAACGATCTTATTTTAAGTAACAATTTTGTGATTATTAAAATATTCGATAAGAATAGTTCAATAAATAAAAAAGTATTAATAATTAAATAAAAACCATTAATATTAAAATAAACAAAAAAGCTCTTGCGTTTAGCGAGAGTTTTTTTGTTTCTAATAAAAAAATTGATTTTAATTCTTCGAATTCAACAACAATTCTTTGGCTGTTTTAATAGCAACGGCGTTGTATTTTTTTTCAACGTAACAAAGTACTTTTTCTAAAACTTCTTTGCTTTGGTTATCTAACAAATTAATTTCTTTGGCAAATACTTCGTTCACCGCAAGATCTTTAATGGCTTTAACCTGTTTAGGTACTTCACCAAAAGCCAATTCAATTCTGCGCTCCTTATGTAACCACTTGAACTGCTCCGTTTTATTTTTAATGATCTGTTCGCATTTATCAATTTCGCTCTTGCGTAATTCTAAATTGGCTTCGGCTTGTGATTTTAAAGAATTAATATCAATGTAGCGCACTAATTTATCTTTAGCAACAACTTCTTCTACATTAGCCGGTATAGCAAGATCGATAATTACTTTTTTGGATGTTTCTTTTCCGTTCAGTTTATCAAAAATAGCTTTGGTGATTAACGGTTCGCTGCTTGACGTACAAACTATCAACACATCAAAGCCTTCTTTAAAATCGTTTAATTTAGAGAATTCAAAAGCCTTGCCTTTTAAAATAGCAGCCAGTTTTTCGCCATTAGCCAATGAGCGGTTAAAAACAGTAAAATTAGCGAACTTGTGCTTTTGTAAATAACTGGCAAGCACCGTATTTGTTTCGCCGCTACCTACAAATATAATACGAGCGTCGTTCTTAATGCCTAAATCCCTTAATTGTCTGTAAGCAAGTGATGCTACCGAAACCGGGTTCTTTGCAATATCTGTATTGGTATAAATATCTTTTGCTGTTTCAATGGTTTGTTTGGTTAACAAACGAATAAAATCTCCCGTCAATCCTAACATGTTACAAAAATCATACGCTTTTCTAACCTGCGTAATAATTTCGCGTTCGCCAACTACCATCGAATCTAAAGAAGAAGCAACTTTTAAAATGTGTTCAACAGCATCATCGCCTAAATAACACTCGGCGTTCTCTGATAATTCATTTGCTTCAACATTATTTAAACGACTGTTTAAGAACAGCACCAATTCTTTAATAAAAACCTTGTTTAATTCTTGCTGGGTAGTAATAAAAAGCTCAACCCTGTTGCAGGTACTTAAGAACAAAAACTCATCAAAGCCAAAATTTAACTTTACGGCCCCTAAAACGGTGGTTTGTTCCTCCTGGTTCAAATGTAATTTACCGATCAGATCGAACGGCAAATTTTTGTGAGTAAAAGCTATTATTTTAAAGGAATCCAATTATACCGCAAAGATGGTATATAATTGGCTTTAATTTGTCATAAAACTGTCATTTTATGATGTAAAATGTAATATGGAAGATGTAAAATGGAGAGATCCAATACATTTTCCATTTTCCCTCTTCTGTTTTCCGTTCGATCTTAGTCGTCGGTTGGATCAGGTGCAGTAGTTGGTTTTGCTTTTTTAGGCTTTATTTTACTTGGCCACAAAACGTTAATAAGCTCATTATGCACAGAGATCATACTTTTGCTCATACCATTTATTACCGTAACGTTTTCATTTGAAGCATTTTTCCAGGTCCTTTTTACTTCTTCATAAGTACCATCACTTAATAAAATGTAGAATTTTGTCAGTTTTCCCTTTATAACCTCTGCTTTTCCGTTATTACATACAGCCTTTGCTCCCTGGCGGTTAGTGATGATAACATCTTCGTAAACACCATCTTTAACATCGTCTGCGCCCCTGTCCTCAAACTTTGCGGCCCATTTATTGTAGCAGTTTAGCTCTATGGTTTTGTCTTGCGAAAAAGAAGTTAATGTAAAAAAAAGCGATGTAGCAAGTAGTAAATTTTTCATTTTTAGGATAATATTTAATCAAACCTACAAAAAAAATTAAAAACTCAAAAATTAAATATTGGATAAATTGGTTAACTTGCATATATGTTGGTGAAAACATTTGGGTATGCGGTGCAAGGCATAAGCGCTACCAAAGTTACAGTTGAGGTTAGTATGGGAACAGGGATCAATTTTTATTTGGTGGGATTGCCTGATAGCGCGGTAAAAGAGAGTCATCACCGCATACATACAGCATTAAAACAGAATGGCTGCAAAATTCCGGGCAAACAAATTACAGTTAATATGGCACCTGCGGATATCCGCAAGGAAGGCTCTGCCTACGATCTAACCATTGCGGTTGGAATACTTGCTTCTAGTGAACAGATCATTTCGGATATAATTACAGATTATGTGATAATGGGAGAACTGGCACTGGACGGTGAAATAAGACCAATAAGAGGAGCTTTACCAATTGCTATACAGGCAAAAAAGGAAGGTTTTAAAGGCATCATCCTTCCCGAAATTAACGCCGCAGAAGCCTCTGTTGTTGATGGACTGGAGGTTTTGTATGCAAACAACATTAAACAGGTTATAGAATTTTTTAATAATGGCGAGGCTTTGCCTAAAGCAAAAATAGACCTTAACACAGCTTTTTTAAATCAACTAGAGAATATTGAATTCGATTTTTCGGATGTTAAAGGACAGGAAAATATTAAACGTGCGCTTGAAATCGCTGCTTCCGGTGGTCACAACGCAATTTTAATTGGTCCGCCGGGCGCCGGTAAAACCATGTTAAGCAAACGCTTACCAAGCATTTTGCCGCCGCTTACAGTACAAGAAGCTTTAGAAACCACAAAGATCCACAGTGTTGCAGGCAAAACAGGTAAAGGTGGAAAAGGTCTTGTAACACAACGTCCCTTCAGGAGCCCTCACCATACTATTTCAGATGTGGCTTTAGTTGGCGGAGGAAATAATCCGCAACCCGGCGAAATTAGTTTAGCGCACAACGGTGTTTTATTTTTAGATGAATTACCAGAATTTAAAAGAACAGTGCTTGAGGTAATGCGCCAACCGTTAGAAGATAGAGTTGTAAATATCAGTCGTGCAAAATTCAGCGTCGATTATCCTGCCAGCTTTATGTTAATTGCAAGCATGAACCCTTGCCCATGCGGTTATTACAATCATCCTGAAAAAGAATGTGTTTGTGCTCCGGGCATAGTTCAAAAATATTTAAACAAAATAAGTGGCCCTTTGTTAGATAGAATAGATCTTCATATCGAAGTAACACCCGTACCATTTAGCGAACTAAGTAAACAAAGTAATACAGAATCAAGTAAAGCTATTCGTGATCGCGTTATACAAGCAAGATTGATACAAAGTGAAAGATTTACAGAAGATGAAAATGTGCATTGCAATGCACAAATGCGTACTAAAGACTTAAAAACCTATTGCGAGTTAACAGAAGCAGGAAACGCACTTTTAAAAAATGCAATGGAGCGTTTAGGTTTAAGTGCAAGGGCTTACGACAGGATCTTAAAAGTAGCGCGCACAATTGCCGATCTTGATAATTCAAAGAATATAGAAACTAATCATATTGCAGAGGCTATTCAGTACAGAAGTTTAGACCGCGATGGCTGGGCTGGATAATATTACATTTGAAAATAAATTTAAGACATATTTATTTTGCTGTACTTTTTTTGCCTTTATTTTTTAAGGCAGAAACAGATCCTAAATTATTTTTAGAAAAATTCAATAAGGCCGATCTTAAAAATAAAGTACGATTGGTTTCTTCTGTTCCTTTTTCTGAAATAAAAGATATCTATCCCCAGATAAAAGATACGTTAGAAAATGTAAAACGATTAGTGTATTTGCGCTCGCAAAGTAAAGAAGCGAAATTTTTATTGGATAAAATAGAAGCGGATATTGAATTGTACAATCAAAACTATACCAAAGCTATTTTTATTTTAGAGAATAGTTTACGCAATCATGCTTCAAACGTAAATGATTCTTTAAAGTGTTATTCGATGCTTAAAAACGCATTTGTAAAGATACGCGATATTAATAAAGCCTTTGAGATCCATCATTTAATGGAGATGAAGTGGGATAGGAAAAGCGACACGATTAATATTGATTATGGCCATCAAAAAAGCACTTTATATAATATGCTTGGTTTAACCGACCAGGCAATTAATGAGCGACGGATAGAAGGAAAAAAGTATATAGCAAAGAACGATACGGACGGATATGCCAATCTATACAACGACATAGGTGTATTTTATAATGCAAGAAAAAGATCGGATAGTGCGCAATTTTATTTTCTAAAAGCAAAAAATTTATTGCTTCAAAAAAAGGTAAGTAAAGATAGGGAAACATTCTATAAATTTTTCCTGGCTTTGATAGATGGTAACCTGGCGCTGAGTTATTTTAATGAAGGCGATGTAACAGCGGCCATTCCTCTTTTAAAGGTAGATGTGTATTACAGTTTAAAAGTTCAGAATTATGAAAGTGCTTTTAATAGTTATAACCTGCTTACAAAATGTTATGTTAATTTAAAACAGAAACAACTCGCAAAAAGTTATTTAGATTCTGCTCAAAATCTTTTAAATGAAAAAGTAAAAGGTATTGCGCCAAAATTACGACTATTGCTTACCTGCGCCAGTTATTATAATTCAGTTAAAGACTTTTACAAGTCGAACGAGTGTTACCAGCAATATGTTAATATAAACGATAGCTTTCAGCTAATGGAAAAAGAAAGAAAGATTTATAATCAAGGCGTTGCTATTAGTATAGAAAAATCTGAAATTGAATTGAACGAAAAAGACAGGCTGATAGAACAAAATAAATTTGAAGAGGCAAAACAAAGAACTTTCAGAGCTTATTTGTTAGCGGGTATTTTTATTTTATCTACAATAATTATTTTCCTGATATTAAATAATCGTAATTCTAAAAAACGTGAGTTGCAGTTATCATTAAAGAATAAGCAGATCGGTTCGCAGAATCATTTAATCGAACAGTCATTAAAAGAAAAAGAGGCTTTAATAAAAGAAATTCACCATCGTGTAAAAAATAATTTACAGATCATATCAAGCATGTTAAGTTTGCAACTTGGTAAAGTAGAAGATGAGACTACAGAAACTATTTTAAAAGATGCGCAACAAAGGATCAATGCTATTTCGTTAACGCACCAAATGTTATACCAAAAAGATAACATTTCAACAATTAGTTTAGGAGATTACGTTGAGAATTTGGTTGGTCAGATAGAAGCTACTATTTTTTCCAGCAATATAGAATTAAATACTTCCATCGCTTCGCGCGAACGAAAAATTAATATTGATACCGCCGTGCCTTTGGGTTTAATGATAAACGAAATATTGACAAATGCTTACAAACATGCTTTTTCAGCAGGCACAAAAGGCCATGTTTCTGTTTCACTTAACGATACAAATACCGGTTGTATTTTAACCATTAGCGATAATGGCAAAGGTTTACCAAAGAACTTCGAAAATTTAAACCAAAAATCAATGGGTATGGAATTGATCCATATTTTAGCAGAACAATTGGACGCCAATTTAAAGATCGAAAAAACAAACGGTACAACATTTATAATTGAAATGAAATTTTAGAATTTAAAGAACTACGAACTTGAAAGAAGCAAATCAAATACTACTCGACCTTAAGCGCCGCATTTATAAACCCATTTATTTTTTATCAGGCGAAGAGGCCTATTACATTGATCAGATAAGCGATTATATTGAGAACAATGTTTTGGATGAAGCCGACAGAGAATTTAACCAGAATATTGTTTACGGTAAGGATATAGATTTTGTAAGCATCCTCGGACTTGCAAAACAATTTCCCATGATGAGCGAATACCAGGTGGTAATTGTAAAGGAAGCACAGAACATAAAGGAGCTAAATAAAAGTGCCGGTGGCGATGATAGTCCAGCGGTTGCAAAAAATAATCCTAACAGCGCTGTTCAGCAATTTGTAAATTATATTGTCAATCCACAACCAACTACAATTTTAGTTTTTTGTTTTAAATACAAAACAATTGATAAGCGAAGTGCGATGGCAAAGGCACTTCAAAAACACGCAGTTTATTTTGAGTCAAACAAATTATACGATAACCAGGTACCCGAATGGATAAACAATTATGTAAAGGATAGTGGTTATAGCATTGCGCCAAAAGCCAGTTTTTTACTTTCAGAATTTTTAGGGAACGACCTGAGCAAAATAACTAACGAAATAAATAAACTTGTAATTTCTTTACCAAAAGGAAAAGAAATAACTGCCGATCTTGTTCAGGATAACATCGGCATTAGTAAAGATTTTAATGTTTTTGAATTGCAAGATGCTTTGGCGAAGAAAGATGTTTTAAAAGCTAACCAAATAATTAATTATTTTGCATTCAACGAAAAAGAACATCCTGCTGTGATGGTGTTAAGTTCTTTGTACGGGTATTTCAGTAAAATTTTAAAATATCATTTTTTACCCGACAAAAGTAAATTTGCAGCAGCAGGTGCATTAGGTGTTAATCCTTATTTTGTTGATGGGTATGCAAAAGCGGCTTTAAATTATAACACAGGAAAGCTAAAGAATATTTTTGCCTACTTAAAAGAATGTGATCTAAAAGCGAAAGGTGTAGATAACCCAAGTATTGAAAATGGTGAGCTTTTAAAGGAGTTGGTTTTTAAAATTCTTCATTAAATTTTTTACCACTGAGGCACAGAGCACACTGAGGTTCACTAAGTTTTTTATTATTAGTTTATTTTTTGATTACAAGAAAAAATTCTTAGTATTTCTTTGTGATCTTAGCGTCTTTGGGGTTCAATTTTTTCTAAAAGGTTACCTTTTTTAAGTTCGGGTATAAATAATAAAATCAATTAACTTATGAACAGTATAAAATATTGTTCTAACAAAGGCAAGGCTTTTGTTGGAACGGGAATTGCATTGCCTAAAAAATTTGCGGTTAAGTTTTTCTTGTTCTTTGGTATTTCAGCTTTTATAATTAGTTGCGGACCATCTGCCGAACAAATGGCTTATAGAGAATCAGCGAAAGAAGTGGCTGATTCAGTCTCAACTTATATGAAAGGTATAGCCACTGATACCATCAATGGTATTTCGCATAATTTTATTCGTAAAGCCGATCTTAAATTTAAAGTACAGGATGTTTTAAACTCCAGCAAAAAGATAGAAGACATTGTTGCGGGTTATGGCGGTTATATTTCGTCGAGCGAATTAACCTCAAATAAACATTACACACAGTCTACACAAATTAACAAAGATTCTATTTTAGAACAAACACATTACACAACAGTAAATTATATTACACTAAGGGTTCCAAGTCAAAAATTGGATACGGTTTTAAGGCAAATAAGTGACCTTGCATTATTTATTGATTTCAGAACTCTAAGGTCAGACGATGTAAAAATGAAATTGTTTTCAAATAAATTAGCTGAGAACCGTTACAAGAACTATAAAAATAAGATCGAGAAAAAAGTAGATAAAGTAACCACAAAACAATCACAGGTTTTAAATACCGAAGAAAACATTTTAGCAAAACAAACCATGGCCGATGAAAAAAGAATTGAATCGTATGATCTTGCCGACCAGGTAAATTACAGCACCATTAAATTAGAAACATACCAGGCACAAACAGTAATGAAACAATTGCTTGCTGTTGAGGAGCACATTGAGCCTTATCAACCTTCGTTCTTAAGTAAGCTTGGAGATTCTTTTTTAAATGGATTCCAGATCTTGAAGAACTTTGTTTTATTCCTTACAAATATCTGGGGCTTGCTTTTAATTTTTGTTGCGGTAGGCTTTGGTATTAAATGGCTTGTTGTTTACATCAATAGAAAAGTAAATACGGTTGCTTAAGAAATTTAGTATGCATCTCGACTGCGCTCGACGTGACAGAAATGGATCTGTTATAATGAGTTCAGTCGAGACCTTACTTTTTAAAAATAAATTTATCTATTTCATTGTAAACAGTACGGGCCTCCGCATCGCTTATTTGCATGCCAAAACGAATGGCTTTGCCTTGAGAAATAAATTCGAGTCGCTCGCCTCCCTTTATCCAAAAACTTTGATTGATGTTATCGGCCCAACTGGTATTGCTCACATCAATAATTTTAAAATCATCCACCAGTTCAATATTGTATTCTTTAATCTTTCCTTTTTTATTTAATTCGCGTTGATAATGTATAACACCATTTTGGATCCAAAATTTTTCTTTACCGTTTTTTTTCCAGATAAAAGCGCGGGCAATTTTAAATTCAAAGTAACCCCAAAAAGAAAGATACACCAGCATGAACATTTTAGTGTCCTTATCTACCATCTTAAAATAATTTACTAAAACTATTACTCCACAAACTGTCCATGCAAAAAGCCATAAGAACATAATGGTTAATTTTTTTTTATCGGTAGTTGGTAAAATTACTATGCTTAATAAATTATCTTTTTTTAAAACGCTTATTCGGTCGCCAATTACTTTCATTTCCTTAAAACTTTCTTTTCTTAATTATTTGCAAATTTAAGTATCTTTAAATCCATAAACCAACTATGAGCGAATTAAAAAGGAGTTTAAATCTATTTGATACCATTATGATCGTTTCCGGAAGCATGATCGGATCGGGTATATTTATTGTGAGTGCAGATATGATGCGGACCTTAGGCTCTCCTTTTTGGGTATTAATGTGCTGGCTCATTAGCGGTGTTATTACTTTATTTGCAGCCTTAAGTTATGGCGAGCTGGCTGGCATGATGCCAAAAGCGGGCGGACAGTTCATATATATACAACGCGCCTATGGAAAACTGACCGCTTTTGTGTATGGGTGGACGGTTTTTACGGTTATTCAAACCGGTGTTATTGCAGCTGTTGCTGTTGCTTTTGCAAGATTTGTGGGTGTTTTTATACCATTTTTTGATGAGCAGCATAAGGTATTAGAGATAGGGAGTTTCGCTATTTCAACTACACAATTATTAGGAGTAGGCTCTGTTGTTTTTCTTACTTACTTAAACACCCTCGGCATTAATAATGGAAAGATCATTCAGCGTATTTTTACCAGTGCAAAATTATTGGCACTATTAGGTCTTATTGGCATTGGTTTTTTTGTTGGATATAAAGCCGGGTATTGGCACGAGAATATGCAATTACCATTTTCAGGTTCTGGTATGGTTGATGCATCAACAAGTCCTGATATTAGTGTTGTAACATTATTGAGTGCAATAGGTGTTGCTTTGATCGGTTCTCTTTTTAGTAGCGATGCCTGGAACAATGTAACCTTTATTGCCGGCGAGGTAAAAGAGCCCCAAAAAAACATTCCACTGGGTTTATTAATTGGGGTTTTAATTGTAACGGTATTATATATTTTGGCCAACGTGGCTTATTTTATGCTGCTTCCGGCACTTGGTTCACCTGACGGAGCAAATGTTTTTGAAAAAGGAATTGCCTACGCGCAAAATGATAGAGTGGGTACTGCCGCTATGTTTGCTGTTTTTGGGGAGGTGTCGGCTTATATTATGGCTTTATTAATTATTATTTCAACATTTGGTTGCAACAATGGTTTGATCTTATCCGGCTCGCGTTTATTTCAATCAATGGCTAAAGAAGGATTATTTTTTAAATCGGCAGCATACATCAATAAAAATCATGTGCCTTCAAAAGCCTTATGGTTCCAAGCTATTTGGGCATCTGTTTTATGTTTAAGCGGTTCTTATGGTTCATTGCTGGATTATTGTACTTTCTCATCATTGGTATTTTATATTGTAACTATTTCGGCTTTATTTTATTTGCGCAAAAAAGAACCCAATACACCTCGTCCGTATAAAGCACTTGGTTACCCTGTGCTTCCGGCTTTATATATTATATTGGCCTCTGCTATTTGTATTGACCTTTTAATATTTAAAACCTTAAATACCGGTTTAGGTGTTTTAATTATGTTCCTTGGTATTCCAATTTTTTATATTTTTAAGATGCATAAAAATGGTGAGCAGCTTCCTGAATAATTATTTTGGATTTAATAAACAACAGCGAAATGGTTTATTAGTACTCGCGCTAATTAGTTTTACCTTGTTTTTAATACGTATCATTTATCCTTACTTTTTAAGTCCGGGTAACATTACAATTCAAAACCTTCCGTTGATCGAAAGAAAACTCGACAGTTCTTACGAAAGTTCAAATAAATATTATTCAAGTAATTTTTCTGAGAGTAAAAATGCGGTAAGCTTATTTGTATTTGACCCTAATACAGTTTCTTTTGATCAACTTTTGCAATTAGGATTTAAAGAAAAGACAGCCAAAACATTTTTAAAGTTCAGGAATAAAGGCTTTGTATTTAAACAAAAAAAAGACATTCAAAAAGTGTATGGCATCTCTGATAATTTTTACGCGCAACTGGAACCTTATATTTTAATTGAGAATAAAGTTGCAGCAGAACAAAAAAATTCAGCCGATAAAAATGTTGTTTCAACCCCAATAAAAAGTCAGACAAAAACAAAAGTTGAATTAAACTCTGCGGATAGTCTTGCTTTAATTGGATTGAACGGTGTTGGTCCTTCATTCGCAAAACGCATTTTAAAATACAGGAGTATTTTGGGAGGATATACTTCCATCGAACAATTAAAAGAAGTGTATGGCTTTACAGAAGAGCTTTACGAAAAAGTAAAACCTTTTGTATGTGTTGATGCGGTCACTGTTAAAAAGCTGGATCTGAACAAAGACGATTTTAAGGTCATTAACAAACATCCTTACCTGAGCTACGAATTAACAAAAGCCCTGTTAGATTGGCGCAAAAAGACCGTTATTACGGCAACCAATTTAAGGGATATTATTAACGATGACTCTGTTTATAATAAACTGCTGCCGTACTTAGTATTTTAGTAAAAATTCGTAAATTTAACTACATTTACAAAACACGATTTTTTAATACTCATGAGTGATAAACAAAGAACCATAAAAGGGCCTGTTTCTATATCAGGCGTAGGTTTGCATACAGGCGCGCCTGTTTCAATAACTTTTAATCCAGCACCGGAAAACCACTGGTATAAATTTCAACGTACCGATCTTGACGGCGCACCAATTATTGAAGCAGATGCTGATCTTGCGGTTGATACTTCAAGAGGAACAACATTAGAGAAGAATGGTGCAAAAGTGCATACGACTGAACATGTGTTAGCAGCTTTAATGGGTCTTGGAATTGATAATTGTTTGATACAGGTTACCGGTCCTGAAATGCCGATCATGGATGGAAGCTCTTTAAAATTTATTGAACTTTTAGAAAAAGCAGGAATAGTTGAGCAGGAAGCAGAACGCGAATATTTTGAATTAACCGAGAATTTAACTTTTGAAGACTCAGTTAAAAAAGTAGAGATGTTAGCAGTACCACAAGATGAATTTCGTGTGACGGTGATGGTTGATTATGGAAGCGAAGTATTGGGAACACAACATGCATCGATGTATAATTTGCGCGAATTTAAATCGCAAATTGCTCCTTGCAGAACATTTGTTTTTTTACGCGAGTTAGAAGCATTATTGGCACACAACTTAATTAAAGGTGGAGATCTTGACAATGCAATTGTTTTAGTGGATAGCGAATTGCCTAAAGACAAATTAGATTATTTACGCAAAGTATTTAATAAACCAAATGTAGAAGTTAAAGGTCGCGGCGTTTTAAATAATACAAAACTTCATTTTTATAATGAACCAGCACGTCATAAATTATTAGATATTGTTGGTGATCTTGCTCTTGTTGGAAAACCAATGAAGATACACGTTCTAGCAGCGCGTCCGGGCCATGCCGGAAATGTTGATTTCGCTAAAAAATTAAAAGCTCTTGCTAAAAAACAAAAACAGGAAAAAGATTATCCAAAAATTGATCTTAATAAACCTGCACTTTTAAATATTACAGATATCATGAAAATTTTGCCTCACCGTCAACCTATGTTGTTGGTAGATAAAATTATGGAGCTTTCTGCTGAGCATGTTATCGGCGTAAAAAATGTAACCTTAAATGAAGAATTCTTCAAAGGACACTTTCCTGATAATCCTGTAATGCCCGGTGTTATGTTGATTGAAGCTATGGCGCAATGCGGTGGCGTGTTGGTTTTAAAAACAGTTCCCGATCCTGAAAACTATTTAACTTACTTCATGAAAATTGATGGCGTTAAATTTAAGAAGATGGTAATTCCCGGAGATACAGTTGTTTTTAGTTTGGTATTGGTTACGCCAATTCGAAGAGGTATTTGCCATATGCGTGGCGTTGCTTATGTAAATAACAAACCAGTAATGGAAGCCGAAATGATGGCACAAATAGTGAAAGTAAAAAATATAGAATCTAAAACTCCTGAACCGCAATTCACATAATTTATGATCTCACCACTTGCAAACGTAAGTCCTAAAGCTAAGATAGGCAAAAACGTAACCATAGAAGCTTTCGCTACTGTTTACGAAGATGTTGAAATTGGTGATGATTGTTTTATTCATCCTAACGCTATAATTTATCCTGATACTATTATTGGCAGCGGTTGCAAAATTTTTCCGGGCGCTGTAATTGGCATTATTAATCAGGACTTAAAATACAAAGGCGAAAAATCAAATACTGTTATTGGAAAAAATACCACGATAAGGGAATTCGCAACTATACATAAAGGCACAGCAGATCGTATGACCACCAAAGTGGGCGACAATTGTTTAATTATGTGTTACACACATTTAGGGCACGATTGTGCTATTGGTAACAATGTTATTATTGCCAACAATGGTAGTTTAGCCGGACATATTACTGTAGAAGATTTTGTGATAATTGAGGGAGTTGTTGCGGCGCAACAATTTGTAAATATTGGCGCACATTCATTTATTGCCGGCGCGTCTTTAGTTAGAAAAAGTGTTCCACCTTATTGTCGAGTTGCTCGTGAGCCGTTACAATTTATTGGTGTAAACACAATTGGTTTAGCGCGCAGAGGTTTTGATAAAGAGCTTATTAAACAAATAGAAGATATTTACCGTATTATTTTTGTACGTGGCCACAACGTTACTAATGCTTTAGAAATTGTTGAGAACGAAATGCCAGACACAGCAGTTCGAAAACAAATTGTAGATTTTATCCGTAATCAAAAGGATGGCATCGTTAAAGGAATTTAAAATATGCTATCCATTCAACTAAACAACCTTAGTAAAAAATTTAATAAAGAATGGATCTTTAAAGATCTTACGTATACAATTAATGCCGGTGATAAAGTAGTAGTTTTAGGAGGTAACGGTTCAGGTAAATCTACATTGTTACAAGTAATAAGCGGTTTTATTACTGAGAATGAAGGCGAAGTTATTTATAAGAATAACGACAAGATCATTCCAATAGATAAAATAAAAAATTACATTTCATTCGCTTCTCCCTACATTCATTTAGTTGAAGAATTTACGTTGACCGAAATGATAGATCATACCAAGATCTTTAAACCTTTTGTAAAAGATCTTTCTACCGAACAGATAATAGAATTATTAGATCTTACAAAAGCCAGGAATAAACTAATAAAACAATTTAGCAGCGGTATGAAACAACGTTTAAAATTAGGCGTTGCTATTTTATGCGATACGCCTTTGTTATTGTTAGATGAACCTGTTTCTAATCTTGATGCCAAAGCAATAGATTGGTATAAGGCCCTTATTAAAGATCATTCTCAAAACCGTACGGTTATTGTTGCTTCCAATGCCATCCAGGATGAGTTTTTTATCTGCGATAAGCAATTGAACGTGGCAGATTTTAAACCCGCAAAATAAGCATTTGCTTTCCCATCCCGTTTTTTTACTGTTCATGTAAGTATTTTACTTTCTGTAACTTTTAGTTTACCTATAACGTCTTTAGCTATATCTTTAATACAATTATGGAATTAAAAATAACAAACCTCAGTAAAGTTTATCCGGGAGGATTAAGAGCTTTATCAAACGTAAATTTAGAAATATCAAACGGTATGTTTGGTTTATTGGGACCAAACGGTGCCGGTAAATCAAGTTTAATGCGCACCATTTCTACTTTGCAGGAACCCAGCGAAGGCACAATTTTTTTAGATGAGCTGGATGTTATAAAAAACAAAGAAGAAATGCGTAAAGTACTTGGCTACTTGCCTCAGGATTTTGGCTTTTATCCAAAAGTAAGTGCGGATGATATGTTGCACCATTTTGCCATTTTAAAAGGCATCTCTAATAAAGCTGAAAGAAAAGAAGTGTGCGATGCGTTGTTGCACCAAACAAATTTATATGAAGTGCGTAATAGATATATTGGAGACTATAGTGGCGGGATGCGCCAGCGTTTTGGTATTGCACAGGCTTTGTTGGGCAATCCAAAAGTGGTTATTGTAGATGAGCCAACTGCAGGTTTGGATCCGCAGGAAAGAAACCGTTTTCATAATTTATTAAGTGAAGTAGGGGAGAATATTATTGTGATTCTTTCAACGCACATTGTTGAAGATGTAAGCAATCTTTGTAATCATATGGCGGTAATGAATCTTGGTCAGGTTATGTTTAAAGGAAAAACAACTGAAGCTTTAGATCTTTTAAAAGGTAAAGTATATAAAGTAATTATTAATAAAGAAGAGATAGCCGAATACCGCGAAAAATATAATGTTATTTCCACACGTGTAGCTGAAGGAAAAATCGTGGTGCATGTAATGAGTGATTCTTTACCTGATCCAAAATTCACGGCTATTGAAGGCGATCTGGAAGATGTTTATTTCTCATATATCAAAACAAAATAAATTAATATGTTTAAAGAAATTTTTGCTTACGAATTAAAACAATGGCTTAAACGACCAGGCGTTTATATTTATTTTGTTGTTTTTCTTGGACTGGCATTTTTGCTTGGAGCAGCTATATCAGGAATTTTTAGCGGTGTAAATGCCGATACAAATTCTTATATTAATTCTGCTACAACTATTGCTGGTGTTTTAACCAGTTTTAATACCGATTATTTATTTGGTTTAATTACATTATTGATCTGTGTTGCATTAATGGCGGGCTGTGTTCAAAAAGATTTTCAGTACAATTGTTTTGCGTTTTATTTTACAAAACCAATTAACAAATTCAGTTATTTGTTTGGCAGATTTGGCGCGTCCTTTTTATTAACAGTTTTTGTTTTAACAGGGATCATTTTCGGATTACTCATTGCGTATCTTTTAGCAAGCAATGATAATGGCCAGTTAGGTGAATTTAAGTTCATGAATTTCTTTCAACCGTTCATTTATTTTTTATTGCCTAATACTTTTTTTATTGGCTGTTTATTTTTTAGCCTTGTAACCTTTACGCGTAACATGACCAGTGGTTATGTTGGCAGCCTTGTATTTATTGTTGTTGCAGGTATTTCACGAAGTATTATTTCAGATATTGATAATAAAACGGTTGCCGCATTATTAGATCCATTTGGAGCGCAGGCTTTATCCTCAATTACGGAATACTGGACGCCTGCCGAAAATAATGTTCGTCTAATACCTTTTAACAGTTACATTTTGCTTAATCGTTTATTATGGATAGGTTTAGGTTTCTTGCTTTTATTTATAACCTATTACCGATTTGATTTTAATCAATTTTTAAATCCTGTAAGTATCTTTAAGCGCAAAACAAAAGAAACCAAATCGCAACCATCTAAAGCAATTCAGTCTATTGGGCATTTACCAAAAGTAACGCAGATCTTCGATCGCAGTCTTGTTATTGAGCAATTATTATTTTTAACAAAATTCGAATTTCTTAAGATCGCCAAGTCTGTTTTCTTTATTATCATTCTTGGCATATCGGTTCTTTTAGTTGTAGTTATCTCGCAATTCTCCGGCCTTATTTATGGAACAGAAACCTATCCTGTAACCTACATGCAAATTGAATTAGCCAGCGGAACGTTTACTTTCTTTCAAATGATCATGATCATTTTTTATTCAGGTATTCTTATCTGGCGCGAAAAAGATAGTAAGATAGATGAGCTTATAGGTTCAACACCTGTAAAAAGCAGTACTTTATTTATTTCAAAATTCTTTTCATTATTATTTGTTTCTCTTGTTATAAACCTTGTTTGTGTTTTTACATGTATCTGCCTTCAAAGCCTTAACGGTTACACAAAATTTGAGCTCGGTCTATACCTTACAGATGTTGTACTATTAAGAATTTTTGGGATCTCTTTATTAGTTGCGTTAGGCTTGTCTTTACAAGTATTCTTTAAGAACCGGTACATTGCTTTTTTTGTGATGGCATTTATCGTTCTTGGTTTACCCTTAATATTAAGAGCGTTAGATTATGATAATGATCTGTACAGGTTTAACATTTCAGGTAACACTATGAAATATTCTGATATGAACGGACATGGAAACACATTGCCAAACTTTTTTGTGTTAAAAGCATATTGGATAGGGTTGATGTTAGTGATATGCACTTTTGCAATTGCCATTTATCAAAGAGGTAAAGAACAGAGGTTTTCTACACGATGGAAACAAGGCTTAAAGAATTTTAAATTATCTTATAAGCTTACTATTGTTTTTGGATTACTTTGTTTTTTTGGATTCGGCTCAATTATTTATTACAATACCAGAGTACTAAATAAATATAAAAGTGAAAAAGAAAAAGAAAAACAACAAGCCGATTTTGAAATCACCTATAAAAAGTATGAGAAAGAGTTACAGCCAAGAGTTGTTGAATCAAATGTGAATGTAGATATTTTTCCGGATGAATTAGGAACAAAGATCAAAGGGTTTTATTATTTAAAAAACAAGCACAACAAACCTTTATCTAAGATCTTTATAAATTTTAATTCAGAGATCGCCATAAAAGATTTTAAGTTTAGTGTTGCAAATAAAAAATTTGTAGACGATAAAACAAATGGTTTTTATGGTTATGAATTAAGCAACGCATTACCTGCAGGTGATTCTGTAAAGTTTGATTTTGAAGTAGAATATTTTCCGAAAAATTTTATTATGCAAACGGATGAAGAAATGGTTGTTAAAAATGGCTCGTTCTTTAATAGTCGTGTATTGCCTACCATTGGATATGACCCGAGAATTGAGCTTTCCGAGAATTCTACACGAAAAAAATACAAGCTTTCTCCGAAGCCACGAATTGCAAGCATTACAGATACAGCTTCATATGCTAATACATATATTTCGCATGATGCAGATTGGATCCGTTTTGAATGTGTGGTTTCAACCAAAGAAGGACAAACTGCTATTGCGCCAGGTTATTTATTAAAAGACTGGAAAGAGAATGGCCGCCATTATTTTCAATATAAAATGGATTCGCCGATACTGAATTTTTATTCTTTCTTATCAGCAGAGTATGAAATTAAAAAAGATAAATGGATCAATCCTCTTGATAAAACAAATATAGTTAATATAGAGATCTATTATACCAAAGGACATGAATACAACATTGAGCGGATGATAAAAGGCATAAAAAAATCTCTTGATTATTATACTAAGAACTTCAGTCCTTACCAGCATAGGCAGGTTCGTATATTGGAATTCCCGCGTTATCAAACTTTTGCGCAATCGTTTCCAAATACAATTCCATTCTCTGAAGGAATTGGTTTTATTGCAAAGGTAGATGAAGCTGATCCAAATAAAGTAGATTACCCGTTTTATGTTACAGCACATGAGGTGGCGCATCAATGGTGGGCGCACCAGGTAATTGGTGCTGATGTGCAAGGTTGCACTGTAACGAGTGAGACCATGAGCCAGTACAGTGCTTTAATGGTAATGGAAAAGGCATACGGACAAGCATCCATGAGTAAATTTTTGCGTTACGAAATGAATAAATATTTGCAAGGCAGATCAAGCGAAGGTAAAAAAGAAGTGCCTTTATTATTGTGCGAGAACCAACAATACATTCATTACAATAAAGGCTCTGTAATTATGTACGCTTTAAAAGATTATTTAGGCGAGGACACTTTAAATGCAGCATTAAGCAGGTATGTTAAAAAAGTTGCGTTCCAGGAACCGCCTTACACAACCTCATATCAGTTTTATGATTTTATTAAACAGGCCACGCCTGATAGTTTAAAAGAAACTGTAAAAGATATGTTTGAACGTATTGTTGTGTATGATAACTCTGTAAAAAAATGGAGCTTCAAAAAAACTGCAGACGGCAAATTTAAAATTACTGCAACAGTTTCTTGTATAAAAACACAAAGCGATAGTTTAGGAAAAGCCAAAGAAGTTATTCCAAACAATTGGTTTGATATTGCTGTATTTACAAAAAGAAAAACAAACGCAAAACAATTAGGCGATGTGGTTTATATTAAGAAACATAAGATCAGTAATAAAGAACAGGAAATAGAATTTATAGTTGACAAAGAGCCTTTTATGGTTGGTATTGATCCTTACAATAAGATAATTGATAAGGAAACTGTAAATAACATTAAAGATGTTAATGGTAAAGATTCAGGAACAGCAGGAGATCCAATGAGTGGGGTGGTTGTTAAGGGCGAATAATAAAAGTTTAATTAATAAAATAAAAAAATCCCGGATCGTTTTCGATCCGGGATTTTTTCGTTGAATAAAAGAAAATTATTTTGCAATAATTAATTTCTCTGTATAAACTTTATTTCCTGAAGTTATTTTTACAAAATAAGTTCCAACCGGTAAAGTAGTAAGATCTAATTTTACTTTTTCTTCAGTTGTAGCATTATTTTGTGAAGCAACTACTGCACCTAAAATATTCACCACTTCAATTTTTGAATAGTCAGTTGTCGCTGGCTCTATAATAACAACACCATCAGTACTTGGGTTTGGGTATAATTTAATTTTTGCATTTAAATCGTGGCTAATAGTTGGTAAACCAACACCTAACGACATAGTTGCAACACCATTAATAGTTAAAGTGTCAATACGGAAAGTTCCGGTTCCTGCTTCAGCATTCCATGCATACATACGAATGTTAAAAGGCGTAAATTGATTAGCACAATTAGCAGGAAAAGTAACACCACACATGTTATAAGTAGCAAAACCCGCAGCTCCAGATACAGCGTCATCATTCCAAAAGAATGTATTACCACCCTGGATAGAAATTGGAATAGGACTATTGGTAGCGGCAACACTTTGTGGCGTATAAGAAGCAGCAGCGTTTGCAGCGTAACCATCTTTATTTGTTCTAACTGCCCAGTTACGAACGCCTGTGCCTGAACGTGTTGATCCAAAAGACATGCTATTAAGTGTAATAACATAATTTGACTGTGGAGTAAGTGTAATTTGGTAATATCTATTTAGGTCAAGTGCGCCTGTAAATGTTGTATTATTAGCGTTAGATGCACCGCTTCCCCAGCCAACAAAAGAGAATACACCGTTGGTAGTTGAGCCTGTGCCTGTTCCTACTGCGGTAAAAGAACCAGAAGTAATGCCGGTAGCAGTTGGAGGAGTTGTAGGATCTACAGTTATTAATGCAGCAGTACCTTGTACAGCGCTAAATGGATAATACAATGAAAAGCTTTGCGCGTTAACCGCATTAACACCAGCAACAAACAATCCAATCGAAAGTAATTTTTTAATCATGGTAAATAGTTTTTAAATTTATACAAAATTAAGAATTTGTAATTTAATAAGGTTAATTGTATGTTAAATAAAGCCCTTGCACTTCTAATTTGTTTTTTTATCTTAATAATTCCTGCTTTTTCTCAAACAGAAAAGGACGGACTTGTTAAATGGTTAACTTTTAAAGAAGCGCAAGAAAAAAACAAATTGCTTCAAAAACCCTTTTTAGTAGATATATATACCGATTGGTGTGGCTGGTGTAAACATATGATGAAGACCACCTATTCTAATCCAAATATTGCAAGCTATATAAATGCTAATTTTTACCCTGTAAAATTTGATGCCGAAACCAAGGATACCGTTGAGTATAATGGCAAGACGTATAAGCCTACATCCCGCGAACCTAAGACCCCCCACGAATTAGCAATAAAATTTTTGGGTAATAGTCTTAGTTATCCTTCTACTATGTTCATCACAAATAATTTTGAATATAATCTATTAACACAAGGTTTTTTAGAGGATAAAAAAATAGAACCTGTTTTGGTCTTTATGGTAGAAAATGCCTGGAGAACCGCTCCCTTTGATGAATTTAACAAACACTTTACCCACGCTTTTACAGATACAGCTTTTGTAAAAGGAAAAATTAACATTTATAATGTTAAAGAACTAGAAGGGCTTCAAAAAAAGAAACCTAAAAAAGTTTTGATAAACGTGGGTACTTCTTTTTGCAATACTTGTAGAGTTATGAGCAAAACCAGTTTTGTTGACACAAGCATTGCGAATTATTTAAATAAGAATTTTTATTTTGTTAATTTTGACGCTGAATCAAGCGATACTGTTTTGTTTAAGAACATTAAATATTATAAGCAACTGGTAAATAATTATCCATTACACAATTTAGCGCTAAAGTTAACGAGCAATAAATTTTCTTTGCCCGCGCTTTGTATATTGGATGAAAAACTTGACCCCGTTGATGTTTTAAATTTTTATCAATCGCCCGAACAGTTAAAACCCATTTTATATTTTATTGGTAGCAATACTTATAAAACAAAACCCTGGGCCGAATTTATTAAAGAGTACAGCATGCACCCGGTTAACTTAAATAAAAAATGAAATCTGCTACCATACATCATTTAAATACCGGTTTAATAATTCTTTCCTGTATTATTGCGTTCTTTATTCCATTCGAATTATTTTTATTCTCGTATGGCATTTTAGGACCACTACATTACTTAACGGAAATTGGATGGCTTCATAAAAAAAATTATTTCACTAAAGGAAAATACGATTTTGTTTTTTTAGGAGTTGCCTGCGTTATTTTGGTATACTGGAATTATAACCCCCCAAAAAATTATGGTTTAACTGCTGATATTATTTTGTTCAGTTTGTTATCCTGTATTGCTTTTGTATTTATAAAAGATTGGTTATACCGTTTTGTAATTATAGCCCTTGCCTTAGTGTTTATTGGCTTTTTAAATAATTCACCAATGTTCTTTACATGGGTTGCGGTTTTTTTACCAACCATTATTCACGTATTTATTTTTACCTGGGCGTTTATGCTTTACGGTGTTTTAAAAGAAAGATCCTGGGCTGGTTTAATTTCAATACTTGTTTTAATTGCCTGTTCTATCATCATTATTGTTGTGCAACCGGGTAATTTATTTTATACCGTTAGCGATTATTCGCAAAAAAGTTACACGCAATTTGGCGAGCTAAATTATCGATTGATCAACTTTTTTAATATGGATCAGTTAACCAGTATTAAACAAATTTTTACTACAAATGCAGGTTTTGTAATTATGCGTTTTATAGCGTTTGCCTATACTTACCATTACCTGAACTGGTTCTCAAAAACATCGGTCATTAAATGGCATATGGTTCCTAAAAAAGTATTAATGGCAACTATCGGAGCCTGGTTACTTTCTATTTCTTTATACATTTATGATTATAATTTAGGCTTACAGGTTCTGTTCTTTTTAAGCTTTTTACATGTGTTCTTAGAATTCCCTTTAAATATTGTTTCCTTTACCGGTATTGGAAAAGAACTGGCTTCCTTTGGTAAAAAGCCATAGTTTTTACTTTAAAATCAAAGATTTACTAGATAAAACTAATCTTTCACTCATTTGCTTTTATTAATATTAGACTGAATCAAATTGGTTTACTATTTTTACCTCTCATGAGAATTTATTTTCTAATTGTATTTTGTTTTCTTTTAAGAGGTCTTTCCTCCCAAAATATAGGCGGTATAATTAATAATTATGCTGCTGTTACAGGCGTAGCGGGTTCAAATATCACAGTTACATCAGCGGTTGGTTTTGCGGTTGGCGATATGATCATGATCATTCAAATGCAAGGCGCCTCAGTAGTTACAGCTAATAATGCAACTTTCGGGAATATTACAGCCATGGGTGGAGCGGGTGTTTATGAATATAAAGATATTACCGGTATAGCAGGAAATGTTATTACGGTTAATACCGCACTCGCAAACGCTTACAATACAGCAACCGGATCTACCCAAATTGTACGTATACCAAAATATTGCCAGGCCACCGTTACCACTACACTTAGCTGTACGCCATGGAATGGTACGATTGGCGGGATCTTAGCTTTTGAAGCGGGAACTCTTACCTTAAATTCTGATATTGATGTAACCGCGCGTGGTTTTAGAGGCGGAAATTTTGCAACCAGTGGATTTTGTTGCAGCAATGGTGGTTATGCCGGCGCATTTAATGTTAATGGTGGTCAAAAAGGAGAAAGTATTTCAAGATGGATAGTTGGTCAGGATGGTATGAAAGGGAAACAAGCTAATGGTGGAGGTGCAGCCAATTGTGGCAATTCAGGCGGCGGTGGCGGTGGAAACGTTGGTCCGGGTGGTATTGGTGGCAACCAATATAATGGTTGCGGTGGATTTGATGAGCGCGGTGTTGGCGGATTAAATTTAGCTCCTTCTTTTGCTGCTTTATTTTTAGGCGGTGGTGGTGGTGGTGGCTTCAGGGATAACGGACAAATTGCAACAGCCGGTGCTGTTGGCGGTGGAATTACTTATATAAAAGCAAATCAAATAATTTGTAATAATAGATTTGTTGCTGCGCGTGGTGGTAGTGTTACCATTATTGCTAACGATGAAGGTTCAGGTGGCGGTGGTGCAGGCGGTACAGTTTTTATAGAGTGCAATAATTACGTAGGCAATTTAACGGTTAATACAAGTGGTGGTACAGGTGGTAGAAATAACAATACTATTTTTGCAGGAAACTGCCATGGGCCAGGTGGCGGCGGTGGCGGCGGACTTTACGCTTTTAGTGGCGCAGTAATTCCGGGTGGAGTTACTTATGTTACTACTGGTGGTGCTGCGGGTACAGTTATGAATCCTGCCAGCGCATGTTTTAATACAACATTCGGCGCAGCGGCAGGAACTAACGGCGCTTCATTAGCTAATTTACCTAGTCCTGCCTTACCTTACAGCGCTTTACCTGTAACAATTGCCGGCAACAATACGCTTTGCAGCGGCCAGCAAACAACATTAACAGCAAGTTCAACTGCAACAACCGTTGTTACATTTACATGGAACACTGGGCCAACAACACCATCAATCGCATTAGCCCCGGCAGCAACAACAATTTATACGGTTACTGCATCTAATGTTGCATGTACATCTACACAAACCGTTCAAATTACAGTTAATACCACACCAACCATTAATTCAGTTACTAATAATGGACCAGTATGTTTGGGTACTGCAGTAAATTTTCTTACAAATGCTACAACTGCGGGAATAGTAACCTATTCATGGACGGGGCCAAATGGTTTCATTTCAAACGTTCAAAGTCCTTCATTACCTAATGCGCAACCAATAAATTCTGGTACTTATACCGTAATTGTAACAAATACTTTCCCGGGAGGTTCTTGTAATACTACAAGTACCACAACGGTTGGCATAGTGCCGACAGGTACAGTAACCGCTACACCAAATTTTACTTTGTGCCAAGGCGCAAGTTTAAATCTTATAGCAAACACAAGTACTGCCCCCACCTCTTATTCATGGACGGGCCCGGGACCTTTTAATTCTGTTCAACAAAACCCTACAATAAATAATATGATGCCTGCCAACGCGGGTGTGTATAACGTAACAGCTTATTATACCAGTCCTGTTACAACGTTAGTTTGTACATCAACAGCAGCATCAAACGTTCAGGTGGTTGGTACATCACCAACCAACGTAACAGCTGTCCCAAATAATCTTTGCCAAAATGGTAATACAAGCATTAATACATTAGCACCGGGGGCAGTAAGCTATTTAGTAGTAGGACCAAATAATTTCAACTCTAATTTAGCAAATGCTCCTATCAATAATATTCAACCCGCATCGGCCGGCATTTATTTTGTTACATCCACCTTTGCTATTGGATCTGTAAGTTGTACAACTTCGGGCTCAGCACAGGTAAATGTTATACCGGTAAATCCGGTTATTGTAACACCAACAGTTGCAACATGTCAGCCCGGTAACGCACAGCTCTCAGCCAGCTCTAATGGTGCTACAGGCTATTCTTGGACAGGGCCAAACAGTTTTACATCAACAGCACAAAACCCATTATTATTTGCACCCACACCGGCAGCAACAGGCTTGTATTTTGTAACAGCATCATATAATAATGGTCAGCTTACCTGTTTTAATACAAACTCTGTACAATTAACTGTATATCCAAAACTTACATTTACGTTGGATGCATATAAACAAATGTGTTATAACACTTTGCTAAATGTACCCGGCCCGGTGGGAGCAACTTCTTATAGCTGGACCAGCTCAACAGGCTTTACATCTAACTCACAAAATTTAACTATTCCGGGTATTCAACCAAACCAATCGGGTACTTATACTTTAAATGTTTCATTAGGGCCTTGCACTACCAGCCAACAAATACAAATAGATGTATTAACCCCGCTGGCCTTTACTTTAACTCCACAAAGCAGAACTATTTGCAGAGGAGACAGTATTGCATTAATAGCAGGCTCTACAGGGGGTAGCCAAAACTATGCTTATGTATGGACCCCGGGCTCATTCCTGGGATCGCCAACAGGAAGCGTACAATATGGCCATCCGGTAGGCACAACAATTTACAATTTGGCAGGATATGATATTGCTTGTCCAAACTATACCGTATTCCACACCTTTACAGTAACAGTAAATCAACCACCGGTACCAAACTTACAATTAGACAAAGCAGAAGGCTGCGAACCGTTATGTTTATTTTATAATACTAAAACACAAAATACTGCAGCAATAACAACTTACGATTTTGGTGGCACAAACGTGATGCAATCCGATAGTTTTACGTATTGCTTAACTGAACCGGGAACCTACAACTTAAAAATAACTTCATTAGGAAAAAATGGTTGCAAGGGCACTTACGAATTCCCTGCGCCAATTGTTGTATGGCCAAAACCACGCACAGACTTTAACTGGACCCCGGATGTTGTAACAACAAGCAACAATCAAATTACTTTTAATCCAATGTCACAATATGGTCCAATAGCAAGTATGAACTGGATGTTCTCAGGAACAGGCATTGATGGTTATGATTCTACCAATGTAAAGAACCCACAACGCACTTTTGAGACAGCGGGCAAATACCCGATCATGTTGATACAAAGAACTGATAAAGGTTGTGTTGATTCGGTAATAAAAATTATTGAAGTGATGGAAGACATGAATGTATTTATTCCCAATTCATTTACACCAAATGGCGACGGTACAAACGATGTATTTAATGTAAAAGGCCTTGGCTTTAAAACAGAAGGCTTTAGTATGGAAGTATTCGATCGTTGGGGCCACTCTATGTTCTTTAGCAAAGATGTTACCAAAGGCTGGGATGGCACCGTTAAAGGGCTAGCGGCTCAGGATGGAGTTTATATCTATAAGATCCGCGCTGTGGGCGCTAATGGCGAAGGCCGTAAAGACTATATTGGCCATGTTACTTTAATGAAATAAGTAACTGGTTCACGAAATAATAACAACCCGCTTTTAATTTTTTAACCTTCCCGCTATTTGAATTTTGGCGATTATTCCTTAACTTTAGGCTTATCAAAATAAGTTGAGATTCTTACTATTAATATCTGTTTTTCTATTCTCTTGCAGTAATAATGCAGTGAATTCTGCTGCACCGGCGGCAAAAAAAACTGTTACCATAACAGAAAATAAGAGCGAGGATCCAAAAAGTTTGTGCCAGAATGTTGTTGGTGTAATTAATCCAAAAACAAAACTCAACGAAAATTATGTATTGGATAAAACCATTTACCAATATAAATTAGATACAGTTGCGCAGGTTAAATTTTGGAGAAGTATCATGAACTTACACCAGGATAGTGCTATTGTAAACTTTGCAGGCACAAGAACTGTCATTCAAAAAATAAGTGTAAAAGATTGGAATTCAAGATCCGATTCTTTAAAAAAATTCTATAGAGATAGTGTAAGAATTGCTTATAATGTTGATTCTACCAATAGGGTATTAATTACTACAGGAAAAAAATTCTTTTACGATTTTGATAAGACCTCCCAAAATTTTCAAAATGGCATTAATTGTTTTGTTGAGAATGGTGTAGATCCCTGGTTTGCACAAGCTATCTTATTAATTGAAAGTCCGAATAAATTGCAAAAATCAAACGCCGGTGCTTACGGCCCTTTTCAATTAATGAAAGAAGTAGCAAGGTTATTTGGTTTAAAAGTGAATAAACAAATAGATGAACGCGCAGATTTTGAAAGAAGTGCTTACGCTTCAAGTAGTTTAATAAAAACCATTTGTATCCCTAAAGTGCATAAAATGTTAGACTCGCTGCATATTACAGGCTATAGCGAAAATGATCTTTGGTTTAAACTCTTGGTTATGCATGCGTACCATGCCGGCGCTTATAATGTGCAAAGCGCATTATTTACATTTAAACCGCAACAAGGTAATATGGACATTATCTATAATCTTTGGCAGGCGCAAACAGCAAGGTTTAAAAACGCATCTCAAAATTATTCCCAACTGGTTTTAGCGGCCATGCTTGAGATGAATGAACGCGCTATGATCGCTAAGAGCTAATAGTATTTAGCCAAAAATAAAATCCTCAATTATTTGATAAAAATGCCGTAATTTTATCTAAATTATTTTATGATAAATTTACCGCAACGTCCAAGAAGAAATCGTAAAAACTCAACTATAAGAAGTTTAGTCCAGGAAAATTCTGTTACAGTAAATGATTTTATATTCCCATTATTTTTAACCGAAGGAAAAAATAAAAGATCTGAAATTGCATCTATGCCTAATATTTATAGGTATAGTAGCGATCTGCTTTTAAAAGAGATAGAGAGTTGTTTAAAATTAGGTTTAAATACCTTTTGCTTATTCCCAAGCTTAAACGATAAATTAAAAGATAAAAAAGCTACAGAATCATTAAATAAAAAAGGGCTTTACCCAAGTACTATTAAAGAAATAAAAAAGAAATTCCCCGAAGCAATAATAATGACGGATGTTGCCATGGACCCATATAGTAGCGATGGGCACGATGGTTTTGTAAAGAACGGACAGATACTTAATGATGAGACACTGGATATTCTTGCAAAGATGGCATTGGTTCAAGCAGAGGCGGGGGCCGATATTATTGGACCAAGTGATATGATGGATGGAAGGGTTGGTTTTATAAGAGAAGCATTGGATGATAATGGATTTACAGATGTTTCTATTATGAGTTATACCGCAAAATATGCCAGTGCTTTTTATGGCCCATTTAGAGATGCATTAGACAGCGCCCCAAAATTTGGCGATAAAAAAACTTACCAAATGGATCCCGCCAACAGTCGCGAAGCTTTACTGGAAGCTGATCTGGACTTTAACGAAGGCGCTGATTTTTTAATGGTTAAGCCCGCGCTAAGTTATTTAGACGTTATTAAACTATTAAATGATAATTTTAATTTACCAATTGCAGCGTATAATGTAAGCGGTGAGTACGCAATGGTAAAAGCAGCTGCAGCAAAAAAATGGATTGATGGTGATAAAATAAGGGACGAGATATTATTAAGCATAAAGCGGGCAGGCGCTTCGGTAATACTTACTTATTTTGCAAAAGAGTTTGCCTTGTCAAAAAAATAATTTATTTTAGTAAACCTATATGAGAACACTAAGCGAAATATTATACACCAACAATGTCCTTTTTAGTTATTATGGATTTATTGACAGTAAAGTTTTAACTCAGGTTTTAAATATTACCCGCAGCAAACTAGAGAGTAATAAAGAGAATATTGTGGTGATCAAACGTGTTTATAACGCTATTAACGAGTGTGTAGAGAATATCATTAAACATAATTTTTTCCCTGAAGATGCGCTTTTGCATTACAAATCGCTTTTATTAGTTTCTATTGGCGATAAGTGTTATTCTATAGATACCATAAATGTTGTAAACGCAAAACAAAAGGCCGCTATTATCGAAAAACTTAATTTTTTAAATACTAAAAGTAAAGATGAGTTGCTGAACATTAAATCGCAGATCATCTCCAATAACGAATATTCAGAAGTTTCAACGGCAGGTTTAGGTTTGGTTGATCTTGTTTTAAAGACCAACAATTTTAATTTTCATTTTAAAGAATACAACGATAATTTTTTATTCAGTATAAATTTTAAAATAAATACAAGTAACTAGTATGGAAACATTAAACGTAAAAGGCGACGATATAAATCCCAATATTCATTTAAATCATTTCGAAAATAAATTTTCAATTAGCGGCGAGAGCAGACCGGAAAATCCATTAAAATATTTTGATTCTACTTTTAAATGGTTTAACGACTATTTTAATTACATCTATATTTTAAACGATCTCGAAAATTCAAAAATTCAAATCTCGAAAAAATTAATAATCGACCTCGAGTATTTTAATTCTACATCGGCAAAAGTACTGTTCGATCTTTTCTTACTTTTAAAAAATGTAGGTAAGGAAAAATTCAAAGTTAATTTTGAAATTGACTGGTTCTATCACGAGGAAGATTCTGATATGTTAGATGCGGGGAAAGAGATGGAGACCATGTGCGGCTTAAAATTTAACTACCACTCAAAAAAATAGTCCTGAGGTATCATTTTTATTGGATACTTTTTTGTCTTCTGATTTTTTGTGCTCGACAGTTTAATGCAAGAAGATCAACATATTTTTTTAACCGGTTTTATGGGTAGTGGTAAAACTACCTTAGGAAAAAAACTTGCAAGACTTTTACGGCTCAACTTTATTGACATGGATGAGTACATCGAAAAAAGAGAAAGGCTAACGGTACAATCTTTATTTGAGAATTTTGGCGAAGCAGTATTCCGAAAAATTGAAAGATCATGTTTGGAAGAGATACTTAAAAAGGACGAAAAGTTGGTTGTAGCACTTGGTGGAGGCACAATTAGCTACGAGAACAATTTAGAAAAAATAAAAAAAGCCGGGATACTTATATACATTGAATTACCCGTTGCAACTTTATCCCAGCGTCTCGAAAACGCAAAAGGCAAACGCCCGCTCCTTAAAAACTTAAGAGGTGAAGAATTAACTACCTTTATAAATAATAAATTAAATGAGCGGAAGGACTATTATAACAAGGCTCATATAATTGTGTCGGGTTTAAGTTTAACACCACAAATTCTTCGCGAAAAGATAAGTGAGCACAAACAATAACATAACAAGGTCTGTAACGACATTATTTCTTTTTATTTTTTTTAGAACCATCATTGCACAAGATATGGTTTATCAAAATAAAAATATTGGATTTAATATTGGTGCCAATTTTGCTTTTGGAACCCACTTTCAAAGGTTCGGTTTAAATTTCAATTTTTTTTACGCGAATAGTATTGTTCAGGCAAATTCGGAAATACGCGCTTACTTTAGTTTTAATAATCTTGGACCAAAATTTATTTATAACGAACTGGTTTTGGCACAAGGAATTGCTTTGGGATATGGGAGCAAGCAAAGCTACGCCAATCCATTTTTTAATTCTGTTTCCAATCAAACTGGCTATAAGAACTCGGTAGCTTATTCGTATAATTATTATTTCAATAAAGTTAAAACCAAACAAGTTACAGGTATTGCCGCTTTTCAATTTGGAGATATTAGTTTTATTACCGAAAACGATATTTTGGCAAAACCAATTTTAGATAGGTTCAGAACCGGTTCTTTTTTAATTCAATACCAATACAAAGACGTTTTTCAGGCAGCCATCAATTGTACCATGTGGACAGGAAAAATGGGAAGAAGCATTGATATCGATCATCGTAAAATTTATACAAAATGTTATATGGATACTACTGATGGTGTTTACTCAAATATTTCTCACGGTCTATTAAGCGCGCAGTTTAAATATAATATCGGTTTTTCGCAGAATGTACAGGCAAATATTGGTGTGGATGCAGAACAGGTCAGGAATGCGGTGCAAAACAGGTTCATTCATAATATGAAATTTATTCCAAAAAAATTAAACAAAACACACAATTGTCATATTCCAATGATAGATAGAGATGGCCAACAATATTTATTTAAGGAAGAACAAAAAATAAAAAAACCTGAATTGTACTGGAACGTTTTTAGCAACGCTAATCTGTTCTATTAAGATGTTCTTAAAATTTCTTAGTGAATCTTAGTGTCTTAGTGGTTAAATTATTTTAATTTCTCATTATTCAAATGCCTTTCCGAATCACGATCTGTTTTTTTTTCTAAGTTTTTCTTTAACGCGTCGTCTAAATTAATTCCGGTTTGATTAGCAATGCAAATTAAAACAAACAGCACGTCCGCTATCTCATCATCTAATTTTTTTTGTTTATCACTTTCTTTTTCGCTTTGCTCACCATACCTACGCGCCATTATTCGCGCCACTTCGCCAACCTCTTCCGTTAAGATGGCCATGTTGGTCAATTCGTTATAATAACGCACGCCATACTTTTTTATCCAATCGTCAACCAGCTTTTGTGCTTCCGAAATTTCCATAAATTTTAATTAACTACATTATGTATCAAACGTTGTTGGATAGGAGCTTTAATTTTATTCTTGTCAAATGCTGTTTTCAGATCGTCATAAAGTTCGCTCGTTAAAAAAGCACTGTCTGCAGGATGACAATATGGTCTTACTGTTATATTCACCGCGCCATCCGTTATTTTTCCAATAAAGATCCAGGCCTCTGGTGTATTTAATATTTTTTCGTTTTGTTTTAATACTTCGTTAATTACATTTTTAACTGTCTCAAGATTATTATCGCTACTAACCGCTAAATTTATTTCAAGTCTTAAACTTCCAAAGCGCGAAATATTAACAATAGTTCCGTTTGATAAAGGTCCGTTTGGTAATATTACTGTTTTATGATCGGCTGTTAATAAAATAGTGTTAAAAATTTGAATTTCTTTTACCTCACCGGTTTGCCCGCCGGCTTCGATCAGGTCGTTAACTTTAAAAGGTTTAAATATTAAAATTAAAACCCCACCTGCAAAATTTGATAGCGAACCCTGTAAGGCTAAACCAACTGCCAAGCCGGCTGCGCCTAAAATAGTCACAAAACTAGCAGTGCCAATACCCAGCATGCCGGCAACGGTTACAATTAAAATAATTTTTAAACCAATGCTTAATAAACTCTTTAAAAATGTCCTCAAACTTACTTCCAATTGGCGTTTGGTCATAGCTTTTTCAGCAATTTTAGCCAGGCGGCTAATTATCCAAAGCCCAATTAGTAATACTACTATAGCAGAGATCACCTTTGGGGTATAACTAATAACAGCCGAAACAAAACTGTCAAAATAGCCCTGTATTTTGTGATGGTCTTCAACTATTTTCTCCTTAACACCCTCAACCGTTGGAATTAATTTATTTATTTCGTCCGAGGCTTCTAAAAAATGTAACATACAATAAAAATTTATATCTTCACAAAGCTAAATAAAAAATGAAAAGTTTACCGTTAATTTCTGTTTGTTTATTACTTACATTTTCAACCTTTGCACAAGGACTTTTTAAAGCCGATTCTGCTAATTTAAGAAAAGCGCGGAAGCACGCTATGTGGGATACCACAAAATACCAAAAGTATAACTCAAGGTTAATTGTTGGTTATTTTCAATCGTACCGAAACTTTAATAACGAATTTAAGCAGTTCAAAGAAAAAGATTCGCTTGGACTATCAACAAACGATTATTTCGCCGAATCAAGATTGATAAGTGGTATCGAGGTTAATTATGATAAATTCAGTTTATCGCTAGGATTAAGAACCGCGCCACCAAGTCAGAGTGAAGGCAAGGGAAATACAAAGACGTTTACAACAAATTTTAATATTGGGGGCAATATCTGGTTTCTCGAAAATTCCTTTCGTTATTTTAAAGGATTTTATGATAAGAATACTGCAAAATATGATACAACTTTTAAAAGAACAGGCATTTATTTTCAACAACCGAATTTAGAGAATACCTTATTTAGAAGTAAGTTTTTATATTTTACCAATCACAAAAAATTTGCTTTCCGGTCCGGCTATGCCTGTGGTTACCGCCAGATAAGATCTGCGGCTACCTGGGTACTTGGCGGCAGTGTTAGTTATAATAATTTGCGAAGCGATAGTTCGTTTTTTCCATTACCATCGCGTCCGTTTTATGGTGATTATGGAAACATGAACGGTTTAAAAGTAATTGGAATATCGGCAAATGTTGGAGCTGCAGCAACCATAGTACTTTTTAAAACGCTTTTTGTAAGTGGTTTGTTTATTATTGGACCCGAACAACAATGGCGCACTTATCGTTATGGAAATACAACCTCACCTTTATCCTATGTGTCTTGGTCGGGTGATGGAAGATTCTCTGTAGGTATGAACTTTAAACATTTTTATATTATTGGTTCAAGTATAAGTGATTTTTCACTTTATAACAGCAAATTTGTTGGCCTCTTGAATAATTCGATCACCGGTAATTTTACGTTTGGTATCAGGTTCAATTCAAAAACGCCGGAGTTTTATAAAAAATTCCAACAAACAAGAATTTATCTTGCAATATAAAACATTCAGCCATTAAGTTGGTTTACATAAATATGAGCTATAAAAATTTAAATGAATGTATTCTTGATCTTGAAAAAAACGGGAAGTTAATAAGGATAAAAGAAGAGGTAGATCCCAATCTGGAGATGGCCGCTATTCATTTAAAGATCTTTGAAAAAGGCGGACCCGCTATTTTATTTGAAAATGTAAAAGGATCAAAATACAAAGCAGTGAGTAATTTATTTGGCACGTTAGAGCGTAGCCAATTTATGTTTAGAGAAACTTTTGATAAAGTGCAAAAAATGGTGCTGTTGCGAAACAATCCAATTGCCGCTTTAAAAAGTCCGTTAAAATTTATTGGCACCGGTATTTCTGCTATAAAGGCTTTACCAAAAAAAGGTTCTTTTTCTTCTGCAGGTTTTAAAGAAATAAAAATTTCAGATCTGCCATTAATAAAACACTGGCCAATGGATGGCGGTGCTTTTGTAACATTGCCTCAAGTGTATTCTGAAGATCTTGATAAACCGGGAGTAATGAATTCTAACGTGGGCATGTACCGCATACAATTGAACGGAAATAATTACGAATTAAATAAAGAGATAGGTTTACATTACCAATTACATCGTGGTATTGGTATTCATCAAAATAAAACTAACAAAAAAAATGTTCCACTTAAGGTAAGTATTTTTGTGGGCGGACCACCCGCACATTCTTTAGCTGCTGTTATGCCTTTACCTGAAGGAATAAGCGAGTTAACTTTTGCAGGCGCAATTGGTGGAAGAAGATTTAGATACGCTTACGAAAATGGTTTTTGTATTTCGTTAGATGCAGATTTTGTAATTACCGGCGAAGTTTTTCCAAACGAAAATAAACCAGAAGGACCATTTGGTGATCATTTGGGTTATTATAGTTTGGCGCACGATTTTCCGCTAATGAAAGTAAGTAAAGTGTACGCAAAAGAAAATGCCATTTGGCCTTTTACAGTTGTGGGCAGGCCGCCGCAAGAAGATACAGCCTTTGGCGCACTCATTCACGAAATTAGTGGCAGTGCTATTCCAAACGAAATTCCCGGCGTAAAAGAAGTGCATGCCGTTGATGCGGCAGGTGTGCATCCTTTATTATTAGCAGTGGGCAGCGAGCGTTACACACCCTATTTAAAAAATAAACGCCCCGCAGAATTATTAACGCAGGCAAACCGAATTTTAGGAACCGGGCAATTAAGTTTAGCAAAATATTTATTTATTAGTGGCGATGATGCTAAGGAAATAAATTGCCATGATATCCGCACATTTTTTAAACATGTTTTTGAAAGAATTGATCTGACACGCGATCTTCACTTTCAAACTAAAACAACTATTGATACGCTGGATTATAGTGGCGACGGTATAAACGAAGGCAGTAAATTAATTGTTGCCGCTTACGGTGATAAAAAAAGAGAGTTGAGTAACGAAGTGCCGAAGTCCATTTCTTCTTCTGATTTTATTTCTAACGCAGTTGTGTTGATGGAAGGAGTGATTGGAATAGAATTAAATAAATTCTCAAATTACGAGAATGCAAAAAAAGAAATTCAAAAATTATCGTCTTTTGTCATCGAAAATAAAAATGAATTTGCAGGCATTGTGCAGATAATTATTTACGATGATTTTAAATTTACAGCCAACCCAAAAAATTTAAACGATTATGTTTGGATAACTTATACAAGAAGTAATCCAAGCCATGATATTTATGGAGTGGAAGAGCTAACAGAAAATAAACACTGGGGCTGTAAAGGACCCATGATCATAGACTCAAGAAAAAAACCGCACCACGCACCCGAATTAAAAATTTTACCGGAGACAGAAAAAAACATAGAACGCTTTTTTAAAAAGGGTGGAAGTTTAGAGAAGTGGGCCTAACTCTCGGCTTCCATTTCCCTGATAATTTTCATAGTTTCTACGCTAACCGTAGTTACTCTTTTTAACAGGTCAATTACCTTTTCTTTATAGTCTGCAAAACGATAAGTATTGAATTTTTCCGCAACAGTGGGATCTGAATATTTTTTCTCTTTGTATTGATCCAATATCCATTCCAAAGCACTTCTGTTACCCAATTTATATTCCCATGCCTCTTTTGGTATGCCTTTTAAAACAGAGTTCTCATCTAATTCTATCTCTCCCAATATTTTATCTGCCTTTAACTTTACCTTTATTTTTGACGGCGGCGGCAAATACAATTCTTTTGCTTCGGCCACTAATGAAAGTTCTTCTTGTTTTGCTTTTTTTAGTTCTTTAATAATTGCTTCAGAATTTGACAGATTCAGCTTAAATGGTTTTGCTTCTTCATAATTAATATGAAGGTCCATTAAAGCTTTACCCCATTTAGCCCATTGCCAAAAGTCTTTGTAAAAGGGCAAGCGCGGGAATTCACGCTTTAAATTTAGCTCGTATTTTTTACGATAAGCCGGATTATGAAGAACTGCATAGGTATAATTAAAGATATCTTCCTTTTTAATTTTTTTGTCTTTATAATAATCCGTGAATTGTTTATGGCCCCAATCTGTTATATTGTCAATCTTCTCGCCATTATCATTAAAGAAATAAAGCCCTATGGATTTTGTCTTTTCAAGAAAATCTAAACCTGTTAATGTTTCCGTTGCTAACGACTGAAAATCTTGCGAAGAAGATAATCCCGAAAAATTAATTACTTTATTTTTTTCACTATTGTTTGGAAAATATTCTTTGAAGGATCCCTTTAAATCTATTGGTATATATCCAAAATAAAGAAACTGTTTAGAGTAAGGTCTATAGTTTGAAAGCCACACATCTTCTTCAAGAAATTTCCCTTCTTTTTCTTTTCGGAATTTGTCACGTTTAATCATTTTACTCCATTTAATGAGATTCCGTGTATGCAGAAAGCTATCTAAAATTGGGTTTGATTCTTCTTTGATTTCCTTATAATTATTTGCTTTTTTATACTTTATCTACCTTTTCAGTTCACTATTGTATTCGTTGATAAAAAATTTTGCCTTATTAGTAAGTGTTAGACGGTTAAAATCATAAACCCATTCATCCCTGTTTGTTGATATTCCATTTGATGTAACTTCAAAAAGCACCCTCTTGCTTTTTTTATCAGTTAATGGCAATAGCGTTTCAAAGTCGTTATCTGAAATATTAAGCCAATTATTGCCATTGTTTGGTAGAATATTATCAAAAGGAATATCATTTAATTTACTTGAACCGGTATGGTTAATTAGGAATTCGATTTTTTCTTTTGCTAATTCCGAAGCGTGTCTGAAATATTTTATTTTACAATTCTTTTTTGTTTTATTATCGACTTTTATTAAAAAAGCTATTGAAACTCCAACCATAATACCAAATACGTTTGCTTTTGCTTGTGCTGGATTAGATCTTACATCGCCATCTAAATCAATTATAAAAGCATAGTCAAATTCATTTTGGACACTTCTTCTAAACCCATCGAAACCTCTTGCATTTATAAATGAATTGTTGGTTATAAATGAAATTACACCCTCTGTGGCTACTCTATCGGTTGCCCATCTGAAGAACCTGGCGTACATATCGTAAACTTTCGTTTTTTGAGATGTACTATGTTTAACATATGTATCCTTAATTCTCTCATCTAATTCTTTATAATCACGTTTCTTATTATTATCATTCTCATTTTGTTGATTTGCATTATAAGGAGGGTTGCCAATTATTACCGAAATTTTTTTCTTATTCTGCCGGCGAATTCTATCTGTGTTTTCGCTACTTAAACCAAATAAATCGTGTTGGCGGCGGCTATAATGAAGCGCATCAATGTTATCAAGAGTATCTACAAAACAAATATTTTTAAACTCTTCATAATAGCCCATTTTTTGTTTAAAGGTGTATTCAATATTTAAATTGGCTATGTAATATGGTAAGATGGATACCTCGTTGCAATGAATTTCGTTTTGGTATTTGTATGCAAGATCTTTTTTTGGAATAAAGCCATCAATTAGTTCAGTAATAAAAGTCCCCGTGCCTGTTGCCGGGTCTAAAATTTCAACATTCTTATCTCCCAGTGTTTTTCCAAAATGTTTGTCCAGTAAATAATTTGTGCTTTCCAGCATAAACGTCACAATTTCATTTGGGGTATAAACTACACCTAAACGATCAGCTGCTTTTGGATTATAAACTTTATAGAAATTCTCGTAAATAACTTTTAAGAATTTTTGTTTTTCATGGTGGTCAGCAATACTTGAAGCGGCTACGTTAATAGCTTTGTAATAATGGTTGATGCTTTCTAAAACATTTCTCCTGGCATTGCCTGTAAAAAAAGTATCAATTAATCCTTCTAACTCCCGGGCAATATTATTTTCACGATGAAAATGTGGTTCATCAAATACTACATTAAAAATATCCGCGGTAAGAATGTGTTGTATGATCATTTCACGGATGTCATCTGCAGTAATTTCAGGATTAATTTCTTTTTGACAGAGTTCTAAAAAAACATTTCGGGCTGTTATATATTTTTTATTGTCTTTATTGGCTGCTTCAATTTTATCACGAAGCGTATTGATGATCGTAGGAATATCCTGTTTAAAATGTTCGAGGGCAGTGTTAAATTCTTTTACTTCAGGCTTTTCAAAATTCACAAACTCGTTCAATATCTTATCGAGCTTTTCGGCATCCTTCATGTTTATGCGCGAAACCTCAAAGTCGTTTTGATAAAGCACGGCTGTTTGAGAGTCTTCGAACAGGATATTTTTAAGTGAATAGCCTAATCTTATTTTTACTTCTATTTCATCGTCCAGATTTGTTTTTTCATCTTTACTTTCCCATAAACCGTATTCAAGGCGAAGCGCATTCTTTAGAATCCCATCCGGTCGTACTGTTTTTCCTCTTGTGCCCATGGTTGCCAGTTCAGGGATAAGCTCAAGGTTCTTTTTGTGAGCATACTCGTTCAATAAGTTGAAAAATGAATTACGAATAGAAGTTTCGTTATAAGAGCCGCCGTACTGTTTTACCTTATCAAGTTGATTATAGTATTGGTTGATGAGGAGTTTTGACATACGATTTGTTTTCACTAAGTACTGTCTTATTAAGACATGTTTAGTCCTAATAGGATTAGTTTTCAAACATCGCGATGTTGAAATTAGCGCTGTGTTAAACGAAATTGCCCAAAGAATTAGAAAAATCCGTGAAAGTCGGAATCTTACCCAGGATGATATGGGTGAGAAGTTAGATATGCAGGGAACATCTTATTCGAAAATTGAACGTGGGCAAATAAATATTCCCATCAAAAGGTTGATACAAATAGCGGAAATTTTAAAGGTTAACATTACCGAATTTTTTGAAGATAAGCATGCAAACTCAGTAAAAGAAAATAAAAACCAATACGGTTTTGCAACTAAGGATGAGGTTGAAAACCTTAGTAAATTAATGCAGAAATTGTTAAACGAGTTTGAATCTTTTAAAAAACAAAAGCCGGTAAAGAAAAAAAATAACGCTTATAAAAAGCCAAGGAAAAAATCTTAAATGAACTGTGATGATTAGAAGGCTGTCTTTAGTCCTGTGTCTTGCATCCTTAGTCCCTTTAATGCATACAACCAATAAATACCTTCGCTTTTAAAACATGAGCATTTGGCATTATGGTTTTAATTGAGCTTGTTACTTTGTCGCCTTCTTCTTGTGTTCCAAAAATACCGGCTACTAACGCAATTGTTTTTTCGGGAGAAGTTCCATTATAATAATTTAAATATTCAAGGCTCAGGTCTTCTGAAGGATGGCGGCGCGGGTAATAAGCTCCCGCATAAATTTCATCCTCATGATTTTCGGGTAAGGAGATCAGGCTTTTCTTTTTATTATAAAGGCGTTCCATAGTGTCAATTTTTAACTTCATTTTTTTATGAAGCAGGAACATTTCTTTATCCAAAAAATAATAATCTTTGCTTGTGTCGGCAATAACTATAAAATAAGTTGCCATGTCTCGGTTATCTTCTTTTATTGAATCCTGTTTAACTATTAGCTCAGTTTCTGTTTTAACAGCCGCTGCTGTATCTAGATTAACAATAGCAGTATCAGCTAAAGTAGTTACCGAAACTTCTTCTGCTTTATGCGAACAGGAAGCTAATAAAATGACAACAAAAAATATGTAAAGATTATTTTTCAAAACCAAACACTTTTTTCAAAAGATCGGTAACACGCGCCAAAGGGTCTTTACGAATTTTAATTTCTTCGTCAGCTATTAATAACATTAAACCATTAATAGCTTTGTTGGTTACATACTCATCTAAATTGGGGTTTTGTTTTTTAACGCCCGGCAATTTATTGTAAGCTGTAGCCAAAGGTTGCCAGTAGCTCGTCACTTTTACTTTTGCAACCGCTTCTTTTACCACTGGTAAAAATTTATCTTTTAGCGGATTGTAAGTTGTTTTACGTAAATAATTTGTAGCGGCAGTATCAACACCTTTTAAAATAGCAAAACCGTCAGATAGGCTCATGTTTGTAATTGCGTCAATAAAAACCGGTGCTGCTTTTAAAGCGGCTTCTTCTGCGGCTCTATTCAAGCTGGTTTCAAACTCGGCAATTTTTTTGCTCATGCCCATTTTGGTGAGCTTTACTTTCATGTCCTTGGCTTCTTCAGGCCATGGTATAAAGATCCTTGGGTTCTTGTAAAAACCATCTAATTTACTGGCAACCCCCGAAGAGTTATTGGTACCAACCGTTAACGCTTCTTTTAATCCTTTAATAACTTCTTCGTTAGTTAAGGCAGGGGCAGTGGTGCCGCTAACTATTGCATTTGTTTTTTCTTTGGCAGCTTTTGCTATACTGTCTTTTTTAAGTTTAAGCTTCTCCATCATTGTTTGAGAAGAAAGAGTTATTGAAAATAGAACGCAGCCAATTAAAATTACTTTTTTCATATTACTTTACTTAATTTTATAGCAAATATAAACTATTGCTTTTAGGGATGGTTTTAAAATTTGTGAAATATAAATTTCTTTACAATTAATTATGAAGGCAGAAATTTTAACCATAGGCGACGAGATCTTAATTGGCCAGATCACAAATACAAACTCTGTGTGGATAGCGCAGGAACTTAACTTAATTGGAATAAAAATTGTGCACATGGCAAGTGTTGCCGATGATGAAGACGCTATTGTAAATGCATTTGATAATGCTGCGTCGCGTGCCGATCTTGTTTTTATTACCGGCGGATTAGGCCCTACAAAAGATGATATCACTAAAAAAACTTTCTCCAACTATTTTAATGCGGAGTTAGTGATGGATGAAAAAGTGTTAGAACATGTTTCTTCTTTTTTTATAAAACGTGGTAAAGAAGTCACCGAAATTAACCGTAACCAGGCTTTGGTACCAAAAGGTTGTACAGTCATTCATAACCCAAATGGTACAGCGCCTGGCATGTGGGTGAAGAGAGACAAAACGGTTTTTATAAGTATGCCGGGCGTGCCTTATGAAATGAAGGCTATGATGACAGAAACCATTTTGCCGAAAATAAAAAAAGAAAATAATTTACCACACATCTATCATAAAACTGTTCTTACAAATGGTATTGGCGAAAGTGCTTTGTCGGAAATGATAGAAAGCTGGGAGGATAATTTAGTGAACAGTAATATTAAACTGGCCTATCTGCCCCAACCCGGGGTAGTGCGATTAAGGCTCTCATCAACCGGTCCGGACAAAGAAACTTTAAAAAAGAACATTGATTCTGAAATTGAAAATTTAAAAAGCATAATTGATACTTACATTTTTGGCTACGAGAATTATGGTGAAGAAACACCTTCTTTAGCTGAAGTTGTAAGTCGACTATTACGTGAAAAAAAACAAACTTTAGCCTTAGCTGAAAGTTGTACCGGTGGTTACATTTCCTCCATGTTTACAAGTATTGCGGGCGCATCTGAGGTCTTTAAAGGCGCCATTATTCCCTACACAAATAAAGCCAAACATGACTTGTTAGAAGTGGATGAACCCTTATTTAATACTGTTGGTGCGGTAAGCAAAGAATGTGTAGAGCAACTTGCCCAAAATGTTTTAAAAAAATTTGGGAGTGATTATTCTTTGTCGGTCTCCGGTATTGCTGGACCTACGGGCGGTACAGAGGAAAAGCCAGTTGGAACAGTTTGGATAGCAGTAGCTTCAAAAGAAAAGACACTCGCTTTTAAATTTATATTTGGCGATAACAGGCAACGAAACATCATTATGACCAGCAATTATGCCCTAAATACACTGAGGAAATTCATTTTAAAGAGTGAATAAATTTCCCCAAATTGTTAAAATTGCCCGCTAAATTGAATTAGGCTGCCACTAAACACTATTTAGACAAAATTAATACGTTTTTTTTACTATTTTCGTAACTCAAACGTAAAAAAACAACAATGAAATTTTCTCTATCCTCTTTCGCTATTCTGCTCTTTATTTTTATCAGCAGTTTTTCTTTTGGGCAAAATTTTAAAACAGAAGTTAAAATGATCGATTCGTCTAACGCTTCTATAAATGCAGGCTTGTTCTTAACAGGTATAACAAAAAGCGGATTGGATGAATTAGTTAGTAAAATGAACGTTAAAGATCAGTTTCTAATTAGGAACGAATTCTTTGCAGAAAAGAATGCCGCGAACATTTCATTAAGATCTAATAATAAAGCAAGTTTAAAGGATTTTGAATTGTTCTTAAAACAAATAGAGATCTATTCAATAGTTTACAAGAACAAAACTATGTCTTCGCAAGAGCTGGCAGGTAACTACAAGCACTATAAAAAAGAAGAAATTAAAAAGATTGATCGTATTAAATAACAGATTTTCTCTATACATTAAAAGATTAAAAACAAGAAAAAATTGTCCATGAAAAAGATCTACGTATTATTAATTTTATTTGTGTGTTCAATGGGTTTAAAGGCCCAGGATTATTACATGGACACATACAATACACAAACTATTACAACGTGTAAAGGAAATGTTCTTCCAACCTGGAACTGTGCTGCTTTTGGTTACTCGGGCTATTGTAATAACGAGAACTATACGGTTACGTTCTATTCCGGAAACCCATTGATCCCTTTAAAATTAAGTTTCTTGAAATTAGATTTAGCAGGCTTTCCAACCAGCGACGTGTTTTATACAGAAGCCGGCTTTGACTTTTTAACTGTAATAAACGGACCTTCAGTGGGAAGTCCAACATTAGCAACGCTTTCAGGAAATATCGTTGCCCCTTTTAGCTTACAATCTACAGGTGCTTACTTAACAATAAACTGGAAATCGGATGGTGTAGTAAACGATTGGGGTTGGTTTGCAATTTTAGGTTGTCAACCACAAAACTGTGCGGGTAATTTACCTGCAAGTGATGTGTGTGCATCTGCAGTCCCAATTTGTGATTTAAATGGATATTGTGGTGCAACTAACGGTTGGTACACACCTGATAACGCTAACTTAGCAGTTAATCTTGGAGGTGCTTTTTGTGGCGCATCCGGATCGATCGAGAATAACTCGTGGATAAAATTCATACCAAATGCTGCAACTGCCAATATAAATATTGCAGTACAAAACTGTTCATCTCCTACACAAGGTTTGCAGGCAGGTATTTACAGCACTCCTAATTGCGCGGCATTTACATTACTTACATGTCAGTCTCAGGCTGTTTATGCACCCGTCATGACCTTGAGTTATAATTCTTTTGTCCCCGGTAACACCTATTATATTATGATAGATGGTTTTGCCGGCAATGCCTGCGACTATACGGTTAGTGCGTCCTCCGGGGTCGCTATATCAACCGTAAATGTTTCAAGCAGCACTATTTGTTTTGGACAAAGCTCTAATTTAACAGCTGTATCAGCTGGATCTTCTCCTAGCTATACCTGGAGCACAGGCTCTAACGCCTCGGGCATAACAGTTACCCCTGCTTTAACTACAGCCTATACAGCAACAATTGCATCCGGTTTTTGTACTGAGATCATTACAAATACTATCACTGTAAATCCATTACCAACAGCAAATGCAGGAACAGCACCGGCATCTATTACTTGTGCAAATCCAACGCAGGCCTTGAATGGCTCAGGCGGCGGTACCTATGCCTGGAGTGGCGCTGGTATTGTGAGTGGAGGTGCAACGGCTAATCCGGTTGTTAATCAGGCGGGACCTTTTTCTTTAGTCGTAACTTCAGGTGCGGGTTGTACATCTACCAATGTGGCAAACGTTAGTGTGCCTATCAATACTGTTCTTCCTATTCCCGGTGTTTCAAGTGCAACAGTTTTAAATTGCAGTAACCCGTCAATAAATTTAACCGGCACACCCGGAAGTGGTGTTACTTATGCATGGACAGGCCCGGGTATTGTTTCTGGCGGAACAACAGCAACACCATTAATTAATGCAGGCGGAACGTATAGCATGACTGTAACATCAACAGCCAATGGTTGTTCGGCTGGAACCAGCACAGTTATTGCAGCACCAAACACGACAGTAACAAATT
>DDPF01000005.1 GCA_002342065.1 Bacteroidetes bacterium UBA2475 | reverse complement strand
TAATTTTGGGGGAGCTTACACTTTCGCCCCCTTCTGCAGGCATTTTGGCTATCGCTAACTTAGCGTATTTGCTTTTTGCAAAAGACAGGCAAAAATCAAATAAGCTAAATTCCCACCGCACACAATATGGTGTGGCGCGATGGCGCAACATTTATGCGCTCTCTTTACGGTCATTCAGAAGCGCAAGCCTGCGGCAGCATGGTATTGAAAGTTGTATTAATTTTAAATTAAAGTATCTTTACTAATTAATTATTTTATATACTGAAAAAGATAAATCATATTATAAGAATTATTCTCTTCTTGAGCGTTTGCGGATATTCGCAATCACTACAGTATCAATTAAAAAAAATTGACACTATAATTAACGATAATGCCGCTTTAAATTCGCTTAATACTTTATTGCAAAATACACGTAACCATAAAGATAAGTTATATATAAATCTAAAGGTTATTGGCAGAGCTAACCAGCTTCAGAAGTATACACTAGCTACCACAATTGGTAATGAAGGGATAATACTTGCTCATAAAAATGGTTTAGATAGTCTCGAAGCCGTGTTTAATAAATTAATTGGTGTTACCAATTATTACATGGATCGTAAAAAAGCAGCTGTTCCTTATTTCGAAAAAGCTATAGCTATTGCCAAAAAAAATAATTTGTGGGAACTTGAAGCATCGTGTCAAAATAATTTGGGGGCTGCTTTGGCAGATGTTCAGGAATATAATCAAGCAGAACCACATTTGCTAAAGTCAATTGAAATAATGACAGAGCATAGTATAGGCGACAGTCAGGTCGCACTCCGCACATTGCGGGTATTAGCACGTGTTTATTCTGAATGTGGGAAAGAGAATAAAGCGGAATCCATCTATTTAACTCTGATCAAAAAAAGCAAAGCTATTAAGGATACATCTCTGCTTTGTGATAATTTAATATTTTATTCTGAAATACTTTCGCGAAGAGGGGAACTTGATAAGGCAGTTGCAATGAGTAAAGAAGCATTAGCTTTCAGACGCAAACAGAAAAGCATACACGATCTTCAAGGAGCATTAAATATACACGCTATAAACTTAGCGTTGGTTGGAAGACACGAAGAGGCTTATGTTTTAGAGAAAGAACGGGCGTTGCTAATGCGAACTATTTTTGCCAAGGATCTTGAAAAAGAAATAAGCGAAGTAGAAGTAAAATACAAAACAACTGAATTAATGCAGGAAAAAGTGTTGGCGGAACTTAAAACCAAAAAACAAAAACAGATTTATCTATTTTCTATTCTTGGAATATTTATCATAGCAGGTTCCGCTTTTTACCTTTGGACCCAACGAAAAAAATCCAGACACTTAAAAGAGTTAGCTGAAATTGAAAAATTAAGATTTAAAAGCGTTATTGAGGCAGAAGAAAACGAACGAGCACGCATTGCACAAGAATTACACGATGGTTTAGGACAATTACTTTCTACTGCCAGATTAAATGTGGCAGGATTAGAAGATGCAGTTTCAGTGGAAGATAAGGTAGGAGTAGAACGCTCTTTAAAACTAATTGATGAAGCTTGCGTGGAAGTGAGAAGCATTTCGCATAATATGATGCCGAGCGCTTTAATTCGTTTGGGATTAGTTCCTGCAATAAATGAATTGGTTAGCAACGTAAACTCTGTAAAAGGTATTAAAATTGATTTTGAAACAAATGTAGAAAGTTCATTAGGTAAATCATTAGACATAACTATTTACCGTGTTGTACAGGAAATTTTAAATAACATGATTCGTCATGCTAAAGCTAGCAACATCAACATGTCAATTGAAAAAACGGGTGATAACTTAAAAATCACAATGAAAGATGATGGGATAGGATTTAATTCAGAAGAATTAAAGAATAGTAAAGGAATTGGGTGGAAGAACATTTTCTCAAGAATATCTATGTTAGATGGTGATATTAGATTAGAGTCGGAATTGCAAAAGGGAACAATTGTTTTCATAAATTTGAAACTCAATCATGGATAATGAAATTAAAATAGTTATTGCCGATGACCATCGGATGTTTATTGACGGGGTAAAATCTTTGTTATCAAAAGAGCAAAAATTAATTTTTGTTTATGAAGCAAGTAATGGAGAAGATGCTCTATCTTTTATAAGAAAGAATGAAATAAATCTTTTAATAACCGACATTAGTATGCCCGGCATGAGTGGCACTGAACTTGCAAAAAAAGTAAAGCAGGAATTTCCCCAAATAAAAGTATTAGTACTAAGCATGTTTAATGATCCAGCGATTGTAAATGAAATATTACAATCGGAAGCAGAAGGTTATATATTAAAGAATACAGGTAAACAAGAGTTGCTCAATGCTATTTCAAAAATAATGGATAACGGAACTTATTACAGCAATGAAGTAATGAATTTGATGCTGAACCAAAATCGAAAAACAAGAAACAAAGAAACTAATAAAGAGCTGCTCACCGAACGTGAAACCGAAATTTTAAAACTGGTTTGCGAAGAATATACAACAATAGGTATTGCTGAAAAATTATTTATTAGTCCAGGCACTGTGGATACCCACCGAAAGAACATTCTAGAAAAAACACAATCCAAGACTATTGTTGGGCTAATTAAATACGCTTTTGAAAACAACATTATAGTTTAAAATACCTAAGACTACTGATATTTATTTTAAAAAGCTTATTTAGTTTTACTAAATAAATATTGATTAAAAAAATAACCTAACTAAACGCGAAATAGAAATACTGAAGCTTGTTTTAGAAGAACCCACTTCGCAATCTATCGCTGCTTTTTTAAATCTTAGCATACGAACAATAGATACTCATTGTAAAAACATTCTTGGAAAAACAAATTGCCAATCTCTTGTGGGGCTGTTAAAATTTGCCTTTAAGGCAGGTTTAATTGACGATTATTTTTATAAACACTATTCCTATAAGCGCAATAAACAAAATACCTAATCATACGGATGCAATATACCTAATGCTACGGATTGTGGAGTAAGGAATAAAAATGGAGATTTGATGTCATAATTTAAACCCTTAATTAAATGAAAAAACTATTACTAATAACAGCCTTGTTTTGGGCAGCACAAATACAAGCGCAATCTCTACAATGGGCTAGAAGTATAAGTGGAAGTGGTACTGAAAATGTAGGATGTATAACAACTGACGCATTTGGAAATGTTTATACTACAGGTGGTTTTACAGGGGTAGTAGATTTTGATCCCGGACCGGGAACATTTACTATTAACGGCACAGGAGGTTTTTACATTCAGAAACTTGATGTATCCGGCAATTTTGTCTGGGCAAAATGGATAAATGGTTCAAATGTTGGAGCAAATGGGATAGCAGTTGATCCATCTGGAAATGTTTATACGACAGGACAATTAACAAGTTCAGCAGATTTTGATCCGAGTCCCGCCAGTGTGATACTTAGTTCCGCAGGAAATAATGATGTATTTATTTTGAAATTAAATTCATCAGGTGATTATGTGTGGGCAAAGAATTTTGGTAATGCAAGCGCTTTCGAATACGGAAGCGGAATAGCACTAGATGTTGCAGGAGATCTTTACATTATAGGCTCATATAATGGAAGTAACTCTGACTTCGACCCTAGTGCTGCTACAAATAGTTTATCAACTAATGGAGGTTACGATGCATTTGTTGCAAAATATACATCCGCCGGTAATTATGTTTGGGCAAAAACTTTAGGCAGTGGGATTGCAGATTATGGTCGCGGTATAAAAGTAGATGCAACTAATAATGTATACGTAACTGGCTATTATCAACAAACAGCGGACTTTGATCCAGGAGCAGGAACGTATACCATAACTGCGGTCGGACAGAATGATGCCTTTGTGACAAAGTTGGATGTCTCAGGAAATTTTGTTTGGGCGAAAAGCATGGGAGGAGCTGGAATTGAATTCGCATACGGCATTGATCTGGACCCTTTTGGCAATGTCCTTACAACAGGATTTATTCAGGGAAATGGTGATTACGATCCAGGCCCAGGAACATATAGCATTGGAATAGGAAATGTGTCCTATATAAGTAAATTAGATAATGCAGGGAATTTTGTTTGGGCAAGAGGAATGCAAGTTGGTGTTTCAGGTGGACAGGGAATAGCAACAGATGGTTCAGGAAATGTTTTTACCATAGGCTCATTTAATTCAACTTTTGATTTTGATCCGGGAGCAGGAGTTTTCAATTTAACTAACATTGGAGGCACTGATATTTATATCAATCAGATTGATGCTTCAGGGAATTTTGTTACAGCTATAAATATTGGAGATGTGGGTGCGGATGTTGCCACTTCAATAAACATTAGCAATAATTCAATTCATGTAGCCGGAACTTTTGCTGGCACGGTTGATTTCGATTTTTCCTCGAATACATTCAATATGACCTCAGTTGGAACAACAGATGTTTATAATCTTAAACTAAGCTCATTAGTAACTGGATTATTAGAAAATCTCAATTTCGAAAACTCAATTTCAATTTATCCAAATCCATCAAATGGTTTAATTACGATAAAATCCGAAAGCGCTTCTGAAGCGATTATTGAAGTATTTAACACGTTATATGAAATAGTTCATCAAGAAAAAACATCTGACGGAAATACAAAATTAAATCTTCAACATTTACCAAACGGCATTTATACTATAAGAGTTTTGGAAAAAGAAAAAACAAATTATACAAGAGCTATTATTCAAAAATAGATGAGTGCCAAACATTTTATATTATTATCATAAGCATAGATACAGCTCGTAATCGAGCCGAAGGATTTTTTGATGTTAAAAGTACAACTTGCAAATTCGTAGTTACAACTCATAACACCTAAACCAAACCAATGTATACAAAAATCTGTATGTATAGACCTGTGTTTATCAAACGTCAGCCGTAGACTTAAACCCGTTCACCAGTGCTTACCAACCGCACATTTTGCAAGCATTTGTGTCGCTTTAAAACCAAGGCTAAGAATTTATTTGGCGACACAAAAGCTTGCAAAATCTTCAACCCACCTGTGTGTATCGCACTATGTGTAAAAAGCCTACGCAAAAAAATTTTAAAAAGACAGTGCAATAAATAAGTTTTCGGTGAGCTGTTTCCTTCCTATAATCCCAGACTTTAAAACAATTAACCGTGACAAAAATATGCGGACACTTAGGCAGTAGCTTAAGCTGTGTGCACACCTACTAGGTGGTAACAGTACCTAAAAAAAATGCTAGCATTAGTATAAGTTTTTTGCCCACAATTGGTCGCTTCGCGAAAGTTTCATATTTTTATGTAGGCAAAAAAGAGTACAGTATTTCGGCAACTAATAAACATTGTGTCGGTAGAAAACATTTCGGTTTCAAAACCGCACTTCTTTTAGCTCCAAAACGTTAATTATAAAAAACCTGATCATACATTACTTCTAATGAATAATAATTTTTTTATTATAAACATTTGTGCCATCATACATTTTAATAAAATAAATTCCTTTTGGTTGCGCCGAAAGGTCGACCTTCATTTGTGATGCAATGTTAGATGTTAAATAAACTTTCTCTCCACACGCATTGTAAACTTCTAACATGATTTTATCTGAGTTTAAATTATCAAGTCTTAATTGAAAAATACCGTTTGATGGATTTGGATAAACAGAAATAAAATTTTCTTTTACATTTTCACCAATGCCTATTATACCGTTGCATAAATTTATTACCTGAACAGGAACGCTGCGGTTTGTATTGGTTCCATCTCCAAGCTGGCCGTTAGAATTATACCCCCATGCCCAAACTGTTCCATCAGTTTTGCGTGCAAGAGAATGTCTCTCGCCACCGGCTATATCTATTACACCTGTAAGCGAACTTACCTGAACCGGAACATTCGTATCTGCAAAAGTTCCATTTCCAAGGATGCCAAAAGAGCCCTGGCCCCAGGCGTACACGGTACCATTATTCTTTAATGCCAAAGAATGTTGAGCGCCCAATGCAATATCCGTAATTCCGGTAAGTGAATTCACCTGTAACGGAACATTGCTGTTTGTATTATTTCCATTTCCAAGCTGCCCTGAAGAATTTTGTCCCCAGGCCCAAATTGTGCCATCATTTTTTAAAGCAAGGCAATGACCGTTTGTTGTAGTAATACGGGTTACACCGGTTAATGCATTTACTTGCACCGGGGTATTAGCTCCAGTATTTGTTCCATTTCCTAGTTGCCCATAAGTATTATTGCCTGAAGCCCAAAGTGTACCATCATTCTTTAAAAAAAGCGAATGAGACAGACCCGCCGCAATGGCAATAATACCATTAAGAGATGTTATTTGTAATGGAGTGTTGCTTGATGTGCTATTACCATTTCCAAATTGCCCATAAATATTTTGTCCCCATGCCCAAACGGTACCATCGTTCTTCAATGCCAGAGAATGATACCAATCTGCTGCTATCGCTATAATTCCGTTAAGACCATTAACCTGGGCCGGGTTATTATTGTTGGTAGTAGTGCCGTCTCCAAGCTGACCATTAGAATTGTATCCCCATGCCCAAACTGTTCCGTCAGTTTTTAAGATAAGAGAGTGATAGAATCCTGCCTTTACTGAAGCTATGCTGTTGATAGAACTCAATGCCGAGGGAGTGCTGCTTGAAGCATTTGTTCCATTTCCAAGCTGTCCGGCAAAGTTATACCCGCAAGTCATTATTGAGCCATCGTTACAAATAAAAAGAGAATGTCCTGATCCTCCGGCAATTGTTCCAATAGTATTTAGCGGCTGTACAGGAGCATTTAATATAACCGTTGTAGGTGTTGATACGCAACCTATGGAGGCCGTGTGTCTTGCGGTTACTTGAAAAATGCCCGGTGTAAGCCCAATAAAGGAAGTACTTGCCTGGTAATTAATATCGTCTATACTATACTCAAACGCACCAACCGGAGAAGTGATAGTAATATCTCCTGTTGATGTTACAGTTGTAGGTTGTGTTACATTTACTACCGGTGTAACCGGAGGGATAGAAAAACAAGACACTACGCGACGAATGATATGATAGTTGTAATCGGCAATAAAAAGGGCCTCGCCCGAAGGATTAATTGATATTCCGGCAACATAATCAAAGGTTGCCGTTAAAGCCGGTCCGTTTGCAGCGCCGGTTCCGCCTGAACCTGCAAATGTTGTTACCACACCCGAAGAAGTGATTTTACGTATTTTTTTATTGCCATCTGCCACGTATAAATTTCCTGCACCATCAATTGTTATAGCTGCCGGATAACTGAAGCTGGCAGCAGCACCTGTTCCGTTTAAAGATCCAAAAGCACCCGATCCTGCAAAGGTTGTTACAACACCTGTACTGGTTATTTTACGTATTCTGTTATTACCATCGTCTGTTACAAATACATTGCCGGCGTTATCAACCGCTACACCATGCGGACTATTAAAACTTGCGGCAATACCGGTACCGTTTGCAAAACCGGGTGTACCTGAACCAGCCATTGTTGTAACAACTCCCGAGGGCGTAACTTTACGGATCAACGAATAAAAATCGCCATCTGTTACATATACATTCCCTATAACATCTACGGCTACTCCAAGTGGTAAATTAAAACTTGCGGCAGCACCTGTGCCATTAGTAGTACCCGATGTGCCCGAACCAGCCAAAGTCGTTACTATTCCCGCAGAAGTGATCTTGCGTATTTTATGGTTGTTGCGATCTGCTACATAAACATTTCCTAAAGCATCCACGGCTATTCCATGTGGGTAGTTAAAGCTAGCGGCAGCACCGGCACCGTTTGCTGAACCAGCAGCACCGGAACCTGCAAAAGTGCTTACAACACCCGAAGCCGTTATTTTACGTATTTTATTATTCCAGTAGTCGGCAACATATGTATCGCCATTACCGGCTATAGCAACACCGCTTGGATGGCTAAAACTAGCAGCACTAGCCGCTCCGTTTGCCGAGCCAATGGTTCCGCTGCCGGCAAAAGGATAAACCGTTTGAGCATTAAGTGATGTTTGTAAGAATAATAAGTATAAAAATACCTTGCCTTTAATAAAAAAGCTTCCTTTAGCAAATTTGCCTGTTTTCATTTTTTAAATTTTACTGGTTAATAAATAAATCCCGTTTTTATACTGTTTTCTTGTCTACAGTCATGTAATTCAAATTCGAAAAGGATTTACTTAGCGAGATTCAAGTATCATTTGCCTGTTTGGTCTCTTTAAAACTTGCCTATTTGTATATGGCAACAACCAAATGATTACAACATATTGTTTGTATTTAGCCCAAATGTACATTTATTTTTTAAACCACAAAGCAACTAGATTTCTATAGAAGAATATTCAAGACATTTATTCACTTATAAAGTAAATACCCTAAAAACAGACTTGAAACAAAATCTTTATAAAGTTAGCTGCTCGACAATTGACCTCTCAAAGCTCGATAGGTTAAAATAAGCAACCATAGCTATCGGGTTGCAATCCGTGCAAAATATTTTTATCTTTAATAACCCATTATGAAAGATCTATCTCCTGTTGAGAATCAAATTCACCGCGTAACGAATTTTCAAGACCTTGTTTCCACGCCTTTTTATAGGGAAATTAATGCACTTTGCTGGGAACGTAAACTCACAGGTGATTTTTCTGAAATCGTTAAAAAGTTAGAACTAAACGAAAATATAATGGTACTTGATCAAGAAGATCTGCTTAAACTTCGTTTAAGTGAACAAGGACAACTTGCCCGTGAAATTCTTTTAAATGACTTAAAGGTATTGAAAGCTCATGGCGCATCTCCGATCCTTAATCTGATCAGGTGCTATGACAGAGATGATAGCTACCCGTTTTTTCCAACCGATGTTTATTCCTTTCACGTAGATCGCTCTCCTGTACCAACCGATACCTTTTTATGCACTTACTATGGCGAGTCGAGTGAGATATTGCCAAACTCACAAGCAGAACAAAAAATTCTTGTTCCCGAAATACGTGATGAACTTAAAAAATTATATCATGGATCGGATGAAGAATTTGAATCATTTTTAAGCGAACATTTTTTTGATCTACATTATCAACCTAAACCTAATGCAAGTCCTATCAGCTTAGGCCATGGTCACTTATGGCGCTTAGCAGTTGATTATCCTGAAAGCAAAGTCCTTCCTTGTATTCACCGTGCACCAAAGGAAAAAAACGGACAGAAACGGTTGTTAATGATCTGTTGAATGCAATTTGTATCTTTAAATAACCGTTAGAGAAAGAAACCATGGATAATTCAAGAGTATATAAAATGCCTTTTGCAACAGTGTATCCCTTGTACATAAAAAAAGTAGAGAAAAAAGGACGCACAAAAGCAGAGTTGGATGAAATTATATTTTGGCTAACAGAATATAACAAGAAAAGCTTACAAGAACAGTTGGATAAAAAAACTGATTTCGAGACATTTTTTAAGCAAGCAAAAATTAATCCAAATGCCAAATTGATAACCGGTGTTATTTGTGGTTATCGTGTAGAAGATATCGAAGATAAGCTCATGCAAAAGGTCCGCTATTTAGATAAGCTGGTTGATGAATTGGCAAAAGGAAAAACAATGGAAAAAATTTTAAGGAAGTAATTCTATTCAACTTTCAATAACTACAATCCAATAAAAGAATAAGAGCATTAAAGCTTCACAAATTTTATTTGCTGAATTCTTTCGGCGTTATTAAGGTAAATAAAGTAAACGCCTTTTTTAAACTCGCTAACATCCAGGTGTGTCTTATTATAACCGATGTCAGCGTTTAACTGGTTGCTGTATACAAGGTTTTCCAACATATCATATACCTTAAGTGTAACATTGCCTCCTTGTGGAATATCGTAAATAACATCGATGTAATTATCGGCAGGGTTAGGTTGTACAGATAAAGCCTCTGCCCTGTCTTGCGAACTAATTGCTTTAATATCTGAATATTTAAAGGTACCGTCTTTATCACTTTGTTTAAGTCGGTAATACGATAAGCCGCTTAATGGCCATTCATCTGTTACAGTATATTCTTTGTGCTCGCTGCTGTTACCTGCCGCGCTAATTTGTTTTATCTCTTCAAAACTTTCGCCATTGTAAGAACGTTCCACTATAAAAACATCGCTGTTAACCTCGGTTGCAGTAGCCCATTTTAGCTTAACGACTTTATCTTCATAACCGGCATTAAAATATACAAGTTCAATTGGTAATACGATCGGGCAACTTGTATTAGCGCCACAAGCCGGAGGCGCACCTGCACCAAGGGGTGCGACCCAAACATTATCTACTAAATAATAGGCGGCGGCATTAGCCAATAAACAAGCGCTGGCCGAACTTCCAAAATCAAAAATGGTTAAACCGGTATTGTTATCAAACACACCAATAGTTACCCAATTTTCTCCGCCGGTTGCAACATAAGTTCCGCTTACTTGTGTCCAGTTGTTCTTATCCACATTCATTCCACCTTGTATTTGTGGTGTTACTAAAATGGGTTGGTTAGATGCCTGGTTAGGCTGTGCAACCGAAACATACATAGCCATTTTATTACAGCCGTAGCGTGAAAATGGTGCGAGTTTATTTACAAAACTCAAAAAATAAGTTGTGCCTGCCACTAAAGGCGACGATAGTTGCTTCTGAATATATTCTTTACAGTTTGGGCATGATGTGTAATACGCTAACTGACCCGTATAATTATTTCCCTGGCAGGGGTTTGAGCAACCGCCCATACCATTTAAAGGATTAAAGTTAGAACAGCCATTGCCGCTGGAAGCACAGGGAGTATAAAGATCTGGTACAACAAAACCCGGTGGCGGATTCATCCAACCGGTTGCTTGCGAAAGTGCGCCATTACCGCCACAACCCGTAGTTGTTTCCATACCCGGGTTAGGCACTAAGTTTTGTGCTGATAGAATTTCGAAAAACAGAGAGGCAATATATAAGAACAAAAAGAACCTCATATAAAATATTAATGTGGTTACGAGATTAAAGATAGAAAAAAATATTACAAAAAGCATTTTTGTTGTAAATAATAAAAAAGCCCGGTGCATTACACCAGGCTTTTTTTATAATTATAATATGCCTAATTATTTTTTAGCATTTGTTTTTAATCCCCAAACTTCAAGATGCGCTTTTTCAGATGAACCACCGGCTGTTTTATAAACGAAAGCAATTTTCTTTATTTGACGCTCACCGCCTTTTAGATCAATAACGCGGGTTTCGCCGCCGTTCTTAATATCAGATCTAACATTTATATCTTCCTGTGTACCGTTCTCATAAAACACTTCAATGTCAGAAATTTTAATATCCGCTTCGGTTACTTTTATTTTAAGTGCAGCAAATTTATCGGCACCAACAACTACCATCACATCACGCTCTTTACTAAAGCTGGCAACCATCTCGCCTATTTTGTGCCAGCCTGTTTTATCGCTGGTTATAACATTTACTTCTTTTTCGCCTTTACCTTTTTTTTGTGCTGAAACATTACCATAACATGCCGTTATTGCAAATAAAATAATTATTAGTTTTTTCATAGTTTTAGTTTTATTAATTCATATAAATTTAGCACTTTTTTATATACAATTTGTATTAAATAATTATTAAACAAAGGCAATCAATAAATTTTGCTATCTCAATACTTGGTAGTACCTTTCCTCCCCATGGAAAATGTAAATAGGAAGATGGAAAATGTAAATCCGCTTTCCGTTTTACCTCTTCCATTTTACATAATATAAATATTAAAACAATTTTACAATGGCTACTACATCAGATATTTCGAGAGGTGCATTTTTTAGGTACAATAACGAGTTAGTGCAGGTTATGGACTACGACCATATTACACCCGGCAAAGGGAACGCAATTTACTCTGTAAAATGCCGCAATGTAGAAACAGGTAAACAAAGTGAGATCCGTTTTCGCTCTGGCGAAAAGATCGATTTTATTCGAGTTGATGAATTCGATATGCAATATCTTTTTACCGAAGGAGATGCCTTAGTTTGCATGAATCAGGAAACGTATGAGCAGGTAAATATTCCAAAAATTATTTTTGGCGATGCTATTAAATTTTTACAGGAAGGTATGATACTTACCATACGCTTTGATGAGAATGAAAAACCTTTAAGTGGTAACTTACCTAAGTATGCAGAATTAGTTGTTACCTATACCGAAGAAGGTGTGAAAGGGAAATTATTAAAGCCTGCGGAAGTAGAAGGCGGCATAAAGATACAAGTGCCATTGTTCGTAAACATTGGCGATAAACTCAAGATCAGCATAGACACATCGGAGTACGTTGAACGTGTGAAGTAATCGGGGATTTATTACCTCATAATCTTCAGAAGATCCATAATTCTTATACTAATTTCTAACCATTTAACTGGAATTGCTTTTGCATGATTTGTTAAAGGATTCAATTTTTATGAAATTAATTAAATATCTTATTATGGCAACAGCAATTATAAATACGGGAATGGCGCAAACAAATTTAAAGAACATAGATCTTGAAAAGTTTGCGGGTAAATGGTTTGTAATAGCTTGTATACCTACCAGCTTTGACAAGAACTGGAACTATGTTACCGAAACCTATTCTGTTAACGCAAAAGGTAAAATTGATATTTATACTACTTACAAAAAAGGGAATGACCCCAAACAAAAAGATGTGCGCTCAAAAGGTTTTCCTGATAAAAAAAGCAATAACGTAAAGTGGAAAGTACAGTTCGTATGGCCATTTAGGGCTGATTATTTAGTTGAAGAAGTAGACAATAATTATTTTTACACAGTAGTTGGTCATCCTAAGAAAAAGTATTTATACATTATGAATCGAACAGGAACAATGGGAGATATACAATACAAGGAGATCCTTGACCGTTGCGCTAAAAAAGGATATGACACCTCGCAGATCCTTAAAATTCAACAATAAGCTTTCTTTTTATTTCTATCTATTTAATGCTAATTTTACGGTCTGATCTTATGAGCACCGGAAAATTAATATTATACCGTAAGAAAAATTTTAATGGCCTTGCCGTTGGAATGGACGTTTACATAAATGATAAGCTTCGCGGAAAAATGATGAGTGGAGAAAATAAGGAATTTGACTTGGAACCAGGCACTTATAAGATTAGGGTACAACAAAACATTAAAAGTGGCGAGCAGGATGTGACAATAGAATCAGGCAAAACTCTCAACTATTCTTACTACCCTAGCCTTTTAAGCCTTGTTTCGTTCATATCGCCTTTAATTGGTTTGGGTTTACTATTCCTTTTTAGGATATCGCTTTCGCTTACCGCTTTAATATTATTGCCAGGTGCAATCACAGCTATTTATTTACTTACTGCGGGAAAGACAAAATATTTTTTGTTTACAAAAGAAAATTAAGGTGTAGACCCTGCGTATTGGATCCCAAGAAATACAAGTACTACAGGCAATGTTACAGTTAAAAAGGTAATGACTTTATCAATGTCAAACTTTTTTTCTTGTATCTCCGTTTCATCACAGTCGCTACAACTCTCTATGCGTGTACTTTTTCCGGAAGCAGCATCGTAAGTGACCATTAAATTTACATATTTACCGCGTACACTTTTACCATTATTTTCTTTCAATAAAAAAGGTACCACAGCTCTGTCTGTAACCCTGTACTTATATAATAAAACACTTGCGGTGTCGGTTAATAATTTAAAATTATACGGTTTTGTATCAAGTACCTTGGAGATTTCTTCTTTGGTCATTCCGATCTTAAGTTCAAATACTTTTTCAACTCTTGTATAACGCGGAGCCCGAACAAAACATGAACTTAAAAGAACGACGAGGAGCAAAAGAAAAAAGGATATGGATCTTGTTTTGGTCATGTTGCAATTTGGATCAAAGATAAATTAAAAATTGATCATTGTATAAAAGAAAATACATTATTAAAAAAGGTCACCTAACAAAAGGTAACATATTTTTCAGATCCTTCCAATTGCCAATTGAGCTTTATGAAAAATGAGTAAATTTATCTTTTAAAATCTACAAAAAAATGTTAGAACTTAATTTTAAGCCCTTCCCTGTTTTAGAGACCGAAAGGTTGGTGCTTCGAGAAATAAATAAAAAAGATGTGGATACCTTATTCTTATTAAGAAGTAATAAACCGGCCATGCAATTTATTGATAAGCCATTGGCAGTTTCTAAAGATGAGATAAAGCCTTTTATTAAACTGATAAATAAAAAAACAAAAGATAACGAAACCATTGCCTGGGCCATCACATTAAAAAACAAGAATGAGTTAATAGGTACCATCTCTTATCACAGAATAGAACGCGAAAATTACCGGGCAGAAATTGGTTACATGATCATGCCTGAATACTGGAATACAGGAATATTAAGCGAAGCCATGCCAAAAGTTATTGCTTATGGTTTTACAAAAATGAAACTACACAGCATTGTGGCTAACATTAATCCAAATAATACCATATCACGTAAACTATTAGAAAAATTTAAATTCAAAAAAGAAGCTTATTTTAAAGAGAATTATTTTTATAACGGCAAGTTTTTAGACAGCGAGATCTACTCATTACTAAAGAGTTAAGCCATTTGTTGAACTGCTTACTATTCTGTAATTTTAGTCTGTTCAAATGCATATTAACCACCCCGAATTAACCGACCTATTAAAACAAGCATACTCTGCCGAAAAAGCAGCTGCTTTTGCTTACCAGGGCCATGCCGCTTCGGTAAAAAATCCGGAAGAAAAAAAAGCCATTCGCCAGATAGAGATCGATGAATGGGGACACCGTGAAGAAGTACTAAAGATCATGCAACAATACAATATATCTATCTCAAAATATTACGAATTCAGGTTTCATGTGATTGGTAAGATCATTTCAGGAAGTTGTTTTATTATTGGCTGGTTCACGCCTTTTTATTTTGCAGGTAGACTCGAAAGCGGCAATGTTTGCGAGTATTTTAGAATGAAGCAGTTCTTTAACTCTATGGGTATTACAGAACATGATAAAGTACTTTACGAAATGGGCATTAAAGAAAAAGAACACGAAGTATATTTTCTTCAACAAATAAAAAACAACAAACTTCTGCCCTACTTCGAGAAATTATTTAAATGGGGCATTATTGAAAGCATGAATAATATTGACCTTGAAAAAAAATATCCTGTAGAAGAATCGGATCATTATTGTAAAAAATAGGTATGCTGAATTTAAAAATTTATACAACAGTTAACAGTTATTTAAATGAGAACCGTGAAGTGCTTGAACAGCGCGAGTTAGAAAACAATATTATTTTGGGTATTTGCCATAGTTTTAAAGATAAAGATGTTCAAATGCCCGATTGCCATTTTATTTCTGTGTTTGATGGTAATGAATTTAAAGCAACCGCAGTAAGAACATTACCAAAAGTAATAGTAAGTGGTACAACAAAAAACAAAGAGGATATACAATTGCTTGCCAATTATTTTAGCGAAAATAAAATAAACATTAAAGGCGTTGTAGGCGAAACTTTGTATTCGGAAGCCTTTACAGAATACTTCAAAAAAAACAAAGCAAGCAACAGGCAATTGTTGGTGCATAAACTGGATAAAGTGAACGATCTTGTTTTAGCAGAAGGCGAATTTAAAGTTGCAAAACATGGCGCGGTGGAATATCTGTCTGAATGGTCGAACCAGTTCCAACATGATGCGCACGCATTTCCAAAAAAAACAAAAACAGAGATCCATTCATTCATAAAAAATTTAATTGCGAACGGCGATCTTTTTACCTGGATAAAGAACGGAGATCTTGTGAGCATGGCCGGTATTGTGCGCAGAACAAATAATATTGGTATTGTTGGACAGGTTTACACACCAAAACATTTACGCGGAAAAGGTTATGCTAGAAGCTGTGTGCTTAAATTAAGCGAACATATTTTAAAGAGCGGTTATAAGAATTGTGGACTGTTCACCGAAAGTGCAAACCCTACTTCCAACAAGATCTATAAAGAGATAGGTTATAATGTATCTACACAATTCAGCGACATTGCGTTTGAATAAAGGTCGTTCCTGTTGAATTATTTTCTCTAATTCCCTCGTATCCCATTTTGGGAAATTTTTTCTACTAGTCTTTTACAATAGCGTTTAATTTACTTGGTATTACATTTGAAACACAAGGTTAAAAACTTATGATCGAAAAAATATCATTAAAGCGAGTCAATCGTTTTTTGCTACTTGGGATCTTATTAACTGCAACTTTATATTTTGCCAAAGAGGTTTTAATTCCGATAACCTTTTCCATTTTTTTTGCAATGCTATTTACAAAGCTCTCCAATAAAATGGAAGCAAAAGGCATGATGCGTGTTTTTTCAACTTTGATCTCGGTATTAATAATAGTGATAGTTAGTTTTGGTATTGGTTATTTAATTTATATGCAAGTAAGATCATTATCCGATGAATTACCGGAAATAGAAAAAAAGGCTCAAAAATTTATGGTATATGCACAGGACTATGTAAGTCAGAAATTAGATGTGCCCAAAGAAAAACAAGATGAGTTGATCAATAAAAAAATTAAATCGTTCATTGAAACATCCGGTAAAGGTTTACAGGATTTTTTTGCAGGTTTTATTGGCATACTTGGCTCAGCAGTGATGGTATTATTATTTACTTTTCTCTTTCTTTATCAACGCGAAAAATACGAAAGTTTTTTTCTGCGGCTTTGCGTTACCACCAAACCTGATGAAGCAAAAAAACTGATCCAAAAAATAAGTGCTGTTTCTCAAAATTATTTAACCGGAAGAGCTTTATCAATTCTGCTATTTACTGCGCTTTTTACAACCGGCTTTTTAATAATAGGTTTAAAGGGTGCTTTTTTGCTGGCATTTATTGCAGCATTATTAACCATCATTCCATACATCGGTTCTATAATCGGGGGTTTATTTCCTTTTGCAGTTGCTTTGGTAACCGAAGATTCAACCAGCGTGGCAGTTGGCGCGTTGGCTGTTATTGCTATCATTCAGGGTATTGACAATTATTTTATTGAGCCATACATTATTGGTGGTGAAGTTAACATCAGCGCTTTTTTCACCATCTTGATTTTATTGATCGGCGGCTTGATATGGGGCGTAGCAGGCATGATCTTATTTTTACCAATGCTTGGGGTTGCTAAAATTGTTTTTGATAACGTACCCGAGCTAAGTGCTTACGGCTATTTGATCGGCGACCAGCAGGGAGAAAAAACATCGGGCCGCATGATGGAAAAAATAAAAGGCTGGTTTAAAAAGAAATAAAAAAAAATTAATCAGGCCCAACCAGTTGTAAACAAGAAGGCATTGGCACTTTTACTTGTTCGCCGGTGGCCTTTAATTTACCAGTTTTTAGATTGCGTTTAAAAACAACAATAGTACCGCTAACCTGGTTGGCAACCAATAAATAATTGCCGGTAGGATCGATGGTAAAATTGCGTGGGATCTCTCCTAAAGTAGATTGATAAGCAACATGAGTTAATTTCCCCTTATCATCAACCGCAAAAATGGCAATGTTGTTTTCTTTACCACGATTAGCTGCATACAAAAATTTACCATCCGGCGATACATGAATATCAGAAGCTGAATAGGGTCCTTTTGTGTCTGCTGTATGAATTAAAACGCGTTGCAGGGTATCTAATTTCCCCTTATTAAAAGTATAGGCTTGTACCGTGCCAGATAGTTCTTCGATACAATAAGCAAATTTTCCGTTTGGATGAAACGTAATATGGCGCGGGCCGCTACCTGGAACAACATATCCCAATTGCGGTGGATTTGGGTTTAAAGGCTCTTCGTTATCTGCATTAAATGGATAACACCTAATCATATCTGAACCAAGATCAGGCACCACAAAATAATTATAGTCGGGCGAAAACACTGCTGAATGCGGATGCGCTTTTTCCTGTCTCTCTTTATTAATACTACTACCGCCTAATTGCAGCTCCATTGAAATAGGTTTAATACTTCCATCATTATTAATACCATAAACGGTAATGTTACCACCAGTGTAATTTGTATTGATAATGAATTTATTTTTGTTATGAAGCGCAACATAAACCGGGTTAGCACCATTGCTTCTCTCTTTATTAATGAAGCTAAGCTTACCAACTTTTTTATCAAAGGAAAACGCACTTACATTACCCCCTGTATCGGTTCTTGTTTCGGTGCAAGCATACACATATTTACCATCTCGCGTTACGGTTAAGAATGAAGGATTGACAACTGTTTTTTCTGTATTTGTTACTTCAGTTAACTTTCCTTTTTTAGCATTGAATTTATAAACGTAAATACCTTTACTATCAGTATGTGTGAATGTGCCAATAAACAAATAATAGTTTTGTGCAGGTGCAAAAAAACAAAATACTGAACAGAAAAATATTAATATGCTCTTCATAATCATATATAAATGTTTGACAAGTTTAACCAAAAAAAACCAATTTATAATTACTTATTCTTTACATAAATTAGCATTGTTCCGGCAAATGAATTTGTCATCCATTATTTTATACTTTAACTTTAATAAAAAATCACACAGTGGAAAATAAATTTAAAATTGAGATCTGGTCGGATATACAATGTCCGTTTTGCTACATAGGTAAACGTAAAATAGAAAAAGCGTTGGAATCGTTTAAAGGGAAGGATAAAGTGGAGGTAGAATGGCGCAGCTACCAGTTAGATCCCGATTCCACATCGCAACCTAACGTTGACCTGTATGATTATCTTGCCAAACGTAAAGGACAAACAAGAGATTGGGCAATAGAGATGCATAAGAATGTAACACAAATGGCAAAGGAAAATGGTTTGGATTATCACTTCGAAAAAGCAATTCTTGCAAATTCATATAATGCACACCGTTTAATCCATCTCGCAAAAAAATACAAACTTTGCAATGAAGCAGAAGAAAAAATATTTAAAGCTTACTTTACAGAAGGAAAAGATATTGCAAACATTGGAACATTAACGGCCCTTGGAATATAATTAGGTTTAAAGGAAGAAGAACTAAAACAGGTGCTTAACTCTGATAAATTTGGAGACGAAGTAAGAGCCGATATTGAAGAAGCTCAAAACATTGGTGTAAAAGGCGTTCCGTTTTTTGTATTTAACAGGGCTTATGCTATTTCAGGCGCCCAGCCTGTTGAGGCCTTTACCCAAACACTAACTAAATCTTTTGATGATTGGAAACAAGTAAGATCTTAGATCTTCTAAAATCCAAAATTACTTAACACCACCCATTAACTTCTTCACTAAGGGAGAAATTAAAATTAATAACAGGCCCGCAATTAAAGCGTATAACCCTAACTGCTTATAGCCATCGGCGTATATATTTAATTTTTCAAGATTAGTAGAATTTTCTGACGCGCCGGCAATGTTCGCTCCTAGAAGGCCAGCAAAGTATTGGCCGTAAGCGCTTGCTAAGAACCACATGCCCATCATTACCGCTTGTGTTTTTTGCGGGGAGAGTTTTGTCATAATAGACATGCCAATTGGCGACAAACATAATTCGCCAAAAGTAATTACAAACCAACCAAAGGTAAAAAGGTCTAAAGAGGTCATGCCATTTGCATCGGCAAAAAATTTAGTATAATAAAAAACATAAAAACCACCGGCTAAGAATAAAAAGCCCAAACCAAATTTCACCAATGTGTTGGGTTCTATTTTTCGTTTGTTCATCCAGATCCAAAGTAGTCCAAGTAGCCCGGCAAATATTATTACAAATAAAGAGTTGGCAGAATTGTTCACGCCATTTGGGTCCATTGGAATTCCAAGCACTGTACTATTTAAATTGTTGGCCGCAAATAAACTTAACGATCCCCCACTCTGCTCAAAGAAAGCCCAAAATACAATTGAGAAAAAGATAAAGACCATTGCTGCAATTAATTTTTTGTTCTCGACCAACGAAAAATTTCTCATTTCATAAGCCAGGTATAACAAAGCACAAGGACCAATAATGAACATAAAGATATCAGTGTATTGCGAATTAGAAACTAATAAAATAATAAAAGGAATAACGGCGATAGAAAGTCCGTAAGTAATGTATTCGTAAGTCTTTTTTCTTGCGGGTGCTAAATTTAATAATGGCGAGATACCAATAGGCCCTAAACTTTTTTGTGTTTGTGTAAAGGTTAGTAAACTAACAACCATTACAATGGCAGCTAAACCAAAAGCAATGTTCCATTCTAAACCCTGCGGCACATAACTATCAAACAAGGTTCGTTTACCAATAGCAATACAAAGGTAGCCACCAAGCAAAGCTCCCAAATTTACACCGGCATAAAATAACGAAAAACCTGCATCTGTGCGCGGATCGCCATCTTTATATAACCGGCCAACCATGGTAGAGATGTTGGGTTTAAAAAAACCCGTACCAATAATATTAAAGCCTATACCGAGAAAAAAGAATTGCTTTGGATCAACAGCTAAAATAATACTTCCAACGATCATGAGTAATCCACCCCAGAAAAGCGATTTACGGTAACCTAAGATCTTATCGGCAAACAAACCGCCTATGAATGTAAAAGCGTAAACAAAAGCCTGTGTGGCGCCATATTGCAAATTAGCCTCTACTTCATCTAGCTTAAGCTGGTCGACCATAAAAAAGGCCAGCATACCACGCATACCGTAGAAACTAAAACGTTCCCACATTTCACTAAAAAACAAATACCACAGTTGCCTGGGGTATTTACCTTTAAAATTTTGAACTTGTTCTAGTGATTCCATGGAACGCTGGTGACGCTGATTTTTATGATTAAATATGATTTTTAATTGTTATGGATATTTTTAAGGTTTGAAAAAACTTTGCGTTTTAATTCCGGCTTTTTTCCAAAATTTAAAAGTAGTCCAACTTCAATATCCGTTGCCTTTAAATAATTTATTAATTGAAATTCGTGTTCTTCACACAACGTTTCACAGGCTTTTAACTCAACGATTACAAGTTCATTTACAGCTAGATCAGCAAAATATTCTCCGACTTCTTTATTTTCGTAAAACACTTTAATTCGTTTTTGTTTTTCAACTCGCAAACCTATTGATTGAAGCTCAATAAACATAGCGTTTTCATAGACTTTCTCTAAAAACCCATAACCTAAAGTATTATATACCTTATAAAATGCACTTATAATCTGCTCAGTAATTTCAGAATGTTTATAATTATCTGAGACAATCATACTTTTATCTTTAATTATAAATCAGCTATTTTAAAGATCATAACCAATCATATTGATCAGCGTCATCAGCGTTCCATTATTTTACTCCGTGCATCATTTTGCGTAAGAACGGAGTTAACATAAATAATACAACTGCCGCAATTCCGGTTAATACAACAAACACCATAAAAAATTCATATAAATTATGAATTTCCATACCAACAAATACCGGGTTTGCAGCACTTATCTGGTTCTCATCTAATAATTTTATTTGCTCAGGCGTTGCTGTTACTGTTTTATCAAGTATAGCTTTTAGATCGATACCTAATTCTTGTGCCTTTTTAAATTTATCACCTGTAGCAGGTATTAAAGCGCCCAAAGAACCTGCTAAAGCATAACCCGCTGCATTTGATAAAAAGAAAACTCCAAATAATAAAGAAGCGAAACGTTTAGGAGATAATTTACCAACCAATGATAAACCGATTGGAGACAAACAAAGTTCGGCAAACGTTTGTATCAAGTAAAGTAAAATTAACCATTGAATTCCTAATAAACCGCTGTTACCAAGATCTTTTACATTATGCGCAATAATGAAATAACTAACAGCTATTAATGCCAGGCCTATAGCTTGTTTTACAGTAGATAAAGGTTCTTTGCCTTTTGCTCTTAATTTATCCCAAAGGATACTGAATGGGAATGCGAATCCAAAAACAAATATGCCATTAAAGATCTGCACCATACTTGGCGGCATTTCCCATCCAAAAATATGCCTGTCGGTTTGATTATCGGCAATGAATGTTAACGAAGAGCCCGCTTGTTCAAAAGCTGCCCAAAAGAAGATGATAAAAAATCCAACAATATAGATAACTAAAATTCTTTGCAGCTCTACTTTGGTTAAAGATTTATCAGAGATAATTAATCCCGCTAAGGTTAAACCAAGAGAGTAAATAATTGGATAGATAATAGTTTTAACAGGATTTGTACCAGCCAACATATATCTGAATACAAAAAATAAAACAACAAAAGAAATAACCGAAACTATTAAAGACATTGGAGAAAAAACTGCTTTTTGCGATTCTCCTTCTTCGTAATGTGAAGCATCATTATGTTTTGGTAATCCTCCTAATGGCTTTCCTTCAGGCGTTACAACATATTTATTTTTTAGAAAATAAAAAACAGCAGTACCAATTAACATAGCTAATGAGGCTGCTAAAAAGCCCCATTTAAAAGCGTGAATATCACGAATACCACCGGCATCTTTAACATCACCAAGCATAGGGCAAATTAACTGACCTAAAAATGCGCCCAGATTAATACCCATATAAAAAATAGTAAAGGCAGTATCTAATTTACTTTTTTCTTGTTTAGGATATAAACTCCCAACCATACTAGAGATATTTGGTTTAAAGAAACCATTACCAAAAATGATGATCGTTAAAGCAACCCATAATAAAGTTTTTGCCAACTCTAAATTTGTAGAAAACACGGTGGCGCTTCCAAATAAGATCATTTGGCCTATAGCCATCATTATACCACCAAGTAGGATACAATTTCTATTTCCAAAAAAACGATCGGCAATAAATCCGCCTAACATAGGAGTCAGATAACATAATCCTAAAAATCCACCATATATTAATGATGAATCTGCCTCTTTCATCATTAATGAATTAACCATAAATAATGTAAGGATGGCACGCATGCCATAGAAGTTAAAACGTTCCCACATTTCGGTTCCAAATAATACCCAGAGTCCTTTTGGATGTCCTTTTTGAGCTGTTGATTGTTCCATATTTTTTTTGATAGTTAGAGGCTAAAAATAGAATATTAATTTAACTTAAACAACCCCCATTTAGGGGTATAAAAAAAGCCGTATCGTTTGAGGGATACGGCTTTTGTTAAATATAATTTTATAAAGCTTAAGCTTTAACTGTTTTGTTTTGGATCTTTTCGCGGATACGTGCTGCTTTACCAGTAAGATCGCGTAAGTAAAATAATTTAGCACGACGAACGATACCTACTTTATTTACTTCAATTTTCTCTATGAAAGGAGAAGTTATTGGGAAGATACGCTCTACACCTACTCCGTTACTGATCTTACGAACTGTAAAAGATGCTGTAGCTGTTTCATTCTTGCGTTGAATTACAACACCGTTAAATTGCTGGATACGTTCTTTTTCACCCTCTTTAATTTTATAAGATACAGTGATAGTATCGCCGGCTTTGAAGTTTGGATGTTTAACTTCGTTAGTGATTTGTTTTTTTACGTAGTCTAATAAAAGGCTCATTTTGTAAAATATTTAAGTTATTATTTCCAGCATACTTTACCTAGTGTAAACAGCGGCTTTGAAATAGGGAGGCAAATATATAAATAAATTGTTTAAAAACCGCAAAAAGACGGTACATTTTTATGATTTTACCATCAAATATAGCCTTTTTGGCTATAAACCCGGCCCCAACACTGATTAATTGAACTTTTTTTGAAAAAAACCCCGCATTTAGCGAGGTTTTAATTGTACCCAGGAGGAGACTCGAACTCCCACACCTTACGGCATACGCACCTCAAGCGTACTTGTATACCATTCCAACACCTGGGCATTGTATACTTTCCGGCAAAAGCCGAAACAAACACTTAAGCTATTGCAAAGATGCAATTTTTTTGATAAAAAAAATTTATTAGAAATTAAGTAAAATATAAATAACTACATTGGTATTGATTTTTTTTATGTAGATCTTTTTTGAACCTATGAAAACAAAAATATTTTTATTCCTCTTTTGTCATTTGATGATTTTTGCGTTTTCACAAAATTCAAAAAACCTAGACTCTTTGCTGAACGTTGTTAAAATTGCAAAAGACGACACTTCTAAAACAAACCTATTAAATAAAATTTCAACTACCTATTTAGAAACTGATCTGGAGAAGTCATTAGATTTTGCTAAAAGATCACTTGCTCTATCCGAAAAAATTGGTTTTAAAAAAGGAATTGCCAATGCCTATTTTTTAATGGGCAATATCTGTAATTATAAAGCAGAGCATCTTGAAGCAGCTAATTGGTTTAAAAGATCGTTAGCTATCAGAAAAGAGCTTTCTTTAATGACAGATGTTGGCCAAACATACAGTAGTATAGGTTATTGTTACGAAGATATGGGCAACTTTCCGGAGGCTAAAAAAAATTACCTGGCCTCACTAAAAATCCGCGAACAGTTAAAAGATAAAATAGGTATTGCCAAATGCAATGCAAACATTGGTAATGTTTACTATCAAAATGGAAATATACCTGAAGCGCTTAAATTTTTATTACCGGCTTTAAAAGTATTTGAAGAATTTGGGGACAAAAGAATGATCGCCGCCCTCAGTCACAATGTTGGCACTATGTACATGTATCAAAATAAACCCGAGGCCATGAGTTTTTTGCAGGCTGCATTAAAAATTAATGAAGAAATGGGAAACAGATTTTGGAAAACAAATAATCTTGGAACCATGAGTGAACTTTATAGAAGACAAGGTAATTATGCTGAAGCAGAAAAATGCCTAAAAACTTCACTTGCATTATTAGAAGAATCGGGGCAAAAGGAAGGCATGGTAAACATCTATATTTTGATGTCAAATTTATTGACGTCACAAAAAAAATATAACGAGGCAAGCGTTCAAATACATAAAGCGTTAGCAATCGCAGAAAAATCAGGTAGTATTTCAAGACGCCAAGCATGTTATGCAAAATTAGGCGAGATAGAACAAAATCTTGGTAACTATAAAAAATCATTAGAATATTTCAAAACATCAATTATCCTTCGCGATAGTGTTTTTAATAAGGAAAATATTAAAAAAATGACCCAACAACAAATGCAATATGATTTTGATAAGAAAGAAACACTAGCAAAAGAGGCACAGGAAAAAAAAGATATTATCATTCAAAACGAAATTCAAAATCAAAAAAATCTTCGAAATGCCTTTATTGGCGGCTTTATTTTAGTGCTCCTTGCAGCATCTTTATTCTTTTTTCAACGTAACAAAATTAATAAGGAAAAGAAAAGAAGTGATCAACTTTTACATTTGGTAGAAGAAAAACACAAAGAAATAAAAGATAGTATTAATTACGCCGAAAGAATACAACGAAGTTTTATAGCAACCAATGAAATACTAAGCGAAAATTTGAACGATCATTTTGTTTTCTTTAAACCAAAAGATATTGTAAGTGGTGATTTTTATTGGGCTACAAAACTTGTCAGTTCGAGCGGAGTCGAGAACTTTATTTTGGTTACTGCAGATAGCACCGGTCATGGTGTGCCGGGAGCCATTATGAGTTTATTAAATATTACAAGTTTAGAGTCGGCCATAAAAGACGGCTTTACCGATCCATCTGAAATATTAAACGATACCCGCAAAACAATTATTGAACGCCTGAAAAAAGATGGTAGTGCCGAAGGCGGTAAAGATGGCATGGATGCAAGTTTGATAAGCTTTGATCTTAAAAACAATAAGTTTACTTATTCAGCGGCTAACAATCCTGTTTGGGTTGTAAGAGAAAACAAGATCATTGAACTTGACCCTGATAAAATGCCAATTGGTAAACACGATAAAGATCATGTTTCGTTTACACAGCGTGAATTTATTTTACAAAAAAATGATGTAGTGTATGCTTTAACCGACGGCATGCCCGATCAGTTTGGCGGACCAAAAGGAAAAAAATTTATGTACAAACAATTAAAAGAATTATTGATCGCTATTTCAACTGAGTCAATGGAAATTCAAAAACAAAAACTTACCAATGCCTTAAATGATTGGAAAGGTAATCTGGAACAAGTGGATGATATTTGCGTAATTGGAATAAAAATATAAAAACGAAAATTATGAAGTATAGTGTTAAAACTGTAATTTTCCTTCCGTGAATTTTATCCGTATCTGCGCTTTAATTTTAATCTGTTGCCAATATACTTTGGCGCAAAATCTTGTTGCCGACTCCAGTTTTGAAAAAAATAAATTTATTCCTATCGACTATTCTGCCATAGGCGCATCATATTCATGGAGTTCACCTAGCCGTGGCACCACCGATCTTTTTTGTAAATGCACCAACAAAAAATTAATAAAACAGTCGATGGTAAATGTGCCTAATAATTCGATGGGTAACCAGGAGGCACGTTCGGGCAATTGTTATGCAGGGATCTTTGCCTGCTCTCATGGCTATTACAGGGAGTATTTGCAAACAACATTAGATCAATCGTTACAAGGCGGTAAAGAATATATACTAAGCATGTATGTAAGTCTATCAGACTATTCGCGGCTTGCCGTAGATAAAATTGGGGTTTGTTTTTTAAATAAAAATGTAAAGTACGAACATTCAGAGGCTATTACAGATCTTCGTCCTATTTACATTCCGTTAGAAGAAGAAGTAGGAATGGAAACAAATGAATGGCATCAACTCACAGTTATTTACAAAGCAAAAGGTGGCGAGAATACATTATTGATAGGAAGTTTTAACCTTAAACGCTTATGGCAAACGGGGAATACAGTCCCTTATGGAATAAGTTCGCCCATAAATAAAACTATTGAGCGCGATGCTTATTATTATTTTGATGATGTGAGTATTTTTGAATACAAGCGCGAAGTAATTGATACAGCAGAAGTTTTTAATCCATACTTCGCCAACCAGCAGCCGGAAGTACCGGACACCGAATTTGTTGAACCCGTTACGATAGAAAAAGTGCCTTCGAATGTAGTAATGACTTTTAAGAATCTACTTTTTCAAACCGGAGAAGCAATACTTTCTCCTCTCTCCTACCCTGAGCTGGACATTATTGCCTATAATATGAAACCGGACCCAAATAAATATATTGAAATTTATGGTCATACCGATAACGTGGGTGAAGAAGCTAAGAACCTTGAATTATCTATAAAAAGAGCTGCCGCCGTAGCTAATTATTTAAAAGCAAAAGGTGTAATTGCCACAAACGTAACATCTAACGGTTACGGCAGTACTAGACCAATAGAAACAAACGAAACCGCCGAAGGAAGAAAGCAGAACAGAAGAGTTGAGTTTATATTGAAGAAGAGATGAAAATTCGTTATAAAAATTTAATGACTTTTTTGATATTTTAAATTGCCACTAATTACTTTAATTCCACAAAATTATTTCCTAAACTAAATTTTGATTAGTGGAATTATTGTTTATCACCATTTATTTTATTAGTGAAAATTGGTGCAATTGGTGGCTAAATTAATTCGAAGTTTTACGTACTAAAGAAAATAAAAAAACTCCCCGGGTTGGGAGGTTTTTTTTATTTTATGTATTTACTTCTTTACTCGAAAATTTTTTAGAAATACTATTTCCCTTCCTGTATCTTTAAATACTTGGTGGTATTGGCAGGGTCAATAAGCATGAGGGTTTCAACAGCTGTATTTTTTTCCTCGGGCAGGGCACCTTTAAAGATATTTATCAGCTCGTCTGTTTTAGCATTAAAAAATAATTGCATGGTAAAAGATGCAGGTCTTGATTGGTAAACAGGTTTTAAAAGGTCTAACGATTTTAAAATATTTGCTCTGCCCTCTTCTACTTTCTCATGCATAATATCTAAACCATTGCGGCAATAATCGTAATGGCAATTGCGAATACCTTTAAAAACCGGTTGCAATGCATTTTCAATTATCCAGTAACGGTTCCTTTGACTTTCATTACTTCTCCAACCTTTTTCTGCTGCAGTTTGCGCGTTGTTAACAATAACCTGTGCTTTTTGCCAATACTCTGTTCCGCCTAATGGAGAGAACGAATCGCCATCCACAGCTAAGATCAAGTAAGCATAAAAAGCTAATACGGATGTTAAGTTATTTTGGAAAGTTGTTTCGTTAAATTCTAATTGCGAGAATTGCTGGAACTTAAATTGAAAATTATCGTCCTCATAATTAAACAACTGAGTATAATAAGCACTTTTAAAAACCGGGCGACGACTTTGTACTTGTATGGACGCAGAAAAATCTTCGGTACTAATAGCTTCTTTAATATTTATAAAAATAGAACAATCAATACGCTCGTTGGTAGTGTAAATTTCTTTGGTCCATTTTTTATTATTCATAAATTCATAAATGGCTTTTTCCAACTGATCAAAGATCTGCTTATTGGCTGTACCTTGTAGTTGCGAATAATTAATTTTAACCTGGCAATTTAATTCCTGTCCAATAAAATTGAAGGTTAAAAAGATAAAAGTTAAAAAGATTATAATTTTTTTCATTTTATTTTAAAAGATCAATAAGGTAATTTACGATATCGTTGGCAACCTCTTGTTTTGATTTTAACTCAAAATTAGAGATTTTATTGTGTTTATCAATAATTGTGATCTTATTAGTATCTACGGTAAAGCCAGCGCCTTTTTCGGTGGCAGAATTGGCAATTATAAGATCCAGATTCTTATTTTTTAACTTTTCTTTAGCGTAGTCAAGTACGTTTTCTGTTTCAAGCGCAAAGCCAACTAAACATTGTTTCTTTTTTAATTTTCCAAGCTCGTTTAAAATATCTTTTGTAGCCGTTAACTCTAACTTAAGATCGCCTTTTTGTTTTTTTATTTTTTTGTCGCTTACTTTAGCCGGCTTGTAATCGGCTACAGCAGCTGAACACACAACAATATCTTTACTCTTATAATTAGAAAGCATAGCTTCGTACATTTCATCGCTGCTCTCCACATTTATTAATTTAATGGCTGCGTTCTTTATTTTTTCATGGCTCGGACCAAGTACAAGGATAACTTCAGCACCTTTAGCAGCAAGGCTTTCGGCAATAGCAATACCCATTTTTCCGCTACTTCTATTTCCTATAAATCTAACCGGATCAATTGCTTCGTAGGTTGGGCCTGCGTTTACAAGCGCTGTTTTACCGCTTAAAGGTAAACCCTGTTTAAAATAATTAGTTATAAATTCAACTATACTCTCGGGTTCGGCCATTCTGCCTTCTCCAACCAAACCACTTGCTAATTCACCACTTTCGGCAGGTATAATTAGATTGCCGTTTGTCTTTAAGATATCAAGATTATGTTTTACACTTGGATGCTTGTACATATCAAGATCCATAGCGGGCGCTACAATGCATTTACTTTTTGCAGAAAGGTAAGTAGCCATTAAAACATTATCGCAAAGGCCTGTAGCCATTTTAGCCAGTGTATTAGCCGTTAAAGGTGCTATAACAAACAGATCGGTCCACTCGGCTAACTGCACATGATTGTTCCAGTTAAAATTGGTGTCAAAAAAATCAACTACTACTTCGTTCTTGCTTACAACAGAAAGTGTTTGAGGGGTAATAAATTCTGTAGCTGCCGGGGTTAAAATAACTTTTACTTCGGCACCCTGCTTCACTAAAAGTCTTACCAAATGCGCGCATTTATATGCTGCAATGCCGCCGGTAATGCCAAGTAATATTTTTTTGTTGTGAAGCATTAAGAGGTTCATTAAAAGTAAAAAGGCAGTAGAGCCTTTGCTTACTGCCTTTTAAAAGGTTATTGAAAAATTATTCCGCAGTTTTTGTGGGGTTACGGAAGTACACTTTTTCCTCTAAAAATTCCTGAATAGAGATCAAAGTTGGTTTTGGTAATTTTTCGTAATGTTTAGAAATTTCAATTTGTTCGCGATTCTCAAATACTTCTTCTAAGTTATCGGTATGACTGCTAAATTCCTGCAATTTACCTGATAATTCTTCTTTTAACTCTGAGCTAATTTGGTTAGCACGTTTACTCATAATAGATACTGCTTCGTAAATATTACCTGTTGGCGCATCAAATCTGCGAATATCGCGGGTTACAATACTTTGTTCTGCGTTTGTTTTTTTAAAATCCATGTTTAATTTAGGTTTTCTTTTAATTTTTTACAGCTGCTATAAACAGATTCTGAGCGGCTAAGATACGAACTTTTTGGGTACAGATCTACAAATTTTATATAATTTTCGATGGCCAGGTCCAATCGCTCCTCTTTTTTAGCCCTTATACTGTTAATTGCCAGTAAATAGTAAGAATCTATCATTAAATAGAACATCTCATCGTTAAGGTCGCTAGAAGGATATTCTTTAATGAAATTTTTGGTAGACACGATAGCCGCTTTCCAATCGTCAACCTTATAATACTGTTTTACGATCTCGTAATCTTTTTTCTCTAGTTTGGCGCGTAGCTTGTCAATAATAATATTGCAGCTGTCTATTTTAGTACTTTCCGGATAAACATCCACAAAAGATTGAAATTCTTTTATCGCATTTTTCGTGCTTGTTTGATCTAGTTTATAGTTTGCTGAGGTCAAGAAATAACAATAAGCATTCATAAAATAACATTCTTCAGCATGCTTACTTGCCGGAAATTGTTTACTGAAATTTTTAAAATGGTATTGACTGATTATAAAATCACCCATGTTGTATTCGCTCCAGGAGTAATAGTAATAAACCTCTTCAGCCTTATCGGTGCCTTTTACAACAGGTATAAGCTCTTCGTATAATTGCGAGGCTTTTATGTAATGTTCTTTATCGTAATATTCTTTAGCCTTGGTCATTTTAAGTTCATAGTTATTGCTTTTAAGCAATTTATTGAACCCATCACATGAAACAAGTGTTAGAACTACTATTACAGCAATGAATATTTTAAAGGGCTTCAGAGCTGCAAAAATACTATATTTTTAGCATAAAAAAAGCCCGGGAAAACCCGGGCTTTTAGAAATTATGTTAATTAAAATTATTGATTAATAATTTTAACTGTTTTAGTAGCTTTATTAGAATCAGTAACTCTTACTAAGTAGTTACCTAAAGGTTGGCTAGAAAGATCGATTGAAACTACTTCTCTATCTGAAGTTAAAGTTAAAACTGATTGACCTAACATGTTGTAAACAGTAACTGTGTTAGTTCCTTCTAAACCTGCAATGGTAGTTTTACCGTTAACAGTTGGGTTAGGATAAACAGCAATTTTAGATGCAGCAACTAATTCAGCTAGACCAATAGATCCGCAAGTACTAGTGAATACTGCTTCGATACCGAAATAACCTAAATTACTTGCTAAAAAAGCAGGTGCAGCTGTAGCAGTTAATGCAGAAGTATAATAATTAGTTGGAGCTACTGGAGTTGCTTGTGAACCTAATGGGAACCATCCAGTAGTATTTGCAGTTTGAGCAAGACCAGTATAATAAATTGTATTAGCGGTTAAAGCCTGAGTAGTTGTATAGTTTAAAGTTTGGAATGTACCTAACATACCAGGAGTAACAGCAAGCGTGTTAGTTTGTCCAATAATAGTACCTGCAGTGTTTAATAACACACCGTAGATAGAATTACCCGGAGTAGCAGTATCTGTAGAAACTGCAATACGCACCGCAGTTGTAGTTGCATTTACAGGAGTAGAAAACTGGCTGCTTATGATACCTGAACCAGTATTAAAACCAACACCTGCAGTATAAGAACCAGATGGCGGGTTATAAGCCCAAACATCGCAAGTAACGCTTTGAGTTTGAGTAATTGTATTGGTAAGGTTATTTTGATCAGGAGCAACACCTACTGAAACTGTTTGAATACCTTGAACAGATGTTGGAGCAGCAGCAAAAGTTACAGTTGTAGTTGCGCCAGCAGCTAAAGATGCAATGAATTGAGCATTTGTGAAAGGGTTAGCACCAGTAATGCTTAAACCAACAGGGATGTTTGTTTTAGCAATGTTACTTCCATTCATAATTACTGCAGTTACAACTTGAGGAGTAGCAAAAGTAGTTGGGTATTTACCTGGAGCATTTACGCTTTGAACAACGATCTCGTTAGTAAAAGTATTTGGTGTACCGAAACGTAAAACTGGTCTAAAACCTGTACCACCTAAAACTGGTGCAGTAAGAGAAGCCGAAGCACCTGTAGCACCTAAAGCAGTTCCTGCAAAAGCAGTGTAAATTGCTCCTGTACCTGCGGTAACACCAGCAGTATATTCATAAGCAATATTTAAAGCACCACCGGTATAGTTAAATGCAGAAGGTAAAGTTAGATCTACATTTGCAGCAGCAGCTCCAACAGGGATTGAATAAGCTCCATTATAGATTGTGGTCATACCTGCTGTATTCCATGTAGTACCTGAAGTATAAGATGTAGCACTTGTGTGAACTAAATAAACAGTTAAAGTACCTGACGCTGCTGCGTTAACACCACTTGTTAATGCAAAACCAAAAGATGTGATAGTTGGTGATAAAGCTGTTAGATCAGCTGTAGGAATAAAGTATTGACCTCTCATTACTGTATGGCCTGTAGTTCCGTTTGGAGCACGTAGGCCGGTTGTTCCTGGCGCTGTATTTGGCGTTGGAACATTTACTACAGTGTTTACCTGTGCAAATGTTGCCAATGAAAGCATTGCGGTAAATAAAGTTAAAGTAATTTTTTTCATGTTTTTTTAGTTTTTAAGATGTTTAAGTATCAAATGTATAAAAAAATTAAATCCAATTTAGAAAATAAATCATTTAAATTTATTTTTAACAATTTGGGGAAAGCATGGGACAAGAGGTTTTTTCTAAACCCATTTAACCGAAATTGATAATAGATTTTGTTATGAAAAGCAAGCGCTGCAAGGAATTTGGAAAGCGCAAGATTTGTTGTTTAACTAAAAAACCCTCTCCGAATTAACGGAGAGGGTTTTTAAAAAAATTAAAAAAAATTATTTGTTTAAGATCAAACGTTGTACCATTTTATCTTGACCATTGCTAACAGTAACAAAATAAACACCGTTAGATTGGTTTGTAAGATCTAAAGAGATAACATCAACTAAAATTGAGTTGTAGTTGTTGTTTACAATAACCTGACCTAAAGCGTTAGTTACTGTGACATTAAGATCTTGAGTACTTGGTAAAGCAACAGTTAAATTTACTAATCCAGTAGATGGATTTGGCATAATTTTAACGTCTTTGCTTAAACCTAAGTTTTTAGAAATACCTGTGAAAACAAGATTTCCACAAACAATAGGATAAACTGCAATGTTACCATTAGTACCCCAAGCACTGCTGATAGAATGCCATGTGTTATCATTCCATTTTTCCCAGCTATAGTTAACTGAAGAAGCAGGTGAGTTATAAACAACTGCAGTATCGCCACTTGCACCAACTGAAGGAACTACTACAGAAGCTAAAAAGCCTGTACCAGGAACAGAAACAGGGGTAGAAAAATTAAATACATAGTTAATTACTGTGTTAGTACCAACCTGAGCAGCTAAAATTTGAGCCATTGTAGCTGTAGTTTGACTGATTGCAGTTGTTGGACCACCTGCTTGTGTACCATTATAAAGGCTCATTCCAACAGTTGTAGTTGGAGCGCCACCGGTACCTCTTGTTACGTTTTTAAAGAAGCTAACGATTACACCTGAAACAGATGGTTGAGCAATTGCGCTATAAGTTGCAGTTGGAAAAAAATTAGCTTTTTCCTTATCTCCGTAACAGTTTGTTCCATAAACATATCCTGCTTTTGGAGCACAACCCGGAGTTGCAGTATCAGAACCTGCAGTGTTTAAAGTTAAAGAGTTGTTTTGAGCTGTTGTAATAGTATCACATCCTGGAGGCATTGAACTTGTAGCTTTGTAAGTGATAGATTTGCTGATCTCAGAAATTTGTGCAATGTTTATTACATTGTTAATTCTTCCACCAACTTGAGCGCTAGCAGCAACTGTTAAAGCAACTGAAGCAACGGTAAGTAATTTTTTAATCATTTGTTTATGGTTTTTAAGGTTAATAGGCAAATATAATTCATTAATTTTAAATTGTAGTTAATTTAACTTATTTTTAACACAACTAGTGTGGAAATAAATTAGTTATAGCATCCCAATTATATAGTAGCTTTTATAATAATATTATTAATTTTACAACAATTGATTTTATGAGATTAAGGTTTTATACCTTATTAAACGTTTTATTACCCGAACTGAAAATTGTTAAAAAAACAATCGTTTTATTGACACTGATAATTTCTTGCCCTGTTTTTTCTCAAAATGTTTCTGTAGAAGATATAAAAAAAGAAGCTGATAAACTTTATGAAGAAGATGAGTTTACTAAGGCCTACAAGCTCTACGCGCAATTAGTTGCCAACTATCCAAAAGATCCTGAATACAATTTTAAATTGGGTGTTTGTATGATATACAGCGAGCCTGATAAAAAGAAATGCCTGCCCTATTTAATATTTGCAAACAGCCGCGCCGAAGAAACTTCAAAAGAAGTTAAGTTTTATTTAGGCAAAGCATACCATATAAATTATATGTTTGATGAAGCTATTAAATTTTATAACGAATATAAGCAAGTAGGCTCTTCTTTTAAACAAAAAAAATTAATGGTCGACAGGGAAATTATCTCCTGCGGTTATGGTAAACGCTTGTTAAGTAATTTATCTGATCTTGAAATAAAATCAAAAAAACAATTAAATGAGGCCGATTATTTTAGAAGCTACGATCTTAAAGACATTGGCGGAAAATTATTGATAAAACCCGAAGCCTTTAGAACCAGCGCCGATAAAAAGAAAAAAGAAAAGTCGGTTGTTTATTTACCCCGCTCCGCCGATAAAGTTTTTTTTAGCAGCTACGGCGAAAATACAACCAGCAAAGATATTTATTACGCTATTAAATTAGCCAATGGCGAATTCGCAAAACCCGTAAAACTAAACGGCATTAATACCGATTACGATGAGGATTATCCTTTCCTTCATCCTAACGGACGTACACTTTATTTCGCCAGTAAAGGCCACAACGGGATGGGCGGCTACGATATTTTTAAATCTGATTATATTGAAGCAACCGATTCGTGGACACAACCTATGAACCTTGAGTTTCCTATTAACTCGCCGGATGATGATTATTTATATGTGACCGATTCTCTTGAAAAAGTAGCCTATTTTAGTACAGGTCGCCAAAGCCCTCCCGGAAAAATTGATGTCTTAAAAATAAATACAGAGCGTAAGATCATAGATGTGTTGGTGCTTAAAGGAACTGTTGTAAAAGAAAATGCTTCACAAAGTTTAAAAAGTAAGGTTACCGTTAAGAACATGGGCAATGGCGAAATTGTTGGGGTATTTGAGGCAGAAGACAATGGTAATTATTTAATGGACTTACCAAATGGAGCAAAATTATTATACACCGTTGAAACACCGGGTTTAAAAACGCAATCTGAAAGGGTTGGGTTACCACTTGCTACAAACTCCAGACCGTTAAAGCAAACTATTTCGTACGATAAAGGTATTTTAAAGATCTTAAACTATTTTGATGAAACACCAACTGACGATAGTTATTTACAATACCTAAAACTCATAGAGAAGAAATCTAAACTTGATGTTAACGAGGGGCAAAATAAACTTGGTCCAACTGTAATCGATACAACAGCGAAAAATAATGTTGCGGTAAATACAAATACTTACACCGGACCAACAGTGGTTGATGCCGGAGTTGATACAACAACTAAAGCTGCGGTAAACACAACTAGTATTGCAGCTACAAAAACGGTAGCAGCGGTTTCAAATAAAGAATTGGTAGATATTGCAAAACAAGATGCAAACGATTCTAAAAAAGAAGCAGCGCAGTTACAACAGGACGAATGGGATGCAGAACAATTAGGCGAGCAAAAGAAAATTGAAGCAAATAAAAAAATAAAAGAAGGAGAAGATATTGTAAAGAATGCTCAGAACATTACCAATGAGGATGAAAAAAATAAAGAGATAGAAAAAGGTAATGCTATAAAAGCTGAAGGAGAAAATGAACTGGCTACTGCGAATAAAATTTTAAATTTTGCTAATTCATTAAAAGAAGACGCTGCCAACAAACAAAAAGAGGCCATCTTAAATGAACAGTATGCTAACGAACTTGAAAAAATAAACATCAATAAAAACAAAAATAACACAGAGTCATTAGCAAAACTCGATGACCTCCAAAAACAAATTGCAGCATTATCAAATAAAGAAAAGGGTTCTGACAATCTTTACAAATCGATTAAAGAAAATGTAGAGCAAAAAGAAAAAGAAATTGCTATTGTAGAAAAAACAAATAGGTCATTAAATAATGAAATTGGTGATATTAAAAATGAGATAACAAGTGATCAAGTAGATCTTAGCAATACAAAAAAGAAAAAGCAAAAAGCGATCATAACCGCACAAATTGATTCCTTAAAAACAGAGCAGGCAACAAAAGAAAAACAAATTGCTCAAAATGAAACAGAGATCAAAAAACTTAACGATGATCTAGCTGCCTTGAAGAACGGCCTTGATCTTGCTACCAAAATTAAAACCGAAACAATTGCCGCTGCTAAAACAAATGCAATTAATACAAACACAACCGGTTCAACAGGCACAACCAGTGCTGTTGGCACTAACACAAGTGTAACAGCTACAGCCGCAAATAAAATTACGGATAAAGTATTAGAAGATAAGTATAAAGATAAAATTGCTGTTACAGACGTAAATAGTCCGCAAAACTATATCGAAAGCAACAAACAAATTTTAAATTATAATAAAGAAATTGATGCCGCTATTGCTAAAGATAAAAAAGAATTATTAACCGCTAAAACTGCAACAGCCAAACAAAACATAAATAACGAGATAAAGCAATTAGAAGCTTCTAAAAAAGAGAATAATCAGTTAATTGCCAATAACAATAAACAGGTACAAGTTCTAAATGCCGAGATAGCAAAAAACAACACTGTTACTTCTAATCCAAATGAAAAAACGATTAACCTTAACCCTATTGCTGCTAAAAATAATGGTGAAGCAATAAAAAATCTAGATGAACTTAACAACCAATTAAACACAAATGATAACGCGAATTTTGAATATAACTCATATCAAAATATTGATGCGCAAAAATTAAAAATAGAAGCTGATTCAAAAATTAATGATGCCGTTGCACAACAAAAAAAATTAAAAGACATTATTGCCGCTACCAAAACTGAACTTCAAAAATCAGATATTGGAACTAATTCAACTAATGTAACGCCTACACAATTAAATATAGAAGCGGAAGAATTATATTCCAAAGCACAGAAATTAAAAAATGATGCACAAACCAAAACCGGTGCTGAACAGGAAAAATTATTAAACGAAGCAAAAACGGCCGAAGAACAGGGTAATGAAAAGAATTTACAGGCTGCAGAAATTGCTAAAAATGATAACACAGCAATTTATAATGTCAATCTTGATAATATAAATACATTGATCGCTAATAAAAAAGCATCTGATACTGATATCGAAGCTGCAAAGAAAATGAATGAGGAAGCGGCGGTTGCATTTAAACAAGCCGCGAATATTAGGGTTGAAGCTAATTCGTTGCCAAACGCCGGTGCTAAATTAGGAAGCATGAGTAATGCGGAAGAAAAAGAAGCATGGGCACTTAATAAACAGCAGGAAGCACTTAACCTGCTAAAAAAATCAGATCCAACAGCTACTTTAAAAACTGCGTTAACCTCTACTTCATCTATTAAAGTAGTGAAGGAGGATAATACAGTAAATGCCAAACTGGAAACCGTTAACACAGAGTTGAACAGTCTGGCGGCAACAAAAATGGCGGCTTACCAAAAATTATATGATGCCAATGTGTTAGAGATAGAACAATTGAACAACAGCTTAAAACCAAACGAAACAGTTATTGCCAACACACCAAGTTTAAAAAGCGAATCAATTGCTGCCAATAATAAAGTTGCCGCTGCAACAGGTTTAAAACAAAAATCGGATGCAGGTATAAATAATAACGATAAATTAAATGATCTTACAGCCGCTACAAAAAAACAACTCGAAGCAATTAATCAATTGAATGCCTTGAACAAAAAAGTTAACAACCAAATTGCTGCTAATACTACTAAAGACAATTCAACAAAAGATAACAGCACTAAGGATAATACAACTACTGATAATAGCACAAAAGATAATTCTACAAAAGACAATAGCACGAAGGACAATACTACAAGTGAGAATTCAACCGCGACTGCTACAACAACTGTAAAAGATAATTCTACAAAAGACAACAGCACTAAGGATAATACAACAACAGATAATTCAACGAAAGACAATTCTACTGCAACCAATACTTCGTTTGCTACAAAAGATAATACTACAACTGTAACCGCAAAAGCAGTTGATACAAAAACTTATAGTGCAACCGAATTAAGTAAAACGGATACTACGGCTAACCAGATCTTAGGTTATTTTGAGAATAAAACGCCTACAACTCTTAAAAACCCACAAGCTAACCGTTTAAAAAATAATGCGCTTACTGAATTAAAAAATACCGATGGAGAAAACAATGCTGTTGAAGCAGAGATAAAAACCTATAAAGATCAAAACCCAACTGCAATAGCAAACAATATAACGCCTGCAGAACTTAAAACAAAAGCAGACGCACTAACCGTTGAAGCAGAAGATCTGAGTAACAAATCATCTGAATTAAAAACAAAAGCAAATACGGCTTCGGGTTCAGAAAAAGATAGTCTTATTGCTAAAGCAAATGAGTTAGAGAATACTTCTAATAACAAAAAGGTTGAAGCTTCTACATTAACTCAGCAAGGCAACGAAATAGAATATAAAACAAATAACAATGCCATTACGGAATTGTTAACCAAATTAAAAACTGATAACCCTACTCTAATTAATGAGCTGGAACAAAAAAATAATGAAGTAGCAGTTTTAAAAACACAAGCACAAAAATTGAGAGAAGAAGCTAACGCTCAAACAAACACCTCTGCAAAAATTGGTGCTTTAAGCAATGCTGAAGAAAAAGAGGCTGAATTACTTATTAAACAAAATCAATTAATTACAGAATTGAAGAAAACATACCCTGATTATGTAGTTAAACCTGCTACTATTGATAATAACACAACTTCTAATTTACCACCAAACTTAGCTCAAAAACAAAAAACGGTACAAGATAAACAAGCTTTGGAGTTAACTAATTTAACCAACGCTTTAAGTTTAGAATACGAAACTGCAAAAACTTATGTTCCTAAAAATTTAACGGCTGACGAAAAGATCGTAAAACAAAATGCAGACGAATTGAATGCTGAATCAAAACGTTTATTAATTAAATCTACGCAAGAACAAAATCCAACAGAAAAAGCCAAGTTGCTTACTTTAGCTGCTAAAACAGGTGATGCAGCTGTTAACCAATTAAATAAAATTACAGGTGATAAAGTGGTTGCAAATAACACAACAAATAATAACCCAAGAAATAATCCTAACAACACAACAAATAACAACCCAAGAAATAATCCGAACAACACAACGAATAACAACCCAAGAAATAATCCTAACAACACAACGAATAACAACCCAAGAAATAATCCAAACAATACTACAAATAACAACCCAAGAAATAATCCTAACAACACTACAAACAATAACACAACAACCAATCCAGCAGTAAACAATACTAAAGGAACAGTTAAGATCGAAGGCCTTGAAGTTGTATCAGGTAATGCTTATAACGCAGCTAAACCAATTCCTGTAGATTCAAAAATGCCGGATGGATTAGTATTCAGGGTACAAATTGGTGCGTTTAAAAGTCAATTAGCAAACGATGCCTTTAAAGGCTTAAGCCCGCTTAATGGCGAAACTGTTGGTAACGGTTACATCCGTTACACAGCCGGTAACTTTGTTAAGTTTGAGAATGCAAGTGCGGTTAAAAATGACCTTCGTAATTTAGGTTACAATGATGCTTTTGTTGTTGCTTACTTTAATGGTAAACGCGTTACACTTGCCGAAGCAATTGAGTTATTAAATAAAGAAGGCAAAACCATTGATAACAATGCACCAACTACTGCAGGTATTACTGCCAACTCAAATGTGCCTAAAGTAAATGCTACAACAGTTACCGAGACTAATTTTAATATAACAGAACCTGTTAACGTTACAAAAGAGTTAGAGAAGATCAACGGTTTACTATTTACCGTACAAATTGGTGTTTATAACAGACAAGTAACAAAAGGTCAGTTAAAAGGCCTTGGTCCTATCTTTAGCGAGAAATTACCTAGCGGTTTATACCGTTATACCGCTGGTATCTACGCCGATCCAGAAAGATTATTAATCGATAAGAGAAGAGTTGCCGAAGGTTATGTTCGCGATGCGTTTGTGAGTGCCTACTTAAATGGTAAACGTATTACGTTTGCAGAAGGTAAAGACAAAAAAGCAAATGACTCTACAGTGAAATTAGAAACACAAAATCCAATTGTATTCCCTGAAGGCGGCACTGTAAATAATACGCCGGTTAATAACACCCCTGTAAACAATACACCAGTAAACAACACTCCTGTAAATAATACACCAGCTGTTACAACAACTGTGCAACCATTTACGAACGGTGTAACAAGTTACCCTGCTGCTACTCCTGAAAATGGTGTTAAAGCAAATGAAGAAGGTGTTAGCTTTAAAGTTCAGATAGGCGCTTACAGCAAACAAGTGCCTAATGATGTTGCTGCAAGGTTCTCTGCAATTAAAGCCTGGCCGGTAGAAAATAAATTAATTAACACGTTATACATTTATAACATTGGTAATTTTACAGATGCTAAATTCGCAAAAACATTAAAAGAGCAAGCTGTTAGTATTGGTATTACCGATGCATTTATTACTGTATACAAGGACGGTAAAAAAGTTTACGGTGCAGAAGCCGCAGCATTATTAAATCGTTAGTATTGAATTCGATCGTTGAAATAAAAGATCTTTCCAACCAGGAGTTTATTGAGAAGTACGCCAAACAAGGCTGCGTTGGTTTAGTTGGCGGCACTCATTTTATTGACAAGTCGATAAAAAAATACCAGAAAAAAATTACTTCTCACGGCAAAGAAAGTTTATGGTCGCACGCTTTTATTTTTAATGAAATAAGACAAGATAAAAAATGGTGGGTGATCGAATCTGACCTGGAGTTCTATAAAAAACAAATGCGGGTTGGAGTACAGGAAAACCGCGCCGATAAATATTTTGATAAGGCACAATTCACTAGTATTGCCGTTCTTGATTTTAATTTAAGCAAAGAAGACACAAATAAAGTAATAGCAGAAGCCCTAAATTTAGTCGCAATAAGAACAGAGTACAGCATCCGCGAAATCTTTGGCGTTCTATTCTCATTAACAGGAAATAACCGCAGCGCTGAGAATTTATTAGCCCAGGAAAATTCTTTATTTTGTTCTGCTTTTGTACAACACTGCTACAACACAATTAATTTAGATTTTAATACAGATGTTTCGACCAAACATTTAACTCCCGAGGAGATCTTTGCAACAAAACAAAAATGCAGTATTACGGTTTTAATGTAATACTGCATCCACTCCCACTTTACTTTACTTTACTTTACTCGACTCAAATATCTTCTTTCCTTAGTTATGTTGTTGATCTACCTCTTCTCTTAAAAAACAAATTCACAACAAAATAAATTATCAAAGCTGATAACACACCTATAAGAAAATCGGTTAATGGCACCATTACAGCTGTGTATATCATCATAAACACTTCAAATTTTCCACCATGTTTAATTTCTTTTACCTCAGACGGTTTTATCATATTGCTGGCTACCCAAATTAAAATACCACCAATACAAGCCATTGGTATTAACTCTAAATATTGTGCAAGATAAAATGCCATAGATAGTTTTAAAATTGCTTTAAAATAACCGGCTAAAGGCGTTGTTGCTCCGGCTTTTATACTCGTTGCAGTACGAGCTAATGCACCGGTACATGGAAAACCCTGAACCAGCGGTGTGAAGATCTGCACCATACCCTGTCCGAAAAATTCTTTATCCGGGTTAAAAGGTGTTCCCTTATTATTAGCCAGTTTATCGGCCATGGTTGAACACAAAATACTTTCTACACCCGAAACAAATACAATAGCACCCACAAAATAAAAAATATCAATTATTACACCCGTGGTAACATCCGGCAATGCCGGAGCCGTAAATACAAAAAAGTTGTTTGGAATAGAACCATAAAGATCTTTTACAAGAATAATTCCTTTATCTGCTAAAAGTGTGGATGAAAGTATTGTTGCAACAGCCATTGCTATTACGGGGCCCGGTAAAAAAATCGAAATGCGCAACAATACTTTAGCCAGTACAAATGTTAACACACCCAAAAATATTGACCACACATTTATTTTATCAAGATTGCCAAAAGCTATTTTAATGTTATGAATTAATCCTCCTTTAATATCTTCATCCTGTCCTAAAAAATCAGAAAATGATTCTACACCAAGTATATCTTCAATATTGGTTAACATAATTGCTACCGCAATACCTATTGTAAAGCCAACAATGATAGAATTAGGAACGTATTTGGCAAATCTTCCAAATCCAAACAATCCCATAATAATAAGAACGATGCCTGAAATAATAGAAACCAATATTAAAAAACCATGCGCTGTTTCAAAATCACCACCTGCTGCCGGACCATATTTTGTAAACATTGCTGCTATAACCGGTATAAAAGCGGCTGTTGGACCATATACTTGATATTTGGATCCACCAAAAGTACGTCCAATAATACAGGCCAGCGCACCTGCAATTATACCATGTTCGGGCCGCATACCCATAGCTATTGCAAAACCCATTGCCATGGGTATGGCTGTCATAGCTACTATAAGACCTGCGCTCAAATCTTTAAAAACAACTTTTACCCAGTTTTCTTTTGTAAGATCTTCCCAACGGGAATCGTTAAACGTAAAAAAAAGCTTAAGTCTGCCTAAAGGCGTAGTAGGAAATTTATTCTTGCTATTATTCATATAATACTTAATTAAAAAGTGCTATTAATTGTTCTTGTTCTGTTTTATTGTAAGTGACATTCCACTCTAATTCAACCACTCTTATATTCGCAGTTTTAATTACAGGTATTGGATCAAACGCGCGTTTTGTTATCTTAAGCTCATAGGTTTTTGGAATAAATATCTCTTCGATCTTCTGGGCAGATAAAAAATTATTTAAGAAATTTTTATTATTACCATGAAACAACTCTATTTTTATATCTCCCAAAATTCCTTCAAAACGGTTCTTTATAATTTCAAGCGCGTGATTAAACTCCGCCGACTGTAATGACCTTATTATTTTACGGGGTGAATAAAACATGAGCTCTGTAATGGAATCATCTAAATGCTGCGCATAGATAAGCACTGCATTTACCTTTTGATCCTTGCAATAATCCATGGCAAGTTTTAATGTATTAAGAGAGGCTACACGAAAATCAATAGGCACCAAGATGTTTTTTACCATAATTTATTTGATTATGGCACAAACATATTGAAGCATTATTAATGCTAAATAAGAAATAGATTAGAAACAGATTAGAATCTAACTAAAAAAAATTAAAGGTAGTTTAATTTGCACCGTAGTGCCTTCGTTTAAAACAGAAGTAACAAGTAACTCACCCCTATGTAAGTTTATTACGTTTCGTGCCAAAGGAAGGCCAATACCGTAACCTTCAAATAATTTGGTATTAGAAGCCCGGAAGAATGGATCATATATATATCCCAACTCCGTTTCAGGAATACCTATACCCTGATCTTTTATGGTTAAAAAAACAAGTGCGTGACTTGAGGCTATGTAAACCGAAACGGGTTTGTTATTAGAATATTTACAAGCATTGCTTAAAACATTTGCAAATGCAAGCTGTAGAAGCTGACGGTTTCCTTTTACCTTTAATTTCTTAGGGTCTTCAGGAAGAAGACTTAGATCTACAAATATTTTATTTGCGGGATTTAACTTATCAATAATTTGCTTGGTTTCCCAAATGATCTCATCTATACGAAGTGTTTCAACAAAATCCGCCTTACCCTTATAACCGGTTTGCGCTAAAAACAACAACGATTTTGTTATCTGATCTAAACGATCGGCTTGTTGAAGTATATTTTTTAAAGAATCCTGGTACTCATTAATTGATCTTTCTTTTAGCAGCGAAACATCCGCTTCACCAATGATCGAAGTAAGAGGTGTGCCTAATTCGTGCGAGGCATTACTGATAAAGTTCTTTTGGGTTTCTAAAGCCGTTTCAATGCGGCTAAGCAAATCGTTAAAGGTATTTATTAACTCACTTATTTCGTTGTTATTGTTATTTTTATCCAACCTCAAATGCAGGTTCTCGGTGCTTATTTGTTTTACTTTATCGGTAATTTGTTTTATGGGATCAAAAATATGCCTCGAAAAATAAACGGAAAGTGAAACAACTATCAAGATAACAAGTGCTACACTTATTATAAGTATATTCCTTAAAAACATTAAGTGATGCGATGCGTAATAATTTTCTGCTGAAACAATTACAAGATATGTTCTATTATCATAAACCTGTTTAATTCCGGCAAAAAAAGTATTTCCACTTTTCGCCCTCGATCGGCCAACACTTAAAAGATCATTTAAAAAATCTTCCGGCAGGCCATATTTTTTACTCATTTGGCTTACATCAGCGCCTGGTAAAACTTCGATAAGATATTCTTTTTCTTCTTCAAGCTTCTCTAAATGATGGTTTCTAAGTGCTTTTAAGCTCCCTGCATTAAGCGTATCAGGTTCAAGATTATATTTTGCAGAAATGCTGGCACGGGTTTCTAAACGTTTATAAAAGTCTTCAAACGAAAATTTATTCTGAAAAAAATAAATAGCGACTCCAAATATGATTATAATTGTAATAAACACAAGGCCTACTACCAGCGCCACTTTTATTTTTGTATTTATCTTTGTGATCATTTTTCTTTTAATACATAGCCCATACCTACAACTGTATGTAACAATTTATTCTCAAAATCTGCGTCTATTTTTTTGCGGAGATAATTAATGTAAACGTCTACCACGTTGGTACCTAAATTAAAATTTATATCCCAGGCACTTTCCAATAACTCCATCCGCGATAATACCCTGCCTTTATTTTTTATCATTGCGAGAAGCAGTCTGTATTCTGTTGCTGTTAACGAAATGCTTACATTCTTCCTTGCAACCGTTTTTGCTGCGTCGTTTACAACAAGATCGGATAATGAGTAAATATATTCTTCATTTACAACATTATCTTTTTGAATCCCTCTTCTTATTAAAGCATTTACCCTGGCATTAAGTTCAATAAATTTAAACGGTTTAATAAGATAATCATCCGCTCCGATATTAAGCCCCAGTGCAATATTTTCTGCTGTACCTAAAGCTGTTAAAAAAAGTACCGGAACCATAATATTTTTTGCTCTTAATTCTTTACACACTTCAATACCGTTTTTACCGGGCATCATTATATCTAATACAACCAGGTCAAAAGCAGAATCCGATAACATTTTAATAGCAGTGTCTCCATCAAATGCAACTGAAACCTCGTAATTAACCTCTGTCAATCCTTTTTTAATAAAATCAACAACACTCGATTCGTCTTCTGCCAATAATATTTTTTTCATTACTTATTCGATTTAAAGAAACAATGAGATGGCTAATTTAAAGAATATTAATTTATATTCAGTGTCTAGTCCAAAACAAAAAAGGTTAACTGATCGCTCAATTAACCTTTACAAAAAAAAGATCCACATAGAAACATAGTTTTTCATAGATCAAACAAACCTTGATAGAAGTAAAACATAGGATTTTCTTCGCAAGCGAGGAAAATTTATGTTTACCTTTTGGCGTTTAGCAGTTTTTCTTTTTCTATGTGCCTATGTGGTTAAAATCTATTTATATTAACTCCACACTTCTCTTAATAAAATTAGTTAAGCTTTCGCCTTTTAACAATCCCTGCGATAACAATGCAAGGTCCGTTGCTTGTTTAGCAAGACTTGTTTGTTTCTCTGCATTTTTCTCATCAAGTATCTTTGTGATCAAAGGATGATTAGAGTTTACCACTAAATTATACATATCAGGCATATTACCGTAAAAACCCATAGCGCCGCCACCCATCTGGTTCATGTCTTTCATCCTGCGCATAAACTCAGGACGTGTAATAACCATTGGTGCATCTTTCTCACTTAAATTCTCGAACGTAACTTGAAATTGCTCTTTACTAACTGTCCCTTCTATAATGGGTTGCAATTGTTTTTGTTGGTCTTCAGTAATTTTACTTACAGTATTTTCGTCCTTTTTAATTATTTTATCAATTGTATCTGCATCAACACGTACAAAAGAAATATCTTTTAATTTACTTTCCAGTTGATTGATGTAATGCGGATCCAACATGGTTTCCATTAACAATACTTCATATCCTCTACTCTTTGCAGCATCAATGTAAGCATGTTGCTCTTGTATGTTTGTTGCATACAAATAAATTAATTTATTCTCTTTATTGGTTTGAACGGGTTTAACCAAATTCTCAAACTCTTCAAAGGTGTAATATTTATTTTCGGTTGTTTTGAATAAAGAAAATTTTACGGCTTTCTCGTAGAATTTTTCATCGCTGATCATGCCGTACTGAACAAATATTTTTATGTCATCCCATTTCTTTTCAAAATCAGGACGCTCTTTTTTAAAGATCTCTTCTAACTTATCTGCTACTTTTTTAGTAATGTGACTTGAGATCTTTTTCACATTGCCGTCAGCTTGTAAATAGCTACGGCTAACATTTAACGGAATATCAGGACTATCAATAACACCACGTAACAAGGTTAAAAAATCTGGCACAATGTTCTCAACATTATCGGTTACAAAAACCTGGTTGCTATAAAGTTGAATGCGGTCCTTTGGCATTTCTAATTTATTAGAAAGCTTTGGAAAATATAAGATCCCGGTTAAGTTAAAAGGATAATCTACATTTAAATGAATGTGAAACAAAGGCTCTTCAAATTGCATTGGATACAATTCGTGGTAAAAAGCTTTATAATTTTCATCCTTTAGTTCTGTAGGTTTTTTTGTCCACGCCGGTGCAGGATTGTTAATGATATTATCTACAACAACTTCAATATCTTTTACATCTTCTTCTTTTTCGCCTTCTTTTAATTCAGCTTTTATCCTGTCTTTTTTAGTGCCGAATTTTATTTCTACCGGTAAAAATTTACAGTACTTTGTAAGTAATCCTTCAATTTTATGATCATCTAAAAACTCTTCGCAATCATCGGCAATATGTAAAACAATATCCGTTCCACGTTGCGTTTTTGATTCTATATCTTCAATTTGATATTCAGGACTACCATCGCATTCCCAACGAACTGCTTTTGCACCTTCTTTATGTGACAAAGAAAATATCTCTACTTTTTTTGCTACCATAAAAGCAGAATAAAAACCTAAGCCAAAATGACCTATTACTACATTTTTATCTACTTTATCTTTGTACTTATTTACAAATTCTTCAGCGCCACTAAAAGCAATTTGCGCAATGTATTTTTCAATTTCTTCGGCGGTCATACCAATACCTTTATCTTTTATGGTAATGGTCTTTGCACTTTTATCAATAACTACTTCAATTTTTGTATCGCCAAGGTCACCTTTTACCTCGCCCATGCTGGCAAGTGCTTTAAGCTTCTTTGTAGCATCTACGGCATTACTTACCAACTCACGTAAAAATATCTCGTTATCGCTGTAAAGAAACTTTTTAATGATAGGGAAAATGTTCTCTGTTTGAACATTTATCTTTCCGGTAGTTGTTTTTGTTTTACTCATCTTTCTATAATTTTATTTGTAATAAATTGATTGCAAATATAGTACCATTGCAAGTTAAAGTGACAAATTGGCTCTATATTGCCACGAAGGCACAATGGCACAAAGGTACACAAAGAAAAATTTTAGTGGAACTTTGAGTCTTAGAGTCTTTGTGGCTATTAAATAAAAAATCCCCCAAGGCATAACCCTGGAGGATCTTTATAATTTTTTTTACAGTTCTATTTAGCGGTCTTCATTTTTTCATTCATTTCTTTACCTTTTGCTTCGTTACCTGTTAAAAGGTAAAGTTTGCGTAAAGCACCCATTGTTGCTTTATCATCAGGTTTAACGCTTAATGCCTGCTCTAAATGTGGGATGGCTTTTTTATAAAACTCCTGACTTTTCGCTTCCATTTCTTTACCTTTTTTTGCCGCTTCGGCAATAGTTAGGTTAGAGGCTTTGGTTTGTAAATAACCGCCGTAGTTATTGTACATAGCTCCTAAATTGTAAAGCGAATTATAAAGCAGATCGTTTGCAGGTTTTAAAGCAACCGCTTTTGAATAATTGTCTTCTGCATTTTTAAACATCTCGTCAAAATTGGCTGGTTTATCAAGATCTTTCCCTGTAGTCTTATCTTTTGGATTAGCCATGTTATCATAAATATTTCCGGAAACTAAATAAAATAAAGCGTTATTAGGATCTTTTTCGCTGGCCGTTTTTAAATTGGTTAAGGCCTCTTGCTGTTTACCTTTTGCTAAAAATTGATTAGTCTCATTATTCAATAATCCCATATCGTTTGGAAAAGCAACTCTTCCTTTTCTTAGGTATTCAAGTGCTGTAGTTGAATCGCCTTTTGCAATATGTGCATTAAATAAAGATTCGTAATTGTAAGGTGAAGCAATTTTTCCATCGATCATTTTTTTATTGTATTCAATGATCTTGGTATTATTTTTTGCTTTCGCTGCAGAAACACAAGCATTGTAAAAATTAGAAGTATCTTTTACTTTATATAACATGGTATTCATAAAACCTGTTTTGTAAAAATAATCAGCTGCTTCATCATACTTTTTTGCTTTGTATTTTCCGCTGGCAATATTACCCGATTCCATTTTCATTTGTTGAGCAACCATTGCAAATTTAAGATCGTCTTCACCAAGCATTGATGTTCCTTTTGTTAATCCTTCTTTAATCGTCTCCATAAATTTTGGATCTAACTCCTGGATCTTACTTAGTTCATCATTTGCCTGTTCAAAATCAGCTAAAGGAGCATTACCATAAGCTAACATAGCTCTTTCGTTCTTGTCAGGTGTAGTTGCTTCCAGTTTTTTTAATTCCTGAGCCAAACTATATTGGTACTGTGCGTAACTGATCCTTGCTTTATAAGCGTGGGTCTTTCCCTGGTTCTTTGTTTCTTCGTTAGCCAGAGCAAGATCAATTGCTTCTTTGGCTTTAGTTAAATACACAACATCAGGTTTTCCGTCCTTTACAGTTGCTTCATAGTCATTAAGCGACCTCCAGGCAGTTTGCACTTTAGATTTTTGCGCCAGTCCAAAAATTGGCAGCAGGGCCAGAGATAATATTGCTACTTTTTTCATAAGATGTCTTTTTATATACGACGTTTACTTTTTCAATTTACATACCAAATTTTGGTATTTAACATTTTTTACTCTTTAATATCAGTTGGTGTATCTGTTTCTCCGGTTGTTGTATCAGTTTCCCCGGTAGATTCATCGCTTTGTCCGTTAAGATTAACATCAGCACCCAAAATTGCGCTTTCGCTTCCTTCTTCATCTTCATGATCAACTTTTGTTACAGCTGCAATTTCATCTGTATCAGAAATATTAATTAAACGAACACCTTGTGTTGCTCTTCCCATTACACGAAGCGCACTTACATTTAAACGGATAGTGATACCATTTTTTGTAATGATCATCAGGTCATTTGCATCGGTCACAGATTTAATTCCAACTAAGTTTCCTGTTTTGTCAGTAATATTAATTGTTTTTACACCTTTTCCGCCACGGTTGGTAACACGATATTCTTCAATATCCGAACGTTTACCATAACCTTTTTCAGAAACCACTAAAACGTTAGCATTCATATCATCAATACAGATCATTCCAATAACTTCGTTATTACCGCCTTCATCGTCGTTCAGATCAATTCCAATTACACCGCTGGCATTTCTACCCATCGGACGCACTTTCTCTTCGTTAAAACGACAAACCTTGCCTAATTTGGTAGCAAGCATAATTTCGTTCTTACCATTAGTTAAAGCTGCTTCTAATAAAATATCTCCTTCGCGAATTGTAACAGCATTAATACCGTTAGCACGTGGACGTGTATAAGCCTCTAAAGTTGTTTTTTTGATGATACCATTTTTAGTTGCCAATACAATGAAGTTATTATTAATATACTCTTCATCGCTTAAGCTGGTAACATTAATAAATGCTTTTACTTTATCATCAGGTGCAATACTAATTAAATTTTGGATTGCGCGTCCTTTGCTTGTTTTTGTTCCTTCTGGTACTTCGTAAGCACGCAACCAATAACACTGTCCTTTTTCGGTAAACAATAATAAATAATTGTGTGTACTTGCAATGAACATGTGCTCAATAAAATCTTCTTCACGTGTATTCGATCCTTTACTTCCTTTGCCACCTCTGCCCTGCGCACGGTACTCATCTAAGTTAGTACGTTTCATATAACCCATGTGCGATATTGTAATAACAACATCTTCATCGGCTATCATGTCTTCTACTTTAAGATCATCACCAGAGTAAACAATATCTGTGCGGCGTTCATCGCCGTATTTATCTTTTATCTCAACTAATTCTCCTTTTATAATAGAGTAACGCAACGTTTCATTATTTAAGATCTCATTTAAGTGAGCAATGGTTTTCATTAACTCATCGTACTCAGCTTTAATTTTATCACGCTCAAGTCCTGTTAAAGTTCTTAAACGCATATCTAAAATGGCACGTGCTTGTATCTCAGATAAACTAAATTTTGTAATTAATTCATCTCTTGCAATATCAGGACTATCACTTTCGCGAATAATTTTAATTACTTCATCTAAGTGATCGAGAGCAATTAATAAACCTTGTAAAATATGGGCTCGTTTTTCTGCCTGTGCCAGTTCGTATTTTGTACGACGTACAACTACTTCATGTCTGTGCTCAACAAAATGAACGATCATATCTTTAAGGTTCAGCATTTGCGGACGACCCTTAACAAGAACTACGTTATTGATTGAGAATGAAGTTTGTAAAGCAGAATACTTGTATAAATTATTTAGTACAACATTCGAAATTGCATCAGCACGTAATTCATAAACAATACGCATACCTTCACGATTACTTTCATCGCGGATCTCGCTAATGCCTTCAATTTTTTTCTCGTTACATAATTCCCACTGACGTTTTATCATTTCCGCCTTATTGATCTGGTAAGGAATTTCGGTAATAATAATACGTTCCCTGTTCCCAACAGGTTCAATGTTTGCTTTAGCACGCATAACAACGCGGCCGCGGCCTGTATGGAAAGCTTCTTTCACGCCTTCAAAACCATAAATGGTTCCGCCAGTAGGAAAATCAGGAGCTTTAATATGTTTCATTAAACCGTCAATATCAATTTCGCGGTTATCTATGTAAGCTAAAATGGCGTTGATAGATTCTGTTAAATTGTGTGGCGCCATGTTTGTGGCCATACCCACGGCAATTCCCGAAGCACCGTTCATTAATAAATTAGGGATACGCGAAGGCATAACCGTAGGCTCTGTTAACGAATCGTCAAAATTGGGACGAAAATCAACTGTATCTTTTTCAATATCCGCTATCATTTCTTCCGCTATCTTGCGGAAACGCACCTCTGTGTAACGCATTGCTGCTGGTGGATCGCCATCTATAGAACCAAAATTGCCTTGCCCATCAACCAACATATAGCGTAAACTCCAATCCTGGGCCATACGCACCATCGTATCATAAACACTGGCGTCACCATGTGGATGGTACTTTCCGAGAACCTCCCCAACAATACGGGCAGATTTTTTATAAGGGCGGTTATGCAAAACGCCAAGGTCTAACATACCGTATAAAACCCTGCGATGCACTGGCTTCAAGCCATCACGCACATCAGGCAAAGCACGTGATACAATAACTGACATCGAATAATCGATGTAAGCCGTTTTCATTTCATCTTCAATATTAATCGGAATTATTTTTTCTCCGTCAGCCATAGTTCTTTTTTCTTTATTTAATTTTTAATTTACTACCTTTAATTAATGCTCTTTTGTCAGATGATTTAAACGTAACTATCGTTAAATAATTACGTATAAAAAATTGAACTTTGAACCCATGAAAGTACCGAAAAATCAACAAATACACGCAAAACTTATCAACAAAAATAATGTTAAAAAAACCACTTGTAAAGTTTATCAAACCGATTATTTTAATCTATTTTTGACTTTGGCATTATATATGTAATTTCACTTATTAAAAGGAACAATTTATGGAAGCAAAATTTTCGCCCAGGGTAAAAGATGTTATTACCTACAGCCGTGAAGAGGCTTTAAGATTAGGGCACGATTATATTGGATTAGAACACCTGATGCTTGGTATGATTAGAGAAGGAGACGGTGTAGGAATGCGTTTATTAAAGAATTTAGGAGTAGATGTAACTGAACTTCGTAGGAACATTGAACAAAACTTAACTCCCGGATTACGAAAATCCAATAACCTGGCAAACATCCCATTGGTAAAACAAGCCGAAAAGACATTAAAACTGACATATCTCGAGGCAAAGACCTTCAAATCTATACAAATTGGCACAGAGCATTTATTGCTTTGTATTTTAAAAGATAACGATAATGTGGTTACTAAGACCTTAATTAAGTCTGGAGTTGATTACGATGCCGTACGTGCAGAATTAGAAGGCTTTTTAGATAACCCAGGTAAGATAGAGAATTCTGCTGCCGGTGGTGATGAAGATGAAAGTGAAGAATCGAGTTTTGGTGGTGCAAGTAATACGGGTAATCAAAAGAAACAAGGCGAAAGCAAATCGAAAACGCCTGTGCTTGACAATTTTGGTAGAGACCTAACTAAAATGGCGGAGGACGGAAAATTAGATCCTGTTGTTGGCCGTGAAAAAGAAATTGAACGTGTATCACAAATATTATCGCGTCGTAAAAAGAACAACCCAATTTTAATTGGTGAGCCCGGTGTGGGTAAATCAAGTATTGCCGAAGGTTTAGCTTTACGTATAGTTCAACGCAAAGTATCGCGTGTATTATTTGGTAAACGTGTTGTTACTTTAGATCTTGCATCTTTAGTTGCAGGAACAAAATACCGCGGCCAGTTCGAAGAGCGTATGAAAGCGGTAATGAACGAATTGGAAAAATCGCCTGATGTTATTTTATTCATCGATGAGATCCATACCATTATTGGTGCTGGTGGCGCAAGTGGAAGCTTGGATGCCAGCAACATGTTCAAACCTGCTTTAGCGCGTGGTGAGATACAATGTATTGGTGCAACAACTTTAGATGAGTACCGTCAGTACATCGAAAAAGATGGTGCCTTAGAGCGTCGTTTTCAAAAAGTATTAATTGAGCCTGCTACTCCGGATGAAACTTTACAGATCTTAAATAACATTAAATCAAAATACGAAGAACATCATAACGTAACGTATACTGACGAAGCTATTAAAGCTTGTGTTACTTTAACTGCAAGATATATTACAGACAGACATTTACCCGATAAAGCTATTGACGCTTTAGATGAGGCAGGAAGTCGTGTTCACATTACAAATATTAATGTTCCTGAAAATATTTTAGAGATCGAGAAAAAGATCGAAGATATTAAAGAACTAAAAAATCAGGTTGTTCGTTCTCAAAAATACGAAGAGGCTGCACGTTTACGTGATACCGAAAAACAATTGCAAACAGAATTAGAAGTTGCTAAAAAAGCCTGGGAGGAAGAAACCAAGCAGAACCGTATTAGCGTTACCGAAGATAATGTTGCCGATGTTGTCAGTATGATGAGCGGTGTACCCGTTCAACGTGTTAACCAGAATGAAAGCGATAAGCTGGTTAAAATGAATGAGCTAATTACCGGTAAAGTTATTGGCCAGGAAAAAGCTGTTGCTAAAGTTGTAAAAGCAATTCAACGTAACCGCGCTGGTTTAAAAGATCCTAACAAACCAATTGGTTCATTTATATTTTTAGGTCCAACCGGTGTTGGTAAAACACAATTGGCAAAAATTTTAGCAAGACATTTATTTGATAATGATGATGCGTTAATTCGTATCGACATGAGCGAGTACATGGAAAAATTTGCTGTAACCCGTTTAATTGGTGCGCCTCCGGGCTACGTAGGTTATGAAGAAGGTGGACAGTTAACTGAAAAAGTTCGTCGTCACCCCTACGCTGTTATTTTATTAGATGAGATAGAAAAAGCACATCCGGATGTATTTAATATGTTGTTACAGGTTTTAGATGATGGACAATTAACTGATAGTTTAGGTCGTAAGATCGATTTTAAGAATACAATTATCATCATGACCTCTAACATTGGTGCCCGCCAGTTAAAAGATTTTGGTACAGGTGTTGGTTTTGGTACACAAACCCGTAAAGAAGGTGAAGATGAAGCTTCGCAAGGCATTATTCAAAATGCATTAAAGAAAGCATTTGCACCTGAGTTCTTAAATCGTATTGATGATGTGGTAATGTTTAACTCTTTAGAGAAATCTGATATTCATAAGATCATTGATATTGAATTAGGACATTTATTTGGAAGAGTTACCGGTTTAGGTTACACCATTAAAATTACTGATGCTGCTAAAGATTATATCGTAGAAAAAGGTTACGATGCCAATTACGGCGCAAGGCCTTTAAAACGTGCAATTCAAAAGTACCTTGAAGATCCTATGGCAGAAGAGATCATTAAAAATAATTTAGCCGAAGGCGATGAGATAGAAGTAGATTACAATAAAGAAAAAGATGAAGTTGTAGTTTCTACTCACAAACCAAAAGCTAAAAAAGGTAAGAAAGAAGATAAAGCGTAAGAGATTACAAATTATAAATTTTAGATGATAAATTAAAAGCCCTGGCAAATGTTAGGGCTTTTTGTTATTCATATTTTTGCACTATATTTAAATGATGACTAAGCTCACTTTATTCTTTTTTTTGACCTCTTCTTTTCTTTTTGGGCAGGATCAAAAAGCAATTGATGATCTGAGAAAAGAATTAAAAAAAGATTTGCCCGATTCTACAAAAATAGATCTGATGTGGAACGTCGCATGGGCTTCTTTCAGGGCTTTACCCGAAAAATCTATAGAACTGTCCAGGGAATGTTTAGCGCTTTCCAAAAAGACCAAAAATTTTAAATACGAATCAAGATCAAACAATACTATTGGCGCAGCATATAGCTTTTTAGGTAAATATGATAGTTCAGATTATTATTATAACCGATCGTTAAGCCTTGGTCTAAAATTAAATGATAGTACTATGATCGCGAAAGGTTATGGGAATCTAGGATTGAATTTTTATTATCAAGGCGTTTATGAAAAATCAATTGAGAATTATTTTAAAGCTTTAAAAATTAATGAGCTAAGAAATAACAAAGCAAATATGGGCAATGATTGTGCTAACCTTGGCAATACCTACATTCAACTCGGGTCACTTGATCTTGCTGATAAATATTTACGAAGAGCTTTTGATCTGTTTGAGAAGGTAAACAATAAACAGGGCATGGCTAACTCATTAAGTTCTTTGGCTTCGGTTTACACTGATGTAGATTCCCTTATGTGGAAAGCAAAAGATCTGTATGCAAGATCATATAAATTAAAAGAAGAATTAAATGACCGCTTTGGAATGTGTAATGTTCTCCATCAATTAGGCTATATTGCGGCAAACGAAAAAAATTACAATAAAGCCCAAGAGTATAACTTAAAAGCGCTTAAAATACGCCGTGAATTGGAAGATATTAATGGTGCAACAACATCTATTATTAGTATTGGTAATGCATACGTTTCACTTAAAAGACCAAAAGAAGCTTTACCATATTTAAATGAGGGTCTTATTTTTGCTTCACAAACAGGTAATGCTGATCATCGTAAACATCTTTATATGGCATTTTCTGATGCTTACGCCGACCTAAAAGATTTTGAAAGGTCTTTAAAGTACCGTACGCTTTATTCGCAGGTAAGTGATTCGCTGCTAAATGAAACGAAGACAGAACAGATCATAGAAATGCAAACCAAATACGAAACTGAAAAAAAAGAAAAAGAAAATTCAGAGTTAAAAAGAAAGACTGAAATTCAACAGCTGGTAATTGCAAATGAGAACCAAAAGAGGAAGAACCAGTTAACCATTGCATTAACAATTATTATTTTGATCATTGGTATTTCATTATTTATATACAACCGCAAAAAACAACAACAAAAAACAGAATTAGCCGAAGCGGAAAAATTACGTTTTAAAGATGTAATAGAAGCTGAAGAAAAAGAACGTTCGCGCATTGCACAAGAATTACATGATGGTCTTGGTCAACTGCTTTCAACAGCACGTTTAAATGTTGCAGGATTAGAAGATTCAGTAATTAAAGAAGATAAACCTGATCTTGATCGCGCTTTAAAAATAATAGATGATGCCTGCATTGAATTAAGAAGCATATCTCATAATATGATGCCGAGCGCGCTTATTCGTCTCGGGCTTATTCCCGCAATAAATGAATTGGTAAATAACGTAAATGCAACAAAAGCCTTAAAGATCGATCTTACAAGTAATGTGGATTCTTCCTTAGGAAAGTCGCTTGACATAACTGTTTTCCGTGTTATACAGGAGGTTCTGACTAATATGATCAAACATGCAAAAGCCGATCACATCACTATTTCTATTAATAAAAATAGTTCTGAGCTTGAAATAAGCATGAAAGATAACGGTATTGGTTTTGATACTGATAAATTAAAAGATAGCAGAGGTATGGGTTGGAAAAATATTTTCTCAAGGGTATCCATGTTGGATGGTAGTATTAAATTAGAATCAGAACCAAAAAAGGGAACCTTTGTTTACATTAACCTGAAATTAAAAAATGGATAAAGAACTAAAGATTGTAATAGCCGACGATCATCAAATGTTCATTGACGGTGTAAGATCGCTCGTTAAAAAAGAAACGAATTTAAACTTTGTACACGAAGCGTTAAATGGGGAGGATGCTTTGACCTACATCCGCAAAAACCCGGTGGACATGCTTATCACAGACATTAGCATGCCGGGTATGACAGGTACCGAACTTACAAAAATTGTCAAGCAGGAGTTTCCTAAAATAAAAGTATTGGTCCTTACCATGTTTAACGATACTGCTATTATTAACGACATTTTACAAGCAGAAGCAGAAGGTTATATCTTAAAGAATACCGGCAAACAGGAATTGCTTATGGCAATTGAAAAAATAATGGATAATGGGACGTTTTATAGCAACGAGGTTACAAAGTTAATGTTGAATCACAACAGAAAAAAAAATCTCATCACTGATCAAAAAGAAGAACTTACTGTAAGAGAATTAGAGATCTTAAAATTAATTTGTGAAGAATATACCACTGCAACTATTGCAGAAAAATTATTCATAAGTCCGCGCACTGTAGAAACTCACCGTAAGAACATTATCGAAAAAACACGCACAAAAACAATTGTAGGTCTTATAAAATTTGCTTTCGAGAACAATATAATGGGTTAAAATACCTAGTACCCGCAAATAAAATACCTAGCCCTACTGACGTTTGCCGGTTAAAGCTTACCTAGTTTTGTTTACATAAAAAACAAGACTTTGAAAGATCAATTAACTAATCGGGAAAAAGAAATACTGGCACTTATTCTAAACGAATATTCTTCACTGGATATCGCCACTACTCTCAATTTAAGTATCCGCACCATAGATACGCACCGCAAGAATATTTTAAGAAAAACGAATACCAAAACGCTTATTGGCCTTTTTAAATTCGCCGTTAAAGCAGGTTTGATAGAAGACTATTTATACAAACCCACAAGCATTAAGCCAGGTCGCAAATATACCTAGAGCTACTGATATAATATACCGAGTACTACGGATTGTACCGCCGTCTTAAATACTAGAACTTTGAACTATAAAATATAAACCAAATAAAACCAAATAAGATGAAAACAAAAATTACTTCTAAAACAACAGGCCGAACCTTGTTCTTCTTCGTTGTCTCTTTTTTTACAATTATCAGCTCGTATGCACAATCTTTTCAATGGGCTCGTAGCATGGGTGGAACAAGCAGCGAACAAGGCAATTCAGTTACTGTAGATGCCTCAGGCAATGTATATACCACAGGTTTTTTTGCCGGCACTGTTGATTTTGATCCAAGTGCAAGTGTATTTACACTTACATCTGCAGGAGGAGATGATGTTTTTATTAGCAAGCTAGATGCAAGTGGTAATTTTGTGTGGGCAAAACAAATTGGAGGAACAGGATCTGATTTCGCCAGTTCAATTGCGGTTGATGCAGCCGGAGATGTATATACTACGGGCAAATACAGTGGCCCGGTTGATTTTGACCCGAATGCAGGAGTAAACACACTCACAAATAATGGCATCTTTATAAGTAAGTTAAGTTCTGCCGGCAATTTTGTATTTGCAAAGAACATGACCGGTGGTGGCGGCAATGTGGGCTATGGTATAACGCTTGATGCCTTAGGGAATATTTATACAACAGGTCGTTTTGTTGGAACCACCGATTTTGATCCGGGATCTGCGGTAGTAAATCTTGTATCTGCCGGTAACGAAGATATATTTGTAAGCAAGCTGGATGCGACCGGAACATTTGTATGGGCAAAAAAAATGGGCGGTGCAGGAATTGATTGGGCAAATGGAATTGCGGTAGATGGCTCGGGCAATGTATATACTACAGGTAAATTTACAGGCACTGCAGATTTTGACCCAGGCGCAGGTACTTATAACTCTACCGCCAATAATAATGATGCTTTTGTAAGCAAGCTTGATGCAGGTGGTAATTTTGTGTGGGCCGGAATATTTGCAGGTGCCAGCCAGGAGTATGGTAATTCCATTGCAGTAGATCCACTGGGTAATGCATATATCACCGGCTCATTTGATGGTACTGTTGATTTTGATCCGGGTGCAGGAACATTCTCAATTGCAACAAGTGGCGCACAAAATATTTTCATAAGTAAGCTTACCACCACAGGCGCTTTTAGCTGGGCTAAAGCAATTGTTGGTGCAAATAACGATGTAGGTTATTCTATTACGCTTAATTCTGCCTGTAATGTGTATAGCTCGGGTATTTTTACTTCATCTGCAGACTTTGATCCGGGTGCAGGTAATTTCCCTCTTAACGCAACCCTTGGTGGCGTTGAAGCTTATATCAGTGTTCTCGATTCTTTAGGTAATTTTATATCCGCATTATCTATCGGTGGGCCAGGAACTGAAACTGCCTTTTCAGTTGATGTGGACCCAGCCAATAATATTTATGCAGCCGGCGCATTCCAAGTAACTGCAGATTTTGATCCAGGTGTAGGAACATATACTTTAACTTCTTCTGGCCTTAGCGATATTTTTGTTTTGAAATTGAACAATTCACTTCCCACAAGCATAAAAGAAACTAATAATTTAAATCATTCAATTTCGGTTTACCCTAATCCCTTCACTTCTCAAATTACATTTGAGTTAAGAGAAAATAATGGTAAAGAAACTGAGTTGGTGATCTTTAATACACTTGGACAAATTGTAAGAACAGAAAAAAGTTCTTCAGATAAAATGATTATCCAAAGAGAAAATTTAGTTAACGGTATTTATTTTTATAAAGCAACGCAAGAAGGAAACGTAATTGCTTCAGGAAAAATTGTAGCGGAGTAGATCTTAGATCTGAATTCTTAAATTTAAAAACCCTGACAGAAATGTTGGGGTTTTTGATTTATTAAAGAAACGATACATAAAGACTAATTTCTATTACTTGTATTACCATTCAAATAACACCAGGTATTACCAGTTTTTGTAACTACTCCACTTTCTAATTGCCTTAATGTTTTTTCCACTTTTGCAGAATCAATGTAAACAATATTACTTTCATAATGGTATGACCCATTAGTCATATTTATAGGAAATACGTGTATGTTTTCCAATGTATACTTTATGATCTTATTTTGTTTATCCCAGTTGTTGTATATTTTTTTCAGACTGTCGTCCTCAACTATTGCTCCATCCATGATCCAAAATCCTTCTAAAGCATGAGCATCGTATTTTAATTTACAGCCTAACCCTTCTTTTTTTGCTTGTTCTGCGAATTTATTAAACATGCCTTTTATAGCGTCAGAGGTGTTAATGTTATCGAACTCCCCCATTCCATTATTACCGCAGGAAAACAAGCAACCAATTAATATTGTATAGATCATTTTTTTTAGCATAATTAAAATTATGAAAATAGTTTTGCCTTACTCATTATTCTTATGAGTTTTATTAAGCGACATTCTCAATTTTAGCGTTTAAAGGCTTGAAAGTTAGTATGTTAAATACTTGTAAAAGCTAATGAATCTTATCATTTTTTTGTACCTTTGCTTCCTAAATTGTTATCATGAATCCGTTTGAATCACCAGAGCTTCTTGAACAGGAAATAATTGAAGTGGTCTTAAAAGAAGAAGCCACTAAAGCTTTGTTACTTTATAATGATGATGTGAACACATTTGAATTTGTGACAGAATCGTTAATCAAAGTATGCGAACATGATGTATTGCAAGCCGAACAATGTACTTACCTTGTGCACTATACGGGTAAATGTGTTGTAAAGAACGGCACTTTCAAAAAATTGAAACCTCTCTGCGAAGCCTTATTAGAAAGAGGGCTCTCTGCAAAAATAGAGAGCTAAGATCACAAAGCTTACTGGTATCAAAATTGCATGTTTAAACATGTTATATAAAATTAATTTTATGAAGAAAATAATTATTTCTGCTCTTATTGCCTCTTCCATTTTAACTTCCTGCCATAAAAATGCCGTAACAGGTAAACGTTCACTAACACTTGTGCCCGAAAGTGAAATGATGGCTATGAGTTTTACAGAATACGATAAATTCCTGGCTGCCAACCCTCCTCTGCCTGATTCTGATGAACGTGTGCAAATGGTGAAACGCAGCGGTTTAAGAATTCAAAAAGCAGTAGAGAAGTTTTATGCTGATAAAGGTCTATCAAAAGAATTACAAGGTTTTAACTGGAGCTTTAATGTAGTTAATGACAATAGTGTTAATGCCTGGTGTATGCCCGGTGGTAAGGTAGTTGTTTATACAGGTATTTTGCCTGTAACACAAACCGAAGAGGCACTTGCTGTTGTTATGGGGCATGAAATTGCCCATGCTGTCGCGCGTCACGGTAACCAACGTATGAGCCAGGGTATTTTGGTTCAAACCGGAGGTGCTGTATTATCTGTAGCACTTTCACAAAAACCACAGCTTACACAACAATTATTTATGCAATCGTTTGGTATTGCTTCAACATTGGGTACATTAAAATATAGTAGAAGTCATGAGACAGAAGCAGATAAAATGGGATTGATCTTTGCAGCAATGGGAGGATATAATCCGGAAGTTGCCGTAGGTTTCTGGACAAGAATGTCGCAAGGCGGCGGACAAAAACCACCTGAATTTTTAAGTACTCACCCTAGTGATGAAACAAGGATAAAAGATCTGAAAGCTTTTATGCCTGAAGCTAAGAAATATTATAAGCCACAATAGTTTAAATTTTTAAACCACATAGACACATAGTCTAAAGTTTCTCAGCATTATTTAATAAGGCAACATAGTTTGAAGCTATGCTTCAACTTCTATGTGAACTAATTTTTAAGTCTTTAGTAAATAAAGAAACTATGTTTCTATGTGGTTAAATTTTAAGCCAGGATATTTTCGTTTAAAGCACAACTCATATTACCATCCTCATCAAAGTCACCAACAGTAATGTTTAGAGGAATATTACAAAGTTCGCTATCAAATGGATATTTTACTTTAACGTAGTTTTGTGTAAAGCCAAACATAAAACCATTTTTATTTTCGTGTTCAAAAATAACACTTAGCGCTTTGCCTTTTTGTTTTTCGTAAAAAGCGCGTAATTTTTTAGCAGATAGTATGCGTAACATTTTATTTCTGCGTTTACGCTCAGCTATAGGCACAGGGTTTTCCATTAAAATTGCTTCTGTATTATCGCGCTCGCTATACGTAAAAACGTGTAAGTAAGAAACATCAAGTGCATTGATAAAATTATAGGTCTCTAAAAATTCTTCTTCTGTCTCGCCGGGAAAACCTACTATCACATCAACACCAATACAACAATCGGGCATTAAACTTTTTATTTTTGCAACTCTGTCAGAATATAATTCACGTTGGTAACGGCGTTTCATACGCTTTAAAACAGCATTACTGCCGCTTTGCAAAGGGATATGAAAATGTGGTACAAATAAATTTGAAGTAGAAACGAATTCAATTATTTCGTCTTTTAATAAATTTGGTTCTATCGAAGAAATACGAAAACGCTCAATACCTTTTACCGCGTCTAACTCTTTCACCAGATCAAGAAAAGTATACTCTTTGCGCTTTTTTATATCACCATCAATGTTTTGTCCGTAACCAAAATCACCAATATTCACACCTGTTAAAACAATTTCTTTAACACCGCTAGCTGCAATTTTATTAGCGTTTGCAATTACGTTTTCGATAGTATCACTCCTGCTCTTCCCCCTTGCTAAAGGTATAGTACAAAAGGTGCAAGAGTAATCGCAACCATCCTGCACTTTTAAAAATGAACGGGTCCTGTCTCCAACGCTATATGCATCAACAAAAAAATCAGCTTCCGAAATTTCACAGTTATGAATTTCCGTATGCGTGCTTTTACCTGAGAAATTAATATAGTTCAATAATTTAAATTTTTCAGTAGCACCTAAAACAACATCTACACCTTCGATCTTCGAGATCTCTTCGGGTTTTAATTGCGCATAACAACCAACAACAGCAACAAAAGCTTCGGGGTTTTTTGATAGTGCATTCTTTACTATTGATTTACATTCTTTATCTGCATTTTCAGTAACCGAACAGGTATTGATAACATAAACATCTGCGGCTTCAGAAAAATCTTTTTTTATAAAACCTTTTTCCTGGAATAAACGGGCAATAGTGGATGTTTCTGAAAAATTCAGTTTACAACCTAGGGTGTGAAAAGCCACTGTTTTATTAGCAAAAGACATGGTTGCAAAGATAAGAAATTAACCTTTGCCTTTTTTAACCAAAGCATAAATAAAAACTCGTGTTTTTATAGTAAATTTGTTCCTTATTATTTTATTATGGAATTAACATCTTTAACAGCAATATCGCCAATTGACGGTCGTTACAGGAAAACTACCGAGCCTTTGGATATTTATTTTTCTGAATTTGGACTAATAAAATACAGGGTTTTAGTTGAAATTGAATATTTTATTGCTTTGGCTGAATTTGGTCTACCGCAATTACCCCAAATTGATGTGGCAAAAAAAATAGCTTTAAAAGATATTTATTTGAATTTTTCTATTGAAGACGCATTAAAAATTAAAGAGACTGAAAAGATCACCAATCACGATGTGAAAGCGGTTGAATATTTCATCAAAGAAAAATTAAATGAAGTTGGGTTGAATGAATATTCTGAATTTATACATTTTGGTTTAACCTCGCAGGATATAAATAATACAAGTATTCCATTGTCTTTAAAAGATGCTACAAACGCACAATTAATTCCTGCACTTCAAGGCATTATCGAGAAAATAACGGCGCTAAGTAAAGAATGGAAAGACATTTCCTTATTAGCTAAAACACACGGTCAGCCAGCCTCTCCAACCAAGTTAGGAAAAGAAATGTATGTGTTTGTTGAACGTTTAAATGCACAATTAAATCAATTAAAGAACATTCCTTTCTCTGCTAAATTTGGTGGTGCTACCGGTAATTTTAACGCGCATCAAATTGCTTATCCTTCAAAAAATTGGGTCGAGTTTGGAAATAACTTTGTAAATAAAATTTTGCAATTGAACCGTTCTCAATTCACAACACAAATAGAACATTACGATAACATTGGTGCATATTGCGATGCTTTAAAACGCATAAATACTATTTTAATAGATTTTAGTCGTGATGTTTGGACCTACGTGAGCATGGAATATTTTAAACAAAAATTAAAAGCAGGAGAAATTGGTTCTTCGGCCATGCCACACAAGGTAAACCCTATTGATTTTGAGAACGCAGAAGGGAATTTAGGAATTGCCAATGCGTTATTGGAACATTTATCTGCCAAGCTTCCTATATCAAGGTTACAACGTGATCTTACTGACAGCACAGTGCTAAGAAATTTAGGTAATCCCCTTGCCCACTCGTTAATTTCGTATTCAAGTATTTTAAAAGGATTAAATAAATTGATCCTGAATGAAAAAGCATTGATGCACGATCTTGAGAACAACTGGGCGGTTGTTGCAGAGGCCATACAAACAGTTTTAAGACGCGAAGGTTATCCAAAACCTTACGAGGCTTTAAAAGATCTTACAAGAACAAATACACACATTACACAGGATTCTTTAATTGAATTTATTAACGGTTTAAATGTATCAGATAAAATTAAAAAAGAATTAAAAGATATTACACCGCATAATTACACCGGTATTCATCCAACATTTTAAAACATGAACAGAGCCTGGGCCTTTATAATCAGCAAAATATTATCTAAGGAAGAATTAAATTCTTTAACCGAAGCCGGCAATAAATTTGTTTTGGGTTGGACAGCACATGAGCAACAATTAACCGCCAGTTTTGAAATTATTAAAGAAAAAATTATTGTTGTAAAAGTAAACGAAGAAGTTACCAACGCCAGTGGCTGCAGTATTGACAAGTTGACCCGCTTTGTAAAAGATTCTGAAAAACAATTTGGCATTGAATTATTGAATCGTTTGTTGGTAGCTTATAAAAAAGAAGATACTATAGAAGTTGTGCACGTTACAAAGATCAAAGAATTACTAGAGCAGAATTTAATTTCAGAAAATACAACCGTTTATAATACGTCAGTAAATAACCAAAACGATCTTAAAAATTGGGAACAGGAATTAAAAAATACTTGGTTAAATAAATATTTAATTAAAGCTTAATACTCTATAAACCCCGTCACTTGAGCCTCACTGGCTGCTTGCTGACCTTCATCAATAAATTTACCTTCTGCACTTATTATTTTATCTACTATCGAAATTGGTAAGCGGTTATAATACACATGCATTTTTAAATAACTTAAAATACCCGTAAGATGCTCTAAACCCCTTAAATTACCAGCCCTTCCGGTTGACACGCCAACTAAACAAGCGTCTTTAAAATTCCAATCTTTTGGCGATACACTGTCTAAAAATGTTTTTAATATGCCCGGAAAACTGCCATTATACTCGGGTACAACAAAAATAAATTTACGGTTATCGATCACGAATTTTTCAAGCAAAGCAGAATACGCGTTGGTTCTTTTACCAAAAACCTCGCTAAACGCAATATTTTCGGGTAATATGGAGAAATCCAAAATTTTAACATCTACGTTTTTAGCTTTTAAGATCTCTTCGTATATTTTACTCACCTTTAAGGTGTTACTGTTTTGGCGGTTGGTACAGCTTACCACTACAATTTCTTCCATAAAAATTTATTAACACAATGTGCTTTTCTTTTCTGCTTTTGTTAAAAACTAACACCTATAAAAGTGCCTAATTAGTTTAATTTTACAAACAGCAATTTTACTCAATTATTTGCATTTTATGAACATTACTTATTACGGTCACTCGTGCTTTGGCGTTGAAATAAACGGAAAACATTTGCTGTTCGATCCGTTCATTAGTCCGAACGAATTGGCCCGCGGTATTGATGTAAATGCAGTGCCTGCGGATTATATACTTATTTCGCACGGACACAGTGATCATATTGCCGATGCTGAAAGCATTGCCAAACGTACCGGAGCAAAAGTAATTTGTAATTGGGAAATATCGGTATGGCTTGAGAAAAAAGGAGTTAGCGAAATTCGTCCGATGAATATTGGCGGAAAAGTAAAGCTTGATTTTGGCAGCGTAAAATGTGTAGTTGCACAGCACAGCAGTAGCTTGCCGGATGGAAGTTATGGAGGCAACCCAATGGGTTTTGTAGTAGAAAGTTCTGAAGGAAATTTTTATTATGCCGGCGATACTGCACTAACATACGATATGAAATTAATTGGCGATTACAGGAATGTTGATTTTGCATTTTTACCAATTGGAGACAATTTTACAATGGGGGTTGACAATGCTATCATAGCAAGTGATTTTATAAAATGTAACGATATCATCGGAATGCATTATGATACTTTTGGGTTCATAATCATTGATCAGGAAGAAGCGATTAGAAAATTTGACAGATCAGGAAAAAAACTAACCCTGATGGAAATTGGTGATACATTAAAAAAATAATAACGGAACACAAATACGGAACACAATGGGAAAAATAATAGCAATAGCAAATCAAAAAGGTGGCGTTGGAAAAACAACAACAGCAATTAATTTAGCAGCAAGCCTGGCTGTTTTAGAATATAAAACATTATTGGTTGATGCAGATCCGCAATCAAACGCTACATCAGGCGTTGGTATCGATCCGCAAAATGTAAAAGCGGGTTTATACGAATGCATCATTGACAGTGTTCATCCAAAAGATGTTATTTTAAAAACAGAGACACCTAATTTATTTTTGTTACCTACCAATGCAGATCTTGTTGGTGTTGAGCTGGAGTTAGTGAACCTAACCAACCGCGAATACATGATGAAAAAAGCGTTGGATAAAATAAAAGATAAATACGATTTTATTATTTTAGACTGCTGTCCTTCGCTAGGTTTAACGGTTATTAATGCTTTATCAGCGGCAGATAGCGTAATTATTCCGGTGCAGTGCGAATATTTTGCATTAGAAGGAATGGGCAAATTACTTCAAACAATTAAAATTGTTCAGGCGCATTTAAATACAAATTTAGATATTGAAGGTGTATTGTTAACCATGTATGATGGACGTTTACGCTTAGCCAACCAGGTTGTTGAAGAAGTAAAAACACATTTCCAGGATATGGTTTTTGATACGTTGATTCAACGTAATACAAAACTTGCAGAAGCACCAAGCTTTGGAAAAACAATTATCATGCACGATGCCATTGGAAAAGGTTCTACAAGCTATTTGAATTTAGCACGTGAAATTTTACAACGCAATGGCTTAACTAAAATAAGCGATAGCGATAGAATGATAAACATTCAGGAATCGGAAGAAGAATTAAGTGAAGATATCTAGAAGATTCAAAGTTTAAGATTCAAAGTTTTGAATTTTAAATTTTAAATATTGAATTTTAAATTAAGAAAAATGAGCAACAATAAAAAACCGGCATTAGGCAGAGGATTAAGCGCATTGTTAGAGAATGCCAAAACAGATATTACTTCCAAACATATGGGAGATGGTTCACCAACAGTGAACTCTGTTTCTACTATCAAAATAAAAAGCATTGAAGCTAATCCATTTCAACCGCGTACTAATTTTGAAGAGACTGCTTTACAAGAATTAAGTGATAGCATTAAACAACACGGTATCATTCAACCTTTAACAGTTAGAAAATTAGGTTACGATCGTTACCAGTTAATTTCGGGTGAGCGTCGTTTCCGTGCTTCGCAATTAGCGGGCTTAACAGATGTGCCGGCTTACATTCGTGTGGCAGATGATCAGGCAATGTTAGAAATGGCATTGGTTGAGAATATTCAACGTGAGGACCTTGACCCTATTGAAGTTTCTTTATCATACAAGCGTTTAATTGATGAGTGTGATCTTACACAAGAACAATTAAGCGAAAAAGTTGGTAAACAAAGAAGTACTGTAACTAATTTTTTACGTTTATTAAAATTACCGGCGCCAATTCAAAAAGCAATTCGCGATCGTGAAATAACTATGGGCCATGCAAAGGCTTTAATTAATATTGATAACGAAGACAGGCAACTGGCTATTTTTGCATTAGCATTAGAGCAAGACCTTTCTGTTAGGCAAATTGAAGATCTTGCCCGCGGCGAAAAAATTAAAGTAACACCAAAAGTTACACGCGTTGAAAAACCTTTGACAATAGAAGATAAAACTATTGCTAAAAAATTAGAGAAGATCTTTAACAAGTCTTACAGTTTTAAACGCAATGCTAAAGGTGGTGGAAATTTAACTTTAAGTTTTAGCAACGATAAAGAATTAGCACATATAATTTCTTTTTTTGGAATTGAATAATTAGCCACAGATTACGCTGATTACACAGATTGATCGAATTAAAATTTTTTAAATAAAAAATCCGTGGCATCTGTGAAATCTGCGGCAAAAAGTTCGCAGTGAAAAAAATTCTCCTCATATCTGATACACACAGCTATTTAGATCCAAAATTAATTAAACACATCCAGGAGGCCGATGAAGTATGGCACGCCGGTGATATTGGCAACATTGATGTTTGTCTTGAAATAGAAAAATTAAAGCCCTTAAAAGCTGTTTTCGGAAATATTGATGATAAAGATATTCGCATTACTTATCCCGAAAATTTATTTTTTGATTGCGAGGAGGTTCCGGTTTATATTACACACATTGGTGGTTATCCCGGAAAATATCCGGCAAAGATCAAAACACTTTTAAAAGAACACAAACCAAAATTATTTATTTGCGGTCACTCACACATTTTAAAAGTGATGTACGATAAAGAACTTGAACTTTTATTTATAAACCCAGGCGCTTGTGGCGTGCATGGCTTTCATAAAGTAAAAACGGTAGTAAGATTTGAAATAGGAGGATCTGATATTAAAAATTTAGCCGTAATCGAATTAGGCAACAGAACATCCTTAAATTAGCAACATGGAAAACGACGAAATAAAAACATACTTTACAAATGAAGCATTGGCAAGATTTGCATCTGCACAAGGCAAGGTAGTTGAGAAAGTAGTTTGTCATTTATGGCAAAATAAATCGCAACCTGATGTGGTGGTTGAAGTGATAGATAATGTTGAAATACATTTTACCGATAAACAAAAGCTAACTATTGGTTGCAATGCAGAGGGTGATGGCTTAGATGCCATTGTATATAATTATAAAGAAGCTGCGCAGGCATTGGAAAAAGAATTTGAAGGGAAAATACGTGTGTATGCTATTGATGCGTCTACAACAAAAATGTGGACTGAAGTAATTGGTAAAACTTTAAAGTTGGTGAAGATAGAAAAAGAGAACGGGCAATATAAGTCAAATGCAGTTTTGCTTGATTTTGAAACAGAAAAAAGAGAAATTGAAGTAAATCCTTTAGACGGTATAATTATTGATTATTACGATGAAGAAGGCGTTTACCAACCTTTTGTGGATGATGAGCCTTCATAATGCTTAACCACGAAGGACGCTAAGAAATTTTTTGTGAACTTTGAGAATAACTTTGTGATCTCTGTGGTTAAAAATTTAATCCACTTCCGCTGCATTAATAACCTCTACATCCAGAACGCCAATGATCTTAAAATCTGTACGGCGGTTTTGTGCGCGTCCTTCCGGATTATCGCTGCCATCTGTGTTTTCGTTTGGTGCAATAGGCTTGCTTTCGCCATAACCTTTTGCTTTTAAACGCTCTGCTTTAATGCCTTTACTTATTAAGTGTGAAACAACACTCTCAGCCCGTTGCTGCGATAATTTTTCATTGTATTTATCACTACCCTTACTATCCGTGTGCGACATGATCTCCACAATTAATTCAGGGTTAGCTTCCATTAAAGAAAGCACAGTAGTATCAATAGCAATTTTACTCGCCTCTAAAATATTAGATTTGTCAAATTCGTATTGAATGTTAGGGATACGAATTGGCTCTTTTGGTTTTTTAGCCAACAAAACAGTTTTTGTTATATCCTGAGATGTTGTAATTCCTTTGGTAGTTAATTCAGCAGTATTTCCTAAAAAATCATTCTTCTTTACAATTAAAAAATAATCCTGGTTGGCTTCAACAGTAGTTTTAAAATCTCCGTTCTTATCGCTTTCAATAATTTTAACCAGGAATTTTTCCTTTGTCTTTTTATCTACAATATAAACTTCAACAGTAGCCTGAGCTATAAACATATTAGGGTCTATCATTTCATTTACATTCCCTAACAAATTAATTTTTATATATTCTGCATGTTTATATGTATAAATATCATCGCAGCAAGTGCTGTTCTTTAAAGCGTTGCCGCCTTTACGGTTACTTACAAAAAATCCTTCTTCACGGTTAGTAGAAATAGTATAATAAATATCATCGGCGCCAGTGTTTATTGGCTGACCAATATTTTCGGCGCTCATCCATTTTTTTCCATCACCTGCTGCTTTAAAAATATCGTAACCACCTAAACCTCCCAAACCATCAGAACTGTAATATAACGTGCGAGTTTCATTATCAAAGAATGGAGTTATTTCGTTTTGCGCCGTGTTTATTTTATTACCAGCATTTTTTGGCGTTTTGTAAACGTTATTCTTTTTATCATAAACCGTATACCAAATATCCAAACCTCCCCTGCCCTCTTTATTATTACTTACAAAATAAATAACATCGTTACCTTTTGCAGGATCTGTTGTAACCGCAGGCATAGTAGCAGTGAACTTAGGATTATTTACATTCTTAGGTAATTTAACCGGTTCTGTCCATTCATCTCCTTTTTTTTCTGATACATAAATAGCGCAGATCATTTCTTCTTTAAAATTTAATTTACAACGTGTAAAATAAACCCGCTTTCTATCCGGGCTAAAACAGGCGTTGCCTGTATTGAATTCGGCTTCATTTAAATTACCGCCATACTCACCACCAAATTTCCATTCGTTGTTCTCGCGCTTGGCAATATATAATTTGCGTTTAATGGTTTGCGCAGTATCATCTTCAATAACAAATTCTTTTTTATCTGTTCTTAAAGATGTAAATACAAGCGTATTATCATCTACATTAACAGGGGCGCCTTCGGTATTTACTTTATTAATGGTTGAGTCTAAATGTGAAATAACCACTTTCTTTTCAGTATTCACGATCTTTTGTACCGAATCGCAAAACACAATTTCTTTTGTGGCCTGTTTCTTTAATCCCTTTTCTTCGCCTTTATATTCTTTCTTGAATTTTTGAAAATTTATTTTCGCACTATCATACAAACCATTTGATTTTTGCATTTGTGCATGATAGTATAAAGAGGTTGGCGCTTTCTCTACATCTGTTTCGTACGCGTTCAAGAACATGCGTTGCGCACGGTCATAATCGCGGATCTGTAAATAAGCTTGTCCAAGGTCGTATTTTGCTTTCGCATCACGGTTATTAATATTTAAATAAGCTTCGTAAAAAGTAATAGCACTGCTGGGATCGTTTTGTTGCATTGCACTTTTACCCAAACGTTTTAAGGTTTTTGGCGACGAGCGTTTAACCAGCATGGAGTCTGATTGTGACTGAACAGCAAAAGCAAACATCACAAAAATTAGTATGTATTTAATATTTTTTCTCACAAATTGTTGCGCTCACTAATTTTTTACTTGTATTTATTCTAATTTTGGCTAAAGCCATTTTTTGTTTTCTTTTTTAATCCTAGACCTGAAGGTCGTGGCAATCTATTTTGCAATTTGCTGCCACGGCCTTTAGGCCGTGGATTCATTAATTAAATTTTTATCGGCTTTAGCCAAAATATCAATTTGATTCGCATCAATAAACTCGTTATACTCTTCCATAAAGGTTTTTTTATTGTGATGCTCTTCCTGATTTAATATATATGCTCTAACTTTATCAATTGCTGAATAATTTACAGAAAGTGCAATATATTCATCCTGCCATTCAAATTTTGTTTTAATTAATTGCTGTTTATTTACCCAAAACGAGGATTCTCCTTTTATAAGCATTGCCGTTTTGGCAATTGTCTGTTCTGTGCCAAGAGAAACAAGCAAATGAATATGATCTGAAACACAATTAAGGGTATCAATGAATATCTCTTTTTTAATACTATTTTCTTTTATATGAGCAAGTAACAACGGTTTCAATTCTTTATTAATTAAATGAGCACGATTTTTAGTTGACCAAATAAAATGAATATATATTTTAGTATAAGGCATTTCTATATTTTATTTTGGCTAAAGCCGTATTTTCTATTTTTTTATTTCATCCACGACCTGAAGGTCATGGCAATTCGTCGTGGCAATTAGTTCTTATAAACTCGTTTAATATCTCTCACAAGGAACAGCCTTTTTGCTTAACCGTGTGTTTTTTGCTTTATAAATAAGTGCTATCTCAAATGCACCTTTACTTTCTACCGCTGTTTTTAATTGCGAGAAAGTAATGTCATAACTAAAACCAATTGTGTAATGCGAATAATTTATACCGGCTGTAACAATTCCTGCATCTGGATTTCTTTTAAAGCCATCACGCCACATAAAACCTGCAAAAACAGAATTGGTAAAGAAAACATTTTTTGAAAGTACATACTCAACATTTAAGCCGGTTACCCAATCACTCACCTTTGTAGTATAACCATACATAGTATACCCTTTTAAAATGATCGTAGGATTTAAATAATAATTTAAATTAATATTATATGCCTGGCGTACTTTTAATTTATTATCGTTTCCTAAAAAACTTTCTTTTGGCTTATTTAAATGAAACATAGAATAACCGATCTCAGGTTCTATTTTTCCAAATCTTTTAGAGGCTGCAAAACCTGCATTAAGATCGAAATAAGTAAAACGTTGGCTTACTCCTGTTTCGATATTAGGCAATGAATTATCGAACATTCCTGTGTTCCAGTTCAATTGATTTGGAAAAGAGTGTGCATAAAAATCAATACTCTTAATAACTACACCCGGCTGTATACCAACGTGTAAATTATATCCTGCAATTTTTTTATGAATAGCTGCCGAAGGCATGATCTTGGTGATCTTTAAATTGCCGCCGGATTTATCGTTAATAAAAATTAAACCGCCACTAACATTTTGATTGCTGGGATAGATATTAAAATCGCCACCGGCACTAAATGTATTGTATGCTTTAGAAATATCGCGCCATTGACTTCTGTAATTTCCAAAGAAACGATAATCGCCCTTATAATTACCCGTGTTAGCCGGATTTAAAGAAAGCGGTGAAAAATAGAACTGACTAAAATGAATGTCCTGAGAACTTAAATTCTGAACGAATAAAAAACAAAAGAAATATAAAACCAGTTTTTTCAAGATCCTTATTTAAGTAATTTAAATGTTCCTGTTTTTAAAACAGGTTTTCCTTCGCCAACATATGTATCTGCTGAAACCTGATAAACATAGGTTTCCATGTTTTGCGGCACACCATTGAACATGCCATCCCATCCTACACTAATGTCATTGGTTTCAAATAATAATTGTCCCCAGCGGTTAAACACCCTGAAGTATTCTAGTTTTCTAATGCCCCATCCATCTACATAAATAACATCGTTAACGCCATCACCGTTTGGCGTAAAAGCAGTAGGCACATCAACAGTTCCTTTTAACTCAACATTTACAGTATGTGTATTCATAACCAAAAAGCAGCTCATATTATCAGCAATAGTTACAGTATAAGTAATATTAACTGTTGATGAAGACGTTGGGTTAGGACAATTAATACAACTCAGGTCGGTTGGTGGACTCCATGTATAAGTAAAATTAGATCCTGAATTATTATTGAGCTGTGATATTTGACCGATAATTACTGTTGTATCCCAGGTAAAACTTGGTGGTGGCAATTGTATATACACGCTTTTGGTTGTAGAGTTCTTGCAATTATTTGCATCACTTACAAATAATGTATAGGTAGTAGAGTTTGAAGCAGTGGCAATTGAACTGGCGCTGTTTGGATTAGTTACACCGGCAGACGGACTCCATGTATAAGAAAATGGTGCTGTTCCCACCGTTGGGTTTGAGCTAAGTAAGAACGGACTGTTTTGGCAAGTATCTCTGGCAAACACCAAAGCGTTAGGCAAAGGATTAATGGTCATGTTCTTTATAGCATACCCGAAACAGTTATTTACAGGATCTGTAATGTTTAAAGTCACTGTATAAACCCCGGCATTAGTATACGTGTATGAAGGGTTTTGCGTACTGGCCGTTCCTATTCCATCACCAAAATTCCAGTTAAATGTATATCCTGAAGAATTAGGCGTTTGATTACTGAATTGATCAATAACACCAACACAATGGACAGTATCTACTTTCGTTGCTTCATTATTCCTGTCAAAATCGCCTAGAATTTTTATTATTTGAATGGTGGTAGTTGCTGTTCGCGGACATTTTAGCAGATCCGACGAAGGATAGTAAGAAAGTGAAACAGTAGTAGTACCATTTGGTAAAGGATAATAATTATAAGTGTGTGTTATTGTTTGTGTAGGAGATGCATTTGCTGTATATGAACCTGTAGAGCCATCGCCAAAATCGTAACTCCACATGTAAACATTATCAGAATCATTTTTGATGTTAAACTTTATAGCATTACCTAAACAAACAACCTGTTTATCTAAATTAAGATTTGCAACTGCACCTAAGATGCTGAGTGTTTTAGAAATAGAAGCTGCACATAAATTGGGTGTGGTGAAGACTGTCAAAGTAATAACTGCCTGACCAGTGGCGGTATACGTCCACACAACCGGCGACACGGGAAGAATTGGACTACCTGTACTTAAGTTCCATGTATAAGATGGGGTTGATGCAACTGTTGATGTACTTGTAAATTCAACTTGCGAATCTCTGCAAATAACATTACCTGTATTGAGAGAGAAATTTGGAATAGGATATGTTTGTGGGCTAATAACGACTGAGCCCGTGTTCTTACATCCTCCTATATCAACAATTAAAGTTGCTGTATAAGTTCCTTGTGCAGTATACGTATGAGGTATAATATTATTTGTAGTAGTAACTGAAGAACTTCCATCACCATAGGCAAACGTGTAACTGGTATAAGCAGGTGGTGCGGTAAATGTAACCGTATTAGTTGCCAGGTTGGCTGTGCTTGTTGGAATGCACGGTAAAAAATTTGAAGGATTTATTGTTGCTACTGGATTAACAACCGTAATAACAAGAGGAGGAGATGTTTGAGTACAGCCGAGGGAATTAGTTCCGGTTAAGGTTACTGAAAAGGTTTGACTCGGACTATTTGCACTTAAATAAGTGTGAATTGGTGAAGTTAAAACCGTTGTAGTTAATAATGGTGAACCGTCGCCAAAATCCCAGGTAAAATTCTGAACGGCATCTGGTGTCTGGGCTGTTGTGTTTATCAATTGAACTGTACCGCTTGATAAACAAATTGTATTGGAACTAAATGCAAATGATGGATTCGCATTACTTATTCTGATCGTATGATTTGTTGTATCAATACAACTGTTCTCATCTTTAACCATTAACATCACATTATGAATGCCTGTTGTTGCAAATGTGTGTGTGAGTGTCGGGAAGATCGTATCTCTTGGTGGCAAATTATCTATGTACCAAACATATCCACGTTTACAACCTAAAAGAACATCTACAGATGGAGTTGCGTCAAATGTTTGCGTAATGGTCGCACATCCAACATTTGTATAAGTAAAATTTGCTTGTATATCCCTAACAGTTACCAGCATAGTGTATGTATAAGGTGAACAACCTGTTGCTCCATTAGTAGCGGTTATTGTAGCCGTATAATTTCCACTGGCGGCATATACGTGGTTCACACTGTGCGATATTGTACTTCCGGGAACACCAACAATAGCAACCGGTGCTGTTGCATCACCAAAATTTAGCGTTGCATTTGCAACATCCTGCATGTGTGAATAAAAATTTATAGACTTTCGCGTACCGGGATTACAATTGGTTTGGTAACGACTTTGCACAATTGGTCCTCTTACAGTTACAGATTGAGCTGATGTTGCTGAGCCTTTACAACTATGTGAATAACCTTCAACTGTAAAAGTGTGTACACCAACATGTGTAAAATTCCACGATGGATTTGGATCATTGATGCAATGAGAAAAGAAACCGTTATCACTGTTTACATGCCAGTGTTGCACAGGATTTGTTGATGTTGGTGTTATACTTACGGTGACAGGTTGATTCCAACAAACGACGCTTGGTGTGACTGCAAAATTAAAAGTTGGCGGATTGACTACTTTTATAGTATCTATAAAAGAGATATCAATACAGCCGTTTGCAGTTTGTACAATTAAGAATGGCGTATAAGTTCCCGGTGATGAATAGGTAAAAGTTGGATTGACCATAGGCGGCGGAATATTTCCTGTAATAATGGTCGGCGGTTGCGCGCCATTATTCCAAGTATAACTTGTTATTGGAAAAACAGGGTTTGTAAAACTCGAATCTTTGAACGTAACAGCTAAGGGCGCGCAACCTTCTTTTTTATTTTTATGGAACCAGGCAGTTGTTCGATGAATAGTATCATATGCATGAGAGACCATGGCCATACAACCGTTCGCAGATTGTACAGTTAGTATAACATTTAATGCAAAGGGCTGATAAATTGTGTATGGATTAAGACTTCCATGAGTAAAAGTAAAAGTAGGATTAGCTAACGTGCTTGTTGCAACAACATTTACCCCGTTTGTAGTTGACCACGTATAAGAAGTTGCATTAGGTGATGATTGATTAATATATGACGCGGAAAATGTTGGACTACAAGTTAACGATGGAGGCGTAAATGTAAAATTTGCAACTACCTGTTCTACATAAATAGTTTTTGTTTGTACTGCGGTACACGGAAATGAACCAGCACTGATATTAATTGTATAAACACCCGGTGCAGAATAGCCTGGCGTATAAAGACTGTTAGTTGTTGGCCCAGGACCTGTGCTTAAAACAGTTGGCGTGGGTGGGCTCCCGAAATTCCATAAAGTAGTTGCCTGGTTGGTTTGAAACGAAACCATGAAAGGTGTATTTAAACAAACAGTTGCAGGAATCGTAGTTTGCAAAGTTGGTTGCGAAACACTTACAGGTGTAATTGCAGATGCACTACAATTATTATTATCCGTTACAGTTAAAGTAACATTATAAATGCCGGGTGTGTTGTATGTAATGTTACCCGGAGTTTGCTGCGTTGATGTTTGCGTGTTACCAAAATTCCATGCATAAGAAGCTAACGGTCCTGCAATAGGCGAACCCGAAACACAATTGCTACCGCTGAACGCCGCAGTAAATGGTGCTGTGCAAGAAACGAGTGCCAAGGGATTTGAACTTATAACAACTGTTGGTGGTGTAGAAACATTTATTGGGCCTTGCTGCGTTGACAACGCACTTGTACAACCATTCACATCAGTTACCAATAATGTAACCATAAAACTGCCTTGTAAATTGTATGTATAGATTGGTGTAGGTCCTGATCCTTGTCCACCGTCTCCAAAATTCCAGGTATAAGTCGAAATTGGAGCAGGACCTGAACTTGTACTTGTGAACGGAACATTTAAAGGTTTACATCTTATTGAAGGAACGGTATAAGTAAAACTTGCTGTAGGCTTACCGTGCACTACAACAAGTGCTGTGTATGTTACAGGAGTCGCGCCAACTGTAGCGTTATAGGTTACAATAAAATTACCTACAGAAGTGTAATTATGAGTTGGTGAAGCCTGGTTGGAAGTAACTGCATCACCAAAATTCCAAGTAATACCGGTTGCTCCAACTGGTCCGCTAAAAGAGACACCTGTTAATGGAAGACAACCAACAGTTGGTGATACGGTAATTTGAGAAAATGAATTGTAAAACACACACACAGAAAAAAGAAACATAAATAGTTTTATCTTTTGTCTGAACATGTTGATATTATTTATAAATTTGATAATCAAATATAGTTAAATAAACTTTAATAATTTGAAAAAGGTCCTTGAAAAAAATTCTGCTCATATATTTTATTTTTAACGTTTTGTTTTTCTCAGCGCAGGTAAAATCAAGCGACTTGGGCAGTTCCCCAACTGTGCAAAATATGGTTACCACTTTAAAGCACGACACCTGTTTAAATAAAAAATTCTCTATCGTATTTTATGTGGTGTTAGATAGTCTTACCCCACCTACCCCAGGTATGGCTACACCAGCGGCTTTAACCTCAATGGTAAATAACTTAAATTCTGTTTTTAAAAGGATCTGTGTTCAATTCTTAAATTGTAGTACTGTTTATATTCCAAATCATCCTTTTAATCAATGGACAAAAAACATTGTAGACCCAATTGTTACCTCCAACTGGTACACAGATAAAACCATCAATGTTTATTTTGCCGATCAGGTTAGCGGCATGCCTACCAATGAACTTTTTGGTTATTCATATCCGCCACCTGCAACTTCTACCACTACTTCAAAAGATGTTATTGTTCTTGAAAAAAGTTGTTTAACAAATACAAATTCTGCAGGCTTTCAGCAAAGTGATATCGTTCACCAGTTCGGACATTTTTTTGGTTTGCCTAATACTTTTGATGAGATCAATCCTGTACCTCCAGCTATTCCTGCGCCACCGGTTGGAGCAATAAGCAATGAATTTTTTAACAGAACAAATTGTTATTTGCACGGTGACGGTTTTTGTGATACCGAAGCGGATTGTTATCCTTTGGGAATTCCGCCAACGACTACTGTTACACCATGCGGACATTTAAGTGGGATCCAGGATGGAAATACACAATACTACGTTCCACCATTAGATAATTTAATGTCTAATTATGGCTGTAGATGCCGCTTTTCGCAAGAACAATATAATTATATGGCTTATATTATATTGACCAGACGTTTTTATTTGCATTAAAATTAAATGCTTCTCTTTTCTTTTTCATTTTATGAATAAGTTGTTAATTGTATGTATAAAAGAATATTTACTTTTATCAACTAACTGTTAATTATACAAAATGTCACACTTAATTGCACCCTCTGTACTCTCGGCAAATTTCGCGAACCTGCAAGCGGATATTGAAATGATAAATAACAGCGAAGCAGATTGGTTTCATGTGGATGTGATGGATGGTGTTTTTGTGCCAAATATTTCTTTTGGTTTCCCGGTAATAAAGTCAATTCAAAAATTTGCAAAAAAACCTTTGGATGTGCATTTAATGATCGTTAATCCTGACCAATATGCACAGGCTTTTAAAGATGTAGGTGCAGAAATATTAACTATACATATAGAGGCATGCGCTCACTTACACCGTAGCATTCAAAATATTAAGAATTTAGGAATGAAGGCCGGTGTGGCAATTAATCCCCACACTTCTATAAGTTTATTGGAAGATACAATTTCAGAAATAGATCTTGTTTGTGTAATGAGTGTGAACCCGGGCTTTGGCGGACAAAAATTTATTGAGAATACTTACGATAAGGTGAAGAAATTAAAAACACTTATTCAGCAAAAAAATTCTAAAGCTTTAATAGAAATTGATGGGGGTGTTGACATTAACAACTATAAAAAATTAATAGACTGTGGCGCAAATGTGTTAGTTGCCGGAAATACTGTTTTTTCATCAAAAAACCCATCAGAAACTATAAAAACGCTTAAAAAGTAGTGTGTTTTAACAAAAAATCGTGCTTTTTTCCTAAATTTTAAATTTCAATTTATTGCTTTTTTTAGCTTTAGCTCTAAAACGCTTTGTTAGCTTTTTACTTTTTAGCTGAATTTAAATTTCTACGACAAAAAAAATATGGTCATAATAAAAAAAGGCTTCCATTACGGAAGCCTTTTTATAAATAAATCATTGAAAATCAATGTTTTGTAGCGGAATCGAGAGTTGAACTCGAGACCTCAGGGTTATGAATCCTGCGCTCTAACCATCTGAGCTATCCCGCCATTTTTATAGGGGTGCAAATATAAAACATTCGTTTATAATAGCCAAAACAAAATATTTATTTAATTTCTATTTGCTTTCTTGTTAAAAATTTATATATTTCCGAAAATTTTGGACATATGTCGAATAAAAAGAAGGTTTCGTCTGTAAAAAAAAGCGTAACGAAAAAAAGCGGTAAGCCAGACAAAAAAGCGGAAAAAAAAGTTGTTGCTAAAAAAGCGGCTAAAAAGCCTGCGACTAAAAAAAATTCAGCAAAACCGACTCCAAAAAAATCAAAAACTATAATTGTTGCAAAAAAAATAAACAAATCTGCTAAAAAGATTGTTATTAAGAAAAAAGTTGTAAAACCCGTTAAAGTTAAGGCAATTAAGCAAGTTGTTGCAAAAAAACCAATCGTTACTAAAAAGCCCCTATTGAAAAAAATCGAACCAAAAAAAGCAGTAATTAAAATAATTCCTAAAAAAATTGAAGTAAAGAAAATTGAGATCAAAAAGGAAAAACCTGTTAAGGAAATAGTTAAACAAAATCCTGTTGTTCTTAAAAAAGAAATACCTTCTGTTAAAGAAGAAAAAATAGTAGCTGAAACACTTAAAAAGAAAGAATATAACGGAAATGAAGTTTTAGCGATCACAAACACCATTCCTAAAAAAGAAAAAGTAGAGATCTCTCTTTCTAAAATAGCTTCTATTTCAAGCTCTATAACTAATCCAATTAAAAAAACAGATTCTTACGCTATAAAGCCTGAGAAAGAACCGAACGGTAAATTTGAATTAGAGTTCATCATACATGCTTCGGCAGATATGTTGTATGAATTCTTATCAACTCCAAGTGGCCTATCTGAGTGGTTTTGCGACGATGTAAATATTCGCAATGGCATTTATACTTTTATATGGGACGGACAAATGCAACAGGCACGTTTATTAAAAACGGTTGATGTACTCTTAGTTCGTTTTCAATGGGTAGATAAAAATGATGGTAGTTACTTTGAATTCCGCATTCAACGCGATGATCTGACCAACGACATCTCTTTAATAATTACCGATTTTGCAGATACAAATTCTGAAAGAGAATCTTCAAAATTATTGTGGGCTAGCCAGGTTGAAAAACTTATGCACGTAATAGGTTCTATTTTCTAAATTTTCCTCTCTTAAAAATTTCATTTTAAGCGTTTAATTTTTTCTGTTAAATCGATTTAATGAAAAATTGTATTATTTTTAATTCGTGAAACACGTGTTTTATTGAGTGAATGGATTGTGTATTTTTAACATATTTCTTAGCTTTAAGAAAACCCTGTCACTATGATCCGCAATATTTATTTACTTTTTACTTGTTTTATATTACAAACAACTTTCTTTAGCCAAACCAGCAACAATCAACATATTCCCGGAACGCAATGCGCTAATTGTGTCTGGTCTGTTCCACCTCCACCACCCTCATCTCCAAAAAACAATTCAAATAATTCTGTTTTTAATGGTAACAACACAATTGCTACAAGCTATACACAAACAGCTTGTGGTTTAAATTTTACGCAAGTAAGTCATCCTCTTTACAAAAGAGGATTTTCTTTCGCTTTAGGGGTTACCCAACCTGCACCATATGTTGTCTCAGGCATCCCGCCATGCGCAATAATTTTAAAAGCTTTTTTATATGTTGGCACTTCTGGCAATGGCGTAGCAATTAATGCAAGTCTTACCAATCCTATTGCATCGAATAGTGTTTTTCCGATGACGCTAATTGGTCAATCTCCTGATAAATGTTGGGGTTATACCGGTACATACACTTACAGGGCGGATGTTACTGCATTGATTTCCGGTAATGGAAATTATCAGGTTTCAGGTATTCCTGTTTCACCTGCAGCTAATGATGCTGATGGAGCAACTCTTTTTATTATTTATTCAGATCCAACACAAAACTACACTGGCAGTATTGTAATTGCCGATGGTTCGATAATGGGCTCAGGTGCTTTTGCAAGTGTAAACATAAACGGATTTAATGTTTGTGGACCAACATCTTTAACAACTAATTTTATGATCGTTGCAGATCTTCAACAAATTGGAAATACTCCAATTAATTTTAATAGTGCAACAAGTAATTTTACCAAACCTATGGCTTCTGACCAGGTTTGGGACTATATTACCGCTCCAGGTGCACCTGCAGTAAATGGACAGAACAATGCCAATTATGCGGTTGATTGTTCAGGTTCGGGTGATTGTTTTAATTTATTAATGGCAGGTATGTATTACAGAACAGCCTGTTTAGCATGTCCGTTAGCAACCACAGGTTTAACTGTAAATGCAACCAGTACGCCTTCTTGTCCTACGTCAAACGCTACTGTAACCGCTATAGGTGGTACTGCCCCTTATAGTTATACTTGGACCCCTTCGTTACAAAGTTCTTCTGTTGCTACAGGATTAGCCGCCGGAACCTACACCGTTTTTGTAAGAGATGCTACCGGCTGTAAAACGGGAAGCGCCACCGTGAATGTTGTAACAGCAGCCCTTACGCCAATTACGGTTAACAGCGGTACGATTTGCCAAACATTTAGTGCAAATTTAAATGCAAGTGGTGCATCAACTTATACCTGGAGTCCGCCGGCGAGTTTAAATACATCTAACGGCCCCAACGTTGTAGCAAGCCCTGCAGCTACGCAAATTTATACCGTATCGTTTACAAATGCTATTGGCTGCGTTGGCACTCAAACCACACAGGTAATTGTTAACCCAACACCAACTTTAACAACAGCTAACGTAACAGTTTGTGCAGGGCAACCAATAAATCTTACAGCTAATTCACTAGCCGGATCCACTTATTCGTGGTCTGGTCCAAACGGCTTTTCATCAAATGTACAAAACCCTGTCATAGCTTCATCTACAACTTTAATGACGGGCTCTTACAATTTAACTGTAACTAGTACTGCGGGCTGTAAAAATACTGCCGTAGCAAACGTAACGGTTTTCGCATTGCCGATTCCGGCTATTGCAAGTAATGCGCCAATTTGTGCAAATAATAATTTAAATTTAACCGGTAGTGGTGGCACAACATATAATTGGGTTGGACCAAATGGTTTTAATAGTTTATTACAAAATCCAACTATTACAAATGCGAGCACATTAGCAACGGGAGTTTATACATTAACTGCATCAAACAATGGTTGTTCTGTTTCTACAACTTCTTTAATAACTATCAACCCACTTCCAAGTCCAACATTAACAAGTAACAGTCCAATTTGTAACGGCCAATCGCTAAACTTAAGTGCCAGTGGCGGAAATACATATCAATGGAGCGGCCCTGCGGTATTTACTTCAACAATTCAAAATCCAATTATTAATCCTGCTTCACCAACAAATAGTGGTACATATTCGTTAACTGCCATAACGGTTAACGGTTGTACGGCAACAGTTACATCTTCAATTACAGTTAACCCTACTCCAACAATCAGTATTACCGGAGCGACAGTTTGTTTAAATACTACTATTAATTTATTTGCAACTTCGTTAGCGGGTTCAACTTATTCATGGAGCGGTCCTGGTGGATTTACATCAACAACTCAAAATCCAAATATTGCAAATGCAACATTAACCATGTCTGGTGTTTATAATTTAACGGTAACAAGCGCGGTAGGTTGTGTAAATACAGCAACCACAAATGTTTCAGTACTTTCATTACCAACACCAAGCATTACTTCTAATTCTCCTGTATGTTTTGGAAGTATCTTAACTTTAACTGCAGGTGGTGGCTTAACCTATCAATGGAATGGGCCTAATGGTTTTAATTCTACCCTAACTAATCCAACTATCAACAATATTACTTTAGCCGGCTCAGGTACTTATTCTTTAATTGCTTTTGTTGGGACCTGCTCGGCAAGTATATCTCAATCACTAACGGTTAACCCTTTGCCTACACCTGTTGCAACAAATAACAGTCCACTCTGTAATGGGCAAACTTTAAATTTAACTGCTGTTGGTGCTGTTACTTATACCTGGTCTGGCCCCGGAGCCTTTGCATCTACTAATCAAAATCCTACAATAGCTGTTGCCAATCCTACAAATTCTGGTGTATATACTGTTACCGTTACTGATATTAATACATGTAAGAATACTGCAACAACAAACGTAACGGTTAATCCTACTCCAACATTATCAGCTACAGGTTCGTCGGTTTGTGTTGGACAGAACATGAGCATTAACGCTAACTCGTTGCCTGGTTCGACATATTTATGGAACGGGCCAAATACTTTTGTTGCAAATGCACAAAATACTGTTGTAACAAATGCTCAGACAAATATGTCAGGCGTTTATAATTTAACTGTAACCAGCGCCGTTGGTTGTACAAATACAGCATCTGTAAATGTTTTAATAATTGCATTACCAACACCAAGTATTGTGTCAAATACACCTTGTGCTGGAGCTACTTTAACATTAAATGTTGTTGGAAGTGCCGGTGCTTCGTTTGTTTGGAGTGGACCAAATGGGTTTAACAGTTTAATTCAAAATCCGTCAATTACTAATGTAACTTTGCCTGCGAATGGCATGTATACCGTTATTGCATCTGCAGGTATTTGTTCGGCGTCTACAACACAATCTGTTACAATAAATCCTTTGCCAGTTCCAACAGCCATTAATAATGGACCAATTTGTGAAACAAAAAATTTATCACTGACTGCAACAGGCGGTACCGGTTATTCATGGACAGGACCTTCGGGTTTTGTAAGTTCTATTTCGAATCCTTCTATTACCTTTGCAACAAATTCTCAATCCGGAATCTATGTTGTAACAGTTACGAATGCTAACGGTTGTCAGGCTACCGCATCAACATCTGTTACCGTTCTTGCTAATCCAGCAGCTCTAGCATCACCTACAATTGTTTGTTATGGTTTAGCAGCAAATTTGAATGCCACTGGTGGAGTAAGTTATTCATGGACAGGCCCGAATGGGTTTAGCTCTAATCTTCAAAATCCAACCATACCTGTTGTAAATAATCTTACAACCGGGGGTTATATTGTAACAGTAACTGGCGTCAATACTTGTACAAGTATAACATCTGCAAGTGTTGGCGCATATCCTTTACCTGTTCCAACTATTACATCAACTACAAGAGCTTGTATAAATAACTCTATAAGTTTACAAGGATCTCCGGGCTTTTTATTGTATCAATGGACGGGGCCAAATAACTTTCTTTCACCAAATGCAAGCACTAGCTTTACAGCCAGTGGACTTTCTGATGGAGGGATATACACATTAGGCGTAACTGATAATAACGGTTGTCAGGGTTTTACAAGTACAGTTGTTGTTATTGATCCTTTTCCTAACGCTACTCTTTTAAGTGATAACAATAAAAATTGCGTTCCTTTTTGTTCTAACTTTAGTCTAAAGGCAACTGCATCAAATGATTCTATTTTAGGAGCTACATGGACTATAAACGGTCAGGGCTTCAATGGTTCAACTTTAAATTATTGCATTTCATCGGCAGGTAAATATTTGGTAAAAGCAAGTTTTGTTAATGTACATGGTTGTCCGAATAGTACTACTTATACTATTACAGCTTATCCTGTACCTGTTGCAAATTTTGAATTTTCACCATTAAGCCCAATTGAAAATACAGACAATGTTCTTTTTGATGATGTATCTACAGGCGACAGCATAAACAGTTGGAGCTGGTATTTTGTAAACAACAGTGGCAATCTTCAAACAAGTCAAAATCCAACTTATCTTTTCCCAGAAGCAGGTAGCTACCCTGTTGCTTTAATAGTTAAAAATAAATGGGGATGCGCCGACACAATTATAAAACCAATAGTTGTTGGCGAGGATAACAGCTTTTATGTTCCGAATGCATTTACACCAAACGGAGATGGAATAAATGATATATTCTTTCCTAAAGGTCATGGAATTTTAAAATACGATATGATGATCTTTGATCGTTGGGGAGAAAGATTATTTACTACATCCGATTTCTTCCAAGGATGGGATGGAAGTTTTAAAGGTGAACCTTGCAAGGCAGATGTTTACGTTTGGAAAGTTAATGTAACGCTACCTAACTCTAAGGTAAAGACTTACACGGGACATGTTACTTTAAATAAATAAAAGATAATTAATCTATAAAAAGAGAGGATCATAAATGGTTCTCTCTTTTTTTTTGTAGTTTTGAGTTTAAACTTATGAAAGAAGATCTAAAAGACATATTTCAGAATGTAAACGAATGGTTAAAATTTGCAGAAGCAAAACATGCCGGCCTTATTGTATTGAACAGTGGTTTGGTATTTGGGATCTTAACTGTTTATAGCGCCTTTGCACAACACCTTCATTGGTCGCTGATCATTTTATCTTTATTGTTCCTTGGAACTTCAATTTTTTTAACGCTTATTTCTCTTTATCCAAGAACTTACAAAAATATAATCTCAACAAAAAAGATAAAGAACCCAAACTTATATTTTAACGGAAGTATTGCACAATTAAATATTGAGGATTTTAAAACGGAGATCTGTAAAACTCACCCGGAACATAATTTTACTGCACTTGAAGATAATTTAATATGCCAGATAATCATCAATTCGAAAATAGCTTCTACAAAATATCTCCTTTTCAGATATGCTGTGATCTGTACAACAATTGGTGTTAGTTTACCAATATTAAGGATCATTTTAAAGGCAGTATTTGGCTTTTAATTTGGAAAAATATACATATAAAACACGCGCGACCATTTATAGTTACGCATGGATAAGATAAACATTACAGCGCACACCGTAAGCACAACATACAATGTCTCCATTTTTGGAAATAAAAAATAACAAATTAAAAAAGTAATAATTCCTTCCAACACAGCAAGGCCGTAGCTAATGTACATTGCGCCTAAAAAATAACCAGGTTCACGATCAAAATGATAGTTACATACTTCACAATCCTCTTTCATTTTTGGTAAACTTAAAAAAGGCAGGTCTTTATAAAAAACATCGCCTTTACCACAATTAGGGCATTTTTCTTTTACCATGTTTATCAGTTTATTTTCTTCTGTCTTCATAATAACAAATTCTACCTGTGCAAAGATCGTAAATTAATGTAGTTAGGCCAATAACAGAATACGCTACAAATAGCATAATACGGACATTATTTTATATCTTTGTGTATGGCAAAAAAAGAGTTTCCAATATACAATATTGAAGATTTTAACAGCGAAACTGAGTTCTACTGCAATGCTCTACCACACCATCTTAAAGAACATCATTTTATTCATACCCCACACAAACATGATTTTTTTCTGGTTGTACTATTTACCCATGGCGCAGGCACACATGAAGTTGATTTTACAAGCTATAAAGTAACACCCGGAACAGTTTTTATGCTTCGCCCGGGCCAAACCCACAATTGGAAACTCTCAAAAGACATTGATGGTTACATTTTTTTTCATTCAAAAGACTTTTACGATACATCATCTATCTCACAAAAAATACAAGATTACCCTTTCTTTAGTTCTATTTATAACCCTCCAATAATTACACTAAAGAACAAATCAAAAGAAAAACTGGCAAGTTTATTTACAGAAATAAAAAAAGAATATGAAGAAGATAACTTACTTAAATTTCAAAAGCTCCATACATTAACTACGCTTGTATATATTGAGTTAACAAGATCATATCAAACACAAACGCCGATTCAAAGCACATTATACCAACTAAAAGTAAAACAACTCGAAGACTTAATTGACAAGCATTACAAGACAATAAAGTATCCCTATCAATATGCAGATATGATGGCGATAAGCGAAAAGCATTTGAACAGGATCTGCAGGTCATGTTTAAATAAAACTACAACTGATCTTATTACTGATAGAATAATTTTAGAAGCGAAACGATCTTTAACGCACACACAACTTTCAATTAATCAAATAGCCGAGAGTATTGGTTACGTTGACGCTTCTTATTTCTCTAGAATGTTTAAAAAACGAACAGGAGAGAACGCTTTATCATTTATGAAAAAGAACCGACACTAGAATTTATTTTACAACGGGTGTATTGTTCTTATTTATATCTAAAAAGCTAATAGTGCTTCCAATAACCCCTATTGAAGGGCCGAACATGATGCCGATAACAGAGCCAGGCAAAAATGGTAAAGCCATAAAAAAACTGTAAACAAAGCCAATGCCACAGGCAGTGCCTTTATTTTTTTTTATAAATTGTATGCTTTGTGAGATACCATATTTATGACGTTCGCAATTATAATCCAATAAAGAGAAACCGATAAAATACCAACCCAAAAAGAATAAGAAAGGCGTTGTAATAACAAACAGCGGTGGAAATATGATTGAAACAACAAAGCAGGAGAAAATAAAAAAGTATTCTAACAACATATTGCGGAAACTAATAGCAATACCTCTTAATATATCTTTTAATAATTGTTTGAATACAAAAGGATAAGTATTGCCTGTTAACTTTTCTTCTGCCTTTTCTGACAATAAAGAAAACACCGGTGATAAGATCATCAGCAATACATATTTAATAAGTGTGCTGCTTGCAAACCAGAACAACAACTTAAACAATACTTTTACCAAAAACTGAAATGTACCTATCAAATAAGGCTTTGCAAACGAAAGCCAGTGGCCGGTTTCAGGAATAGCATTAAAGTCAACATAGCCACTCATCCATTCAGAAAGCGCATCGGCAAAAATAAATAAACCGTAAATACTTAGCACCCATAGTAACAACCACCCCGCCAAACAAATAAACATGTATGGCCACAAACCTTTCTCGAAAAGTACCGGAAAAGCTTTAAAACAATTGCCTATGGCTTTAAAAAAATCGGAAAAGAATTTCATGTTTAATTTATTACATTTTTTCAGGTACAACAATACCTAATAAATTCATAGCGTTGGCAATTGCCTGCGCACATAATTTTGAAAGTTGTAATCTGAAAATTTTAATGTTCTCGTCTTCTTCTTTTAAGATCGGGCACTCATGATAAAAACGATTATACAGTTTAGTTACTTCGTAAATGTAATTAGCTACCAAAGCAGGATTAAAAGCAGTTCCTGATTCAGCCACCACGCCTTCAAAATCATAAATAAATTTAACCAGTTCTTTTTCAATAGCGCTCATTTCAACTTTAGCTTCGCCTTTTCCGAAATCAAAAGCCGCTTTACGTAACACCGATTTTATACGCGCGTGAGTGTATTGAATAAATGGACCTGTATGTCCGTTAAAATCAATACTCTCTTTAGGATCGAACAACATTTTCTTTTTAGGATCTACTTTTAAGATAAAATATTTTAACGCTCCTAAACCTATTGAGCGATTCAACTCTTTAAATTCTTGTTCATTAAAATCGTCAACCTTACCTAACTCTTTTGTAGTTGCAGTTGCAGTGGCTAACATCTCATCAATTAATTCATCAGCGTCTACAACGGTACCCTCCCTACTCTTCATCTTTCCTTCAGGCAACTCAACCATACCATAACTTAAATGATAACATTCTTTTGCCCAGGCATAGCCTAATTTTTCTAAGATCTTAAATAGTACTTTAAAGTGATAATCCTGCTCGTTACCAACCGTATAAATTAATTGACTTAGTTGCGGGAATTCTTTAAAACGTTCAATAGCAGTTCCAATATCCTGTGTAATATAAACGCTGGTGCCATCACTTCTTAATACAATTTTCTCATCTAAACCTTCACCACTCAGATCAATAGCTACGCTGCCATTTTCTTTTTTGTAGAAAACATTTTTCTTTAATCCTTCTTCAATAATTTCTTTGCCTAATAAATAAGTATTGCTTTCGTAATACATTTTATCAAAGTCAACACCAAGCGTTTTGTAAGTTACAGCAAAACCATCGTAAACCCAGCCATTCATTGTCTTCCAAAGATCAACTACCTCTTTATCGCCGGCTTCCCATTTGCGAAGCATATCTTGTGCTTCCAACATTAAAAGAGATTTTTTTTCAGCTTCTTCTTTTGTTTTTCCAACAGCCATTAATTCCTCTATTTGCTTTTTGTTTTCTTTATCAAAAGCAACATAATATTTACCTACAAAAAAATCGCCTTTTAAACCGTTACTGGCAGGCGTTTCGCCATTACCAAACTTTTGCCAGGCCAACATACTTTTACAAATATGAATTCCACGGTCGTTAATAATATTTGCTTTAATAACGTTATGTCCATTTGCTTTTAAGATCTGCGCTACCGAAAAGCCCAATAAATTATTACGTACGTGTCCTAAGTGCAAAGGTTTGTTTGTATTTGGAGATGAATACTCGAGCATAATAGTTTTGCCGGAGCTGTTCTCTTTTTTATAACCAATTGTATTTGAATCTTTGATAGAATTAAAATAACCTAACCAAAATTGATTGGTCAACGAGATATTTAAAAAACCTTTTACTACATTAAATGCAGAAACGTTTGTATTATTCTTAACAAGATATTCTCCCAGTTCTTGTCCTAATTGCTCGGGCGATTTTTTAGTTTCTTTAATAAAAGGAAAAGTAACCAAAGTAAGATCGCCTTCAAATTCTTTTCTTGTTTTTTGAAAAGTAATTACGGGGTTGCTTATACTATAAACTTGTGTTAGTGCTTGCTGAACAGTATCGAATAAAATTTTGTGTGCGTTTATCATGTTTTAAAATTACGTATAAATTCAATATTCTTATTGGTTGGACTAAAGTCCACGAAATTATGCAGTCTGTCAAACCCCGACCTTAAGATCGGGGTTTTAAAAAAGTATTTGAAAAGGCTTTAGCCATGAATTGTATTTTTTTGAAATAAAAAAGCCAAACATATTTGTTTGGCTTTCAAAATTAATTTATTTAAAAATTACATTTTCTCAACCTCAACAATGGGGTTGTTATTAATTCGGACAGTATTTAAACCTGCTTTCTTAAATTCTGAAGCAAACCAGGCTTTATTTTTTGCTGATTTTAATATGATAGTAATTGATTGATAATCGCCGGTTAATTTACCTTCAATAACGTTTTCAACAGCAGCATCCTTTTTTAAAGATGCAACTATTTTAGCTACTTCTTCTTTTGAACCAGCTTTGTACACTTCAAAAAACAGTGTAGTTGCCTCTGAGAAAAATTTATTAGCATCTGCTGCAGCCGCATTTTTAATGCAAACCGTTTTTACAGGAATATCAGAGAAATTAACTGAAACGCTGTTGTTTTTACCAAAAGCAGCAGAATTAAGCACTGCAACGCCTAATAAAAATGAAATGGATAATGTTTTTAAAATTTTCATGGTTGTTAATTTATACTCAAAGTTATCCAAAAATAATGCCAAAAACAATTATTTACGCTTCTTAACAAAAAAATCCTTCATTATTTTTTCGCAATCTTCGCTTAAAACCCCCTTTACAACCTCTGTTTTAGGATGAAGCAGGTTTTTTTCCAATAAAGAGAAGCCTTTTTTGGTTTCGCTGGCACCATAAACTATTTTAGTAATATGACTCCAGGCTAAAGCGCCTGCACACATCACACATGGCTCAATAGTTACATATAGTGTACACTCGGTTAAGTATTTACCCCCAATATAATTTGCGGCAGAAGTAATGGCCTGCATCTCTGCATGGGCTGTTACATCATTAAGGGTTTCGGTTAAATTATGGGCTCTTGCAATGATCTTATTCTCCGCAACAATTATAGCTCCAATAGGAATTTCGTCCTTATCAAATGCTTTTTGAGCCTCCTTTAAGGCTTCGCGCATAAAGCTCTCGTCGTTATATAAAGGGGCTATTGACAATTGCAGGTGTTGGTTGCGGCAATGCTTATATCCTCAATTTTAGAGATAGTATCGCAGTCGTAAATAATGAGTTTGTAATTATATTTATCTTTAAACTCTTCTTTGGGCTGAATATAATACTCACCGCAAGGTTCTTTGTGAACATCGCTTACATCGTAATTCACTTCAAAATGCCTTAGCTCAACTTTCAACAATATGTCATTTTTCCAAAGGCATTTTAATTTGCACGAAGCTTTTTCGGATAATTTAAAATTCTGAAAAATCAATTCCTGCATTTTTTGTTCGTTTGGCGAAACACAACTACGCGTGCCAAACATTGCGAAACAAACTAATAACCCTAAACCAAAACCAAAACCGTAAAACTTAAGTCTTTTCCAAAAATTCATAGGCGCAAAATTAACATCTTTTAAGCGGGAAATAAAATAATATTATACACCAAAAAAAAGCCCCCGAAACTTCAGGGGCTTTTTTAATGTTTAGTCAAAATTAAATTTAAGCGATCGGCGGCGGAACATTATTGAATAATGAAACTAATTCTGCCTGCGTTTCTGCTGCTAACCAATTTGGCATTCCTGCTTTCCACACTAAACTGGTTTTTGTTAATTGTCCCGAAGCTGCCATTGCCTGTAATTGTTGTAAGCTGAAAGGACCAGCCTGTGCACCATTTACAACCACGTGGAATTGTACGACGATGGGTGGTGGCACTACATTATTACCATTATTATTATTATTCTGATTTGTATTTTGATTGTTGAACATGTTGGTCATCATGTTACCCATTCCCATTCCAACACCCATACCTATTCCTGCGCCACCTAAACCTTCGTTCTTTGCAGCATCACTAATAGCATTCGCGGTATTAAATTGTGCTAATTTATTCAGATCAATTGCATTTAAACGTGAGTAATTGAAAATTTCTTTTTTCAACTCTTCCGGCATAGATACGTTTTCAACTAAGAATTTTGTAATGGTCAATCCGTACTCTAAAAAGTCTGTATTTAATTTCTCGTGACCTAACTTAGATAACTCATCCATGTTAGCAGCAAATTTTTCTACAGGAATGTTTCCTTCGCCTACAGCATCCGTAAACTTGGTAACGATCATGCTGCGCAATTGCTCAGTAACTTCTTCAGTTGTAAAATTCTCATCAGTTCCTGCGATCTCTTTTATGAATTTAGCGCCATCAGTCACTCTAAAAGCAAAAGAACCAAAACTTCTTAATTCAATAAAACCAAAACGCGGATCACTTAATGTAATAGGATTTTTAGTTCCCCATTTTTGATCAATAAATTGTCTTGTACTAATAAAAAATATATCAGCTTTAAAAGGACTATTAAATCCATACTTCCAACCTTTTAATGTTGCAAGCAATGGTGTATTTTCAGTACTTAAAGTATACATACCGGGTTGAAACACATCGGCAATTTTACCTTCGTTCATAAATACAGCTATCTGACTCTCACGCACAGTAAGCTTAGCACCCATTTTTATCTCATTCTGGTAACGTGGAAATTTCCACACGATCGTATCATTTGTATTATCAACCCAATCGATAATATCAATGAATTCATTTTTCAGTTTATCAAATAATCCCATGTCTTTAAATTTTAGACTATAAAAATAACAAATTTTAGGAATAGATTCTAATATAAAACCTTGTTAATTTTTTGGTTTTGTAAAAACCTTTGTATTTTTAAACTTCAAACTTTAAACCCAAAACATGAAGAAAATACACATTTTAACGATCGCTCTTTTAGTGTTATTAACAAGTGCCTTTACAGTTTCTATTCTATGGAAAGCTGATGAAAAAACCAGTACTGTTAATTTTGACGGTGCCGGTAAAAAAGGCACTTTTAGCAATTTAAGCTCGACAATTAATTTTGATAAGGCTAATTTAAAGGATTCAAAAATTATAGCCTCAATAGATGTTAAAACATTAAAAGCGGGTAATGACAGGCTAGATGCGCATTTATTATCTGCTGATTTTTTTGACGCTGAAAAATTTCCTAAGATCACTTTTACCTCAACCGAAATTACAAGTTCAGCTACAGGCTTTATTGCAAAAGGTACTCTACACATGAAAGATTCTACAAAAGTTATTGAGTTACCTTTTACATTTACTGAAGAAGGTAAAGACAAAGCTGTTTTTAATGGCACTATGACTGTAATGGCCGGCGATTATGGTGTAATGAAAAAAAGTAAAGGAGGAAATGATAAAGTAGAGATATACTTAACAGTGCCGGTTACAAAATAATTTTATCGCTCTAAGAAAATTAACCGTGTAGGATATTCTTGCACGGTTTTTTTATGGATTTATTTTACCTGGTCTAAAACAGTTTTAATTTTTTGAATTGCGTTTATTAACTCATTATCGGTAATGGTCAATGGTGGTGCAATACGCATGGCTGTTGGACAAAATAAGAACCAATCTGTAATTACTCCGTTTTGAATACAACTTTTAATTACTTGCATATTTAATGCTTCAGTTTCAAATTCAACAGCACCTAAAGCACCAAACACGCGCAACTCTTTTATTAATGCATGTAGTAAATGTGTTTTAATTATTTTTTCAATTTGATTGGCGCGTGCTGCTAATTTTTCTTCTACAATTACTTCTAAAGTTGCTTTTGCTGCAGCTACACAAACAGCGTTACCGCCAAATGTGTTGATGTGTCCTAATACAGGATCATTAGTTAAACAACCCATTAATTTATTGGAAGAAATAAAAGCGCCAATAGGTAAACCACCTCCCATACCTTTTGCAACTAATAAAATATCAGGCACAACATGAAATTTCTCAAAGGCAAATAAAGATCCTGTTCTTCCAAAACCGGTTTGTATCTCGTCAAAAATTAATAGAGCGCAATGGGTATCGCATTTTTCGCGCAATAATTTTAAAAATTCTTTGTTCGCTTCCCTCACGCCTGCTTCGCCTTGAATTGGCTCTATAATAACGGCAGCTGTTTTGGAAGAAATTTGTTCGAGCTCTTTTAAATTATTTAATTCTAAAATTTTAATATCCGGCAATAGCGGACGAAAAGAATTTTTAAAGAACTCATCGCCCATTACACTTAAAGCGCCATGCGTACTGCCGTGATAAGCGTTTTTAAAACAAATTATCTCAGTCCGGTTGGTAACACGCTTGGCTAATTTTAATGCGCCTTCGGCGGCCTCGCTGCCGCTGGTAGTGTAATAAACAGAATTTAATTTTTCAGGTAAAAGATCGGTAAGCATTTTTGCATACTTAACCTGCGGACTTTGATTGAACTCGCCATACACCATTAAGTGCATGAATTTTTGTGTTTGTTCGTTAATAGCACTTACAACGCTTGGATGACAATGTCCAACATTACTTACAGAAATTCCGCTAATAAGATCAATGTATTCTTTCCCGTTCTCATCAATTAGCTTTACGCCTTTTGCTTCTTTAATATTTACATCAACGCCAAGTAAAGGCAGATCAGATGTCTGAGCTACATGCCTTAGGAATAATTCGCGTTGGTTCATTATCTAGTTATTAGGGAATAGTTATTAGCTATCAGGACTAAATTTATTCTTCTTCTAAAACTATCAGTTTTACAGTATCAACACTTTGACGAGTGCGTTTTAAAATAGTTAATTCGTAACCATCTTTTTTACGTTTATCGTTTACCGCAGGAATTCTACCAAAGATGTAATTAATGTATCCTGAAACCGTTTCGTAATGAGAGTTCTCAGGCAATGCAATAGGAAGTGCTTCGTTCACATCAGCAATGGTTGCCTGTGCGTTTACAATATATTCGGTCTCGCTTTTTTTCTCAACGTTTGGTTTTTCCTCATCGTGTTCATCCTGTATCTCTCCAACCAATTCTTCAATAATATCTTCCATGGTAATTAAACCGGCAGTAGAACCAAACTCGTTGGTAACAATGGCCATTTGAATATGATGCTTCTGGAAATCGCGCAACAATTCGTTTATCTTCATACTCTCTGGAATAAAATGCACAGGGCGCATAATATCTTTTAATGTTCTGAACCTATTTTCAATTAAAGCTTTTAAAAGATCTTTACTGTGCACAATACCAATTACATTATCAATATCTCCTAAATAAATTGGTATCCGCGAAAAACCTTCTTCAATAACACGCTTGGTTATTTCACCTCTTCCTAACTCTACATCCAGCGCTACTACCCTGTTCTGCGGCACCATAATTTGTTTTACGATACGGTCGTCAAAATCAAAAACGTTCTGTATCAATTCATTCTCACTTGGCTTAATAGCACCGCCTTCTTCACTCTCTGTTAAAATTAAACGTAATTCTTCTTCAGTATGCACGTCGTCTTCGCCGGTTTTGGTAACTCCCATAATACGAAGTGCTACACTCGAGGTTTTATGCAATAACCATATAAATGGCGAACAGATAAAATAAAAGATGCGTAAAGGCCATGCACATAAAAGTATAGCCGCAAGACTGTATTTTATGCCGATCATTTTTGGGATCTGCTCGCCTAGTGTTACGTGAAAAAAGGTAAGTAAGGTTAAAGCAATTGGTAATGAAATACTATGTATAGTAAGCGGATTAGTTACAAGTCCGGTATCTGAAAACACTCTTAGCACCAAGTGCGAGATAACTTCTTCACCAACGGCACCCAATGCTAACGAAGCCAAAGTAATACCTAATTGTGTAGCAGAAAGGTAAGCGTCTAACTTTGATAAAAGTGTCTTGGCTAGTTTTGCCCTTGAACTTCCTTTTTGAATTTTAACATCGAGTTGAGACGCGCGAACTTTTACCAGGGCAAACTCTGCCGCAACAAAAAATCCATTCAATAAGATTAGTAATAAAGTAATAAAAAGATCGAAGGCCATATTTAATTATAATACAAATATACTCATTAACAAAGATGAGCGCTTATTTAGTAACATTGAGCCTTTTGAGCTGTTCTTCTTTTAAATAAATGATCTGCTTTAAAAGATCTATTTCTCCTTGCAAAGAACTAGCATCTTTAATAGCATCTTCTTCAGTCAAAAGTTTGTTTATGTAGTATGGTTTTTCTTTGTAATCGATCTTAAAATTCTCTGATCTGAAAAAACTGTATAACGGTACTCTAAGGGCTTTTGAAATTAACTCCAAATTTCTTAATTCTAGTGTTTTATTGTTTAAAGCGCCGGTCAACTCCACTTCGCTCATTCCCAAATATTCTGCCAGTTGATTAAAGGTATAATCCTCTTTTTTTAAGATCTCTATTAATTGCGATTTTACGTCCATATTGAAAATTATACATGTAAAGATAATGAAAATTTGGTTTTGCACTTTAGTTGAAAATTCATTTTGCTTAAAATGTTTAAAATATTAGAAAAAATGAGCCTTTATTCACTAAAAATGGATTGTAATTAGGGATTTTATTTTATATTTTTGCAACTCTTTAAAATTAATTGTTTCAGATATGAAAATTTTAGTAGCAATAAGTAACGTACCCGATACAACTTCAAAAATTCAATTTACAGAAGGTGACACAAAGTTTAACAGTGCCGGAATAACTTTTGTAATTAATCCATATGACGAGTGGTATGCTCTTGTAAGGGCTTTAGAATTAAAAGAAGCTAATTTAGCCGAGAAGGTTACCATTATACATGTTGGCCTAACCGATAGCGAAGCTACCATTAGAAAGGGTTTGGCCCTTGGCGCCGACGATGCAGTAAGAATAGATGGCGATGGTCCTGATGCTTTTTTTGTAGCAGAACAAATTGCAAATTATGCAAAAGCAAATGCTTACGATCTTATTTTGGTTGGAAAAGAAACTATCAATTATAACGGCGCATCGGTTGGTGGCATGATAGCAGGTGTATTAGATCTGCCATTTGTATCATTAGCTACTAAGCTTGATATAGCAGGTAACAAAGCTACTGTTGAACAGGATGTAGATGGCGGCACACAGGTTGTTGAATGCGAATTGCCTTTAGTAATAAGCTGCGCAAAAGGTATGGCAGAACAACGCATACCAAACATGCGTGGTATTATGGCTGCAAGAACAAAACCTTTAACTGTAGTTGCTGCTGGTGCAACAACAGCTTTAACCTCTATCAAATCTTACGTTTTAAACCCGGGTCGTACTACCTGCAAAATGATAACCGAAGATAATTTAGATGAGTTGGTAAGTCTTTTACATACAGAAGCAAAAGTTATTTAATTAATAATCATACAAAAAAACTATAAATAATGTCAGTACTAGTTTATACCGAAATTAATAAAGGCCGTGTAAAAAAAGCATCTTTAGAATGCGTTAATTACGCTGCAAAAGTTGCTGAGCTAACCGGATCAAGCGTTACAGCTGTTGTAAATAATGCATCGGCAGAGCAGTTAGAAGAAATTGGAAAAGCAGGAGCAACAAAAATTTTATCAATTAAAAATGATAAAATGAGTGCAGATGCCATGTTCATTAGCGCTGCTGTTGAGCAAGCCGCCAAAGCAGAGAATGCCAAAATAATTATCTTTGCTTTTGATATTGTTGGAAAAGCCGTTGCACCGCGATTAGCAGCAAAGTTAAAAGCAGGTTTAGTTGCGGGAGCTGTAGATTTTCCAACCATTAACGGAAGCAGTTTTGAAGTGAAGAAAAATGTTTTTTCAGGAAAAGCAACTGCTGTTTACAGTATTACAAGCGATCTGAAAGTTATATCCCTATTACCAAACAGTTTTCCTGTAAAATTGGGAGAAAACAAGGCAAGTGTTACTGATTTTAACGCAGATCTTTCTGCAATTGCTTCTAAAATTGTAATAAAAGAAACTAAATCAAACGATGTTGGCGGTATGATACCATTACCGGAAGCAGAATTAGTAGTGAGTGCTGGAAGAGGTTTAAAAGGACCAGAAAATTGGAAGATAGTTGAAGACCTTGCCTCTGCTTTAGGTGCTACAACTGCGTGTTCTCGTCCGGTTGCCGATATGCACTGGAGACCGCATCATGAACATGTTGGACAAACAGGTGTTGCTATTCGTCCTAATTTATATATTGCCATTGGCATTTCAGGTGCTATACAGCATTTAGCCGGTGTTAACGGCAGTAAGACCATTGTGGTTATAAATAACGATAAAGAAGCGCCTTTTTTCAAGTCGGCAGACTATGGAATTGTAGGCGATGCCTTTACCATTATCCCTAAATTTACCGAAGCAGTTAAAAAATTTAAGGCAAATCAGAATTAAACAAAAATTTATTCTTAAATTAGAATCTACAAGTACTTGATGAAAAAAGTCCGTTTAGAAATAGTAGGATTATCCTATAGCCAAACACAAAGTGGTGCTTATGCCCTTGTATTGGGAGAAACGACCGGGAGCAGGCGATTACCTATTATTATTGGTGGATTTGAAGCACAGGCTATTGCTATTGAGTTAGAGAAAATGAGCCCGAGCAGGCCTTTAACACACGATCTTTTTAAGACATTTTCACAAACGTTTGATATTACAGTAACAGAAGTATTGATCTATAACCTTGTAGAAGGTATTTTTTACGCTAAATTATTGTGTAACGATGGTACTAAAGAAGTTGAGATAGATGCGCGCACAAGCGACGCCATTGCTATTGCTGTTAGGTTTAAATGTCCAATTTCTACTTACGAATTTATTTTAAAAAGTGCCGGTATTGTATTGGATGATGAGCCTCTTGCCTCTGCTGAAGAAACTGAGCAGGTTGCCGAGCTTTCTGAAACGCCTGTGACAACAAGTATGGATGATTACAAAGGCAAAAGTACAGAGGAGCTAAAGAACCTTTTACAAACAGCCCTCGACGAAGAGCAATACGAGTTAGCCTCTAAAATTCGCGATGAATTAAATCAACGCAAAAAGTCATAAAAAAAGCCTCTTTTCAGAGGCTTTTTAATTTTATAATAATTAAAGATTAGTGAGGTTTTGTTGTTGGTCCTGTTGGACTTGTTGACTCATCTTTTGGCTCTGACTTAGCTTCTTTTTTATTTGTAGTAGCTTTTGTACCCGAAGTACCTTTTTCATTTATAGCCATTCTTGTTCCTGATTTTTTCGGCTCTTCTTTTTTAGTTGGTTCAGTAGTTGTAGATGTTGTTGTTTTCTCTTCGGTAACAACCGTAGTTGTTCCATCAGGATTAACTACTTCTTTTTCTTTTTTAGTTGTTTTAGTAGATTTGCTTTTTACAGGATCTTGTGCTTGAGTTGCAGCGCTGAATAGTGCAACTAAAGAAAGAGTTAATAATATTTTTTTCATGGGTTTTAAATTTTAATTAAAGGTAAACCTAATTTTAGACAAATAAAACAATAATAACATTTTTTTTGAAATTGTTATTTTAGCCTTATAGCTGGGCATCCAGACCTTTTAACTCTTCTACCTTCTCAATGTAACCAAGTTTCTCGTAAGAAAAAATAAGGTTATTGATGCAGCGTTTAATGATATCAATATTACTACAAGGCAGATAATATTTTGGCTCAAGATCTAAATTTAATTGTTTTAAGAACTGGTCAATATCTTTTTGATTGAACAATAAACCTTTGCTGAAAGGATTAATGTAAAATAAAATATTGTTTGAAAGTGTTTTATTGTTCACATCAATTAAATTAGCCTCTTCGTTCAAATAGGCTAAAACAAAGTGTTGTGGCAGGTTGATACCATATACCGGGATCTTTAATTCGTTACAAATTAAAAGATAAACAACGCTTAGCATTAAAGGATTTCCTTTTTTGCTTTCTAAAACATTATTGAGGAACGAATTTTGCGGCGCGTGATAATTAGTAATGTTACCGCTGAACTGGTGCACTTCAAATAAAATGTGGTTAATTATCTTTACTTTCTCAAGTGCAGTAAGGTCTTCATGCAGTTCTAACCAAACATCTTGTTTTATAGTAGCCAGTTGTTTCTTGATCTTATTCTCGTCAAGGTCGGGATATTGGTAACGTGCTAAAATTAAAATTCCTTTTAAAAGATCATCCTGATCTACTTTAGCCCAGTTCTTAAGTGCTTTTTGAAGAGTTTCGAATTGAATTGTATGGATTATTGTTTCGATGCGCTTTTGCATAATAGCGTCGAAACTATTTTCCCAAGCTGTCTCTAAATGAGGAATAGCAGGTGGTCCAAGAACAACAAAACGATCTTTTACCTGTACGTAAATAACCTCATCAGGATCGTCTAATAGTGTAATTAAGGCAATTACTTCCTTTAAACTCATTTCCGCTTGTCGTTTTGGTGCTGCCATTGTACATCTCAAAAATAAAGCAATAAAGACGGGCTTTTTGCTTAGTTGGTTTTAATTTTTAACAATAGCAATGTTTATTGAATTGAACAATTGAGTATTAATAAAAAAGGCCCCGGAATGCGGGGCCTTCTTAAAAGTTACATCATCAATATTATTTACTTAAAATTAAGCGCTTAACAATTTTTTCTTCACCGTTATTAACGGTTACAATGTAAACACCATTTGCATAACTGCTTAGATCCATGCTAAACACATTACTTGTAACACCAGTGTGCTTAGTATTTGAGATCAACTGGCCTAATGAATTATGAATAGTTATATCTAAATTCTGCACATTTGGTAATGTTGTAATAATATTAATTAAACCGTTAGATGGATTTGGATGTAAACTGATATTTGCATCTAATACAGAGTTTTTGTTAATACCTGTTACACCACATTGCATTTCAGGTAAAATAGCCATACTTGCATCATAACCACCCCATGCTGTAGAAAGATTATACCATGCATTATTACTCCATAACTCCCAGTTTGTACCCGTTGCAATACTCGCATCATCCATTATTACCGCTGTGTCACCAGCTGCTGTTGGAAGTGTGATTGAAGCAAAGAATCCATTAGTAGCAGGTGCGTTAACCGGAGAAGCCAATATATACCTGTAAGGTCTTAAAATTGGGTTAGTATAAACTATTGGTTGTTGACCAACGTAGTTAATAGAGTTAGTTGCAGTTACAGCTAAGATATTTCCAATGTTAGCATTTACAGTTGCAAAAGGCGTAGTTGTTCCTGTTGGGCCACCAGCCATCGTTCCGTTATACAACCTTAAGTTAACCGCAGTTGAGCTATTACCACCAGTACCTTTAGTTCCGTCTTTATAGAAGATAACAATTACCGATTTAATTTGAGGTGATGCGATGGCGCTATACATGCTTACAGGGAAATATTCAGCTTTTTCTTTGTCATCATAACAGTTAGAACCCATGATGTAACCAGCTTTAGGACTACAACCAGGAGTTGCTGTATCAGATCCTGCAGCTCCAACCAATAAAGTTCCGGTTGGTGAAACATTAGTTAGAGTATCTCCACAAATTACAGCACAACTATTTATTGTAATAGTTTTAACACTTGAATTTGTACCTAAAGAGTTTGTAGCAGCAACGGTAATGTTATACACGCCTGCGCTGGCAAAGTTTATAGAGGGAGATAATGATGTACTATTTGGATTAAAAGTAACACCTGCTGATGGACTTGAACTCCAGCTATAAGTTGGAGCAGGCGTACCATTAGTACTATTTGTTACAGAAACAGCAGAACCAATACAACCGGTAGTTGCCATATTGAAATTTGCAGTTGGAGTTGCCGGAGCAATGGTACATAATGTAGCTGAACTTGTATTTAATAAACTACGGTAAGTACCATTAGCCATTGCAGTTTGAATACGCGTATTTTGATCGTTAGTGAACATATACATACAAGGATCATCAGTGTAATCCATGAAGTTCATTGTCATTTCACCTGTTGTGTTACCACTACAAATACCTAATTTATGAGGATGTGTAGGGCAACCAAAGTTTGATGTTTGTGCCGGAGGAGTATCATTACAATAATCAGTAGCACAGGTTCCATCGCCCCAGATATGGCGTAAACCAACCCAGTGACCTATTTCGTGAGTTGCAGTTCTTCCTTTATTGTATGTTGCGTCGTAAGTTCCGCTAGGGAAAATTGAATTAGATCCAAAAGCTCTTGACCAACACCATAAACCATCTGTAGTTGCTGTTCCAAAAGCAGGTCCAATTCCTGTTAAACCTGTACCTGAAGGAAATGTAGCATAACCTAATAAACCCGCCCCGGCATTTACATCACTGATCCAGATATTCATATAACGTGTAGGATCCCAGATACTGGCAGGTTTTATAGTACCATTCATATATGCCTGAAAAGTTGCAGGGGTGTTGTATGCGGCACCGGCTGGATTATTCCAACCCATAGTTTGATAACCAAGTCTATCAATTCCCGGCTCTGCTAAAGTTACGCCACTTGGATTTTTTTGTGCTAAACAAAAAGTTATCTGTGTATTTGCTTTAGCACTTGTAAAAACACCTGGAAGGTTTCCATTGTTTAAACCTGTTCCTGCGAAATCAGCATTTAAAACTGTTATTTGAGAGTTAATTTGTCCTTGTGCTAAATTTGGAAAAGTTCCTACCGGTGTTGCAGTAGAACTTATAACGTGCACTATTACCGGAATTGTATAAGGAATCATTTGCGTTTTACTTTCCGGATTTGCAGCCATAAACGCTTCTACTTGTTTATTGAACCAGGCATCCCATTCTGCTCCAGGCTCTGCTGTACCGCAGGTTCTTTTAGTAATATTTACGTCCTGGTTTTGTACCTGGACAGCATTATTTTTTAACGCTACCTTTCCGGTTTGCGCGCTCAGGCCATAGGAAAGGCACAAAGCTGTTGCAATTAAGGGTAATTTTAATTTCATAAGATGTGTGTGTTTGCTAATTTATTTAGCTAACATAATGATTTAAACGTTTAGATTCAAAAAATCGAATAATTTTAACAATTATATCTTTATACCTATTACTAACAGGTCATCTAATTGTTCGCTTTTACCCTTCCAGTTCATAAAAAAACCTTCCAGTTCCTGCTTTTGTTCTTGGGCTTTTAATTTATGTAAAGAGAGCAATAGATCTTTAAAACGTTTGGTAGTTAACTTTTTATTTTTATCACTTCCAAATTGGTCAGCATAGCCATCAGTTGATATATAGATCATATCTCCATAATTCAGAATTAATTCATGCTCTTCAAATTCCTGGTTATCGTTTGTAAAACCACCTATTGCCTGTTTGGTTGCTTTTATTTCTTCCAGAGTTCCAGTAGATTTCTTAATGATCCACAACGGACGGTTAGCGCCAGAATAATAAACTTTTGAAACAGCATTATTATTTTCAATTCTTACTATTGCTGCATCCATGCCATCGCGATTACTATTGCCCGGGCTGTTTTGGTTCAATGATCTTTTTACACCTTTATTTAACTCGGTTAATATTTGTTTAGGACTGCTTGTTTTTACAATTGCTTTATCTAAATTCTCTTTACCTATTAGACTCATAAATGCACCGGGCACACCATGTCCAGTACAATCCACGCAAGCCAATAAAAATCCTTCTTTCGATTCAGAGGCCCAGTAAAAATCGCCACTTACAATGTCTTTGGGTTTGTATAAAATAAAATGTTCTTTCAAATTTTTATCAAGCATAGATTCGGATGCTAATAAACTTTGTTGAATTAAACGGGCGTAATTTATACTATCGGTTATTTCTTTGTTCTTTTCTTCGATCAAATGATTTTTAAATGCAAGTTGTACAGCATTCTTTTTATTTAGCCTGAAGCTTCTGTAAATAAAGAAAACAGCCAATAAAGCCATTAATAAGGCTAAACAAGATGCAGCTATCAATATTTTTTGTTTTGAATTTTGCGCTGTTTTTGATTTAATTTGCTCTTCTTTTAATTTAAGATCTGCATCCTTTTTATCACTATCGTAACGCGATTGCAGTTCTGCTACTTCTTTATTTATACTTTCTTTTTTTATAGAATCGTTAACCGTTCTACATCGCCTGTATTGATCGGCAGATTCTTTAAAGCTATTTAGCTTATAAAATATTTCTGCTTTTGCAAATAACCCATTAAGATAAAAATCTCCCGTTTTACTTTTATATGCTATTTCTATTCCGGCATTAACAAAATCAAGCGCTTCTTTAAATTTTTTTTGAGCTTTTAAAACATTAGCTATGTTAATATTAGAACCTGCCATGCCTTTAAAATCCCTTTGCTGTTCGCGTATTTTTAAACTCTTTATTAAATATTCCAACGACTTGTCGTAATCCTTTAGGCTTTTATAAGTTAGTCCAATATTATTATACGAATTTGCTAAATTTATTTTCCCACCAAATATCTCTCTAATAGCCAAAGCTTTTTGATTGTAATAAAGAGATGAATCAAATCTTTCGCTATTATTATAAATAGTAGCAAGCATAGCATAATTTTCAGAAAGATCAGCACTATCATTAATTTGCTTTGCAAGTGGAATAGAATAATGATATTGCTTTATTGCAAATTCATTGTTCTTTTCTTTCATATAAACAGAACCTATTCTGTTATGAGCAATTAACCTACCCCAAATAAAATTTATTTTTTCCGCTTCGGTTAGTAACTCAAAATACTTCTCAAGAGCTTTGTTGTTTTCACTACGACTATCTAAAAAATAACCTTGTCTTAATAACGCAAAACATAACATTCTTTTATTTGAAGATTTTTTTCCAATAGAAAGAATAAGCTCATAAATAGAATCTTTTTGGCTCGATAACAGATCGTATTTATCAGAAATATATTTGTTATAAACAAGAATTTTGACACTATCATCTTTTGCCTTCTTTATTTTTAGCGCAATTGTATCCATATAATTCTGGCAAAAAAAACAATTAGCTAAAAAAATAAATAATATGTAATAAATATGTTTGATACTATTCTGGTATTGGTTGTTAACTCCTGTGATTATTTATTTCCTCACGGTATTTGATCAAATATCGGAAAATAAACGCCCGGAAACTAATCCCATTTTGAGGAAATAAAAAAAGCAAGCCTAAATATTAAGCTTGCTTTTTGTTTTAAAAATAAAATTTAATCTGCCTGTAAGAACGGATATTTATAATCTGTTGGTGGCGCAAAGGTTTCTTTAATAGTGCGCGGAGAAACCCAGCGCAATAAATTAATTTTTGCTCCAGCTTTATCGTTTGTTCCGCTTCCTCTTGCCCCTCCAAATGGTTGCTGACCAACAACCGCCCCGGTACACTTATCGTTAATATAAAAATTACCTGCTGCGTTACTTAATTTTTTTGTTGCCAGTTCAATAGCATAACGGTCTTGTGCTAAAATAGCTCCGGTTAATGCGTAAATAGAAGTACTATCAACCAACTCTAATGTTTCTTCAAATTTCTTTTCATCGTAAACATAAAGTGTTAACACAGGTCCAAATAACTCTTCGCACATGGTTAAATACTTAGGATCTTTTGCAACGATAATGGTTGGCTCAATAAAATAACCTTTGCTCTTATCGTAATTTCCACCGGCAATAATTTCAACAGAGCTGTCTTTTTTAGCAGCATCAATATATTTTGCCAATTTATCAAAACTCTTTTCATCAATTACTGCATTAATAAAATTGGTAAAATCTTCTGTCGGACCCATTTTCATGGATTTAAGATCGCTTACCAAATAAGCTTTTACTTCATTCCACAAATTACTAGGAACATAAGCACGGGAGGCAGCAGAACATTTTTGTCCCTGATACTCAAAAGCGCCACGCGAAATAGCCACCGAAAGAACTTTAGCATCGGCAGAACTATGTGCCATAATAAAATCTTTTCCACCTGTTTCGCCAACAATACGTGGATACGAACGGTACTTATGAATATTATTACCAATGGTTTGCCAGATATTTTGAAATACTTCTGTACTGCCGGTAAAATGTATCCCTGCAAAATCTTTGTGATTAAACACAACATCTGCTGCATCTGGTCCGCTTGGATAAATTAAATTAATTACACCATCCGGCACACCTGCTGCTTTAAATATCTCCATCAATACATTAGCGCTATAAACTTGTGTATTACTTGGTTTCCAAACCACCACGTTGCCCATCATGGCACAACTGGTTGGTAAATTTCCTGCAATGGCTGTAAAATTAAACGGCGTTAAAGCGTAAATAAATCCTTCCAAAGGCCTCCACTCTAGTCTATTCCATACACCGGGGCCTGAGATAGGCTGATCGGCATAGATCTCCGTCATGTAATGTACATTAAATCTTAAAAAATCAATTATCTCGCAAGCGCTATCTATCTCAGCCTGGAAAGCATTTTTGCTTTGGCCCAGCATAGTAGCGGCGTTTAATTTAGCGCGGTATGGGCCTGCAATTAATTCAGCAGCTTTTAAAAAAATACTGGCGCGATGCTCCCAGCTTAAGTTTTGCCATTTTTCTTTTGCAGCTAAGGCTGCCTTTATGGCCATTTCAACATGTTGTTTTTCACTTTTATGAAAATGACCTAAAGTATGTTTATGATCATGTGGCGGCGCAAGGCGCACTTTTGTAGTGCCACGTACTTCCTCTGCCCCTATGTACATTGGTATATCTAGTTCTTTACTACGTAATTCTTTTAACATAGCTTGTAGCTCTTTGCGCTCAGCACTTCCGGAGGCATAACTTTTAATTGGCTCGTTTACCGGTGTTGGTACTTTATAAATTCCTTTTGGCATAATATTTAGGTTTATAATTGAATTTAAAGTTTAATTAAACAAGTCTCAAATATAAGTTTTTATTAGAGGCTGTTTAAATTTTATGTAATGAATTTGTTAACGTATGTTTTTGAGCGAAAAGAGGCAGATTTTGGAAAGATAGTTTTAGCTATCTTAAAAAATCTAACGAATTTGCAGCCAAAAAGCTAGTTAACAAAAAAATTAGATAAATTTTAAATTGCCTCTTGCTCATAGTTGTGTAAATTTGCGGTCATTAGAAATCAAAAAACATATAATTTAATAATAATTGTTTTTGTTCTTGTATTCTCTCTTTTCTGCGTTTACAAGTTACAAAACATTAAGTTTGATTATGATTTTGAGGCTTTTTTCCCTAACGAAGACCACGAATTAGAGGTTTATAACAACTACCGCAAAACTTTTGAGTACGATAATGAGTTTGCACTTGTTGCAGTAGAGAACAATAAAGGTATTTTTAAAAAGGATTTTTTATTAAAAGTAGATAGTCTGACTAGGCAATTATCTCGCCTTAGATATGTTCAAAGGGTAACTTCACCCACTAATTTAAAAACACTTTCTTTAGGCGGAATTGTGCCGGTGCAAACAAGTGTTCTCCATTTTCAGAACGAGGAACTTTATAAAGAAGACAGTATTGCCATATACCAGTCAGCCCATTTGGTGGGTTCCTTTTTTCCGCTTAACGCGAAATCAATTAGTATTTATATAAAAACAGATGATCTTTTAACCAAACTAAAAAGCGATTCGCTTGCAACGGGTATCGAACGCACGTTAAAGGATTTTAATTTTGATGAGATCCATTTTGTTGGAAGGATCTTTGCGCAAAACGTATACCTCAAAAATCTCCAAAAAGAATTTGTTGTTTTTATTTGTTTGTCGTTTGTGGTGATCGTTCTTTTTTTATGGTTCAGTTTTAGAAGTTTTTACGGCATTGTGGTGCCGGTTATTATTGTGCTTATTTCTATTTTATGGACATTAGGAATAATGAAACTCTGCGGCAAATCCATAGACATAATGACGGTAATGTTGCCCACCATGATATTTATTGCAGGCATGAGTGATGTAGTTCATTTTTTTTCAAAGTATTTTGAAGAATTAGCTAAAGGTACAGATCGCGGAAAAATTTATCCGTTGATCTTAAAAGAAGTTGGTTTTCCTACCTTCCTAACTTTACTTACAACTGTTGTGGGATTTTTATCGTTACTTTTTTCAAGCATAAAACCCATAAAAGAATTTGGCATTTATACTTCAATTGGGGTTACAATTGCTTTTATTTTAACCTACACGTTGTTACCATCGCTATTATATTTTTTCACTCCCAAAAAATTAGTTACGGTGCATGGCACAAATAACCGAACGCATAACTTAATGCGAACCGGTTTGTTCTGGATCTTCCGGCATCAAAAAACAATATTGGTGATCTCTGGAGTTATACTTGTTTTATCAGTAATAGGCATAACTAAAATAAAAGTAAATAATATTTTATTAGAAGACCTCAGCGATAAAGTAAAAATAAAACAAGATTTTATGTTCTTTGATAAAAACTATAGTGGCGTAAGGCCATTTGAGATCTTGATTACTGTAAAGGATAAAAACAAATCGGTTTGGGATTATGACGTAATAACAGAACTAAACAAAGTAGATGATTTTATACGGAAAGAATACGATGCCGGATTTTTACTGTCGCCATCGAGCTTAGTAAGATCTATTTACCAAAACTCTAATAGCGATTACAATTTAAAATTTCCGGGGAGTGAAGATTACGAACCAATTTCCAAACAATTAAAGAACAATAAAAAGAATAGAGATGTAAAACGTTTGATAACTACCGATGGGTTAAAAACCAGGATCAGTGCTAAGATCAGGGATATGGGCAGTTTACAGGCAACACAACACAACCTTAATTTAATTGCATTTATCGAAAAAAATGTGAACACCAATTTGTTACAATTTGAAATTACAGGAGCGGCACATTTAATTGACAGGAATAACGAGTATATGGTAAATAATATGACGCAGGGTTTTTTATTCTCGTTGTTGGTTATTGGTATACTCACATTCTTTCTTCACCGCAGTTGGCGTATGGTGTTGGTTTTTATAATACCAAACGTTATACCGTTGGTTATTATTGGTGGTATAATGGGTTATGCTGGCATAGAGTTAAAAGCAGCCACCTCTTTGGTATTTAGTATTGCTTTTGGTATTGCAACTGATGATACCATACATTTTATTTCGCGCTTAAAAATAGAATTGGGTTATGGCAAAAGTTTAATGTATGCTTTTAAACGTACTTATTTTGAAACAGGAAAACCAATTATATTAACAACATTTATTTTATTGGGGGGCTTTGTAACACTTATGACCAGTGACTTTCAGAGCACCTTTTATTTCGGTTTCTTAATTTGTATAACAGTAATAATTGCTGTGCTTGCCGATATTTTTTTATTACCGGTTCTGTTATTTTTAATTTACAGTAAAAAGAAAAAATAATCAGCTATAAAAAAAAAATAATTGTAATTGGCGGTGGCGCTGCAGGGTTTTTTGCTGCTATTAATTTAGCCTTGCGTAAACCTGATTATGCTATTACCATTTTGGAAAAAACAAATAAGTTATTATCAAAGGTAAAAGTTTCGGGAGGCGGCAGGTGCAATGTTACCCATCATTGCTTTGAAAATTCTGAACTGGTAAAAAATTATCCCAGAGGGAATAAAGAATTACAACAGGTATTTTCGAAATTCAGTGTATCAGAAACTATTGAATGGTTCAGGCAGCAAGGCGTTGTTTTAAGAACGGAAGAAGATGGTAGAATGTTTCCTTACTCTAATAGCAGCCAAACCATAGTTGATCTTTTTTTAAAGTTGACTTCTGAACTTAATATTGAAATAAAAATTTCTTGTGATGTTCTTTCCATTCAAAAACAAGATGATCTTTTTATTATAAAGACAGATCAGATCACTTATTCTGCAAATGCCGTTATTTGCGCGCTGGGCGGACATAACAAACTTTCTGCCTATAATATTATTAAAGATCTTGGGCATGTTATTAATGAACCAATACCGAGTTTATTCACCATTAATTTGCCCCACGAAGAAATAAAAAAAGATCTGCAAGGAATAAGCGTACAAAATGTACAGGTTAAAATAGCAGGCAGTAAACTAAATTATAGCGGTCCGGTTTTAATTACCCATTGGGGTTTAAGTGGCCCTGCAGTTTTAAAACTTTCGGCATTTGCTGCAAAAGAATTTTACGAATTACATTATAATGCCGGCATTTTTGTGAATTGGGTATTTCCATTAAAACCAAACGAGGTAGATGTTGTTTTAAAACAAACTCAAAAAGAAAAACACAAGGCGCTTCCATATACTAATCCTTTATTTGACCTTCCAAAAAGATTGTGGGAATTTTTATGCCACTCGGCAGCTATTGATAATACTAAACCCTGGGCAGAGATAAGTTATAAGCAAATTAATAAATTAACCGAGCAACTTTGTAACAGCGAATTTAAAATGGAAGGTAAAACTACTTTTAAAGAAGAATTTGTAACCTGTGGTGGTGTAAATTTAAAAGAAATAGATTTTAAGACCATGCAAAGTAAACTGGTGCCTAATTTATTTTTTTGTGGTGAGGTTTTAAATATTGACGGGATCACCGGTGGCTTTAATTTTCAAAGTGCATGGAGTACTTCTTGGCTTTGTTCTCAAAATTGTAATGTATAGTGTTTACAAATCAACCCAAGTGTTGATAGTATTTTCGAAAAAACTCTTTATCAATTGCATAACTTTATGCCTGCAAAAATAATTTAACTATGAAATTTTTTATCGATACAGCCAACCTGGCTCAAATTAAGGAAGCACAAGATCTTGGTGTTTTGGACGGTGTAACCACAAACCCATCGCTTATGGCGAAAGAAGGTATTAAAGGCCAGGAAAATATTTTAAAACACTATGTAGATATATGCAATATTGTTACAGGTGATGTAAGCGCTGAAGTTATTTCTACTGATTTTGACGGTATGGTTAAAGAAGGCGAAGCTTTGGCTAAATTACATCCGCGTATTGTTGTAAAAATACCTATGATAAAAGATGGTGTTAAAGCCATTAAATATTTTACTGAGGCAGGCATTAAAACAAATTGCACTTTAGTATTCTCTGCAGGACAAGCTTTATTGGCAGCAAAAGCAGGAGCTACTTATATGTCGCCTTTTATTGGCAGGTTAGACGATGTTAGTACAGACGGTTTAAAACTGATAGAAGATATCCGCATTATTTATGATAACTATGGTTACGAAACTGAAATTTTAGCAGCCAGCGTTCGTCACCCAATGCATATTATTGAGTGTGCTAAAATTGGTGCAGATGTTATAACTGCGCCTTTAAGTGCAATTACAGCTTTATTAAAACATCCATTAACGGATATTGGTCTTGCTCAATTTTTAGCAGACGCAAAAAAATAATCAGCGCATTTTTATCAAAAATAAAGAGCTTCCATTTAGGAAGCTTTTTTTATTTTATCAACTATCGTACAAGCCTTATGAATGCTGACCTGCATCGTTGTAGATACATTTCGTCTAAACGTTAAAAATGTTAGACGAATAAAAAATTTTTATATATTTATCTATAAAATGAAAAAAAAATGAAAAAAATTTACTTGATCCTATTTGCTTTACTTACAAGTCTGAGCTCAGTTTTTGGCCAGGTTAATCTTTCAGTGGTTGCTCCGGTAGGAAATGGAGCTACAACACAATCAAGAGCTCCAAACGGAAACGCATCACATGCTTTTTTAAGAGGTTGTTACCTAGTTCCGGCATCAGAATTAACTGCATTAGTAACAGGAACCAATGTTTCATCGCTTGGTTTTACTCTTACAACAGGAGTTACAGGAGTTCCGGTAACAGGTAGTTTTACTGTTTATCTTCAAAACACCAATGATGTTAGTTATTTAAAAGGTACTTCATGGGCTACTGTAATTACAGGTATGGCTACAGTATACAATGGTAATATGACAGTTCCTGTTTCTGCAGGAACCACATCAATTAATCTTGCCTTAGCGCCTACATTCACTTATACAGGTGGTGGAATATATGTTGCCTTTGACTGGGCTTGTGCCGGACCATATAGTACTGGTTTTGCAACTTATGCTGCTGATAATACAATGCCTGTGGGTGGCGCAAGTGCATCTACAACTATCGCTCCTGCTCCAACCATTTTAGGTAATACTAATTTCAGACCTTGTTTTATTTTTGGTGCTGCTAACTCAGCTTCTAATGACGTGCAAGTTACAGGTATTATTGCCCCGGGTAAAGTTGTTGGTAGTTTTAATTCGCCTCATACTATAAGCGCAGTAATAAAAAATGCGAGTAATACTCTATTAACAAACATTCCTATTTCACTAAATATTGGAGGTGCAAATACCTTTGCAAATACTCAAACAATTTCTACGTTAGCTGCAGGATCAAGCATACAAGTTAATTTTGCATCTTTTAATCCAACTGCTGGTGGTATAAATACCATATCGGTTTCCACCTTGCCGGATCAGAATCTTTTAAATGACCAAAAAGTATATACACAAAGTGTAACCTGTAATACCTGGTGTCAAATGCAACCAAGCCAGATCTTTTCGAGCTCGGTTGGTTTTAATACTGCATCTGGAATTATTGCCAGTAGAATGATAACCCCTATAGCATCTACATTAAATGCTATTGGTGTAAGGATCGGTGCTGCAACACAAAACGCAGGTAATTCTGTTTATGCTGTTTTAATGAATTCGGGCGGGGTTATTTTAGCCACAACAAATACAATAACAATTACTGCGCCTATGTATGGTTTAATACAAACATTTACTTTGACACCACAGAATTTATTACCCGGCACTTATTACATTGGTTTAGCTCAACCTACAAATTCGGTTACCGGTTATTTTCCTGTAGCTGCATCTCCTGCTCCATTTGTGCCAACCACTATTTATTATACTTCTGTTATTGGAGGTGGATTTATAAGCAGCTTAACACAGAATTTAGGTTATTTTGAAATTGATGGCATCTTCTCACATACAACAACCATAAGTGCTACAAGCCCTTCATCAATAGTTTGTGATGGCGCATCGATGACCTTAAGTGGTGTTGGCGCCAGCACTTATACATGGAATACAGGTCCAATATCACCAACTATTGCTGTATCACCAACGGTTGCAACAACTTATTCTGTTATTGGAACTAACAGTGTTGGTTGTTTGGCAAGCACATCTATTTCTCTTGCAATTAATCCTTCGCCAACTGTAACTGCAGTTGCAAGCCCAACAGCAGTTTGTCCTGGAAGCCCTGTTAGTTTAACTGCAAGCGGCGGAAATACTTATACATGGAGTACTGCGGCAACAACTACAGTAACAACTGCTAACCCAACCGTTGCCACTACATATAGTGTTGTTGGAACAAATAGTATTGGTTGTAATAGTACCGGCACAGTAGCAGTTGCTATGAATATACCATCAATAAGTATTGGCAGTCCTACTTCAATCTGTTTAGGTAATACTGCTAATCTTTTAGCGGGTGGTGCCAATTCTTATACCTGGAGTACAGGGTCGAATGCGATTAATATTAATGTTACACCTTCGGTTACAACTTCGTATTCAATTGCAGGAACCAATTCGCTTGGTTGTGTTGGTTCACAAAGTATTAGTTTAGTAGTAAATCCAAATCCAACAATCACAGCGGTAAACATTCCTAGCGTTATATGTTCTGGGGAAACTACTACACTAACTGCAGGTGGAACTTCAAGCTACACTTTCTATACTAATCCCGGGGTAGGTATTTTTACCTCAACTTTTGTTAATTCTCCTTCGTTGGTTAGTTCACCAACAGTATCAGCAACTTATACCATAGTTGGTATGAACAATTTTGGTTGTACACATACAAGAACATTAATACAAACCGTCAATGCCTGTGTGGGTATTCACGAAAATACAAGTTCATCTGCTTTAATAAGTATTTTTCCAAATCCAACTAACGGTGTGTTTACGTTAGATATTTCAAATTCAACCGGTATTATTGGTATTGATATTTATAATGTTCTTGGTGCAAAAGTTAAAACACAAAAGATCAATTCCGGAAAAAATGAGATAAGTTTAAATGATCAATCAAACGGGGTTTATCTTATTTACGTGACAGAGAATAATAAAACAATTCATGTTTCTAAAGTTGTAAAACAATAATTTAGATCTACATATCTTTTAAAAGCCCTTACAAAAAAAGTAAGGGCTTTTTTTGTAAAATCCTGTGCCACATTAGCGTTTTGCTTAAAAAACAGATAGTTACCTCTGAAAAAAACATAATTTCATTAAATAATGAGGCAAAAGGCATCTATTTTGTGTATATAAAAGAGGGCGAAAAAGCTATAAAAGTGTCTAAAATAGTGAAGAATTAGGCAAATAATTTTTGGACTTCTTTAAATAATGCTATCTTTGTATCCTTAAAAAAAACGACAACAATGTATTTATCATCACAAGTAAAGAAAGACATTTTCAAAAAACACGGAGGAGCTGAAAAAAATACCGGGAGCTCAGAATCGCAAATCGCGTTATTTACTCTACGTATCGATCACTTAACTGGTCATTTAAAAAATAACAAAAAAGATTTTGGCACACAACGTTCTTTATTGAACTTAGTAGGTAAGCGTCGTGCGTTATTAGATTATTTAAAGAAAAATGACCTAATGCGTTACCGTGCTATCATCAAAACATTAGATATCCGTAAATAATTTTACGGTGCAGAATTATTAAGAGAGGGCATTTCGAATTTTTTTCGAAATGCCTTTTTTATTAGGAAACTAAAAAACAAAATATAAACCCGTTCCGAAAACGTCGGAACACAAAACCAAATAAATATGTCACAAATAGGAACAACACACACATTTGATATCGGCGATGGTCGTATGATATCATTAGAAACAGGAAAATTAGCTAAACAAGCTGATGGATCGGTAGTATTAAGATTTGGCGATACCATGATCTTAGCTACAATTGTAAGTAACAAAGACGCAAAAGAAGGAGTAGATTTTTTACCCTTAACAGTTGATTACCAGGAAAAATATGCCTCTACAGGTCGATTCCCTGGAGGATTTTTTAAACGCGAAGCAAAATTATCTGATTATGAAGTTTTAATTTCAAGAATTGTTGACCGTGCTTTACGTCCACAATTTCCTGAAGATTATCATGCCGATACACAATTAATGTTATCATTAATTTCTTCTGACAAAGAAAATTTACCAGATGCTTTAGTAGGCTTAGCTGCCTCTGCTGCAATTGCAGTAAGTGATATTCCATTTAACGGACCAATAAGCGAAGTGCGTGTTGCTAAGATCGATGGTAAATTAGTTATCAATCCAACAAAATCACAATTAGTTGGTAATACTTTAGAAATGATCGTTGCCGCATCTGCTACAGATATAGCAATGGTTGAAGGTGAAATGAAAGAAGTTAGCGAAGCAGAAATGCTTGAGGCAATTAAATTTGCACACGAAGCTATTAAAATTCAAATTAAAGCGGTTAATGATTTTGCAGCGAAAGCAGGTTTAAAACCTAAACGCGAATACAATCACGAGACTAATGATGCAGACTTAAAAGCAAAAGTAATGAAAGAAACTTACGATGCTGTTTATGCTGCTGCTAAAAAATTAGATCCGAATAAAAATAATCGTAAAGCAAATTTCAAAGCGCCTTTAGAAGAGTTTAAAAAACAATATTCTCCAGAAGAGTTAAAAGAAAAAGAGTCTTTAATAAATAAATATTATCACGAAGTAGAATACGTTGCTGTTCGTCGTTTAGCGATAGATGAGAAAGTACGTATAGATGGTCGTAAAACAACTGACATTCGTCCTATCTGGGCTGAAGTTGGTTACTTACCTACTCCACACGGTAGCGCTGTGTTTACACGTGGTGAGACGCAATCGTTGACTACAGTAACTTTAGGTACACCGTTAGATAAATTAAGAATTGACGGTGCTTTTAACAGCGGCGAAGAAACTTTTATTTTACATTATAATTTCCCGGGCTTTAGTACCGGTGAAGCAAAACCAAACCGTGGTGTTGGCCGTAGAGAAGTTGGACATGGTAATTTAGCATTACGCGCTTTGAAAAAAGTGGTACCAATGGATACAGGTTACACCATTCGTGTTGTTAGTGATATTTTAGAAAGTAATGGTTCGTCAAGTATGGCAACTGTTTGTGCAGGCACATTAGCTTTAATGGATGCAGGTGTAAAAATTGCTAACCCAGTTGCAGGTATTGCAATGGGATTAATTACAGATGAAAAAGGTGCTTACGCGATTTTATCAGATATCCTAGGCGATGAAGATCATTTAGGTGATATGGATTTTAAAGTTTGTGGTACCGTAAATGGAATTACTGCCGTGCAAATGGATCTTAAAGTAAATGGTCTACCATACGAAGTAATGGAAAAAGCCATGGAACAAGCTAAGGTTGGACGTTTACACATTATGAACGAAATGCTAAAAGCATTAGATAAACCACGTGCAGATTACAAAGAACATGCACCTCGTTTTGAAAGAATTGTAATTGCAGGCGAATTTATTGGCGCAATTATAGGACCAGGAGGAAAAGTGATCCAGGAAATGCAAAAAGCAACCAACACTACTATTGTAATTACCGAAGATGGTAAAAATGGTATCGTTGAAATTTTTGGAACTAACCTTACTGATGTTACCGCAGCTAAAATGCGTGTTAAAGGCATTGTAACGGTTCCCGAAGTTGGCGACATCTATCAGGCTAAAGTAAAAACAATTATGCCTTACGGTGCTTTTGTTGAGATAATGCCGGGTAAAGATGGTTTATTACACATTAGCGAGTACGATTGGAAACGTATTGATACTTTAGAAGGTGTTTTAAAAGAAGGTGATGTTATTGAAGTAAAATATGTTGGCGACGATCCTAAAACAAAGAAAATAAAATTAAGCCGTAAAGTTCTTTTACCAAAACCTGAAGGTATGGTAGAAAAGAAAGAAGCTTAAGATTTATAAATAATAAATTAAACCCCGATCTCACTTTTGAGTCGGGGTTTTTTGTTAAAATCATATTTGAATTAACAATTTGAGTTAATCTAAACAGTTTAGATGTTCATTTACTGTTGAAAAGCCTTTACCCAACCAATTTACAGTGACTTGCGTATTAGTTAGTAAGATGACCGAAATTGCATTAAAAAGAAATAGAAGCACTTCAATTAAAAAAGTTATTGCCTTTATTGTACTTTGTATTTTATTAGTTGTGCTTGATAAAGTATACTCATTAACGCCTTCTACTTTTGCGGCTAAAACAACTATTCATAGTAAATAGTTTTTTTGTGAAATAAAATTTATCAGGTCCTTTCCCTTCCAATATTATCTCTGTGGATCCACTTGTATCTTGGTTTGATAAATGGATTTTTTCCGCCTTTTTGTATTTTGAAAACAAGACCTGCAGAGTGTTGTAAATAATTAGCAGAACTTCGCGGGAATCTTCTGCTGGCAGCAAACTTGGCAACGCTTTGAAAGTTGATCCCAATAACGCGCGATAACCAAATATTAAAACCAAAGCCAATATTTGCATTAGCACCAATTGGTAAACTCCTTACGGTTCTGAAAGTTCCTCCTAATCCATAAATAATGTATGGATTAAACCAACCTTCTGAATTAAACAATTTATTAAAATCATTCTTAAAATTGAGATCGAGCGAGAGAAATATCCCAGCCCTCCCAACTTCGTTATTAATGATCTTATTTGGTTTGTAAGTATTAAAATTAAAAGCGCCCTCCACACTAAAAGTATGACTCAAAGAACGCTCTACCGTTAACCTTGTTGGGTATGGCCTAACGTTCCATCTTGGAAGAACATTAAACAACTTTTTAAATGGACTGCCATCATCATCTACAACATTGCCACCAATGCCTATCATCCAATACTTATCAGAACCTTTTCTTTTTATAGCACCCGATTTTGTACGCGTAGGTCTGTTATCTTTTTCTTTATTTGTTACAGCAAACGATTTTGTTTTATGTTTTGTTTTTTGAGCAAATACAGTGTTAAGACTTAATAAACTTAAGATAAACGTGAGTATGATTATTTTAAATTTTATTTTCAAAAACTTAAAGCAAATATTTAATTATTTCGCCACAAATAAATTCTGCCGCGTTACCATCGCCATAAAGTTTAGGAAATTTAAGATCTTTTTTTGTGCTTAATATCTCAAAAGCTTTTTTAATTTTTTCTTCATTAGCATCGGCAATAATAGCTACATCATTTTCTACCAACTCCACCCACTCTGTTTCGGGACGTAAAATAACACAGGTCTTCTCAAAATAAAATGCTTCTTTTTGTACGCCGCCACTATCTGTCATTACCAATTTGCAATTTTTTTCAAGTGCCACCATTTCTAAAAAAGAAGCAGGTTCGGTAATTTTAAATTGTATGTTAGCTCTTACATCTGCGTATAATTCTTTGGTAAGATTCGTTTCCAACAACTTTGCTGTACGTGGATGCAGCGGTAACACTACATCTAACTTATTTTCTTTTGAAATATCATTTAAAGTTTTAAATAATGCATTTAAACGTTTTGGTTCATCTGTATTATTATTACGATGAATAGTAGCTAAAATAAAATTATTTTTTTGAAGTTTTAATTTAGCAAGAATTGTTGTTTTGCTTTCTGCAACTTCACTAAAATAAAGACTGTTATCGTACATTACATCGCCACAGTGATACACCTTGGGGTTATTGGCATTGAAGGGTGGGATGTTGCGAACATTAAATCCTTCTTTTATTAAATTAGTTACTCCGGTTTTTGTTGGAGAGAATAAAAAAGAACTTACATGATCGCACATAATGCGGTTGATCTCTTCAGGCATTGCTTTATTGTAAGAACGCAAACCTGCTTCAATATGTATAATGGGCACATGAATTTTTATAGCTGCTAACGCGCCGGCTAAAGTTGAATTTGTATCGCCATATAATACAATACCATTTGGCTTTTCTTTTAGCAATATATCTTCAATACCTGTGATCATTGTAGCAGTCTGATTTCCATGACCACCGCTCCCAACATTTAAATTATGATCCGGCATTGGAATTCCAAGTTCATCAAAAAATACCTGACTCATATTAGCATCGTAATGTTGTCCTGTGTGAACGATAATTTCTTTTATCTGCCCACTATATTTATTTTTTATTGCCCTGCTCAAAGCCGCTGCTTTAATGATCTGCGGCCTGGCACCAATAATTGTAACTATCTTTATCATCTAAATTTCTTTTTATATCCAACATGTTGTCTTGCATCCTGCGTCCTTTGTCTTTTATATCTTCACAATAGTCCTTCATCTGCAAAACTTAAATACTTCTGATCTCCAATTATCAAATGATCTAACAATGGTATCTCAAATGTCTTTAATGCTTCTTTTAATTTATTTGTAATGCTTTTATCCTGTTCGCTTGGTGTTAATTGTCCACTGGGATGATTATGCGCAATAACTATGCCGCTTGCATTATTCTCAATCGCTGCTTTGCATATCAAACGTATATCCACAACAGTTCCGGATATGCCACCCTTACTTAAATTCTCTTCTTTAATAACCTGGTTAGCCCTGTTCAATATCAATACCCAAAATTCTTCGTGCGGCAGATCGCTTAACCGTTTTTGTAAGATCTGGTAAGCCACTGCGCTTGATGTTATCTTTACTTTTTGTGTTGTTTCGGTATCTGTTCTTCTGCGCGCTAATTCAAATGCTGCGGCAATAGTAACAGCCTTTGCTTCTCCTACTCCTTTAAATTTTTTGAGTTCAGCTAAACTCAACTTAGCAAGTTGGTTAATATTATTTTTATTCTCGGCTAACATGCGTTGCGCCAATTGCACAGCCGTTTCATTTTTATTTCCGGAACCTAAAATAATAGCTATTAGTTCGGCATCGCTTAAATTTTGCCGGCCAAGAGTTGCCAGTTTTTCTCTCGGGCGATCATCCTCTGATAAAGATTTTAGTGTTAAGTGTTTTACGCTATTTTCCACGGAACGCTAAAATACAAAATTGATTCTCATTACAATGCCCAATTATTAGAAACTGTTAAAATTCTTCACTAATTTTGAACATAATTTATGGCTCTTCTAAAAACCGAATCTCTTCAAATTTTCAAAATAAAGGAATTTCGCTTGTTTGTGATGGCCAGGTTTTTTATGACCCTGGCTATTCAGATGCAGTTTAGTACCATTTACCTGCAGGTATACTACGAATACTCAAAAGAAGAGATAGTATTAGGGCTAATAGGTTTAACCGAAGCTGTGCCCTTTGTAATTACTTCTTTTTTTAGCGGACACGTATCTGATAATTTTTACAGGAAACGCATTATTCTACTTGGTGTAATTGCATTATTGATAGGTGCCTTGCTGCTTTATTTAAACGTTGAGCCTCTTGTTTTACTCTTTAAGAACACAGGCATTATAGCGCTTTTTGCTATTGTTTTTCTTTTTGGAATTATAAGATCATTCCTTGCAGCATCGTTACAACCATACATGAGCCAGATAGTACCCAGACAATTCTATACCCACTCTGCTACATGGAACAGTACTGCCTGGCACACCGGCGCTATACTTGGACCTGTTATTGCCGGGCTGGTTTACGGCTTTAGCAATAACGCCAGATTGTGCCATTTAATTGAAGTTGTTTTATTCTTGTTGGCCCTCTTCTACATTTGGCGAATTAACAACAAAGGCGCGCCCGAAAAACAAGATAAAAAAGAATCTGTTTTAGAAGGTATGAAAGTTGGATTGAACTTTGTATTTAAAAATAAAATGGTGCTTAGTGCTTTATCATTAGATCTGTTTGCGGTTTTATTTGGTGGTGCGGTTGCTTTAATTCCTGCGTTTACTGATAAGGTCCTTCATTTGGGTCCCGAAGTTTATGGCTTACTTAGAACTGCTCCTGCCATTGGTGCCCTTGCAATGGCATTTGTAATGGCGGTATACCCTCCTGCTAAAAAAGCCGGGCTTGCTTTGATCTGGTCGGTAATTGCTTTTGGTGTTTTTACCATTTTATTTGCATTAAGCACAACATATTGGATGGCATTTGCAATGTTATTTTTTACTGGCGCTTTTGATAACGTAAGCGTTGTTGTACGGCATAGTATTTTGCAACTGTCAACACCCGATAATATGCGCGGCAGAGTGAGCGCCATTAACAGCGTATTTATTGGCAGCAGTAACGAGATAGGCGCTTTTGAAAGCGGTGCAACTGCTAAACTTTTTGGCTTAGTACCTTCTATTATTGTTGGTGGCGGCCTAACTATTTTAGTTGTTGGTGTAATTAATAAAATTAACCCTAAGCTTAAAAAGCTAGATATTAACAGGCTTCAGTAATGAAGAAAGATCTTTTAAATATTAAGGACCTTTTAGATGAGCGTTATTTAAAATATAACAACCGTTCATTTATTGAGAATGATCCTATCTCCATTCCACATCAATTCACAAAAAAGGAAGATATAGAGATCGCAGCATTCCTTTCTGCTACTATAGCCTGGGGTAATCGGAAGTCGATAATAAATAATGCAACAAAATTAATGACCTGGATGGATAATGCACCGCACGCATTTATTTTAGACCATTCAAAAAAAGAATTAAAGCCTTTCGAAAAATTTGTACACCGTACTTTTAACGGTAAGGATTGCATTTTCTTTTTGCAGTCTCTAAAAAATATTTACACTAATTATAATGGTTTAGAAGCGGCCTTCAAAAATAAGATAGACCCTTTTGATCAAAATTTAAAATACAATATTGTTAGTTTCAGAAATTTATTTTTAGATACTACACATCTCTCGCGTTCAGAAAAACATATTTCAAATCCAATACAAAAATCCAGTGCTAAAAGATTGTGCATGTTCCTGCGATGGATGATACGTGAAGATAAAAAAGGTGTAGATTTTGGGATCTGGAAAAACATAAAAGCACAAGATCTTTGTCTGCCATTGGATGTGCACACCGGTAATGTGAGTCGCACTTTAGGTCTATTAAAACGTACTCAAAACGACTGGCAAGCGGTAGAGGAAATTACTTCTGTTTTAAGGCAATTTGATCCAAAAGATCCTGTAAAATATGATTTCTCTTTATTTGGAATCGGTGTAAATAAAGATCTATAAAAGCTAATTTTTACGCATCAGGACTGAATTAGCATCGCTTGATCTGAACAAAACAGTTTTGTCTTTTAAATTATTGAAAATACTATCTGTATTAAAAGCAAAATAATAATCATACTCTTTATGAATGCCATCTCTTGTTGTTTGCTTGAGCCAATCTAATTTCCATGTTTCTTTGTAAAAATTAGTTGTAGGCTCAAATAGCCAGTTAATGCCAAGCTCTGCACTTTCCGTAGGACGTTTTGCATGCGATTTAACCATTGCTTCCATCGCATTTTTTGTGCCGGCATCGTATTTCCAATCAATTGTATATTTAAAGTTTATATTATTTAATACCAAACAAAATAATACTCCGGCAATAATACATGCTAAAGAAAAGCCTTCGGTCTTTAATCCTGATTCAAATATATAATGGATAAAAAACACCAGGTTGAGCATAAAAAGCGGATATAAAAACAATGCAAAACGACCGGTAAAAAAATCACTTTCTAAAATTGCATGCTGGGTAACCGAAAACATAACCAATAAAAACAGGATAATATAGGCAAGAAAAAAGTGCGAAAAACGCAAAATAAAGTGTTTGTTCTTGCTTATTATGTGCCATAACATTAAAACAAATAAAAACAAAAACAATCCAACAACAAGTAGTTTTATAATTGCTACTTCAGTAATTGTATGTTCTATTTCATAGAATAATCCATAGATCAGAGTAGAAATTGTATCTTCAATAAAGCCATTTTTTCCACCAAAATCAAGGATATTTCCTTTCAGTAGGCGGCGTAAAGGCTCAAATAATACCAGTGAAGATAAAACGATTGAAATAAAATTAATTCTATTTGTTTTTTTTGTTATAAAATTATTTCCACTTGGCTCCTCTTTTATTTTAAACAGAATATAGCTTAAAACATAAAAACTAATAAGAGCGGCTATGTAAAAATAAAGAAGTGTAAGGTTGCTTAAAAAGGCAAAAATTGCCGCGAGGTTAAATAAAATAATATCTCTATTTTTTTTCAAATCAAAATAAGCGCATAAATGATAAAAGCTCATTAACATAAATGCTATTGAAAGTCCATATCCACGGGCCAAGCCAAAAAAGTCAAGTAAATAAGTATTCGAAGTCATAATAACCAGGAACAGCAAACTTAAAACCGGCATTTTTTTGTAAAATAAAAAACAACAATAGAATAAATAAATTACAGCGGCCAGAACATTAGGTAATCTCAACGCCAATTCAGAACTTCCAAAGATCATCTCACTGTATTTCATTAAAATTGAATTTAAAATATGGTTGTTTGTAAAACCATCCTTTAATGAAAGAATATCCATAAAATTTTCATGAACATAATGACCGTAAGTATAACCTTCGTCGTGTGTAAAAGAAATTAGCTGCGCCTTATGAATAATTATAAGGAGAACAAATAATATAAAAAAACCTGCAAGGGTAAAACTTAGGTATTTATAAAATTTGGTAGCCATCAAAACTTAAAAATCATATTTTATAATCTTATTCCAATAAGACAAACGTCATCTACTTGTTCCAACGACCCTTTCCATTCTATAAATCTTTGCTCAAGTATTTTTAATTGTTCGGCCATTGGCAGTTCATAAATAGAGAAAACAATTTCTTCCAGCTTTTTGAATTTCATTTTTTTGCCATTACTTCCTCCAAACTGATCGGCATAACCATCTGTAAACAAATACAACATATCGCCGGCTTTATAATCAATTTCGTGCAAGGTAAATGATTCATCCTTCTCACCTTTACCAACAGGCATTTTATCGGCAGGTAAAATTTTAATGGTATTATTGCTTATTAAAATCGGTTTTGTATTTGCCGCGGTATAAGTGAATTTATTATTGCCCTTATCAAAACAAACAAGGGTGCCGTCAAATCCATCACTCTGCCCTTCTTTACTAATACCACTTACCAATTCATTTCTTACGTAGTTAAATATCTTGTTAGGCTGCTGAATATTTTTTTCGTTAACCGCTTCATTAATAAAATTTAAATTTAGAAGGCTCATAAAAGCACCCGGCACACCGTGACCTGTGCTATCACAAATAGCCAAATAAAATTTATCATTTTTTTGTTCTGCCCAATAAAAATCACCGCTTACAATATCTTTTGGCTTAAATAAAATAAAGTACTCTTTTGCCAAATGTTTAATATCCTCCTTCGAAGGCAATAATGCTACCTGAATCTTACTGGCGTAATTAATGCTATCTGTAATTTCTTTATTTTTCGTACCTATCTCATCAAAAGCTTGTTTAAGCTGATGCGTACGCTGATCAACCTTTTGTTCGAGAATAGTTTTTTCTCTTTGTAATTTTTTCTCGCGCGATCTCACAAAAAAATAAAATCCTACAAGTAATAAAACTGCGCAAATAGTATAAAACCAAATCGTTTTCCAGAATGGTGGTGTGATGGTAAATACAAAGGTTTGCGGATCTTTATTCCAAATACCATCGTTATTGCAACTCTTTACCATAAACGTATAGGTGCCGGGCGGAATACTTGAATAATCAGCCTCACTTTTATTTATTTCGGGCGACCAATCTTTATCCAAACCTTCTAATTTATATTGATACAGTACTTTTGTGGGTGCAACTAAATTGATACCAATAAATTTAAAGGTTAGATGATTATTTTGGTAGGATAATTTGAGATCAACAGGTAAACCATTTTCATCTGTTTCTGAAACGTGATCTAACCAATTTATATCTTTAAAAAATAGATTAATTTGTGTAATGTACGTTCTTGTTTCTTTAGTGTTTAATTTTGTTTCAGCTGTATTAAAAGCATAAATGCCCCCTGTTGTAGAAAGCCAGATATTTCCTTTAGTATCAATACTTGCCAGGTTACAATCAGGGTTTACAAGACCATCTTCTTTGTTGTAATAATTTAATTTCTTTTGGCCTTTAGCATATACATTAAGATCCATAACACATAAGCCATATTTTGTACCCATGTATAATTTATCTTTTATAACCGCAACTGAATGCACGTTATCTGAAATTAAACCACTGGTGGCAACCAATGAGTCAATAATTTTAAAATTATCATTCTTATCTAAGGCGCATTTATAAACACCTTTTGTTGGCACAGAGAGCCAATAGAAACCAAGGCTATCCTCCGTTATTGTAGTTGCAGGTTCATTCACAAAACCATTTGTGCGGTTAAAATTCTTAACACTATTATTTTTATACAGGTGAATTCCCTTGTGTTCGTTAATAAACCATAAGTTATGTTTTGTATCTTCTGTTATTGATATAACCCTGTTATCACGTTGCACACCTGTAACATTTACAAACGACCTGTCTGTTCCGGAAATTTTCATGGCTCCATTCTTATCGGTACCGATCCAGATATTTCCTTTACTATCTTTATTGGCGCTAAAACCGGTCATATCTTTATCAACGCTTATTTTGCCATCAATAATTTTATACCCTTGGCCAATATAGCCCAAAGCCCATATTTCATTGGGTTTGTGGGCATACATAGAAATGATGAGTGATAAATTTTCATTATTGCATTTGGTAATATTATTTAATTCTCCTGTTTCGGAATTATAAGATGATATACTTTGTTCTGAAGAGATCCAGAGTTTATTTGGTGAAGATTCTATGACGCTTGTAATATTATTACTAGGCAAACCTGATTTTTCTGACAAACGTGTAAAACTCTCACCCGAATATTTGAATAAGCCTCTACCCCACGAACTAAGCCACAAATTGCCACCTGAATCTTCATCAATACCCCAAAACGAATTAAAGGATAAACCTTCTTTTGCGGAAAAATTAATAAAATCCTTACCAGTATATTTAAAGAGCCCTTTGTCCCATGTAACCAACCATATATTACCTTTTGCATCGCGTAACATATCCAATGCAAATGAACCCAACTTAATTTCACGTTCTAATTTTCCATTTTTATAAACGCTTATTGGCCTGTCCCAACCGGTAAACCATTCAGTTCCATCTTCAAATTCAAGCATTGTATAAACCGGGCCGGGCAGATCGTTGTAACGTACTAACGAATCATTCTTAATAATAAAGCATCCCGATTCGCCACCACCCATAATGTTGCCTTTTTTATTTTGCCAAAGATTTCTAAAAGCAGTGTTCTCTAATTTTTCGCCTGGAATGTATTTTTTCATTAAAGGTTTTTCCAAATTTGAAGGGTCTATATGGATAAGCCCTTCCCCATCTGCAACCCATATAGTGCCGTCGTTTGCCTTAATTAAATTTATAGCCTGAATTTTTTTTAAGTTAGAAATAGTATCAAAACGGTTATTTTTTAATACAGCTAAACCTTTTATGGTACTTATCCATAAACTACCTTTATTATCTTCACAGGCTCCTGTAACAATGGGCGATGGCAGGCCGTCCTTTTCGGTAAAATTCCTGAAATTGATTCCATCAAACCTACTTAGGCCTTCTTTTGTACAAAACCATAAATAGCCCTTTTTATCTTCATAAACCCTGAAACCATTCACATAATCGAGCCCGTGCTCGGTTGTATAGTTTACGAAATTTGCTTCGCGTGGTGCAGAAATAATGTTTTGCCCTAAAACCGGCTTACAAAACAACTGCATTACAATAAGCAATAGGCCTATTTTTTTAAACATGAAAGAATTTTAGATTTTGTAAAGTTAATTTTAAATTCCAAATGAACATTATTTGGCCGTGATTAGGCATGTTTAGGTATATTTTGCATTATTCTCGCAAAAATTTTGCTGACTAAACTTTTAAATTTAACAATAAATCTATACCTTAGAAGTCTGTTTTAAATTTTACAAACATCAACAACCTATACTATGGCATTTGACATTGAAATGATTAAGGAAGTGTACAAGAACCTTCCTTCAAAAGTAGAAGCAGCCCGTAAATTAATTGGCCGCCCGCTTACACTTACTGAAAAAATATTGTATTCGCATTTACATGTGGATCAAAAGTCAGATAATTTTGAAAGAGGAAGGTCTTACGTGGATTTTTCTCCGGATAGAGTTGCCATGCAGGATGCAACGGCTCAAATGGCCTTGTTACAATTTATGCAATCGGGCCGCCCTAAAGTGGCCGTGCCTTCTACAGTGCATTGCGATCACTTAATTACTGCTAAAAATGGCGCTAACGAAGATCTTGCATTTGCTAATAAAGAGAGTAAAGAAGTATTTGATTTTTTAGGATCAGTAGCAAATAAATATGGTATTGGTTTCTGGAAACCGGGTGCTGGTATCATTCACCAGGTTGTATTAGAAAATTATGCTTTCCCTGGTGGAATGATGATAGGTACCGACTCGCACACGGTTAACGCCGGTGGTTTAGGTATGATCGCTATTGGTGTTGGTGGAGCTGATGCTTGCGATGTAATGGCAGGTTTGGCTTGGGAATTAAAAATGCCAAAATTAATTGGTGTAAAATTAACGGGAAAATTAAGCGGTTGGACTGCTCCAAAAGATGTTATTTTAAAAGTAGCAGGCATCTTAACTGTAAAAGGTGGTACTGATGCGGTGGTTGAATATTTTGGCGAAGGCGCTACATCAATGAGTTGTACAGGTAAAGGAACTATTTGTAATATGGGTGCAGAAATTGGTGCAACCACTTCTACATTTGGTTATGATGATAGCATGAGCCGTTATTTAAAAGCTACTGGCCGTGCAGATGTTGCTGCTTTAGCTGATACTGTAAAAGAACATTTAACTGCTGATAAAGAAGTTTATGCAAACCCTGAAAAATATTTTGATCAGGTAATTGAAATTGATCTTTCAACTTTAGAGCCACATGTTAACGGACCATTTACACCGGATCTTGCAACACCTATTTCTAAGTTAAAAGAAGCTGCTTTAGCAAACGGATGGCCAACAAAAATTTCAGTTGGTTTGTTAGGTTCTTGTACTAACTCTTCTTACGAAGATATTTCGAGAGCTGTTAGTTTAGCAAAACAGGTTTCTACAAAAAATTTAAAATCAAAATCAGAATATTTAATTAATCCGGGATCTGAACAAATTCGTTTCACTATTAAACGTGATGGATTTTTAGATGTGTTCGATCAAATTGGTGCAAAAGTATTTACCAACGCTTGCGGACCTTGCATTGGTATGTGGGACAGAATGGGTGCTGAGAAACAAGAAAAAAACACTATCATTCACTCTTTCAATAGAAATTTCGCGAAACGTGCCGATGGAAATCCAAATACCTATGCATTTGTTGCTTCACCAGAAATTGTAACAGCAATGGCAATAGCGGGCGACTTAACTTTTAATCCTTTAACGGATTATTTAACGAACGAAAAAGGTGAAAAAGTAAAATTTGATGCTCCTACAGGAGACGAATTACCAACTAAAGGTTTTGCTGTTGACGATCCGGGTTACCAGGCTCCTGCGGCAGATGGAAGTAAAGTGGCGATAAATGTTTCACCTACAAGTGATCGTTTACAATTACTAGATCCATTCGCAGCATGGGAAGGGGTTAACCTTAAAGGATTAAAATTATTAATTAAAGCAAAAGGGAAATGTACCACCGATCATATTAGTATGGCCGGCCCTTGGTTAAAATACCGTGGCCATTTAGATAATATTTCAAACAACATGCTAATTGGCGCTGTAAATTTCTTCAACGAAAAAACAGACACTGTAAAAAACCAATTAAGCGGCGCATACGATTCTGTACCAAAAGTACAACGCGATTATAAAGCAAATGGCATTGGATCGATTGTTGTTGGTGATGAGAATTATGGTGAAGGTTCATCGCGTGAGCACGCAGCCATGGAGCCCCGTCATTTAGGTGTACGCGCGGTATTGGTAAAATCATTTGCACGTATTCACGAAACAAACCTTAAAAAACAAGGTATGTTAGGTTTAACATTTGCAAATAAAGCAGATTACGATAAGATCATGGAAAATGATATTATTGATATTACGGGTTTAACTGAATTTGCACCCGGCAAACCACTAACCGTTGTGTTAAACCATGCAGACGGAAGTTCTGAAGAAATTAAAGCTAACCATACTTATAACGCTCAACAAATTGAGTGGTTTAAAGCAGGCGGTGCTTTAAACATTATTAGAGCTAACGTAAAAGCTTAATTTATTCTAAATATTAAAAGCCTCTCTTTAACGAGAGGCTTTTTTTTATTATAATTATATTATGAGAAACCCGGTTAAATACCTTTTTATTTTTTTGATACTGTTCAGTCTCATAGCCGAATCATGCAAAACCCGAAAAGATTGTGGCGGCAGACGAAAGAAGAAAATAAAGACCCAGATGGGTGGTTATATGTAAAAGCACATTTTCAAATATAGAAAAGTCTCTTTAAAACAAGGGGCTTTTTTTATTATATTTACTTAACAATAAATTAATCATATGAAAAAAATTATACTCCTAACAGCTTGTCTTTTTTCTCTTATATTCTTAAACGCGCAGGTGCCTGCATTTTTTTCGGTAAAACAAATGGGCGGTAGTGGCAACGAGCGTGGGCAGTTTATTACACTTGATGCAACAGGAAATGTATATACTACAGGTTCGTTTCAGGGTACTATTGATTTTGATCCAAATGCCGGTGTAGTTAATTTAACCTCTAATGGCGGTGATGATATTTTTATTTCAAAAATGGATGCTAGTGGCAATCTTTTGTGGGCTAAGAGTATGGGAGATACTTTAAATGAGTATGGTTACTCAGTTGCCGTTGATGCTTCGGGTAATGTTTACACAACCGGTCATTACTCCGGAACTGTAGATTTTAATGCTGGTGCAGGCACTACAACTTTAAGCTCTAATGGTAACGAAGATATTTTTGTTACAAAATACGATGCTTCAGGAAATTTTATTTGGGCAAAAAATATGGGTGGCGCAACCTCCGATTTTGGCAGAGCTATGGCGGTTGATGCCGCGGGTAACGTTTATATAACAGGTTTTTTTGATGGAACATCTGATTTTGATCCAAATGCAGGCACGGCAAATTTAACTTCAACCGGTTTGTACGATATTTTTATTTCAAAGCTTGATGCAACAGGAAATTTTGTCTGGGCTAAAAATATAGGCAGCACTACTTTTGATGTTGGTAATTCAATTGTATTAGATGCAAGCGGTAATGTTTATACTACCGGTTATTTTGGAGGAACGGCCGACTTTGATCCGGGTGCTGGAACAGCAAACTTAACAAGTACAGGTGCTAACGATATTTTTATTTCAAAACTAGATGCAAGCGGAAATTTTGTTTGGGCAAAAAATATGGGAGGTACATCTAACGATATTGGTTTTTCAATTGCAGTTGATCCTACAGGTGACATTTATTCTACCGGTACTTTTGGTGGCAGTGCAGATCTTGATCCGGGCGCCGCTTCGTTCAGTTTAACTTCTAACGGAAGTAATGATATTTATATCTCTAAATTAAGTGCTGCGGGAAATTTTATCTGGGCTAAAGGTTTTGGAGGTTCCACTGCTGATTATGTTTATGGAATAACTACCGATCCTTCAGGTAATGTATATACTACAGGATACTTTCAAGGTACGGTAGATTTTGATCCGGGAGTTGGAACAAATAGTATAACTACAACCGGTAATTACGATATATTTATTTCAAAATTAACCGGCAGCGGAAATTATATATGGGCAATAAATTTAGGTGGCACCCAGCGCGATTACGCTTACTCTCTTGCTGTAGATCCTTCAGGCAATGTATATACCACCGGTTGGTTTGAAGGAACTGCGGATTTTGATCCGGGTTCTGCAACGGTTAATTTAACTTCTGCTGGAGCTTTTGATATTTTTATCCTTAAAATATTTCAATCGCCAATTGGATTAAAAGAAAATTCGTTTGAAAACAAAATTAGCGTTTATCCAAATCCAACTTCAGAGATGTTAAATGTTGGATTAGAAATGTTAAATGGCTCGAAAATAAAAGTTGAAATAGTAACTGTTTTAGGTCAAGTATTAATAAGCCAATCTGCAGACATTTATCATTTATCATTTAACATCCAACATCTCCAAAACGGTTTATATTTTGTGAACTTAATTAGCGACGGCCAAATTATTGCCACACAAAAAATAGTGAAGAAATAGATGAAATACTGTTTTATATTTTTTCTTCTCCTCTGGTCTATTTATTTAAATGCACAGGAAACAAAGGATACTATTCCTAGATCATACGAGTTAAAAGGAGATCAATATAAAACCTGGAGAGTGATAGAACAGGAATGGTTCACAAAAGAATTCGGCAAGATCTTAAAAGAGAATAAACTAAAAATGAATTGCAGTGGTTGCGAAAGTATTTTTATGAATACGGTTATTACTATTGACAGTATTGGAAAACTGAAAGAATATAAAGTTGTAAATTCAAGAAAATGCGCAACAACCTTTTCAAAAAAACTGGAAGAACGTTTTATAAAATGGTTCTTTACATTAAACTTTCCAAAGGAGCTCTATAACAGCAAATTTGAGGTACGGTTAGGTACAGGATTGAAATGTTAGGTTTATGTTTTAAACCACATAGAAACATAGAAAGAGATAAAACTAAACTTATAAAAGCAAGGTTCACATAAATTGCTTCGCGATGCGAAGCAATTACTATGTTTACTATAATATTTGCCTCTTCGGATTTTATTATAACCTATGTGTCTATGTAGTTAAATTATTTTGCGATTTAATCTTTTTTAAATAAAGCCCCTAAAGCCCTGTTTTCGATCTTATTTGCAAAGCGCAAGGCGGGCTGGTCAACAAACCTGTTTGCCAGATGACTTACAATGAATATTATTGGCAAGGTTAATACAACAGACAACAAGAAAGAAAAGTGATAGCCTAAATAAGGAAGAAAAACTAAAAAAAGCGGGTTGGTTATTAAAACCAATAAGATCAAGTGAAATAAATACATAGGAAAAGAGATCTTACCTAAAAACAAAACAGGTTTAATTGAAAAAAAATTTATTGAAGGCTGGTGACCGATTATCAAAAACAAAAGTAACGCCGAACCAACCACATGATAGAATGAATAAAGATCGATTGCATTAAAATGCATGAAAGAATAAATAGAACTATGCCAATACTGCCAGGCTGCAGGAAAAGAAGAAAGCATTACTGCAATTACCAATAAAATTAGTTTTAATATTGTTGATCTGACCTCAAGTAATTTGTTCTTATTTAAATAACATAAACCATATCCAAGCAAGAACGCTATATAATAATACTGTTTAAAATAAAAAGCCAATGCAAATGCAATAATAAATAAGATCCATTTAGCTTTTATCTTATGGTTCAATAATAAAAAAGTAAATAATAACATAGAACCAACGAACTCAACTTTCATACTCCATACAACCGGATTATACTGGTTATCGCCTAAAAACAGAACGCCATAAAAAATATTTTTTATCAGGGTAATAAATGAAGTATCACATTTGAATAGATCAGTTAACCAATCACCGGAGCCAGTGATCGAATTCAATACACTAGTATTGATCAAATTTAGTTTTACAAGTATAAAAGCAAAGATAACTGATACTGCAATTAAAGGCATTAACCTGAAATATCTTTTAACGGCATATCCTACAAGGATTTTTGGATGGTTTGAGAAAATATATTTATAGCTTAAAACATAACCACTTAAAACAAAAAATAAACAAACGGCAAAGTCGCCATTATAAAAAATATTTAGCGGAGAAATTGAAATGTATTTTGAAATGGAATTATTTTCTTCACCATAATTTAATACAGGATAAAAAAGCAATACCAAATGATGGAACACAACTATTAAAGCTGCAACGCCTCTTAAACCTTCTAGATAAGCCAGTTTTTTCAAGAAGCCTGTTTATTTAAAAATAGATCCGTTTATAAATACGCTTTCAATATGGTTATTGGAAAATGAATATGGAATAAAACCATAAGAGTTTATTTTTTTTGTAAGAATGATGTTCGCTAACTTTCCACGGGTAATACTTCCAACTTTATTTCCACTATCCATGGCATAAGCTGAATTAATTGTGGAAGCATTTATAACTTCTTCAGGCGTTAATTTGTATTGAATGCAACCCAGACTCATCATAAAATTCATATTACCACTTGGACTACTTCCGGGATTATAATCACTTGCAAAAGCAACTGGGAGACCTGCATCTATCATTTTACGAGCCGGTGGCAAAGGCAAACCTAAAAAGAAAGCCGCACCGGGCAAAACGGTTGGCATTGTTTTACTTTTTAATAGTTCTGCAATATCCGAATCGTTACAATATTCTAAATGATCAACACTTATAGCATCGCATTTAATGGCGGTTTTAATTCCATCACTATGACTTAATTGCTCTGCATGAACTTTTCCAACAAGACCGTGTTTTTTTCCTGCTACTAAAATACGTTCTGTTTCCTTTGCGGTAAAATAACCTTTCTCACAAAACACATCTATATAATCGGCTAATTTTTCTTTTGCAATAGCAGGTAAAATGTCATTTATAATTAATTGAATGTATCCTTCTTTATTCTCTTTAAATTCAGGAGGCAAAGCGTGTGCGCCTAAAAATGTTGCTTTTACGGGAATGATATTCAGATCTTTTAAACGTTTAATTACACGCAATATTTTTAACTCCGATTCAAGATTTAAACCATAACCGCTTTTAATTTCAACAGCTCCCGTTCCCGAAGCAATAATTTCGTTGAACCGAATTAATGATTGCTGAAAAAGTTCTTCTTCGCTTGTATTTCTTAATAAAGCAGCCGAATTTAAGATCCCTCCTCCTCTTTTAGCTATCTCTTCATAAGATAAACCGTTAATACGATCAACAAACTCTCCTTCACGATTACCGGCATAAACAATATGGGTGTGGCTGTCAACATAACAAGGTAAAATTATCCTATCTGTAGCATCTATTACTTCCAGACCTTTCCAGTCTGTAATACCAGGAAAATCATCCATAGAGCCGTAATCGGCAATAAGTCCATCATCAATGGCCAGCCAGGCATTATCAATACAAGGCAATACCGCCATATCTTTGCCACAGATCTTTTCGGGAGCCTGGTCGCGTACCTGCACAAGGGTTTTTATATTTTTAATAAGAAGCTTTGTCATATTTAACAAATGAAGTTTTAAAATTATTAAAAACAAACTGTTTTACCTAAAAATATAAATTATCATAAAACTGTACACAATAAATTTAGTAATTAACGTTATTAAGGTAATTTCAACGCACATGAACAAAGAAAAGCTATTTTTAATTTTTGTTTTACTGCAACTTTTATCGGTTTCGCAAACAAAATATACAATAAGTGGCTATGTGAGTGAACAAGGAAGTAAAGAAAACTTACCGGGAGTATATGTAGTAATTCCAAAATTAAAAACAGGTACCAGCACAAATAGCTATGGCTTTTATTCAATAACCTTAAGCCAGGACTCTGTTGAAATGATCATTAGTTATGTAGGTTATAGATCAAAAAAAGTTAATCTGTATCTAAATAAAAATACCTCTATAAATTTTGAACTAACGGCAGAGCAATTAGCCGAAGTTGAAGTTACAGCCGAACAAAACTATAAGGTGAGTGAAGACGTGCAAATGAGCACGATCGACATTCCAATAGAACAGATCAAACAAATTCCCGCGCTGCTTGGCGAAAAAGATGTTTTAAAAGTTATTCAGCTTATGCCCGGTGTTCAAAAAGGCAGCGAAGGAAGCTCAGGTATTTACGTAAGAGGTGGTGGTCCAGATCAAAACTTAATTATTTTAGATGAGGCACCCGTTTATAATGCAACACATTTATTTGGTTTCTTTTCTGTTTTTAATGGTGATGCGTTAAAGAGTGTAGAGCTAATAAAAGGTGGGTTTCCGGCAAGATATGGTGGCAGACTTTCCTCTGTTATTGACCTGCAAATGAAAGATGGTAATAAAGAAAAGATACATGGCGAAGGAGGTATTGGTATTATCTCTTCACGCTTAACACTTGAAGGCCCTATTTTAAAAGATAAATGTTCTTTTGTTGTATCGGGAAGACGAACATATATTGATGCTTTGATATACCCATTCTTACCCGAAAAGAACAGGGGTGGTTATTATTTTTATGACTTCAACGCAAAACTAAACTATGTATTTAATGATAAAGATAAATTATACTTAAGCGGTTATTTTGGAAGAGATAAATTCTATTTTAATTCAAAACAATCGGGTTACGAAAACAAATCTAATTTAAACTGGGGCAACGCCACGGGAACCTTGCGCTGGAACCATCTATTCAGCAGCAGATTGTTTTCTAACGCCTCTCTTATATTTACTAATTACAAGCTTAGCATTGGCTCAAGCGATAAATATGGTGCCGATTATTTTACTTTAGATTATAGATCAACCATTCGTGATCTTGGCTTTAAATACAATTTTGATTTTATGCCTTCGCCAAACCATTACATAAGGTTTGGAGCAAACAGTACCTGGCATTATTTTTTACCCCAGGCTATTGTAATTAAATCTTCTTCGGCATCACAAAACACTACTAACAGATCTACAGGCATTAATACGTTTGAAAGTGGTATTTATGTTGAAGATGACTGGAAAATGACCAATCATTTAAGAGGAAATATTGGTATCAGGTTAAGTAGTTTTAATAGTAATGGCGAAAACTTTTTTAATCCTGAGCCACGTGCATCTTTAAGATATTTATTTAAAAATGATTTTTCTATAAAAGGTTCTTATGCTTTGATGAATCAATATTTACATCTTTTATCCAACACAGGTATTGGTTTACCAACCGATCTGTGGGTGCCTGCAACCAATAGAATAAAACCACAACAATCACAACAAGTTGCATTGGGCGTGGCTAAAGATCTGCCAAAACAAAAATTAACGATCACCATTGAAGGGTATTATAAAAAGATGAAAAATGTATTGAGTTATAAAGAAGGCGCAAGTTTTTTACAGATAAGTGATAACGACGACGCAGAAGGAACAAGCTGGGAAAACAATGTAACGTCAGGATCAGGTATTAGTTATGGTGCGGAATTTTTTATCCAGAAAAAAGTTGGAAAATTTACAGGCTGGATTGGATATACTTTATCATGGACAACATTAAAATTTGATTCGTTAAATTTTGGCAAAACCTTTCCTGCAAGGTATGATAGAAGGCATGATATTTCTGTTGTAGGTATGTATAAAATAAACGATCATATAAATATTTCAGCTACATGGGTATATGGCTCGGGTAATGCCATAACACTTCCATTAGCTAATTATTTAGCCTCTCAGGATTTTATATCCGGCAACCAAATACAATATTCAGGTCAGAATGTAAGTTATTATGGCGAAAAGAATTCATTCAGAATGGCCGCCTATCATCGCGCGGATATTGGTATCCAATTCCATAAAAAATTAAAACGTTGCGAAAGAATATTTGAATTGAGTTTTTACAATTTATATAATCGTAAAAATCCTTTCTATTACTACACCCAATATAATCAGGTACAACAAAAAACAGTTTTAATGCAGATCTCACTATTCCCAATATTACCAAGCGTTTCGTGGACATATAAATTTTAATACATGAAAAAATATTTTGCCATATTAATTTTAATGAACATTTTAATTTCCTGCGAAAAAGAGGCTAATATTAAGCTGCCTGAAGTTAAGCCAATGCCAGTTATTTTTTGCTACCTCAGTCCTTCAGACACTATTATAATATTAAATCTTAGTATGTCTCAACCATTATTCGAAAAACAAAATCAAAGCAATTACGAATCTGTTAAAGATGCCAAGGTTATATTATATTCAGCACAAGGAAATATTTCACTTATTTACAATTCAACTTATGATAATTACCGCGCATCAACAACAAGCTACCCTATTATTGCCGGCCGAACATACAAACTTGTAGTTACATTAAATAACGGCGATGTTGCGGAAGCGGAAACAACAGTGCCTGATAAAAGCATGCAAATACTTTCCGCTTCTGTGCAAACCATTACTACTAATAATAATGAATTTCAACGGTTTAAGATCAGTTTTCAGGACGATGTGGGCCAAACCAATTATTATCGCGTTGCAATGGCAACAATACAATCCTATGTTCCTAATGATACAACGTATTCTGAAACAGGAATTAGAAATACCTATACAGATGCAAATAAGAATGGGCAATTAATGGAAGTTAGTTTTGACAGCTACTTTCCATCAAATTATGGCAGCGCTGCATACATGATCTACCTTTTAAATACAGATAAAGATTATTATTTATTACATAATTCTTTAAGAAATTACCAGGAAGGCAACCCCTTTGCAGAACCATCTCTTGTATATACAAATATTAAAGGAGGTTTGGGAGTTTTTGCTTCATCCAATAAATCCCAGTATAGATTAAATAAATGATCATTTCCTGTTATTTCTTAATTATTTGCTAATTTTGAAATATGGCAGGAAACTCTTTTGGTACCCTTTTTAAACTGAGCACTTTTGGCGAAAGTCATGGCACGGCCATTGGCGGTGTTATTGACGGTTGCCCCGCAGGGTTAACGATAGATCTTGATCTTGTTCAAAAAGAACTTAACCGACGGAAGCCCGGACAATCACATATTACCACACAGCGTAAAGAAGACGATGCGGTAGAGTTCCTATCAGGCATTTTTGAAGGGGTAACAACGGGTACTCCTATAGGTTTTACAATTAAGAATGAAGATCAAAAGTCGAAAGATTATTCGCATTTAAAAGATAATTTCAGGCCATCACACGCAGATTTTACTTATGAAGAGAAATTTGGGCATAGAGACTATAAAGGTGGTGGACGAAGCAGTGCTAGAGAAACAGCCTGTCGTATTGTGGCCGGAGCCATTGCAAAACAGATCTTAAACAAACAAAATATTTCCATTAACGCTTTTGTAAAACAAGTTGGTGAAATTAAATTGGACAAAACATTTGACCAGTTAGATCTTTCAAAAACAGAAGATAGTATTGTAAGATGTCCTGATACTGCTACTTCCGAAAAAATGATCGCTTACATTGAAGAAATTAAAAAACAAGGCGATACTATTGGCGGCATTATACAATGTGTGATACAAAACACACCAATCGGTTTGGGCGAACCTGTTTTTGATAAGCTACATGCTGTTTTAGGGCATGCCATGTTAAGCATTAACGCCGTAAAAGGATTTGAGATAGGAAGCGGTTTTGATAGCATTCATTTTAAAGGCTCGCAACTGAACGATATTTTTCTTGCATCTGAGAACAAGAACGAAAAACCAAAAACAAAAACCAATAATAGCGGCGGCATACAAGGCGGCATTAGCAATGGCATGCCAATTTATTTTAATGTAGCTTTTAAACCTGTTGCTACTTTAATTCAAAAACAAAATTCTGTAAATAATAAAGGTGAAGAAATTATCTTAGAAGGTAAAGGCAGACACGACCCTTGCGTATTACCACGCGCTGTACCTATTGTGGAAAGTATGGCTGCTTTGGTTTTGGTAGACTTTTTGTTGTTAGCGAGGTGTAATAGAATTTAATATTTTACTCTTTAATAAACTTCGAATAGAATGAATTTCCAAATTCATCTTCTACTTTAAGAATATACAGTCCGGTTGAAATTTTCGAAACATCAATCACATTATTCTCAAAAACATTTTCGCTTGCAACCAAAGCACCCAAATTGTTGTAGATCGCATAATTGCTTAAAGGAAGATCGCTATTCACTTTCAAACTTGAGCTTGTAGGATTAGGAAATAACTTTAATGCGTTTTTATTATCATAAAACTCTTGTATAGCTGTGGGAGCGCAAGTTGAAAAAACAGTTGTGTAGATATCTAAAGGTTCAAAAGGACAGTCAGGAAAACCAGTGTGAGTAAAAAGATCAGCAAATCCAACCCCTTCAATTAGATCGGTATTAAAACCGCCGGCACAATTAAATTTAAAACGTTTATAATATTTACCACAAAAAGCAACACTATCAATAGAGGAAACTATTTTTCTCTGATTCGAGCTATTTGGCCAGGGTGGATTTGTAAGTGCATAGGTGTTTTTTAAGGTATCAGCAACAACTAAATTAAAATCATACCATAAGTGCTCAACAGGTGTTGGTCCTGAAAAATCCAAAAAATACACTTTTTTATTAATTGAATCATTTCTGTATCCAAAACAAAGAGACATTGGCCCAAGTGGTTGAGCGGGATTTCCATAAACAGGAACAGTACAATCGACTCTTTTATATGAAACAGAATTTACTGTCATATTACCTGAGACTTGGTATTTTTGGAAAGAATGGTAGTCTGGTCCACTCCCATTAATATTTCCCCAGCATGAAACTTTCCAAACAGCAAAGCTTTCAGGAAAAGGTTTATATACGCTTGTTTGTGCAACCAAAACATTCAAAAGCATTCCAATAAATAATACCCCTAAAATTTTTACCGCTTTCCTCATCTATTAAATGTACGAAATATTTTTAAAATTTAGGGCAGGAAATAAGGATCTGTCTTTTTTTCTTTTTCTTTTTTGTGTTACAGAATTGGTATGACATACTTACTTCATGTGTTCCATTAGAACTTACATTAGTTAGTTTTGAAACAGTTATGTCATAAGAATAGCCAACATTAAATTTATCGGTAGATAGTCCTACCAAAATAATTACAGCATCATTATTTCTGTACCAAGAGTATGGCTTCCTTAAAGGAATACCGCGATACCAGGTTCCTACAACAAAATAATTTCTTGAATAATAAAAACCAATATCCAACTGATTAAATTTTTGTTGCTTTTTAAAATTTGCAACAACACTAATAGAGTTTTTTTCCGCGCCTTTTTTGTTTGATTCTGAATCATCTCCTTCCAGCAAAAATTTATGCCCACCATGAACTTTAAATTCTCCGGGAAGTTTACTGCTTTCTTGAAGTAACGATTGATTTGGCTGGTTAATGTGATTAATAGAAAAGCCCCCCCAGGAAGTGGAAGAATAAAATAACATGCCCACGCTGGCATCAAAATAAGTAGTACGTACGGTAGAAATATCTTCCACTGAATTTGCTGCCCCACCACGAGCAATTTGATCGCCAAAAACAAGAGCACTATAATCAATACTTCGCTGAACGCCACCTGCTGAAAAACCTGCACGCGCTGCAAACTTTCTATTAATTTGTAATTGATACGCGTAAAGTGCTCTAAACTCGGTAGTCTTTAAATTACCTGAACCTGCTTTATCACTTACAACCTGCAATCCCAAACCACTATTTATACTTTTAACGAAATGATCGTAGGTTACCTGGTATGTAGTAAATGTGCCCGGTATTGCCGCCCATTGATTACGATAATTAGCGCTTAGTCTGGAACAAGCATTTGCACCGGTAAACGCAGGATTTAAATAAGTTTGCGCGGCATAAAATTGAGAGAACTGGTAATGCTGCGCCGATACATTTATACAAATGAAAGATAAACAGATAAATAAATATATCTTCGAAAACTGCATTATTTTATTCTTTTAAGTAACTCAAAACTCATTTCCTTATCTTTCTCTGTAAAGATCATGTTCTTAACCAAAGGCTCTATACTTCCACCTTCTATTATAACCTTATACATTTTATCTTTTGTTGTTACCAGCACCATCGACATATAATTTTTATTAGGTCGGTATTTTCCTTCCAGCTTACCGCTTTCAACATCATAAATTGTTAACTGAAGATCTTTTAACTCCGACTTATCCATGGTAGAAACAAATTTGCAATAGGTCACCAACTGGGTTGTTTCATTAAAGTTCATGGAATAAATATCTGCATCACCATAACCACCTTCTCTTCTTGATGTAAATAAGGCAGATTGCTGATCTTTTAATTTTATAAAATAAATATCATCATTTGTTGAATTTATTGGCATACCCAAATTTTCAACCCCGGCCCATTTATTTATTTCAGGATTATAGTTTGCTTTAAAAATATCATACTCACCAACAGAATTATGCCCCTTTGAACTAAAATACAAGATCTTTTCTTCATCCAGAAAAGGCGAATCCTCATCTTCTGCAGTATTAATGATTGGTCCAAGATTAGAAGGTAAACTATATTTACCATTCATAAATTTGCGAACCTTATAAAGATCCTTACCTCCAAAGCCTCCGGGGCGGTTACTGGAGAAAATTATTTCATCACCATCTGTAGAAAAACAAGCGCTTGCTTCTAAAAATTCAGAATTTATTTCCGGTCCCATTATTTGTGGATCGCTCCATTTTGCGCCATCGTAGTTGCATAAATAAAAATCGCCACCGGTTTGCTTAACGTCGGTTCTATAAATGATCAATTCATTACCTGACGAAGAAAGTGCTACACAAGCATCGTGATTTGATGTATTTATATTATCACTTAGTGACACTGGTTTACTCCAACCCGATCCATCTTTATTTGATATATATATATCTTCATAAAATCTGTCATATGGATCTTTAAGTCCGCCTTTACTCTCGGCGCGCCTTGAGGTAAAGATCAAACTTTCTTTTAGATCCCACATTAAAGGCACGTATTCAGGATATTTAGAGTTGATCTTTTCTCCTAAATTTTTTATAATAAAATTATTCTTTCTGCCCTCTTCTTTAATTGCCGATTCACAAACTTTTATTAAAGTATTCACATCAGCATTATCAATAGTTCCTTCGGTGTTTATAGATTTGAAATAATAAAATTCTTCAATTGCCCTTCTGCTTTGGCCGCCGAGTTGGTAAATTTTTCCTAAATAAAAGTGCGATTCGGGAACTTTTGTTTTTGAGGTTTCAAAATATTTCAAGCTGGCAGTATCCGTTTTATCTATACTAAATAAAGATACGCCGGCTTTAAAATTTATCTCAGGATTCTTTGGATCTTTCTGTAATACTTTTGAATAAATAGTATAAGAAGTTAAAAAATCCGCTTTCTCATAAGCCACATCCGCTTGCTTAAGTTCTTTTTTTGTATTGGCAGTTTGTTGCGGATATGCATACGCCAAAACAAATATTGAAAATGATATAGTATATAAATATCTCAAAATTATTATCTTAATAAAGTAACATTACCTGTTTTATTATAAACCCTTCCATCAAAAAATTTCACATTGGCTTTCCACACATAAGCATCCTGCTGACAAAGTTTTCCGTTAAAATAACCATCCCATCCAATATTTAGATCATGCGATTCGAAAATTAATTCTCCCCATCGGTTAAAAATGATCAATTTATATTCTACAACGCCCGAAGTATAAGGAAAAAACACATCATTACTAAGGTCTGCGGGGTTATAACTTCCGCCATTTGAACCATTAGCATTTGGTGTAAATACATTTGGAAATTGTATATCCGTTACTACTTTAATGTCTTTTTCAATTGTATCCCTGCAATTATATTGATTTGTAGCAACTAAACTTACGATATAAAATCCAACGGTTTGATAATTATATATTGGACTAGTTTGATTTGTGAAGCCGCCATCACCAAAACTCCAATAATATGCATTAGCACCGGTACTTAAATTTGTAAATTGAATTGGGTCGTTTGGAATGTTTGCAGTATAAGTTGAAGCTGAAAAATCAGCAATTGGAGCGGGGTTTATCTCTACTTTAATAGTAGCACTTTTACTCCCGCAGGGTCCGTTATTAGTTGAAGAAACTGTTAAGTTTACAAATCCGGTAGCAACATCCGCTGGGCTTATTATATAATTAACTGTATTAAATCCGCTTACAGATACAAAGGTGCCTGTTCCGCTTGTAGTCCACGCGTATTGTCCGCTACCACCACTTAACCCCGCTGTAATTTTTACCGGATTTTGATATGCACAAATTGTAGTATCGTTAGCTAAATTTATTGTATTTTCTTTCAGGATAGTAAGTCTAGTAGTATCACTTACTGCCGGACAAACCTGATTATTTGTTGAAGTTAAAATAAATAAAACCAAACCATTATTGATATCAATTGATGAAACATTATAAGAGCCATTTAATGTTGAATTATTTGGTGAGATGTTTCCGCTACCATTAGTTGACCAAACACCTGTACTACTGCCAGCTGATACCGTTCCATTTAAGTTTGACACTAAAGAAGTTGAACAAATTGTTTGATCAGGACCGGCATTAACAACCGCGGGTTTTCTTATTTTTATAAGCACCGTATCTTTAACTAAAGGACACGGTGAATTATTGCTTGAAGTAAGTGTAAATGTAACAGAGCCATTACTTGCGTCGCTTGGAGTAAAAAAATAATTTGGATTTAAAACCGTATTTGAAGGAGAGTAAGTTCCGCCACCAGATGATGACCATGTACCTGTATTTGAATTACTACTCACACTGCCATTTAAACTTATAGATGGTGTAGTGGAACAAATAAATTGGTTTTGACCTGCATTAACAACCGCTAATGGCGTAATAAAAATAAACATTGTATCGGTTACAACAGGGCACGGACCGTTATTAGTAGAACTTAAGGTATAGGCTATTGTTCCTAAAGCAAGATCAGAAATAGTTACAAAATATGTATTATTTAGAAATGTATTACCTGGTGCAAAAGCCCCACTTCCATTTGTACTCCAAATACCACTGTTTGTTACACCACTTACTGTGCTTGTTAAAGCCACTGTTGTTGTGTTTGAGCATATCTGTCCATTTGGTCCGGCGTTTACAATAGCAAGTTGTTTAATAGCAATGATTATAGTATCAGAGACAGCTGCACAGTTTCCGTTATTTGTAGAAATAAGGGTTAACGTAACTGAGCCTGCCGTAACATCTGCTGCACTTGGTGTATAGCCAGGATTCAATATGTTTTGCGAAGGAGAAAAAATACCGCTGCCTGAAGAAGACCAGCTACCGGTGGTTGTAGCCGCAGACACGTTACCATTTAATGAAAAAGAACTTGAGCTGCATATGGAACCACCTGTGCCTGCATTTACTATAGGCGATGGTGTAATTGAAATAACAATCGTGCTTGTTGCAGGTGGGCAAACCCCATTAGAAGAAGATGTAAGAATTATATTTACCGAACCCGCAGATATATCGGCTGAGCCAGGAGTATAGGTCGTATTTAAATTTGTTGTAGATGTAAATATCCCGTTGCCACTTGTACTCCATTGACCCGTTGATGAAAAGCCACTTACGGTACCTGAAAGAGCCACCAGATTATTATTTGCACATACGGTAGCATTTGATCCGGCATTTGCTAGTGGAATATTTTGAAAGGAAACAATAACAGTATCCTGATCTGGCGGGCATCCGGAGTTACCAGTTGTAGTTAAATACAATTGTACAAAACCTGTAGTAAGTTCTGCCAGAGTTGGAATATAATTTGTGCTTACTGAATTTGAAACCGGGCTAAATGTGCCGGTGCCTCCACTCCATGTGCCACCTGTTGCATTTGTTACAGTGCCGCTAAGCGCCACTGTAGGACTACTTTTACAAATAGAAAAATTTGGTCCTGCATTTGCAACAATTGGAACTGTGTATTGGTTTACAATAGCTGTTGCAGTAGTTGGCGGACAACCAGTATTATCACCAACCAGAACTGTATATGTTCCGGGTCCAACGGTGACGACAGTTGTTGTATTACCTATTGGTACCCAAGAATATGTATAGGGTGGTAAGCCCCCCGAAGCCGTAACGGTTAATACAGCATTAGTACTTCCAAAACAAATAGTTGATAGTGTTGGATTTACTGTTGCCAGCAAATCGCTGTAAAAGTAAACACGTACTGTATCTTGATAATAACTTGCCTGGCAGGGTGATTGTGCAAACCCACCAACAAGGTAATCAACAAATGCTGGGGGCGTACCTGTTGGAGTAACTGTAACCGTGGCGCAACCCGCAGTACAACTTAAATAAGAATTGTAGGTGCCTGGCGGTCCGGGATTAATTGAATTCCAAGTAATAGTTGGGACTGAAAATCCAGAGACAGATAATGTTTGAGTACATCCATTTCTCACTAAAATAGAATCGGGAACTACGGGAGCAGGAATAGCAGTGATCTGGTATGAGTTATTATTATTACCCGGTTTACAAAATGTGAGAATGTGCGGACCCGCGCCGCTTAAACAAATGGGCGTACCAACAGTTATAGGGGGTCCGCAATTAATACTATAAAATAAGGCTCCCGGAGGAACAGCACCGGAAGCAATACTAAAATTTATACCTATAGAACTTGGATGAAGAAATACTGTGAACTTTATACACTGATCACTTCCTGTCCAACCGCAACAGGTATCATTTCTGGGTACAGAAGGACTTATCCATGTTCCATTTGGAGTTGCCGTTAAATTAGCAGTAAAACTTGGCGTGCTTGGATTGCATTGAGAGTACAAGGCTTTGGAATAAAAAACAAAACTTAATATAAAACATATGATAGTTTTTTTAAACATAAATAACCCTTTGGTTAATTTCTAAATATCTTTTAACTATTTTTTTGCGGATAACATTTCGCCAATATATATGTTATACTTTATTTTTGTAAAAAAGTTTAGTTTTTAAGTTAAACTTTATAAATTAAAATTACCTACATTGGTTGTTGTACCAACTGTAACAATTACATTATTTATTGTAATAGGATTATATGGTGAAACCGGAGTTATGGTAAGACTATATGTTCCCGGAGGTAACCCGGCAACAATAAACTCGCCATTTGCATTTATATTAACTACAGAAGAATAAGAGTTTGATCCTGATGTAGCAACCACTGTTGCAAATACACCTAAAGGAATTATCTTACCTTTTATAGAACCACTTAAAGCTATTTCAATTGTTCTAATTACAGGCTTTAATGAGTAGTTTCCATTTCCTTCATCCACAATAGACATATTTGCATCAAAATCTAGTAAAACATAATAAGCAACGCCCGCTTGAAGATCTTGATGAACCTGAAGTTTTAAACCTGACTGTTGAGCGCTTGGAGTTTGCAATGGGTGAGAAACATTATTTACTACAACAGAATTATTTGGCCCTAATATTAATCTTATCTGTTGAACTTTATCGATCATTAAAGATCCTGTTGCAATTAATGTATCAACACCGTTTGAAAAATCGAGAAGATTATAAATGCCAGGATTTACATTTAGCATCACTGAATTTCCGTTTCCAGTTATTTCAACTCCCTGAATATCTACATAAACTGCATTATATAATGCAGGAGCATCTGTCATAAGAACGTAATATGGAGTTGGCTCTCTTTGAGGTTCAGCAACTGTTTTTTCTTTTTTGCAAGAGACTATTGATAATCCTATCGTGATTACAAATAGCAATTTTTTTAGAGTTTTCATTTTTTATAATTTTTAAGTTGTTATTATATCTTATTACTTATAATATCATGCCAAGTAAGATTTTGAGACATTTATATTAATAAGACTAAAAGAAAGATGTTATCCGCCAAAGAGAAATCTAATATTTATTTAATTACCAAATCTTTACATTATATCAGCTTTTAATACTGAGACGGCTGCATATTCCACACTTTCAACACCATCTAATTTTGTTGTGTATTCGATTGTTTGTTTGGGTGTAATGCTTTTTTCTATTACTAAGTTCTGATTATTTAACAATTTAGATTCTTTATTATATAAATTGATCTTTAAAACAATGTTTTTATAAGAAATAGTTTCTGACAGGTTAAAAACGCTACCTTCTAATATCACTTGCCTATCCTTAATAGTGTGTTTAATTGATGATTTCTCCAATAGAAAGCGCGCTGGATAAGTTCTTTCAATATGTAATTTTTCTTCAGTGGTATCATCTTTATGACTAGGGTTTAATGAAGCGCTAAAAACATAAATAAAAGCACCCATTATTATAACGGCAGTTAGTATTGATATTTGGATGAATATTTCTTTATTTTTTATACGAGTGCTCATAAAAAATAGTTTAAACATTAAAGGCGTTCATTGTTAGAGCAATAATATAATCAAGTTCCTGTTTTCTCATATTTGTAAGATTTTATAAGATCCATTTTAATAAGACTTTCAACTCCTATTAGTGTTGGCAAGTATGTTACCTTTTCATTCTCATAAATATTATTAATACTATCAAAAATATATTCATATTCTTTTTGAAACCTAAATGGAAGGCCTCGCTTATTATTAAAAAGCTCCAAAAAAGTAAGGTCAATAATTTCAAGACTTGGTAAAGTAAACCATACGTGTGGATTCATATCTTTATTTTGAAATGCAGTTTTATATCTAAGACCATTTAAATCGCCGTCCTTTAAACTGAATGTTTCTTTTCCTTTAAAATAAACGCCACCTATAGTTAATGCAACAGGACAATTCAAATAATCCTCTAAATATGGTTTAAATTTTACATTTAACTCTACTGAATTTTTTTCTAAATAATCCGCATTTAAATCTCGTAAACACCTGAATAAATGATTTAAAACCCCTGTCTTATTTTCTTTATTTTTGTATTCTCTCTTTTTTTTATTAGCTACAATTAAATCTTTAACAGTTAAATCCATATCCATTTGCACTGTACGATTAACGGCTTCAGAAAATAAATTTTTGTATTTGTTAACCATAAATTTTAAGCGTTTATATTTGCTTCTTCATACACGATCGAAATATCTGTTTCAACAATTAAAGGAAAAAAATCCACGATCGGTATTTGTTTCGCAAAATAATCTAATTGATATCTTCGTGTTTGTTCTTCTAATTTATTCAGATCCCATTTATTTATCGAATCGCCATTCCATTCATTCGTATCATAAAGATCAATGCTACATTTAACTCTATCTATTAATTCCCCATTGCGAATAACTTTAGTGATTGCTATATAATTAGTGTCGCCGATCATGTAATGCTCAAAACAAAATTTATATTCTTTTAAAAAATCGTTCAGGGCCATTCTTAAGTTTCTATTTCTCTTTAAAAACATCAACAGTAATGTCCCTTAAAGAAAAGGCATTCGTTACTATATATAAGATGAATGAAAAGTGCAAAAGGTTGGAAAATATATAAATATTTATAAATTATTCTTTATATCTACCTAAGTATCTAATAATGTGCAGATTCGGCTGAGCACCTCCCAAAAGAAGCTATTAAAAACTTTAATTGATTAATTTTATTTTGTATTGAAGTAAAAATCAACTATTGCGTCTTTCCCACTTTCATTAGCGAATAACAATTTTACTTTTTCGCTTACCCATTGAAAATTACCCGGTTTGTTTGGTGATTTTTTGTCAGGTGATCCGTACTTTTCCATTAACTGCGTAAGAAAAAGTTGTCCGTTAGAATTTTTAGTTCTAAGGGATATTGCAGACAATGAGTTTTTGAAAAACGTGAGTCTTACGTATTCAAATTCAACGCCATCAAAATTAATTATAGCTTCATTTAAAGAATAAAGCTTTGTGAGACCCTCCTCTATCTCTAGAGTTAAGTTTTTATAACTACTTGAGGAAGTTCCAAATAAGTAAGTTTTAAAGCCATTATCAATATCAAGTTTGTTTTTTTGACCCAATCCTAAAAATGGAACTAGAATTATAATAAGTATGTATTTCATATATCTTCTTAGTAATTTAAGGCTAACCCCCAGCGGTTAAACAGAATTAATAAATTAGCAGACGATTCGTGTGTTCGATTTGTAATAACAGTATTGCTATATATGATATACACTAAAAAAGCGAGGCCAAAGAAGATTAAAAAAAGTATTCCTGCAACAAGAAGTTGTTTTCGTTTTTTATGCTGATTAAAAATAGGAGGTTGAACATGAAGCAATTCATTCAACTCACTTATATATTCTACTGTTGACCATTCAGGCATACCGATGTAAAAGGCAATGGTATTCTTTTCAAGTTTATATCTTTTTAATTTATCAATAGTTAAAGGGCCTTTTGGTTTACCATTAACCATAATATAATACCTTTTCATAATTTTTAGTTCCTATGATCCCTTTTATTATAGATGCTTTAAAATGCCAAAAGGTTGGAACTTCAACAAATAATGATCTTTAATTATATCGCCTTAAAAACTGTATTTTGAGTTCAGATAAACTCCCAGTAAGGCATTTTTGGTAATATTAAAAGTGGCCGGCATTTGATTATTTCCTGCAAAGTTGTTGTTGAACCCGTATTCGCCGTTAAATCCGTAGCCCAAAATAATTCTTTTAAATGTTTTCTCTTGGCCAATTGCAATTTTAAAACCATAATCGGTTTTTGTATACTTATCACTATGAGTATTAATTGCATAATTATAAGTGTTTTTAAAGTTCTTAAGATAAGAACCATAAAGCCCGGCCCTAAAAGTATACTTCGAAAATATTTTGTGGTGAGCAGATTGATTTAAATTTAGTTGATACAATAATGTAAGCTTGGTATAATTAAATTGTAATGTATGGATGTAATATTTTCCCTCAATAAACTCGCCATACTGTTGTTGCGATCTTGAATTAATATACAATTCTGTTGTCAATGCATTATGTTTTGAAAAATTGTAACCCGCAACTAATCCATAACTCCCTGCAAAAGCAAAAGAAGTTTTTGTAAGACTATTTTTATCGAAGCTCTGGTGTGTTTCAGAATTAAGGATCCAGGTATTGTTATATGAATATGTTATTCCAAACTCAAAACGTTTTTGCTTTGAAGGCAAAACTAAACCCTCAAAAGAAGGGTTGTTGTTTGAATTAAGAATAATGTTGGTATCCACATTATTTATCAATATCGGGGATGTTTGTATTAAAGTTAAATCTAACGGAGATAAAATATGACTATTTTGAAGGGTATCCGATTCCAAAGAAACACTGGTTTTTGATAAGGCATTAGTTTCTATAGAAATAACACTGTTAGACTTAACATTTTTTTCTTCCATTTTTCTATCTGCTTGTGTGCCAACAGAAATGTTAAGATCTTGCTTTTTATTTGCACTATTATACTTTGTAGAAGTATTATTATTTTTTTTGTTTAAAATAAATTTAGAATAGTTTTGTACAGGAACATCCTTCTTTATTTTTAAATTCATATCATTGTTAATTTGTTTTTGACTAAGTGTAATCTGATCAATTTTGTTATCGATAACACTTAGATTATATCTATAAAGAACGGCACTTACTAAAAATAAAAACAAAGCTACACTTGCAATATTTCTCCAATAAATTACCGGCCTTTTGTCTAATTCTTTACTTATGTTATCCCAGACTTTATCAATATTTAATTGTTTATTTACATTTCCCCAAACAACGGGAGGCGCGGATTGATCTGATTTTTCAAATACGTTCTTTATTTTTTCCTCAATATTTTTATCACTATCTAAATCCGGTAAATTGTAAGATACTTTATTCCATAGATCATGTGGGGCCGATTTGTTGCGCCCATCAAAGGTTTCCTTGATCTTATTCTCTATGTTATTCTTTTTACCCATTATACTTACTAATAGCTTCTTTAAAAAGAAACCGAGCACGGTTCAATTGTGATTTGGAAGTGCCTTCGGATATTTCCATAATTATTGCAATCTCTTTATGATTATATCCTTCTATTGCAAATAATTTTAAAACCATTGCGGCTTTTGAAGGCAGCTGGTTAACTAATTTTATTATGTCTTCAGAATTTATTTTATCAAGTACGCCATCAATATTAGTATCAGCAAATATCTCGTAATTATCAAGGTTTTCCTGTTCTCTTTTTTTCTTCCTGTAAAATTCTAAAGCTGTATTAACCACTATCTTTCTTATCCATCCTTCAAGTGACCCTTGAAACTGGAATGTTTGCAAATTCCTGAATACTTTTATAAATCCTTCCTGCAATATATCACAGGCTTCATCTTCATCATTTGTATAAGTAAGGCTTACATTATACATTTTATCAGCATATTTTCTGTAAAGAATTTCCTGGCATTTTCTTTCACCCGAAACGCATCTTTCAATTAACTCTTGCTCAGGAATATGTTTGTTTGAATTTTCCAAGTTTAATTAAAAATAACCTCCGTTACGTCATGATACACCCGCCCTTTAATTGCAGAGTGAAAGGTTGGATTCGTTGATTTATTAATTAATATTGTTTGCTGACCATCAATTACTGTCAGATCAGCACCATCCATCATAGCAGTAGTAACTTCTTCAAACCAATAAACCGGATCCATTCTCATGGTAGCAACGGCTTCAACATTCTTTTCTAAAACTATTTGCGTGCTACCGGCAGAAGTTTTAGCGATAACATTATATACTCCATTTGCATCGATCTCAAACCTTACAGGATACGTAATATTGCTAACGGTATTCTTATATGTACCAAGTACCACAATTTGTTTGTCGCCAGGCTTACCATATGTTCTATAAGAAATCTTAATTTGGTTATAGGAACCCTGCGGAATATCAAAATTCCATTCAGATACAGTGTTATTACCATCAAAAGGCACATTAAGCGCTTCGTAATTCTTTGTAAAATAAACGTCCCCTCCCTGATCTCGTTTACCGTCAAAGGTAAAGTACTCTAAAACTAAATTACCACCCGTAAAAACCAGATTTCCGCCTAAACAAGGAGTGCGATTAATATCCATTTTAAACCTAACGCTAGTAGGAATTTTCCATTGATCATCTTTTTTCTTTTTACAAGAAAATGATACCCCAATAACAAATATCAAAATAAATTTTATGTATGATCTAAACATAGCCATGTATATAGATTAAAGATGAATTAAAGATACAAAAGGTTGGAATACCTTTAATTTTATTTTATTGTAGTTCTGAAAAAAGAACATAAAACCCCGGAAACCTTTACCAGCCTGATATGGGAAATAACATATTTTGATCAAAAAATTCTTTAAAAAGCAGAAATTAAGCTAATTTTTGCTTTTTGAATAAACTACCTCTTACTAGTAAATCCAGAAAAAACAACCAAAAAGGCTTCAATTGGCGTTATTTCATTTAATTTAGATCTTAGGCGTGCGATTTTTAGCTTTTTTTGATACAATGTACTAAAATATATTAGCTCTTCACATGACAGTTATTTTTTCGGAACAATCATACAAGTAAACCTGCTAATGCAGCATAGTTCCTGCTTTTCGTTATAGATCTTAATTTCCCAAATGTGAAGTTTACCGCTCACCTTTATTGGTTTACAAATAGCAGTTACTTTACCTTCGATAACAGAAATTAAATGGTTGGCATTTATCTCTATACCAACACCAATAAAAAGATCGCGGTTAACACAACACCAACTAGCTACCGAACCAATGGTCTCGGCCAAAGCTACGGAAGCCCCGCCATGTAACAGACCAAAAGGTTGTTTGGTTTTATTAATTACCGGCATGGTTGCTTTTAAAAAGTCTGCCCCTACTTCGGTAAATTCTATTTCAAAGAATTCGCCTAACGTATTTTTATTCAAGTTGTTTAATAACTCTGCTGTAATTTCTCCGTTCCAAATACTCATACTAAACTTTAATCCGATTTATTGGTTTAAATTTAAACATTCAAAATGAGATCTTTAACTAAACTATTTATGACGCCTTTTTTCTTCTTTCCATTCCTCTTCAGAGGCCAACCTACAAGTAGTATTCATCAATTTACTGCCAGCAGTATAGAAGGAAAACAAATAGACTTTAAGGACTTTAAAGGAAAAAAATTAATTGTGGTAAATACAGCAAGTGAGTGTGGCTTAACACCTCAATTTAAAGAATTACAGGCCCTTTACACAACCTATAAAGACTCAGGATTGGTGATCGTTGGTTTTCCTACAAATGATTTTGCACATCAGGATCCAGGTTCAAATGACGAGATCCACTCTTTTTGCGAACGCAATTACGGTGTTACTTTTTTAATGATGCAAAAGATCTCTTTAAAAGGAGATGATGCACACCCTATCTATAAGTGGCTCACGTCCAAGTCGCAAAACGGTGTTATGAATTCAAACGTAAAATGGAATTTTCAAAAATATTTAATTGACGAAAAAGGTTTTTTAGTAAATGTTGTTTCTCCCTGGAAAAAACCCGATTGTTCTACAATTTTAAAGTGGATAACGAGATAGAACACAGACTATACGGATAGTAAGGGTCTACACAGATTAAATTAAAAGATCCGTGGAGACCAGTTTAATCCGCGTGCTCCGTGTTCCATCATCGATCCTCGTAGTAATAAATCTTAATTTGCGCCGAATCGTTTAAAAAATCGATCTTAATTATCGAAACCTTATAAACATTAAGCCCGGTACGGGTTTTAATATCTTCTATAAGCTGCGCGTGGTTTGTGGCATTAACAAGTTCGATCTTTTCGTACACTATAAGTTTTATACCCTCTTTTTTAAAGAATAATTTACTCTCAAGTAAAAATGCAAGGATAAGTATAACTGTGTTTATTATTCCTAAGAAAGCATATTCGTATTGATCATCTGCAAATTTAATTTTCGTAATGGCATTTATTAATCCTACTGCTATTACTAAAAACAAATAGGTCATATCTTTAATACTGATATTCTCAGTACGGTAACGCAACATACTAAAAACGGCAAATAAGCCAAATGCAGCACCAAGACTAAGATCGACCTTGTTCAATAAAAAGCTCAGTAAAAATATAACGATATTAAAAATAAAGAAGGTAAGATAGAATTCACGTTTTTTGTATACCGGAAAATAAACGAAACGAATTAATATAATTACCGATACAAGATCAATAGCTAACCTAAAGAACAGTTTACCCGAAATTTTTTGCATAGCATCCATGCCTGTAGCTACAATTTCTTCAGATACCTGCAATATGGCCAATAGGTGCGTCATTTATAATTTTGCGTAAAGTTATCAATTTTTGCTTAAAGTTATTTTTCTTTAAACGAGGATAAAGATAATTAACTCCAAGGCAATATTTGCTTAAAGAAACAGGTTTTATACCAAGATCTTTTAATATTGAAAGGGCCGGGGTTCTTGCTTTAAGAGCCTGTTTAACCTCGGCTATCACAACACTCCCCAACTCATGAGCATTGTTCTCATTTGAAAAGACAATATCAACGTCTATAGTCACCTTTTCGTTGACCTTGGTATTAATTAGAGTAATCCGCGTATATTTTACCAGAACTGAGGGTATTAGTGTTTTGGGATCGTAGGTTGTTCTATCAGCTATAAATTTATTTTCTACCTCTGTCCATTTACTTTGTAAAACATTTTGCGCGATCCTTTCTTTTATGGTTCGGCCTTTATTGTTCTTTAATTTTATTTCTAAAAAACCGGTCTTGCTTTCCTCGTACCTGCGATGCCTTACTTTGTATCTGTTCAACGCATCGTTATGATGTCTCAGATACATATCAAACTGTGGTGTGTCGTAATACTGTGTTTGGTAAGATAATTTTAAATTATTGTTTACCGATAATATTTTATAATAGGCCGAAAGCTGACCCAAGAATAATGGGAGATCTCCGGAAGAAAAAGTAAATTTTGTATCGGTACGGTTCATTAATTTAAACGGACTCAACTCTTCCAGTCCTATTCGTTCAAACTTCTCTAATATATCGTTTATTGTTCCCACTTATTTATAAGCGTAGGTGTAGGTCTTTTTTGACACAACTTTATTTAAACCGTTATAAGTTGTTTTGGTGAGCTTTAAGCCTTTGGCATCATAGGTATAGATGTGCTTTTTTACCAATGCATTTTTCTCATTAAAAAAAGCTTCCTCGGTTTTTTTTTGCAGGTAATTATATTTACAGGTTTTCTTTTGCACCAATTTATTTGCAGTATTATATTCCAACTCCTCAATTACTTCATTATTTACATCTAATTTGTATTTTATTCTTGAAAAAAGCTTTCCTTTATCGTCGTATTTTTCTTCTTCAATTATTTCGCCATTTTTATCAAAAACGGTCTTTGAATCCATCAGCTTCTTTCCATTAATTTCAACGATCTCTGTAACTGCTTTAATATGCAGCTCTTTTACTTTTTTCTTTTTTTGAGAAAAAGCAGGATTCACAAATAAAGCAAGAATTAAAAACAGGAATATTTTTTTCATTTTGTATTGTTTTCTAATTCATTAATAGCCATTTCGTAATTCACAAACTCTATTTTATTAGCCTTTAAATATTCAACCAACCACATGTACCAATTTAACCAAGTTTTAAAAGAGTGTGAAAAATAGCGGTCGTGAAAATCGATACCAATATATTTTAAATTCTCTTTTTGTGCCCTATCAATTATTTTAAGTGTGTTAACTTTTGATTTTTCAAGATTAAGGGATTGCCATTTTTTGCCATCCTCAATTATCCAGCCATCCATTATCTGGAAAGGGAACTCCCACATATCACCGATCTTGTAGGGATCTTTAAACGAATGTTCAGTACTATCAAACCGGTAACCTGCTTTACCCAGCATATTAAATGTATTTTCTGAATTGCGTACATAATGCATTCTTACACCAAATGTTTTATTTTTGGTTAACACTTTAAACAATTCAAATTCTTTATTAATGAGTTCCTGATTCTCGAATTCAATTCCATGCAAATTTATCTCGCAATTTCTGCGTTGCATTTGTTCTATCCATAATAATGCAGCACGGTTTGAATAATTGAGACCGATACCCCTGTTAACGGCAATAAAAAAAGAAGAAGGAATGTTATTGATGTTGTTGTAAGTAATTAACTCATCAATATTTTGCCATTTATTTTTAAAGAAGTCCGTCCAGCGTAAAGTATATTCTCTTAAAGAGATCTTTCCGGCCAACAGTTCAATATGCATTCGTGCAAGGAATTTAGGGATAATGGCATCCTTAAAGGTATGTTCTAAAATACTAATATGATCTACATCGTGCGATATAATGGCTTTCATAAAGATCTACTTCTTATTTCCTTTTAAAATGGAAACTATTTTTGGTAATTTATTTATTTTTAAAAAGCTGTAATCAAGCTGCTCTCCTCCTAACCCTTTATAAAAAGAAGCCAGGCCTGTATTTGCACCGCCACCGAAATCAAAAATTTCTGCTTTACCTTCAAAATATTTTATGGCTTCATCTATTAGCAAATGCATGCTGCCCGAATTTTCTTTTTTATCAAAATTGGTTCCTTTCAAATAAAAGGCATGGTTGCCATTATAAACAAAATGCCCGAGGGCCATAATAGTATTGTTACTATCTACAGTTTTAAAGGTCAATAAACTTTTATGCTTTAAACTATTTTCTACAAGATCATTGAAAGTTTTTACAACCGAGCGGGAAAGACCAATTTCCTTCTGCAAAAAAGGATCTATGTATTTTTTTGAAAGCGCTAAAATTTCTTTGGCTTCTACTTTCTTAACTGTAAAATTATTTTTAAGCGCTTTACTAATATTACGTTTTGTGTTTTGATTATAACTGTATCCTTTATCGTAATCAATTATAAATGTCCATTTTGGTTTTATATACTCCGTTTTAATTTTATTAGAAGCATTTAACTCTATCTCAATTAATTTAAATTGTTTCGTGATATAATTGTAAAATTCCCACTCCTCCTCGCTATTTACTTTACCGTAAGCACCTAACTGAGAAGTAAAAGAAGGTTGTGGCAAATATTTAAGTCCTAATTTGGTTTTTGCGGTTAATGGGAAAATACTTTCATAATTGCCTATTACCAATGCATCCCACTTAGGACAAGTTGCATTTAAATAGAAAGATTGCGCAAACACAAATGGGAATTTAGAAGACAATACGGTGTTATCCCATTTCTTAAAGTCAATATCAGCGTGTTTTATATGCCTTAATTTTTCCATTAAAATATTTCGCGTTTCTTATATTTTAAAAGGATCTCTAATGGCAATGAGGCCTTGTTAACTGTATAATACGGTATCAATTCGGGACCAAAACCTCTGAAGAATTTTTCAACGCCTTTTAACATCGAACCCTCAAAATCAAATGTGGTGCATCCAAGATCTTTTGCTTTTTCAATACTTTTTTGGATCAATAAATTATTAATACCCTGGATACCTGAATTTTTGTTTATACCACCTAACAAATAATAGCAGGTGTTTTTATCATATACACAAAAGACTGCGCCAAAAAATTCACTTCCCTTTTCTGCTATCAATGCAAAAGAATTGGATGCGTCAGAAAATTCAAGAAAAATATTTTTTAGTTCTTCTTCGTATACATTTGCCCCTGCGGCCTTTAATGAACCTTTAAAGAACTTATAAAGTTCTTCCTGCTTCATAGAGTTTTCGGTGACAACTACCTCTTCCTTTATAGCTTTATTAATTACATTTCTGTTCTTGGTATCAAAATTGCCTTTAATACTTTCTATTGTATTATTTAAATTAATTCGATAAGTATAGTTAGGAATCACTTTGTATTTATCCCAAATAAAAGGCTGCAGATCTATTATCGCTGAAGGAAAAGCTAAAATGGTCAACGAGCTTTTTTGAAGTGTAAAGTATTCGCAAATATCATTCATTACCTCTTTAGAAAAATTATTGCTAGAAGACTTATTAGTACTCTCTGAAACAAAGAACAAACCACAATGCGGTGTGTAAGGCGGTAATTTAACAAAGTTAAAACCGTATTTTTTTGTCTTTAAAAAATAAAAGCCGCCAATTAACTGGTGTTCGTCTTTATAAATACCAATTAACTCCAGCTTATCGCCATAAACTGATAACCATTTTTTACTTCCAAAAACACCTATAACGGGTTCAGCCTTTTCGGTAAACTGGTCTAAATTATTTATTGGTTTTAAGATCACGCTTTGGTATTTTTATTTTCTTTATTTAACAATTTCGAATATTCTTCTATCATCTGCTTCACATTATCATCCCAATTATATCTTTCAATTACATGCTTTCTTGCATTGATAGCTATTTGCTCATACAATGCTTTATCATTCATTAAACGTTCTATTGCACTTGCAGTATCGTCTACATCTCCCACCTTTACTTTAAGTCCAACCGAGTCGTCCCTCACAACTTCTTTCAATCCGCCAACGTTTGTAACAACTACCGGTGTGCCGCAAGCCATTGCTTCAACTACCGAAACGCCAAAACTTTCGTATTCGCTAATATTTACAAGCACATCTATCATGTTATAATATTTGCTGATCTCCTTAAAGGGAATCCTGCCCATAAATATCACCTTCTCAAAAATACCTAAATTCTGACAAAGTTCTTTTAAAGCATTTAGCTCTGTACCCTCGCCAATAATTAATAGTTTTAAATTATCGTAAGTTGGCAATAATTTAGCGAAAGATTTTATTAAAACATCAATGTTATAGAGACTTTCAAGCGGTTTAATACTTCCTAAAACAAAATCGTTCACATTAAAAAGCGATTCTACTTGTTTTGGTTTAAATTCCTCAATATTAATTCCAAAAGGAATTACCGAAACAGGCGTTTTTATTACCACATTAATATAATCCTCAATAGTATGCGAAGTGGCACATAGTAGATCGGCCTTTTTGAAATTATATTTTAAAATAGATTTTGCTACAAAATTCTTGTTGGGAAATTTCATAACATCCGATCCCCAACACGAAATAACAAAGGGATGAAAATCGGTTAATGCACCTACCAAACCATAACTTGTTGCGTAATGGGCGTGCAAAATATCGGGTTCAAACTGTTTAATGATCTTTTTTAAAATAGATACATATTTTAAATAAGCCAGTTTTGTTAAAGTACTTTCTGCATTGATCTTGGTTTCGGGTTCAAAAAAAACGGTGACATTCTCATGCACATACCAATCGTAAGAAGCTTTATTAAAACTAAATAAGCCCACCTGTATGCCATTATTGGCAAGCCCCAACGCCCATTTCTCGGTGTGTTCACTATAAGTATCTGATAATAGTAAAACTTTCATTTACGTGGAAATAAAGCGTGTTTTAATAAACGTAAGTAAGAAAAAATCGTTAAAAAATGGAACCATTTTCTGCCATAATTTTTACTTATTTCTAATTGTTCTTTTATGAATACAGGAATGATGCTACCGGATTTAGATGTTTTATAAAACCTGAAATTAGAAACTACAAAACTGCAGCAATAAACTACAGCATTATTTTTAAAACAACGTAATATATATTCATAATCAAAACAACATTGATAAGGCATTAAAAGACCAATTTTACTAGTGAATGTTCTTTTAAAAAAAGAACCCGGTTGAAATATTGCCGGTGTATGCGAATAAAGGGTTTTAATATCCAGGGGATAGGAACCATAATGTTTAGTAATATCTCCTTTTTCGTTTATATAATTCACGCCACCATATATATAATCAATTGAACTGTCTTTCTTCAAAATCTCTGCTAATTTTAAAAATCCTTCTACATTCATCAGATCATCTGTATTAAGCCATGTCCAGTAATCGCCAGTGCTTTTTAATATCCCTTTATTAATTGCGTCGTATTGTCCCAGGTCTTTTTTTATTTCAACATAGTCAAGATCCGACTTAAAATTATTGATAGAGGCCTGTACATTATTATTGGATTGAGAATCAAATACTAAAACTTCAACATCAATTCCCCTTTCTTTGGCTTTTTGTTTAATTTCAACCAAATTCCTTAATGTATCATCAATAAAGTGTTCCTGATTAAAAGAAGGTACTATAATCGAAAACTTCATATTTGATAAGAGAATTAAGTATTAAAATTATCGTAAATTTAACGTTTTAGTTCCTAATTGTCTAGCATAAAGCGAAAAAGTGGAAAGGTTAAAAATTGCTTATTTATCGTCTGAAAACCCAAAGAACAAGAAGGTTTGGAGTGGTACCCACTATTCTATTTACAGACAGCTTTGTACTATTGGAGAGGTAACGATCTTAGGTCCGTATTACCCAGAAATAAGGTTATTCATAGCTAAATTCATTAACCAGTTTTATTTAAAGGTTCTTAACAAGCGCTATAGTTACAGACACAGTGTATTTATAAGTAAAGGCTACGCCAATTATTTTAATAAAAAACTAAAAGAAAAAAAATACGATTATATTGTTGCGCCTGCAGGATCGGCAGAGATAGCTTATATAGATACCACTGTTCCCATCATTTATATTTCTGATGGCACCTTTGCCGGTTGTTTAAATTACCACGATAGTTTACAGAACCTTAAAGATAATTCTATTAAAGAAGGAAATATAATTGAGCAAAATGCAATTGTAAAAAGTAAACATGTTATTGTATCGTCAGAATGGGCCAAAAGCTCCGTTATAACAGATTACAAAGCATCTCCTGATAAAGTAAGTGTTATTCCCTTTGGTGCCAATTTTGATCTTTTACCAATTGCCAGTGATATCGACGTTTCTATACCATCAGCCTGGAAATTATTATTTGTTGGTGTGTATTGGGAGAATAAAGGCGGTGAAATTGCTTTTAATGCCTTTAAATTACTTTTAGAGAAGGGATATGATGTTTCGTTAACCGTTTTAGGTTGCATTCCTCCAAATGCATTTAAACATCCCAAAATGACCGTTATTCCTTTTATTGACAAGAATGATATGAAGGGTCAGCAGGAATTAAATGGCATTTACAAACAACATCATTTTTTGATCTTACCTACCCGCTTTGATTGCACACCTATTGTTATTAACGAAGCCAGCGCTTTTGGCATACCTTGTCTTGTAGCAAATACCGGAGGTGTGGCGGGACATCTAAAGGAAAATAAAAATGGTTTTTTAGTTAATTACATTGATAAAGGAGCTGATTACGCTTCAAAAATTGCAAAGTTGATCGATCATCCTCAGGAATATGTTCAATTAAGAAAAGAGACAAGGAAATTGTACGATGAGTTATTGAATTGGGATAAATGGTTGCTGGAATTCAAAGCCCTCTTAAAAAATATTTCAAATGGCAGCAAATCTATAAGCCACTAATTGCACCAATTTCCCAAATTTTTCTTAAGAATTGAAAATTACCATCTACTTTTTAATTAGTGAAATTCGTGGCTTCTTTTCAATAAAAAATTTATAAAATGACAATTAAGCTTTCTTAAACTTCCTGATCAAACATTTTGTAAGCAACCTGCTTTTTTTATCTAATGTAACTTTAGTCACCTTTGAAAGCATAGATCTCGAATACCTACTGTAGGCGGCTAATCCAAGATTAGTGTAACCACAACTATCAAACCAGAATTTATGAAGGAAAATATTAAAAGAATTTTCACCAAAGGCTTTTTGCTGTTTGTTTTGGTCTCTTAAATGAAGTAAACAACTTTCAACATCATCCAATAGCTCCATAGAAGTAATAAAATTATTATCACCAATAATATTTAAAACATCAAACTGCCTTTCTGATAAAGAGAAGTTAAGTTTTTTGCAAAATTCTCCACGGATCTTTCTACTAATTAGCAGTTGGCTTTCTTTATTGTTAGAACTGATCTGCGAACTGTGTGAACGGTACTTTAATAAAGGTTCTTTTACATTTAAAAATTCGCCTAAAAAAGAAAGCTCGGTCCATAATTTATAATCTTCAGCGTGAACATATTCCTTATTATAAAAAATATTCTTTTCGTTAAAAATATTTTTCATCATTAAAGTTGGGTGACAAAAACCAGGGGAAAAAAGAAGTACTGCCTTTTGATAATCACTATTGTTCCTGTTCTTAATATGTTTGAGTTTTTTTGGTGTCAATGAATAATAATCACTTCCAATAACAATAGCATTTGGATTTTCGCTAAAAGCTTTTACCTGTAATTTTAAGCGCTCAGGCAAAGCAATATCATCAGCATCCATTCGGGCGATGTATTGGCCCTTTGCGGTTTTTAATCCTTTGTTCAACGATTCGATCAAACCAAGGTTGCTGTTATTGTTTAAATACACAATACGTTTATCATTGATTGACAAAATTATTTTATCAGTAGAATCTATTGAACCATCATTAATAATAATAAATTCAAAATCAGTATACGTTTGTGACAAAATGCTTTCAATGGCTTCACGCAGGTACTTCTCTCCGTTAAAAACAGACATAACTACTGAAACAGTTGTCGATTGTGTATTTAAATTTTTATCCAGTTAGAAGGTATTAAGTCGTTAATATTAATTTTTTTATCGGCAAACCAATTCTGAGGTGCAATAACTATTTTGTCTGTATTTTGGTTTAACCAGGCGCCCCACCAGCTAAAACTGCTATTGGCAATAATGTTATGTTTGCAATGACTCATTAAAATAAGTTCCTCGTGCGTGCTTATGGTATTGCTTTCTCCGTCAATAAATTCTTTGGATGGAATAAAATCTAAATTAGCTCTGCACCAATCCATATCATCACTAAAAACAAAAAAAGTAGCTTCTTTAATTTTTGAATTGATCTTTTCGACTGCCAGTTTATAATAATCTAACTCTAAATGTCCGTGAAAATGATTGGCAGATTTTAAACTTACAAAATCGCCCCTTCTAACATGTAAAGCAACAGAGTTTGTGTTTTGAATCTTTTTATCAATAGCAACGGCACCAGCGGACAAAGAACTGTTCAGAGTTATCTCATTCAATAATTTTCCGCGGAAAGAATTAAAGTATCTTTCGCTTTGCCAGTAACCATTTAAATAAGTAGTTGCCGGAAATTTTAAAAAATTAGAATGAAAATTAAACTGGTGTTCGTTAAAGATCATTTTACTAAATAAACCTGGAATCAGTTTTTTTAACTTAAGGCTTAAATTATTTTCGTTAAAATTAAAGTTGCCAAGAACAGTTGCATCGGCAATTTTAGAATGAATATTGAATTTATCTAATTCAAATTTTCTTTTTGTGTAGGCGCCTTTTGTATCGGCGTTTAAATAAGAAAGGTCGAAAAATAATTCGGTTTTATGATAATTAGCCAAAGCCGTGCCAGCAGCGTATTGAAACAGCTGATTACCCAATCCTCCTATGAGTTTAACTACGATCATTAAAACCTTTCTATTTTAAAAAACCTTTTATTATACCTGCTTGTAAGTAACCGTTTCTTTACTTTCTTAAGTATCTTATCTTTTGAAAGATCAATAAATACATCTGCCATAAACGCATCAACATTTAAGGGCACTACAAAACTAAGTTTTAATTTTTCAAGAGAATCGATCTCAAAACTCAAAAATAGTTCCTGGAAAAATAAAAACGCTTTTTTTGTATTTAGTTTTTCTGAATAAATAGTTGAAAATAAATTAATGTTCTCTTTAACCACCAGATCCTTATTAACCGAAACTTCTTTTGTAACCTGTTCATCTCCTCCATCAACAATTGTAACAAGCGCCTCGTGTATACATTTAAAGGTCTTATGTTTATTTAAATACCTGATATAAAATTCAACATCAACCAACCAAACATACTCATTGTTAAAGGTAATGTTTTTATCATTCTTAAAAATAACAGCACTTGGAGAGCCAATACAGTTCCTGAAAAACAAAAATTCAGTTTCGGTTTTGATCCTTTTTAATTGTGCATTAGTTTGTTCATGAAAAAAATGTTCGTTATCCTTTTTAAAATAAATATCAGAATAAGAAAAAACAAAACTCAATGCAGGATCCGCTTCAAACGCAGAAACATATTTGTGCAAAGCATCCTTTACACGAAAATGATCATCGTGATGCAAAAGCTTAATATAACTGCCGCTTGCAAGGCTTATGGCTTTATTCCAATTCTCCGGACTACCCAGAGAACTTGCATTTTTATGATATTTAATTTTGGGTTCATTAAATTGTTCTACCAATTCTTTAATAGAATTATCCGGCGTATCATCAGTAACAATTATTTCATAGTTAGTATATGTTTGCATCAAAACAGATTCAATCGCTTTTTTAAGCAACTGTGGCTGTTTATAGGCAGGTATACATATTGAAACTAACATCTTCATTTGTTTTTTTGCGCTTTAATTAATCCGCGTCTAAAATAAGGTGCTTCAAAGTTGGGATCAAAATAAAATAACATGTATCCTTTTGAATTACTTAAAGTATAATTTTTGCTTGTCAAATATTTAGTAAAATCTCTGTTGTCGTTTGTTTTATGATAGGTGCAAATTGCTAATTTATGTACTTTATCAGAAACAGTTCTATCGGCACCCTTCAACAGATCCTGTTCAGCACCATCTACGTCTATTTTCAAAAGATCGATCCTTTCAACATTAGAAAAATAGGTGTCAAGCCTCACATTTTGCTCATCATCTTTATTAGATACAAATTTATTAATAATGGTGATCTTATTCGCCCATGGTTTATACGTTAACTTCAAAGCCTCGATCCATTCAAGATCTGTTTCAATTAAATAAATATGTTTAATATTTTCTATCTCGTGAAGTGCAAAAATACCTTCTGCGGCACCAACATCAACGATCACAGACCCAGGTACAATTGTATAGTCACCAGTTAAATAACAATGCCCCGACTGTTCATCCTGCTCGGCCAATAAAAATCTGTATGCATCAATAATATGATCGTGGGTCCAGTTCTTTTTAAAATAAAGCTTTTTACCAAAATGCATTACATAAGGAAATCCGTTCTCATTGTCAATAATAACTTCAATTGCTTTATTTATGTATTTTAAAAAGAAAGGGTAAGGAAAAACAGACAGATCATTCGTCTTAAGAAAATCAAGAGCTTCATTGATCTCCAGGTCGTTTGTTGGATTCTTTTTGTAATGCTGAAGAATGGTATTTTTTATTTTTGACTCTTCTTGTTTTCGTTTAAAGTGAATAACTTTCCATCGAATGGACTCAGGAATTAAAGTTCTGTATAGTTTAGCGATGATACTCATAAATTATTTGCTCGACCAGTAAGATGAAGTTTTAGAAACATTGTTGCGGTAAAATTTTTCTTCGTCAGTTAAATTACTAGAATCTATGTACCAGGGCAAATGTAAAAATTCATAGTTGCCACCTAAGCGATAGGCTTTGCACATTTCGGCATTGCCATAAGCAAAAGGTCTGTATAGGGCAAAAGTTGTGTCTACCAAAGCATCGTAAAGGTCTTTCTCAACCGGCTTTTGCCAATGAATTTTTTCCCAGTCCAACACATCTTTCTTTTTATCATAATTATCCGGCAGATCGCTTATTCTTAAAGCGGGCCCTGCCTTTTCGATATTGTTATTGTTCTGCAAAACTGTAAATAATTTAAAAACAATATCAGACGGACAATTTTTATTAGGAATAACATCCGGATCGGTGTAAACATAAAATCCTTTTTTAAATTGTTCAAAAACATCTGTTTCCCATAAAGCCATGTACCCAACATTTTTTTTCAAAAAAATAACTTTGTGTTTTGTGACCTTATAATATTCTAATAATTGTGGGTAAGTAGAGTCGTTATCGAGAATAACAATATTTGTATAATTATTATTTTCCAACCATGTAATAAGTTGAAGTAAATAAGTATACCGGTTACGGTTATTAATAATGATCGGAATATTAAATGAATTCTTTAGATCCATAGAATTTTTAGTAGAAAAGCGCATTACTTTTCTTGATTGTAAATTAACAATGGCTTTAAGCCTTTTATTTAACTGAAATAAGGCTTCTTTCACTTCGAAAATGGATTAAATATTTTTTTAAATAGCTGAGCCACCTTATATTCACGTGAACGCACATAACGTGTATGTTTTTCAAAAGCTTCTATTTCAGACTCGCTAAAATTTAACTGCCAGCTTTTTTTCCTTTCAGCTGTCTGCAATTCATTATTTTTTTCAGAATTACTTATGCCGCTAAGATCAAAGATGCTTATGGGAATCGCAACATGCTTGGTTGATACCTTATGTTTTAAAACAGCGCGTATAAAAAATTCATAATCACCTGTAATTTTCAAAGTTTCGTTATAAGCACCAAAATTTTCAAATACTGTACGTTTAATAAAAGCAGTAGGATGCCAAAGTGTTGACACCATAAAATGAGGTGCATCAAGCTCTTCGGGAGATTCTAAATGCTCTTTTTTACCTCCTGAATCAACAGTTATAAGATCTCCGTAAACAACATCGGTTCCTGTAAGATGTTGTTTAATGTCTTTAAAGACATTTTCGCTTGCCAATATATCGCCTGAATTCAGGAATAAACAATAATCACCTTTTGCTTTGGCAATTCCTTTATTTTGCGCATTATAAATGCCATTATCTTTTTCTGAAACAGAATACGTAGTTTCTGACTTATACCTCTCAATTACATCTTTGCTTCCATCTGTAGATCCACCATCGATAACAATAAACTCAAAGCTTTTATCGCTTTGCGAAACAACAGACAAAACGGTCTTTTCAAGGCCAGCTTTGTTGTTATAGTTTATAGTTATGATAGATAAAACAGGCATTTTTTTTAAAAACTATTTAAGTAAAAATAATAATGGTTCTTAATTTGTTGCAATACTTTTAAACCGAATACATTTTTTTTTGAGGAACGAAAATTTTCTAAATAATATTTTTTTAAAGTACTAAAACTCATTGGCAAATACTTAGCCGGACCAAATACACCGTTAGCATTTATTGCCGGGGCTGCTCTCTTCACAATTTTGTATTGAGAATTTATCTCCTTTACATATTCTTTATAAAAAGTATCTATCACGTTTGCTGTAAGATCGTACATGGTATCTGATAAAAGAACGATCTCGTTTTCGAAGAATTTTAAACTATGATAATGAAAAAAAACTGCTTCAAATGTTTTTCCTGAAGAAATTTCGGTACCGATAATTTTATTATTTTTTTTATTGAAGTTATATTGTTGCACATTCCATGGAGCAATGCCGCCACCTAAATGTTTCAATTCATGCACGCCTTTGAATTTAGTTGTCCAACTGTCAAGATATTTTTGATCTCCAAACTTTCCATCCTCCACTCTATTATAACACCAGTCTATACAAGCATTTCGCCACCAATTTAAAACTGTCATGCCATCTACTGTATTTTTAAACGTAACAAATTGCACACAATATTTTCCACTTGTAATTGACTGATCATATTTTGCTGTATAACGATGCTCGGTAATTAAAACCGAATCATTACCCATTTCATCTACCAAAACTTTTGGATCAGAATAAAAACGCATGTCTGCATCAATGTATGTGCAGTTGCTTAATTTAAAATTAGTAATGCAATACAGTATGGTAGAGGCTGTACATGTCCAGCAATACTCAGCAACCGAGCGCGTAGATTTTACTCTTTTTAATTCATCGTCCTCAAATTGTTCTAAAGAAATAACCGTTAAATGTTCTTGAGGGTTTGTTGTAAAATAATCAAATGTCGCCGCATCAAAAGCAACAATGTATAAATGAAAATTGGCACATTGTTTTTCCAGCGACTGGTAAAGCACCAATCCTCTTGTTAAGTAGCCTGAATTAAATAATGTTACAAAATTCAACATCTTTATATTTTTTGGGCCTCCATAAATAATGAATCAGGCTTTCGCACTTTTCCATCCTTCATATCTAAATTAAAGCTATTCCAATCGGGTATTTTACTTTCGGTTGCCGTAACAACTGTTGGGTTCTTAAAACCATGTTTTTTTAGTAACTCGCCTAAAGAATACCTGTCGTACATCCATTGGTGAATTTCGCCGCCAAGCCTGAATTGCCCTATGCTTAGTGCGTTTATATCTTCTTTAAGCAGCATACGGATCAATTTATTTTTTACTCGTGATTTAAAATTCGATAAACTAAAACCTGATGAACTTTGAGCAACAGGTTCTTCATTTTTTATGTTCCTGAAATTTTTAAACAAAAGTTTAACTTCATCTCCATTTCTTTCTACCAAAAAATCATCGTTGTTCTTTTTCTCATCAATAATGTAATCGATCATCTCCCCACCTCCTTTTGATCGTACCACCTGATCATACATTTCCAACATGGTCCAGTTATACTTCTCTTTTGCGGAATTATCATTTGCTAACGAAGCATCTAGATATTTAATATAATTACGCGCAATAGCTTCCAGGTCGGGAATAGCTATTCGCAAAATACCATTTGGTCCTAACACACGGTAACATTCTGCAATAAATTTTTCCGCATCCTGTTTTGTAAAATGTTCCAAAACATGTGAATGATACGCCACTTTAAACGAGTTATCTTTAAAGGGAATGCCTTTGGTTAAATTATATGCAATAACGTCTTTTCCGGTCGAAACAAAATCAACATTTACCCAACGTTCGTTAAACTTTGCGCCACAACCCAAATTTATGTATGGTAATTTTTCCATCTTGCTTTTGCCTTGTTAAAATAACCGTTTTAAATGAGAAAATAAAATCTTCACATAATTTTCGTAATTGTACTCATTCACAGTTTTTTGTTGTGCTTTTTTTCCTATCTCTATTGCTTTGGTAGGATTGGCGATATAATATTTTACCTTTTCTACAGCCTCATCAATAGTTTTGTAGGTTTCTATTTCAACGCCAGGTTCAAACAAGGATGACAAATTCGTTCCTTCATCATTCAGTAACATCGTACCCATACCACTCGCTTCAAACATGCGCATATTGCCGACATGCCCTTTTAAAAGTGCTTCGTGTATATTAAATGTTATCAATGACCGTTGAATAATATCGTACATCTCAAGTCCCCAGGCCTCACCATTGTAGGCTTTAAGTACTGCGGCATTTTCACTCTTCAGAAGGTCTTTGTAATAGCTCAGTTCCAGTTTGCTGTAATTTTTTTTATAATTATAGCCCCATAATTTAATAGGTGTTCTTTTTGCCAGTTCATTAAGTGCGGCTTTCCTGTTGATGTGTACATCACTCCAGCCACCAACAAAAGAAAATGAAATTGTTTTTTCTTGAGGGTTATTTACTTTTTTTAAGATGCGCGGATCAAATGCCGGGTGCATGTATTCGGCGGCTATGCCTTGTTTGCGAAAGCTTTCTACAAAATCGGGTGTAGAAGAAAGTACAAGATCAATATTATTTAATTTTGCATTCGCATCAAGCGGGGATGAGATCCACGAAACTATTTTTTTGCAGAATGGACTTACAGAGCTTGCAAATTCACCAAAGAACTCTGTGACATACTCTAAATAAAATACATCAGGCTTAAACGCTTTAATTTGTGCGTACGGTATTTCAAGGAACCAATTATCAGTATAAGTTACATTATTCTCGTTAGCCCATTTTTTTTGTAACGGCTCGCAATTGGCAATTATTAAAAAGGTTTCGTTACCAGCTTTACCGGTATAATGAAATAACGATCCTGTATCGGCAAAGAATTGTTCTAATAATTTGTTTAATGTTTGATCAAATGATAAAGTTGAACAATCGTGTTGTTTAAAAAAATTCTCCAAAAATGGAGGATAATATGAGGTTAAAAAAAGTACTTTCATGCCTGTAATTCCATAAAATTAGATCTTCAATTCTTTATTGATGTAAAAGATTATGGTTTTTTATGAATATTAGCCACAAAGCCATTCAAGGCCGGTTCCAAAGATATAAAAAATCCCAATAAACAGGCTAAAATACTGCTTTAGAAACGGCTCTGGACAAATAGCTCATTAATTTAATAAGCCTTGGTAAAAACCAAAAAATATTCCATTAATTCTGTTAAATTTGCGGTTAGATCTTCTTCGATTTAAACACATTTTGCAGAAGCCTAAAAGTTGGATCAATTTTAAAAAATTCAGCTAAAAACAATAAAAAATGACCAATAAAGAAATTGAAGACGATAACGAAGCCTGGGACCTTGTATTAGAACCCAAAACAAGTTGGTATTCTTTGGGTCTTTCGCAGATAATTCGCTTTAAAGACCTTTTATTCTTATTTGTACGTCGCGATTTTGTTTCTGTTTATAAGCAAACAATTCTTGGCCCGATGTGGTTCTTTCTTCAGCCAATAATTACATCACTTACTTACGCTATTATTTTCGGTTTTCTGGCAAATATATCCACCGAAGGAATGCCGCCATTTTTGTTTTACATGTGTGGCATCACTTTGTGGAATTATTTTTCAGATACTTTAACCAAAACTGCCGATACATTTACTGCTAACGCGAGTGTTTTTGGAAAAGTCTATTTTCCTCGCATGATCGTTCCTTTATCGATTGTACTTTCTAACCTCGTAAAATTAGGAATACAGTTTTTATTATTCATGATCGTTTGGTTGTATTATTTTGCAACAACCTCTATTATTCATCCAACTATTTATATTCTTTTGGTACCGGTTCTTATTTTGATCATGGGCTTTTTAGGACTTGGTTTCGGTATCATTATTACATCGATGACCACCAAGTACCGTGACCTTAAATTTTTGATCACCTTTGGGGTGCAACTGCTGATGTATGCATCGCCAATTGTTTTTCCATTGTCTCTCGTATCGGTAAAATATCCACAATATAAGTGGATCCTTCTTGCCAACCCCGTTACCGGTATAATCGAAACATTTAAAAAAGCCTTTTTAGGTGTGGGTGAATTTGAATGGTCATATTTAGGATATAGCATTTCATTTACAATTGTAATACTCTTTTTAGGTTTAATAGTTTTTAATAAAGTCGAAAAATCCTTTATGGATACAGTCTAAAGCCCATGAGTAAAGTAGTTTTAAAAGCTATAAATATTTCAAAACAATACCGATTGGGGCAATTAGGCACCGGTACCATCTCACATGACCTTAATCGGTGGTGGCACATGGCCAGAGGAAAAGAAGACCCGTATTTACAGGTTGGTGAGGCTAATGACCGAAGTAGCAAAGGCAGCAGCGATTATGTATGGTCACTAAAGGATATTAATTTTGAAGTTAAGCAAGGTGAGATCTTAGGTATTATTGGCAAGAACGGCGCAGGCAAATCAACCTTATTAAAAATATTGTCGCAGGTAACAACTGCAACAACGGGTAAAGTAAAGATCCGCGGCAGAATAGCAGCGTTACTGGAAGTAGGAACTGGTTTTCATCCTGAACTAACAGGACGTGAAAATATTTTTTTGAACGGTGCCATACTTGGTATGACCAAACAAGAGATCACCAAAAAATTTGACGAGATAGTTAATTTTAGCGGTGTTGAAAGATATATTGATACTCCTGTAAAACGTTACTCATCAGGTATGATGGTGCGTTTGGGTTTTGCTGTAGCTGCGCATTTAGAGCCTGAAATTTTAGTAGTTGATGAAGTGCTTGCTGTTGGTGATGCAGAATTTCAGAAAAAATGTTTAGGTAAAATGAAAGATGTTGCAGGAGAAGGACGAACAGTATTATTTGTAAGCCACAACATCCAGGCTATTTCAAATTTATGCAATACAGGCTTATTATTAAATAAAGGTCAGATAGAAATAAAAGGAAATATTGAAGATTGTATTAAGAAATACATGATGGTTTCGCGACCGGAAAATTTTAAAACTATTGGCTTAGAAGACCGATTAAAAAGAGGAACAGGTGATATAATTTTCGAAGAATTAAAAGCAATACGCAACGGAAAAGAAAGTTGGGAATTTAATTATGATGAAGAGGTAACTTTTAAAATAAAAGTAACGGCCACCAAGGATACTAATAGCCTTGGATTTTATTTAGCAGTTCGCGATCCGTTCTCAGAAGAAGTGATCTCTAATTTTAAAATAGTGATTACCGAAAAATTGGTTTCAAAAGATGAAACAATTTCTTTTGCTGTATCATTACCTAAAAAAACCTTAAGGCCCGGCCAATACGGCCTGTACTTTACTTTATCAAATAGTGAGTATAAGATCTTTTATGATGTGTTGGATAATAATGTAAACATCCCAATGCTTAATATAAACCCAATAAGTATGGATGTGCACGAGAATAGTGGCTTTGTTACTATTCCATTTAATTTAAAAATTGACTAAATAAAATGAAAACCTTTTTCTACCGCTTATTAAGAATTCAAAAAATAAGAAGGGCATTTTGGTCTTTGTTAAAACATTACGACATCCGTTATTTTGTTGTGAATTTGCGTTACATGTTCCTTAAAAAAAATATGAAATTCGGGAATTATGAAAATGAAAGTATTGGGGAGTTAACCGTAAAACATAATTTATCGGCTTTTAATTTTAAGCGTGCAGCTTTTGGCTGCGAAGGACGCATGGAATTACTTATTTACCCGCTTGTATCGTATTTCAGGAATAACCGCGAGTCGGTTAAAATACTTGTTGTGGGTTGCCGTTCTGAAGATGATATTTTATGGTTAAAAGCTTATGGTTTTACTAATACAGTTGGCTTAGATCTTTTCTCATACTCAAAACATATTCTTATTGGTGATATTCATAACACCGGTTTCCCTGAAAAAACTTATGATGTAGTGTTGCTTGGCTGGATGATAAGCTACTCAAAAGATCCATTAACAGTATTTAAAGAATGTAACAGGATTTTGAAAGACGGTGGTTTATTAGGCGTCGGCCTTGACTATAATGTTAATCAGGATGCTGAAGGAATTAAACCGCCAAGGGTTAATACGCTTAATTCAACTGGTGAAATAAAAAAGGTTTTGGATGCAGCTGCAAAAAATAAAGTGTTTGTTGAATTCGATCATGATTACGAAAATGATGCACGTTGTGTTGTGATCTCAAAAATGCTTTCAAAATAAATTAATGTAATGAGAACTTTAATATATAGGCTAAGACAGAAAATAAAAACCAAGGCAAAGAACAAAAAGATCTTTGCAGAAGCTTATGCCCACTTCAAAAAAACAGGCACAACAAGCCCTGAAGGTTATACAGCCTTACTAGACCTCTACTGCTCTACCAACGGAAAATTTAATGAGAAAGCGCATAAAGAATTAATTGTAGAAAATCCACCTAAAAAGATCAACGGACCTTTAACCGGTGTTCCCGGAACTATTGATCAAAAAGACTTTGAGAACTTAAATACAACCCTTAATAAAAACGGCTACGTTGGTTTTACTAAAAAGGCAGATCCTGAATTAGTTTCTAAAATATATAATTACGCGCTTAAAGCAACTGCATTAACGGCTCCTAAATACGATAAAAAAATTGTTTACGATCCAAAAAATCCTGTATCTGAAATTTACCGTTTTGAGCAAAACGATCTTGTAAACAACCCGGATATACAACAATTAATTATGGATCCTGTTTTCATCAATGTTGCAAGAAATTATTTGGGTTGCGAGCCTATCTTTGATTTCCCGGCTATGTGGTGGTCTACAACTTTTTTAAAAGAAGCGTCAGGGGAAGCAGCGCAACTATACCATTTTGATCTTGACAGGATAAAATGGCTCAAAATATTTATTTACTTAAATGATGTAACAGCAGATAATGGTCCGCACCGTTTGATAAAAGGCTCACATTTACCCGGAGCAAAACAACAAGAGTTATTAGACAGAGGATATGTAAGAATTCCCGATAACGATTTAATTGGTCATTACAAAGCAGAAGATCTTGTTGTAATTTTAGGAGAAGCGGGCGCTATGTTTGCCGAAGATACAAAATGCTGGCATAAAGGCACACCTTTAAAAACCGGTCACAGACTGGTTTTAGAGTTTGAATATACCAGCTCTATGTTTGGCGCAAATTACCCTAAATTTGTTATAGAAAATGCCTCTGAAGAGTTTAAAACTTTTTGTGCAAACAATAAAATTTACTCGGCTAACTTTAAATTTAAAAATTAATAAGTCAAAAGATGTTATCAAATAAATCAATATTAATTACAGGCGGTACAGGATCGTTAGGAAAAGAATTAACCAGAACGATACTTCAAAAATGGCCGGATGTTAAACGCCTTGTTATCTTCTCAAGAGATGAGCAAAAGCAATTTCAAATGGACCAGGAATTTCCATCTGCGCAATATTCCGCCATACGTTATTTTATTGGCGATGTGCGTGACTTTGATAGGTTAAAAAGAGCAATGGAGGGCATTGATTACGTAATTCACGCTGCGGCAATGAAACATGTTCATATTGCCGAATACAATCCCGATGAGTGTGTGAAAACAAATATTGGTGGAGCCGAAAATGTTATTAAAGCCTGCCTGGATACAAACGTAAGTAAAGTAGTTGCGCTATCTACCGACAAAGCCTGCGCACCAATTAATTTATACGGCGCTACAAAATTAACTTCCGATAAATTATTTATTGCAGCAAACGGTATCCGTGGAAAAAGAGATCTTAAATTTTCGGTAGTACGTTATGGTAATGTAATGGGTTCTAATGGTTCTGTAATTCCTTTCTTTTTAAACCAAAAGAAAAATGGCGTTTTACCAATTACAGATGAGAACATGACGCGTTTTAATATTACTTTAAAAGGCGGTGTTGATATGGTTTTACATGCGCTAGAAACTGCCTGGGGCGGAGAATTATTTGTTCCAAAGATCCCTTCTTATAAAATTATGGATGTAGCAAAAGCTGTTGCTCCAAATTGTGAACACAAAATAAGCGGTATAAGGCCGGGAGAAAAAATTCATGAAGAGATGATCACCAGCTCTGATTCATTCACAACTTATGATCTGGGAAAATATTATGTTATTTTACCTCAAAGACCTGTCTTTAATTTAGATGAATACATTAAAAACTTTAATGCAAAACTGGTTAAACAAGGCTTTCATTACACTTCTGAAAATAATACCGAATGGGAGACCATTGATAGTTTAAGGAAATTAATAATTGAACATGTAGACCCTGCGTTTAAACCGTAATTAAAATGGCTAATGTAGCGATCATCATAGCGCGTGGCGGCAGTAAAAGAATTCCCCGAAAAAATATAAAAGATTTTTTAGGTAAACCTATTATTGCTTATTCCATTGAAACCGCTTTAAGATCGAATTTGTTTGATTACGTTATGGTCTCAACCGATGATGATGAAATTGCGCAGGTAGCTACAAAATATGGTGCGCAAGTCCCATTTATGAGAAGCAAAAAAACATCTGACGATCATTCAACAACTGCAGATGTTATTATTGAAGTATTGGATAGTTTAAAGAATATAAACAAACAATTTAAAAACGTTTGTTGCATTTATCCAACAGCACCATTTATTAGTATCGAAAATCTTACTAAAAGCTACCAGAAATTAATAGATCAAAAGTTGGATACGGTTTTTCCTGTTTGCAAATTCAGTTCAGCTATTCAACGCGCTTTGATCATTGATGAGAACGAAAAACTAAAAATGATCTCTCCTGAAACCATGAATGTTCGCTCTCAGGACTTAACGCCAGCGTATTATGATGCAGGTCAATTTTATTGGTTAAGAACAGAAACATTTCAATTAAATAAAAAAATATATTCTGATAATTCAGGCTCAATAATTTTAAACGAGATGGAAGTACAGGATATTGATAATTTGATGGATTGGGAATTGGCGCAATTAAAATTTAAACTTATTAATAAAACAAAAGATGGGTTATAAAACCGAACAGGAAGAATTTTGGGCCGGAGATTTTGGCAAAGAATACATTTCAAGAAACAATAGCGAAGAATTATTGGCATCTAATTTAAACTTCTTTTCTAAAGCATTAGGATCAGCTGCAAAGCCCGCCTCTGTAATAGAGTTTGGAGCAAACGTAGGAATGAATTTAAAAGCTTTGCGTTTATTATACCCGGGTATAAAATTACATGGTATAGAGATCAATAAAACTGCAGCTACAGAATTGGCAACAGAAATTGGTACAGAAAATGTTTCAAATACTTCTATATTCGATTATAACGCTGCAACTAAATTTGAAGTGAGTTTAATAAAAGGGGTTTTGATCCATATCAATCCGGATATGCTGAATACAGTTTACGAAAAACTTTACCAGGCATCAACAAAATACATCCTCGTTTGCGAATATTACAATCCGGCACCGGTAACTATTAATTACAGAGGGCACACAGACCGTTTATTTAAAAGAGATTTTGCAGGTGAGTTAATGGAAAAGTATTCAGACCTTGTTTTAGTAGACTATGGTTTTGCTTACAAACGTGACCCATCGTTTCCACAAGATGACATTACCTGGTTCCTTTTAAAAAAATAATTAATCCACCGGAAAATTTCTAATGCCCGAAAAAAAAATTTTAATAAGAGCTGACGGAAATACACAAATTGGTTTAGGCCATATTTATCGCTGTATTGCCATTGCCGAAATGCTCGAAGAAAATTTTATTCCGGAATTCTTATTAAGTAAACTCAGTAATTTTACTGCCGTTATTCCATCCCGCTATAGTGTTAAACATATTCCGGGAGATATTGAAATTGCTTCGGAATATGAGTGGATACAAAAAAATTATGATACCGGATCTGTTCTAATGATAGCTGATGGCTATTTATTTAATTCAGAATATCAAAAGAAAATAAAAAGCATTGGTGTAAAATTGGTTTACATTGATGACCTGGCAAGAGAATATATGTATGCTGATGTGGTTTTAAATCACGCTCCTTCAGCAAAAAATTTGGTCTATAAAAAAGAAGATTATTCCGCACTTTATTTAGGCACCGAATATGCTTTATTAAGAAAAGGGTTTTTAGCAAAGGCAAAAAAAGTACACAATAAATTTGCAGCAATAAAAAAAGTGTTGATCACGCTTGGGGGTAGTGACGAAAATAATATTACGTTAAAAATTCTGGAAGCGCTACTTTCGCTACCCCAAATTGAAAAAATTGACATTGTTTTTGGAGCGGCCTATCCACACAAAGAAAGACTTGTCCATTTTATTGAAAGTTCGGAGAAGAAAATTAGTTTATTTTCGAACCTGTCAGAAAATGAAATGTTGAACCTGATGGAAAATTGCGACTCAGCCTTTGCGCCTTGCAGCACCACTTGTTTAGAATTAATAGCGCTTAACAAGCCTGTTTTTGCAGGATATTCGGCAGATAACCAGTTGGCAATATACGAGAGTCTTAAAACAAATGGCTACATTTTTGATCTTGAAAATTTAAACGATATCTCCGTTAAAAAAATAAAACAAGTAACAGAAGAGAACCTGAATAACGAAACAGCAATTAATAAAATGCTAAATTTACAAAAGCAATTAATTGATGGGCTATCAGGTGAACGAATTATTAAACTTATAAAAGAATTAGCCGCATGATCAAATTTCGTAAGGCTAAGATAGAAGATGCTCAATTATATTTTAATTGGGCTAACGATAAAATTGTAAGAGAAAATTCTTTTAATAGTTCAGAGATCAATTACGAACAACACATTAAATGGTTCACCAATAAATTAAATTCTGCTGATTGTTTTTTTTATTTATTTTTAAATGAGCAGGATATTCCGGTAGGACAAGTACGAATAGATAAAACAAATGAGGAAGTTGTTATTGGGATCTCGATAGATGAAAAACAAAGGGGAAAAGGTTTTGGGGAGCAAATGCTTAACCAGGCCACTGACGATTATTTAAAACAATTTCCGGCCGCAAAGATCATGGCGTATGTAAAAGAAGAAAATACTGCTTCTTTAAAATTATTTAGCTCTGCAAATTTTATAAAGATCGATGAAGTAAAAGTTGGTGAACATAAATGCCACATTTTCAAAAAATAAAAAATGGATAACATTAAAATAGGGAATATAATTATAGGCAATAGTCAAAAGCCCTTTGTTATTGCAGAGATGAGTGGTAACCACAATCAATCGCTTGAACGTGCATTACAATTGGTTGATGCAGCAGCTGCAGCCGGTGCGCATGCCTTAAAATTACAGACCTATACAGCAGATACTATTACCATGAAGGGCGCTTACACTATTAACGATCCTAAATCGTTATGGAATGGGAAAGAGCTGCATGATCTTTATAAAGAAGCCTACACACCCTGGGAATGGCACAAAGCTATTTTTGATCGCGCCAAAGAAAAAGGCATGATCGCTTTTAGTTCACCCTTTGATGAAACTGCTGTTGATTTTTTAGAAACATTAAATGTGCCTCTCTATAAAATTGCTTCATTCGAGAACACACATCACCCTTTATTAATTAAGGTGGCAAAAACAGGAAAGCCTGTTATTGTTTCAACAGGTGTATCGTCTGCAGAAGATGTTGCAGAAAGCGTGAAAGTATTGCGTGATGCAGGATGCAAAGAGCTTATTTTATTAAAATGTACCAGTACCTACCCTGCTACTCCCGAAAACACAAATTTAAATACCATTCCTCATTTAGCGAAATTACATAATTGTATCATTGGTCTTTCTGATCACACCATGGGCATTGGCGCGTCTGTTGCTGCAGTTGCTTTAGGTGCAAGGATCATAGAAAAACATTTCACACTTCGCCGTGCCGATGGTGGTGTGGATTCTGCTTTCTCATTAGAACCAGAAGAATTAAAAGCTTTGGTTATTGAAACGGAAAGGGCTTTTTTAGCTTTAGGAAAAGTTCAGATCGGTATTCAGGAAAGCGAAAGTAAAAGTGTATTCTTTAAGCGCTCCATTTATGTAGCAGAAGATATTAAAGCTGGTGACATCTTCTCAGAAAAGAACATAAGGGTAATAAGGCCTGGAGATGGTCTGCATCCACGATTCTATCTGGGCCTTTTGGGAAAAAAAGCGAAAAAGGATCATAAAAAAGGCACGCCGCTTACACCCGAGGCTTTAAATTGATAAATTGTATATTTGTATCTTAAAATTTAGAGAGACAAAACAAAAACATGATCAAGTTATTTTTAAAAAATCCTCTAAAATTTATAAGTACCAGAGTCTCGTCCCTCGTTCAAAACCAGAGGTCCTTTTCAAAAGCTCATACTGCTCCCTCAGCGCTTCAAAATAATTTTATTTCTAAATTAAGTCGTTATAAAATTAACTGGGACGATTCAAAAAAGCAGGTTGTTTTGGTACAGTCTGTTTCCGATTACCAAATGTGCATTAAAATTGCAGCAGCCAGTCATCAGTTAGCAACAGAAAAAAAAGCAAACATCGCTTATTATTCTGCCGAACACGAAACTTATTTTTATAATCAGAAGTTAAATTCCCTATCTACCAAAAGTTTTAAAACAACGCTTGATAAGATCTATTTATCTTTTGCCGGTAAACTAATTTACAGGAACAATCATTTGTTTAACGATCAGCAAAAGATCAATGCGCTAGTTGACAAAATAATCACGCAGACAAAAAACAAACAAGATGTTTTAAATATTGAGATCGAAAATGTAAAAGTGGGCGATCTTATTTACGACACTTACCTGCGTTATGCCGATAAACCTGAACTGGATCTACAAGATCCTTACTTTAAAATTCTCGTTGCGCAAACCTGCAATATATTTTATGTTTCAAAACAAAAAATAGAAGAGTACAATATTGTTTCACTCGTAAGCAGTTATACAACTTATATATACCATGGTATTGCCGTGAGGATCTGTTTACAGAAAAACATCCCTGTTTACACTGTTGGCGCTTTCTTTTCTTTGGTTCACAAAGTATTAAAAGAATATCCAAGTCATGCCAACGACCATTTTTTATTTAATAAACTGTTTCAAAAATTAGATAATAAAAAAGAGATCATTGAGACACATAAGAAGATCTTTGAAAAACGTTTTGAGGGAGAAATAGACAGCGCGACTACTTATATGAAACAGTCTGCCTTTTCTGCCGATACAAATAAAGAATTGGTAAATATAGATTGGCCAAATACAGTAGTTGTATTGGCGCATTGTTTTTTTGATTCGCCACATATTTACCGCGATCTTCTTTTTCCTGATTTTTATGACTGGATGAATTTTACACTGGATGAATTAAGCAAACAAAAAGACCTTACTATTTTAGTAAAGCAACATCCAAACGGGTTACCTGCAAATGATCCGCTTTTTGAAGTGTTGAAGAAAAAATACGCAGGCACAAAAATTTTATTCATTGATAAAAAGACCTCACAAATGCAGATCATCAATTCGCGACCAAAAGCTATTGTTACGGCCTATGGCACTGCGGCGGCTGAATTCTCTTACCAGGACTTTCCTGTTCTAACTATTTATGATAACCCTTTTACCGCATACGATTTTACACATTTGGCAAATTCAATAAGCGAATACAAAACATTATTGCAAAATGTAAAGAATCTTCCTTCAAAACAAAACAGGGAACAAATTCTTGAATATTATTATATGCAATATTTTTTCTTCTTAAAGGGAAGGGAAATAGATTATTTAATGTGTGCTAAATATAAAGGTCAAACATTTTCAGATACTTTTTTACAGGATTATTTACCCCAAATGACCCCATCTTATTTTGAGATGCTGGATGCAGCAATTAAAGACGGTTTTTTAATGACCGAATGGGAAACAAAGGCGCTCGCCTGATCACAAATAAATATTTCAAAACTATTTTATTTTAATTGATTTATAGTAATTTTACATATTGCATACACTAGAACCATATTTTAACTGGCGACATTTATATATCGCATCCGACGATCCGCAATCGCCTTTTTACAAGCGCGATTACAGCGAGTTTGAATATTCGAATACTATTTACAATTACTACATTCATCCACAATGGGATGATATTGGCAGCGATACACTTTACATAAAAATTTTATTTGTTGACTACCAGGAAAAATATGCCATCATAGAATTTATTGGTGAGTGGAACGATGCGATCAATAACGACATCATGCTTTTAAAACGCGATTTTATTGATGACCTTAATTACCAGGGCATTAATAAATATATTTTAATTGGCGAAAATGTACTTAACTTTCATAATAGTGACGATAGTTATTATGAAGAGTGGTTTGACGACAATGACGAAGATGGCTGGATAGTTCTTTTAAATTTCAGGGAACATGTGTTGCAGGAATTTAAAAAAGCGCATATTGATTATTATTTTATTTATGGCGGCGAACTGGATGATTTTCATTGGCGCAAATTTTCACCCGGACAGGTTTTTGGAAATGTGAGCAAGGTAATTTCAAAGAGGCTGACTTAAGATTTAAGATCTTAGAACTAAGATTTAATATCCTCGGTGCAAAATCATAAATTTAAAATCTAATATCTTAAATACAATGGAATTTATCGACGCAAAATTATCCGCTTACAGCGAAGCCTTCTCTGAAAAAGAAAGTGATCTTTTAAAAGAGCTGAACCGCGAAACTAATCTGAAGATTTCGTCTCCACGAATGCTTAGCGGGCACATTCAAGGTCGATTACTGAGTTTTTTATCAAAAATAAAACAACCGCAAAGTATCTTAGAAATAGGAACCTACACCGGTTATTCTGCACTTTGTCTTGCCGAAGGATTAACAGAGAATGGTAAATTAATAACCATTGATCCTAACGAAGAGACCAATCATTTTGCGCAACAATTCATTAACCGCTCTGCTTTTAAAAATAATATTGAATTAATTACCGGCCAGGCGCATGTTGTTATTCCAACCTTAACACAAAAATTTGATCTTGTATTTATTGATGCCGATAAAAAAAATTATGCCTGGTATTATGAATTGGTAATTGATAAAGTAAACAAAGGCGGTTTAATTATTGCCGATAATGTGCTTTGGAGTGGAAAAGTGGTTGAAAAACAAATGGACACCGATACACAGGCCATTCATGATTTTAATCATAAGATCAACAATGATGAAAGGATCGAGAACCTACTTTTACCTTTAAGAGATGGTCTTATGCTGATGCGTAAACGTTAGTTTTTAGCTTTTAAGCGGATTAAGACCAATTTTGAGCAAAAAAATTTGATTTTTCGCGACTAATAAGGTATTTTAACATTTAATTAGCACAACCTTATCAGGCTTTTGAACGTATACATTAACAAGAAATTCATTTAAATTCTAACTATGTTTTCATCTTTTAAAAAAATTGTCCCCATGAAAACAAAATTATTTATAACGCTGCTATTTATTTTCACTATTAGCTTTGGTTTTTCTCAAACTAAAGACGAACCGTTGGAGACCCAAATTAAAAATGGAGATATCATTTTTATTAAGACCGATAAGGCAAATAGTTTTTTACCTAATGGTAACAGCAAATTTAATTACATAGGTGTTATTTTTATTGAAGCAGATGTGCCAATGGTGTATTACGCTACTGAACCCTTAAAAAAATGCAATCTTGAAGATTTCAAAAAAATGTCTATTGGCGGGGCTTTTATTATAAAACGTTTAATAGAACAAGAAGAGCTTACCGGTGATGTGATAGCAAAAATGCATGGTTGGGCCAAAGCAAAACTAGGCATACATTACGATAATAGAATAAACTTAAATAACGATGAGCTTTACAATGCTGAGTTTGTTTGGAAAATTTATAAATCATGTCTTGGCCTGCCGCTATCTGAGCCAAAGGAATTAAAAGAATACAAGATAGAAGACATCAACGCAAAAGAGTTTTTAGTAGATGCGTTTGGCCCAAAGATCTTTGATGAAAAAATGGTTGCTATTGGTGATCTGTATCACTCTACCTTCTTAGAAGAAAAACCGTAATCCTTTTTTACCTCTTATCATTCATTGCCCTCTAACACAATTTAGATTTAGGCTACTAATTGTCCCGAAGGGATTCCTTCGGAATTAATTCATAAGATTTCCTCTTATAATTTGCTTTCTAAAAAGCAATTTCCTAATTTCATTAGGGAAATTTTTAAACCTAAACAAAACATGAAGTTTTTTTATTTAAAAGGCGCAATAGCTTTAACGTTAATTGCTTGTAACAGCTTAACAGCTCAAAACAATAGCAAACTTAAAGACATTGCAAACGAATACACGTATAACAGTAATAACCAGGTAAACTTTATTAAGTTAAAGCAGGATTACGTTATAAACGAGTCGGCTGTTGAAGGTTTTTTAAACTCGGTTGTTTTAAATAACAGCGATGTAAAAGCCGTAAAAATAAAAAGCGAGCCTGATCATTTAGGTTATCTTCATACCAAATACCAACTGCATTACAAAAATGCTTTGGTTAACAACGCTATTATTATAGTTCACTCTCAAAACGGACAGATTACCTCTATTAACGGCGATCTTAGCGTTATTCAAAAACCCGCGAACACTGTTGCTCTTAACGAAAAAAGCGCTTTGCAATTCGCATTAAAAAAAGTAAAAGCCAAAAAATACAAATGGGAAAATAAAGCTGAAGAAGCTCACACAAAACTCGCACTTAACAAACCTGATTTTACTTATTATCCAAAAGGAGAATTGGTTTTATACACTCAACATTCCATAACAAAACAACCAAATGTACTTTACGCTTATAAATTTAATATTTATGCAGAAGAGCCGCTTTATAGGGCCAATGTTATTGTAGATGCTAAAAGCGGTGCAATTTTAGAAGAAGAGAATTTGATCTGTCATGCAGATGTTCCTGCAACAGCAGTTACAAAATACAGCGGTGTGCAAACAATGACAGTTGATAATAACGCCCCGGGAAGTTACCGTTTACGCGAAACAGGCCGTGGACTTGGTGTTGAGACTTACAATATGCAAAACACTGCTACTTATAGCGCTACCGATTTTACAAATGCAACAACTAACTGGTCGGCAGTAAATGTTGACCAGGCTGCACGCGATGCACATTGGGGTGCTGAGATGACCTATGATTATTACATGAGTGCCCACAACAGAAATAGTATTGATGGCGCAGGTTATAAATTATTGAGTTATGTACATTACAATACCAATTACAACAATGCTTTTTGGGATGGATTACGCATGACCTATGGTGACGGTAACGGAACAACCTTTACTATTTTAACAGCGTTGGATGTATGCGGGCATGAAGTTACACATGGCCTTACATCAAACACTTCAAATTTAACTTACAGTTATGAATCAGGTGCGTTGAACGAAAGTTTCTCTGATATCTTCGGAACTATGATCGAGAACTATGGCCGTCCAACACAGTGGGATTGGAAGATAGGACAAGATATGACGCCCGGTGGACAAGGCATCAGGAACATGCAAAACCCAAATTTATTTTCAGATCCGGATACGTATTTAGGAACTTATTGGTATACAGGTACCGGCGATAACGGTGGTGTTCACACAAATAGTGGAGTAAGTAATTTCTGGTTTTATTTATTAAGCCAGGGAGGGACAGGAACTAACGATATAAACAATGCTTACAATGTTACAGGCATTACTAAAATATCTGCGGCCCAAATTGCTTTCAGAGCCCTAACGGTTTATTTTACACCTTCAACAAATTATTTAGCAGCAAGAGGTTATTGCATACAAGCAGCAAAAGATATTTTTGGGAATTGCAGTAACGAAGTAGTGCAAACCACCAATGCATGGTATGCTGTTGGTGTTGGCCCGGCCTATTCTAACGTGGTTACTTCTAATTTCATTGCAAACTCTACTTCTTTTTGTTCGTTGCCGGCAAGCGTTATCTTTAATAATACAACGGTAAACGGAAGTACTTATACCTGGAACTTTGGTGATGGCAGCGCCGCTTCAACTTCTACAAATCCTGCGCATACTTATACTGCGGCCGGAACTTACACCGTAAAATTAAAAGCAAATGGTTGTTTAAGCGCAGTTGATTCTATTACAAAACCATCCTACATTGTTATTAATATTCCAAATAATCCTGTAACTACAGGTGCAGCGCGTTGCGGCGCAGGTACACTTTCTCTTTCTGCAAGCGGCACTTCTCAATTATATTGGTACGCTTCGCCAACTGCAACAGGAACGCCTTTAACTATTGGTACTAATTATGTAACACCAAGTTTAAGCAGCAACACAACTTATTATGTAGTGAATACTTCCACTAACGTCCCGGTGTTTGGTGCAGCAACAAATACATCTATTGGTACGGGTGGTAATTATAATACCGCCGGGCAATACCAGATCTTTGATGTGGTACAGGCTTCTACTTTAAAAACAGTGGTTATGTATGCAAGTACTGCTGGTAACAGAACAATCGAATTAAGAAACTCTGCAAATGCATTAATTACAAGTACGGTTGCAAACCTTGCCATTGGTGCTAATACAGTAAATGTAAATTTTGCACTAACACCCGGTACAGGTTATCGTTTGGGTATTGGTGGTGCCACTATTAATTTATACCGCAATAGTGCCGGCGGTGCTTATCCATACAATATTGGCGGACTTGTTAGCATGACAGGTTCAAGTGCGGGCGGCGGTTATTATTATTTCTTTTATAACTGGCAGCTACAAAAAAACAATTGCACCAGTTCTGCAATAGCTGTAACAGCAACGGTTAACACGCCTCCGGCATTAACAGTTAACTCACCAACTATTTGTGCGGGCCAAAGTATTAATTTAAATGCGAGTGCTGCAACAACTTACACATGGTCTACAGGCTCAAACGCACAATCTATAAATGTTACACCAACTGTTACAACGGTTTATAATGTAACAGCAGAAAATGGTCCGGGTTGTAATTCAAACATATCATCAACAGTAACTGTAAACCAATTACCTGTTGTAACCGTAAGCGCTACTCAAACCATGGTTTGTGATAGCGATGGCCCTGTTACATTAAATGGTTCACCTTCTGGTGGAAACTACAGTGGTACAAGTGTTACAGGCAACAGCTTTAACCCAAATGTTGGCGCAGGAAATTACACAGCGTTATATTCATATACCGATGCTAACGGTTGTTCGGCTTCTAACAACGTAAATATTACAGTTTCGGTTTGTACAGATATTAAAACGGTTGCTAACGCTGCTTCGTTCTCGTTATACCCCAACCCTGCAAGTGATTATTTTATTGTTAACTCAGCAACTAATGCAGGTTTAACGTTGATATTAACAGATGCTTCAGGAAGATTAATTATGAAAAAAGAACTTAAGTCGGCTTCCGAAAAAATAAACATTAGCCAATTTGCAAAAGGCATTTATTTTATTGAAGTAAAAGAAGGCTCTAAAGCTGTTTATAGAACGAAAATAGTGAAGGAGTAAACTTATGAGAGATTGGTTTACATAAGACATTTATCATACCGCTACCCAATAGCGGTTATCTCACACATGTGAGTGAGATAACCGAATGTTTATAGCGGGTATAAACTAGTTAGCTGCAACCGTAAGACAACAGACAGCAATCTGAAATAAAAAAAAATACTTACAATGACGAGTACAGAAATTTTAAATAAGGTTGGAAGATTTTCAAGTTTGGATTGTGAAATTTTTGACAAACATACTTTAAGACAGAAGCTAAACAAAAACGATATTTTATTAAAGGAAGGAGAGGTTTGCAAATCATTCTACTTTGTATTAGAAGGTTCATTCGTTCAATTTCAAAGCAAAGACATAGATGAACAGATTGTTGACCTTCACTTAAGTAATGAGTGGATGTTCAATCAAGAAAGCCTTACCGAGCAATCGCCCTCAATGACAAGCATTAGGGCATTTTCAAAATCTGAAATCCTTTCTTTGAGCCTAAATAGCTTTCATTTTTTGTGTTCAAAATCACAAGCTTTTTTGCAGTTTGGTAAAATCTTAAATCAAACTAAATATAGAACTTCACTTTATGACAGTTCACTAAATCCTTCAGACAAATACAAATTTATTAATAATACAAAACCAGAATTGACGAGAGCTTTTCCATTAAAAATAATTGCCTCATATCTTAAAATCACACCTGAAACTTTAAGCAGAGTAAGAGCTGCCAATTAGATTTCTTGATTACAATCAAGTGTCATTTTGAATAGTATTTACAACCTTTGTAAAAAAAATAAAAATATGCTAACAGCTATCATTCCAAAACTACCAATGCGTGACAGAATATTGACACATGACTACTATGTTAACAAATTAGGCTTCGGGTACATTGGCAGTGACGACTTTGAACAATATTTAATTGTGGAAAGGGATAACTTACAAATTCATTTTTTTGAATTTAAAACTCTTGATCCAAAAGAAAATTACGGGCAGATATACATAAGAACAAATAAAATAGACGAACTGTATAAAAGTATGCTCGACAACAACATAGAGATACATCTGTAAGCTCCCCCAAAATTA
>DDPF01000010.1 GCA_002342065.1 Bacteroidetes bacterium UBA2475 | reverse complement strand
TAAATAATGAGATTAAAACGTATCCTAATCCAGCCCAAAACCAAATTACAATTGAATTTAATACGACAAGATTTGATGAGGAATTAATGGTTAACATTATGGATTTAACAGGTAAAAAAATAAAAAACATAACAATAAAAACAGCTCAAAATATTTCAACTTATAATATTGACCTAAGCTCAATACAACAAGGATTCTATTTCTTTCAGGTTATTCAACAATCAGGCGAAATTTTTCAAACAAAAATAATTAAAAATTAAAATAATACTTTTTCACTTATGGAAATATGTGCTGTTATATGCGCTTTGTTAGGTTGCTTGGGAATTTGCGGTTTTTTAATTCACATGAAAAAAAGTTCAGGAAAACGGTCAACACATGATTAAGAATGCAAAAAAACAGTTTTAATTATGTGGGGTACACTCGACTTTTAAAAACACTTATAATAATTAATAAATTTTTATGAAGATTTTAAAGTATTTAAACAATTTGGTTTGTCATTTCAAACTGTCATACCATCAGTTTAAACTCCAACATAAGGAATAGAGTGAAAACCATGATTAATTTACACATCTCTATAAAGCTACTAATGAATAATTTAGTAGAAAATTTTTTAAAGTGGGTTTTTTTGATACTTTTGGTAACAATTACCATATTAAAAATGCCAGACCCTTTTAAAATCCTAATCGCTGAAGACGACCCTGTGTTGCTTAAAATGACAAGCCATTATCTTAATAAGAAAGGGTATAGTATTACTCAGGTAAGTAATGGTCTTGAGGCTATTAATCAAGTGGAAAATCAGGTGTTTGATTTAATAATAACTGATATAAATATGCCGTATGCTAATGGGATGGAAATTGTGAACCTCGTTAGAAATATATTAAAACTGAAAACCCCAATTATTGTTCTTACTTCAGAAGGAATAGAAGAAACCGAAATTAATGCCTTTAATATTGGTGCCAGCGAATTTATTACGAAACCATTTAGCCTTTCTACTTTCGGATTGAGAGTTGAAAAACTATTATCATAAACATAAAAATGATAAGGCGGTTTTTCCTATTAGTTTCTATTTTTCTTAATTTGTCATCAAAAAGTCAAAATCTGAATCAAGATTCTCTTTTTGGAATAGTTAAAGAATTGGGCTATAGCAAAGAATATAAAAAATCTGAAACGTTTTGTAAGCAACTAATCAATTCCTATCCTAACAATATGGATTATAAGGTCTTTTTAGCCAGACTATACGCATGGCAGAATGATTTTAATACTGCACGAAATACTTTAGTAACTATTCCGGAATCTTATAAATCTAATTCAGAAGTGATGGATTTATTAATTGATATTGAACTATGGTCAGGTAATTATGAAACCGCCGTTCTATATTGCAACAAAGCATTAGCTGTTAATAATGAAAAAAAAGAAACAACCATGCTTAAAAAAGCCAAATCGCAGCTTCTATTAGATGATTATAAAAATGCCTTAACTACGTTAGATGAGTTATTAGCAATAAATTCTGCAAGCTATGAGACATTGGCTTTAAAAGATATTGTATTAGAAAAAAGCATGAAAAACCAAGTATCTCTTTCCTATTTGAATTCAAGTTTTTCTAATCCGAGTTTTAAGTCTTGGCACTTTACTTCAATTGAGTATAAGCGTGGGTTTCGTAAATGCCCTATTATAGTTAGAGCAACTTACGGGAATTTAAATCCAGGCTCGGGAACACAATTTGAATTGGATGCATATCCAAAAATTGCCAGAAAAACATATCTTTATCTTAATATAGGTGTTGCCGAAAAAAACACTATTTTTCCACTATTCAGAGCAACATTTGATGTTTATCAAAAGTTAGGCAAGCAGTTCGAAGCCTCTTTAGGTTTAAGATATTTACATTTTTCAATTGTTGATGTATATATTTATACTCCTTCATTAACTTGGTATTACAAAAACTGGAAATTCACTTACAGGCCTTATTTTGTTACACCAAATTCACAAATCTTCACATCGCATACCTTGCAAGCAAGAAAATATTTTAAAAAGAATGATACTTACTTTAGTATAAATGCAATTTATGGTTCTGCACCTTTTCTTTATGCCTTTTATCAGGATATTGCCCGACTAAATTCACAAAGAATAGGTTTTGACTTTCAGTTTAGGCTTGGCAAAAGTTTGTTTATACGTCCCTTTGTTATGTATGATTATGAAGAGTATTATCCTACTTTTTTCAGAAATCGTTTTGATGCACAAATAACAGTTTCAAAAAAATTTTAATTTGGATCGGATAAGTGAAATAATAAATAAAAACAGCGATCAGGCTGATTACGATTATAAATTAAAGATATTTCTTGTTGCAAGCATCATATTATTTATTGGGCTTGCACTTTTGTTTTTCATATTACTTATTTTGAGCCGAACCAAACATCAAAGAAATGATACAGCCAGATCAAGTGTATTACTTTTAGTTGAAGATATTTTCAATAAAATTCTATTCGAAGATAAATCGCTGGAAGAGATTGGAAAGCAAATTGACATAACAAAACACTTAAAGGATAAATTTTTCAGATCTGTTTTGTTAAACGAATTACTAAGGCTTCATGGAAATTTTACAGGTGTGTATGCAGATAAGTTGGTGCTATTTTATAGAGAAGCTGAATTAATTAAAGACTCGAATAAAAAATTGAATAGTTACAAATGGCATATAAAATGTAAGGGGGCTAAGGAACTTGCTCAAATGGGTGTTTCTGAATCATTTAATGATCTTCGTAAGTTATATATAAATTCTAACCGTGTTTTTAAGGAAGAGTTAGGCTATGCAATAGTAAGGCTAGATGGTTTTAATGGCTTGATTTTCCTACTTGATAATTCTATAAAAACAGATGAATGGCAACAGTTAAATATTATCTCAATACTTAATAAATCAGATAAATCTAAACTTCCGGATTTCAGTTTTTATCTTAATAGCACAAACACACACCTAACTGTTTTTTCGATTCGGTTAATATCTTATTTTAAGCAAGCCTCATCACTTCCTGTTCTTTCTGAACTATTAAATCATAAATCGGTTAAGGTTCGAAAACTCGTTATTCAAGCTATGGTTACTTTTTATGCTGAAGAGTATGTAACAACTTTGTTAAATAATTATGCCGATGAGGCCTATGAAATTAAAATAGAAATAATTAAAGCCCTATCGGTTTTAGGAAATGAAACACATAAAAAGTTCTTGCTTGGCCAGCTCAAGCATCCGGAATTTGATGTTTGTTACTTATCAATCATTTCATTGCAAAGTATTATGGGAACCAAAATTAAAAATTTAATAAAAGAAGAAATTATGTTGAGTCAACATGCAATTTCTATTATTAATAATAATGTTTACTAAACTATTAATGAATAATTACCTGCATAATTTTGTTTATTATTTTAATGTTGGGATATTGCTGTTTGCAATTTTCATTATGTCGTCTTATGTTATTCTCGCTTTAATTTCAATTAGAGCCATGAGCTACTATCTTAAAAGGCATAGTTTTGTTGACTATAATATTATCTTACCCTCTAATCTTGCGCCGGCAATTACGCTTATAGCTCCTGCCTATAACGAAGGAAAAACTATTGAAGAGAATGTTCGCTCTTTATTATCATTGCATTATAACAATTATGAAGTAATAATTGTGAATGATGGAAGCAAAGATAATTCTATTGATTTATTGGTTAAAACTTATCAGTTAAAAAAAGTTGATTTTATTTTCAGTCCCGCTATTAAAACCAAACCAATAAAAGGGATTTACAAATCTGAAAACCCTGCTTTTAAAAAACTTATTGTTGTAGATAAAGTTAACGGAGGCAAATCAGACGCATTAAACGTTGGAATTAATATTTCTTCTAATCCATATATAGCGTGTATAGATGTAGATTGCGTGCTTGAACAAGATGCTCTGCTTAAAATGATTAAACCATTTATGGAAGAGAGTGATATAAGGGTTATTGCCTCCGGTGGTGTGGTGCGCATTGCAAACTCATGCATTGTAAAGTCAGGAAGATTAATTAAGGTAAACATACCAGATAAATTTTTGCCAAGGGTTCAGGTTTTAGAATATATAAGAGCATTTCTGTTGGGCAGAATGGCATGGAGTAAATTAGATGGGCTATTGTTGATTTCCGGGGCATTCGGGATGTTTGATAAGGAAGTTGTTATTAAGTGTGGAGGATACGATCACAAAACAGTAGGTGAGGATATGGAGCTTGTAGTGCGAATGCGTAGGTATATGGTTGAAAAAAATGAACGGTATAAAGTAACATTTATTCCCGATCCATTATGTTGGACTGAGGCTCCTGACAATTATAAAATACTAGGCAGCCAACGTAACAGGTGGACTCGCGGTACGATGGAAACTTTATGGATTCATCGCAAAATGCTTTTAAATCCTAAATATAAATTTCTTGGGATGATTAGTTTTCCTTACTGGTTAATTTTCGAATACCTAGCACCTATAATTGAATTTTTAGGAATTATAATTTCCTTTTTTTTAGCATTATTTGGATTAGTTAATTGGAAATTTTTCCTTCTGCTTTTACTTTTTGTTTACGCTTTTGCAATTATGTTTTCATTATTGTCGTTATTAACTGAAGAATACACATTTCATCAATATAGTTTAAAATCAGATTTTGCTAAATTAATTATGATTGCAATATTGGAACCCTTATTTTTTCATCCTTATATAGTTTATTCGGCAATTAAAGGCAATATTCATAAAGCTCGCGGTGTTAAAGGTTGGGGGGTAATGGTGCGGAGCGGATTTGATAAAGCAAAGGCCGGTTAGTATATAAAACCTAAGCGTGATTTGTACTTTCGGCAGTGCTTTTGTCTTTCCTTTTTATCCTGTTCTGCTTTTGATGCCGCTTCTTTTTTATCAAACTCATAATTCATTTCCTTACGAGTGATTTCTTTATCCTTTTCTTGGTTGAAAATAGTATCCTTTAGTGCTACTGCTTTTTTAAAATGTACTATTGCGAGTTTATCTTTATTTGTTTTGCTGTATAATTCGCTGAGAGCCAATTCAAATTCCATTTCATCGCTAAGTGCCCCTACTTTCCTATCAAACGTCAGAGCATCCAAAAGATACTTTTCAGCTACTTTATACTCCTTTAGTTGCATAAAATTAGCCTTTAATTCCATTAAAAATGAAAAATCGTATTTTTCCCAATTGCTCCCCAATCACTCCCTAAATCATCCCTAAGGTTTAACCTCTTGTTTTCAATTGCTCCCTAATTACTTCCTAAAATCTGAATTTCTGTTTCAATTCCTCCTCAAACATAAAAATAGTGTTTTTAACTAGTCCATAAACCCACAAAGCGCTGATTTAAACGCTCCCAAACAATTTGTAGCAGCGAAACTGTTGAAATCAATCCATTTCTTATTTTTGTATTATGAAAAAAGACCTGAACCAGATATTTGATGAGCTTTTAAACCGATATATTAAAACCATCGAAAAAAATTACCATCTCCGTTACAAGAAAGCAAAAGATAAAGAATTCGTCAAAGAAGAACTCACAACCGATACCGGCTTTGTGCTTGGCTGGGAATATCTTACGCCGGAGAATGCCAAGCTTATTGATTTGTTTTCTGTGATGTATAAAAGAGGCGATGACATTAGCACAATACTTACTCATATTAAAAAAATGTATGGTGAAGTAGATGATGAAAGACCGTTTAAACGCATTGAAAACGGAAAAAAGATCACTCTTTATATAGGTGAAGAAGAAAAGGCTTTAAAAAAATTAGCATTAAATGAACGCAAATTATTAACATTACTAATAAGGCATACTGCATTTAGGGAAATGCAGAAGCGACTTCCAACAATGTTTGAAGAAAAGGATGCTTCATTAAAAAGTAAAAAAAGTGATTCCCTTCAATGGACATCAGCCAAAGACACTAAAAATGAATTTGTGCAATTGGTTTATGGATTGCATCAGTCAGGCTTTATTAATAAAGGACAGGGTGAGATTACAAAAATTACAGAAGCTCTTGCTGAAATATTCGGGCTTGATTTAGGAAAGAACTGGCAAAGCAATCATTCGGCGAGTATTCATAAGGCCAACAGTGATTACCAGCCACAGGTATTTGATAAAATTAAACAAGCTTATCTTGGATATGCGGTTACACAAAGAGAGAATAAAAAGAAAAAATAATAGATACTTGATATTGTAAAAAAATAAAATCTCATTAAAAATAAAACACAAAACCCTGCCCTGAAAAAAACAAAGGGGCAGGGTTTCATTTTTAAGATACCCAGCTATGGGTAGCATGAAGATACATAACTTCTATTCGAAAATTAATTTTAGCAAATTTTTTCAGTTTCAATTTAATGGCTTATTTCGATCCCTGCCTCTCAAAGCTTAGTTTAATAAAGAATCAAAGCCATTATTTCCAAGCTCTTATAAAAATCCACTCCCACTTCACCTCCCAGTGGGAGTTCGCCCTCATTTTAAATTCTGTCCTTTGTATCGTCAGTAACACTAAAACCAGTTGCAAAAATTGACGGTGAAATAGACGCTAATTGATGATAAAAAGAAAAAACATAGACGCTAATTGATTATAAAAAATGCAAAAAAGGAGGGAAACATGAGTGATAACAAGGAAAACAAACAGCAGAGCGAACAAAAACAGGAAAAAAAGCAAGAAGAAACAAAGGATTGGATGGATCTACTTCAAGATTTTATTAAAAATCCGGTTACAACAGGAATAACGGGGTTGGCCGCCGGATATTTTATAGGAACGTTTATGGGAAATAAAGAAAAGGAATCTTTAAAGCAAGAACATCACCTACAAATGAAGGAACGCGACGAGCAAATTAAATTACTGATCGAAGAAATGCGAACTACAAACAGACTTATTGTTTCTAAACTACGGAATGCATTACCTTCTGGAGAAGACAAGAATGAAAATGAAGAAGAAGATAAAAACACCATCCCATTAGTAGAAGATAAGAAAACTAAAACATACAAATACCAACCAAAAAAGAAACACATTCAATTAAAAGGATAAAATTTAAAAATGAAAACACCAACTGAAAAACAAAACGTGAAAATTCCGATTGAAATCTTCTTAGATGTTTGTAGAATGATTCGTTGCGGAAATTTGAATAATAAAATTACCGGAAGTAACGAATCAATGGGAGAAGTAATGTTAGAACTGGCATTTATAAAAGGAAATAAAATACAAAGTGCCGCTTTAAATAACATTTATGAAGCAGTAAACGAATGGAACGAACATCGCTACGGGGAAGAGAACCCCGATGAGGTCGGACTAAATTAAAAGACATCAATAATAAATTAGGATAGAGAAATGAACTGTTTACATTGTAATAAACCCATAGAAGGAAAACGCAATACTAAAAAGTATTGTAACAATACTTGCAAGCAATATGCATATCTGAACAGGAATTTCGCTATCCCAACTAATTTAAGTGCCGCTTCAATTGTCAATCATGAAGTTAAAAGGGATCAAGATGGTAAAAGCGAAGAGTTTTCTGATTCAAATAATGAAACCAACAATCATGGCAATATTACTTTTTTAAATAACAATCAATTATTAACCAAACCAATAAATTATGAATATAGAAATCAAATAAAAGAAGAAGAATACAAATATATTTTCGCGGATATTTTAGAGAGAGTACAAAATAGTTTTATTTCATTGAATACAGGGCAATACTACTTTACAAGAAATGCAAATGGCGGTCGAATGACAGATGTCAATTTTGCTGCGTTCTCATACTTTGTGCCAAGACTGCGTTGTATCATTGAAAATTTATTCTCGCTTACTTATAAAAGAAAAGTTTATTATAAAACAATAAATGCAATAAGCATGGCCTTATTAGAAATGCTGAAATCTGATCACATCAAAATGTTACCAAATGATTTTCCATTCATTGATGACTTTATAAAATTATTCGATCAATTTCAATCATTCGCAAAAGCATTGGAAGATGATAAAAAAGGCGTAAAATTCTCGTTGAATAAAGCTGCAATTGTAAGGTACATTATCATTTTATACCTTATAAGAGATTGCACTAAAAGAGAATCCTTTAGTAAACTATTCCCCGAAGTATATAAACCGAGCACCCACACAAAGGCCAACACAGGCGGGGTTTAGCCGAATTTTGACGTGTAAAACAAATTGTTTAACTTAGATATGAAACAAAAATGAAAGATAGATTATTGAGTGGGAAGGAAACTAAACACATTATAGAAAAAATAAAAGAAAAATTTCCGATTGCAAAGTGCAGGGAGGTTTTAGAACGAAAAGGAAAAAAATTTACAGAGGAACAAATTCTTATGATAAGAGATTTTTTAATGAATATATCAAATATAGCATACCAAACATTTCAAAAGCAAATTCAAAAAGAAGTTGATTTTGAATTTGAAAAACAAAACGATAGTGTTATTCAATTAAATAGTCAGGATTCAAAAGATACTGAAATTAAAAACGCCGCTTAACCTAAAAACATGAGAAAAGCTATTTTATACATTAGGGTTTCAACAGATGAACAAGCTGACAAAGGATACAGTTTGCAGCATCAGGAAGAACGATTAAGAAAGTATTGTGAATTGCATAATATTGAAGTGGTTGAACTATATAAAGAAGACCACTCCGCTAAAACTTTTAATAGACCTGAGTTTACTAAATTACTCATTGCAATAAGAAAACACAAGGTTAAAGCGGAATTACTTTTGTTTTTGAAATGGGATAGATTCTCAAGAAACACGGGAGATGCTTATGGAATGATAAACACTTTAAATAAATTAGGTGTTGAGCCGGAAGCAATAGAACAACCATTGGATTTAGAAATACCGGAAAATAAAATTATGTTGGCATTTTATTTAGCTGCTCCCGAAGTTGAAAATGACAGACGGGCATTGAATGTTTTTGCAGGGATGAGAAGAGCCAAGCGTGATGGAAGGTGGATGGGGCCAGCGCCGAAGGGATATAAAAACCTTTTTGCTGAGGGTAGTAAAAAAATAATTGTTCCTAATGAAGAAGCACCAATTATAAAATGGGCATTCGAAGAATTGCTAAAAGATAATTGTAATAGCGATGATGTTAGAAAAGCTCTTAATGAAAAAGGAATAAAGTGCAGTAAGAATAATTTTCTTTACTTGATTAGAAACAAAGTTTATTGCGGTAAAATACAAATTCCGGCATATAAAGATGAAGAAGCAATGGTAGTAAAAGGAATACACGAGCCACTTGTTTCCGAAGAACTATTTAATGATGTACAAGATGTTATAAATGGAAGAAGGCGCAAGTTTGCTTTTAAAACTTCTGCAAAAGAAGAACTTCCACTCAGGGGATATTTTACTTGCCCCCGCTGTAATAAAAAATTGACTGGAAGTGCATCAAGAGGAGGAAGCGGCATAAGGCATTTCTATTATCACTGCACCAAAGGTTGTCCAGAAAGAGCAAAGGCTAATGATATGAATGATGCCTACGGAGATTATCTAAGAAAAATTGTTTTTGATATGGAGGTAGATGAATTGTATCAACTAATAACTAAAGAGTTTTTCAAATCAGGTAACGAAAATCAAGGGCAAAATCAGAAAGAAATTCAGGGTGAAATTCAGATTAATAAGGAGCGCATAAGTAATGCCCAACAAATGATGCTGGATGGCAAAATTACCCCTGAAGATTACAAAGAGGCCAAAGTCAGATATGAGCCAATGATCGCAAAATTAGAACGACAGCACCTCTCGACCAACACAATGGAGACTGAGTTCAAATACCACCTAAAAATAGGGTTAAACCGGCTTAAAACCCTTGACAGGCTTTACTTTGAGGCTGCTTTGGATGGAAAGCAAAATATCATTGGTTCGATATGCAAAGAATATTACCAATTTCAGGAAAATGAAGTTCGAACGACAAAAGAAAGTAAATTGCTTTCGCTTATTTCTCGATTTGACGGGCAACACAGCGGCAAAAAAAATAAGGCTGACCATAATTTAAATGATCAGCCCTATATGGTGGGAACTACTGGGTTCGAACCAGTGACCCCCTGCTTGTAAGGCAGGTGCTCTGAACCAGCTGAGCTAAGCTCCCAATTTTTTGGTGTGCAAATGTAAATGAAAGATTTAATTATTCAAAAAATAATTAATTATTTTTTTACATCTTCTAATCCTGAGTCCGGGATCAACATGCCGTCAACCAAAACGCGACCGCAATGTTCACACACAATAATTTTTTTATTTAAACGAATATCTAACTGGCGTTGTGGTGGAATTTTATTGTAACATCCGCCGCAAGCATCACGCTCTACTGCTACAACCGCTAAACCGTTGCGAGAATTTGAACGGATACGTTTGTAAGCATTTAATAAACGATCTTCAATATTTGCAGTAGCTGCTTCGCTATCCTTAATTAATTCTTTTTCCTCTTTCTCAGTTTCAGCAATGATCTCGTCTAACTCACCTTTTTTCGCTTTCAGATCTTTACTTCTTTCTTCAAATTCTACTTTACTTTTTTCAAGCAATTCACTTTTAATAGTAACGCTTGCTTTAGCTTCCTTCATACGTTTTTCAGCCAACTGGATCTCTAAATTCTGAAATTCAATTTCTTTTGTAATGGCATCGTACTCGCGGTTATTACGAACTTTACCTTGTTGTTGCTCGTATTTTTTAATATTTGCAGTAAAATCTTTAATAGCTTGTTTCTTTTCAGCTAATGTAGTTTCAAGTTCAGCTACTTCTTCTTCAACATTCTTTAAACGGGTCTCTAAACCTAAAACCGTATCTTCAAGATCGCTAACCTCCAAAGGCAATTCACCTCTAACTGTTCTTAATTTGTCGATCTTGCTATCAATTAATTGTAATTGATAAAGTGACTTTAATTTTCCTTCAACTGAAGCGTCAATTTTTTCTTTAATTTTTGCAGCCATGTTCTAAAAATAGTTTACCGGATTTGTGTTTGTTTTTGATAAACGGATTGCAAATGTAGGAAATTTATTCTGAATTATCTCATAAAAAATTTCGGACGTAAATTGCTCTGTTTCAAAGTGTCCGGCGTCTACCAGCAATAATTTATTTTCAGCATCAAAAAACTCGTGGTATTTAAAATCCGCAGTAATAAAGGCGTCGGCCCCACTATTTATGGCATTTTTAAGTAAAAAACGGCCACTTCCGCCACAAATTGCCACTTTTTTAATGGATTTTCCCAGCTTTTTGGTGTGTTTTAGACAACCGCTTAATAAACATTTTTTAACATGACCTAAAAAGTCATTCTCGTTCATCTCCTTTTCCAGCTCGCCCACCATGCCACTGCCTATTTGTTGGTGTTTGTTGGCAATGGAATAAATATCATAAGCTACTTCCTCGTAAGGGTGTGCCTTTAGCAGCGCCGCAATAATCCCCGTTTCTTTATTAAATTCAAAAACGGTCTCTATTCTTATCTCTTTTTCCTTACTTAATTCGTTTGGCTTGCCTAAAAATGGCTTGGCATCAGCGTTTCCTTTAAATGTGCCGGTTCCTTCAAGATTAAAGCTGCAGTTAGAATAATTACCAATATTACCTGCTCCGGCTTCAAATAGGGCTTGTAACACAGCCTCGTGGTGACTTCCCGGCACGAAGGTAACCAGCTTTTTTAAGAGGTTAGATTTTGGTGCTAATATGTGCAGATTTTTTAAGCCCAGTTTATCGGCCATTTTTTTATTTACACCTTGTTTTACGTTATCAAGATTGGTATGCGCGGCGTAAATAGCAATGTTATTTTGTATGGCTTTTATAATTGTTCTTTCAACATAATTGTTGCCGTTTATTTTTTTTAAACCGCTAAATAAAATAGGGTGGTGAGCAATAATTAAATTGCATTTATTGGCAATAGCTTCATCAATAACTTCTTCGGTGCAATCTAAAGTTAATAATGCACCAGTAACCGTCTGAGTTTTTTGCCCGGTTATTAAACCACAATTATCGTAATCTTCCTGGTAGGCAAGTGGTGCAAAATTTTCAATTTCTGTAATAATTTCCTGAATGGTCATATTCGATCTTAATTCGTTTTGTATCTAAATAAAAAATCCCCTCTGTGTAAGAGGGGATCTTAAAATTTTATTATTCTACCCTGGATTTATGATCCTCGATATTTGCGAGTTCTTTTAAAGCATTAAATACTTCGTAATCTGCTCTTGAACCGCTTGCCTGGTCCATTTGCATTTTCACCATTTTAAGATCGGCAGGTACCGGCGTTTCAGAAACTTTTACAACATTTAAAACAAACACACCATTATCACTTTCAATGGCTTTGGTTGTAGCGCCTGCTTTAGTCCCAAGAGCTGTTCCAATTAAAATATCATCGTGTCCTAAACCTTCTACATTATGACTTGTAGCCGGAAAATCTTCTTGTTTCTTAACATCCAATCCTAATTTTGTAGCTATATCATTTACATCTTTAGAAGCGCCAGCTTTAGTGCTGAACTCAGCCAAAAAAGTTTGTGCTTTTTTATCCTTAATGGCTAAAGTTTTTACTTCATCCATTACATCTTCTAAAGGTAAAACACCTTTATTTTTAATTCCTGCAACTTTAGCAACAACATGTTTATCGGCAAACGTAAAAATATTTACATCTCCTTTTTTAGCAGTGTAAACCCATCTTACTAATTCTTTTGCGTTATCTAAAGCTGGTAACTGACGATCGCTTTCTTTGATATTATCTGCTAAACGTTTGGTTAATTTTTTAGTGTCTACTGCTTTATCAAATAATTCACCGGTATTATTTTCACCTGCAAATTGATTTGCCTGTGCAAAAATTGCCTGGTTAGTTTCATCACTTGGTGCAATTAATTTAAAGATCTGCGCTACTTTATAAGTGTTGTGTTTTGTTTTACTTACATCTAACACTTCAATAATGTGGTAACCAAATTGTGTTTGAACAACAGAGATATTTCCTTTAGTACCCATTAAACCTGCATTTTTAAAAGGCTCAACAAAACCTTTGTTCTCATCAAACCAACCGTAATCGCCACCATTTGTTTTGCTTCCGCCATCATCACTGTATGTTTTTACTAGTGTATCAAACGTTACTCTTTTATCTTTAATTAAAGCTAATAAACTATCAGCAGATTTTTTTGCGCCTTCTAAACTACGTTTTGGTTGTTGTGTTTGAGGATCGTTAATAGCAACTAAGATGTGACGAACACGTGCGCTATCGGCAATTGAATTAACGGCTTCTAATTTATAGATCTTAAAATAAGCACCTTCGTTATACGGCCCAAATACTGTACCTGCAGCTGCAGTAAAGATAGTTGAATCACGAACGATCATGCTTTTCTTGTTCATGTCCTGAATATTTACAGCGCCATTTTCGCTTTCTTGCGCAATAAAACTGCTATCTTCTTTTAAGGATTTTCCTTTAAAATCTTCAGCAGCTCTTTGTGCGTCTTTAGCAATTGCTTCAACGTCTGATGGGCTTGGTAATACATCAAAAGAAACGTAATCTATTTTACGCGTAGTTTCTGTATTTAAAAATAAATAGGTGTGATCGTTATAATATTTTTGAATGTCAGCATCAGTAACTTTAACAGTACTATCACTTACAGAATCAAAACGTTTAATTACATAGTTAAAACTAACCTTGTTGCTTTGAGCTTTAAAACCTTCTTTTGCTTCAGCGTTAGTAGTATATAATCCTTTACGGATCAATGTTGCATACTTCTCTGCATAACGCATGTTCTTAACATCTTCTTCCATTTGCTTTACGAACATTTCCTGATCGCCTGTAGCATTTTGTACAAACTGACGGAATTTAGCAGGGTCAAGACTTCCATCTGCCGCAGCTAACTGCTCATAGATCTTACCTGTTTTTTGATCGGTTAAACGTTGAGAGATGGTTGGTACAGGGTGCACTACAACGCGCTCATATACTTCATCTTCACCAACGGTAATACCAACTTTAGCGTACTGAGGTTTAATAACCATATCAGAAACATATTGTTGCCAAACATAATCCAACACTTGTGCGCGGGTAGCATCATCAATATCGTTAGATTGTTTTTGCTGACGTATAATATTTAATTGGTTCTCAACTTTAGATAAAAAGTCGTTCCTGTCAATGTTTTTACCATGAATAGAGCCAATTGAGGCCATTTCGTTATCGCCAAATATGCTGGCGCCTGAGCCTAAAAGGCTTTCCAAAATAAAAATTACAAGGGCTAAACCTACAATACCAACAAGTAAACCTGTTCTTCTTCTGATCTTTTCTAAAATACTGGTATTTTCTTTTTTCTTATCCGCATCAACCTCTTGCTGGATGTTTTTTTCTTTACTCATTTCGTTCAAAATTTTTATGACTGGCAAAGATAACAGTTTTAATGAAACAGAAAAACGAAATTTTATAAATAACAATAAAATTAACTAAATGTACTTTTTTAGCTTTTATAAGGGTTGCAAGACTAAATGGCGAAGATTTGAAAAGCAATAAATCGCAATTTTAACCACATTGAAACATAGTTTTTTGCGAAATGCAATATTGTTAAAAATTAGGTAAACATAGGAATTGAAGCGTCGCTTCAATTTATGTGTGCCTTATTGGCACTCTGTTTTAACTATGAAATCTTTGTGTCTATGTGGTTAAATTTTATTCTAGAATTTTTCAACAACCAAAAATAAAGGCCTTTAAAATCGTAAATTTATAGTCCATTTACCCTATAATTTTAACTAAAATCATCATATCCAGGCATGTTTTTAATTTTTGATACCGAAACCACAGGCTTGCCCCGCAATTATAACGCGCCTTTAACCGATTTTGACAATTGGCCCCGGATGGTACAAATAGCTTGGCAACTGCACGATGCCAATGGAAATTTGCTTCAGAATGATTCTATCATTGTTAAGCCCGAAGGTTATACCATTCCCTTTGCTACCATACAAATTCACGGTATCACTAATGAGCGTGCCAGCGAGGAGGGACAAAATCTTAAAGATACTTTACAAAAATTTATTGATGTTGTTGGCGAAACTGCTTATTTGTGCGGCCACAACATTGAATTCGACATAAATATTATTGGCGCAGAGTTATTACGCTGCGGTTTGCCTAACGTGCTTCAAAATAAGGCCTTTATTGATACCAAAAATGACCAAACCACCGAATATTGTGCTTTACCCGGTGGAAGAGGCGGCAAATTTAAATGGCCAACTTTAACGGAGCTTTACCAGAAATTATTTAATAAAGGCTTTGATGAAGCGCATAATGCCGCGTTTGACGTGGCGGCCACAACAAAAGTATTTTTCGAGATCATAAAACGAGGCATTACAAAAGTGCGAGAGCTCTCGGCAGATATGTTGCCGGCAATTAATTATGTTGCTCCTGATTTTACTGAACTAACTAAACACGAACAATATTGGAAAGAGCGTAAAGCGAAAGAGGCAAAAGAAAAAGAAGATGCTGCTAAACTTGCAACTGTTGAAACGGTAATTACAGAAGTTGATGTTAACCTTAAATTCAGTCATCTTCATAATCACACACAGTTTTCGGTATTGCAATCTACCAGCGATGTAGCGGCACTTGTAAATAAAGCATTGGAGTTTAAAAGTCCCGGTGTTGCGTTAACGGATCATGGCAACATGTACGGCGCATTTATATTCTGGAAAGAAATTGACAGTCAGAATAAAAAAATAAAAGAACATAATGGCGCCCTTGAAAAAGGAGAAATTACCGGCGAAAAGAAAACCGAATTAAAATGTATTATTGGTTGCGAAGTAAATATTTGCACCGATCATAAAGACAAGACCAAAAAAGATAATGGCTTTACGCAGGTATTAATTGCCAAGAACCGTAAAGGCTACGAAAATCTTTGTCGTATCAGTTCAATGGGTTTAATTGACGGGGCCTATTATGTGCCGCGTATTGATAAAGATATTCTTGTAAAATATAAAGAAGGATTGATCGCCACAACAGGCTCATTAAATTCTGAAGTGCCATACAGCATTATCAACTTAGGTGAACAACAAGGCGAAAATGCATTTTTATGGTACCTCGAACAATTTGGAGAAGATTTTTATGTTGAGTTGAATCGTCAGCACAAAAATCAGGATGAGGATTTTGCTAACGGACAATTATTAGCATTAGCAAAAAAACATAATGTTCCGTATTTTGCCGCAAACAGTAATTATTACATTGATAGAAAGGGCTCTAAATCGCACGATATTTTATTATGCGTAAAAGATAACGAGAAGCTGGAAACCCCTAAAGGCAAAGGTCGTGGCTTTAGATACGGTATGCCAAACGATGAATTTTATTTTAAATCGCCGGCCGAAATGGCTGCGCTTTTTAAAGATCTTCCGGAGGCGCTTACCAACACTAATTTAATTGTAGATAAGATCGAACAATTTAAATTAGGGCGCGAAGTATTGTTACCCAAATTTGAAATTGCTGAAGATTTTATTTTAAATAATGCAGAGGCAATTAACGAATCACTTGCACGTATTGTAGCCATAAAAGAAAAAGACTGGTTAGCAAAGAATTTTAGTGCAGAACAACTTGAACACGAAAAAGCGGAAGTAAGAATTATTGCCGAGCAGTTTGTGTATATGACCGAGCTAACGTATGAAGGTGCTGCAAAACGTTATCCTGATCTTACGCCTGCAATAAAAGAACGTATTGATTTTGAATTGGCCACTATTGAAAGAATGGGTTATCCCGGTTACTTTTTAATTGTTGCCGATTTTATTCGTGAAGCGCGCAGACTTGGTGTTTCGGTTGGTCCCGGCCGTGGTTCTGCTGCAGGTTCTGCCATTGCTTATTGTTTAGGAATTACCAATGTAGATCCTATCAAGTTCGATCTCCTCTTTGAGCGTTTCTTAAATCCCGATCGTATTAGCATGCCCGATATTGATATTGATTTTGATGATGAAGGTCGCGGGGCTGTAATTGATTATGTAATTAAAAAATATGGCGCCGACCAGGTAGCGCAAATTATTACTTATGGTACTATGGGCGGCAAGTCTGCTATCAAAGATACAGCAAGGGTTTTAGACCTTCCATTAGATAATGCCAATCGTTTAACAAAATTATTTCCTGATAGTTTGGATGCCAAATTAAAAGCATTACTAAAACCGGGAGGCATTGATCTGAAATATCTTGGTAAGATAGAGGGCAGACGTGAAGTCATTGAACAATCTCACGCCTTCAGAAAATTAGCAGAAGAAAAAGGTCCTGAAGCTGATGTGTTGAACCAGGCTTACGAATTGGAAGGTTGTTTGCGTAACACCGGTATTCATGCCTGTGGTGTAATTATTACGCCCGGCGAAATGATGAAGTATGTGCCGGTAACAAAAGGTAAAGACAGTGATATGCTCGTTACCCAATTTGATAACTCGGTTGCAGAAAGCGCAGGATTATTAAAAATGGACTTCCTTGGTTTACGTACGCTCACCATTATTAAAGATGCTGTAGCGCTCGTGAAATTAAATCACGGCATTGATCTTGATATAGATGCAATTTCATTAGAAGATGAAAAAACATACGAGCTTTTTCAACGTGGCGAAACAAACGGTATTTTTCAATATGAAAGTGCCGGTATGCAAAAATCTTTAAAAGAATTAAAACCCGATAGCTTCACCGATCTTATTGCGATGAATGCTTTGTATCGCCCGGGACCGATCGCATATATTCCAAATTACATTGCCCGTAAACATGGCCGCGAAAAGATCACTTACGATCTTGAAGGTATGGATGAGTATCTTCAGGAAACCTATGGCATCACTGTTTACCAGGAACAGGTAATGCGTTTAAGTCAGAAGTTGGCGAATTTTACCAAAGGTGACGCCGATGTATTGCGTAAAGCAATGGGTAAAAAAGATAAAAAAACACTTGATAAATTAAAACCGCTTTTTGTTGAGAATGCAACTAAGAACGGACACGATGCAAAAGTGTTGGAAAAAGTTTGGAAAGATTGGGAAGCCTTTGCATCCTATGCTTTCAATAAATCGCACTCTACCTGTTATGCTTATGTTGCATTTCAAACAGCATATTTAAAAGCGCATTATCCAAGTGAGTACATGGCTTCTACTTTAAATCACGCAGGTAGCATTGAGTCTATTGCGTTCTTTATGGAAGAATGTAAGCGTGCAGGATTAAAAGTTTTAGGACCTGATGTTAACGAAGGTTTTGGTAAATTCTCTGTTATGCCAAATGGCGATATCCGCTTTGGAATGGCCAGTATTAAAGGCGTTGGCGAGAATGTGGTAAATGCAATCGTAGAAGATAGAAATGCTAACGGGCCATATAAAAATGTATTTGATCTTGCTGCAAGATTAGACAGTAAAGCGGTCAATAAAAAAAGTATTGAGGGTTTAGCGCTCTCGGGTGCCTTTGATAGTTTTGAGAATATGACACGCTCTATGTTCTTTGTGCTCGACCAGGATGGAAATACGTTGACCGATAAAATGATCCGTTACGGTAACCAGAAAAATTTAGGTAATGATACTTCGCAGGCAAGTTTATTTGGTGGCGAGGATGAAGTAGAAGTAAGCGAGCCTCAGTTACCAAAAGTAGAACCATGGAATGCTTTAGAGCAATTGAGCAGGGAAAAAGAAGTAGTAGGATTTTTTATTAGCGGACATCCTTTAGATCCATACAAATTAATTATAGAGCATAAATGCAATGCAAATTGCGCGCAATTAAAAGCAGGATTAGAACCATTTAAAAATCGCGAAGTTGTTTTTGGAGGCATTATTACAGGCTTTGAGAACCGCACCAGTAAAACAGGTAACGCCTTTGGCAAATTAATTGTTGAAGATTATTTTGGTACAACAGAGCTTATGTTGTTTGGAAAAGATTTTGTGGAGTATAACAAATACATGGTTCAGGGCTTGTTCGTATTTGTAAAAGCAAAAGTGCAGGAACGTTATAATCAGCCGGGAAGCCTGGAAATTAAGATCAACAAAATTGAGTTGCTTGACGATGTAAAAACAAATGCTTTTAATCTGATCCGCATGAAAGTTAAGCTGGCAAACGTGAATGAAAATCTTATCAATAAGCTTGATCAGCTGATGAATAATAACGCAGGTAAAAGTAGTATTGAATTTTATGTAGAAGACGAAGAACAACACCAAAATGTAAAGCTTTTTTCTAAGAAAAATAAGATCGAGATCAATGATACCTTTTTAATGGAAATGGATAAACTGGTTGAGATAAATTACGAACTCAGTTGATGGATTGAACGCAAATGACGCTGATTTATATGACGATCTTGAGGCGCACAGTATCCTCCTCTGGAGGAGGTGCCCGGAGGGCGGAGGAGGATAGATCCTGAACTCCATTTTGCTAAAGCGCAAAATCCGCGTCGTCAGCGTGCCATTTTATTTGCATTTATTGTATTAAATTCTCTCAAAAATAGCCTATCTTTGCGGCTTAATAATTTTTTGAATAATGATTTCGGTTAATGGCGTTACAGTAAGTTTTGGGGGGTTCAATCTTTTTGATAATATTTCCTTTTTAATTAATCCAAAAGATAGAATTGGTTTGGCCGGTAAAAACGGAGCAGGTAAAAGTACTTTGCTTAAAATTTTATCGGGTCAACAAAATCCAACAAAGGGCGAGATCTCTATGCCTAAATCATGCACCATTGGTTATTTGCCACAGGATATGATCCATCAACACGGCCGCACTGTTTTTGAAGAAACAGAAACGGCTTACATGGAAATTCAAAAATTAGAATTACGTATCAACGAAATTAACCACCTTTTAGAAACACGCACTGATTACGAAAGTGATTCGTATGCAAAATTAATTGAAGAGCAAACCGACGTTTACACACGTTTGGATATGTTGGGCGCAGGAAACCGTAACGAGGAGATAGAAAAGATCTTAAAAGGTTTAGGTTTTGAAAGAAAGGATTTTGATCGTCAAACCGCTGAGTTTAGTGGAGGTTGGAGAATGCGTATTGAACTTGCAAAATTATTATTACAACGCCCTGATATTTTATTGTTAGATGAGCCAACCAATCACTTAGATATTGAAGCTATTATGTGGTTGGAAGAATTCATGGAAACTTTTCCGGGAGCAGTAATGCTTATTAGTCACGATAAAACATTTTTAGATAGCGTTACTAATCGTACGATAGAAATTTCTAACCAAAAAATTTACGATTACAAAACAAATTATAGCCGTTACTTAGTTTTACGTGCAGAGCGTAAAGAGCAACAAGAGAACGCGGCAAAGAATCAACAAAAAATTATCAATCAAACAGAAGTTTTGATTGATAAGTACCGAGCTAAAGCCAGTAAAGCAGCCTTCGCGCAATCGTTGATCAAGAAGTTGGATCGTATGGAAATTGTTGAGGTAGACGATGCTGATAATATGAGTATGAATTTCCGTTTTCCTGCACCGGCGCACAGTGGTAAAATTGTGTTGACGGTGGAGAATGCTGGTAAGAGTTACGGACCAAAGCATATTTTTTCAGGCGCTGAATTTATTATTACCAAAGGAGAGAAGATAGGATTAGTTGGAAGAAATGGTGAAGGTAAATCTACCATGATGAAAATGATCGCGAAGAAAGTAGAGCATGATGGTATTGTGCAATTAGGTCACAGTGTAATGATGGGTTATTTTGAGCAGGATCAGGAAGAAAAATTAGATCCAAAGAAAACTGTTTTTGAAACTATTGATGAAGCGGCTGTTGGTGAAGTTCGTAAACAAGTGCGTGGGTTATTAGGTTCGTTCTTATTCAGAGGAGAAGACATTGATAAAAAAGTACAGGTGTTGAGTGGAGGAGAGCGTGGACGTTTGGCTTTATGTAAATTATTATTAGAGCCTTACAATTTATTGTTAATGGATGAGCCTACTAATCACTTAGACATTCGTTCGAAAGATATTTTAAAACGCGCATTGATAGATTATGAAGGAACTGTTGTAATGGTAAGTCACGACAGAGATTTTATGAAAGGTATTTGCGATCGTTTATTTGAATTCCGTGAAGGAAAAGTAAAAGAATATTTATGTGACATTGAAGAGTTCATGCAAATTCGTAAAGTAGAGCGATTGAATCAGCTTGATCTTGACAAGACTGGAAGAGTACAGGAAGTTAAGGAAGAGAAGAAACCGGTTGTCACTTCGAGCGCAGTCGAGAAGAATAATGAAGCAGAGCAAAAACAAATTCGCAGCCAAATAAAAAAGGTGGAAGAAAATATTGCTAATTTAGAAGTAAAGATAAAAGAATGCGATACTAAATTAAGCGACGCTTCTCAGTATGATAAATTAGTGAACGATAAAACTTTCTTTGAAAATTATAATCAATTAAAAAGTAATTTAGAGAAGGAATTGGAGAAGTGGGAGCAGCTAAGTGAAAAATTAAGTTAGCCGCAGATTACACAGATACCACAGATTTTTATTTAAAATAAATCTGTGTGAATCGGCGAAATCTGTGGCTCAAAAAACATACCAATTGAATATCAAGAAGCACATACCTAACGCTATTACATGTGGTAATCTCTTATGCGGTTGCCTGGCCATTGTAAAAGCATTTGAAGGCGATCTAGTTTGGGCGGCATATCTTGTAGGTATTGCATTAGTTCTTGATTTTTTTGACGGCTTTACAGCACGTCTTTTAAATGTTGCATCTCCTATTGGTAAAGACCTTGATAGTTTAGCCGATATGGTAACTTTTGGTGTAGTGCCGGGGCTTGTGATGTTTCAAATTATAAATTATGTAACCTTAATGCATATATACTCATATGATTGGCCAAATGATATAGGAGGAAAGCCACATATAGATACAGATGGGTCAATGGATGCTTTTAAAAATTACCTTCAATACTTTAAATATTCTGCATTTATAATTCCAATATTTTCTGCTGTTCGTTTGGCAAAATTTAATAACGATACACGTCAGTCAGATTCTTTTATTGGTTTACCAACACCCGCCAATGCGATGTTTATTTGTTCTATTCCATTGATATTTCATATTAGCGTAGAAGATGGACAACCTATTTTTGATATAAACACGATTTTTTTAAACCCAATTGTCTTATGTCTTGTGTCTTGTGTCCTTAGTCTGTTGCTCGTTGCCCCAATACCTCTCATCGCTCTAAAATTCAAAAACTTTGGTTGGGCAGATAATAAGATGCGTTTTATGCTAATAGGTTTGTCGGTTATTTGTCTGGCAGTCTTTCAATTTGTTGGTATTCCATTAGCTATTATACTTTACATTCTATTATCGGTCATTAATAATATTATTAATAAACAAAAAGCATGAAGCGTTTAATTTTATTTTTTTTGTCAACTTTTTTTGCGTTACAAATAGTTTCGCAAACGCCCGATGTTACAGAGGGAGATAAGATCCTTGGCGTTTGGTTAACGGGCAGTGGTAATGCACATATTAAGATCACCAAATATGGAGAAAATAAATATGGCGGAAAGGTCGTTTGGTTAAAAGATCCCAAGCGCGCGGATGGTTCGGTAAAGAAAGACGATAAAAATCCTGATAAAGCAAAGCAGGCAAATACCATTATGGGCCTCAATAATCTTTTGGGCTTTACTTATGCGGGTAATAAAACCTATGAAGGCGGCTCGATTTACGATCCTGAAAATGGCAAGACCTACAAATGTGTGATGACGCTGGATGACGCCAATACTTTAAAGGTACGTGGTTACGTGGGCATTCAAATGCTTGGCCGTACAGATGTTTGGAAACGTGTTACTGAATAGTGTATAACTAGGTTAATAAAAATCCTTGCATTTTATAAGGTTTTACTAAATTAGCAACTTCAAAAAAACAAAACAAAATGGCAAAATTTATTGCAGATATTGATGTAATGCCGCTTCGCGCATTGCTAGACCCACAGGGCAAAGCCGTTACAGGCTCAATGAAGAACCTTAACCTGGGCGAAATTGAGAACGTTCGTATTGGTAAACATATTACTTTAGAAATAAGTGCTACAGACGAAAATGCCGCCAAAGTGAAGGTGGACGAGGCTTGCAAGAAGCTGCTTTGTAACCAAATAATGGAGTTTTACGAATTTAAGCTAACTTCTGCCAAATAGTTTGTTTATTCTAAGCATTCAACTATATTTGAAACTCAAATTAAAATTTTAAAATCATAATTCTTAAATCTTAGATCCAACATGGGATATTTATTTACATCAGAGTCAGTGTCAGAAGGACACCCGGATAAAGTAGCCGATCAAATTTCGGACGCGTTAATTGATAATTTTTTAGCTTTCGATCCAAATAGTAAAGTTGCTTGTGAAACATTAGTTACAACAGGACAGGTTATTCTTGCAGGAGAAGTAAAATCAAAAGCATATTTAGATGTGCAGGAAATTGCACGCGAAGTAATTCGTAAAATTGGTTACACCAAATCAGAATATATGTTCGAGGCAAACTCTTGCGGTATCTTATCTGCAATTCACGAACAATCATCTGATATTAATCAAGGTGTTGACAAAAAGAAAAAAGAAGAACAAGGTGCAGGTGATCAGGGAATGATGTTTGGTTATGCAACTAACGAAACAGCTAACTACATGCCTTTGGCTTTAGATCTTGCTCATGGTATCTTAATAGAACTTGCTGCATTACGTCGCGAGAACAAAGAAATAAAATATTTACGTCCCGATGCAAAATCACAAGTTACTTTAGAGTACAGTGATGATAATGTACCTGTTCGTATTGATGCTATTGTTGTTTCAACACAACACGATGATTTTGCTGATGAACCAAAAATGTTAGCGAAAATTAAAAAAGATATCGTTGATATTTTAATTCCACGTGTAAAAAAGAAATATCCAAAATACGCGCACTTATTCAACAACAAAATTAATTACCATATTAACCCAACAGGTAAATTCGTAATTGGTGGTCCGCATGGTGATACAGGTTTAACAGGCCGTAAAATTATTGTGGATACTTATGGTGGAAAAGGTGCTCACGGTGGTGGTGCTTTCTCAGGAAAAGATCCAAGTAAGGTTGACCGTTCGGCTGCTTATGCTACTCGCCACATTGCAAAAAATTTAGTTGCTGCTGGTGTTTGTACTGAAGTATTGGTACAGGTTTCTTACGCAATTGGTGTTGCGCAACCAATGGGTATTTTTATTGATACTTACGGAACTGCAAAAGTAAAAATGACCGACGGACAAATCGCTAAAATTGTTGAAAGCGTTTTTGATATGCGTCCATACTTTATCGAACAACGTTTTAAATTACGTACACCAATGTATAGCGAAACTGCTGCTTACGGGCACATGGGTCGTAAGAACGAAACAGTTACTAAAACATTTAAATCACCCGATGGAAAAACAAAAACCATGAAAGTAGAATTGTTTACATGGGAGAAATTAGATTATGTTTCAAAAGTGAAAACTGCTTTTAAAATTAAATAATAATTTATAACCAATAATTTAAAAAGGTTTCCAGTAATGGAGGCCTTTTTTATTATAATGGTTTTAAATAAAATAATGCAATAAAAGGTTTGGTTACAAGTTTTCCTTCTTCACTGAGTGACTTATTAATTTTAGCGAATAAATTCTCGTATAAGGTTTTATCCTGCGGGTTATTAAAGATAGTTGTTAAAAGAGCAGATAGATCTTTTTCAAAACCAAACACATTATCGCCTTTTGAACTAAATCTTTTGTAAGCATTAAGTTTAGAAAGCATAACCTCGGTATTGCCTAAAAAATAATGTATCACTATTTCATTCATAAGTGAAATGTGATAAATATCTTTGCGAACCTTACCTGAAATTTTTAAAGCCTCTATCGTGTATTTTAAAGCCTGGCGATAATTTTTTAAAAAAACATTAAGTATCGTAAAATTTAAATAAGAGTTAGCTTTTTCATCATCTTTTAAAATATCAATATTTAAACGGAATTCATTTTCAAATATTTTTATTTTTGAAATATTATCCTTAACCAGATCGTGAGAGATGAGAATATTTGTTCTTATCAAAATAAACAAAGTAAATAATTCTGTTCTTACATCTACATTTGAAATTTTTTTAAAGCTAACGAGTGTTCTTTCACTTTCATCTAAAACAGCCTCAGCATCTTTATGTTTTTTTAGATATAAAAGAACAAGGCATAAATTCCTTAACGATTTTAAATAGATTACAAGGTTCTTTTTTTTAATTTCAGAATATTCTTCAAAAAGATCAATTGTTCTTTTGGCATATGTGTATGCTATCTCTGGCTTTGCACGTTTCATGGCAAGAAAAGCATTTGCTTTATTAAAATAGATCTTTGCCAACGGATGAAAAGCATTTGTTTCGCTTTCTAGAAGCTGTTTATAATTCTTGGTAATGCTATGATCGTCTCCGTAAAAGTATAATGTTGTTGATTCTAATTTAATGAGTGCTTCCATACTTTGGTACTCCATTAAATTATAATACTCACTATGAAATTTTGAAAAAAGCTCTTTGTCTTTAAGATAATTTGCATTTATATAATCTACATCAACCGATTCAATAGCGCTGTTAAGTTTTAATTCCAGTGCTTCCATTTTTACCAAATAATCATATTTATAACTATGATTAATGATCTTATCTAATAATTTAATTCCTTCTTTATATTGTCCTTTAAATATTAAAACTTTGGCGCGCTTTAAATTTTTTAAGGAATCGTCCGAATTTGGAAGCTCTTCTTCGTGAAACTGATATAATATATCAAGGATCTTGTAATAAAGGCGCGTAGAATTTCCGGTAATAATTAAATTGTCTTTTTTCTTTTTTAAACCAATTTGTTTTTCGGTTTTATTAAAATCAGATAATAATCCACTAAGGTCATTATCAGAAGAAAAGGTCTTTAAATTTAAATTAATGTACCTTTTTTCATTTTTTGTTAGAGACCCTATAAGCTGAATAAGCTGTTGCGACATGGATTAGTAAAATTTAACACTAAGTTAAATCTTTACTTTGAAGCGTATCAAAATTGTTTATAAATAATTAAAAATCATATAGTTATGTATTTTTTTTATCCTTGAAAAGGTAATTATTCTGTCAAATTACATAAATTTTATGGATCATGTTTTAGAACTTTGCTGAAGATCGATTGTTCTTAAAGACAACCGCAGGTTAAATGAATTCTCAACGGTAAAGAAAGTGTTTTGAGAATATTAATAAATACAATTTAAAAACAAAAAAGAAGAATGAAAAATTTTTACAAATTATTAGTCGCGTTTGTGTTGATTGGAGGATTTTCTCAAGCACAGGTAACGGTTACCGGAGGGTCAACAGCAACCTATTCAACAGTTAATACTGCTTTTGCAGCTATTAATGCAGGAACCCATTTTGGTGCAATCACAATTGATATTACTGCAAGTACAACTGAGTCAACAACACCAACCCCCTTAAACGCAAGTGGACAAGGTGGTGCAAATTATACATCAATAGTTTTAAGACCAACAGTTACTGCAACCATAAGCGGTGCAATGGTAACCGGTCGTGGAGTATTAGAACTTGACGGTGCTGATAATGTAACCATTGATGGCGACATTATTGGAGGTCCTGTTACTAGGGAGTTAACGATTGTAAACAATGCTGCAAATACTGTACTTGCTACAGCAGCTATTCGTTTGATCGGAAGAACAACTTTGGGTTTAGGTGCAACCAATAATACAATAAAAAATTGTGTGATCTTTGGAAGTACCGAAGGTAATGACGGTTTTAGCGGAAGTACTGTAACTACAAGTTACGGAATTTATGCAGGTAGTAATGCTTTGAATTTAACATCCGGCGGTACTGGTGCCGATTACGATAATAACATCATCCAGAATAATGATATACGCCGCGCTTATTTTGCAGTTTATATCGGAGCATTAACCGCTAATACAGCGGATAATTTAAATATAAATAATAATATCATCGGTTCAAATACAGTTGGTCAAACTATCACTTTTGGTGGTTTAAGTTTAAACGGTATCACAACATCAACGATAACGCAAAACGAGATCTTTAATATGCAGCCAAATACAACAATTAGCCCAGCTGCAATTAACCTTTCAGGTACTGGTAGTAATTCAGTAACAATTAGTAGAAATAAAATTTATGGTATAAAAAGTTTAAACATTACATCTGGTTATGGTGCGCATGGGATCAATTTAAGTGGAGGAAATAACCATCTTGTTGTAAACAATGTTATTTATGATATTATGGGTGTAAATTATTCTTCAACCTCTACAACGTTTAACGCTTTTGGAATTAGACTTACTGCTGGTATCGGACATAAAATTTATTACAACAGTGTAAATTTATTTGGAACTTTAAATTTAAGCACATCTGGCGCAACAACTGTGGGTTCTGCAGCATTCGTGGTAATAACTACAGCCTGTACCGGGTTGGATATAAGAAACAATATTTTTTGTAACACACAATCATCAACTCTTGCCGCGGTAACAACTAAAAAATTTATGGCAGTTTGGTTCCCGGCATCGTATGATTTTGCAAATGCAATTTTAAATAATAATTCATATAATGTTACTAACGACGGAGATCATTTTGTTGGTAAGATAGGGATAACAAATAACGTAAATGAAGCATCTAACTTAGCTGCATGGCAAGGCTTCTCACAGATTAACAATTCAACAAACGATCTAAATTCAATTCCAGCAGGTAATCTTCCTGCTCCTTTTACATCAAATACTAATTTAACCATCCCGGCCAATACTATTTACGCTGCTGAATCAGGAGCTGTATTAATTCCATCACTTGGTACAAATATTGATCATAATGCAGCGGTTCGTCCTTTAGCAGGGATTAATCCAAATACAAACCCCGATATGGGAGCGTATGAGTTTGACGGAATACCAGGCGCTGCAATTGATGCAGGTATTAACGCTTTAGCCAATCCATTACCTAACGGTTGTTATTCTGCCACAGAGAACGTGGTTGTAACAATTAAGAACTATGGTACTTCACCCATTTCAAATATTCCTGTAACACTTACTGTTGCAGGTCCTATCAATCAAACGTTAACCGGAACCTATACTGGCACCATTGCACCAAGCGGAACGTTTAATTTTTCTTTAGGAACAATTAATATGAGCACTGCGGGAATTTATACCTTTAATGCAACTACGAGTTTAGCGGGCGATCTTGTTGCCGCAAATGACGCAATGGGTTCAACAACACGTACCGTAATAGCGCCATCGCCTTTACCACAATCGGTTGATTTTACCAGCTTCACGGGCGCTAATTTACCAACCTTCTTTCCTTTATGGAGAGAAGCTACAGGAGCAGTTGCTCCAACTGGTACAACATCTTCTTGGACTAGTCAGACAGCTTTAAACAATGCAACGAATGTGAATGCAAGAGTGTTTTTATCTGCTATTGCTGCTAACGAATGGATCGTTGGACCAAAAGTTACTGCTACTTCTACAACTCAAATTTCTTTTGATGCTGCTTTAACGCTTAATACAATTGCGCCTTTCACACCAACAACAATGGGAAGTGATGATAAATTACGTGTAATGGTTTCAACGGATTGCGGTGTTACTTTTACTCCAATATTTACAGTTAATACAACTAATAATTTAGGCACTAACTTTACAAACTTTACTGTTCCTTTAGGCGCTTATGCTGGTCAGGATATTATTGTAGCTTTTTTAGCTCAGGATGGCCCGGTAGATGATCTGGAAGCTTATTATTTTCAATTAGATAATATTAATTTATATAATGCTTCTGCAACAGATGGTGGTGTGTCAGCTATCAACTCTCCAACACTTAATGCCTGCTTAGGAACTAACGAACCAATTGTTGTTACAGTAAATAATTTTGGTACAGCTCCTATTAGTAACTTTTCGGTTACAGCAACAATTAACGGACCAGTAAACACAACATTGGTAACTACATACACAGCAGTATTAGCCCCAAATGCAAGTGCAGTGTTCACGGTTGGTACAGCCAATATGAACATTTCAGGTACATATACTATAACTGCCTTTACAAGTGTAGCAGGTGATCCAAACGGTTTTAATAATTCAAGCTCCGTTCTAAGAACACTTAGCCCTTCATTTAATATTTCGGGTAATACAAATATTTGCACAGCCGGTACGTCTACTTTAAACGCCCTTGGTGGTGCAACATCATTTACCTGGAGCACAGGATCAAACGCCAGTTCAATTACAGTTACGCCGAGTGTTACAACTTCTTATTCTGCTATTGCAACAGGCACTAACGGTTGCCAGGTTTCTGCATTCACAACGGTAACAGTTAATAACCCAACAATTACCGGAATTGGTGCAGCTGTTTGTGGAAGTACTACAGTAGGTACTTTAACAGCAAACGGTTTTGCTCCTGTAACTTGGTATGCTACATCTACACCAACAAATCCTTTAGCAACGGGTAGCACGTTTACTGCTAGCGCAGCTACAACAACTACTTATTATGCTCAGGCAAATTCTACAAATACAGGAAGTATCGCAACTACTTATACTGCTGGAAACGGATCTAGTGGAAATATGTTTGACGTAACAGCGATTAATGCTATTACTATAAATAGTGTTGACGTAATGATCAGTTCTGTAGTAATTACAACGGTAGAAGTTTGGTATAGAGCAGGTAGTTTTGTGGGTTTTGAAAGTTCTAATGCAGGCTGGACATCGGCGGGAACGGGAACTGTTATGGGTGCCGGAAACGGAAACCCTGTGCCGTTCAATGTTAATCTTGGAATTAATATTCCTGCCGGACAAACTTATGGAATGTACGTTACAGCAAATGGTGGTGGTAGTTTCGGTTACTCTAATGGAACCGCTGTAGGAAACTTATATTCTCAAAATAGCGATATAAGTGTTTTTGAAGGAAAAGGAGGTAGTTATTTTGGAGTAACTATTGCAACAAGAGTCTGGAATGGTAATATTCACTACACAAAACAAGGTTGCACCAGCCCAATTATTCCTGTTACATTAACCGTTACTTCTTCTCCAACAATTACACTTGGCGCAAGTCAATTATCAGTTTGCCCTGGAACATCTGTTAATATTGGCGCTACCGGCGCTAATACTTATACCTGGAGTACAGGCGCTAATGGCGCTTTAATATCGGTAACACCAACTGCAAGTACAGTTTATACTATTTCTGGAGAAAGCAGCCCTGGTTGTTTGGGAACAGCTTCTATTGCTATTACAAGTAACACAGTACCAACAGTTGGTGTTACAAGTTCTGCAAGTTTAATTTGTGTTGGCCAAACAGCAAGCTTAACCGCAAATGGCGCAAATAATTATGTATGGAACACAAGTTCTACCAATACTGTTATAGCAGTTTCGCCATCGGTTACAACAACATATACAGTTACAGGAACTGCAGCTAACAGTTGTACAAATGTTGCTACGTTCACACAGAACGTTTCTAATTGTACAGGTGTTGAAGCTAATTCAACGTTCAGTAGTTTAATTTCAATTTATCCTAATCCTTCAAGCGGCGTAATTACTGCCGACTTTAATTTTGAAGGTGATAAAGAAGTTGTTATTACTAATTCTGTTGGACAAATAATTACTACTCTTAAAACAAAAAATACTTCTGAAGTAATAGATTTAAACAAATATGCTAAAGGAATTTATTTTGTAAAAGTAATAAGCAATACTAACTCTGCAAATTATAGAATTGTAATTCAATAATTTACCAGTCATCGCGAGGAAGGATGACGAAGCGATCTCAAACACAGATAATACTGTGTGTTAGATTGCTTCGCTACCGCTCGCAATGACGATAGGCGTTAAAAAATTTATTTAAAACAAAAAAAGGCTACCTAAATGGTGGCCTTTTTTTATTCTGTTTACTCTTAGCCTTTAGTTGTTTGACCTCAATTTTTGTATCCATAAATACAAAACATACAAGGATGTAATAAAACATAGCACAAGAAGATTGGTGCAATATTGTCTGAAGTAATCATAGAAAAACACACCAAAAAGAATTCCGGCACTAAAAACACAAATTTTAAAAATGGCTAATTCAATATTAGACCAAGTTGTTTTTTTCTTCAAAAAATCCACTTACTATTGTTTTAAATTTAGTTATTAAGCCCATTTACTAAGATCTTCACCCTGCTTATTTTGCTCTTCAAGTGTCCAGCTATTTGTTACTGTTGTTTCAAGCCAGCTTTTTCCGGATTTTCTGAAAACATCTACTCCAAGGCCATACACATCGGCAAAACGCTGTTCCAGTTCAGCAACGGTCATTGTTGGAATGATCGTTATATCGCCGGTATTATGTATCGTTCGGCACTCCCCCAACGTTTTACTAGCGTGTTTTACTAATTTGCTGGATGCTGCGCCATCCTTTTTATGAGGCTTAGAAAAAAACTCCACTTTAAGATAGGGAAACAGCGTGTTAAATTCTTCCTGGATCGCAAAGATCTTTCTGTGATCGTTAATTGTTATTTTCATTTTTTTAAGGTTGTAATTTCTATAACTCAATTACAGATAATAAAAATAATTTTAATTGCTTCTGTAAAATATGACCAAAATCATATTCCGGCATGGGCTCTGTCATAATCTAAACCAGGCACGTATAGGCGCTGGTTAACTTATTTAATTTTAAAGATACCAGCGACCCAACAAATGCAGAATTATTATTAAAAATTGAAACTGCAACAAAAGGTTTTGATAATGTAATTAAGGAAATAACTCTTGAAACCAGCGAAGTGAGATCTGATATTTTCGAATGATTGAATTTTGAAAATGAAATAAGATCAGATCAAAACCTTCCTATTTATAAAACCACCACCCACAAGATCATCGCCTTCGTAAATAACGGCGCTTTGGCCAGGGGCCACGCCATTTACAGGTTGATGGAAAATAACATCCAGTTTATTATCAATAGTATTTATAGTTGCTAAAGTGCCGGGATCTTTATAACGGATCTTTGTTAAGCCAACAAAATCGTGTGGAAGGGTTTCGTATTTTATTAAATTAAAATCACGAACGGTTAAATGGTTTTCTTCAAGATCATCTTTATCTCCTAAAATAACCGTGTTGGTCTCAGGAATAATTTCTTTTACAAAAACAGGTACGCCCATAGCAATTTCTAAACCTTTGCGTTGCCCAACAGTAAAGTAGGGGTAACCTTTATGTTTACCTACTTTTTTATCTTTATAAATAAAATCGCCACCGGCTACTTTTTTTTCAAGGTCGGGCATACGGTGATTTAAAAAAGCACGGTAATCGTTATCTGGTACAAAGCAAATATCATAACTCTCGCTTTTGTTAGCGAGGTCATAAAAGCCGGCATCTTTTGCCATTTGTTTTATTTCTGTTTTTTTAAATCCACCTAAAGGAAACATGGTGCGGTTCAAACAATCCTGATCCAATCCCCACAAAACATAAGTTTGGTCTTTTGTAAGATCAACACCTTTATGAATAATGGTTCTGTTATTTTCTTTTCTTAAACGTGCGTAATGTCCCGTAGCAATAAATTCGCAATCCAACATATCGGCACGTTTTAAAAGTGCATCCCATTTAATATGTGTGTTACATAAAACACAAGGATTAGGGGTACGGCCCGCTAAATATTCTTCAACAAAATTATCAATGATCTGTTTTCCAAATTCACCGCGTATATCTAAAATATAATGTGGGAAGCCAAATTGTACCGCCATGGTGCGGGCATCGTTAATACTATCCAGGCTGCAGCAACCGGTTTCGCGTTTGCTGGAGCCTGAGCTTTCATAATCCCATGTTTTCATGGTTATCCCTATCACTTCGTAACCTGCTTCGTGCAGCATCATAGCAGTAACGCTGCTATCAATACCACCACTCATGGCTACTAAAACCTTCCCTTTTTTGCTCATTTATTTTTTTGCTCCTTTTTTCGGATCTTCTTTTGTTGTTACTGTACCAGTTGTTGTTGTTGCACTGGTCTTTTTTCCTTTATTAAAAAATTCGTCCGTCTCTTTTTGAGTTGCTTTTTTTCCTTCTTTATATAATTCTTTTTCTTTTATTTTTCCGTTCTCTTCTTTGTAGATCCAAGGACCATTTTTTCTATCCTTTATATAAGAGCCTGTTGCTACCTCAGTACCATTAGGAAAATAATAACTTACTTTTCCTTCTAACAATCCATCCTTGTATGCACCTAAACCTCTAAGCTTAACGCCGTCAAAATATAATTTAAAAGGGCCGTTCAACACATCGGCTTTATAATTTTTTTCTTCGGCTAATTTTCCGTCAGGTAAATACACGTAACTAACGCCTTCTTTTTTTCCGTTAACGTATTTGTCTTTTGAGATAAGAATTCCGGCTTCATCATAAAATAACCAAACGCTATCGCGACTTAATGCAGAAAGAACTTCGCTGTTATATTTTCCTTCGCCCATACGTTTACCTGTGTAGTGAAATAATTTCGCATAAGCAGTTTTACCACCTTTTTTAAAATTGATGATAGCACGAATGGAATCGTTAGGATAATAATATTTAAATATCCCGATAGGTCTATCGTCTTTAAATTCACCTTCAAACATAAGTTTGTTTGTTTTTTCGTCTTTTTGTTTCCAATAGCCTTGTTTTTTTCCTGCGGCATCAGTTGTTTGTCCGTAGAAAAAAATGCAGTTAAAAATAAACCCGATAAATAATAGTTTTCTCATAAATTCTATAAGTAATTTAATGTATAAAGATACAGGAAATTTAGATAAGCTGAAGACGGGTTTTTAACACCAAGCTTAAGTTTTGTTAAATGCTTTTGCTTCAATAATAATAAGGGTTACAGGAGTTTTACCTTGTACTTGGCTGCCATTTTTTGGATCTGCTCTTCACTTATTTTATGAGTGTTTTTATGGCCTTGGTAATTTTCTACGGTGGTAACAAAAACCGAATAATTAAACTCAGAAGCTAATTTAAAGTATGGTTCAATTTCCCAATCGAGGCTAAAAACATTATCAATAAAAATTTTTTCTGTTTTATTTTGCATGGCCTGCCGGGTTTGATTTTCACAATTTTTATAAGCCAAATGATTTTTATCGAACTGGAAATTGTATTCATTTGTTTTGGGATCGGTAAAATAACTGTCGATAGAAAAGACCGGCCATTTATTTTCGCTTAATAAATTAGCGAGTGTTGTTTTTCCGGAACCCGGTAATCCTCTTAAAATAATGAGCGAGTTCATAATTAAATTTTTACTCCAACTACGCAAATATCGTCAACCTGTTCTAAATTCCCCTGCCAGGTTACAATGGTATCGGCCAATATTTTTTTCTGTTCTTCAAGCGAATGGGTTGCCATCGACAGTATATGACCGGTTAGTTGTTTGTATTTGAATTTTTTTCCTTTTGGTCCTCCAAACTGATCGTAATATCCATCAGAGAACATATATAAAACATCTGCTTGCTTAATATCAATTTCTTCCTGCATGAATAATTTACATGTACTGTCCTGTATGCCTCCAATAGCATGCTTGTTAGGCTTTAGCTCTATCAATTCATTATTGCGTCTTATTACTAATGGCCGATTGGCTCCGGCATATGCTAATTTATTTTTTGTTTTATCTATCACACAAATTACCATGTCCATACCGTCGTTATTAGCTTCTTTGCTTTCTCTTTTATTTAGCGCACTGGTAACGCGTTTATCTAATACGTTCAATATTTTTCCGGGGGTTGTTACACCTTCTTCTAAAATAATTTGATTCAATAAATTATGTCCGAGAATAGACATGAAAGCTCCGGGTACACCATGACCAGTGCAATCGCCAACAACTAAAATAGTTTTATCGCCCACTTCTTCGAACCAATAAAAATCACCACTCACAATATCTTTGGGACGGAAGAGAACAAACGATTCAGCAAAAAAAGTATTCAGTACATCCGTTTCTGGAAACACAGCTTCCTGCAAACGTTTAGCGTATTGAATACTATCTGTAATATCTTTATTTTTTTCTTTAATAATAGTATTCTGGTAATTTATTTCGCCAACTTGTTTCGATAATAATCTGCTTGTTTTACGTTTATTTATAAAAGCCACAATAGAAATACCGGCAATAATTAAAACCAAAATACAACCAATTATCATAGCGTTACGCTGCGTGGCCTGTTGTTTAACAACAGCGTTGGTTTTATCAATCTCCACTTTTTGCAAAGCAATTTCTTTTTCCTTCTTTTCGGTATCGTATTGTTTTTCTAAAGTGTGGAGGTATTCTACATTACTTACATTACTGAGACTATCACTTAAGCTACGATGCTCTAATAATAAATTAAAAGCTGATTTATAATCACCTAGATCAGAGTAGGCGAAGGCCATAGATTGTGTGATCTCTGATTTATTTAAAAGCTGTTTTGTTTCAATTTTCATAGCTGCATCCATTGCTTTTTTAAAATACTCTAACGCTTTTTTTGGATTTCCAGTCTTAGAATACAAGTCTCCCAAATTCCTTAATGTTGCGGCGCTGCTTTCATCTTCGCCAGTTTCTTTAAATATCTCTAAAGCGTGTTCACAGCTGGCAATTGCTTCTTTATATTTCTTCCTGTCGGAATGATTAGCTGAAAGATTGCTATACATTAGACCTAGCATCCTCAAGTTGTTTTGCTCTTTAAAAAGCTCAATGGCATTTTTTAAATAGATCAATTCCTTATCAAGATCACCTTTTGTGCCATACATACTTGCGCACAAATAAAGCGCTTCTGCTTCTAACGCTTTATCTTTTATGTCACGTGAAAGTTTTAATTCCTGTTCATAATAATTAAGCGCTTTATCATAAAAATTCTGCTGCTTAAATACAGAGCCAATAAAATGTAGCAAGTGTCCATATTCTACATTTTGCCATTTGTTTTTTTCAAATAAACGTTGTGCTTGTATATAATTATCCATTGCTACTTTGTAGTCCCCGATGTCGTAATGGCCGCGTCCTTTTTTCATTAAAATATCAGCCAATAGTTTTTCATCGCCTGTTTTTGCAACAGCTAATGCGCTATCAAAATAAGCGATACATTGTTTTGAGAGATCTTCGCTTTGTAATAGATCAGCAATACGCGCATAGAATTTGGCCTGCCACTCAATATTTTTTTCAGTTTTTGCTTTTGAAAGACCTGCGTCATAATAGTATCGGGCTTTTTGATACATCTCATTATAATTGCAAAGCCTGCCTAATTTTTCGTATACCTTAAATACATAAGGTTTATTGGTGACCGCATTAAGCGCGTAAGTAATTTTTTTTATTTCGTGCAGGGCTTTAACTGTATCTTCTTTCAATAAAATAGTGGCGATCTTAATTTGCGCATTAATTTTTACTGTATCGTTATTAGAAGTTTTTACAATGGTATAAAGGGAATCTAATTTGCGGCCATTATCTGCGACGGTATAAAAACCAAAAGCCAATAGAAAAACCCCGAAAAATATTTTCGTAAAAGATTTATTTGTAAAAAAAATAGATGACATTTGATTTTGCTAAACGAAGATAGAAAATTTATTGATTTTTTTGTATTTTATTTAATAAAATAAGATCACAGATCTTTTTTCAAGCGGTCTAAATTTTTAGAAATATATGTTTCCTTAGGTAAATGCGCGTTTTGGATACGCTGAGCGTATTTTATTGAATCTATGATCTCTTTTTGTTTACGTTCAATGATCAGGTTTTTTGCTTCTACTTCCTGTTTTTGAGCAGAAATAAGTTCACTTGTTTTGCGTTTTCTAACATAACTGTAAATAGCAATAATAAGTGATATCAGAGAAACAATTACGATCAATATCAAAAGTATATTTACTTTTTTTTGATTTCTTCTTTGGCTGTTCAATAAAGAAATCTCTTGGTCCTTTTTTTCTGTATTATGTACCGCATTTACTTCTGCTAATTTATCTTCAAGGTTTAATGTGTACAGAGAATCTTTTAATTCATTAGCAGTGTAAATATTCTCCATTGCTTCGTCATATCTCTTTTCCTTTAATAGGGGCCTGCTAATTTCCAAATGCAGATCAATTTGTTTTGATAGGTCGCCGCTCTCTTTTGCATACGTTAGTGCCGAATCCAGATAAACAATTGCTTCTTTAGTTTTACCATCGTTTTTAAGTAGAATGCCATAATTTCCAAATGCTGCAATTTTAAAGTAATTACTTAACTCATATTTACTTATTAACGCCCTTGCTTCTGCATTGTATTTTTTTGCAGACTGAATATTTTCTAATGCCAGATATTGCTGGCAAATGCTATTACAAATGGCGGTAAGATCAGAAAAATTATTTTGGCGTTTGGCAATGTTATAGGCCGTCATGTACATAAAAAGCGCTTCTTTGGTTTTATGCTGATAGCCTAATGTGTTGGCGAGGTTAGTAGCAATACTATAATAAAGTGTTTCGTCTTTAAGCTCACGAGCTATTTTTAATCCGTTGGAATAATATCTCGCTGCGTTAGTAAAATCTTTTGTGCTATAAAATAAAATACCAAGGCTATTATATGTTTTGCTTAAGCCCAACAGGTAATTTATATCAAGGAATTTTTTTTCCGCCTTTAAAAAATATTGGATGGCTTTGTCGTGTAATCCTTTTTCGGAATATATGGTGCCAAGGTTGGCATAGGAGCGGCCCAGACCTTCAGGGTCGTCGATCTCCAATTGAATTTCAAGTGCTTTTGATTGGTAAGCTTCTGCAGAATCATTATTACCTAGGAAGTAATATGCAGAACCTAATGTGTTGCTGGCCTTACCTATAAATTTTTTATTGTTACTTTGTATGGCAAGATCGAGTGCTTTTATTGCAAACTTTAAACCCTCTGCCGGATTTTTAGAAAATTGTCCACGCGCTAATTCTATGTTCTCAGATACGGCAATTGTGTCGGATTGAGAGAGTAGAAATAAATTCAAAAATAAAAAAGTGCTTAAGAAAAGCACTTTTTTTAATATGAAGTTATATTTTTTAAAACAAGTCATTACATATTTCTTCTATACTGTCCACCAACCTCAAATAATGCATTGGTAATTTGGCCTAAAGAACAATATTTAACCGCTTCCATTAAACCGTCAAATAAATTTTCGTTCTGTATGGCCGCACGCTGTAACTCTTTCAATATGGCAGGACTCTTATCTTTATGGGTTTCCCATAAGCTATTGCGCGTGTTTATCTGGTCTTCTTTTTCTTCGGTGGTACTACGAATAACTTCTCTAGGCAAAACAGTTGGACTGCCTTTAGAACTTAAAAAAGTATTTACACCAATTAATGGATATTCACCATTATGTTTTAAAGTTTCGTAATACAAACTTTCTTCCTGGATCTTGCTACGCTGGTACATGGTTTCCATGGCACCTAATACACCACCACGTTCTGTAATGCGATCAAACTCGCTTAACACAGCTTCTTCAACAAGATCGGTTAACTCTTCAATAATAAAAGCACCTTGTAAAGGATTTTCATTTTTTGCTAATCCTAATTCACGATTAATAATTAATTGTATAGCCATTGCACGACGAACAGATTCTTCTGTTGGCGTGGTGATAGCTTCGTCATACGCATTGGTGTGTAACGAATTACAATTATCATAGATGGCATATAAAGCTTGTAACGTTGTACGGATATCATTAAAATCAATTTCCTGCGCGTGTAAACTACGGCCTGAAGTTTGAATATGGTATTTCAACATCTGACTTCTTTCGTTACCACCGTATTTTTGTTTCATGGCCTTAGCCCAGATACGACGGGATACGCGGCCGATAACAGAATATTCAGGATCGATACCATTGCTAAAGAAGAACGATAAGTTCGGTGCAAAATCATTAATGTTCATGCCACGACTTAAATAATATTCTACAAAAGTAAAGCCGTTAGATAAAGTAAATGCTAATTGCGAAATAGGATTTGCTCCTGCTTCTGCAATGTGATAACCACTAATTGAAACTGAATAAAAATTACGTACGTTCTTATCAATAAAATACTGTTGCACATCACCCATCACACGCAGACTAAATTCTGTGCTAAAGATACAAGTGTTTTGTGCCTGATCTTCTTTTAAAATATCAGCCTGTACCGTACCACGAACTTGTGCTAAAGTGAATGTTTTAATTTTTTCGTAAACATCTTTTGGCAATACCATGTCGCCGGTTACACCAAGTAACATTAAACCTAAACCATTATTTCCTTCCGGCAATTCATCCAAATTATATTTCGGACGTTTTGTTCCTTTGGCTTTATAAATGTCTGCTATTTTTTTCTCGATCTCTTTTTCGAGTTTATTTTCTTTGATGTATAATTCGCATTGCTGATCGATAGCGGCATTCATAAAGAATGCAGCAATAGTTGCAGCGGGTCCGTTGATGGTCATGGAAACAGAAGTCTTCGGATCGGCTAAATTAAAACCAGAGTATAATTTTTTTGCATCATCCAAACAACAAACACTTACACCGCTGTTTCCAACCTTACCATAAATATCCGGACGGTGATCCGGATCATTACCATAAAGAGTAACGCTGTCAAACGCAGTACTTAAACGAGCAGCAGGCAATCCTTTACTTACATAGTGAAAACGTTTGTTAGTTCTTTCCGGTCCGCCTTCGCCGGCAAACATACGTGTTGGGTCTTCCCCTTCGCGTTTAAAAGGATAGATTCCTGAAGTGTATGGAAACTCACCCGGAAAATTTTCGCGCAAACTCCATTTTAAAATATCGCCCCAGCCTGTATATTTTGGTACCGATACTTTTGGAATTTGTGAATGAGATAAACTTTCGTAATGCGTTTTAATTTTAACTTCTTTATCACGTACTTTAAAAATATAATATTCGTTTTGATATTGTTTTTTCTTATCGTCAAAAGTCTCCAACGTTTTTAAATTACGTGGATCAAGATCTAAACGAATTAATTCTGATTGTTCTTCTAAAGTTTTAATGATACGGTCTTTATCATCGATCTTAGAATTTTTTAATGTTTCAATGGTGTTGCGAATGCTTTGTAGCTTAATTGCTATTTTAGCCTGGTCGTTGGTCCATTTATCATAAGTACGAGATGCTTCAGAGATCTCACTTAAATAACGTGTACGGTTTGGCGGGATAATGTAGATCTTCTCGCTCATTTCGTTGGTCATTTTAAAACCAGATTTTAAATTGGTGCCTGTTTTCTCAACCAATTTATCCATTAAGGCTTTATACAAAGTGTTTGTTCCAGGATCATTGAATTGAGAAGCAATGGTTCCGTAAACCGGAAGTTCTTCATCTTTTGCTTCCCACAAATTATGGTTGCGTTTGTATTGTTTTTTTACATCGCGCAATGCATCTAATGCACCACGTTTATCAAATTTATTTATTGCAACAATGTCGGCAAACTCCAACATGTCAATTTTTTCTAATTGCGATGCGGCACCAAACTCCGGCGTCATGATGTATAAGCTCATGTTACTGTGCTCAATAATTTCCGTATCGCTTTGTCCTATACCTGCAGTTTCAATAATTACAAGATCAAAACCTGATACTTTTAAAATATCAATAGCATCCTGAACATATTTACTTAATGCTAAATTACTTTGACGTGTTGCAAGAGAACGCATATAAACACGTTCGTTCTTAATAGAGTTCATACGAATACGATCTCCTAATAATGCGCCACCTGTTTTACGTTTACTTGGATCAACAGAAACAATGCCAATTTTTTTATCAGGAAAATCTAATAAAAATCTTCTTACTAATTCATCTACCAAAGATGATTTACCGGCGCCGCCTGTACCTGTAATTCCAATAACAGGCGTTTTAGAATCTTTTGCTTCTTTACGAATTGGATCTAATATTGCTTTACTTTCTTCATTAAAATTTTCGGCTGCAGAAATTAATTTGGCAATAGATTTATGATCTTTATTTTTTAATTGTTTTACTTCGCCATTTAAATTTGCACCGGTAGCATAATCACTTTGTTTTAAAACATCGTTTATCATACCTTGTAAACCCATTGTGCGTCCATCATCAGGATGATAAATTCTTGTTATTCCATAATTATGAAGATCTTCAATTTCAGAAGGTAAAATAGTTCCACCTCCGCCACCAAATATTTTTATATGTCCGCAACCACGTTCTTTTAAAAGATCGTACATGTATTTAAAGTACTCGTTATGTCCGCCCTGATAACTTGTAATAGCAATAGCGTTAGCATCTTCCTGTATGGCGCAATCAACAATTTCCTGTACACTGCGGTCGTGCCCCAAATGGATGATTTCGGCACCGGTGCTTTGCATTACACGGCGCATAATATTAATAGCTGCATCGTGGCCATCAAATAATGCGGCGGCAGTAACAATACGAATTTTATGTTTGGTTTGGTACGGAACGGTTTCGATCATGATAAATGTAAAATTGAGCCATAAAGCTAGCATTTTTACGCTATTTTTTCAATTTTTTTAGTTAAAACAGGGTATAAGTCGGTTTAATTTAACCACAAAGCATACTAAGAAGGCACAAAGCACACAGAGTGTTTTTTCTTTGTGTTCTTTATGGAAAAACTTTGTGCTCTTTGTGGTTAATTTTTTTTATTAAAGAGAGAAAAACAAGCTTATTATTTAACCTTTTTAGTTAACGTTTTGTAATAAAAAATACCAACAAAAAGAAAGCCCAATGCAAAAGGAATGGTGGCAAAATACCTATACTCATTATCATTAAAAAATTCCATCATCATCCAAAAACTGTTTGCTGTGATCCAGAAGAGAATAGCAGTATTAATATAAAGATCTAAACTGCCAATGGTTTTGTAAATAATATAAATGGCTATAAACAGTGTGGGCACCATCATAATTGCACCCAGCCATTTCAGCTCCAGCATCCAACAAGTGTCTTTTATAAGCCAAAAAACAATGTGCAAACTTTCGTATTTGCGTATTTTATCGAGAAGTTCCATAAAAATTTCAATCAAAATTAAACTTTTAGTTTATTTTTACATCTAATAATAAAATATTTGTGGCCCAGATAGACGATAAAACCATTTTAGACCTTTTTAAGGACGAAAAAACCCGGAATACTGCCTTAAGCCACCTTATTTCTAAGTACCAGCAGCGTTTATACTGGCATATCCGTAAAATAGTAATAGACCATGATGACAGCGACGATGTGCTGCAAAACACTTATATAAAGGTTTGGAAGGGTTTAGAGAACTTTAAAGAAGAAAGTCAGCTTTATACCTGGATGTACAGGATAGCCACCAATGAGGCCCTAACCCTTCTAAAACAGAAGCAAAGGAAGCAAACTACCTCAATACACCCCATAGAATACCAGCTTCGCAAAAGCCTTGAAAGTGACGTTTATTTTGAGGGGGATGAGATCCAGTTAAAGCTCCAGCAGGCCATTTTAACACTTCCTGAGAAGCAAAGGATTGTGTTTAACATGCGCTATTACGACGAAACGCCTTATGAGCAGATGTCGGAGATATTGGAAACCTCGGTTGGAGCCTTAAAAGCGAGTTATCACATAGCGGCAAAAAAAATAGAAGAATTTTTAACTACCCGTTAAACCTTAGGACAGAAAGGAAGTCTATAGATAGTATAATGTTTGAGAATAACGAAAATAAAGATTTAAATAAAGAGCCAAATAAGTTTGGATTGCCTAAGGGCTATTTCGATAATTCGGCTAATTCTATCATTCAAAAAATTGAATGGATAGAAGAGCATAAGGCGTATCCTTTTTTAAGTAAGTTAAAAAAACAAAGTGGTTTCGTTGTTCCAACAGAATATTTTAGTGAGAATGAAAGCAAATTAGAACTGTTAGATTTTCCAACATTATTTTCTTTGAACAGAACTAACAACTTTAAAACGCCTGCTAATTATTTTGAAGAATTAGAAAGCCTACAATTTTCTAATTTATTAATTGATGAAGAAAAGGAATTAGAAGCATTTGAGAAATTAAACGCTATTAAAAAACAGAATAATTTTAAAGTTGATGAAAATTATTTTAATGCATCAACAGAAAAATTAACCACTGCTGTTTTAAGCGAGAAAAAAGAAGCTAAAGTAATTAAGTTATTCTCTCCAAAAGTTTGGTACGCTGCAGCGGCTGTGTTAACCATTACTTTAGGATTATGGGTTTACAACCAATATTATAAAGTAGAAGAATTTAAAGATTGTGGCACTTTAGCCTGTGTAGATAAATTTGACCTTGTAAAATCAAAAAATTTAGAAGCGCTTGATAATGATGAGTTGTACGAACTGGTAGACACTAAAAAACTTGAAGAAAAATTAAATAATAAAGCAGACAATAAGTCTGAAAACAAAAACAATGAAAAAGATCTTGATACAAGTTTAAAAAATGTATCGCAGGAAGATCTTTTAGATGAGATATAATGAAAAGCCTTTTTAAAATAATTATTTTATGTTGCCTGTTCTTATACTCCGGCTATTCTATAGCGCAGGGCGATAAGGATAAGGTAGAGGCTATACGTGTTAGTTTTATTTCGGAACAATTGAAGTTAACTACCAACGAATCAGAAAAATTTTGGCCTGTTTATAATGAGTACAACGATAAAATTAAAGCCGTTCGAAAAAATTTAAGACAGAGCTTTAAAAAAGCACCGGATGAATTGACCGATAAAGATGCAGAAGACCTATACCAGTTAGATCTTAAGTCTAAACAAGCTGAAGCCGAACTTTATAAGCAATATAGGGAAAAAATAAAAGCAATTATTGGCGCAAGAAAAACAGTTAAATTGCGTGCAGCTGAAGAAGAATTTAAGCGAAAAGTAATGGATGCTATAAAAGATAAAAACGACTAATTGAACCCCGGAAATTACATATTTAAGGTGCTGATGTTTATCGGCACCATTTTTTTATTTAATACCGAAATAAAAGCCCAGGCTACTTATGATAGCTTAAAAGTAAAACTGCCCAAACATTATTTTAAAACTGTTATTGTTGTTGACGCTTACAATAAAGCCGATCAAAAATTAGATACCAGCGATTTTTTAGGGAAGCGTTTAAAAACCTACGGCCTTAAGCAATTCTCTTTATCTTTTTATACGCCTCTTGTAAGTTATACTGATGTGGATACTGTTAAAAACATTACCAAGAACACGCATATATTGCTCACTGGTAATTACGTGCGTTTACGCCCGGTATTTGATGGTATTAAACAACATAATCTTGTAAAGATGGGCTTTGGCTTAAGGTTTATTTTTAACTCCGGTAAAAAAGGTGTTTGGTTTGTTGATACGTCTCCTTTTATTACAAGAGATGTGACCTATGTTTCAAAAGGTTATTTCCGCATGGCTAGTACAATTGTGTATAGTCATAATGTAAGCGAAAGATTTAACTGGCGTATTGGCGCCACTAAATCATTTATGTGGGGTAATAAAAACTATTGGCCATTTATTGGTCTACGTTTTGGTAGATTGGATAAAACGCATCTAAGTATTCAATTCCCGCGAAGCATTAATTTAAATGTGCCTGTTGGTCCAAAATTAACTATGAGTTTTTATACAAAACCACAAGGCGGTATGTATAATTTCTCTAACCACGATTCGCTTTATTATTTAAGTAATGCTGCAACTTTTAATTACACACGTTACGAATTAAATTCTGGTTTTAGAGCAGATGTAAGGGCAAGCGATAAATTTAATTTTTATGTTGCTGCTGGTATCAGTTCAAGAAATAATATTACTTTCTATTCAGAAAAAGCAAATAAAGCAAAACCAAATTTGCCATACCGAACTTATTTTTTCACAGAAACATTAGAGCCAACCATATTTGTTAACCTTGGACTTGTTTTTAAATTTGGTAAAACACGTACGTTTTATAAAGACAGGAATATGTACGATGTTATGGATCTTAATAATACAATGGATGTGGGCGACAACGGCGGCTCTGCGGGTAACCCGCAAATACCAATTACTCCTAAGTCAAAAAAGGAAATAAACCTACAATCAGTACAGGATCTTATTGATTATAATGATTTTTAAGCTGTAAAATCTCTGCCTAAAAGGTTTATCTTTGTTTAAATGCACACAAGGTACATCAGCATCTTTATTTTGTTTTTGATCGTTGCAAAAAATTCTTTTGCGCAGACTGATTCTGCGTCGGCTGTTACCGACCCTCCAAATTATAAATGCCGTAAAATTGTTTTAGCAACTTCTGCTGCTGCCTTAACAACGGGCTCACTTTTTTATTTGAATAATGCCTGGTATGCGCAATACAACACCGGGCAATTTCATTTTTTTAATGATAATGATGAGTGGCTACAAATGGATAAAGTGGGACATGTATTTACAACCTATCAAACGTCGCGTTTAATGATGGGCGCTTTTGATTGGGCAGGTTTTAGTGAAAAAAAGAAATTATTTATTGGTGGTACAATTGGTTTGGGATATATGACGGCGGTAGAGTGTATGGATGGCTTTAGTAATGGTTGGGGTTTTTCGGTTGGCGATCAGTTATGTAATGTATTAGGTTCTTCAATTGCCATAAGTCAGGAAGCGTTTTGGAAAGAGCAACGCATTCAACTTAAATTCTCTTACGCGCAAAGCGGGTTGGCACAATACAATCCTGAACTTTTAGGTAAGAGTTTTAGTACTCAAATTCTGAAAGATTACAATGCGCAAACTTATTGGCTAAGTATCAATCCAAGCTCCTTCATAAAAAAAGAAAATAAATTCCCTAAATGGTTAAATGTTGCCTTTGGCTATAGTGCCTATGGTATGATAGGCGGCACCTTTAATAGTTTTGCAGTGCAGGATGTTGATGGAAATGTTTTACGATATGAAAGAGAAAGACGTTATTACTTTAGTCTGGATGTAGATATGACAAGGATAAAAACAAAGTCTAAGGTTTTGAAAAGGATCTTTACTGCTATTAATATTCTTAAATTTCCTGCTCCGGCAATTCAGTTCAGTAAAAACAAGACCCGGTTCTATTACCTCTATTATTAACAGTTTATTTTTCCTGTTGAAAACTATTAATTTGATTTTGTAACAAATTAATGTATTTTTAATCTATGCCAGTTAACGAAAAAGAAGAAACCGAAAAGCTATATTATTCAATTAGCGAAGTTTCGGAATTATTTGATCTAAACGCAAGTACAATACGTTTTTGGGAGAAAGAATTTGAGATGCTGAGCCCAACCAAAAATAAAAAGGGAAACCGTTTATTTACAAAAAAAGACATCGACCATCTTGCACAGATAGTTGAATTAGTAAAACAAAAAGGCTTTACTATACAAGGCGCTAAAGAGCAGCTAAAAAACAAACCTGCTTCAAAAAAAGGTGATAACGAAGAAGTAATTGCCAAGCTAAAAGAAATTAAAGCCAAGCTTATTAAATTAGGTAATAACGAGGCATAATTCAATAAAATGGAAAATACAAATACCCCTCAGGCAAATGCAGAACAAGGCAAAACAATTGCCATTATCTCTTATATCACCCTTATTGGTTGGATAGTTGCCCTGGTAATGCATGGCAGCAATAAAACCTCAATAGGTGGATATCACCTTCGTCAGTCATTAGGCTTAATGCTATTGGCAATTTCTACTATTGTTATCCGTATCCCTTTAATGTTCATACCTTTTATTGGCTGGGGTGCAAATTTATTAATATCTATAGCGCTTTTGATCTTTTGGATCCTGGGCCTGGTTTCTGCTATCAATGGAGAAGAAAAGCCTTTGCCTTTAATGGGTGAAGCCTTCCAGAAATGGTTCGCTTCTATAGGAAAATAACGAATTTAACCCTTAATGATCAAACGCCTTTTCAATTTTGGAAAGGCGTTTTTTTTGTTCTCGACTTCGCTCGAACTGACAAAAGAAATTCTTACTTTTAGCTTCGCTATGAAAAACACCCTTTTTTTATTTTTAACCATTACTTTACTTTTTGGATGCAATTCCACCGATGCAACAAAAGAACAAACTGTTGTAAAAAAAGACACTGTAAAAGTAGAGATCCCAAATGATACAATACCCGAAGTTGTTGCCACACCAACTTTTAATACCAATAACCAATTCAATAATATTACAGCCGTACTTTCGGGTTATAAAGGCAAAGCAAATAATTTAAATTATTTATTTGATACAGTTATTTGGGATGCGCATTCAAAATTTATTGATAGTAGCTGGAGTCGTTTAGAACGCAAGCGTTTAAAAGCTATGAAAGATTGGGGTAGAGAAGAGTTTAAAGATGTTGCAGCAAAAACCAATATTATTTTTTATCCTTTTAGTGGACCGGATTATTTAACGGCCAACGCTTTTTTCCCAAATGCAGATAAGTATATAATGCTGGGTTTAGAACCTGTGGGGAAATTACCGGAGCTTGATAAATTTAAAAGAGGCGAGCCTTCTGAATATTCTACAGATTTTAAAAAATCGTTGGGTGATATTTTTGACAAAAGTTATTTTATCACACGTAAAATGCAAAGCGATTTTCAGGCACAAAAAGTAAATGGTCTTTTACCAATTCTTGCTTTCTTTATACAACGTACAGGAAACGAAATATTAGATATAAAATATTTAGTCCGTTACGAGCAGGATAGCATTTCTGAAGTTGCTTATGATTTTAAAAGCGCAGATAAAAAGCCGTTTGGTGTGCGTGTAGATTTTTTGCAGGAAGGAAAACAAAAATCGGTATACTATTTTAAGTATGATGTAAGCAACAAGAATTTTAATGATACAACTGTATTTAGAAAATATATTAGCGATAATACACAAGGTGCCATTACATACATTAAAAGCGCATCCTACTTATTGCACGCCGGTTTTATGAGCAATATGCGCACGCTTATCTTAAATAATTCAAGCAGCGTAATACAGGATGATACCGGTATTCCTTATAAATTCTTTGAAGAGGGTAAATTCGAAACAAAACTATACGGACAATACACGCGCCCTGTTGAAGATTTCCCTTACTTAAGTTTACAAAAGCCATTACAGGAAGCTTTTCATAAAGATAGTTTAAATGTAAAAAAATTACCATTCCATTTAGGTTACCATTGGGGAAGTAAAAAGGATGTGATCATCTTTGCGAAGAAAAAATAATTGTCATTTCGAGCGCAGTCGAGAAACATATACGCGTCTCGACTCCGCTCGACGTGACAACTCTTAATAATAAAAAGTATTATCATGTTTACAATAGATACCCACACCCACATTATCCCAAAACACATTCCTGATTTTAATAAAAAATTTGGCTATGGCGATTTTATTATGCTCGATCATCACGAAAAAGGCAAAGCCTGGATGATGCAGGGAAATAAGCGTTTTAGAGAGATAACTGAGAATTGTTGGGATGCTGAAACGCGAATTCGAGAGATGGAAGCGCACAAAGCCGATATGCAGGTTATTTGCACCATTCCTGTTATGTTTAGCTATTGGGCAAAAGCAAACGATTGTTTAGAGGTAAGTAAATTTTTGAATGATGATATTGCAACAACATTAAACGTACATCCTGATAAATTTATTGGCCTTGCAACAATACCAATGCAGGATACAAAACTGGCAGTGCAGGAATTAGAACGCGCTATGAAAAGTGGTTTTAAAGGTGTGCAAATTGGCAGCAACATAAATAATTTAAATTTACACGAGCCACAGTTTGACGAATTTTTTGCAGCCTGCGAAAATTTGAACGCAGCCATACTTGTGCACCCGTGGCAAATGATGGGGCAGGAACATATGAGCAAATACTGGTTACCATGGTTAGTTGGTATGCCCGCAGAAATTAGCCGCGCTATTTGCAGTATGATCTTTGGTGGTGTGTTTGAAAAATATAAAAAATTAAAAGTATGTTTTGCGCATGGCGGCGGTTCTTTTTTACCAACTATTAGCCGTATTGAACATGGCTGGGATTGCCGTCCTGACCTTGTAGCCATAGATAACCCAATTAACCCGAAAGAATATTTAGGTAAATTTTGGGTAGACAGCCACGTGTGTGATCATAAAATGTTGCAATATGTAATTGATTTGGTTGGTACCGATAAAGTAATGCAGGGAAGCGATTATCCTTTTCCTTTAGGCGAAGCTGTGCCGGGCGAATTAGTGCGCTCAGCACCTATCTCTGATAAAGAAAAAGAAATTATTTTAGGAGTCAGTGCGAAAAGTTGGTTGGGGATTTGATTCGTTATTATGCTTTTTACTTATAAATTTTAATAATAGTTTTGCTTTCGGTCTGACCATTTAATTTATATTCACTTATTATTTTGTAATAATTGCTTTTAGGTGAATATGGAAAGCAGGAATTACACTTTTCCTTTTTTGTTTTAAAATCCATCATCGTATAGGTACGTGACGCACCTGGTATTGAAATGAAAAAATCATAATCAGCATTAATAGTTTCTAAATAGGCTATATAATATCCTGAGCCAGAAGATTCCGATACAGAAGTATAGTTTACTTCTAATGGGTTTGCAAAATTATTTCCTTTTTCGAATTTTGAAATAATTATGGTATCTATTTCAGATAAATTAAAGTCATATAATTCAAACATAAAAAATCCTTCTGTGCAATGTTTCTTTGTGCAACAAGAAGTAAGGAAAAGAAAGAAGAAAATTAAAAATGATAAAATTAATTTCATGATTAATTTATTTAATATGTCAAGAATCTACAGTTTAGTAACCAAAGCAAAATTGCCTTCAATTTTAAAGTGCCAGCCTTTTTCGAAAATTTTAGGAAGGAAACGGCGGTATAATACCATGCGGCCATTCTCAATAGAATCGTCTTCGTTATCGCGGCCGACAGCATTAAATTCGTAAACGTTTACCTTAGGGTGTTCTTTCATGTAATTTTTTACGATCTCAACTATCGTATTCATTACCTGATAAACTTCGCCTTTGTTGGTAGCTACATATTCTTCGCCTTCAAACTCATCGTTAACCACACCAAATACAATATTAGAGTGTAAAATATTATCCTGCAACCGTCCAAACCTTACTTCATACCTAAGCGCGCTTTTTGTATTAAAATAATACACACCCGCACTTGGAATGTTTGGGTACTCAATAGGAAGAATATTTGTATAACTGTTTGAGATAAATTCTGTTTTATATTAAGCTAACTCAGTTACTTTTTTTTTAAATCTGTCAGCCAGAACAAGATCTTTAGTTCCGCCGCTGTAATCGTAAAAGCCTTTTCCTGATTTTACACCAAGGTGGCCTGCAGTAACCATATTAACTAACAACGGGCAAGGCGCATATTTTTGGTTGCCAAATCCGTCTTGTAAAACGCGTAAAATATTTAAACAAACATCTAGGCCAATAAAATCTGCTAATTGTAACGGACCCATTGGATGTGCCATTCCTAATTTCATAACTGTGTCAATTTCTTCAACACCTGCAACGCCTTCATTTAAAGTAATGATAGCTTCGTTGATCATTGGCATTAAAATTTTGTTAGCCACAAAGCCAGGAAAGTCATTTACCTCTACCGGAACTTTATTTAATTTTTTTGAAGTTGCCATTATCAGGTCAGTTACTTCATCAGAAGTGCTGTAACCACGAATAATTTCAACCAGCTTCATAATTGGCACCGGGTTCATAAAGTGCATTCCAATTACTTTATCGGCACGTTTTGTAACCGCTGCAATTTGAGTGATAGAGATAGAAGAAGTATTACTTGCTAAAATGGTATTTGGCGAACAGATCTCATCCAATTGTTTAAAGATCTTTAATTTAATATCTACATTTTCGCTGGCAGCTTCAACAACAAGGTCAGCATTTTTTGCGCCAGTAGCAAGATCAGTAAAAGTGGTAATGTTCTTAAGCGTAATATTTTTTGCTTCTTCAGTAATAGTTCCTTTTTGAACCTGGCGGTCTAAATTCTTAGTAATGGTTGCTAATGCTTTTTGAAGAGCCGCTTCGTTAATATCAACTAAGTTTACTTTATAGTCGCATTGAGCAAAAGCATGGGCAATTCCATTTCCCATTGTGCCACTTCCTATTACTGTTATATTTTTCATCTTTTGTTTTTTTAATAATGAAGCGAATTTTATTTTGCTTCGTTGTTTGTTCTTAATTCTTTTATCGTTTCAATCTAATTAGTCTAAATGTATTTAGTCAATTTGACTTTCACCGTTTAATTTTTGAAGACTAAATCTAGCTTAGAATTTTGGTTTAAACAAAGAAAATTTTAAACATTTGCCTTTACAAATAAAAACCTCAAACTTAGGGTTTGAGGTTTTTAATTAATGTTCTATAGAATTAGTTGCTAATGCTTATCTTTTTCTCAAGTTCTTCGATATAAGCTTTAAAACGCTTATCGGTATCCATTAAATTGTTTACCGTACGGCAAGCGTGTAAAACAGTGGCGTGGTCTTTGCCTCCACAGTGCATACCAATAGTAGCTAATGAAGATTTGGTCATACTTTTTGCAAAGTACATGGCTATTTGACGGGCCTGAACTACTTCGCGTTTGCGGGTCTTAGACTTCATTGTGTCTATTGCAAGATCAAAATAATCGCAAACAACTTTTTGGATATAATCGATAGAAACCTCGCGGGCAGTGCTTTTCACAAATTTGTCGATCATTGTTTTGGCTAATTCCAAAGTAATCGTTTTTTTGTTTAAGCTTGATTGTGCTAATAACGAGATCAATGCACCTTCCAGTTCGCGAACGTTTGAAGTAATGCTGTAAGCTAAATATTCAATAACTTCTTTTGGAAGCTGAATACCTTCATTGTAAACTTTTTTCTCAAGGATAGCAATTCTTGTTTCTAAACCCGGAGCTTGTAAGTCAGCGCTAAGCCCCCATTTGAAACGGGATAATAAACGTTGCTCAATTCCTTGAATATCAACCGGTGGACGATCTGAAGTTAGAACGATCTGTTTTCCTAATTGGTGTAAGTGGTTAAAGATATGGAAGAACACATCTTGTGTTTTTTCTTTACCTGCAAAATACTGTACATCGTCAATGATCAAAACATCTATCATTTGATAAAAATGAACGAAATCGTTTTGGTTATTGTTTTTTATAGACTCAATAAATTGAGTGATGAATTTTTCTGACTGAACGTATAAAACGGTTTTGTTAGGGAAGTTCTTTTTTACTTCGATACCAATAGCTTGTGCTAAGTGAGTTTTACCTAAACCAACACCACCATAAAGCAATAATGGGTTAAAAGCATTTCCACCTGGTTTTTGTGCAACTGCAAATCCAGCACTACGCGCTAAACGATTACAATCACCTTCTACTGAATTATCAAAACTGTAGTTAGGATTTAATTGCGATTCTACTTGAACCTTTTTTAAACCCGGAATTACAAATGGATTTTTAATTGGATTAGATCCGATATCAATTGGCATTGATACGGATGGATTTTTTAGGTTGGTATTAATGTTTGGTAATTTAAAAGTAATTGGTGTTTCAGTTTTACCTGAAGCATTATCCATGATGATATTATATTCTAATCTACCTTCAGCGCCTAATTCTTTTTTAATTACTTTTTTAATTAAAGTAATATAATGTTCTTCGATCCATTCGTAAAAAAACTGTGATGGAACTTGGATGGTTAAAACGTTATTTATTAATTTAATTGGTTTAATCGGATCAAACCATGTTTTAAAATTTTGAGGGCTAACATTGTCCTTTATTATTTCGAGACATCCATTCCAAATCTGTTCTGCAGTTTTCTCCTTCATCATTATAAAAAAATTTAAATATTATTGTTGTGTATAAAAGTAATTAACTTATTCGTGTTTGTAAATATAATGGGATTATTTGTCTTTGCAACAAAAAAACCGAAAAAAAAGTTTAAGAAAATTTTAGCCCAAAACTTGCAGGATTAGTTTTTTTTTACGTGGCCTTCTAAATCCTCATATTTTTGTTGTTTTGTAAGGTTTTTTTGTTATATGAAGAGAAGAATACTTCTATTTTGCCAAGCCAGATACCTGCCCAGCCAACTTGCGTAATTTGAACTTCTTTGCCAATGCTATTTAAAGCTATTTGCGGCGTTTCTAAAAAGGTATGTGTATGACCTCCGATTATAAGATCAATATTTTTAGATCGTTCGGCTAAAGCCAGATCTGAAACTTTATTTGTATCGTATTTGTAACCAAGATGCGAAAGGCAAATCACGTAATCGCACTTTTCTTCGTTCTTTAACGTAGAAGCTATTTCATTGGCATTTGCAATAGGATCTTTATAAATTATCCCTTTGGTATATTTTATATCTACCAAATTTTCAAGATCAATTCCAACGCCTAACACACCAATTTTTAAAGGACCTTTTTTGTATATTTTGTAAGGCGAAATTTTTTTGTTTTTAGCAAGCGCTGTGTCTTCGAAACTATAATTGCAATTAATAAAATCAAAACCTGCATGTGGCATTTGTGTAAGTATATTTTCGCATCCAAGGTCAAAATCATGATTGCCAAAAGTTACGGCATCGTACTGCATTAAGGTCATTAATTTATATTCTATTTCGCCATGATAATAATTAAAATAGGGCGTGCCCTGGAAAATATCACCAGCATCTAAAAGCAAAACATTTTTATCTTCCGATCTTATTTTTTCGATCATAGTAGCCCGCTTTGCAAAACCACCTTCGCCAGCATATTTTGCATCGTTCTCCGGAAAAGGTTCTATTCTGCTATGCTGATCATTTGTATATAAAATGGTGAGCTTTGTAAATCCTTTTTCTAACAACAAATTATTTTGCGCATAGCTGTTTAGCCCATAAACAGTGGCCGCGGCACCTAATGTGAATTTTAAAAATTCGCGTCTATTTTGAAATTTGAAGTCGCCCATCAATATAGGGTATAAGTTGTTTTTTATTTTCAGTTAAATAATCACAATATTTAATAATAACATCCCTGATCTTTAAATTGCTTTTCTCCATTGTAAACGGCTCTTTCAAAAAGAGAAAATTATCGCCACCATAAGCTAAATAGTCGCTGGTAACTACCGTGTAAATTTTTTCTTTATCAATAGAATTTCCATTTATAGTAGCTTCTGTTATCTTATTATTTTCTGCTTTTATTTTTAATCCTAAAAAGGGATGGCGTTTTTCAAAAATAATTTGCACACCTTCTAATAATTTTTGACCAGAAATTTTTACAAGTATAAGATCATTTTCAAAAGGCATTAACTCAAAAATATTTATCACCTTAATATCGCCTTTTGGCAAATTGACACGTAATCCTCCGCGGTTAATTAACACAACATCAATGGGTAAATTTTTGAATTCTTTTTCTGCATTATATTTTAAAGCATCGCAAACAAAATTTCCTAGAGCAGATTCATCACCATCTTTTAAAATTGCTCCAGTTGAATTTCCAATTATTTTTTCTGTTTCTGCATTTACTTTTACTTTGTATTCTGCAATGGTGATCTTTGCGCTTTGACTTTCGGTATTTTCTTTTACAGAATAATGTGTAAAGTCTGCTTTTTGTTTTAGATAAGTTTTAGAACAAGAGCTAAAAATTAATATAGATAAAAAAAGATATAGGATCCTGCCTTTCATTAAAAAACTTATTTTTGTAAAAATAATATTTTAAACCAGCCTTGTTTTATTATATTTAAGCATCGGTAAAAATTTAACATTGACATGATAAAAGCTGAAACAAAGATACGAGTACGTTATGGCGAAACTGACCAAATGGGTTACGTTTATTATGGTGTTTATGCGCAATATTACGAAGTGGGTAGGGTAGAGGCTATGCGCAAATTAGGCTTTAGTTACAAGCAGGTTGAAGAAAGAGGCATATTAATGCCTGTAATAGATTTTTCTATCTCTTACAAAAAACCAGCCTTTTATGATGATGAAATAACCGTTGTTACTTATATGCGCGAACGCCCAACAGGCCTGCGTCTTATCTTTGACTACGAGTGTTTTAACACCGAAGGAGAGCTATTGAACACAGGCAAAGTTACCCTTGTATTGTTAGATAAAGCAACCAATAAAATGTGCAAGATCCCCGATTGGTTTCAAAAAGGATTTGACCCATTTTTTTGAGCATTTTATAGCTAAAATTGCTTAATTTCGCTCATCTATTCATTTAACATGATCTCTACTAAAAAAATTCAAATGGTTGACCTTAAAGGTCAATACGAGAAAATAAAAAGCGAAGTTGATAAAGGGATACAGGAAGTACTTAATACCACCGCGTTTATTAATGGACCAGCCGTGAAAGAATTCCAAGCCGATCTTGAAGCTTATTTAAAAGTAAAGCATGTTATACCTTGCGCTAATGGAACGGACGCTCTGCAAATAGCTATGATGGCCCTTGGTTTAAAGCCAGGCGATGAAGTTATTACTGCCAGTTTTACCTATGTTGCTACTGCTGAGGTTATTGGTCTTTTAGGTTTAACACCTGTTTTAGTAGATGTTTATCCTGATACTTTTGATATAGATATTGAAGCTATAGAACGCAACATTACAGCAAAAACAAAAGCTATTGTACCTGTACATTTATTTGGTCAGTGTGCCGATATGGAACGCATAATGGCTATAGCAAAAAAGCATAATTTATATGTAATAGAAGATGTTGCACAGGCAATTGGCGCTGATTATATTTTTTCTGATGGGAAAAAAGCAAAGGCCGGAACCATTGGTACTATTGGCTGTACGTCATTCTTCCCAAGTAAGAATTTAGGTTGTTATGGCGATGGTGGTGCTATGTACACCAATGATGATGAGTTGGCAAAAAAAATGAAAATGGTAGCGCATCACGGACAAAGTGTACAATATGTGCACGATGTTTTAGGTGTGAATTCGCGTTTAGATACTATACAAGCTGCAGTACTAAAAGTTAAGTTAAAGCATTTGGATGAATATGCAGCCGCAAGAAATAAAGTAGCAGATCATTACGATAAGGCTTTTGCTAATAGCTCAAAATTAAAAATACCGGTGCGCACAAAAAAATCTAATCATGTTTTTCATCAATACACTTTACAATTAAACGGTGTTGATAGAACTATGTTGCGCGAGCAATTAGCAGAAAAAGGAATTCCGGCAATGATCTATTATCCTATTCCTTTACATATGCAAAACGCATTTAAAAGCGATAGATTTAAAAAAGGCGATTTTCCGGTTACAGAAAAATTATGTGCTAATGTTCTTTCGCTTCCTATGCATACTGAATTAGACGGCGAGACATTAAAATATATTACAGATACAATTTTACAATTAGTCAATTAGATAATTAGTCGATTTGATAATTAAAAAGAAAATGGAGCAAAAAGAAAATGCCATTAAATAAAAGAATATGAAAATTACAGTTATAGGAACAGGATATGTTGGTTTAGTAACAGGAACTTGTTTTGCAGAAGTTGGTGTTGATGTTACTTGTGTTGACATTGATCAAAAAAAAATTGAAAATTTAAATAAAGGTATTCTACCTATTTACGAACCGGGGTTAGAAGAAATGGTTTTGCGTAATACACACAAACAACGCTTACATTTTTCTACATCATTAGTTGATAGCATTAAAAATGTAGAAGTAGCATTTATAGCGGTGGGCACGCCTCCCGATGAAGATGGTTCTGCCGATCTTAAATATGTTTTAGCGGTTGCTGCATCTATAGGTCAGCATATGGAAATACCTTTGGTGGTTGTTACAAAATCTACTGTGCCGGTTACTACAGCCGAAAAAGTTAGAAACGCTGTACAAACTGAATTGGATAAACGTGGAGCAAAAATTGATTTTTATGTTGCATCCAATCCTGAATTTTTAAAAGAAGGCGCAGCCATTGAAGATTTTATGAAACCCGACAGGATCGTTGTTGGAACAGACAGACCGGAAGCAGAAGAGATCATGCGCAAATTATATAAACCATTTTTAATGAATGGCCACCCGATCATTTTTATGGATATCCCTTCTGCAGAAATGACAAAGTATGCTGCTAACTCCATGCTTGCAACCAAGATCAGTTTTATGAATGATATTGCAAATCTTTGCGAGATAATGGGAGCCGATGTAAACATGGTGCGTAAGGGTATTGGCAGCGATGCGCGTATTGGCACTAAATTTATTTATCCCGGTGTTGGTTATGGAGGAAGTTGTTTTCCTAAAGATGTAAAGGCTTTAATAAAAACAGCTAAAGAAAAAAACTATAACATGCGTATCTTAAACGCTGTTGAAGAAGTGAACGACAATCAAAAAGAAGTTTTATTTAATAAAGTAAAAACACATTTTAAAGGCGATCTTAAAGGAAAGAAACTTGCACTTTGGGGTTTATCTTTTAAGCCTAAAACAGATGATATGCGTGAAGCACCATCGTTGGTGATCATCGAAAAATTACTAAGCGAAGGAGCAAGCGTGATAGCCTATGATCCAGTAGCAATGCATGAAGCAGAGCGTATGATAGGAAAAACAGTTTCGTATGCAACAGATATGTATGATTGTTTAAATGATACAGATGCTTTATTGGTTGTAACAGAATGGCCTGAATTTAGAGTACCTAATTTTGACGAACTTGGAAAGCGTTTAAAACAAAAAGTAATGTTCGATGGAAGAAATATTTTTGATCCACAAGACATGAAAAAATTAGGATACAGTTACTATTGTATTGGTATTAAAACTAATTAGTCAATGAGACTATTGGTTTTAGATAATTAAAAACATATTTCGTTAATTGACTAATCGTCACATTATCGAATTGACTAATTTATAAACTATGAAAAAGAGGATACTTATAACCGGCGCGGCAGGATTTTTGGGATCGCATTTATGCGATAGATTCATTAAAGAAGGTATGAATGTAGTTGCCATGGATAACTTGATAACAGGGGATCTTAAAAACATTGAGCATCTTTTTAAATTACCACAGTTTGAATTTTATCATCACGATGTTTCAAAATTTATTCATGTTCCGGGTAATGTAGATTACATTTTGCATTTTGCTTCACCGGCAAGCCCTATAGATTATTTAAAGATCCCTATTCAAACTTTAAAGGTTTCTTCTTTAGGAACGCATAACGTTTTAGGATTGGCCCGTGTAAAAAATGCAAGGGTTTTAGTTGCTTCTACCAGCGAGGTGTATGGCGATCCGCATGTGCACCCGCAAACAGAAGAATACTGGGGCAATGTAAATCCTGTTGGTCCTCGTGGTTGTTACGATGAAGCAAAACGTTTTATGGAAGCATTAACCATGGCTTATCATGATACGCATAATGTAGAAACAAGAATTATCAGAATATTTAATACTTATGGTCCACGCATGCGTCTTAATGATGGTCGCGTGTTACCTGCATTTATTGGCCAGGCATTAAGGGGAGAAGATCTTACTATGTTTGGTGATGGCAGCCAAACTAGAAGTTTTTGTTATGTAGACGATCTGGTTGATGGTATTTTCCGTTTATTAATGAGTAACTATCACATGCCTGTAAATGTTGGTAATCCAAGCGAAATAACCATTAAAGAATTTGGCGAAGAGATCTTAAAATTAACTGGTGCTAAACAAAAATTAATTTCGTTGCCGTTACCAAAGGATGATCCTAAACAACGCAGACCGGATATTACAAAAGCCAGAGAAATTTTAGGTTGGGAACCGAAAGTGAATAGGGCAGAAGGTTTAAAAATTACGTTTGAATATTTTAAATCGTTAAGTAAAGACGAACTAAATAAAACCGAACATAGGAATTTAGAAACGTTGAATAAGTAATTTCTTAAGATTTAATAGTTGTCACTTCGAGCGCAGTGGAGAAGCGTATAAGTGTCTCGACTGCGCTCGACATGACATTCGTATCAAGAATTTTCGGATTTTTTTCCTAAATAAATTTTTACAATTACACCTGCAATAGCTGCTATTATTAACACGGCACCCATAATATATTGTTCTGCAACGATCATTACAACGCCCCCTAAAAGCGTTAAACAAGAACCTAAATAACCTAACCAGGCATTTTTCATAATAACATTATTAAATAAAAAAACCTCCGCTTTTAACGGAGGTTTTTTTGTGATGTATAATTTTTATTTCCTTTTATCAAAATCAACAACTATTGGTGTAGAGATACATAATGATGAATAAGTACCAATTACACGACCAATTAATAAGGCGAAGATAAATCCGCGGATACTATCACCACCAAATATAAAGATCACTAATAACACGAAGAATACAGTTAACGATGTTAGGATAGTACGACTTAATGTACTGTTCAATGCAAAGTTAATAAGCTTGTTTCTTTCTTCACCAAATACATCTGATTTTCCACTGTCAGCTAATTTCTCACGGATCCTGTCAAACACAACCACCGTTTCAGTCATGGTGTAACCCATTACAGTTAAGATAGCGGCGATAAAATCCTGGCCAATCTCTAAATTTAATAATGAAGGGAATAGGCCATGGAAAATTGTGTAACAAGACAATACAATTAATACGTCATGGAATAAAGCCACAACCGAACCTAAACCATATTGCCATTTACGGAAACGAATAACAATGTAAAAGAACATCATTAAGCAAGAGAATAATACCGCGGCATAAGCACCATAAACGATGTCTGTTGCAATGGTTGGTCCAACTTTTTGTTGTGAGACGATATTGTTAGAGTTTGCGCCAAATTCTTTTAACCCTGTCAATAATTTATCTTCTACTTCTTTATCAGCATTTGGATCGTTATCGCTTACACGATAAGTTGTAGTAATCTTTACTTTACTTGAATTTCCACCAATAGTTTTTACTTCAGGTGCTCCTTCGAATAAAGGCGCTAAAGATTTTTTAACATCTTCTGTGTTCACTTCCTTATCAAACTGAACCTGATATGTACGTCCACCTTTAAAATCAACCCCTAAATTCAATCCGCCATTTTTAAAATAAAATACAATACCTAAAATTATAATTACAGTTGAAATAGCATAGTATAATTTTCTTCTTCCAACAAAATCAAAAGAGATATTCTTAAATGCATTACGTGTAGCAGTCGTGTCAAATGGAATTTCCATTTTGCGCTCTAACATCCATTCAAAAATAACACGTGTAATTAAGATAGCTGAGAATAAAGAAGTACAGATACCGATAAATAAAGTAGTAGCAAAACCTTGAACCGGCCCAGAACCAAATACGTAAAGGATAACGGCAAGAATTGCTAAAGTAACGTTAGAGTCAATGATAGATGACATGGCATGTTTAAAACCCTCTTTAATGGCCTGGCTGGTTGCCTTGCCTAAAGCTAATTCCTCACGTACACGCTCAAATATTAAGATGTTGGCATCCACTGCCAAACCAATGGTTAATACTATACCTGCAATACCCGGTAATGTTAACACGGCGCCGAGCGAGGTTAATATTCCCATAATAAAGAACATATTGGCTACCAGGGCAACGTTGGCAACTAAACCTGACTTATTATAATAAGCCGCCATAAAAATTAAGATCACCAATAAAGCGATACCAAAACTCATTAGACCAGAGTCAATTGCTTCTTGTCCTAATGTTGGTCCAACAATACTTTCTTCTACAATGTGTGCAGGCGCTGGTAATTTACCGGCACTTAAAATAGCTGCTAATGCATCTGCTTCAGTATCCGTAAAATTTCCTGTAATTTGAGATTGACCACCGGTAATTGCGCCATTTACACGTGGAGCAGAGAATACCATGTTATCCATTACAACAGCAACACATTTACCTTTGTTAGCGCCTGTAATGGTTGCCCATTTTTGCGCAGCTTCAGAGTTCATGCTCATGCTAATTAAAGGAACGCCACCCTGACGTTGATCGTAATCTTTACGTGCATCAGTAATAATATCTCCGCTTAATGCAGCTTTGCCATTAGTGCCTGTTTGTTTAATAGCGAATAATTCAAAATAAGTAGCAACAACTTGTCCTTCTTCATTTTTCTGTTCAACTTCTTTTGAACCCCACATGAATTTTAATTTAGAAGGGAAGATGCTTTTCGTTTTTGCGATCTTTAAATATTGATTAACCAAAGCTGTATCTGCTTTTGAATACGAACGACCAACAACCGGACCTTCGCCATAGCTTTTTGGTTGACCTTTTTCATCCATTACAACATTTGGTTTTAATGGAGAGTACATTGAATATAAAGGGTAACGCTTAACGAAATTCTTTAATGCAGTATCTTGCGGATTTACAGTAGGGGTTGAAGCAGATTTAGTTGTAGAGTCTGTTTTTTTATTAGCATTATTTGTTGAATCTATTTTTGCAGCTAATACAGGATTTGCAGCTCTTGCAGAATCTGAAATTGTAATTAAAGTTGAATCTGTACCCGAAGTAATTGTCTCAGGACTGATAGTACTTCTTACCAAAAAATTTACCTTGTCAAATAATTGCGCTATCTCGGCATTTTCATAAGTTTCCCAGAACTCTAAGTTTGCTGTACCTTGTAATAATTCACGTACACGTGCTTTATCTTTTACGCCAGGTAATTCAACAAGTATACGACCTCTTGCTTCTAATTGTTGGATGTTAGGTTGTGTTACACCAAAACGGTCAATACGACTGCGGAATGTTTTCTCAGCATTTCCGATCGCTTCTTTAACACGTTCATCAATAAATTTAAGTACTTGTTCATTGGTAGAGTTATAAGGAAGTTTACTTTTGTTCTCAATAGTTTGGAACAATGGCGCTAAACGACCTTGCGGTGCAATTTGTTTATACGTTTTTTCAAATAAAGTAAGAAAGTCATCGTTGTTCTTAACACCAAGATTTTTTTGCGTTTCATTTAAAGCCTGGTTAAACTGAACATCAGCACTATTGTTACTTAAGTTCCTCACAATGTCAATTACCGAAACTTCTAAGGTAACGTTCATACCACCACGTAAGTCAAGACCTAAATTGATAGCATTTTTCTGACACTCTTCGTAAGTATATTCAGCAATTAAGATATCATACACTGTTATCTTTTTCATCGAATCCAAGTAACGATCAACTAAGTAACTTTCAACAGAGTCTTTGTATCTTTCAACTTTTTTACCATCGCCTTTCGCGAATTCGCTGGCAGCCTTAGCTGTTTTAGCAGATTCAATTATATTTTTGGCATATTCTTCTGCGTCTTTTTCAACACCTTTTGTTATCCATGTAAATGATAAATAAAATATACACGCTAAGCCTAATAAAATGGCAAATAATTTAACAGCACCTTTGTTTTGCATAATCTAAAATTCTACTTGTAATTTTTTTAATTTAAGGGTGCAAATATATCATTTTACGGCATCTTTCCCAATTTTTGGAGAAAATAATTGTTTGCCAATAGGTTAATTTTGAGTGAATTATATTGGCCAACGAGCAGGAAAGTAGAAACTGACTTTTTATTAGCGAATTAACAGTTTTTGAACGCTTCGCTCTGTAGCTGTTTTTACTTCAATAAAATATACTCCTTTGGCATAATTTTCAGCATGCAGAAATACATTTTTTTCACCGGCATTTATCTCGCCATCATAAATGATATCAACGGTTTGGCCAAGTATGTTAAGCATACTTACTTTTACGTTTTGGGTGCTGGTAGAGCTTAATGGAATGCAGGTAATAAATGAAGCCGGATTTGGATAAATAGGCTTTGTTGTAATTAAAGCATTTTCTTTTAAAGAAGTTGGCGAACTGCAAGCCTGGATCTTGAACCTGTAACGGCCAAGTGGCGCTGTCATTGGTCTTGTCATAGTTTTACCGTTAACCGCAGTGGCTCCAATATAATAATAAACTGTATCGCCTGCTGTCTGGGCAGGGATGTTACAGCTGTACATTCCGGTTGTTGGGTTTACCAGTGTCATATTTGTTTGGGTATAGCCTAATAAAGTATCTGTTGTCCAATGCACTTTAGCGCTTGAAATGCCCGATCTATGCATTATTTTGGCGTTTATCAAATAACTTCCGGTATCACATGATAATGAGCGCGGTTGATGCGAGATCAATAGCGGATCTGCAGTATTTACACAATGTGTGATGCAATGTATAGCACCACTTTGAGAAATAATGGGTGATGTACCATTATCACAATCTATACCTATTACTTTATAACCAGGCAAACTTTGTGTTAATATACGGTAAGCGGTTGTATCGTATTGCTGGTAATAGGTTGGAAAAATATAGGTCTTATTTACAAAAACACCGTTAGTATAAGTGCAATACCAGCCACCGCTTTGGTTTGGCCATTTATTGTTTTTATCCTTTGGCATTGGTATTCTTATAACTTTATATGGTGTGCCAAAAACCGAATTATAATTGGTTAAAATATATTGGAGGTTGGCCTCTATCTGCGGACCATCAGCTACTCCTAAAGGGTATTGCCCAACCAATAATGTTTCTTCATCCAATAATTTCATATGCATATCAATATGATGAATGCCATCATAAGGCAATACCGGAAAACGAATGTAACGGTTAATGCCCATGTATTTTTTCATAATGGTATCAATGGCCGCGGCGGTATGTGTTGGGTTTTCGTTATCGGTTAATTGCGAAGAAAAAGCGGTTCCAAAACCATCACTCATATAATTACCACCGGTATGAATAATATCGTTTGGTGCTACTTTTGTTTCGTAGATCGGGATGTTCATGTTGTTTGCAACCACTGTTGGAATAACATCGTCCAAAGGCCTTGGACGATTGTAGATCCAGTCTACAAGTATCAAAGAATCAACATATTTTCCATATACTGAATTACCAAAATAATCACGCATCCAGATAGAATTAAAAGGCGCAATAATGTATTTTAAATTGGTAAGGGGCACCAGGTTCGTAATAAGATTGTTTTTAACAACGTTTGAATCTGAGCAGATAATTGTAATTTTTGTTTCAAGCTGCGCGGCTTTAATGATCTCGCGGTGAATGGCTGTAAAAGAAGTCCAGGTAATAACCAAGGTTTGTATCTCCTCCCATTCGGCAGCGTTCCTTAATTTTGTGTAAGGCGGCACCGTTGTAAATAATGATTTATTTAAGCCGTCATTCTTTTTTACCTGCTCTAAATAGGCTGGCATTTTTTCTTTTTCACCATCGGCAAAACCTTTTGGGAGGTCTTGTGAAAATGAAATGAAAGATGAACAAATTGCTAAGAAAAGAGTAAATATTTTTTTCATGAGATTTTAATTTGCATCTCAAATTTAATCATTAAAAGATTGATTTGCAAAACTATATCATGAACCCAAATCCTGTCAGGTTTTAAAAACCTGACAGGATTGTATACATCTTCAATATAGAATTCTGTTAACAAATCAAAATTAAGTAACACAGAACTCTCAAATTTTGTTACCTTTATTGGCTTAAAATTTATAATTACATGTTCGATTTTCTAAAAAAGCTTTTAGGTACTAAAAGCGAAAAAGATGTTAAAGGCCTTGAATCAAAAGTTGAAGAAATAAATACCATCTATACTTCCTTAAATTCTATTTCACATGATGAGCTCAGAGCAAAGTCTGCCGCTTTAAAAGCAAAAATTCAAACTGCCATCAAACCTCAAACAGATGAGATAGCAAAAATAAAATCTGAGATCGAATCTAACCCCGATATTAATGTAGATGCGAAAGAAGAATCTTACAAACAAATTGATGAGATCGATAAAGAGATCACGAAAAAAATTGAAGAGGTTTTAAACGAAATTCTACCCGAAGCTTTTGCCATTTTAAAAGAAACAGCTCGTCGTTTTAAAGAAAATCCAAGTATGGAGGTTACTGCTACAGATGTAGATAAAGAACTTTCTAAAGAACACGCTAATATTGAATTGAACGGATCAAAAGCTATTTATAAAAACAAATGGTTGGCAGCGGGTAACGAGATAGCCTGGGATATGGTACATTACAATGTACAGTTAATTGGTGGCATGGTGTTACACTCCGGAAAAATTTCTGAGATGACAACGGGTGAAGGTAAAACCTTAGTATCTACTTTACCTGTGTTCTTAAATGCATTATCAGGTCGCGGTGTTCATGTTGTTACTGTAAATAGTTATTTGGCTAAACGTGACAGCGAATGGAACGCACCTTTATTTTATTTTCATGGTTTAACTGTTGATTGTATTGACAAGCACGAGCCAAATACAGACGAGCGTCGCAAAGCCTACAACTCTGATATTACTTATGGTACCAATAACGAATTTGGTTTTGATTACCTACGTGATAATATGGCACGTAGTGTTGATGAGTTAGTGCAACGTAAACACAATTTTGCTATTGTTGATGAGGTCGATTCTGTTTTAATTGACGATGCGCGTACGCCGTTAATTATTAGCGGACCAACACCGCAAGGCGACAAGCACGAATTTTTAGATTACAAGCCAAGAATTGAAAAACTGGTTAACATACAAAAACAATATTTAAATACCTGTATTACCGAAGCAAAAAAATTATTTGCCGAAGGAAAAGAAAAAGAAGCGGGTATTCCATTATTAAGAGCATTTAGAGGTTTACCAAAGAATACGGCTTTAATTAAATTCTTAAGCGAGAATGGTGTTAGAGCGTTATTACAAAAAACCGAAAATCATTATATGCAGGATCAAAATAAAGAGATGCATAAAATTGATGTGGAACTTTATTTTACGATCGACGAAAAAAATAATCACGTTGAGTTATCTGAAAAAGGAATTGATTTTATTACCGGTAATACGGATGATACTAAGTTCTTCGTGATCCCAAATGTAGGTGATGAGGTTGCAGAGATAGAAAAAACAATTATCGATCCTAAAGAAAAGTTATTAGCTAAAGAGGCAGTGATGCGCGAGTTCAGCATAAAAAGCGAACGTATTCACACTATGAACCAATTATTAAAAGCATACACGGTTTTTGAAAAAGATACTGAGTATGTTATTGATAATGGACAAGTAAAAATTGTTGACGAGCAAACAGGTCGTATCATGGAAGGCCGTCGTTACAGCGATGGACTGCACCAGGCCATCGAAGCAAAAGAAAATGTAAAGATCGAAGCTGCTACACAAACTTATGCAACTATTACATTACAGAATTATTTTCGTATGTATAATAAGTTGGCGGGTATGACAGGTACTGCAACTACAGAAGCACAAGAGTTTTGGAGTATCTATAAATTGGATGTGGTGGAAATTCCAACCAACAGACCAATGACCCGTAAAGACGAACAGGATTTTGTTTACAAAACAAAACGTGAAAAATACAATGCCGTTATTGAAGAGGTTGTAAAATTAGTGGCCGCCGGAAGACCGGTGCTTATTGGTACTACAACGGTTGAGATCTCTGAGTTGTTAAGTCGTATGCTAAAATTACGCGGCATTAAACACAATGTGTTGAACGCGAAATTACACGCAAAAGAAGCAGATATTGTTGCTGAAGCCGGCAAGGCAGGAACCGTTACCATTGCTACAAACATGGCTGGTCGTGGAACGGATATTAAATTAGGTGCAGGCGTTAAAGAAGCGGGTGGTTTAGCAATTATTGGTACAGAGCGTCATGAGTCTCGTCGTGTAGACAGGCAGTTACGTGGTCGTGCGGGTCGTCAGGGAGATCCGGGAAGTTCACAATTCTTTGTTTCTCTTGAAGATAATTTAATGCGTTTATTCGGTAGCGAGCGTATAGCTTCGTTAATGGATCGTATGGGATTAAAAGAGGGCGAAGTTATTCAGCATAGCATGATCAGTAAAAGTATTGAGCGTGCCCAAAAGAAAGTTGAAGAGAATAACTTTGGCACACGTAAACGTTTGATAGAGTATGATGATGTAATGAATGCGCAACGCGATGTTATTTACAAACGTCGTCGTAATGCATTATATGGAGATAAATTAAGTATTGATATTGCCAACATGATCTATGAAGTGGCAAGCAGTATAATTGAAGAATACCAAGCGACAAGGGATGCTGATGGATTTAATTTAGAGTGCATTAAAAATTTCGGAATTGAAAGTCCGTTCACTGACCAACAATTTAACTCAGGTAAAGAAAATGAGTTGGCCGAACAATTATTTGATGCGGTTCAAAAATATTACGCTCAAAAATCAGCGGTAGTTGCAGAGCAGGCATTCCCGGTTGTAAAAGATGTTTATACCAATCCAAATAACACTTTCGAGAATATTGTTACGCCATTTACTGATGGTATTCGTGGTGTTCAGGTAGTTGCCAATTTAAAAAAGGCATTCGAATCAAGAGGTCGCGAATTGGTTTTAGGTTTCGAAAAATCTGTTGTACTAGCAATGATCGATGATTCGTGGAAAGAACATTTACGTGAATTGGACGACTTAAAACAAGCTGTTCAAAATGCTTCTTTGGAACAAAAAGATCCTTTGGTTATTTATAAGTTAGAATCGTTTAACTTGTTTAAAGAAATGATCATTAAGAGTAATAAAGAGGTTATCTCTTTCTTAATGAAAGGTGGTTTACCGGTGGAGAATAATCAACAACAAGTTACTCAGGCAAAGTTCACGCAAGAACAACCAAAACAAAAGAAAGAAAAGTTGACGGAGAGTCGTGATGAAAATATTGTTGAAGAACAAAATGCGCAACAAAAACCAAAAATTCAACCAATACGTGTAGATGCAAAGATCGGACGTAATGATCCTTGTCCTTGCGGTAGTGGTAAAAAATACAAGAGCTGTCACGGACAGGGATTGTAATTAAAATATGTTCTAACAAAAAAGCCGCTTTAATAGAGCGGCTTTTTTGTTTAATAATGTTATTCAGTTCTACAACGTCTTCAACAAACTTTGCAAACTTGTTTTTTCAGTAAGAATGGAATGTAACTTATCAATAGCTACACGATCTTGTTTCATAGTATCGCGATCGCGAATAGTTACCGTTTTATCTTCTAAACTTTGATGATCTACTGTAATGCAAAATGGTGTACCAATAGCATCTTGTCTGCGGTAACGTTTCCCTACAGTGTCTTTTTCATCATAAGCCATCATAAAATCAAACTTAAGATCTTTCATAATACTTTCCGCTAATTCAGGTAAGCCATCTTTTTTAACTAATGGAAAAACAGCCGCTTTATAAGGGGCCAGGGCAGGAGGTAAGCTTAATACTGTTCTTGTATCTCCACCTTCTAATGATTCTTCTTTTAAAGCAGATGATAAGATCGATAAAAATAATCTATCTAATCCAACTGATGTTTCTACAACATAAGGCACATAACTTTGATTTAATTCCGGGTCAAAATATTGTAATTTTTTACCGGAGAATTGTTCATGTTGTTTAAGATCAAAATCTGTTCTGCTATGTATACCTTCCAGTTCTTTAAAACCAAACGGAAATTGATGTTCAATGTCTGCCGCAGCATTAGCGTAATGTGCTAATTTTAAATGATCATGAAAACGGTATTTTTCTTTTCCTAAACCTAAAGATAAATGCCAGTTCAAACGTGTTTTTTTCCAGTACTCGTACCATTCCATTTCTGTTCCAGGCTTCACAAAAAATTGCATTTCCATTTGTTCAAACTCACGCATTCTAAAAATAAATTGTCTCGCTACAATTTCATTTCTAAAGGCTTTACCGGTTTGTGCAATACCAAACGGCAATTTCATACGCCCGGTTTTTTGAACGTTCAAATAATTTACAAAAATTCCTTGTGCGGTTTCGGGACGTAAATAGATAATATTTGTTTCATCGGTAACAGCACCTGTAGATGTATTGAACATTAAATTGAACTGACGAACATCTGTCCAGTTCTTAGTACCACTTATAGGACAAACAATTTCAAGATCAACAATAATTTGTTTTACTTCATCTAAATTGTTTGCGTTTAAAGCTGTTTTAAAACGTTCGTTGATCGAATCAATTTTATCCTGGTACTCTTTTACGCGTGCGTTCGTTGATCTGAACATAGCAGCATCAAAATTCTCAAAACGCTTTGCTGCTTTTTCAACTTCTTTATTTATTTTATCTTCTATTTTTGCAACGTGCTCTTCTATCAGCACATCAGCACGGTAACGTTTCTTGCTATCTTTATTATCAATTAAAGGGTCGTTAAATGCATCCACGTGTCCGCTGGCTTTCCAGGTTGTAGGGTGCATAAAAATGGCAGAGTCAATACCAACAATATTCTCGTTCATTTGCACCATGGCTTTCCACCAATAATCGCGAATGTTCTTTTTTAACTCGGCACCAAGTTGTCCGTAATCATACACAGCGCTTAATCCATTGTCGTAAATTTCGCTACTCGGAAAAATAAAGCCATACTCTTTACTGTGAGAAATAATATTCTTAAAAAAATCTTCGGGTTTTATATTGCTCATTATCGGATCTAAAAATTAAAGTTTAAAGAGTCAAAATTAGTGTTTTTTATGGCTTTAGAAAGAGGATTCTCTCATTTTCATTAACAAAAATAAGTTTATCTTAGCCTCGCGTTCAGATAATGGTCTTCAGTAGCATCATATTTTTACTTTATTTTTTGCCGGTTTTTTTGCTGGTCTATTTTTTCATTGATAAACGCTACAAGAACGCCGTTATACTTATTGGAAGTATTTTCTTTTATGCCTGGGGAGCACCAAAATTCATTTTTGTTATTCTATTTACAACCTTACTTGATTTTTATCTGGTGGGTTGGATGGATAGGATGACCAATGAAAAACATCGGAAATTGCTACTCTGTATTTCTATTACGGTCAATTTAGGCTTATTGGTTTATTTTAAATACTCAAATTTTTTTATTGAGAATGTAAATTCTGCGCTTTCTATTTTTGGTGGAGGTAAAATACACTGGACCAAATTAGTATTACCTATAGGTATTTCATTTTATACCTTCGAGACCATAACTTATGTTGTAGATGTTTACAGACGGGTACATAAACCTTTAACTAAATTTTGGGATTATCAATTGTATATTATTCTTTTTCCAAAACTTATTGCCGGCCCAATTATTAGGTATCACGAGTTAGCTGATCAAATAGCAGAGCGTAAAGAAACAATGGACGACAGGCTAACGGGCTTTTACCGTTTTGTTTTTGGTCTGGCAAAAAAAGTACTTATTGCTAATCAAATGGGTGCGGTAGCCGATGAGATCTTTGGATTAAATTATGCAAACATGGATACCGTTACCGCCTGGGTTGGTTGTCTTGCCTATACATTCCAGATCTATTTTGATTTTAGCGGTTATAGCGATATGGCCATTGGTATAGCAAAGATGATGGGCTTTAAATTCCCCGAAAATTTTAATAATCCTTATATCTCACAAAGTATAACCGAATTCTGGCGCCGTTGGCATATGACCTTAGGCAGTTGGATGAAAAATTATTTATACATCCCTTTGGGTGGAAATAAAGTAAGTAAAGGCAGATTATACTTTAACCTATGGTTGGTTTTTTTAGCATCCGGTCTTTGGCATGGTGCCAGTTGGAGCTTTGTTTTTTGGGGTGCTTTTCACGGTTTCTTTTTAGTAATAGAACGGGCCTTTTTTGGAAGTATTTTATTAAAAATAGGTAAGCTGCCAAGTTTATTAATTACATTTTTAATTGTAAGTATTGGTTGGGTGTTTTTTAGGGTAGAAAAAATTAAAGATGCTTTTTTATATATAAAAAGGATGTTTGCATTTGATCTTAATAAGCAAAATAGTTTCGATCCTGAATTTTGGCCTTACTTTTTTCTTGCTGTTTTCTTTTCCTTTTTTACCATCTCTGGTTATGGGAAAAAATTACAAAATGCTATATACTATAACGCGTATTCAAATACAAAACATTCAATAATTTGGTTGGTTACAATAATATTATTTGGCTTATCCATCAGTTCAATTACTTCATCAGGTTTTAACCCATTTATATATTTTAGGTTTTAATGAATAAAGGATCTGACATATTTAAAAAAATACTTTTAGGGATGACCTTTGTTATCATGTTTATTCACATGATCTATAACGATTTTAACTTCATTAAGATCCCGCCGTTAAAAGGATATATTTATGTTCCTGAGAAACCATTATTAAACGACTCTACATGGTTTTCGGGCGAATACCAATTGCACCAAGAAGATTATGTAAACTCTAATTTTGGGTTCAGGAGTTTGTATGTTAGACTAAACAATCAAATGGACTTTTGTTTTTTTAAGAAAGTAAATGCAAATGGTGTAGTGTTAGGAAAAGAAAACTATTTATACGAAGAAAAATATATTCAAACATATCGTGGTCAGGATTTTATGGGTTTAGACAGTGTAGACCTTCTTGTTGCACAAATAAAATTTGTTTCAGAATGTTTGGCAAAAAGGGGTAAACAACTCATGATAATTTTTGCTCCGAGCAAGGCGTCATTTTATCCTGAATATATTCCCGATTCATATCCTAAAATAAATGATAGCACGAATTATAAATTTCTTTCTTCAGCCATAAAACAAACCAGCTTAAATGTTATTGATTTTAATAAATGGTTCATTGATAATAAATACAAGTCAAAGTATCCGTTGTATCCTAAGTATGCCAATCACTGGAGTAATTATGGAGCAGTGCTGGCCGCAGACTCAATAATAAATTACATTCAATATTTAAGAAATATTGATATGCCTAATTTGATCTATGATAAAATTGACATGAAACAACCTTTTGGAATTGATTATGATATTGCAGATGGAATGAATTTAATTACAAGGTTAAAGAGCGTTGATATGGCTTATCCAAGAATAAGCTCAGAGGATGCGAAGAATAAAACAAAACCAAATGTACTAGTCGTATCAGATAGTTTTTATTGGGGTATGTATTATTTTGGAATCGCAAATTCGTTCTATAATGAACATTTTTGGTATTATAATGAGCAGGTATATCCCGAATCAAATAAGTATTCTTTGTTGGTTGATGAATTGGATATTGAAAAAGAAATAAATGCACACGACGTTTTTATTGTAATGGCAACAGAGCATACTTTGTCAACAATTGGTTGGGGTTTTTTAGAGAACATGGAAAATTATTTTAGTAGTAAGCCAAAGAAAATAAAAGTATTATCGCCTGCCGAACAATTACTTGAAAAGAAAAACGCAATTATGGGAGATAAAAAATGGATGGAGCAAATAACAGAAAAAGCTTTAGACAGAAATATCTCTGTAGATTCTATGATAACGATAGATGCAGTTTGGCTATTAGAGCAATCAAAAGCTAATTAAACATTAAGTTATCTATCAATCTTATTTTACCAACAAACACTGCAATTAACCCAATTGCATTATTTGCTTCTTTAATATCTGTTAACTCTTTAAGCTCAACATCACAAATTTCAAAATACTCCAATTTCATATCTGTTACTTTAGAAATTTGCTCTGTTACAAAATGTTTGGCTTCGTTTATACCTTTACTTAAAGCAATTTGTTTTGCCTCCAGCATTATTTTTGGAACGCGGCTCGCGATCTCTCTTTCTTCTTTACTTAATAAAGTATTACGCGAGCTCATGGCTAAACCATCAGTTTCTCTTAATATAGGGCAGTTAACGATCTCTATATTAGAATTCATTTGTTTAACCAGCGCTTTTATGATCATTACCTGCTGATAGTCTTTGCTGCCAAAAAAGGCTTTATCAGGCTCAACAATTTCAAAAAGGCGTTTTACTACCTGAGCAACACCGTTAAAGTGTCCTGGCCTGTATTTTCCTTCTAAAACGGTGTTTAAATAGCCAAAATCATAGGTTTCTTTTTTTTCGGTTGGATAAATCTCCTCAACAGATGGCATAAATAAAACATCACAACCTGCTTTTTCTAAAAAAGCAGCGTCTTTCTCAGGCATTCTTGGGTATCTTTTAAGATCTGCCTTGTCATTAAACTGCGTTGGATTGACGAAAATGCTGCAAACCGTTATATTGCAGGCTTTTTTTGAGATAGCTATAAGTGAGATATGACCGTTGTGCAGAGCGCCCATGGTTGGCACGAAGCCTACAGACTGGTCTGCGCTTTTTATTTGCTTTAAAAAGCCCTTTAACTCTGCTATTTTGGTGAATATTAACATGCTTGTGCAGGGCAAATGTACATTTTACTTTGAAATATGGATTTTTTTTTATTACTTTTGTATAATTATTTGAGGAAACTAAAAATTAAGTATGAAGAAAGCCAGAGTTCTTTTTGTTTCGCAAGACATTACCCCTTATTTAGACGAAACCTATGTTGGAAAAATTGCCAGAAAGCTACCGCAGGGTATTCAGGAGCGTGGTAAAGAAATTCGTACTTTCATGCCAAAATACGGCTGTATCAACGAAAGAAGACATCAACTACATGAAGTAATTCGCCTTTCGGGGATGAATATGGTCATTAACGATGTTGATCATCCATTAATTATTAAAGTTGCAAGTATACCAAGTGCGCGTATGCAAGTGTATTTTATTGATAATGAAGAGTATTTTAGCCGCAAAGCTGTTTTAACAGACAAAACCAGCGGTAAATATTTTGATGATAATGATGAACGAGCTATGTTCTTTGTTCGTGGCGTAGCCGAAACAGTAAAAAAACTAGGCTGGCAGCCGGATATTATCCACTGTCACGGTTGGTTCACATCATTAATGCCATTATACATTAAAAAGTATTATGCAGAAGATCCTTTATTTGCTGATACAAAAGTTGTTGTATCGCTTTATGATGATGAGTATCCAAAAGCTTTAAATAAAAAATTCATGGATAAGTTAGCTTTTGATGGATTTAATAAAAAAGATCTTAAACATATCTCGGAAGATTCAAGTCACATTAACATGTTGAAACAATCTTTAGAGTATGCTGATGGTATAATCCAAGGAACTGAAACTTTAAACCCCGAACTTGAAAAATTCATTAAAAAATCGGGTAAACCTTTCTTAACTTACAAGAACGAATTAGAATACATGGATTCGTTTAACGAGTTTTACGATGTAATGCTTGAAGAAGCAAACGTTTTAAGCTAAGATGTAAGCAAACTATATTAGATACCCCGACTTATGTTGGGGTATTTTTTTTGTTTTTTTAGTAAATAATAAAAAATCATGTTTAAATAATTACCTATTTTTATCGCTTATAACATTAATTTGAAAATTGTAAAAAATACCGCTCTATCACTTATTTTTTTAATAGTTTTTTTAAGCTGTAAAAAAGACCACAGTGTTTTAGGTGTAGAAGTGCAGCCAGAGAACGACGACGTAAACGCAAGTTTTTGCGATACAGCAATACTTTCAGGATATAGCGTAAAGGTAGATTCATTTGCATCTTTCAATGACCAGTACAAATTTTTAGGAAGTAGTCAGGATCCAACTTTTGGACGGATGGATGTTGGTTTGTATTTAAACGCTAACATTCCAAATGGCGTTACCTTTACTTCTTTTGGCGAAGATGCCAATCTTGTTTCGGCCGAAATAGTTTTAGCAGTTTATAGTTTAAATTTTGTTGGTGATCAAAGTACTCCTTTAACTTATTCGGTCTTTGCACTGGACTCTTCTTTAAGTACAAACCGTCTTTATTTTTCTAACAACGATAAATTGCATAATAAAAATGTGCTTTTGGGTGTTTATACAGGCACGTATTCAACACTGGATGGTAAAATGGTATTACGTATACCAATTGATAATAACTATGCAAAGTCTATTTTAAATAATCCGCAATACCTGGTTGATAACGCTACTTTTTTAAACAACTATAAAGGTTTTTATATTACTGCAGCCGAAAGCGCTATAAGTCCGGGAACAACACCCAGTACTCATGGCGTAATTGCAAGATTTGACCTCGCAGATGCGATCAGTGGTTTTTATTTGCGTTATCAAAAAGGTGTGCCATCTGCAACTAAAGAAGATCTTAGTTTTAAATTTAATTTTTCGGGTACCGATGCTTTAAGGTTTATTACCGTTAATTACCAACCTACCCAAAGCGGCAATACATTACTTTACCAGCAACTGGCGGGCAATAAAATTTTAGGACAACAAAATTTATTTTTAAAAGGATTGGCTGGTGCAAGAATTAAAGTTCAGCTTCCGTTCTTAGATTATTTAAAAGCGTATGCCGATACGGTTCCAATTGCCATTAACCGTGCTGAGTTTGTATATTATATCGATCCTGCTTTTGCTTCATCTGTTGGCACAGCCTTGTATTACACGCCTCCTAAATTAGCGTTATTGCCTTTAGATTCTTTAGGAAAAGAAACATATGCCGTAGATCAATTGAGCAACACAGATTTTTTACGTTATGGTGGTGTTTATGATGCTACAAATAACAGCTACGTTTTTAATTTGCCACGCCATGTGCAGGCAATATTAAATGGTAAGAGAAAAAATTATGGCTTTCATATTGTTGTTGCCGACCCTGATCCTACCATAGTGGTTCGCCGCGACAATTATGCCGAAAGGGTAGTATTTGCCGGTAACAGTCATCCAAATACATTACTCAGACCGAAATTTAATTTAAGTTTTATTAAATTCACACACGATAAATAAATTCTCATCGTTATTGATCCAGATGAGATCTTTAATTAATAGCTTTAATACGATCTAGTGGATAGAGCAGGGTTACATAAATTACTTAACCTTGAGATAGGAGCGGGATCGCCCGGCTTTATTATTTATTGCGAAAAACAAAGCGCACGATTAAATTATACAGCAAAATTTATTTTTGAGAACGTATTAAAAGTAAATGTAAACATTACAAACACCCCTTCTGAATTTGAAAGTTCAAAATTATTTAAGATCAATTATTCTTCAAAGTCAATTGCGGGCACATTTCAGATCAAACCAAACACTCTTTTATTTGAGACCGGTGTTACTGAAAATAAACCAAAAGCTACATTAAAAAATGAGCTGATCTATTTTTTTGAAAATGAAGGCCTTTCTCATTTTAATTACGATATTTTTTCTTCAGTCTTTTATTTTATCTCCCGTTATGAAGAGTGGCAGGCTTTTGAACCTGATATGCATGGTCGTTTTGAAGCAAAGGAAAGCATCTTATTTAAAAATAAAATGCACTTAAAACCTGTAGTTGATATTTGGATATTGGAATTTAAAGATGAATTAGAAAAGTTTTTTAAAGAAATTACTTTCCCGAAAAATAAATTCAAAGTAATTAGCACTATTGATGTTGACAATTTATATGCATACAAAGAAAAAGGTTTTTTAAGAACGGCGGGCGCAATTTGTAAAGATCTTTTGAAGTTTGACCTTACCAATCTAAAACACAGAAGAACTGTTCTCTCAAAAAAAGCTGAAGACCCTTTTGATATTTATTCTTCGGTTTCAGAATTCTGTTTAGATAAAAAGATCCCTCTTATTTATTTTTTTCTTTTTCGCAACGGTACAAAATACGATCGCACAGTTGACCCAAATTCGAACGCATTTGTTGAGGTGTTTAAACGAATAAAACAGCACTCAGCTTTTATAGGCTTACACCCATCTTATAACTCTTCTGTTGAAAAAGGTCTTTTGATATATGAACAAAACATGCTCGTGCAAAAAGCAAACGAAAAGATCACTTTATCGCGACAACATTATTTACGATTTAATATTCGCACAACACCAGCACAGTTAATGCAGAATGGTTTTGTTGCCGATTTTTCAATGGGTTTTGCCTCAGCACCGGGCTTCAGGGCCGGCACATCATTTCCTTTTTATTATTTTAATTTCAATACAAATAAACAGGATGATTTTTTAATGGTTCCTTTTTGTGCAATGGATGGTGCTTATTTTGTGTATGATAAATTAAGTCCCGAAACTATGCTTAACTCTTTGCTTTCTTTGGCTAAAGAAGTTAAAAATGTTAACGGTTTATTTGTGTCAGTTTTTCACGAACGCACCTTTTCTAACCATTTATACCCCGGTTACGACCGTATCTATAAAAACTTGCACCAAACAGTAAATGAGCTTTAGGGTAATAAAAAAATAGTGTACCTTTAAAACATGAAATTTTTAAATTTTTCATATATTTTAGCATGCTCTGGCATCTTATTTTTTTCTTCTTGCAAGAACGATCTTAATATTAATGCTCCCTATAAAGAAGTTCCAACAATTTATGCCATTTTAAACCCACAGGAAACTATCCAGATGGTAAGGGTTAATAAAGTATTTTTAGGTGAAGGCAATGCAAACGATATGGCTCAGGTAGCCGATTCTATTAACTACCAGGCAGGCGACCTTTTGGTAACTTTAGAGCGTACAGTTAATGGTGCACCGGCATGGGCAACTCCCTCAGGAACTTATCATAATGTAATTACATTTCACGATTCGGTTATCCAGGCAAATCCTGGGCCATTTAATACAACACAAAGGGTATATGTTACTTCAGACAGGTTATATGTTACAGGTCAATACATTTTAAAAGTAACAAACGTAAAAACTTCTAAAGTATTTACTGCCAGAGCAAATGCAATAGATAGTATTAAACCAAGTGGTTTTACACCTTTTACCCCGCCTTATTATCCTGTTCCAGTGGGCTCAAATCCTAGCAATCCTGATATCTATCCTGATTACAGTGCTCAGAACCAACTTTATTCTCCAAAATTCTATCCTAACGATGGTTCAATTTATACTATGAAACTAAGATTTCATTTTTTTGATTCTTTATTCGATAACAGTAAAGTTTATCGTTATGTGGATTACGATTTTGGTAACCAGTATATGAAAGACCTTAGAACGATTCAGAATTTTAAGGTTTTTGCTTTCGACTTTAAAGGAATCGACCTTTTTACATCATTAGGCTATTCTTTATCAAAAATGGGGTTGACCAATAATATCAATGGCCGTAAAATGTACAAAATGCAAGCCATTGCTTATACCTCTACACAAGAATATGTAGATTATCTGCAGTTTACCGCTCCCTCGCTAAGTATAGCACAGGACAAACCAATTTATTCTAATTTTGATGATAGAGCCGCTATGGGTATCTTTACCTTTAGAACCCGGCATTCGGTTTATAAAGAAATGGCAAGCGCATTTATCTCTCAATTCTCTTTTAATCCTAATACTTGTAAGTATCATTTTTATACTTCCCAGCTAGTGGCACAAAGCTGGTGTAACTAAACCTGCCTTTTTCGCAAGATCCTTAATTATTTACGCCATTTTGATGCTTTTTTCATGGCTTTTTGTGACAGGTTGTCGCTTATTTTTGTTCATTTTCCTTTGGCATATTTATTGAAATAACCCCCGTAAATAACAGAACAAATAATAAAAATAAATAAAATGGGAAAAATTATAGGAATAGATCTAGGAACCACAAATAGCTGCGTTTCGGTTATGGAAGGTAATGAAGCTGTGGTTATACCAAATAACGAAGGTAAACGTACAACCCCTTCAGTTGTGGCCTTTGTTGAAGGTGGCGAACGTAAAGTGGGCGACCCGGCAAAACGCCAGGCAATCACAAATCCACGTAAAACAGTTTATTCAATTAAACGTTTTATGGGTCATACTTTTGACGAGATCACAAGCGAAGCAGCCCGTATGCCATATAAAGTAGTTAAAGGCGACAATAATACACCTCGTGTAGAAATTGACGACCGTAAATATACTCCGCAAGAAATTTCAGCGATCATTTTGCAAAAAATGAAAAAAACTGCTGAAGATTTTTTAGGAACAGAAGTTACAGATGCTGTAATTACAGTACCTGCTTACTTTAACGATGCGCAACGTCAGGCAACTAAAGAAGCCGGCGAAATTGCAGGCTTAAAAGTAAAACGTATCATTAACGAACCAACCGCTGCTGCTTTAGCTTATGGTATGGATAAAAAAGGTAAAGATATTAAGCTTGTTGTATTTGATTGTGGTGGTGGAACGCATGACGTGTCTGTGTTAGAATTAGGTGATGGTGTGTTTGAAGTAAAATCTACCGATGGTGATACTCACTTAGGTGGTGACGACTTTGACCAGGTAATTATTGATTGGTTAGCCGATGAATTTAAAAAAGATGAAGGATTAGATTTACGTCAGGATCCAATGGCTTTACAACGTTTAAAAGAAGCTGCAGAAAAAGCCAAGATAGAATTATCAAGTTCTACAAGTACCGAAATTAATTTGCCATACATTATGCCGGTTAATGGTATACCAAAACATTTGGTAAAAAACTTAACCCGTGCAAAATTTGAATCTTTAGCAGATAGTTTAATTCAACGTACTATTGAGCCATGTAAATCAGCATTAAAAAATGCAGGCCTGTCAACTTCAGAAGTAGATGAAATTATTTTAGTAGGTGGTTCAACACGTATCCCTGCTGTTCAAGCGGCAGTTGAGAAATTCTTTGGTAAAGCACCAAACAAAGGAGTTAATCCTGATGAGGTTGTTGCTTTAGGAGCTGCTATACAAGGTGGTGTTTTAACTGGCGAAGTAAAAGACGTGTTGTTGTTAGATGTTACGCCTTTATCATTAGGTATCGAAACAATGGGTGGTGTATTCACAAAACTAATTGAATCGAATACAACTATACCAACAAAAAAATCGCAGGACTTTAGTACCGCTGCGGATAATCAACCTTCTGTACAGATCGTGGTTTACCAGGGTGAGCGTCCTATGGCACGTGATAACCGTAAACTGGGTGAATTTAACCTAGATGGTTTACCGCCTGCACAACGTGGCGTACCGCAAATTGAAGTTACATTTGATATTGACGCGAACGGTATTTTAAATGTAAGCGCAAAAGATAAAGCAACAGGCAAATCGCACAACATCCGTATCGAAGCTAAGAGTGGTTTAAGCCAGGAAGAGATAGACCGTATGAAACGCGAAGCAGAAGCAAATGCCGATTCAGATAAAAAAGCAAAAGAAGAAGTTGATAAACTGAACGAAGCAGATGCAATGATCTTCCAGACAGAAAAACAATTAAAAGAGTTTGGAGATAAAATTCCTGCAGAGAAAAAAGCGCCTATCGAGAATGCATTAACTGAATTAAAAGCGGCGCATGCATCAAAAGATGTAGAAAAAATAACTGCGGCTTTAGCAAGTATAAATACCTTGTGGGCTGCGGCAAGCGAAGATATGTACAAAGCGCAACAAAACGCAGGTGCAAATCAACAAAATAATAATACGGATCCAAACAATAACGGTGCGCAAAACGAAGCAAATAAAAATGGCGGCGAAAATGTAACCGATGTTGATTTTGAAGAAGTAAAATAATTTAATAATTTAAAAAGAGAAACATGATCTTATCAATCGCACTATTATCGCTCTGTTCTTTACTTATTATTGCTGTTTTGATGCAAAACTCAAAAGGTGAATTTCAAAGTAAAGTAGCAAGGCAAGTTGTAAGTATAAATAAAGCAAATAGCTTTATAGAAAAAACAACATGGTCATTAGCGTTATTAGTGATGGTGTTTGCGATCTTAATTAAATAATAGACTTTAAAGTTTAAATGAAGGATCCCTTTAGTGAAAGCTAAAGGGATTTTTTTGTTTTACGTAATTGTTGTATTATATTTATAGCATCAAATGAAAAAGATCCACCCAGGTACCACACTTGCAGTTGTCCTCAATATTGGTTCCATTGTTTGCCTTTTTTTAGGCTATACTTTGCCGGCATCTATATTATCATTGGTAGCCTATTTTGCTTCCGTTAAAGAAGTTTCAAAATATACCAGTTGGTACCAATTTATTACTGTTTTTGTTTCTGCATTTTTAATTGGCGCTTCGTTAGATCTTCCTTTTGAACATTTTCCTCTTTTAACTATTGCTTTATTAATAGCTGGTTTTGGATCTATTTTGCGGATCGTATTTTTTACCACTTTTTCATATACGGGTTATTCATGGTTCGAACCTTTAATGTTTGGTTTGGCCTTCGTTTGTTATTTAGCCGGTAATATAATTTTTCCTTATGGTTGGCAGGGTTGGGCATTTCCTTCTTTAATAATTTTATTTGCCGCTGTTTTAGGTTGGGGCATTTTAAAAGATAAAAAACAATTAAAGATTCACTCGGGTGGTTACCGCGTGCAAATTGGTAAACCTGCTAACGAATTTGCATTGCCCGATCAAAATGGAGAGATCGTTAAGCTCTCTGATTTTAAAGATAAACGTCATTTACTTTTAATATTTGTGCGTGGCGATTGGTGTCCGGGTTGCCACATGATGCTACGTACTTACGAAAAAAATAATGATAAATTCCAGTCCAAAAATATTTTAGTAATGGCTATTGGTCCCGATCCTGTTGGTGTTAACAAAGGGATGGTAGAAAAGTTAGGCTTGGATTTTAAAGTGTTGGCCGATGAGGGACAAAAAACGGCTATGATATATGGTGTCCAGCTAAAAGAATATGATAACGATTTTGCTGAGAAGTATGAAGAAGGTATTCCATTACCCGCTTCTTTTTTAATTGATAAAACAGGAGTGGTGCGTTATGTTTCGCGTCCCGATAAAGTAGGGGAGTTTTTAAATCCTTCGTTAATTTTTCCAATTATAGAGGAGTTGGATGGAAAATATAAAACTTCTAAAGATCCTTCAGAAGAGGAAATACAGCTTAAAGAAACATCTTCTAAAAAAGCATCCACGAGTGAAGAAGTAAAGAATTACGAAGAAACAATTGCTTCATTAAAAAAACAACTAAGTAATTATGAAAGCATTATCGATCAAGCCAACGATGCTATGCTCGTCATTGATATTGTGGATGGTAAAATTCACCAAACAAACCCAAGTGCTACTAAATTGTTAGAATATTCGGAAGAAGAATTAGAAAAACTTTCTTTGTTTGATCTTCATCCAAAAGAATATCTTGAAAAAAGTTCAAGTATTGTTGCAGACGTTTGGGAAAAGGGAGGTTTGATTTATAAAGATGTTCCTTTTATTACAAAATCAGGAAATTTAATTCCTGTTGAGTGTTCGGCCAAAGTTGCGCCTTTCGCAGGCCGCCCGGCAATTGTTATTTATGCACGTGATATAACAGAACGTATGCGTTTAGAAAAAGAGATCAACGAACAGCGTCACGAGATCGATGAAAAGAATAAAGATATTTCTGATAGTATTGAATATTCAAAACGTATTCAGCGATCCATCTTAATCGAAAAAGCAAAATTGAAAGAGTATGCTCCTGAGTCGTTTATATTTTTTAAACCTCGAGATATTGTAAGTGGCGATTTTTATTGGTTTACAAATTATGAGATCAAAGAAGATTTATATTCAAAAACAGGTTACGAATACAAAGCCGGCACCAATGTTTTGGTAATAGCTGCGGTAGATTGTACCGGACATGGAGTGCCTGGTGCATTTATGAGTATCATTGGAAATACCTTATTAAATCAAACAATCAATAATTCAGAAATAAATTCCGCAGCCGTGGCTTTAGATTTCTTAAATAGCGAACTTAAAAAAAGTTTAAATCAAAATAGTAACGAAACACCCATAAGAGATGGGATGGATGTAGCCTTTTGCTGCATTGATATTCAGGGAATGCGTTTAGAATTTGCAGGCGCTAATAACCCTTTGTATGTTGTTCGTAACAAAAAGTTATTTGAATTTAAAGGCGATAAACAACCAATTACCGCGGCAATGGATTCAGAATCGAAACCGTTTACAAATACGTTGTTTACGTTACAAAAAGGCGATTGTATATACCTTTTCACAGACGGTTATGCAGATCAGTTTGGTGGCGAAAAAGAAAAGAAATTTTTATATAAACGTTTTAAAGAAACGCTTATTAATATGCAAGATCAGTCTATGGAAGAACAAAAAGCTACTTTGTACAATACGTTTGAGAAATGGCGTGGTTCTGTAGCGCAGGTGGATGATGTGCTTGTAATTGGTATTAAAATTTAGATCTCTTGACACAAAAACTTCCTCTCGTTAAACAAATTGCTTATGCTTTTGGTATGATGGGTTGGAGCATTATGATCAATTTAATAAGTGTTATTCTTGTATATCTATACATTCCTCCAACCAGCAGCGGTCTTCCAAATTTAATAACACAGGTTGCTATTTTTGGGATCTTTAATGTTATTGCAATTGTTACTGCCAGTGGTAGATTGATAGATGCGGTTTACGATCCATTCATCGCGCAGTTCAGCGATCAAAGCAAAAACCCTAAAGGACGAAGAATTCCCATAATGAAGCTGGCAATTATTCCTTCGCTTATTTTTTGTTGCCTTGTTTTTTATCCATTGCGTGAAGAAGAGAGTACGTTAAATATTGTTTGGTTAGTTTTTATGTTGATCGGGTTTTATGTTTCGTCTACAACATATATCATTCCTTATAATGCGTTGCTTCCGGAATTAGCACCGGGCTCGGAAGATAAAGTACGCTTGGCCACCTGGCAATCGGTTGGTTATGTATTTGGTATTGGTATAGCATCTAACGCATTTAATTTAACGGATCTTCTCCAACATTCTTTAAGTATTGTTTCTCGTATTTCCGCATTGCAATTAACTATTGTTTTAATGGCCGCGTTGGCTGCGCTTTTTATGTTGGTAACAGTTTTGGCTATCGACGAAAGAAAATATTGTGATAGCAAACCAAGCGCAGTGCCCATGAAAAAAGCATTACGACAAACACTAACTAACAAAAATTTTCAATTATTTATTGTGGCCGATTTCTCTTATTTTATTGCGGTTACAATTATCACTTCCGGTTTAATGTATTTTGTAACCGTCTTATTACAATTGCCCGAAACCATTGGTAACAAACTCATGATCATGATGGTGCTGGTGTCGTTTATCTTTTACCCTGTAATAAATTACCTGGCAAAAAAAATTGGCAAGAAAATAATTGTTGTTTTTTCTTTGGCTCTATTATCTACTATATTTTTAGGGATCTATTTTTTAGGGAAGTCCGAAATTGATCCTTTAGTACAGATCTATTCATTGATCGCTTTTGCGGCTATTCCTTTAGCGTCGTTAAATATATTGCCTAATGCTATTCTTGCCGAGATCATTGAAAAAGATACAGAAGAGACCAATGAGAATAAAGAAGCTATTTATTTTGCAGTGCGTTACTTTTTTGTAAAGATCGCCCAAACCTTTGGTATTGCTTTATTTGCTATGTTCTTAATTTATGGCAAAGATGTAGGAAATGATTTTGGTATTCGCCTGAACGGAATTTTAGGTTTTGTGCTTTGCTTTTTAGCAGCAATTATTTTTATGAGATTTAAAGAGAAGAAAGTAAATAGTTAATAGGGAAAAGTTAATAGATCATTATCTTCCTGTATTATTCGGTCTTGTATAAACCAACTGCATTACGTTAATATTGCGCATGGCAAAAGCGGCTTCGCAGTAACACAAATAATAATTCCATTTGCGGATAAAATAATCGTCAAAATTTAACGCTTTAACTTTATCAATATTTTTATTGAATTCCTGGTGCCAGATCTTTAACGTGTGTGCGTAATCTAATCCAATATCTTTTAGGTCTACCAAAGTAAGGTCGCAGGATTCGTTAACAGACTTGTTTATTGCAGCTACCGAGGGCAATAAAGAGCCGGGGAAAATATGTTTTTGTATCCAGTCAACACCATTTTTTAAGCTCTCAAAACGAGAGTCAGGACAGGTAATAACCTGTATCGCAAAAATGCCATCTTTCTTTAAAAGATCACTGCATTTTTTAAAATAAATATTGTAAAATTCTGCACCAACCGCTTCCAGCATTTCAATAGAAATTATCTTGTCAAATTTACCTTCCAATAAACGGTAATCTTTTAGTACTACTGTAATTTTATCTGTTAAGTTCTCTTTTTCAACGCGCTCTTTTGCCAATTTGTATTGCTCTTGAGAAATAGTAACGGTTGTAACTTTGCAATTATAGTTTTGGGCAATATAAATAGCATTGCCGCCCCAGCCGCTCCCAATTTCTAACACATGATCACTTGCTTTTAAATTTAATTGCTTACATAAACGATCATACTTTGCTAATTGTGCTTCTTTTAAGGTCATGCCTTCTTTTTTAAAATAGGCAGAAGAGTAGGTCATGGTCTCATCTAAAAAAAGCGCAAAAAATTCGTTGTTGAGGTCGTAATGCGCTGATATATTTTTTCTTGAACCACTAACACTATTGCTTCTTTTTAAATGAGATAGCTTGTTTGCTATTTTAAAAAGATTTAATGCAAGACTTTTTGTTGTACTTCCAGATGCGGTAGGAGCGTTATCTACATTAAGCAGGAACCATTTTATAACATTGGTAATATTATCAGTATCCCATTCTCCGTCAGTGTACGATTCTCCAAAACCAATATCACCGTATAAAACACAACGCTTAAAAAAATTGGGATCAGTGATTTCTATATTTGCTTCAATATTACTTCCCCCATTACCGATCTTAATTAACTGGCCATTTGGTAAGGTTATGTTAAGCGTACCCAATTGCATTTTAGAAAGCAGATCTAAGATCACTTTCTCATAAAAGCCCTGTTTTGTTGCTATGGTGGTTACTGTTGACATTTATCTTAATCACGAATTTAAGAATATTAACCTAAAAATAGACGAATTTTTTGTCTAATCCTTACATTTTTAATCGTTTTTATACTTACGAAAAACATCCTTTTGCAGATGTGGGTTTTCGTCTTTTTTGTGATATGGTATCTTTTTTAGCCAGAGTTTCAGGGCGTTCCAGTGTATTAAAGTAATAATTTTGAGGGTAATAAAGGGAAAACGGATGCTGTACCAAAATAAATTCCGGTTATTTATTGGTTTTTTAACCCCGGTTAAAGTGCTTATAAAAATACGCTCTCCATCTTTATAAGTATCTATCTTATTATTGAGTTTTTCGGTTGGAATTACAAGGTTAAAATCAAAATTAGCATCGTGGTCTATAAAAGGAGACACGTAAAAGTACTTGGCGGTATTTAAATGAAATGTATTATCTCTTAAATTCTCTTTAGTTAAAAGAAAGGGTTTCATTTCCCTGAAAGTATTTCCAACTTCGGCAATGCAACAAATGGCTTGATCTTTTTCGTCAAAACAATAATAAAAAGAAACCGGATTAAAATTATAACCAAGCACATTTAAATTGGTAAGCAACATTATTTTTGCCGGAGCAGTTGTAACGTTATTTTTTTGAAGATAGTCTAAGATATGCTGTTTTGTTGTTTTGCTTTTATCAGGATTTTCAATTGGCAATTGCAAATGCTCATTATCTCTGAAACTAAAAAAATTAAATCTATTATGACTGAAGAGGAGGAGTTTCTTTTTTAAATGCGCTATTTCATCCAGGTCAATATAAAACATAAACACATTGTAATGAAACCGGTGAGAAGTAGGTTTCAAGCGATTATGCATTACTGTGGCTTTATATAGACAGGAGTTCATGTTATGGAAAATGTAAAAGGTAATATGGAAAATGTAAAGTTCATTAGCTTTCTTTGGACGATTTTTTAATAGCAGCAAAAATATTTTTTAGCTCTTGGGATTCTTTTAAAAATATTTCAAACTCTTTTTGATATTTCTCTTCTTCATATAATTTTTGTAAAACTCTTAACCAATAAAGACTTTCACGGGCTTCTTTATAGCTAATGCCAATTTTATTAGAAAAATCTCTTTTTGATACTGCACCCTGAGCTTCTTCATAATTTGCACCAATCGAAATGGAAGACCTGCCAACCTGTACTTTCGGTATTCTATAAATATGATCATCTGGAAGCTTTCGTAAAAATTTAAGAATATTTACTCCGAAATCAAATGTTCTATCTAATAATTGTTGAGTTCTATCATTCATTTTCTATTGTTTTAATTCACTCCATTTTCCCTTTGCCATCTTACATTTTACATTCGTTTACACAGTTCTACCGCACTGGCATAAGCATCTTCATGAAAGCCGTATTTAAAGTAACTTCCGCAATAGTACAAAGGTCCGCTTTCATTTAATGTTTGTAATTCATTTTGCGCATTAATGGCCGCTACATCAAATAAGGGGTGTTCGTAATCTATTTCTTTTAATATCTTAGCCTTATCTACAGTTCCGGGAATGGCATTTATAGAAACAAAATAATTTTTCTTTTTAGAAACGCCTTGTAAACTGTTCATCCAATAAATAGTTGTTGGAACCTGTTTTCCATTTCGTTCTTCTATCCTATAATTCCAACTGCTCCATGTTTTCTTGTTTTTTGGCATAGTTGATTCATCTGTATGAACCGTGGCAATATTTTTTTGGTATTTAAATGGACTCAATAATCTTTTTTCCTCTGCTGTTGGTTGGTCTAATATTTTCAAAGTTTCATCAGCGTGCGAAGCAAAAATAACTTTATCAAATTCTTTTGAAGTCCCATCTTTTAAATGTAGAGTGGCCTTTCCATTTGCATTACGACTAACTTTTACAGCACCATTATTAATATGAATCTTGTCTTTAAATGGCTTAATTAAGATCTCGCGATAAGATTGACTCCCGTTTTCTAACGTATACCATTGGTGTTGCGTATTCAATCCCAAAAAGCCATGGTTCTTAAAAAATCGAATAAGTGCAACGGCTGGAAAATCTAACATCTTATCCATTGGCGTACTCCAAACTGCAGAGCTCATAGGTACTAAATATTTCCAAAGCATCTCTTCACTAAAATTAAATTCTTTAATGTATTGTGCTAAAGAATGATTCTCATATTTCGGATCATCTAAAATTTCTACACTTATTTTATTAAAGCGTGTTATTTCTATTAGCATTTTAATATAACCGATACTAAAGATATTTTTACGTTGAGCAAATAAACCATTCAGTCCGGAACCACAGTATTCAAGGCCGCTCGCAGTGTGTTGCACACTAAACGACATGTCCGTTTTTTTGATCGGTGCTTTTATTTCATCAAATAATTTGCAAAGATTTGGATATGTCTCAAAATTAAAGACCATAAAACCTGTATCCATAAAAACTTTATTGCCATCCTCTTCAGTGGAAAACGTGTTAGTATGTCCGCCAATATAATTGTTCTGTTCAAACAAAGTTATATTGTATTTTTTTTGAAGCAAATGTCCGCAACCCATGCCTGCAATTCCTGTTCCTATGATAGCTAATGTTTGCATTAATTTGTTACTGAGTTTAAAAAACGTTCAATTGTAAAAGTTGTTATTTGGCCACTTGGCCCATTAATATTATAGTCGCAGCCATGTGTGGCCCAGGGTAAATTTAAGAAGTAATGTTGGACATTATTCTCCTCTAATTTTTTATCCAGGCGTTCACTATGTCCATATGCGACCATGGCATCATGTGCGCCATGAATAATTAACGTTGGAGGTGAATTTTTGTTTACATGATCCACTGCACCTGCCTCTTGATATTTTTGTGGGACTTCATCTATTAGTCCTCCTAAATAATCTGTAAATACCTTATCCGTGTTTAAAACAAGTTTATTACTTTTTATTCTTGCGCCCCAAACCATATCAGCCGGAGCATAAAAAGAAATTACGCCTTTAATATTTGGTAAGTTATAAGTATAAGCAGCACATAAAGCAATTTGTCCACCCGCCGAACGACCAAGCAAAACAAAGTTGGATGTATCGATCTTTAATTTTTCTGAATTAGCAGTTAAGTAGTTTATTACATCTCTAAGGTCTTCAACCGGTGCAGGTGATTTATATTTTGGAGCTAACCGGTAATTGATAGCTACCACATGATAACCTTTGTTTGCTAAATAACTGTTCAGGTCCGGTAATTGTTTGCTATCGCCTTCTGCCCAGGAACCGCCGTGGATAACAATTACACAGGGAGACACAGTGTTTGATTGTGAGGGGTAAAGATCAATATTCAGGTTCCTTTCTTGTAATTTTTTGTATGCAAAAATTTGTGGTGTAATCTCTTCACCCTTAATACTGCTAAACATTTTTAAAAAGGAGTAGGGCTGTTGTAGATGTTGTTCATTCTCTCTAAAGGGGAATTTTTTTTTGAGATCTTCAGTTAAGTTATTTCCACGCATGTAAACCTGGATAATGGGAAGGATATATATTAAAGTAGTTATGCTACTTAGAGTTACAACTGCTGTTTTGTATTTAGTGGCTTTTAAGCATACAAAGAAAAATAAAAGCGAAGCAAGAATAAAGATGTACGGAAATTCTGTAATTGCAACTGATACTCTCCATAAAAAATTAGTTGGCGCCTTAAAGAACACCATTAAGGATAAAAGGAAAAGAAGAACTGCAACAAGTAAACGCCACATAGTTTTATTTTTTGGTAAATAAATAGTGACTCACTATCCATTCTTCGCCATTATTAAAGTTCCATAATTCGGCGCAGGCCATATAAAAAATCCTCCAGTATACCCACCATTTTACCGCATTTTCTTTGCCGTAGGTTTGCTCAAATAAAGGAATTATTTCTGTTTTGTGTTTATCCATATTCTGAAGCCAGGCCTCAGATGTCTTGCTATAATGAGTACCGCTCACATGCCAGTGCTTTTCGATACTTAAATGTTCGTTAAAATAAAGTAGAAGGTCATCGCTTGGCATAATGCCGCCGGTAAAAAAATATTTACTCATCCAATCGCTTTCATCTTTTACTTCGAATTTATACGCATACTCTTTATGTGTAAAAATATGAACGAACAATTTTCCTTCGGGTTTTAAAAGCGTAGCTACTTTACGCATTAATTTTTGGTAATTACGCATGTGCTCAAACATCTCCACCGAAACAATACGATCAAAGGTTTTATCTAAAACAAAATCGTTAATGTTTATAGTAATAACAGTTAAATTATTAACGTTTCTTTGTTTTGCCTGATCGTCGATATAAATTTTTTGTGTGCGGGAATTAGATACAACCGTAAAATTACTTTTAGGAAATTTAGCTGCCATAAATAATGAAAGAGAGCCCCAACCGCAACCTAATTCCAATACCTCTTGCCCATCCTTTAATTCTGCCCGTTGACAGGTTAGTTCAAGCATGTCTTTTTCGGAAGTATCGATATCAGCAACCCCTTCTTTCCAATAACCGCTACTGTATTTTAAATGTTTACCTAAACAGTATTGATAGAATTGAGTTGGAACTTCGTAATGTTGATCGTTTGCTTCTTGTGTATTAACTGCAATTGGTGATGCTTTTAATTCAGCTATCAATTGCATTAAATGTGCTTGTTGTGCTTCGGTATTTCCTTTATTCTCATCTTGTAAACGCTGCTTTAATAACTTGCGAATACCAATGCGAATGAGAGAATCAGGAAGTTTATCTTTTTCAAGTAATTTATTGTAAAACATAATTTATACTAATGTAAAATGGAAAAGGTAATATGGAAAAGGGAGAGTATTACATCTTCCATTTTTCCTTTTACATTTTCCTTATTTCTTTTTAAACCAGGGTACAAAAACACTTGTTGTGCGTTGATACTCTTTGTATGCTTCGCCACGGCTACGAACGGCCTGTTCTTCCGTCATTGGAATACCTGTTACTTTAAATAATAAATACCCGATGGACAAAGGACAGATCGCGGAGATCCAACCGTAAGGACTAGGTAAAGCAAAAATTAAAACCGAGATCCATAAAGAAAATTGGAAAAAATAATTTGGGTGACGGGAATAATTCCACAGACCAAACTCACAAACTTTTCCTTTTACTGTATTATGTTTTTTAAAGTATTGTAGTTGCCAGTCAGAAATGCCTTCGCCAATAATGCATAAGAACCATAAGCCCGCACCAATGTATTCGATGATGGATATTTCCGGATTTGGATTAAGAGCGATGATAAAAAATGGAAGCGCTAACATTACATTTGAAAAAGCCTGCATCTGGAAGAAGAAAAAGAATTTTGCATCATTCCATTCTAAACGTAATTGTTTGTAGCGACCTTCTTCTTCTTTTATATGGCCGCCAACACGGATCAATAAGTAGATTCCTAAACGTAAACTCCATAAACCGGCCAGTGCACAAACTAAAATCTTTCTTTCAGGATTGCCATCCGCTAAATACCAGATAATACCTGCAATAACCGTAAAGTTAAATGCCCAAAAAATATCTACAATGCCATTGTTCTTGATCTTTAAGGCCCAGAACCATATAATTACCATGATAACGGCGACTACTGCCCAGGAAATTAACGGAATTGAAAGATAATTGCTCATAGATTGTATGTTTAATAAATAATTTTTTTTAAATATACGAGTTATCTAAGTTAAAAGTTTTAGCACCTATTTTTCAGCGTAATAAATTGCTGCCACACCAAAACTTAAACTTTTAAAACTTGTATTTTTATATTTTAGTTTATTTAAAATCGCAATAAAATTTTCGTTGTTTGGAAATGCTTTTACACTTTCAGTTAAATAAGTATAGGCCCTGTTATCTTTTGAGAATATTTTTCCAATGGCCGGAGTAATGTAAGAGAAATAAAAATTGTAAAGTCCTTTAATGAACCAATTGCGTGGATATGCGAATTCAAGTATTACCAATTGTCCACCCGGTTTTAAAACACGATACAAATTCTCTAAACCTTTCTCTAAATTTTGAAAATTACGTACACCAAAACCAACCACAATAGCATCAAACATATTATCAGGAAAGGCAACCGTTTCTGCATTTCCATTCTCAAGTATGATCAGGCTTTCTAATTTTAAGTTTTTAATTTTCTCTCTCCCAAATTGCATCATGCCATCGCTGATATCAATGCCAATTATTTTTGTTGGGTTTAATTTAGCACATTCAATAGCAAAATCGGCTGTTCCTGTCGCAACGTCTAGTATTGTTTTTGGTTGTTTTGTTTTTAAAAGGCTCACACATTTTTTGCGCCAGCCTTTATGGGTGCCCATCGATAATAAACCATTTAAAAAATCATAACGGTCGGCAATGTTGTCAAACATTTGTGCAACCTGTTCTTTTTTAGGGTCTTTGTTCTTATAGGGAGTAACGTTATCGTGTAGCATTGTTTTTGATTTACAGAAAGCTTTTAACTCTACGTTTAAATTATTTTACAATATCGAGTTTTAAAGCTTCTTCAAAAAGTTGAGATTTATCAATGGGAATAACACCAACTTGTTCACATACCAGTCCACCGGCAAGATTTGCTAAAGCTGCAGTTACAATATCATTGCATTCCAATGCTCTGCATAATGCTGCAACGCTTATAACCGTATCACCGGCACCACTTACATCGGCAATACTTCTAACATGCGCGGTCAAATGTTCTTTTACTTTGCGTGAATTGGTTATTATCCCTTTATCTGCAAGGGTAACCAAAATAGTTTCCATTTTTTGTTTTACCCTAAAGCTGCTTACAGCACGCTGTAGTTCGTTGATGTGATCGCCGCTCACATCCATTTTAATTCCTTCGCGAAGTTCTTTTAAATTTGGTTTAAATAAACTAACGCCTTTATATGTATTGAAATTTTTCTTTTTTGGATCAACGCAGGTTGGAATATTCTTGCTTTTTGCAAGCTCAACTACTTTACTTACGAGTTTAGATGTAATTAAACCTTTGTTATAATCCTCAAAAATTATTACGTCAATTTTATCGTGGTTAATAATGTATGAAATAAGCGTTAATAATTGTTGTACGTCCGATGGATCAATATCTTCTTCAACTTCTTCATCTACTCTTAATAGTTGCGCATTGTTACCGATTACGCGTGTCTTAACTGTAGTGATCCTGTCACGTAATTTTAAAATACCTTTCTGACTTAGTTTTTGCGCTCTTAAAAGATCTAAAAATGCTAAGCCTTCATAGTCAACACCAACTACCGAACATAAAATTGGATTTGCACCTAAAGCCTGTATGTTCAGTGCAACATTTGCTGCACCACCCAGCCTTCTTTCTTTTTTACTTACAGCTACAATTGGTACTGGAGCTTCGGGCGAAATCCGGTTTACTTTTCCCCACAAATAACTATCTATCATAACGTCGCCAATAACTAGGACGTTTAAGTTATTGAAGGACCTGAAAATTTCGCGAATGTGATCTTTTTTAATAGAAAATTTTTTCATCTGAAAATTATTGAAGTTTTGCTAAAGCTTCTTTCATTCTTTTTAAAGCTTCTTTTAAATTCTCTTCGCTGGTTGCGTAAGAAAAACGAATATAGATATCATCACCAAAGGCAGCGCCCGGCACTAACGCCAGGTGTCCTTCATCCAATAAAAAAAGTGAAAGATCGGTGGCATTATTAATTACATGATCTTTGTATTTTTTACCGAAATAATAAGTTACCTCAGGATAAACATAAAAGGCACCCTGCGGGACGTTAGTTTTTAATCCCGGTATCTCTTTCATTAAACTCAACACAAGATCGCGGCGTTTTAAAAATGCGTCACGCATTGGTTTTATGTAAGTGTCATAATCCAACTCCATTGCTTTGTGCATGGCTTTTTGTGTTATACTGCAAGTAGCAGATGTAAATTGTCCCTGCATTTTATCACAAGCTTGTGCTATCCATTTTGGTGCGGCCATAATTCCTCCGCGCCAGCCTGTCATGGCAAAACCTTTTGAAACGCCGTTAATAGTAATAACGCGTTCTTTTATAAAATCAAATTGGGCAAAACTTTCGTGTCCGCCAACAAAATTAATATGTTCGTAGATCTCGTCGCTTATAATATAAAGCTCTTCGTGTTTTGCGATCACTTCCGCTAAAGCTTTTAATTCTGCTTTTGTATAAACACTACCCGTTGGATTACAAGGAGTGCTTAACATGATCAATCTTGATTTTGGCGTGATCGCTTTTTCTAATTGTGCAGGTGTTATTTTAAAATCCGCATCAATTTTTGTATCAACAATTACCGGGGTTCCTTCCGCCAGTTTTAATATCTCTAGATAACTTACCCAAAACGGTGCAGGGATAATTACTTCGTCGCCAGGATTAATTAAACACAATACAGCATTTGCAATACTTTGTTTTGCACCGGTAGAAACTACAATTTGGTCGGAAGTATAAACAAGATTATTATCACGTTTAAATTTTCCACAAATAGCTTCTCTCAATTCGAGATAACCGGATACGTGTGTATAGTAACTGAAATTTTCGTCGATCGCTTTTTTAGCAACGTCCTTAATAATTTGTGGTGTAGAAAAATCGGGTTCGCCCAGACTTAAACTGATAATGTCAATTCCAGCTGCTTTTAACTCACGACTTTTTCGCGCCATCGCAATTGTTTGCGATTCGGATATTTTATTTACTCTGTTTGATAAGTGTGTCATATCTGTTAGAAGCACTAAATTTAATAACAATTTTAATGAGAATGTAAGTTAAATATAAGATTTTACTTTTTCTTACCGAAATGTTTTTTAAATGGGTAAAAGAACTGCCCGATAAAAGAATTAGGTACTTCTTTTCCGCCTTCAACGCCTAAAATGGGTTGTTTATCTTTTGGTAAATAAAAATGCCCAAACATAAGATCCCAAATATTAAGGATAGAGGCAAAATTTACTCCGTATTTTTTGTCAATATTTTTAGCGTGATGCCAAGCATGGGTTTCGGGGGTATTAAAAATATAATTTAACCAACCCCATCTTACTTTTATGTTGCAATGTGTAAAAAATCCCCAAACATTTTGAACCGTTATCTGAAAAAGGAAATAGTCAATAGCAGAATAGCCAATTAAGGCAAATGGAATGTAGATCAGGGGTTTAAAAACCAGCATTTCAACCCAGTGAAAATGACGTGTAGAGGCTGCGCCGAGCTCTTCCTGAGCATGATGGATCTTGTGAAATTCCCAGAAAAAATTGGAACGGTGTAAAAAAATATGAGCTATATATTCGCAAAAATCCTGCAAAATGAACATGATAAGGATCTGCAAAAGCGGATTGAGGTGCGTTATATCTGTAACTTTTAAACTATGAATATCGAATAGAAGTAAAAATTTTAACAACACAAATTCCGTTACTGCGCATAAAGCAAAAAAGCCCAATACGTTTAAAAGCAAGTCGTTAAATAAAATATAGAACGTATCCTGCCAAAAATATTTGCGCGACATTACACCATGTTTTCGTTGCCTGGGAAGCACTACTTCCAGAAAAAAACAAAATAGATAAGCTAAGAGAACCGCGTAGTATACATTTTTAAGTCCAGGATGTTTTAAGCTATCTTTTGTGTAATTCCAAAACTGTGTGTTTTGAGATGAAAATTCGTGAGCTATTTCTGAGAAGAATGACATGGGATAATTACCTGCAATTTACTTAAATACTCAAAATATGCCAAATCAATTTAAACCGTCTTTTTGCCAAGAATAATAAGGTCGCGCATGGTTCCATCCATATTGGCAATAGCGGGTAAGTGCGCCCATTTTTCGAAGCCGAATTGGTAAAATAATTTTAAACTCGGCTCGTTATGACCAAAAATAAAACCTAAAAGTGAATGAATCTTTAGAGATGGAGAAATATCAATTGCTTTTTGTAAACAGATCTTTCCTAAACCTTTTCCTCTTGCTTTTTCTTCTAAATAAATACTTACTTCAACCGTGCCATCATATGCTGGGCGACCGTAAAACGAATTAAAGCTCATCCAACCTGCATATTCATTATCCATCATTATTAACCAAAGTGGCCTGCGCTCCGGCGAATGCGCATTGAACCAGTCTAATTTACTTTCGTTGCTAACCGGCTCAAGGTCTGCGGTAACCAATCGCGAAGCAACTGTTGAATTATATGTTGCTACGATCTTTGGAAGATCGGTGAAAGTGGCATATTTAAATTCAACCTGCATTAGTATAATAAATTGTGATAAGGATAACGTTTTATATGCATTTCTTTTACAAGATCGTAAACGGTTTTCTTTAGCTCATCAATATTTTCTTTGGTTTGCGCGCTAATAAATAAACATGGGTTATTAAGGCTTTTCATCCAGGTGTTCTTAATATCTTCTAATGATAAATTCTCTCGGGTTGTTGGTGTAAGATCATCATCATCTTTTTTTGTATAGGTAAAAGCGTCGATCTTATTGAATACTAATATTACGGGTTTATCGCCGGCACCAATGTCCTGCAGTGTTTGTTTTACAACATTTAAATGGTCTTCAAAATTCTTATGCGAGATATCTACAACATGAATAAGCAGATCGGCTTCGCGCACTTCATCTAAAGTAGATTTAAAACTTTCAACTAATTCGGTAGGTAATTTCCTTATAAATCCAACAGTATCACTCAATAGAAAAAAAACATTATCAATGGTCACTTTTCTAACCGTTGTATCTAAAGTAGCAAACAATTTATTTTCGGCAAAAACAGTGCTTTTGCTTAATAAATTCATAATTGTGCTTTTGCCAACATTTGTATAACCAACCAAAGCCACACGAATTAATTCGCCGCGGTTCTTACGCTGAGTGGCCATTTGCTTATCTATTTCTTTTAACCTTTCTTTCAGTAAAGCAATTTTATCCCTTACGATCCTTCTGTCAGTTTCAATTTCTTTTTCACCAGCTCCGCCGCGAGTTCCGGTTCCACCACGTTGTCGTTCCAAGTGGGTCCACATACCGGTTAAGCGTGGAAGCATGTATTGGTATTGAGCTAATTGCACTTGTGTTTTAGCATGTGCTGTTTGTGCGCGCTGCTCAAATATTTCAAGAATTAATGTGGTACGATCTAATATTTTTTTACCGAATTCTTTTTCAAGATTACGTTGTTGCGATGGCGAAAGTTCATCGTCAAAGATCACAACGTCTATTTTATTTTCGAGAACATAATTTTTTATTTCACTTACCTTTCCTTTGCCAATAAAAGTGGCTTTATCGGGTTTCTCTAATTTTTGGGTAAATGTTTTTTTGGTCTCAAGGCCATAGGTCTCAGCTAAAAAAGCAAGTTCTTCTAAGTATTCTTTTGCAAGTCCGTCGTCCTGTAACTTATTTATAACACCCATTAAAACACAGGTGTGCGTTGGTATTGCCGTAGAGTTCGTTTCTTTCATTAATTTTTTTAGTGCCCTTTTATTTGATCGTTAACATACGCCGCAATTGCTGTTGCTTGCTCTTCGTTAACCTGTGCGGCTGGCATAGCACCTTTGCCATGAATAATTATTTCTTTAATAGCGGCAAGGTCCATTACTGAAGCTGTCAGATCTTTTGCGCCCGACATGCCTAGTTTTCCATCAGCACCATGACATAAATTACAGTTTGCTTCATATAGAGCTTTGCCGTCATTAGCAGCAATTGTAGTATCAACTTCCTTTGCAATACCTTTCTTTTTGTGGTAAACCTCACCAAGACCAAAACTACCGGTTATCATTAATAAACTTAAAGCAGCCAATGTTTTATTATTTTTTCTAAAACCAATAACAGCAATAGGTATAGAGGCAAATATCATTACCAGTTTTATCCATAACATATAATCGTATTTACCACCATACGGTATCTGTGTCATTAAATAAATACCTGTAAGTAAGAATAAAAAACTGATGATAATTTCAAAAAGCCTTGTCTTTTTTGAGAACGTTTTAAGAAGGTCTGTTTTGTTACTTAAAAGGAGTACAGTTTTTATAACGTAAAGCAATAAAAAAAGACTAACAACTAAATAATGGGTGTGTAAAAAACCTTTATACATAATATGGATATTTACTGTAAAAATAGCAATAAAAGGCAGAATAAAATGCAAATTAGAGCTAGTAATTTTGGTAAATCTGTTTAAATTTGAGGGTTTATGAATTGAAAGACTTCAGGGTTGCAGGATCATAAATAACTATATATAAATTATCTCGTTAATGAAAAGAATAAGCGCACTAATTTTAGTATTAAGTTTTTTAAATTTTAATTTTTTCGGGCAATCTACTTTTCCCACAAATGGCGCACCATTTAACACACACAGCATTTATGCTTTTGTGAACGCTACTATTTACATTGATTTTGAAACCGTTATTAAAAAGGGAACCCTTTTGATACAGGATGGTAAAATTATAAATGCCGGGGAAAAAATAGAGCTTCCAAAAAATGCCATTGTTTATGATCTGAATGGAAAATTCATTTACCCTTCATTTATTGATCTTTATTCAGATTATGGACTCCAGGAAGCAAAACCTGTTAATACCGGCGGTCATCGTCGTCCTGACGGCGCACCACAAATGGAAAGTAATGTGAAAGGTGCTTATGGCTGGAACCAGGCAATAAAAGCCGAGATTGAAAGCCACAAACTTTTTATTTTAAATAAAGATAAAGCTGAAGAATTAAAGAAAATAGGTTTTGGCGCCGTTGTTTCTTGCCCGAAGGATGGGATTGTAAGAGGAACTGGTGTATTTGTGAATTTAAATAATAAGAACGAGAACGAAAGTATAATTATGGATAAGGCTGCCGGCTTTTATTCATTATCAAAAGGTACTTCAACGCAAGAATACCCAAGTTCTTTAACTGGCTGTATTGCATTATTAAGACAAACCTATTACGATGCTTTGTGGTACGGACAAAATAAAAACAAAACCGAGTATAATATTTCTCTTGAAGCTTTTAATAAAATAAAAGACTTGCCTTGCATTTTTGAAGCAAATGATAAATACAATGCATTACGCGCAGCAAAAATTGGAACTGAGTTTGGTGTAAAATATATTATCAAAGCGGGAGGAAATGAATACCAAAGGATGAACGATATTCAAAACACACAATTAAAATATATTGTGCCTTTAAATTTTCCAATTGCGTATGATGTAGAAGATCCTTTTGATGCAGAAGCAGTTTCATTGACAGATCTCAAGCATTGGGAATTAGCACCAATAAATCCCGCAGCCTTTGAAAAATCTTTTATTCAGTTTTGTTTAACCTCTGCCGACTTAAAAGAGAAAAGTCAGTTCTTAAGTAACCTTCGAAAGGCCGTGAAGTATGGACTTTCAGAAAAGACTGCTTTAAAAGCTTTAACCATTAATCCTGCAACGTTTATTAATGCACAGGATAAAGTTGGCGCATTAAAAAAAGGGTTACTTGCTAATTTTTTTATTAGCAACCGGTCAATTTTTGATAATGAAGCAAGTGTTATGCAAACATGGGTTGCGGGTGAGCCAACTGTTTTCTCAGATATAAATGCACCTGATATTCGTGGAAATTATGTTTTAAGTACGCCAGATAAAAATTTTAAAATTAAACTCTCAGGTGATGTTAACATGCCACAGGCCAAGATCACTATTGATACAACAAAGAAAAATTTAAATTATTCGTTTTCAAATAACTTTATTTCTTTTAGCTTTTCGTATGATTCTACTAAATCAATTCGTGGCAGTGGAAATTATAGTTTAGAAAATAAATTTTTTGAAGGTAAAGCACAATCAGCAAATGGAGAATGGTTCGATTTTAAATTAGCATTTGAATCTGCGGTAGATACAACTACAAAACCAAAACCAGCCGAGAAAAAAGTAGAACTAGGAAAAATTATTTATCCGTTCAATGCTTATGGTGAGCCCTTACCGGAAGAGCAGGGCCTTTTTAAAGACCAATGGAATAAATTTAAGAACCGTTATTCTGCTATCTTAATAAAGAATGCAACAGTTTGGACAAATAGTGGCGACAGCGTTTTGGTAGATCATGATGTATATGTTGTAGAAGGAAAAATTGTACGCATCGCTAAAAATATTGATGCTCCAAAAATGGCCTTCGCTAAAATTATTGATGCGCAGGGAAAACATTTAACACCCGGAATTATTGATGAACACAGTCACATTGCTTTAACCGCAGGTGTTAACGAAGGCACGCAGGCAAGCAGTGCTGAAGTTAGAATGGGTGACGTTTTAAATCCGGAGGACATAAATATTTACCGTCAGCTTTCAGGTGGTGTTACTACTTCGCAATTATTGCATGGTTCGGCTAACCCAATTGGTGGACAAAGCGTTTTGATCAAATTACGATGGGGTCACACTGCCGAAGATCTCAAATATGAAAAAGCAGATGGCTTTATAAAATTTGCTTTGGGCGAAAATGTAAAACAAAGTAATTGGGGTGATCATAACTCCGTTCGTTTTCCTCAATCAAGAATGGGAGTAGAGCAAGTTTACAATGATTATTTTTCACGCGCTAAAGAATATGATCTTCAGTGGCAAGGGTTCTCAAAGTTAAGTCCAAAAGATATTGAAAAAAATAAAATTGGGACTCCTCGTAAAGATCTTGAGTTAGACGCTCTTGCGGAGATCTTAAATAGAAAACGTTTTATTACTTGTCATAGTTATGTGCAAAGCGAAATAAATATGTTAATGCACGTGGCAGATAGCTTTGGATTTAAAGTAAACACTTTCACACATATTTTAGAAGGATACAAAGTAGCCGATAAAATGAAAGCTCATGGCGTAAACGCTTCTACATTTGCAGATTGGTGGGCTTACAAGAATGAGGTAATTGAAGCAATACCATACAACGCAGCTATATTAACAAGAATGGGAGTTAACACTTCTATAAATAGCGATGATGCGGAGATGGCCCGCAGATTGAACCAGGAAGCAGCAAAGGCAATTAAATATGGTGGATTAACAGAAACAGAAGCCCTAAAATTAGTGACATTAAATCCCGCTAAAATGTTGCATATAGATGATAAAGTGGGCAGTATTAAAGTTGGTAAAGTCGCCGATCTAGTTTTGTGGACCGATAATCCAATGAGTGTTTATGCTATTGCTGATAAAACAATTATTGACGGGCAAATTTATTTTGACAGGGAAGAAGATGCAAAACTAAAGCAATATATTAAAACCGAAAGAGCAAGGATAATTGCAAAATTATTATTGGAAAAACAAAAAGGTGGTAAAGTCGAAAAATTAAAAGCTAAACACGAACGCCTGTATCACTGCAATACCATAGAAGGTGTTGATGAAGAAGTTACTGGACACAGATAAATTACATCTATGAAAAACATATTATATATAATTTTTTTGATGCTTGGCTTAAATGCTTTAGCGCAAAAAACCTATACGCACATTGCCTTAATTAATGCAACTGCGCATATTGGTAATGGAAATATAATTGAGAACAGTATAATTGTTATCAATAAAAATAAATTAGAAATGGTAAGCAGTGTTACAGGCATACGTTTAAATCCAAGTGCTTACGATACCGTTATCGATCTTATGGGTAAACATATTTATCCGGGCTTAATTAATACAAATAATATTCTTGGTCTGCACGATGCCGAAGCTGTTAGAGCAACAAAAGATTTTGCAGAGGTGGGCAATATTAATCCACATATCAGAACATTAATTGCTTACAATACAGATAACATAATTATACCAACAGTAAAAACAAACGGAATTCTATACACACAAGTAACTCCGCGTGAAGGATTAATTAGTGGATCATCTTCAATTATGGCATTAGAAGGTTGGAACTGGGAAGATGCTGTGCTAAAGGCTGACGACGGTATTCATTTAAATTTCCCAAAAGCAGTTAAACGTAAATTCACTGAGGAAGAAGGTCTTTCTGTTGCTACAAATAAAAATTACACTACTGAAATTAATTACTTATATAAATTTTTTGCCGATGCGCAGGCTTATTGTTTAATGTCAACACCTGCCGAAAAAAACATTCGTTTTGAAGCCATGCGTGGTGTTTTTAACGGCACCGCTAATTTATATTTACACTCAGAAAAAGCAAAAGATATTTTAAGTGCTATCAACTTTGCAAAAAAATATAGTATTAAAAAGCCTGTAATAGTAGGCGGCAAGGAGTCTTACAAGATCACTTCAGTTCTAAAGAAAAATAATATCCCGGTAATGTTAAACCGTGTGAACGATCTTCCCGATAATGCTGATGATGATGTGGATATTGTTTATCGTACACCTTATTTGTTGCAAAAAGACAGTGTTTTATTTTGCCTGCAATTAGAAGGAGATATGGAGGCGATGCAAAGCAGGAACCTTCCGTTTAACGCCGGAGTGGCTGTTGCCTATGGTCTTACAAAAGAACAAGCCCTTGCAAGTATTAGTTATAATGCCGCAAAAATTTTAGGAATTGAGAAAGAAACAGGCACGCTTGAAGAAGGAAAATTAGCTTCGTTAGTTGTTAGTGATGGCGATATTTTAGATATGAAAACAAATAATATTGTTTTAGCATATATTGCCGGAAAAAGCGTTAACCTTATAAATAAACAAACAGAATTGTACCTTAAATACAAAACTAAATACGGAATTAAATAATTATGATCGAGAATAAAGTAATTGTTGGCATCTCCCAGGGAGATATAAATGGAATAGGTTTAGAAGTTGTTTTAAAAACTTTAATGGAACCGGGCATTGCAGATATTTGCACTCCTGTGTTATTTAGCTCGCAAAAAACAGTTTCGTATTACAGAAAAGTTTTAGGATTAGAAGAATTTAGTTTTAATCCTATGCGCGATTTTTCGCAACTGAGCGCCAGAAAAGTAAATGTTTTTGTTTGTTATGAAGAAGAGGTGAATATTGAAATGGGAAAGGCAACAGACGTGAGCGGAAAATACGCATTCATCTCTCTTGAAAAAGCCAGCATGGCTTTGTTTGATAAACATATTGATGCTCTTGTAACCGCACCTATTAATAAAAGTAATATCCAAAGCGAGGATTTTAAATTTGTTGGTCATACAGAATATTTAGGTTCAAAATTTTCCGGCGATCCTTTAATGTTAATGTGTTCTGAAAGTGGTTTACGTATTGCAGTTGCAACGGGTCATGTTCCTTTAAAAGATGTTGCCTCCAAACTAACTATTGATGGAGTATCGAACAAAATAATTCAATTGCACGAATCAATGGTCAAAGATTTTGCTATTCGTAAACCAAAAATTGCAGTATTAGGTCTAAATCCACATGCGGGCGATGGTGGTGCAATTGGAAATGAGGATAAAGAGATCATTATTCCTGCAATTGAAAAGACAAAAACAAACGGTTTGGTATATGGGCCATATTCTGCTGATGGCTTTTTCGGGAACGGAACTTACAAGCAATTCGACGCTGTTTTAGCAATGTATCACGACCAGGGTTTGATACCTTTTAAGACCATTGCTTTTAACGAAGGTGTAAATTTTACAGCTGGCTTAAATGTAGTGAGAACAAGCCCCGACCATGGTACTGGTTATGATATTGCAGGAAAAAATAAAGCCAATGAGCAGTCATTTAAAAAGGCGTTATATGCTGCAATTGATATTTTTAAGAACCGGAAATTATATGGAGAAATAACTGAAAATCCACTCCATATCGGAACAATTAAGAAAGAAAGATAGCCCAAAAAAGGAAACGAATTCCCCATGTTTCCTTTAATTTTTTTAAGAGTCTAGTTAACATATTTTAACTACAATAAAATCTTTGTAAACCCTCACCAATGTTATCTTTACCTGTTATTCTAATAAAATAGATTTATGGTAGATATTAAAGAAATTAACGAACGAATTCAGCAGGAAAGTGCCTTTGTAGACATACTAACTGTTGAAATGGACAAAGTTATTATTGGTCAAAAGAGTATGGTCGAGCGTTTGTTGATCGGCTTATTAAGTAATGGTCACATCTTGTTAGAAGGTGTTCCCGGACTTGCAAAAACTTTAGCTATTAATACATTGGCAAAGTGCGTTGATGGCCAGTTCAGCCGTATCCAGTTTACTCCGGATCTTTTACCGGCCGACGTTATTGGTACCCAGATCTACAATCAAAAACAGGAAGCTTTTTCTATTCGTAAAGGACCTATTTTTGCGAACTTTGTATTGGCCGATGAGATCAATCGTGCCCCGGCAAAGGTTCAATCAGCGCTGTTAGAGGCTATGCAGGAAAAGCAGGTTACTATTGGCGATCAAACATTTAAATTACCAAATCCTTTTTTAGTGCTTGCAACTCAAAACCCAATTGAGCAGGAAGGAACTTATCCTTTACCTGAAGCACAAATGGATCGTTTTATGCTTAAAGTTGTGATAGGTTATCCTACAAAAGAAGATGAGCGTAAAATTATTACATCTAATATTCAACCAAGCGGTATGCCGCAGGTAAATTCTGTTCTTTCTCCTGAAGCAATTGTAAAAGCACGTGCCGTGGTTAAAGATGTTTACATGGATGAGAAGATCGAAAGATATATTGTTGATATTGTTTTTGCATCACGTTTTCCTAAAGATTATAAGCTTCAAAAATTTGAAGGTTTAATTTCTTACGGTGGATCGCCCCGTGCAAGTATAAATTTAGCTTTAGCTGCAAAAGCATATGCTTTTATTAAACGTCGTGGTTATGTAATTCCTGAAGACGTTCGCGCAATCTGCACAGATGTAATGCGTCATCGTATTGGTTTAACTTACGAAGCCGAAGCTGAGAACATTACTTCAGAAAATATCATTACCGAAATTTTAAATACAGTTGAAGTTCCTTAGGGATGTTAAATTATAAATGTTGTATTATAAATTTAATTCACCATTTAAAATTTAGAATCTAAAATTTAAAATTATTTCAAGTGGAAACCTCAGAACTTTTAAAAAAAGTACGCAAAATTGAAATTAAGACCCGTGGTTTGAGCAGTCAGATCTTTTCGGGAGAATATCATAGCGCTTTTAAAGGTAGAGGTATGGCCTTTTCTGAAGTTCGCGAATATACACCAGGTGATGATGTAAGAACAATTGACTGGAACGTTACCGCAAGATTCAGTACACCATTCGTAAAAGTTTTTGAAGAAGAAAGAGAGTTAAGTGTTGTATTGGTGGTGGACGTAAGTGCCAGTGGTGCTTTTGGAACGAACAAACAATTTAAACAAGAATTAATTACAGAGCTTTGTGCGGTTGTTGCTTTTTCTGCAGCACAAAATAATGATAAAATTGGGGTGATATTTTTTAGCGATAAGATCGAAAAGTTTATTCCGCCAAAAAAGGGAAAGTCGCACGTATTAAGAATTATCAGGGAACTTCTTGAATTTAAACCTCAGAATAAAAAAACAAATCTAGAAGTGGCTTTGAAATATTTAACCAACCTTATCAAGAAAAAAAGTATCGTGTTCTTGATAAGCGATTTTTTTGCGGATTCAGATTATAAAGATGCTTTAAAGATCGCCAATAAAAAACATGATCTGGTTGCTTTACGTATTGTAGATAAGTCTGAAACGGAATTGCCGAATGTGGGCTTGATAAAATTAAAAGATAACGAGTCGGGAAAAATAATGTGGGTGGATACAAGCGATAAAACATTCAGGAAACAATTTGCTGTTAACCATTTGAAATTTGAAGAGAACCTGAAAGATATCTTTAACAGGAGTGGGGTAGATGCTACAAATATTTTTACGCACGAAAATTATGTTAAGCCTTTAATGAATTTATTTAAGAATCGTTAGAATTGAAAAATCTCAAACATATACTTTTTGTTGCGATCTTAATTTTTTGTTCCAATATTTTTCTTGGACAAATTAGGGTAAGTGCTGTTTTAGATTCTTCTAAGATCAGGATCGGCGAGCAGGTTAAGTTAGATCTGTATGTAAACTACGATGCGTCACAGCGCGATCTTAAGATTCAATGGCCTTCTATTGGCGATACCATTACGGGCAAAGTCGAAGTTGTTTCTATTACTCCAATTGATACTACAATTCCTGATAAAAATAATCCCACCATTTACCAGCAGCATCAACAAATTTTAGTAAGCGCTTACGACAGCGGTTATTTTGCAGTGCCGGGTTTTAAATTTATTGTAAATGATGATACTACGCGACCGTTCTTTACAGAAACACTTTTGCTAGAAGTTCATACAGTCCCAACAGATACCAGTGCTACAAAAACAAAAGACATAAAGCCACCTTTTAATGAAGAGTTTAACTGGAAATGGTACCTTGATTATATTTATTGGGGCATAGGAATAATTGTTTTTATTACGGCTATAATACTTCTCACGGTTTACTTTACAAAACGAAACAAACAGGTTGTTATTATACCCGAGAAGCCGAAGATCCCGGCACATATTACTGCGCTTGCAAGCTTAGAAAAGATAAAAGAAGAACAGGTCTGGAAAGAAGGGCAGGTAAAAGAATACTATTCATCTATTTCGGATGCGGTTCGTTTATATATCGAAGAACGCTTTAATGTAAACGCTTTAGAAAGTACAACGGATGAGATCATGAAAGCATTCAGGACGCAAGTTGTAGATAAACAGAGCAAAGAAAAATTAGAGCAAACATTAACCTTAAGTGACCTTGTGAAATTTGCAAAATTAACGCCAATAGAAGATGAACATAAATTCACTTTACAAAATGCTTTCGATTTTGTGAATGGAACCAAGCGTGAAGAAGAAATTACTATACCCGAACCTCAAACTAATAATCAACCAACCCAGTGATAAGTTATTTTAACGATATTCAGTTTGCAGAAAAGCATTGGTTTTGGTTAATGTGCCTCTTGCCATTAATGATCATCTGGTACATTATTCGTTTAAAGAAACGCGAAGGTGAATTCAATTATTCTTCGTTTGCTTTATTTCATAAAATAAGATCTTCAGGTAAAGCAAAATTTCGTCATTCATTATTTGCTTTACGTTTAATGGCTTTTGCTTTGATCATTGCTGCTTTGGCGAGACCGCAATCGCGCAGTAGCTGGAAGGATAGTAAAACTGAAGGAATTGATATCGTCATATCATTAGACGTTTCTTTATCTATGCTTGCAAAAGATTTTAAGCCAAACAGGATGGATGTTGCAAAGGATGTTATTGTTGATTTTATTGATGCGCGTCCGAATGATAGAATTGGCTTGGTAATATTCGGAGGTGTTGCATTTACACAATGTCCGTTAACAAGTGATCACAAGGTTTTAAAGAATATGTTCACCCAGGTTAAAGCCGGTTCGTTAGATCAGGGAACTGCCATTGGTTTAGGTTTGGCAACTGCTGTGGCACGTATAAAAGAAAGTAAAGCAAAAAGTAAAGTAATTGTTTTTGTTAGTGATGGTGTAAATAACGTTGGTGAAGTAGCGCCACTTACAGCAGGAGAACTAGCTAAAACTTACGGTATTCGCGTGTATTGCATTGGTGTTGGTTCAAAAGGAAAAGCGTTACAACCAGTTGCTATTTATGCTCCGGGAGAATATGAGTATGATTATGTAGATGTTGATGTGGACGAAAAAGTAATGACAGAAATTTCTGAAATGACCGGCGGACAATATTTTAGAGCAACTAACAAAGAAAGTTTAGTGAACATTTACCAGGAAATTGATAAAATGGAAAAAACGATCGTAAGCGAAAAAAGTTTTACAAATAAATCCGAACATTTTTTACCATTAGCCCTTGGCGCAGCAATATTATTGTTATTAGAATTTTTATTACGTTATACTATATTTAGAGCGGTACCATAATGTTTAAATTTGAACATACTATTTACTTTTACGCTTTTGCCGCATTACCGGTGATGCTGATACTGGTAATATGGTATTTTGTATCGCGTCGAAAAAAATTAAAACGTTTGGGCGAAGCAAAATTGATCAGTGAATTAATTCCTTATTCAAGTAGACGTAAACGCATTATAAAAGTTATTTTATTTATGTTAGGCTTTAGCAGTCTTGTAATTGCATTATGCAATCTGCAAACAGGAAGTAAATTAACTGAAGTAAAACGTGAAGGCGCAGATATCATTGTTTGTATTGACGTTAGTAATAGTATGATGGCACAGGATCTCAGTCCTGACCGTTTAACGCGTGCTAAATATGCTTTAGAGAAAATGATCGATGGCCTTGAAGGAGATCGTTTAGGTTTAGTGATCTTTGCAGGAGAAGCTTACGTTCAATTACCAATAACAAGCGATTATAGCGCTGCAAAATTATTTTTAGAATCTATTGGTCCTGGAATGGTTCCTGTGCAAGGAACAAATGTTTCTGATGCGATCATTAAAGCCTCCGAATCATTTAGTAGCGATGAGGGTAAGAACAGGGCCATTATTTTAATTACTGATGGCGAGAACCACGATTCGGAAGCATTGAAAGCGGCTGAAGATGCAAACAAAAAAGGGATAATGATAAGCACTATTGGTATTGGATCTGAAAAAGGTGTTCCAATTCCTTTGATTGAAAATGGCGTTGTTAAAGGTTACCGAAAAGATAAGGAAGGACAAACGGTTATCACGAAATTAAATGTAAATCTTCTAAAATCCATTGCATCAAAAGCAAATGGTGTGTTTGTTCAGGCTAGTCAGGCCGATGTTGGCTTAGGAGCGGTTCTTGATAAAATAAGTGAGTTGGATAAAGCGCAAATTGAAAATAAAATGTATACAGATTATGAAGACCAGTTCCAATGGTTCTTAGGTTTGGCTTTAATTTTATTTTTTATTGAATTTTTAATAAGTGAAAGAGTAAGTGAGTGGTTTAAAAAAATTAATTTATTTGGAAATGCAGTTAAATAGTATCAAATATTTTGTAGTTATGTGTTTGTTCTTTGCAACAGGTTTGTTGTTGGGGCAAAAAGACGCTATGAATATATATGACGGTAATAATTTGTATTACGAAGGAAGAACGATTGACGCTACAGATCGTTACAGGGAAGCGTTAAAGGTTAATCCTAATAATCAAAAAGCAAATTTTAACTTAGGGAATTCTTTATATAAAAATGCCTTGCAGATAAAAGCAAGCAAACAAAATTTTATTCAGGGTGGAAAAAAAGTTACTCCTGATTCTTTAGCCGGTTTGGTCTTTGATGAAGCTGCACAAAGTTTTGCGCAGGTTGCCAATTCAATTTCAAATAAAGATACTTTACACCAGGCATGGCATAATATAGGTAACTGTTATTTACAAAAGAAAGATTATGGCCAGGCAGTTGATGCGTACAAAAAATCTTTGAAGTTCAATCCAAAAGATGAAGAAACGCGCTACAACCTTGCGTACGCGTTAAAAAATATGCCTAAAGATAAAAAAGGCGGCGGCGGCAGCGGTAATCCAAAAGAAGAGGATAAAAAAGATCCGAAGAAAAATGCCGCGCCTCAACAAAATCAAATGAATAAAGATCAGGCAGAACAATTATTAAAAGCATTAATGAACCAGGAAAAGAAACTACAGGATAAACGTAAACAAAAGCAGGAAGATGCCGGAAAAACATCTGTAGATAAAGATTGGTAAATATACATTAGAAACTAAAAATGATAACCAACAAAATAAAAAGTAAATTGATACTATTAGTAGTGTCTTGCCTTTTTATTATTTCAGCACAGGCACAAAGTTTTTATTCGCAGGTAAGTTCAAAACGCGTGCAGGTTGGTGTTCCTTTTGAGTTTGCTGTTGTTGTTACTGTTAATGCAACAAATTATACTCCTCCAAGCTTTAAAGAGTTTGATGTTATAAGTGGTCCAAACCAAACAAATAGTGTTCAAAATAACAATGGTGTTATTACCTCACAGGCAGTTATTTCTTACGGCTTGATTCCTAAAAAAGAAGGCAAAGTTACTATTGGCTCAGCAAGTGTTGTATCCGGTGGACAAAAATTAGAAACCAATCCAATAACATTGGAGGTTGTTAAAGGTGCAGCGGGTAATCAAACTTCTACAAATCCAACGGATGATCCAAAGTATAGTAGTAAAGTAAGTGGCGGCGATGTGTTTATAAGAACCGGTGTAAGTAAAAATAAATGTTACGTTGGCGAGCAGGTTACTATCACTCAAAAAATATACTCGCGTTTGCAAATGATCGGTTTCCAAAAATTTGCTCAACCAACATACGATGGCTTTTATTCGCAAGCGCAGGAATCTACTAGCAAAGGACAAGCAATTGTTGAGAACGTAGATGGTGTTAATTATTATACTTACGAATTATTCCGTAGCTCTGCCATTGCAAATAAAACAGGGAAGATAAGTTTGAGTCCGGTTGAAGGAGATGTTGTAGTGAGAAGACAAACAAATGCAAAACCAAAAAATATATTTGAGCAGTTTTTCGGTTCTGCGGGTTATGAAGATGTTCCGGTTAATGTAAAAAGTAAATCGTTGGTTGTTGAAGTTTTAGATGTGCCACAAGCGGGCCGTCCGGCAAGCTATTACGGAGCGGTTGGTGATTTCTCATACAAAGTTGCAACTACGCGTAATGAGTTAAAAGCGAACGATGCCTTTAATTTAAAAATGACCATCAGTGGAAAAGGAAATATAAAATTAATAGATGCGCCTAAATTAAGTTTACCAGAGAGTTTCGAGACCTACGATCCAAAGATCTCAGAAGCTGGAAATACAAAAACATTTGATTATCTAATTATTGCAAGAAGTGAAGGGGAATTTAAACTAGAGAATCTTGATTTTTCTTATTTTAGTTTAGAACAGAAAAAGTATATCACTATTCCTGCACCTGAAATTAAGATCAACGTATTGCCTGCGGATCCCAACAGTAAAGGCGCGCAGGTTTATATTCAACAAAGCCAGGTAAAAGAAACCGAGAACGATATCCGCTATATTAAAAAAGGAGATTTTGTTTTACTAAAGTCTGAAACTGAATTTTTTAATTCATCGAAGCACATTTTATTATTGATCTTGCCTTTATTGGCTTTAGGAACAGGTTTATTCTTAAGAAGGAATTATATTAAGAATAACAGTAACGCTGTTTTAGTGAAAGAACGTAAAGCCGCTAAACTAGCCAAAAAACAATTAGTGAATGCTGAGAAATTAATGCAACAAAATAAAAAGGATGAGTTTTACACGGAAATTTTAACAGCATTGAATAGCTATATTGGTAATAAATTAAATATTCCTGTTGCAGATCTTTCACGTGAAAAAATTACTACCGTATTAAATCAAAAACAAGTAGACCCTCAAAGTACTTCTAAATTAGTTTCAACTTTAGAGACGAGTGAATACGCTAAGTATGCGCCAGGTGCGGTAAGTGGCGACTTGCAACAGGTGTATAAAAACACAATGGAGTTAATTACCGATCTTGAAGAACAATTAAATAAGAAAGTGTAAACAAATGAAAAACAATAATTACATATTTATTTTATTGGTTTGTTTTTTATCTTTTTCAATAAAGGGTTACGGTAACAATCTGTTGCAAAAAGCAGAGAAGGCTTATGACTCAAAAAATTATAAGGAAGCAATTTCTAAATATGAAAAATTAGTGAGCGATGGTTACAGGTCTTACCAATTGTATTTTAATTTGGGTAATGCCTATTACAGGAATAACGAATTAGGAAAGGCTATTTATTATTATGAATTGGCAAGAAAGGTAGATCCTAATGACGAAGATGTAAGGATCAACTTAGGAATTGCTTCCGCAAAAACTATTGACAAAATTGATTCAAAGGAGAATTTTTTTATTAGTGCCGTTAAAACAAATCTTCTTTCTTCTTTTACAACAAATACCTGGGCCTGGTTCTCAATTGGTTCTATTGCTTTGGCCAGTATACTGTTTTTTATCTTCGTTAACTCTTCTATATTAATTGTAAAACGAATCTCATTCTTATTGAGTTGTGTTTTACTTCTTGCTTTTGTTATGACTTATTTTTTAGGCTATTCAGCCTTACAATCTAAAGTAGAAAATAAATTTGCGATCATAACATCTAAAGAAGTTAAGATCATGAATGAGCCAACTGCATCTGCAAGTTCTAAATTCAGTCTGCATGAAGGAACAAAAATTCGTGTAGTTGAAAATAATGGTAACTGGTTGCTAATTAAACTCGATAACGGCAATGAAGGCTGGTTGAAAGTAAGTGACGTAGGGATTATTTAAGTCTATTAAAAAATATGCTTCTCAGCGTGATATGATGAGCGCACTAATGGCCCGCTTTCAACAAATTTAAAGCCTTTATTTAAAGCGTAATCTTTATACTTTTTAAAATCATCAGGATGCACAAATCGTGCAACAGGTAAATGTTTTGGTGTAGGTTGTAAATATTGTCCAATAGTAACCACATCGCATTTTACATTAGCAAGATCATCAATGGTTGAATAAACTTCTTCATCAGTTTCGCCAAGGCCAACCATAATACCACTTTTTGTTTTTACACCTGCTTCATCCAAACGTTTTAAAACTTCCATACTGCGGTCGTATTTGGCTTGTATGCGTACTTGTGCGGTTAAACGTCTTACGGTCTCAATATTATGTGAAACAATATCGGGTTGCGCATCTATAATGCGTTGTAGGTTTTCCCATTTGCCTGCAAAGTCAGGAATTAAACATTCAAATTTTGTTTCAGGACTAATAGCACGAATTTCTTTAATGGTCTCTGCCCAGATAATAGAACCGCCATCTTTAAGATCATCCCTGTCAACACTTGTAATTACACAGTGTTTAACGCCCATTAATTTTACAGAATCTGCAATACGTTTTGGTTCATCCCAATCTGCCGGTTTTGGCTTACCTGTTGCCACTGCGCAAAAACCGCAACTGCGTGTACAGATATTTCCAAGGATCATAAATGTTGCTGTACCTGCGCCCCAGCATTCGCCCATGTTTGGACAATTGCCGCTTTCGCAAATAGTGTGTAATTTGTGTTTACTTACAATACCGCGAACTTTAACGTACTCTTCGCCGGTAGGTAATTTTACACGTAACCAATCTGGTTTTTTGATCTTTTGAATTTCTTGTGTGGGTTCCATTTAATACCATTTTGATCCAAACACAAAACCTACGTGAAAGGTCACAACTAAGTTTTCAGCCGGATTTCTTGCCATGATGGGCAATGCTTTTGGAAAAAAATCTACAGAGATGCCTGTTTCAATGGCACGAATAAGATTGGTATATGGTGAGTATTCAAAGCTTAAATTAAATTTTGCACTTGCACCAGGATAAACTTTAGTTTCTGCTAAACCATCAGAAAAAGCACCGCGTCCAACAACGCTATCCTGCGTAAAACTTTCTGTATCAAATTTTACAACATCGGGACTGGTTTGCCCTGTAATAGTGTTTTGTGATCTGTATACTTGCACGTAATATGGTTTTGCAAAAGCTAATGTTGGCCCGATAGAATAACTGTATCGTACTTCAACAGCTTTGTTATCTGCTTTGGCGAATAATACTTTTTGCATACCAACAGAACCGCGTAATAAAAAGGCCTGGTTTATTTTACCATAAACAAACCTTTTTTTGTCTTGAGCTGAACCACTAACTTTTACTTCTTTGGGATGTTTTAATGATTGAAAATCGATCTCATAAAAAGAACGGCTTTTAGCTGTAATATGTTTACCGCGACGGTATAATGCACCCAAGCCACGTGTGTTTGCATATATTTTTCCAGACCCTTCGTTCCTGTACAATACATTTAGCGTGGTGCCTTCTTCAGTTTTTAATGCAGGCTTATCCTGAGCAACCGAAAGGGCGCTAAAAAAACTGCAAAATATAATGATATAAAGGATTCTAAACATTATAACAAATTTAAAGAATTACGAGGTATTATCCTATTTTTGTATAAACAAAAGTTATGGCAACAAGTTTAGTTAAATATGTAGGGGAATTAAGGACAGAAGCCACCCACCTTCAATCGGGCATGGTAATAAATACAGATGCTCCTAAAGATAATCATGGTAAAGGCGAGGCCTTTTCGCCAACCGACCTTACAGCAACAAGCCTTGCAAGTTGTATGATCTCTATTATGGGCATTGTGGCTATGAAAGAGGGTTTTACTACTGTTGATGGGGCTATCGGCGAGGTTACAAAGGTAATGTATCCCGACCCCAGGAGGATAGGCGAGATACACGTGAAGATAACTTTCCCTAAAAAAGATTATACCGATAAGGAAAAACGTATGTACGAACATGCGGCCCATACCTGCCCGGTAGCTAAAAGTTTACATCCTGATATAAAACAGATCGTAGAATTTGTATGGTAATTTTTAACTTATTTTCACGTTAATAGGCTGATAGTATGTTTAAAAATATAATACACAGCTTATTTACCAAAGGACTGGTTGCCGTAATCAATTTCTTTATCCTGATAGTTTCTTCAAGATATTTAGGGGTTAGTTCGCGCGGTGAAATAAGTATTTTTATTTTAAACATAGCCATCATTCAGATAGTAAATGAAATTTACACAGGTTATAGTTTGGTTTATTTTATTCCAAAATTCGATCTCAAAAAAATGTATGTGTTTGGATTAGTTTACACTCTTATTTTTTGTTCGTTAAGCAACGTTGTAGTTGTTTTTTTAAATAAACAAGTACCGGGTTATGGTTGGTTAGGTTACATTGTTTCGTTACTTATAATTATAAATACGTTTAACTGCGTTTTAATTTTAGGAAAAGAAAAAGTTAAGATCTATAATTTTTTAAATCTCGTTCAACCTCTTTTATTATTGATCGGATTAGGATTCTCACTCATTGTATTAAAAGAATTTACGTTCAATGCTTACATCTTCCCATTATTATTATCGTTTGTAGTAGCATTTATTTTTTCTACAGTTGTTGTATTAAAATTCGACCTAAAATTATCTGCAGGAAAAGCCTTTGACGTAAAGCCAATAATTATTAACGGATTGATCTGCCAAGCTGCAGTGCTCATGCATATATTTTGCAACCGTTACAGTTATTATTTGTTGCCAAGTACAGCTAAAGTAGGCTTGTATTCTTCAGCCTCGTCGTTAATAGAATCTGTTTTAATTATTTCTAATGGCATATCGCCGGTATTATTGGCGCGGGTTGCCAACACAGGTAACACTTTAAGATCGTCGGAAATGACCTTAAGTTTAAGCAAAGCCAGTTTAATTTTTTCTTTTATGGCCGTGCTCGTTATTTTTATATTGCCCGAAGATTTTTTTATTTATTTATTGGGTGATGGTTATGTGGGCATTAAACGTTTAATGATGTTGTACTCGCCGGGAATTTTAATGGTGAGTTTTTTTGGTATCATTTCTAATTATTTTTCTGCATTAGGAAAATTAAAATTAACTCTGGTCTGCAATAGTTTTGGTTTTATAATTTCTTTGGTATTAGCGCCGATCTTAATTAAAAAATATGATATTGATGGCGCTGCGTACACCGTTAATATTGCTTACCTGGCGGTTGCTTTAGCAATTGGAACAGCTTTTTTTATCAATAATAAAATGAAAATTCAACGCTTATTCAGTTTTAAGAACGATCTTAAAAATTTAAAAGATCTTGTTGCATCAAAGAATTGACCTATTTGTAGATCAGTTTTATCATCTGTTCATCTTTCTTATATATATCAATGAACACATTTAATTTTTTATCCTCATTTTGTGGATTTTTTTTCGGTCTACCTTTCTTATCCTTCGCTATTTCAACATTTGCTGTATAATACCTTACGTAAATTGGTAAAGGTTTCCTAAGGTTGATCTGCTTTTGTTCAGGTCGGGCAAAATAAGCGTTCAAGGTATCATAAGGTAACTTCAAAGTGTCATCACGTATTAAAAAACGCGCTAATTCAACAAACTTCTCTAAACGCATACAACCGTGACTTTGATAACGATAAAAAGTTTTAAAATAACGTTTGCTGTTTGTATCGTGCAGGTAAACTCCGTATTTATTATTGAAATTAAATTTACAAATTCCTAAACTATTGTCATCGCCAATTCGTTGTCTAAATTTTACTGGTAAATAATCTTTATTAAAGCGTTTCCAGTTTAATTTGCTTGGTGGAACAACTTCGCCTTTATAATTAATGCACTCAAAATTATGTTTGTGTAAATAATTGGTATCGTGTTTTACCATTGGTAAGATCTCTTTCCATGCAATAGTGTACGGCACGCTCCAATAAGGATATACAAGCATATAAGTTATTTTGCTTTTTAAAGTAGGTGTTTGTGTTTCGGGTTTACCAACAACAATACGACTGTTTAAAACAAGCGTATCTTCTTTATGTTTTTTATCCCACTCATAAACATTTATTTCGGCAGAAGGAATATTTACAATAGCATATCTTTCAGGATATTTGGTAGGCTCCCAACGCCAGCGTTCCAGGGCCATTTCCATCTGGCGAATGGTTTGTTCTTTTGATAAACTTAAAGTTTGGCGCGTTAATTTCCCTAATTTACCATCGGACTCAAGATTGAATTTTTTTTGGTATGACTTTATAGCCGTTGCTAATTTTAAACTGTCATTTAATTTTAAAGTGTCGTTATAATCTCCTGTTTTAATTAATTTTTGTTTAAGGTCTTCTTTAAATTTTACGGTATCTGTAATATTCCTAAAAGAAATAGTATCCCAGTTCAGTTTTTCATTTTCTGCAACATAATTCCGTATAGCTTGTTTTAAAAAGTGATAACCTGCATGTCTTGGTTCCAGTGAATCAAATGCTTTGCGCATTTTACCAGCCTCAAGCCCCATTTTTAAGATCTCCACCCAATTGGTATCCAGTTTTTTTGGTTTCCATTCCAATAAAATTGTATCGGTACTAAACCGTCCTTTATTTAAATGTGCGCCAAATTTTAAATAGGCATCAGTAAATAAAACTTCGGCTTCTGCAACAGCTGAAACGTTATATGCATCTTCTTTTTTATCATAAAACTCTGAGCTTAACTTCTCTAGTTTTTTGAAATGATAATCGTTTGGGTACAAACCATACATGCGCGCATCTTTTATGATCGTGTATAACGAATCTCCTAATTTTGTCAATTTTCCTTTGTCAGAAAAAATAAGCTCTTTATTATCTCTTAATCTTTTAAAGAAAGAAAAAGTAATAAGCGTGTCCTTATTTATGGCGATTAATGTATCGCCAATGGAGTTACTATAAAAACCTTCAATGATCTTTAAGGTTTCTGCGTTTACATTTTGAGGTTGTTTTACTTCAACTTTTTTGGTCGTATCGTTCGACTCATTTTTGCAAGCTGTAAAATAAAGAAGTACGAATATTAATGAGATTTTTTTCAACGATTAAAGGTATAAAAAATAGGCTTATCCTATAAAAAAATGAGAAAAGGGATCAGTAAAAGATATAAGAAAGAATAAAAAGGATTATTTTTTCGTTTCGTCTATTTTCTTGTCAATTATAAAGTTTGGCCTTTTCCTTGCTGCATCAAGGGTTCTCCATAAATATTCGCCTATTATGCCCAGCCCGATCATTTGAAAAGAGGAAACAAACAAAATAACGATCATCATTGAGCTCCATCCCTTGGTAGGAACGTTACCGGTAAGTTTTTCTATGATGATAATAATTGAATAAGCTAAAGCCATTAGTCCGGTAAAAATACCCATTATGCTTATTATTCTTATAGGTACAAATGAAAAGGAAACAAAGGCATCCACAAAAGCTTTTATTTTCTTCCGTGTTGTCCAGGTTGATTTCCCGATCTCTCTTTTCTTTCTTACGTATGGAATAGAGATAGAATCAAAACCCAAGGAGAAGAACAAATAGGGTAGGGAAGTATTTTTTTCATCCATTTTTACTACCAAAGAATAGACCTGTTTATCCAGTAAAAAAAGGTCAGCACCACCTTTTGGCGCATCTGTAATGGCAAATTTTGTCATTAAGGTGTGATAGATACCTGAAAATGCTTTTTGAATTAATCCTTCTTCTCTGTTACTACGGTTGGCAGAAACTATCTTAAATCCTTTCAGCCAGTACTCGTACATTTTAACGATAAGTTCCGGCGGATCCTGAAGGTCGGCTGCCAGGGTTACAACACAATCGCCAGTGGCATTATTTAGTCCGCATAAACAAGCATTATTCGCGCCAAAATTCTTTGATAATTTTATCACAATAACTTTATCAGGATATTGCTCTCTGAATTTTAATAACTCGCCGTATGTATCGTCTTTTGAACCATCGTCAACCATAACATATTCAAATTCCACATCGGCGCCAAATTGTTTTTCATTTTCAATAAGGGTTTTTGATGTAACCGGAATATTTTTTTCGTTATAATAACAAGGTATAACAACTGAGATTTTAGCCATAATTAATGTTTAATAAAAATATAATGACAGGTCGGCACCATCTGCACCATGTTGTCTAATATTGATGTTCTTATATTTGTGTTGTTTAGTAACAAAAGTTATAATGTCAAAAACATCATTTGTTTTATGATAAGCACTTACAACCAAAGCCGGAGCGTTTTTTCTGATCAGATCTTTCATGCCATTTAAAACCGAAAGTTCAAAACCTTCAACATCGATTTTAATTACTAATTTACTTTTATTATTTGGTTTAATTATGTCATCTATTGCAATGCATTGAACCAATTCTTTCCCGCTTTTGCTTAACATCGAGCCCATGTTACCCTCGCTGTTAAAAGTTAACACGCCACTCTTATCACCCACAGCCATATTAAAACAAATTATTTTTAACCGCTTCTTTTTATTGGCAAGTTGTAATAGCTTATTATAATTCAAAACATCGGGCTCAAAGGCATAAACTGTTTTAAGGTCCTTGCCAAACTCTTTTTCAAATTTAGTGATGGTGTCGCCGTCAAAGGCGCCAATATCAATAAAATCAACTGAGTTCGCTTTTAGTATTTTTTTAAACCCCTTAAAAAAAGGAGAAGTAATAGTCTCGTCAGAAAGACCAGTTTGAAAATTTATATAATTTAAAAATGTTTTCTTTGACTCTGTATCTGTTAAACGATCAAATGAACTTTTAAAACTGTTATAATGTTTTGTTAGTTTTTGTACAGGTCCAAGAAACAAATAATTGTGATTAAAGATCTGGATGAAATTTATAAATGAATAAATAGATTTCTCGTTAACGCCTTCAGTGGTAAATTTTGAAACTAATTTTTGAAAGGATATTGAAGGATTAAAAACGGAGATAAAAATAGTATGACCTGTTTGGTATTTTTCTTTAAAACCGGCAAAAGAAATTACTTGTACATCACTAATTGTTGTATTTATTTTTGACGGTGTATCATCAATAAAACCTATAACTTCAATGTTATTGCTTATTAGCTCTGTTGCAATAAGCTTTCCGTTATTACCAGCGCCAAAGATCCAAACTGATTTTAAATTATTTTTTATTTCTGAAAGCTCATTTTTCCTCAAATTGATAGTGGAAACAAACTGAGACCTATCCGGAAAATTTATACTAATTTCTTTTTTCGCCATTCCAATGGAGTTTTAGAACTTGACCATTTAAAACCAAAATATTGTGCGTAGTTTTTATATTGTTCAGGTAAATTCAAACATCCGCTCAGATCAATTTGCGGATTTAAAAATGGCAGGCCAATAACATGGTTGATCCCGATCCTGTCAGCTTTTGACACATTAACACCTGCTCTGTGATAAAGCATGGCATCCATAATAATTACCGAACCGGCAGGAGCAGTAAGGCATTTTTCATTTTCTTTTACAAAACGTTCGCTTGGGAAAACTTCTTTTAAATGAGTTGATGGTAGAACGTGTGTTGCCCCAGTCTCAAATGTAAAATCTGTAAGTGTAAATAAGGCATTAATTGCGAGTATTTTACTTGTTACCCAGTGTTGGTAATTAAGATCGCGGTGCCACTTGCTTTGAAACTGGCTATTAACCGGCGAATTAATAATACCATTTTGCATCAGCAAAATAAAATTATCGCCAAATATTTTTTTAGATAAATTAATGAGGTATTCGTTGCAGGCAAGTTTTATATATTCATCACTATAAACTAATGGAGCTCTTACAATATTCTCATCATTTATTTTCTTTAAATTTTCAACCCCAAATTCCTCTGATTGAGTTTTATAAATTTTAGCAAGTTCTGTCTTTAATGATTCAACTACTTCTTTGCTTAATACATTTTCAACTACCGTGTAACCGTTGAAAAAAATATCTTCATATAAATGATCATATTTTTCTTTTAATTCAAACTGTTCGGTGATTCCGTAGGTGTTAGTTTTTAAAAAATCCATAAACAAATTTAACAAATTAAGGTAAAAAACACAAATTAGCCATATCAGGGCGTTTAGAGCGTAAAGCGTTCTAAATTTTTTAAATTTTCAAGGCTAAATTTATAATGAAAATGAGCCCATATTTTTGAACCCCAGCCTTCTTTCCAATCACATAAACCAAGGTTTAGGTCGTTACCTTCATTATTAGCGGTACCTAAACTGAAGTAAGCGGTTTTTTCTTTATAAATATTGATCAGGTTCTCAAATAAAAGATCAATAGCTCCAGAATCACGTCCGAAATCATTTGATGAAATATACTGACAATGAACAGCAGTATCAAATTCAAATAAAGTAACCCCTGCTACGATCTCATTATTTATATAAGCATTAGCTTGCTTTATCTTGTCCGGAAAACGCTCATGTAATAATTTTATTTCAGCAAGTGAATGAACAGGCTTTGTGCCAAATTTATCTCTTAGGTTTGGTTCAAGAATTTTATTCCAGAAACCATCAAGATCATTATCGTATCTAACTTCAGTATTGGCTTTTATACCTTTTTTAATGCTTCTTTTTCTTCGCTCCTGAAATTTTAATTCGCTTTTACAATCAAGAATAAAAGCAGTATCTACTTTAATTACTTCGGCTTTCAGCATATTTAAAATAAAATGCTCAAGATCATTTACTGTTTTAGAGATATAATTAGGAATTGGTTTATAAACGATCTCAGACGATCCGTTTGTATGGTAATATTTAAATAATTCGTAATAGTAAAGCAATAATTTTTTTTCATTACGTCGTTCTTTCAAAATTAAGCCGCCGTATGTAAGTCCCTGGTGACTATAAACTGTACTATCTTTTTTATTTGCAGGAAAAACTCCTATCAAAATATTTTCTTCGAAAAGCATGACAGAACAATCAGTGAACCGGTCGCTATGGTAATCCATAAAATTTCTGCTAAACAAAAAATTACTGTTATCTGCTTCTGCGATAAAATTATTCCAGGCCTCTGAATTTTCTGGTGTATAAGGTTTTACTTCTACTAACATTAGTTCTCTAATTCTGCATAACCAAAACCGCTTGCGCCGTTATTGTTGCCGTTATAAAATAAATAAGTTTTGTTCTTTACATTTAATACCGCCGGATAACAGATCATCTCACTATCCCAGCCGTTTGTTGATACGTCAATACCAATTTCATTATCCTTTCGCGTCCAGTTTAAACCATCTTTAGATTCTGCATAACCCAATCGGTATAGCTTATCAATATATCTTACTGAATAGAACATTTGATATTTTTCAGTATCGACCTTAACTACCCATGGTCGCCCTACAGAGAATTCTGTTTGTGGGTTGATGGTAATACAATCATCCTTGATCATTTTCCAGGTAATGCCATCATCCGATTCTGCATAACCAATATTCGCGCTTAAATAATCTTTCCCATTTACTTTTTCCCATTTGGTAGCGATCCAAAGCCACATTTTAAATTTAGAATTATCGAAGATCACAAATGGCGCTGCCAACGAATAAGGATATTTTTCAGATCTATCTATAACCGGAACTTTTTTTAAACGCGAAAAATCATTTGAGTTTTCGGCGATTGCCAATCCGGGAAAAAGTGAAAAGGGCGTTTTAAAAGATCTTTGGTAGCCAACATAGTATAAAAATTTCTGGTTGTTGTGAGTTACTACGCTGCTTGGATTAACGCCACAATCATCAAAGGTACCGTTCTCACCTTCTGATAAAATAATTTGTTTTGGTGGATTAATTATTTTTGATGGATCATTTGCATCAACATCTAAAAAAGTAATTTTGCCAATATTATCTGTTGATGAAGTTGCAAAATAGATCCTGATAAGGTTTTCTTTTTCAAGATAACATGGTGTTGGCAATATGCCATATTTTTGCATCCATGTAAATTCACCTTTAGGTTCAAAAATTCTGCCTTTTTTAATCCACTTCATTTTATGGGATCAATTCTTGATATTAAATTTTTCGTAGATACTAAGTTCATCAGCTTTTGAAGGTGTGCCTTTATATAACTTGCCATCTCCTGTATCTTTTACTACAAGGCAACCTGCGCCAATTAAACAATCTTTGCCAATATTAATGTTATTGCCAACTGTAGAGTTTACACCCATAAAACAATAATCGCCAACAGTACAAAAACCGCTAATAACAACATGCGAGGATATAAAAAGATGATCGCCTAAAACAGAATGATGACCAATGTGATTACCGCTCCATAAAACAATATTTGAACCCATCTTAACAAATGGTTGAATGGTGTTGTCTTCAAAAATAAATACATTATCGCCCATAGTTACATTTTGCCAAACAAATGCTCTTGAGCTAACGTAATTGGCGAGTGTGTATTTTTTTGCTTTCGCTTCATTATAAAATTTTTCCCTGTTCCTGTTTAGTGTATTGTAAACTAAAGCAATGTGCATTTCAAATTTATCGGGAGGATATAATTTATCTATTTCTTCAAAAGCTACTATAGGCAATCCAAATAATTCAGTTTTAGTAATGTATTGTTTTGACACGGTAAAAGCTACAACTTCATATTCACTATCGTGCGAAAAGAGTTCGTAAGCAACTTCTGCAAAAGCGCTATCTCCAAATAAAACTAATTTTTTATTTTTTTTCATACTATCTTTTTATAATTAAAATATCTTCACGCCTGTTGCTCATCGGTAGATCAGAGCTTTGAGGTAAGAGATAGGTTTCGCAACCAAAGCGTCTTAGTCGTGTAAGGATCGCAAAAACAATGGCATCATCCATTTTTTGATCGCGGTTCTCATGGTTTGTTGCACCTTTAACTGAAGTGTTTTGTTGCTGAAATTTTTTACCTTCTTCTGAATTTAAAAAACGATCGCGTTTGTCAATGTTAGGAATATCGCCAATTAACAAACTACCACCCGGTTTTAAAAAGTTTACAGCCTGATGAATAAAATCGTATAGATTATCATTTGCAAAGACATAAAAAATAACGCTGTAGCATAAAATATAATCTGCTTTATTTAAATATTTATCAAGGCTCTCATCTTTGAAAGGAAACTTTCCTGGTAATTTTATTATTTTATCTGAAGAAGGTAATGACTCGAGCATTTCTTCTGAGTCGATAAGCACAAGCGTGTGATCATTTTTTTTACAAATATCTATCAATTCAAAAGTTAACTCATCACATCCGGAACCAATATCAATGATCGTTTTATTTTTTGTAGTAGAGATCGCTAACTTCGAATTAATATCATTTAATATTATTTTCGAAAAGCCTTTACGATATGAATCAGGGAAACCTATCTTCTCTGATGCCGACAGATCCTTACTGGCAGCCATTTTTTTGAAATCGTCAAAAGTAAGTTCTTTATTTGGTTTCATTTATTTTTTAGAATAATAAGTTTTAAAATCATCATAATTCCTTATGTAATCACTTTCTGCATATTGAGTACTGGCAAAAGCTAATTGAACGGAAGAATGAGAGTATTGCATGGTGTGCCAGCAATTTGCGGGAACATATAAACCAACATTTGGTTTATCTAAAGTATATATCTGCTTTTCTCCGTTAGGTAATTCAAGATTAACCACAATTCTACCCGCAACAGCAATTAAAACCTGTTCGGTTTTATAATGCGCATGCCTTCCTCTAACAACATCTTCAGGTGTAAAATAGGTCCAAAATACGCGCTCAACTTTAAAAGGGATATGTTCTATATTTTCGTTAACAGAAATATAGCCTATACCACTGGCACCTAGTTTTTTAAACTCAATTAAATAAGGAGAATCCATTCTGCTAATTTATAAAAATAAACAGATGGGTGGAAATATATTTTATCGATCAAAGGACAATAATATCCTAAAACGGAGGCTCAAAATCCTCTATATCGTTACGTTTTACGATATCGGTACTTGATTCATCTGTTTTATCCCAATTTTTTGAAGCTACAGTTTTAGTTCCTGAAGTTAAAAAATCGGTATTCTGTTGTAGTGGACCAGGATTATTTTGTCCGTAAATAATGTCTTGCCCTTCTGTATAATCAAGATCAGCAAACTTAGCGTATTGGCCAATAAAACGAAGTTTAACGGTCTCTAAAGCGCCATGTCTGTTCTTGGCTATAATAACTTCTGCGCGTCCACGCGTAGGTTCGTTATTCTCATCTACTTCCAAACCATAATACTCGGGTCTGTAAATAAACATTACCATATCGGCATCCTGCTCAATAGCACCAGATTCACGGAGATCACTTAACTGAGGGCGTTTACTGCCTCCCGGTCTGTTCTCAACCTGACGACTTAATTGCGAAAGTGCTATAATAGGGATCTCTAATTCTTTTGCTAAACTTTTTAAACCACGAGAGATCTGACTGATCTCTTGTTCACGATTTCCTTTTCCATCAGGTCCGCCACTCATTAATTGCAAGTAGTCAATAATAATTAGTTCTACTTTTTGGTTCTCTTTTAAACGGCGTGCCTTTGCGCGTAATTCAAAAATAGAAAGAGCAGGAGTATCATCAATAAATAAAGGTGCTACAGCTAATTTTTTTATACGTTCATTTAACTGAACAAATTCGTGATTATCTAAATTTCCTTTTAAAATTTTGTCTTGCGAAATTTCCGTTTCACTCGAGATCAAACGTTTTACTAATTGCAAACTACTCATCTCTAAAGAAAAAATAGCCACAGGTTTATTAAAATCAACCGCCGCATTTTTTGCCATAGAAACTACGAATGCCGTTTTACCCATACCCGGCCTTGCAGCTAAAATTAAAAGATCAGATTTTTGCCATCCACCGGTGATACGATCCATTGCTGTAAAGCCGCTTGGTACACCGGAGAGGCCATCTGTTTGATTGGCAGCAGCTTCAATCTCTGTAATAGCTTTTGCAATTAAGGTACTCATCTTATCGTGCTGTTTACGCACGTTAGAATCTAAGATCTCGAAAATATTTTTTGTTGTTTCGTCAAGTAATTCAAAAACATCAGTACTGTCTTCATAAGCAACTTTAATAGTTTCAGTGCTCAGGCGAATTAATTCGCGCTGTAAATATTTTTGCGCAACAATACGCGAGTGAAATTCGATATTTGCAGAAGAAGCTATACGGTTAGTTAAAGCAGAAACATAATAAGCACCACCAACAACTTCCAGTTCTCCAGTACGCTTTAATTCCTGCGTTACGGTTAAAATATCAACCGGCTCGGAGCGGTTAAATAAAGCAACCATGGCAGCAAATACCCGGCCATTTTGCTCTTTGTAAAAAGCTTCAGGACTTAAAATATCAATTACGGTACTTAAGGCTTCTCTCTCTAAAAGCATAGCACCAAGCACAGCTTCTTCTAATTCTACTGCCTGAGGAGGAAGTTTTCCTATCTCATTTGTACCGGTAGAAGGGTTTGTAAATATGCGTTTACGGGTCTTATTTTGATTATCTTGATTCATGTTAAAGTAACTATTTTATCTCCCTATATCCTTTAAAAGCTAAACTGTAGGGGGGAGGCAAATGTGCGAAAAATTGCTTCATCTTAAATTTACGAAACCCTCAGTTATATTCATAACTTGTGCATAAATATTGTTTCCATGTGTAAGCCCAATAAAATCAATGCTTTCAGGCTATCATCTTTGTTCATAATTCCAAAAAGCACTTCTTAACAAGACCTCTGTTAGGGAATTGTTAATTGTTTATTACGGTTCATTTCCAAGGGATTAAAGTTTTTAAGAATAATTTTGTTTGAATTTTGATTAATTTTAGTATCCAATTTATGAAGGTTTTATTTGCCGATTCAAATCATGACATTCTTCACGAAACGCTTATTAATTCAGGCTTTGAGTGTGATCTGTTCTGGAATAAAAGTTCCGAAGAATTAATTTCCATTTTACCAATTTACGATGCGCTTGTTATAAGAAGCAAGTTTAAGATAACAAAAGAAATTATGGATAACTGTCCTAATTTAAAATGTATAGGCAGAGTAGGGGCAGGTATGGAAAATATTGATGTTGCTTATGCCGCGGTAAAAAAAATTAATTGTGTAAGTGCACCTGAAGGTAACAGGGATGCGCTTGGCGAACATGCTATTGCGATGTTGCTAATGTTATTTACAAATTTAAAAAAAGCAGATACAGAAGTAAGAAAAGGAATTTGGTTGCGCGCTGAGAACAGGGGTTTTGAAATAAAAGATAAAACCATTGGTATTATTGGTTATGGTAAAATGGGTAGCGCCTTCGCGAAAAAACTAACAGGCTTTGAATGCACTATTTTAGTTTACGATAAATACCTCTCTGGTTTTGGTAATGAACTTATAACTGAAACAACAATAGGCAAACTTTTCGAGGAGTGTGATATTGTTAGTTTGCATGTGCCTTTAACAACCGAAACAGAGTTTATGGTAAACTCTGCATTTATAAATAAGTTTAAAAAAGATATTTATATTATTAATACTTCGCGAGGTAAAAATCTTAAAACAGCGGACCTTGTTACTGCATTAAAAAGCGGGAAAGTGAAAGGTGCTTGTTTGGATGTTTTAGAATACGAGAGTGTTTCGTTTGAGCAAATTGAGAATAAAGAAATTCCGGAGCCTTTAAATTATTTAATTAATTCTGATAAAGTTATTTTGAGTCCGCATATTGGTGGCTGGACACATGAAAGTAATTTTAAAATGAGCAAAATAATTGCCGATAAAATGATAGAGGTTTTAAAACCTAATAGTTAACAGTAAACTGTGGTGTAGTAACGGTGTTAGATGTATGTCCTTCTTCATCTATAGCAAAAATAACATACTTAAATACTTTAATAGAATCTGCAGGTCTGAACTCATTCATTGGAATGTAAATTTCTCCTTTAATTGATTTTCCTTTAAAGCCATCGCCGGGTTGTGTAATTATTTTTGCAATATTAAAAGTATCAGAAATGTTAGTGTCAAAAAAACCGGTGAATTGATGCGTGCCATTATTGTAATAATAGAACTTCATAATAAGGTTTGGTAAAGGCGTTGATTCCTCTCTGAAAATATCCCCATCACCATCTTCGTAACCTAATACCATAGAACCCTTATCGATACCATTCGATTTGGACGAAGTAAAATCAATGAATTCAATAGTTGGCTCCGGCGATTTACTTGGTCTTTTTACACAAGCAAAACCAAACAAGCAGATCAAAAATATAATTACTATAAAACGCATCTTTCTAAAATCTATCCATAAATTTACAAAATTATTACCTTCTAGCCAAACAGCTTGTTTAATAACGATAAGAACATATTTGATATTGCCTCCGAAAGCGACTTTTTAGCCCTTTCTTTAAGTATTTTTAACTTCCAGCTTAAGCAAAATCCTGTTTATGGCCAATGGGTAAAACTTTTGGGAGTAGATCCTGCCAATGTTAAAACACTGGAGCAAATACCTTTTTTGCCCATAGAATTCTTTAAAACGCACCAGGTTGTAACTTCTCCAATAAGTCAAAATACCATTCAGTTTGCAAGCAGTTCTACTACATCACAAATTCCGGCCACACATTTTGTAAATGATATTTTGATCTATGAAAAAAGTTTTTTGAAAGGATTTGAATTGTTTTACGGTAAACCTTCAGAATTTTGTATCCTGGCTTTATTGCCTAATTATTTACAACGCAAAGGTTCGTCGCTTGTTTATATGTGCGATAAATTAATTAAAGATTCAAAACATCCGTTGAGTGGATTTTTTTTAGATGATATAGATGATCTTATTTTAAAAATAGAACAATTAAAACAAAGCAAACAAAAAGTGATTTTAATTGGCGTTTCTTATGCCTTAATGGATCTATGTGATATGGGAATTCACTTGAACGATAATTTTATTGTGATGGAAACCGGTGGCATGAAAGGCACGCGAAAAGAATTATTAAAATCGGAACTACACGCTTATTTAAGAACAGGCTTCAAGATAAATAACATTCACAGCGAGTATGGCATGACTGAGTTATTAAGCCAGGCTTACAGTTTAGGTAACGAAGAATTTTCTTCTCCACCCTGGATGAAATTTTTAATAAGAGAAATTGAAGATCCTTTAAAAATTAGAACAGATCATAAAACAGGTGGCATAAATGTAATTGACCTGGCGAACGTAAATTCATGTTCATTCATCGCCACTAAAGACCTCGGAAAAATAAACGAAAATAATAAATTAGAATTAATGGGCCGTTACGATAATAGTGATGTTAGGGGTTGTAATTTGATGGTGGGAGATCTTTAACCGTATACTCTTTACCACTGAGGTACAGAGAACACTGAGAAAGCACTAAGTTGACCCTTTTTTGTTATCTTTAATAAAGCGACTTTTAATAATTGATAAAACTATTTAAATATGTAGCACTCTGTTGTGCGCTTCTAACTTTAATTACTTGTAAAAAAAAGAGCAGCATTACCGTTAAGGCTTATAACTATGCTATGGGCGAGCCTATTGCCAATGCAGAGGTAATAATTGTAGAAAGTAAAATTGAAGGTGGTTTATTTTCTGCTACCTCCGATTGTAAAGAGGTTGCGCATGCTACAACCGATGCTAATGGGCAATGTGTATTTACCGATTTAAAATTAAAGAAAAAACAATCCGTACAATACGCAGCTAAAATAAAATACAGTTATGGCAAAAGCGATTTATACAATTGTAATGTTACCGAAAACAGCGAGATAAAATTGGGTAGTAATAATTTGGTTTTAAATAGTAGCACTTATGATTGTTTTTTTAAAGTGCAATACAATAATTTATTAAACCCTTCGCAAGTTGGAGACAGTATGATTGTTTCTATATCTTCACCTAAATACGAAGTCCTTGGTCAACCTTATCCATTTGGGGGAGGAGGGGCATTTGGAAATAAAAATTTGTATGGTGACAATAACTACCCATATCCTACAGTTTTTAGCAGTAATTTAATAAAGTCAAACGGAGGAAAACATATTTTGCGTATTAATAAGGTAAAAATGGGTGTAGTAACCCAAACCATAGATACCGTAAAAATATACCCTTACGAAACAAAGATTGTTGAGGTCAATTGGTAGTATAAATTATATTATTAATAACTTTAATCAAGCAAAATAAATTGGTAAGAAAATTAATTACCCTTGTCTTCCAGCAAGTAAAAACATCACGGCCATTCTCACGGCAACACCATTCTCCACCTGGTCTAAAATAATAGATTGTTTGCTATCGGCTACATCGCTGGTTATTTCTACTCCACGGTTAATTGGGCCAGGGTGCATGATGATTATTTTTTTAGAAACACTGTCAAGCATTTCTTTGTCCAAACCGTACATCATAGAGTATTCTCTAAGTGATGGAAAATATTTTATATCCTGGCGCTCTAATTGAATGCGTAACATGTTTGCTACGTCGCACCATTCTAATGCTTTTTTAAGATCTAATTCTACTTCAACTCCTAAAGAGGTAATGTGTTTTGGTATCAGGGTTAATGGTCCGCATACTTTTACAATGGCACCTAATTTTTGAAGGCAAAATATATTTGAAAGTGCTACACGTGAATGTAAAATATCTCCAACTATCACTACTTTTTTGCCTTTAAGATCGCCTAATCTTTCTTTGATCGAAAAAGCATCAAGCAAAGCCTGCGTTGGATGTTCGTGAGCACCATCGCCGGCGTTAATAATTTTTGCGTTAACCTTTTTAGATAGAAATACTGCGGCACCTGCACTGGCGTGGCGCATAACGATCATGTCCACTTTCATGGCCAAAATATTATTTACCGTATCAATTAAGGTCTCGCCTTTTTTTACTGAAGAGTTAGAAGCTGAAAAATTAATGGTATCGGCGCTTAAACGTTTTTGAGCGAGCTCAAAAGATAGACGTGTGCGGGTAGAATTTTCGAAGAATAAATTGGCAATAGTTATATCGCGGAGCGACGGAACTTTTTTAATGGGACGATTAATAACTTCTTTAAAATTTTGAGCGGTCGTTAAAATAAGATCAATGTCGTTTTTGGTGAGGTTTTTTATGCCGAGGAGATGATTGACGCTTAAGTGGCTCATTTATTTTTGAAAATGTATTTTCAAAAGCTAAAGTTAGCTTTTATTTTTTAATTGAGAAATTATTTTTTTGTATTCTGTAAATAGCGTTCTTTAATAATATTCAAATGATGCGCAGTATGCCCGCAAATAGTGAATCCTATGGAATTCACAGTAGCCGGACCAGAAGGTGTTTGTCCTGATAAATTTATGATCTCGGCAGAAAATGATCTGTACAAACAAATAACGCCGGTTCTTACAGCTTCAAACTCTTCAATAATGTCTTTTAATGTACGTGAAGCAGCGTGACTATTGGCCCCGTAAAGATTCTCATCATAAGAATGTGGTACTTGCTTATCGCCACGGGCAAAACTTAAGGCTCTTGTACTAAAAATGCGCTCAGTGTCTATGCAATGAATCAAAACTTCTTTAATAGTCCATTTTCCATCAGCGTATGCGTAATTTTCAAGATCGGTAGGAATATTTTTAATAAAATCGAGTTGTTCTTTTTTGGTTTCGGTTAAAGCGGCTAAAACTTCTTGTTGTTTTGTAAGCCCGATGTAATAAATATAATACTCAGGGCAATCTTCTTTTTTTGGCCTCATGTTATTTATTAAAAAGAGTGATGCGGTCTTTACCGTCTGTTTCCTGCCACTCTACTTTTACGTTTTGAGTTTCAATAGAGTCTATTGTGATACCAATATATTTTGCCTGGATGGGCACATGACGTGCAAGTCTACGATCTACCAGCACTAACAGCTCTACATCTTTTGGTCTGCCAAAATCGAGCATTGCGTCTAAGCCGGCGCGAATAGTTCTGCCGGTAAACAAAACGTCATCAACCAAAATAACATTCTTGTCTTCGATAGTAAAATTGATCGTAGTTGGATTAGGAATAAGTTCTTTTTTTCTGAAATCATCCCGGTGAAAAGTAATATCCAGTTCGCCGCAATTGATCTTCTTATTTTTTAAAATACTTTGTAATTCTTTTTGAATGCGCTTGGCAAGAAAAATGCCACGAGGCTGTAAACCAATAATAACCGTTTCGTTAAAATCGTTATGCACCTCAATTAGTTCGTGGCATAAACGTTTTATTTTAACATCAAACTGATCTTTTTCTAATAATATCTTTGGTTGCACAGTTTAAGTTTAATTATTTTATAAAGATAAAAATTATTCTTTGTTTTTACTATCTAAAATTATCGTTACTGGGCCGTCATTAATTAATTCTACTTGCATATCGGCACCAAATTGCCCCGTTTTACAAGCTTTGCCTAGCAGCCTTTCTGTTTCAGAAATAAATTTTTCATATAAAGGTATTGCAACCTCGGGTCTCGCGGCTTTTATAAAAGAAGGTCGATTACCTTTTTTTGTAGAGGCATGTAAAGTAAACTGGCTTACAATTAAGATGTCTCCATTTGTTTGTTTTATGTCAAGGTTCAATTTACCTTCGGCATCTGCAAATACACGCATGCTGCAAACTTTGGCGCATAACCAGTCTATATCTTCGTTAGTATCTTCATTCTCAATTCCAACCAGGATCAAAAAGCCCTCATTAATATAAGCATGTAGGACATTATTTATTGAAACTGCCGCTTTTTTAACTCTTTGTAAAACCAAGCGCATAATTTTTTATCTTTAACACAAAAATAACTAAAATGAAGAACGTTTTAATTGCCTCATTGTTTTTATTACTATTTATTTCTTGTAAAAAGAAAGAGACCGTTGAGGAAGAACATATACACGAGCCAACTCCGACAGTAAGTTGCCCTACCTGTAGTTTCCCCGATACTGCTTGGACCGGCACTGCTACAGGACCAAAGCTTATTTTTAGATTTAAATTTGATAGTACGCAAGCTCGATTGAACAGTTTTGGTTTACCCGCAACAATGCCAAGTACAAATGAAGCGCAATCGCCGAAATTTAATAACATGAGCGCACATTATATTGAAATGACGAAGTATGATACTACGCAAGTTGGCAAAGGTACAGTTTTGTATAGGGCAGAAGAGACTATGTGTGGTGGAAGCAATGCTATTGTATTTTGCAAATCGATTGTGGCAAAAGAAGGAGATGATTTCTTTTCGATGCCTATTAGTAGTATTACACCTGGTACTTACAAATGGTTAAGAGTTTCGTTAGCCTATCAGAACTACGATATTAAAGTAAGAGTTGGCACTAATAATCTAACAGGAACCATTGCATCGTTTGTAGGATTTAATACTTACGTGTCAAAATACAAAATGAAAAACGCGGTAATGACACCAACTTTAAATGGCGCCGGAAATAAATTGCAAGGCTATTGGGGATTTTATACTAACTACGCAAGTACCGATGTAAAACTAGAAGGACAAGCTGCAAAAACAACAGTTGTTAATCCAAATCCAGGATCAGTAATACCCGCAGGTAGTTGTTTGGTAACAGGTGAGTTTTATAATACTACCACTTCTTCAAACCAACCTTTAGTAATTACAGGTAGCGAAACATCTAATATTATTATTACTGTTTCACTTTCAACCAATAAAAGTTTTGAATGGACGAAGGTGAATCCTGATGGTTTATATCAACCTGACGCAGGTGAAACAGTTGTGGATATGGGCTTAAGAGGTATGAAGCCGATGTATTAGAATTGATCTTCTAAAGGAAAATTTATTTCCCTTTAAATTTATTAATAGCATTCACTGTAAATTCAGAGAGCACCAATGTTCCGCTCATACCTGCGCGTTCAATTAATAGCTCATCCCAATTCTCGGTGCCTTTCCACATTACTTTTTTTAGCATGGCCATAGCTTCAGGATTACTGGTGGCTAATTTACCGGCAAGTATTTCAATGCCTTTATCCATTTCATCAGTTGAAGAAAATAATTCAGCATATAAACCTTTTTCTTTTGCCCATTGTGCAGTTTGCCATTCCGTTGCATTTATGGTTAATTGACAAAAAGCAGAAGTTCCAACTTTGCGTTCTACAGCAGGGCCAACAACAAAGGGACCAATACCAACAGCGAGTTCACTTAATTTTATAGAAGCTGCATCAGTTGCAAATGTATAATCGGCACTAGAAGCAATACCAACACCTCCACCAACAGCTTTACCCTGAACACGTGCAATAATAAATTTTTGGGCTTTGCGCATAGCATTAATTACTGCGGCAAAACCTGAGAAAAATTTTAAACCTGTATCAATATCTTTAATGGCAATTAGTTCATCAAAACTTGCGCCTGCGCAAAACGCTTTATCACCTTCACTTTTAAGAACAATAACTTTTGCAGAATTATCTTTTCCGAGTTTTTCTATTTCTGCTGCAAGGTTACGTAATTGTGTGCCCGGCATTGAATTACTTTGAGGATGGAAAAAAGTAATTGTTCCAATCCCGTTCTTTATTTCTGATCTAACGAATGCTTCCATAAAAAATTAAATGAACATCATTACAGGGTTCTCAATAAATGTTTTTAACGTTTGCAGGAATGCTGCTCCCGTTGCACCATCCACACTTCTATGATCGCATGCTAAAGTAAGCTTCATTGTATTTCCCGGAACAATAGCCCCGTTCTTTACTACCGGAACCTGGCGAATAGCACCTACTGAAAGGATACAGGATTCAGGCGAATTAATAATAGAAGTAAATGATTCTATACCGAACATTCCTAAATTAGAAACGGTAAAAGTATTTCCTTCCCAATCCTGTGGTTGTAATTTTTTATCTTTTGCACGCTTACCAAGATCTTTTGTTTCGGCTGCAATATCTGAAATTGATTTTCCATCTGCGAAACGAATAACAGGAACTAACAGACCATCTTCAACAGCTACAGCCATTCCAATATGAATATGATGGTTAATGCGGATCTTATCTGTCATCCATGAAGAGTTTACACGTGGATGCCTTCTTAAAGCCGCAGCACATGCTTTAATAACAAGATCATTGAATGATACTTTTACTTCGCTAATTTTATTGATAGCTTCTCTGCTCGAAATAGCGCTATCCATGTCTACTTCAATATTCAAGTAAAAATGCGGTGCTCCGTTCTTGCTTTCAACTAAACGACGAGCAATTGTTTTACGCATTTGTGATGCAGGCTCATCAGTATAACTTTCTACACCAACAAAATTTGATTTGGCACCACCACCTTTATAGTTTTCAATATCTGCTTTTGTAATTCTTCCGTTCTCTGCCGATCCTTTTACTTTGCTAAGATCAATTCCTTTTTCTTTTGCTAATGCTTTTGCAAGAGGGGAAGCTTTTATTCTTCCACCGGAAGAAGTTATAGTATTAGAAGTTTCTTGTTTCTTGTTTGTTGTTTCTTGTTTGCTTGTTGTTGCCTCCTGCTTACTACTTTCTGTTGACTGCTTACTGCCCCCTGAAGACTGCTGACTAACTGAACTTAATACAGCCTTCATATCTTCATCGCCTTTACCAAGTATTGCTAAAACGCTGTCAACAGGTACGCTTTTTCCTGCATCAACACCAATGTGCATTAACACACCATCCTGGAAAGATTCAAATTCCATCGTGGCTTTATCTGTTTCAATATCTGCTAAAAGATCGCCGCTCTTTACTTTATCACCAACCTTTTTATGCCATTTTGCAACAACACCTTCTGTCATTGTATCACTTAATTTAGGCATACGAACAACTTGTATAGTTGAAGGGAGAGCAGTTTCCGTTTTCTTTGTTTCGGGTTTTGCGTCTTCAGTTTTGCTGTCTTGTTTCTTTTCTTCTACTTTTCCACCCGAACTTCCGTTCAATAGGCCACTAATATCTTCACCTTCTTTACCAAGAATTGCAATTACGCTATCAACCGGTACGGCTTGTTTTTCCTGTACACCAATGTGCAATAACACACCGTCCTGGAAAGATTCAAATTCCATAGTTGCTTTATCAGTTTCGATATCGGCTAATAATTCACCGCTCTTTACTTTATCGCCAACTTTTTTATGCCATTTAGCAATTACACCATCTGTCATGGTATCACTTAATTTGGGCATTCTTACTATTTCAGCCATTGTGTATTTAAGATTTTTTTATTTGTGATCTAAGATTTTTAAATCTTAATTCTAAGTTCTAAAATAATTTATTCAATAATGTAAGGATAATCCGGTTCAGAGTAAACATCTTTGTAAAGCTCTTCCGGTTCTGGATACGGACTATCTTCTGCAAACTGAACTGATTCATCTACCAAAGCTTTTACTTTTGCTTCTATTGCTTCAATCTGCGCATCGGTTATCCATTTATTTTCTTGTAAAGTAGCAAGTACTTTTCCAATAGGATCTTGTTGTTGATATTCTTTTACTTCATCTTTTGTACGGTAAGATTGGGCATCGCTCATACTGTGTCCTTTGTAACGGTATGTTTTCATTTCTAAAAAAGTTGGCCCATCACCTCTGCGAGCACGTGCAACAGCTTCTTCCATAGCTTCGTGTACTGCTTCGCAAGACAAGCCATCAACCGGTTTACTTGGCATATCGTAAGCCAAACCTAATTTCCAAAGATCGTGTACGTTACTGGTACGTTCTACCGATGTTCCCATGGCGTAACGGTTATTTTCAACAATAAAAACTACAGGTAATTTCCACAACATAGCCATGTTAAACGCTTCATGTAAAGCACCTTGTCTAACTGCACCATCGCCCATTGAGCAAACACAAACATTATCAGTACCATTATATTTTTCCGCAAATGCAATTCCGGCACCTAATGGGATCTGACCGCCAACAATACCGTGGCCTCCAACAAAACCATGTTCTTTACTAAAGATGTGCATACTGCCACCTTTGCCTTTACTGCAACCTGTTATCTTGGCGTACATTTCGGCCATTACATATTTTGGATGCAGACCTAAGCCAATAGGGTGAGCGTGATCGCGGTATGCTGTAATATGCTTATCTCCTTTTTTAGTTGCGCTTACTGTACCAGCAACTATGGCTTCCTGGCCAATGTAGAGGTGACAAAAACCTTTTATCTTTTGTTGCACATAAACTTGTCCGGTTTTCTCTTCGAACTTACGCATCAACAACATTGATTCGTACCAGGTTAAATAATGTTCTTTTGTGAACTTTAATTTTTTTTCAGTCAACGTTTTAGCCATATGCCAGAATTTGTATGACACAAAAATAGCAGAAAAATGCACAAAAAGCACTTAAAATTCACATTCTAAGAAATAGATTGGGCAAAGTTTTATTCTTTGCATATTTTTACATGAATTGACAATAAAAATTAATGATTTTAAGCTATAAAACCTTTGTTTTAGAATATAAACACCCCTTTGGAGTATCCTCAAATACAAGGAGTTCCACCACATCTGTGTTCATTAAGATAGAACATGAAGGGAAAATTGGTTATGGCGAGGCCTGTTTGCCGGTTTATTTAGGCGAAACCGTGGAAGGTACCATAGCTTTTTTTGAAAAGATTAAGCCTTTTTTAGTTCACCACGCATCTTCATCTTTTTCTGAAATTATAAAAGCCATTGATGAAATTTCATTAGAAAATAACGCAGCAAAAGCAGCAATTGATATTGCCTTGAATGACCTTGCCGGAAAAATTGAAAGAAAACCTTTTTACGATCTAATGGGAATTGGTAAAAGCGATTCGCGGTTAACTTCTTATACAATTGGAATTGATGCTGAGGAGATGATCGGGCAAAAGATAAAAGAAGCGGCCGATTTTTCTATTTTAAAGATAAAAGCTGGAACAAAAGATGATAAGGCTTTAATAAATTTAATTAGAAAATATACCGACAAGCCTTTGTACGTTGATGTAAATCAAGGTTGGAAAAATAAAGAAGAAGTATTGGAGATGTTGCATTGGCTTCACGAAAAAAATGTGATCCTGATCGAACAGCCCATGCCGGTAACAATGTTGGATGAGATGGCCTGGGTAACTGAACGCAGTCCGATACCGACCATTGCTGACGAAAGTGTAAAACGTTTGAAAGATATGGATTCTTTGAAAGGTTGTTTTACAGGAGTAAATATTAAGCTTATGAAAAGCACAGGTTTGACCGAAGCTTTAGAAATGGTGAATTACGCGAAGCAAAATAAGTTACAGATCTTATTAGGTTGTATGGCCGAAAGTTCATGCGCTACATCTGCTATGGCACAACTAATGAAATTTGCAGATTATGTAGATCTTGACGCACCGAATTTATTAAAGAATGACCCATTTAAAGGTGTGCAATATAAAAACGGGAAAATATATTTAAATGACCTGCCTGGAATAGGAGCAGAGCCAATTGATACGCTCTTTTAATCGCCTGAGAATTGCTTAAGTTTTAGCCACGAATTTCACAAAAGGTCACTAATTATTTTAGCATAATGCAAGTTTGTTTAGTGGAATTAATTTTCATAGCGATTCATCGCTATGAAAATCTGAATTACACAAATATTGCTTATAGATTTTAATAAGACGATAATTTGAGAAATTAGTGCAATTAGTGGCTACATTTTCAACAAATATATTTGATAATTTTAGCCGTCAGCTAAGGCATCACCAACAACAAAAGTACTTCCTCCAATTAAAATAAGGTCATTTTTTTTGTACGCTTTTTTTGCTGCAGCAATTGCAGTTTTTACATCCGGAAAAGTGTTGCCTTTTAATTTTATTTTTTGCGCCTGCTCAAATAATTCTTCTTCGTTTAAAGCACGTGGAATATTTGCTTTTGTAAAATAATAAGTGGCTTCTTTTGGCAGCAATTCCAAAATTTTTGTGACATCTTTATCGTTCACGGTTCCAAAAACAAAATGTAAATTAGTAAAGCTGATGCTTTTTAAATTGGCAATTACATTTTTTATTCCATCTTCGTTATGCCCCGTATCGGCTATTATTAAAGGCTTTTCGCTTATAGTTTGCCAGCGGCCTTCAAGTCCTGTAGTTTTAATAACTTGTTTTAGTCCGCGTTTAATATCTTCGGGTTCAATAATAAATCCGGCTTTTTCTATAACATCAATTGTATTTAAAACGCCCAACACATTCTTTAATTGATAAATTCCAGTAAGGTCAAGATCAAAATTTGTAGCGGTATTTGTTATTTTATTTAAGATGGTTGTATTTAAAAGACCATTTACAATTTTATGGTCAATTACTTTATAGTTCTTATCGGCAAATTGTATGGGCGATTTTAATTCTTTTGCAACGGCATTAAATAAAGGACCTGTCTCGCTTTGGTATTGACTAACAACCACAGGAATGCGGGCTTTAATGATACCTGCCTTTTCGGCTGCAATTTTCTCTAAAGTATCACCTAAAAAATTCATGTGATCATAACTTATATTGGTTATGAGCGATACTTTTGGTGTGATAACATTTGTTGAATCTAATCTTCCGCCTAAACCAACTTCTATTACCGCAACATCTACTTCTTCTTTTACAAAATAATCAAATGCCAAACCAACGGTCCATTCAAAAAAACTGGGTTCTATTTTTTCAAAATCCTCTTTATATTTTTCTACAAATTCGGTAATGTAATTTTTCGGGATCATCTTCCCGTTAATTTTTATACGCTCTCTAAAATCAATTAAATGAGGTGAGGTGTAAAGTCCGGTCTTATAACCTGCTTGTTGTAAAACAGAAGCGATCATATGGCTGCTGGAGCCTTTACCATTAGTACCTGCAACGTGAACGAATTTTAATTTTTGATGTGGCTTGCCAAGAAGTTCAATTATCTTATTGGTATTATCTAAATTGGCTTTATATGCTGCGGCTCCAACACGTTGAAACATTGGTAAACGCGCGAATAAATAATCAAGCGTTTGCTGATAGGTCATTTTTAATTAAATGAAAAAATTATGGTGATCGTTCCGCGTTGCTCTTCGAACTTACCTTCAACATTAAACTTAGTAGCTAAAGCAGCTTGTTTTGCTTTGGCTTTTAATAAAGCGCTGCTGGTGGTTGTACCACGGCCGTTTGGATTTGCCTCTATTACATTGCCTTCGCTATCTACTGTAATTTCTACAACAACTTTTCCTTCTTCTTTAGTATCTTTTGGTAATTGTGGTGGTTTAACAACTGCTCTTCCTTTTAGGTCAATACCAATTTTTCCACCAGGACCATTACCTTTTCCAGGCCCTTCACCCGGACCATCTCCATCCCCGTTGCCTCCGCCATTACCGTTACCTGTTCCGCCATTTCCATTTTTATTTGGATCGCCATCTGGATCACCGTTTTGCCCTGCTGTTTCATTATTACCTTTACCACCACCATCTTTACCGGTATTCTTTTTAAACTTCTCCGCTAATTTTTCTGCTGCAGTTTTTTCTTTAATAACTACTACTACTTTTTCTTTTACTGGTGTAATAACGGTAGTGTTATTTTTTATTTCGGGTTTGGTTTCGTTTATCTGAACGTTCTCGCCGTTTTCATCTGTAATAATATTTTCTTTTGGCGTTTCTTTTTCTACAACCACATCAGTAACTTTTCCTAACGATCCGTAATCAACATCATCATTACCAACGCTCATCATGCCAAGGGCAAGTTCTTGTCCACCGCCACCGCCGGTCTCAGGGAAGGGTGGGTTAGGCGTTATCAATTTAAATAGAATTAAGAACAAGAGTAATAATGCAAAGATCGTGGATGTAATTATCCCCGAAATAACCCTGTTCTTATTTTCTTCTGCTCTTGTTAGTTCCATTTTATTTATTTGTTGCCGCAGTTGCTAAAACTGTTTTGCATTTTAATTTGTAACAAATGGTCATAATATCAATTTCATCCTGTATAGAAAGTTCTTTATCCAAATGCATAACAACTGTTGGTTCTAATTGTGCGCTTGATAAGGCAGAGATCTCTGCTTCAAGCGTTGCAACAGAAACCTCTTTACTATTCACAAAATATTTTTTATCTTTTGTAACAGCTAAGTGAATAGGTTTCATTTGATTGTTGATCGTTGTTCTTACATCCGATTTTGGTAAGGCCACTTTGATGGCATTAGGACTTACCATTGTAGATAAGATCAAAAAGAAAAGTAATAGAAAGAACATGATATCGTTCAACGAATCTGTACTAACTTCTGCTTCTCTATGTTTTTTTCGTAAAGCCATCTTTTGAAAATTATAAATTATAAATGTTGAATGATAAATTATTTTTTAATTTCATATGTTTTTTAATTTAACATTTAAAATTTTGCATTTAACATTATTTTGTTGGTTCGTTAAGCATATCTAAAAATTTGATCTGCGTATCTTCCATTCTGTGCGCTAATTTATCTAAACGTGCGTTTAACCAGTGATAACAAATAAAAGCTATAACACCTACAACCAAGCCACCAGCCGAGGTTACCATTTTTTGGTAAAGACCTGTAGAGATAATTTCGATCTCAACTGTTTTTGCTAAAGAGATATCGTAAAAAATAGTAATAACACCAATGATGGTACCAATAAAACCAAACATTGGGGCAATACGACCAATAATATTTAAAACATTTAGATTTTTTTCGAGTTTGCCAATCTCGTTAGAACCGCTTTTGTTCATGGCCTCTCTTATTTCTTCAACAGGTTGTCCAATACGCGATACACCTTGTTCTAACATCGAACTTTCTGGTGTGTTCATATTCTTACACATGCTGCGCGCATTGGCGATGTTGCCGCTGTGAACCATTTCTTTTAAACTTAAAACAAGGTTCTCGTTCTTCTTCGATGCCTTGCCAATAACCAATAAACGTTCTACTAAAATATAAATGCTAACCAGCAATAATATTGCTATAGGCAACATAATAGGACCGCCTTTTGCAACCATTTCTATTAAAGAAATTTTTGTTTCAGTTATTTCGGGTGTTGTGGCCGCTGTTTGAATGCCGGTTACAACATTTGAAGAGTCGGTTGTGGTTGCCAGGGTTGCAACAGAAGCGCCTGTTTGAAGAATGAAATTTAACATTGCTAAAATAGTTTAGTTGATACGAAATTAACTTTAATAGACACAGGTAAATACGCTCAAATAAATGATTTTAAACAGTGTTATGTTTATTATAACTTAAAAAGTGGGGAAGGATACAGAAAATTAATTTCTTTTGTTGAGAGTAAGCGTAACATGTTTCTCTAATTCAGATCTTAGTGTGTCAACTTGAGAGATCTTAATGCCAAAAAGGTTGATCTTAGTCACTTCATCATCGTTGTAAGAGATAAAAAGACTACCTTTTTTAACTGTTCCCACTTTTTTAACATCAACAAAAAACAACATTTTATTGCTAAAAAGTGTGCGTTTTATCTCTAATTTGTCGTCAAAAAGCATGGCGTAAGGTGTTAAAAGTAGCCAAATTGTTTGAAAAGACAGGAAAACTGCGGGTATGAGCATAACAAAGCCCCAGGGATTAAGGTCTAAAATAAATGTATATGCCAAGTAATCAAGAAGCGTGCTTATGCCTATGGAGAGCAGCAGTACCAGGGGGTTTCGGTCGATATTAATAAGGACTATTTCTTCTTTTTCTTTGATTCTCACAGCGCAAAGTTAAAAATTAAAAAATCTTTAACATCTATTAATTTCAAATAATAATTATACTTGTATATGATTGATATTGCTTTTTTAAAATATTAATTTTAAATTGTAACGTTTTTAAGAATTTACCGTTTAATAATTATATACAAGCTTTTAATCACTACAAACATGGTTTCACTAAAAAAATATTGTGTTTTAGCATTTATATTAACGAGTGCATTTATAAAAGCGCAAACATTTGGGGTGGACGATCCTATTGCAGCAATGCTGGATAGTTTGTCTTCACAAAAAATGTTTGAGACCGCTTTTTCAAAGCCCGTTTTTCCAAAGAACAATAAATACAAATTTGGTGTAGATAGTATTCCAAAATACGACGATTATACTTACCAATCCCGTTTGGCTAAATTAGATGCTAATTCCCCTTTCGATCTTGTATATAATGAACATGTAAAAGGTTTTATCAATATGTACGCTTTCCGCAAACGCGAGAGTGTAAGCCGTATGATGGGAGTGGCGCAATTGTATTACCCAATGTTCGAAGAAGTTTTTGATCGTTATAATATTCCTTTAGAATTAAAACATTTAGCGGTTATTGAAAGCGCTTTAATTCCTTATGCCAAATCAAGAGCTGGCGCAACAGGCCTTTGGCAATTCATGTACCCAACCGGTAAAATGTATGGTTTAAATGTTACTTCTTATATTGATCAACGTTGCGATCCATACAAAGCTACTGTTGCAGCAGCAGAATATTTAAAATCACTTTACGGGATGTTTAACGATTGGCAAATGGTGCTTGCAGCTTATAATGCAGGTCCTGGCACAATCAGCAAAGCCATCAGAAGAAGCGGTGGTAAAAAAACATACTGGGAAATACGTCCATACTTACCTACAGAAACGCAAGGATATGTACCTGCATTTATTGCAGCTAACTATGTGATGAGTTATGGACCGGAACACAATATTTATCCTGCGGTGCCACGCAAAACCTATTTTGAAGTAGACACTGTTGTTTTAAAAGAACAAATGAACTTTGAACAACTTTCGCAAGCGTTAGATATTACTATGGAAGAGATCTTATACTTTAATCCACAGTACCGAAAAAATATTATTCCTGCGGGTGGTAATGCTATGTGTTTACCAAAAAATAAAATTGGTATTTTTCTAAATAATGAACAAGATATTTACGCAGCTATTCACGCACAGCAAAAAGAAGGTTTAATAGTTGAATCATTAGTAGAAGTAAAAAAGGTTCACACCGTTAGATCGGGAGAGAAATTAAGCACCATTGCAAGAAAATATGGGGTTACAGTTTCTGATCTTAGAAATTGGAATTACGTTGGTAAAAAAGGTGTAAAGGCTGGGAAGAAAATAATTGTTTACGTTAGAGAGAAACCAAAATCTAAAGAACTTGAAGTTAAAGCAGAAGGTAAGAACGACCAGAACTTAGCTGCAAATAAAGATAAAGATGGTAAATTAGTTGCTGAAAACAACTCTTCTACAAAAGGTGAATTCATCTGGCACAAAGTAAAAAAAGGTGAGTCCTTATTCAGTATTGCTCAAAAGCATGGCGTTGAAGTAGTGGACATTAAATCTTTAAACAATTTAAAATCAAACAATCTTACTTTTGGTCAGCTATTAAAAGTAAAAAGTAAATAAACTCTGCAATATATCTTATTGATCTAAAATGCCCGCAAAACGGGCATTTTTTATTTAATGAACTTTATTAATTGAGTAAAATCTTATTTCTTTTTGCGATAAATGCGAAAAAAAATATTTTATTTACATTTTATACTACAGACCTTAAAAACCATTAAAATACTTTTGATAAAAATTAAAGACAAGTAATCATGAAAATTAAACTAGTTGTATTAAGTCTTATTTGTTTATCAAATGTATTTTTTGCTCAGATAACACAAACCGTTAAAGGTAAGGTGGTAGATAAAGTTACAGGCATTGGTTTGCCCGGAGCGATCGTACAATTAAGATCTACCGCACTTAATTTAGTTGTAACTGCAAATAACGACGGTTATTTTAAATTAACAGGTGTTCCTATTGGTCGCCAATCTTTTTTATTTACATACACGGGTTATAAAGCAGTTCCAGTAAGTGATGTAATTATTACTTCAGGAAAAGAAATGGTTTTAAATATTGAACTCGAAGAAAGTACGGTTGATATTGCTGAGGTAGAAGTGAAAGCATCTAACGATACCGATGTGGTAAACACCATGCAATCGGTTAACATGAAATCTTTTAGTATTGAAGAAACTGAACGTTACGCCGGTTCGCGACAAGATCCTGCGCGAATGGCGCAAAATTTTGCTGGTGTGCAAGGTACAAACGATTCAAGAAATGATATTGTTATTCGTGGGAACAGTCCTGCAGGTTTGTTATGGCGTTTAGAAGATATTGATATTCCAAACCCCAATCACTTTGCCGTAGCCGGTTCTGCGGGCGGACCAACTGCTATTATAAATAACAAATATCTTTCCAACAGCGAATTTTATACAGGTGCATTTCCTGCAAATTATGGTAATGCGTTAGGTGGTGTGTTCGATCTTAAAATGCGAAACGGTAATAACGAAAAACACGAACGCACTTTTCAGTTTGGTATTTTAGGAACAGAATTATCATTAGAAGGTCCGATCAATAAAGCAAAAGGCAGTAGTTATTTGATAAACTACAGGTACTCTACATTAAACATGTTGTCATTCTTGAATATAAGATTAGGGACAAGCGCGGTACCAGAGTATCAGGACGGCGCATTCAGATTTAATTTTCCGACTAAAAAAGCAGGTGTATTTTCTTTTAGTGGTATTGGCGGCGCAAGTACAATTAAAATTATTTTAAGTAAACAAACTACAAGGCCAAAAGAGTTGTATGGAGATCAGACGCGCGACCAATACTTTACTTCAAAAATGGGCTTTACAACACTAAATAATATTTATGCTTTAAATAGCAGAACTGTTATGAAGACCAGTCTTGCTTATGGTGTTCAAACATTGGATGTTGATCATTATTTAGTTTTAAGGGATGATAATTTTAAACCTAACGATACAATACCACAAATTTTGGGTTATGATTTTTATGAAGGAAAAACAACGTTAGCCTGGTATATTAAAAGTAAATTAAATCCTAAAAATAGTGTTAAGGCAGGCTTTTTTGCCAACCGTATTGATGTTGATTTTTTTGACAAAGCAAAAATAAATTCTTTATATGATACGTTGGCTTTACCAATCGAAAATAAAACTTACAAAACAAGGATCAACTCCAAAGAAAGTTTTTATTTGATACAACCTTACGTTACTTACGTACATAAATTTAACGAGAAGCTAAGTGTAAATACAGGCATCTTTACTCAATACCTTACTTTAAATAATAAATATACTATTGAGCCACGTGCAAGTTTACGTTATCAATTTAAACCTAATCAGGTATTAAGTTTGGCTTATGGTTTACATAGTCAAATGCAATCAACCTATTTATATTTTGCAGTGCCGGACAGTATCGTTAATCCGGGAACAGATCCTAACACCGGAGTTTTAGTATCGAATACAAATAAAACATTGAGCAATAAAGATCTTGATTTTACTAAGAGTCAACATTTGGTTTTTGGTTACGATTATTTCGCCACAAAATATTTAAAGTTTAAAACCGAATTATATTATCAGTATTTGTGGAATGTGCCGGTGTATGTTGTTCCTTCCAGTGTTTCTACGCTTAACCGAGGTGCAACGTTCAATCGATTTTTTCCAATGTATACGATGGTAAATACAGGAACGGGTTACAATTATGGATTAGAGTTTACGGTAGAAAAATTATTTCACAAACATTATTTTTTTATGTTTAGCGGAAGTTTGTTTGATAGTAAGTATACAGCCAGTAATGGAAAAACTGCTAATACCGATTTTAATGGTAATTACATGACCAATTTATTGGCAGGCTACGAAATAAATGTTGGAAAAGATAAAAGAAATGCAATAAGCTTCGGCGGTAAAATTACCTATGGTGGCGGCAAACGTTATTCGCCTGTGAATTTAGCTGCAAGTAATGCTATAATGGATGTAGTTGCACAGGATGATAAGGTTAACACCCTGCAATTTGCGCCATACAACCGTTTAGATCTAAAAATCGCATATAAAATAAATGGCAAAAAAGTAGCAACTGAAATTGCTTTAGATCTGGTAAATGTTTTAGCTACAAAAAATATCCTGGCATTGAGTTATGCGCCCGATCCAGCTGATATCAATGCCGACCCGTTGATCAAAAACTACCAGTTGGGTTTTTTACCTTTATTTTATGTAAAGTTTGATTTTTAGCATGCTCGCAGGATTGCTGTCTATTAATAAATGTGTTTTTTGCCGCAGATTTCACAGATAGCACAGATTTTATTTAGTGCTTATACAAATTAATTATCTGTGAAAATTTGCGTAATCTGTGGCTATATTATCTGCAAAATAGTAATTTTGTTCCTGTATGGTTAAAATTTTAATAATAGGAGCAGGTCGCTCTACAGTTTCTCTAATAGATTATTTATTAATAAATTCTTCTGTTCATGATTGGAAAATTACTGTTGCAGATGTTGATATAAAACTAGCGCAGGAAAAAGTTGGCAACCACCAAAATGGAAAAGCAATTAGTTTTGATATTAAGAATGAGGAAAAACGCCGACTGGTAATTATAGAACACGATCTGGTGATCTCTATGCTTCCGGCATTTATGCATGGCGACGTGGCAAGGGATTGTGTGGAGTTTGGAAAACATTTAGCAACTGCAAGTTACGTGAGCGCTGATATGAAGGCTCTGGACAATGAAGCGAAGAAAAAAAATATAATCCTGTTAAATGAGTGCGGGCTTGATCCGGGAATTGATCATGCAAGTGCTATGAAATTAATTGATGAGATCAAACAAGAGGGTGGAGATATAATTTCTTTCAAGTCATATTGCGGCGGTTTGGTTGCCCCCGAAAGCAATGATAACCCATGGGGATATAAATTCAGCTGGAACCCGCGTAATGTTGTTTTAGCAGGGCAGGGTACAGCACAATATTTAGATGAAGGCACATTAAAATTTATTCCGTACAACCGTTTGTTCACACAAACCGATGTTATTGAGATGGATGACTATGGAAAATTTGATGCTTACGCGAACCGCGATAGTATAAGTTATATTGAATCTTACGGGCTAGAAAATATAAAGACTATGGTAAGGGGAACTCTTCGTCAGCATGGTTACTGTAAAGCCTGGAATGTATTTGTGAAGTTGGGTTTAACCGATGATTCTTCAAAAATATCCAATGCAAATGATCTAACGTATACTTCATTACTAAGTTCTTTTTTGCCCAGTGGCAAAGGAAATTTAAAAGACAGGCTAAAAGAATTTATTGGCGCTGGCTGGGATGCTGAGATCGAAAAACAAATGGATTATTTGGAATTATTCTCTGATAAAAAAATTGAGATTGCTGAAGGAACTCCGGCACAATTGTTACAAGCTTTATTGGAAGAGAAGTGGAAATTAAAGCCAAACGATAAAGATATGATCGTAATGCAGCACCAGTTTGAATATATTTTACCCGGAAAAAATATTCAAAAATTAAATTCATCTTTGGTTGTTATTGGTAAAGATGAGAATCACACAGGTATGGCGCTAACAGTTGGTTTGCCCTTAGCTATTACTGTAAAGAATTTTTTGACCAAACAATTTAATTTAAGTGGTGTGCAGATCCCCACAAAAAAAGAGATCTATTTGCCTTTATTAAAAGAGCTCGAAGAAAACAAAATAATATTTACCGAAAAAGCAATTGCATAAAAAAAGCCCTTCGTTTACGAAGGGCTTTTTGTTTTAATATTTTGTATGATTACTTTTCGGCTTGCGCGGCTTTCATTTTATCATTCCACTCTTTATAACTCATCATTTTATATCCTTCTGTACTTACATTAAATGTAGCATCATCAATTGGCGTAGTAAGAACTTCGGTTGCAGTAATTAAGATCTTCATATCCATTCCTTGTTGGCTTTGTGCCATTTCAAATTCTAAAGGATAGCCTTTAAGATCGCCAAAATCCATCATCATTCCTCTGCCACCCGATTTTTTTCCTTGGGCTTGGTTAGATTTAATTTTATCTGTTACCCAAAGGGTCATTTTGTTCTCTTTTTTATCTTTATCAACTGCTGTTAAAATTGCCTTTGTGCATTCGTAACCTGCAATTGTTTTTTTATCTGTGGTGTATTCAATTTTTGGTTTTGGTTCAGGTTTTTCAGTTTTGGCGGCAGCATCTAATTCTTCTTTAGTAGCTGTGTAACCCGATTTGTTACCCATTTGCTCAGATATGGATGTCAGTTTTTTACCATCAAATGAACTAACAGAAGTAATCATCATACTACTTATTTCATTACGGTATTTTTCACCCTTAACATAGTTCACCATGTCTTGTTCACCAAAACCTGCATACTCAGGTGGTAAACCTTCAATTTTCATACTCATTTTAACGGTGTAATTATCCTGGGCAATGGCACATGCTGTAATAAATAATAATGCAGCCGACGTGATTATTTTTTTCATTTTATTTGTTTTAGAGTTTGTCATTATTGTATCCAAATATAGTACCAAGTTAAAAATAATTTGGTGTTAAATTTATGTAAAAGTACGAAAGGAAATTATTATTGAAGATTGGCAAAAAATTTGGCCATTTCTTCTTTTGAAACGATCTTCATAGAGGCCGGGATCTCAAAAGTATTATCTGGAACTTCAACTTTACTTAATTTTTTAGCTATAAAATGCATTTCCAGGCCCATTTTTTTAACGCGGTAATCTAACAGAACACCTTTAACCTGTGAGTATGGATTTAAGATATTGCAGTCTTCCATTCCTAGATCTTTAGTATACCAGGCATCAAAAGTAATGGTAGTGTTGTTGGCCATTGTTACTTTAATTTTGTGCGCTTTTAAACCTATGATCTTTTTGGTTTCTTTTGTCTCTTCGATCTTTAAAGCAAAATCAAGGTTATCGGTAATAATATCTTTTTCGTTCTCGATACAAGCTTGTTTAATATCCATGAACTTAACGGTTTGAGCAACGGTCTTTGCTTTTGTATCGCCAATAATAGCGGTATTAAACATGCCCATTGTACTCATTTCAATTGCAAATTTTTCTTTTTTGTATTTTAAAGTAGCCGAGCTAGGGGCTAAACCATAAAGAGGGTGTTGCTCGTCAATAGCCTTAGTTTCAAATTCAATAATACCTTCTTCATTACCGCCCGATTTATCAGACGCGCATGAAGTTAAAAACAACACTGCTACAAAAACAGTTAGATACTTAGATATAAATTTAAATGTGGTCAAAATTATAGTCGGCTAATGTATAAAATAAAATTAAGATTAAAAATAAAAGCTTTTCTTTTCCCTTAGGTTTAAAACTAAAAAAGCCCTGTTTAGGAAGGTAAGAATTTAAGGTGATAGGTGGTCGGCAATAATTTAATTAGAAAAAACCTTTGCCAGTTCCTCTTTACCTACCATCTTCATAGATGCTGGGACCTCAAAAGTAGATTCAGATACCTCCACCTGTTTGCGCGATGTGGCAACAAAGTGCATTTCCATGCCCATTTTCTTTACCCTATAGTCTAGTAGTACTCCTTTTATTTGCGCATATGGGTTAAGACTATTGCAATCTTCCATGCCCAGTTCTTTGGTATACCAGGCGTCAAAGGTAACCGAAGGATCGTTAGCCATGGTTACTTTAATTTTATGACTTTTAAGGCCAATGATCTTTTTTGTCTCATTGGTCTCTTCAATTTTTAAAACAAAATTAAGGTTATCGGCTACAATATCTTTTTCGTTCTCGATACACGCTTGCCTTATATCCAGGAACTTAACGGTCTGGGTTACGGTCTTTGCCTTTGTATCTCCAATAATGGAAGTATTGAACATACCCATGGAGGTCATTTCCAGGGCAAATTTTTCTTTTTTATATTTTAAAGTGGCCGAATTGGGCGCCAAACCATATAAAGGGTGTTTTTCATCAACTGCAGCCGCAGAAAATTCAATAATCCCTTCGTCGTCTGAGGTGGTAGTTGATTCGCTTTGTTTACACGAACTCACTATTACCGCAGAAAGCAGTAAAAAAGATCTGGCTATAAATTTAACTTTGATCACAAATTACCAGTACAATATATACATTAAAATTTAATAAAAAAACAAAAGCTACCCCTTTTGAGGATAGCTTTTAAACAATGGTAATGACATTTAATTTATTTTAATGTAACGGTCTTTTCAGCACCTTTTCCTTCTTCCAGCTTAATAATACCGGTACCTACAAGGGTACGGGTACTTGGCGAGGGTAATATTACTGTAGCCCTAATATCATAAATAGCGGGTAGTTTAAAGGTAAATTTAACCTGACCACCTGCATCGGTTGTAGCGTTTGCTTTAAGGTCGGCAGTAACGGTTCCGCCACTAGAGGTCTTAATAGTTGCATATAAAAGTACGGCTGCATTATTAACCGGTATACCTAACGAATCCACACAATTAATAGTGGCCTTACAATCTGTGTTTTTAACACATGACGTATTGGTTAATAGGAATGTTGAGATCAAAAATCCAGCAAGAATTATTGCAATTGGTTTCATAATAAAATTATATTGATATTAGCTTAACAAATATAAGCAAACTATTTTAAATGAGAAAGATAATTAGCCTAATTTTTAGCTTAAATGTGGTTTTAGTTACTGTAAATGCTCAAACCCTGAGTAAAGAAACCATTATCATAGAAACAAATTATGGTAAAATGAAAATAAAATTGTTTGAAGAAACCCCTTTACATAAAGCTAATTTTTTGAAACTGGTAAATGAAAAGGTGTTCGATTCTCTTTTGTTTCACAGGGTAATTAACAGCTTTATGATCCAGGGTGGCGATCTTTTAAGCAAAAAGGCTAAACCCGGCGATTCTCTTGGTCATGGAGATATGGGTTATTCTATTCCCGCAGAGTTCAATCCAAAGGTCATTCATAAAAAAGGCAGGTTGGCTGCAGCGCGCGAAGGCGATGATATAAACCCAAAATTTGAATCAAGCGCCTCGCAATTTTATATTGTACAGGGTAAAAAAAGGACCATAGAAGACCTAACCAAATATGAAGAGCGTATAAACAAAACCCGCTACCATAATTGTGCAAGGGCCTTTATGAAGACCGATGAGGGTAAAAAATTAAAACAAACTTATGATCGTTTAAAATCAGAAAATAAAACAGATAGTGCAGCATTTGTAAACGTTCAAATAGAAGCTTTTATAATGACTGAGAACATGAAAACCCCACCTTATAAATTTAATAAAGAGCAAATTGATACATACACTACTGTGGGTGGAACCCCTCACCTGGATGGTACTTACACGGTTTTTGGTGAGGTAATTGAGGGTATGGAAGTTATAGATAAAATAGCTGAAGCCAAAACCGATAAACGAGACCGGCCTCTTGAGGATATTAGGATGAAAATAACACTATTAAAAAAATAAATTAGCAATATCGATTAAACCTTTTTATCTTAGATAAGTCAAAAACAAAAATATAAACATGAAAAAAATAATTTTATCGCTTGCTTTAGTTACAGGTTTAACTATGGTAGGTAACGCGCAGGATGCTACAACTGCAACACCAGTTAAAAAACAAGAAAACAAAAAAGATCTAACCCCTGAAGAACGCGCAAAAAAAGGTTCTAACTGGGCAGAGAAAAAACTTGGTCTTAATGCTGAGCAAAAATCAAATTGGGAAGTTGCAGCTTTAAAACGCATTATGATAAATCAACGCCATCGTGAAACATTAAAAGGATCTACAACTCCTGAGCAAAGAAAAGAGCTGCACAAGCAAGTTAAAGAGAATATGGATGCTTTTGATGTTAGTGTGAATGCTTTTTTAACCCCTGAACAAAAAACAAAATACGAGGCTATCAAAAAACAAAAGCAGGAAGCTCATCAATCTAAAATTAAATCTGGTAAAGCACCTGCCGATTCGGTAGATGATAATATTGAAGGGTAGAATTTAAAATAAATAAAAAACCCCTTTCGGCAACGGAAGGGGTTTTTTGTTATAAGGCTTTTTTTGCTTCTGCAATTGTACTTTTTGAATTGCCTACAAATATTTTATCTTTTATTAAAATCACCGGTCGTTTTAAAAAAGTATACTCTTCTAAAATATATTTTTTCATTTCCGCTTCAGTCAATACTCTCTCATTTAGCTTTAATGCCCTGTATTTTAGAGCAATTTTACTGAATAAAGCCTCATATGAGCCTGTTCTTTTCTTTAACTCTTCTAATTGCGATTCGGTTATTTTCTCTGTTTTAATGTCCTGAAACTGGAAACCTTTTTCTTTAAGTCCAAGTTCGCCAATAATTCTTGCGCAGGTACTGCAAGTAGAGAGATAAAATATTTTTTTCATAAAAGTTTGGTTAAATTTGATACGTGAAGTTACATTTAAAAATAATCATCTTCAGTTTCTTTTTTAATTTTTTGTCTGCCCAAAATTACGAAAAGGATTGGGCTGTTATAAATAAAAAGCTCGAAGCAGGAACTCCTGTTTCGGTAAATGAAGCTGAGGCCTTCGCTTCAAAATATAAAAATGTTTTAGCGCAGTATCCTGATAATTCCACCCAGCTTTATAGTTTATTAGCAAACAATTATTACGATCTTTCTAAATTTGATAAATCAGAAGAAAATTATTTAAAGTCATACGAATACGCCAAAACAGCAAAAGACACTACTTTAAAACATATTGTTGAACTAAGCCTTGCCATTTATAATTACAACTCAAATAATTTACTGGAGGCAGAGAAGTACTATGTAAAATGCATGGCCGGTATCGCCGCTATTTATGGTCCATCCAGTCGCGAATACACAGGTATATTTTATGACTACACCCGTTTATTAATAGATCTTGAAAAATACAGCCAGGCTAAACCATATATTGACGCCTTGCTTTTTTATTATAAGACCATGGATGGTGAAAATAATAAACGCTATTACAGCTTATTAAATTGTAACGCAATTATCTATCAAAACACAGGGGATTATAAACAAGCGGTTGAGATATATTCAGGAATTGTGAACGAGAACAAATTACTTTTATTAGGCGATACACTTGGTCATATCATTACCATATCTAACCTTGGCGATTTGTACAGGGAAGTTGGAGAATACGAGCAGGGGATAAGTAATTTGAAAAAAGCTAAAGGCTTGCATTATAAATATAAGGTAAAGGACAGGGATATTTTAGCTACCATCGAAAATAATCTTGCCCTATGTTATAAAAATATTTCGCAACTAAAATTAGCAGAAGAATGTTATAATAATTCACTCGAGATTCGTAAGGCAAATAAAGAAACAAATACAGAAGCGTATTGCAGCACCTTAAGCAACAAGGCCGATCTTTTCAGAATATTAGGCAGATATGGCGAAGCTTCTGAATTATTATTGATAGCACTGGATATACGCAAGGAACGTTATGGTACTAAGACGGAAAATTATGCCAACGCTGTTTCTAACCTTACAAATGTTTATTTTGATGCAGGTTATTTTAAAGAGGCCCTCGAAAAGAATTTACAAGCCAAAGATATTTACCTGGAAGTTGTTGGCGAAGAACATCAAAGTTATGGTAACTGTTTAAACAGTTTATCATTATGTTATTTGCATTTTAAAAATTACGCAAAAGCAGAAGAGTGTAAGTTAAAAGCACTTAAAATTATTGAAGCCAGCGTTGGCAAAAATCATTTTCGTTATGCGTCTTATTTAATTTCCACTTATGGTTTGTACCGTAAAACAAACCAGTTACAAAAAGCAGAAATAAATTTAAAAGAAGCCTTGGTTTTAACCGAGCGTAATTTTGGTCGTAAGCATGAACTCTTTGCTGAGGCGCAATTGGCACTAGCAGAGGTCTATTCTTTACAACGCCGTTTTGAGGACGCTACACTTTTATATTTTGAATGTCTTGATTATTATTCAGGACAAATAAACGGTTATTTTAATTCGATGAGCGAAGGTGACCAAGCAGCCTACCTTTCTTTTATTACCCCTGTATTTGAAAGTTATAATATTTATTTGATCAATTATAAATTGAATAAACCTACAAAAGATTTTAGCGAACATTTAAAACGTGCCCTAAGGTATCAGTTACAATTAAAATCATTGCTCGCCAATCGTTCGGCAAAATTAAAAAAAGAGGTAGAGGCCAGTAGCGATGCTGATCTTAAAAAGATTTACACTGATTGGTTATTGGTAAAGAATGAGCTATTGAATAATTACAAATCTACAGAAGCGGCATTTGATAATAACGACCTGTTTAAAAAATCATCCGAATTAGAAACGCGATTAAAGACCAAGCTTAAGAACTTTGCGAGTGTAGGAGTTGTTTCGTTCGATCAATTAAAGCAAAATTTAAATGATAACGAAGCTGCTATTGAGATCTTTAAAGTGAATGAAGCGGTTAATGACTCTCAGGGAGTCGTAAAATACGGAGCGCTCATAGTAAAAAATAAATCAGCAGCACCGGAATTTGTTATCTATAAAAATGGTGATGAACTCGAAGGAAAAAAATTCAGTCACTACATTTACGCTATTGACGATCAGTTAAAAGACACTTTAAGTTACACTGCCTTTATTAAACCGCTTGAAAATTCTTTAAAAGGAGTTAATCGTATTTACATCAGTTCGGATGGCATCTTTCATAAATTAAGTTTTTTAAGTTTATATAATCCAGCTACGAAAAAATATTTGGTGGATGATCACGATATTTACCAGATCTCGAACCTTGGTTCTATTTCAAAAAATGCTAAAACCGATCTTAATCTAAATTTAACTGCCGATTTATTTGGCTACCCGGATTATGATTATGATTTTAAGAAACAGAAAACAAAGGTAGCTCTTGAAGCAACGCAAATGGTTGCACAACGTTTTGGACTTACTAATCTTACTAAACTACCTGGCACAAAAACCGAAGTGGAGGAAATTGCTAAAAGTCTTTCTGCTAAAGACTGGAAGGCCAATAGTTATACCGAACAATTTGCCAGCGAAGAAAATTTAAGAAAAGTAAATTCACCAAAAATATTGCATATAGCGACACACGGTTTTTATTTAAAAAATATTGAGAGTGATGATAAATTATTTTTAGGGTTCGAGAATTCAGTCATAAAAGATAATTCGTTTTTACGCTCCGGTATAATTCTTGCAGGAGCCGGTCCTTCAACAGCCGATTCTTTAAACAAAGATTCAGAGAATGACGGCATTGTTACTGCATACGAAGCGTCGTCTTTAAATTTATCAAATACCGATCTTGTTGTCCTTTCAGCCTGTCAAACCGGCTTGGGCGATGATATGGGAAGCGAAGGGGTAGCGGGTTTACAGCGTTCGTTTACTATTGCCGGCGCAAAAAATATAATTATGAGTTTGTGGCCGGTAGATGATTATGCTACCCAATTTTTAATGACAGAATTCTATAAGAATTATGCCGAATCTCAAAATTCTGAAACAGCTTTTAAACTAGCACAACTAGAAGTAAAGAAAAAATATCCGCAACCGTATTATTGGGCAGCCTTTGTATTACTCAAGACCTTTAATTGATCTTTTCTCTTTAAAAAGTAAGATAATTCCAGTTAGTAAAAGAGAAGTAAAGGTGAAAATCAATACTATCAAAAATCTGTTTGGCCAATTTTTTTTATCAGGTAAATTAGGGTACGAAACAATGGTAGTGTAGCTAAGATTCCCATTAAAATCGATAAGATTCTTATCATAGGATTGTTTTAACTTTCCATAATTATCTAACTCAAGTGCAAAACGGTTTTGCAGGATGGTGAATTCGCCGCTATGTTCCTTTAAATTGATCAATAATGTTTTATCCGACTCATTCAACTCTTTTTTGACCAATTTTTTACTTAAAATTTTTGATTGAGCTCCCACATCCAACAGTCCATAATTTATCCGCATAAATTTTATTTTAGCTTCAAGCGAATCAATTTCATTTTTCTTTAAATTTAATTGTTTGGTAAACAGATCAACATATTCGGTATATTTTTCTTTTTTTCGCTGCCGGATGAGGATATTTACTTCTTCTATCATCCCTTCTGCAATCTGTTTTGAAAGTGTAGGAGAATTATCGGTCACGCTTACTTCAATAGATTGATAGCGCGTAAATTTTATTTGAATGTTTGAATTATAATGTTTGTTGAATTTAAATTGTGCCTTTTCGTCGGTAGTATCAATTTCGTAATGTTTAAAGAGGTTAAAACGTTTTGTAAGCGCGGTCTTAATTTCTTCACTGCTAAAGAACTGAAATAATTGTTCGGTACCCGATTCTTTACTAAAAGGCATTAAATTAGTTGGATATACAATAAAAGTCGATTTGTAATCGGGTTTCATTATAAATGGAGAAGAAATTAAAACCGAAATGGCAACAGCAACGGATGTAACAAGTGCAAATTTTTTCCAATTCTTAATTAAAAGATCAACAAATTTTACTGTATTAAAAGCTTCCATCGGGGGTAGTATACTTTCTTATGCTTTTATAAAAGTATAAATAAAAAACTTAAAATTCCTTAAAAGCAGTTTTTTGAGTACAAACGGTAAACATCTTAAGCGTATTATATCTAATTTTAGGCGTGATTAAGCTTGATCAACTCCGTAAATCTTATCAACTAGCTGATGCCTCTTTTGAAGTACTAAAAGGCATCGATCTGTATATAAAGGAGGGAGAATTTGTTTCAATTATGGGTTCTTCCGGTTCAGGCAAATCAACACTTTTAAATATCCTGGGTATTTTAGATAATTACGATTCGGGTAGCTACCATCTTAATAATACCCTTGTTAAAGATCTTTCTCAAAAAAAAGCTGCACAACTCCGTAATCAGTTCATTGGTTTTGTTTTTCAATCCTTTAATTTATTGTCTTTTAAGAACGCCATGGAAAATGTGGCCTTGCCACTATACTATCAAAAAGTTTCTCGCAAAGAACGTAATAAAAAAGCTTTGGAATATTTAGACAAGATGGGACTGCTTGATTGGGCCAACCATTTACCAAGCGAATTAAGCGGCGGACAAAAACAACGGGTAGCTATTGCCCGCGCTTTGATAAGTAATCCAAAAGTGATCTTTGCCGATGAGCCAACAGGGGCTTTAGACTCACAAACATCTATAGAGGTGATGGATATTTTTAAAGATATTCATAAACAAGGCAAAACTATTGTATTGGTAACACACGAAAATGATATTGCAGCGTTAACAGATAGAACAATACGGTTAAAGGATGGACTTATAATATAATGAGAGATTATAAATGAAAAATTATAAATGGATTTTTCCCGGGTTAATTTAAAATTTATCATTTAAAATTTAAAAATTTTTGAAATGTTTGACCTCGACAAGTGGCAGGAAATATTAGGAACGATCAAGAAGAATAAACTTCGTACCATACTTACGGCTTTTAGCGTAGCGTGGGGAATTTTTATTCTTATTATTTTGTTGGCTGCCGGCCAGGGTTTACGTAATGGTGCACAGGAACAATTTGGTAATGATGCAGCTAATAGCATATGGATAGATGGCGGAATGACAAGCATGGCTTATGAAGGTTATAAGCCGGGCAGAACAATACAATTACATAACGCCGATTTTTATCACATTCAAAAAAACATTGAAGGTATCGATCATGCAACCGCGGTTAATCACGGACATCAGACTAAAATACTTTCTTACAAAAATGAACATGCAGGTTTTATTGTTCGTCCTGTTGCGCCAGATCATTACCTTCTCGAAAAAGCAAAAATAGTTTCCGGTCGTTTTATTAATCAAATTGATTTTAATGAATTCAGAAAAGTTTGCATCATAGGTATTCCTGTTCGTAATGCCTTATTTAAAAATGAAGATCCAATTGATAAATTTATAGATGCGGCCGGAACAAAATATAAAGTAGTAGGTGTATTTAACGATCCTGGTAAAGGAGATAACGATCGTATCTATGTTCCTTTATTAACAGAACAACGCATAAGCAATGGCAAAGATCACGTTGGGACTATATGGGCAAGTACTGGTACCGTTAGTGTTGAAGGAAGTGAGTTAATAGCAGATGAAATAAGAAAAAATCTTGCAAAAAAATATCATTTTAATCCAATGGATATAAATGCGCTTAATGTTTCAAATAATAATGTTGAGTACGTTCGCATTATGTCGATGTTGGATGGTATTAAAATATTTATTTTAATTATTGGTATTTTTACATTGATAGCCGGAGTAGTTGGCGTAAGTAATATTATGATGATAATTGTAAAAGAGCGGACAAAAGAAATTGGTGTGAGAAAAGCGCTTGGCGCAACACCTTTTTCAATTGTGTCGTTAATTATTCAGGAATCGGTTTTTATTACTTCCATTGCAGGTTACGTTGGCTTACTTGCCGGAATAGGTGTTGTAGAAGGATTAAAAGCAGCTGGACTAGAGGGAGATTTTTTTAAGGACCCAAATGTGGATATAAGTATTGCATTATTATCGGTTGGATTGATAATTTTAGCAGGGGCTTTAGCAGGATTCTTTCCCGCAATAAAAGCAGCAAGGGTTGAACCAATAACAGCATTACGAGAAGGATAAATGATCTTTGAACGAGATAACTGGCAGGAAATATTTGCAACCATTCGTAAAAATAAATTACGGACCTTTCTCACCATGCTCGGTGTATTTTGGGGAATTTTTATGTTGGTGATCATGCTTGGTTCTGGTAACGGTTTGCGCAATGGCATCTTAAATGAATTTGCGGGTACAGCAACAAACAGTTTTTTTATTTGGACACAACAAACCACAAAGGCTTATAAAGGCATGAAGCCCGGCAGGAATTTTAATTTTAATCTTGCTGATGTTGAAGCTATAAAACAAATGCCTGATCTGGATGTTGTTTCGCCATTGAATCAGTTGGGTGGATACGAAGGCGCCAATAATGTTGTTCGTGGCTTAAAGACCGCTCCCTGCGAGATACAAGCCAGTTTTCCAAACTCAACAGAAATTGCGCAGGTAAGAATAAGTAAAGGACGTTTTATAAATGATCTGGATATAAAAGAAAAAAGAAAGATCTGTGTTATTGGTCCACGCGTTGCACAAATGTTATTTAAAAAAGGCGAAAATGTAATTGGAGACTACATACGCGTGAATGGCGTTTACTTTAAAGTGGTTGGATTAACAATTCCTGCTGCCGGAGGCGATGAAGGAAGACAACAATCACAAAGAGTAAATATTCCTTTTAGTACTTTTCAAAATGCATTTAATATGGGCGATGTTGTTGGTTGGTTTGCTATCAAATCAAAAGATGATGTGCCGGCCGAAGAGTCGGAAGAAAAAGTGCTTTCTGTTTTACGCGAGCGTCACAAAATTGCGCCGGATGATCAGAAGGCGATAGGGCATTGGAACATGGCAGTTGAATACAATAAATTAAATGGTTTGTTTATCGGCATCGAGGTACTTATTTGGATAGTTGGTATTGGCACTTTATTGGCCGGTGTTATTGGTATCAGTAATATTATGTTGATAGTAGTAAAAGAGCGCACAAAAGAAATTGGAGTAAAGCGCGCCTTGGGTGCAGTACCTTTACAAATTGTTGGACAAATTTTAATTGAAGCAGTTTTTTTAACGGCTATATCTGGTTATTTTGGATTAGTAACAGCGATCGGTTTGTTAGAATTATTAAATTCGATGATAGGCGAATCGGGAGAGATGTTCACAAACCCAACAGTTGATCTTTCAGTCGCATTAAAAGCCTTAACTGTATTAATAGTAAGTGGTGCAATTGCCGGTTTAATTCCTGCACGTAAAGCAGTGTCGATAAAACCAGTAGAGGCATTGAGAGCTGAATAAAAATTAGTCAATGAGACAATTGGTCAATTTGATAATTAAAAATGGATGTTGAATTAAAAAATAAAAAGTAAAATTGGCTCATTGCCGAATTGACAAATTAACTAATTGACCTATGATCAAAAAAATAAGAAATATCATTTTAATAGTTGGCTTTTTGAGCCTTATCATCTGGACGTTTTACTTCCTGTTTGAAAAATCGCAAACACCACCGGAAGTTTTTAAAACGGTAACTCCTTTTGATACAAGTATCATTAAAAAAACTGTTGCTACAGGTTCAGTAACACCGCGCAAGGAAGTTAATATGAAATCGCAGGTGAGCGGTATCATTGAAAAACTTTATATTATTGCCGGGCAGCAAATAAAACAAGGCGATGTAATTGCTAAAATAAAAATTATTCCAAACATGCTTAACCTTGCCAACGCAGAGAACAGGATAAGTGCTGCGCAAATAAATTACGATAATTCTAAAATTGAATATGACCGTAATAAAGTATTGTTCGATCAAAATGTTATTTCAAAATCAGATATTCAGACATTTGAATTGCGTTTAAAATCTAATCAAACAGAATTAGAAGCAGCACAGAACCAATTACAAATTATAAAAGAAGGAGTTTCCAAAACATCAGGTGCTACTTCTAATACCTTTGTAAAATCAACTATAACAGGTATGGTGTTGGATGTACCTGTAAAAGAAGGCGGGCAGGTAATTGAAAGTAATACCTTTAATGAGGGCACAACTATTTGTTCGGTTGCTAATATGGGTGAAATGATATTTGAAGGAAAACTGGATGAAAGTGAAGTAGGGAAGGTGCAAACCGATATGGATATTGTATTGACCATTGGTGCTATTGATAAAGAAAGTTTTAATGCCAAGTTAGAATACATTGCACCAAAAGGTGTAACAGAAAATGGTGCCATCCAATTTTTGATCCGTGCTTCTATCAGTAAAGATAACTCCGCGTTCTTACGGGCAGGTTATAGCGCTAACGCCGATATTATTTTAGCTAAGAAGGAAAATGTAATGGCCATCCCGGAAAGCGTCTTACAATTTGAAAAAGAAAAGACCTTTGTAGAAGTTGAAACAACAAATCAAAACTTTGAAAAACGTTTTATTAAGACCGGCCTTTCAGATGGTATTAATATAGAAATTTTAGAAGGTGTAAAAAAAGGCGATAAGATTAAATTACCGCAATTGGCAACTATCAAAAATTAAAGACTTTCTTTTACCTTTTCTTTTAAAAGTGCAAGTTTTAATACTTCTTCCATTTGTGTAACGTAATGAAAGGTTACACCTTTTAAATAATCGGCTTTAATATCGTCTACATCCTTTTTATTATCGATGCACAAAATAATTTCTTTAATGCCCGCGCGTTTGGCAGCTAATATTTTTTCTTTAATACCGCCCACGGGTAACACTCTGCCGCGTAAGGTAATTTCGCCTGTCATAGCTAAAGCCTTTTTAACTTTACGTTTTGTAAAAGCGCTTGTTAATGAAGTAAGCATGGCTATACCCGCACTTGGTCCGTCTTTTGGTGTGCCACCTTCAGGCACATGAATGTGTATGTTATGGTTCTCAAAAGTATCAGCATCGGCATCTATCAAATGTGGATGTGCTTTTAAATATTCCAGCGCAAGCGTGGCGCTTTCTTTCATCACATCACCTAAATTTCCGGTCAGGGTTAATTTTCCGGCTTTACTTTTGCTTAAGCTGGTTTCAATAAATAAAATATCGCCCCCAACTTGTGTCCATGCTAAACCTGTAACAACACCGGCAATATCATTACCTTGGTATTTATCTTTAATATGCGAAGGGCCTAATATTTTCCCTACAGATTCTTCGGTGATCTTTGGAATGTCTTCTTCTCTGGCTATATGCACAGCAGTATTACGTGCTATCTTTGAGATCTTTTTTTCTAAATTACGCACACCACTTTCAGCAGTATAAGTTTCAATTAAAAACTCTAAAACTTTATCGCTTATTTTTAATTGCGATTTTTTTAAACCGCTTTCTTCAACTTGTTTTGGTATTAAATGCCTTTTTGCTATTTCTAATTTTTCTTCCACCGTATAACCATTCACTTCAATAATTTCCATCCTGTCGCGTAAAGCAGGTTGTATTGTTGAAAGATTATTGCAGGTAGCAATGAACATTATTTTGCTAAGATCGTAATCCAGTTCTAAAAAATTATCATAAAAATGTGCGTTCTGTTCAGGATCCAATACTTCTAATAAAGCAGATGAAGGATCTCCGTGATAATCACTTCCTACTTTATCTATTTCATCTAAAATAAAAACAGGGTTTGAGGATTGTACCTTTTTTAAGTTCTGTAATATCCTGCCAGGCATAGCGCCAATGTAGGTTTTACGGTGACCGCGAATTTCGCTTTCATCTTTTAAACCACCCAAACTCATGCGTACATATTTACGATTTAAAGCCTTGGCAATACTTTTTCCTAAAGAAGTTTTACCAACTCCCGGAGGTCCGTATAAACAAATGATTGGCGATTTTAAATTCCCTTTTAATTTTAAAACTGCTAAATGCTCAATGATGCGTTCTTTTACTTTTTCTAAACCAAAATGATCTTCATCTAAAATACTTTCTGCATGTTTAAGGTCAAAATTGTCATGTGTTATTTCATTCCATGGTAATTCCAACAATAATTCAATATAATTTGTTTGAATACCGTACTCTGCTGCATTAGGATTCATGCGTTGCAGTTTGGCAATTTGTTTTTCAAACACTTCTTTTATCTCATCGCTCCACTTTTTAGTCTGAGCTTTTTCTAAATAACCATTTATTTCCTGTTCAAAATTATTTCCACCTAATTCTTCCTGAATGGTCTTAATTTGTTGATTCAAAAAATATTCACGCTGTTGTTTATCCAGGTCCATTTTAGTTTTATTCTGGATCTGGTTACGCAATTCTAAAATTTGAAATTCTTTATTTAAATTCTCGAGCACTAATAAACTGCGGTCTTTTAAATTGGCTACTTCTAACATTTTTTGTTTGTCAGCGGTAGTTGCATTCATGTTAGATGAAATGAAATTGACCAAGAAAGTAGGGCTATCAATATTATTTATTGCAAAACTGGCATCGCTTGGAATGTTTGGTGAGATCTTAACGATCTGTACTGAAGTTTCTTTTAAGTTTGAAATTATAGCAGAAAATTCTTTATCTGTTTTTGGTGGTTTAACTTCATCAAACGGAGATACTTTTGCTTTGTGATATGGATCTGTTTGAATGAATTCATCGATTTTAAATCTTCTTTTTCCCTGAATAATGATCGTAGTATTACCATCAGGCATACGCAACATCTTTATTATTTGGGCTACAGTACCGACACTATAAAGATCAAGTTCATTAGGTTCTTCTACAGTATCGCTTTTTTGAGCAACAACACCAATGGTCTTATCGCCTTTATTATAATCTTTTATTAGGTGAATTGATTTATCGCGACCAACAGTAATAGGTATAACAACGCCAGGGAACAGAACGGTGTTACGAAGCGGTAATATTGGCAGAATATCGGGAATTTTCTCATTCTGCATCGTATCTTCATCCTCACTACTTAATAAAGGAATAAAATCCGAATCCTCATCAAGCCCTTGTTTAAAGGTCATATCATCCATATCTCCAAAATTCATAGTTCTTTTTCTTTAATTAGTAATAAGTATAAATCATATTTTGTGCCAGTAAAAAAAATAGACTATTTGGCAGGCATTTTCACAAAAAAGCAGAATCCGTTTTTGCTATAAAGTTCTTTTAGTTCCGGATTCTGGCGTAATTCAGCCTGGTATTCCATCTTTGTTACTATATAAGCAGGTTTATCAACTTCATAATGTTCCATCCAGTATAAATTAGCCATAGGAAAGGTAACCAAACGTGAGCTGCCATCCTTTTCCCAAATATCCTGCATATCATTCGTAATCCTTATCTGTTCTTTATTACTATAATCTTTTGGTGTTCGGTTTGAATAGAACAAATGAGCATAACTTTTAAATCCATGTGTTTCAACATAGCAATCGTGTTTTGCGAAGGCTTTATAAAATTCAATCGCCGCATGTTGGGAATATTGCTCCACTTTTGGCACCATAACATTTATAGTTAAGTAAATAAATAATAAGTTAAAGAACATTCCATAGTATAACAATTTGATCTTGTGTTGGTTTATGGCCATAAAAACAAGAATTGATGAAATTAAAAAAGCGATCACAATTAAAGACTCAAAACCGGTCCAGTGTACATCGGCATTTAAATTCTGAACTGCAAAATCATCTTTAATTAGTCCGCTGTTTATAATGTATGGTTTTAGAATATTTATGAAGCCAATGGCAGCAAATGCGAGAGTAAGAACACTGGCAACTATCCAGTAAAGAACTTTTAAAGTAGTTTTAAATTTTAAACGCTCAAAATTTTGTACAATACCAATTGTGGCAATAAAAGTTAACGGAAAATAACAAAGCGATGAGTAGTGAACTATTTTTGTTTGTGCAAAAGAAAAAAGTAAAAGAACAACCCAGAATAAACAAATAAAAATTTTCCGGATCTGTTTTTGATACGGGGTAAGATCTTTATAGTTCAAGTATGAAGCAATGAAAATTAAAGATGCGGGAAAACAACCTATGAGTAAAATAACAAAATGGTAAATAAAAGGGCCACTGTGTCCGCTATCTTCGGTAGTAATTAAACGCACCTGATAATCGATGAATTCTCTTACTACATCCCCATTACCTTTTAGCCATTCTACCATGAACCAACTGCCTGAAACAAACAATGTAGTTATAGCGAAAATTAAAAATGGTTTTGTTAGAAATAATTTTAATTGTTTTGTCCATATAAAATAAGCGAGTAAGGTTAAACCAACAATCACAATCGCAGCCGGACCTTTAGTTAATACTGCGCCTCCTAAAAATAAACCTGCTAAAAGTGCATTTACAATTTCTTTTTTACCATTTGGATTATTGATGAATTGCAAGCAGTTGTAAACAGATATAAAAATAAATAAGTTAAACCATGGATCTATTATTCCGGATTTAAAATAAAGGTGTGGCAATAAACTGGCACCGTATAAAAAAGCCCAAAGCACACCAAATTTTTGCGAATGGAATTTTTTACCAATAAAATAAATAGTTAATAAAGAAATGATACTGCAAATAGCATTTGGTAAACGGGCGGCAAATTCATTCACGCCAAAAACATTCATGCTAGCGGCCTGAAGCCAAATAAAGAGAGGGGGCTTTTCCCAAAAGGGTCGGTAGTTTAATTGAACGTGCGAGTAATTTCCAGACACCAACATTTCTCGGGCACACTCGGCAAAATTAATTTCATCCCAATCAAACAAAGGACAATTACCAATAAACGGAATAAAAATAACCGCAGAAATTAATGCGATCAAAAAAACGATCAGGGTATTATTTTTTAGATAAAGGATCAAGATTTTTTTAAATTAAAAAGTGGTTTATCTAATTTTTGAAATTTGCTGCCTTGCATGAAAATAAAGTAGAAAAAAGTTGCTGCAATAGTTCCTATTATACTTCCAATGGTAATATCAACTAACCAGTGTTGTGATAAATAAGTACGACTAAAAGCTGATGTAAGTGCAAGTATAAAAAAAACGAATTTTAAAAATTGGTTATTCGAAATTAAAGCCAGACCGGTAAATACTGCAAAGGCGGATGTAGCGTGACCACTGGGGAAACTATTTAAGCCCACCATATCAACCCCCTCAACATACTTTACTTTGGCTTCGTGAACAAAATAGTCAAAAACAAAATGAGGGCGGTTTATGTCAAAAAGATAATTTTTTAAAAGTGAAGTAAATAGTCCTGATACAATATACGTGCATAAAATAAATATGCCCTTGCGTACATTTGATATTAAAACTGCCAAACCTAAAAGTACAGCAAAGATACCATCACCAATATGTGTGAAATATTTAAAAAAAGTATCAATTACAGGATTACCAACATAAGCATTTATTTTTAGGTGCAGGGCCACCTTATCAAACTGAAGTAAATAATAAGCAGCCCAACAAAGAACAATAATGTAAAGCAAATAATAGATCCAGTTATTTTTAATGAATTGCTTCAACTTATAATTTTTTTGCTTCGTTCCAGTATATATCTAATTCTTCCAGTTTGCAATCAGAGATCTGTTTGCCTTTTTCTTTTACTTTTGATTCCATATAACCAAAACGTTTTATGAATTTTTTGTTGGTTTGTTCCAAAGCATCTTCCGGATTGATATTTAAGAAGCGAGCATAATTTATTAATGAAAACATGACGTCGCCAAATTCTTTTTCTGCTGCTTTAATATCTTTATTTTTTATTTCAGCTTCAAATTCTGATAATTCTTCTTTTACCTTTTCAAATACCTGGGTTGGATCATCCCAATCAAAACCTACCGCTCTTGCTTTTTCCTGAATGCGATAAGCTTTTAATAAAGCAGGCATACTATTTGGCACTCCCGAGAGTACAGAGGTGTTGCCGCCTTTTTCTTTTTGTTTTAATTGCTCCCAGTTTTGTTTTACTTGTTCTTCTGTTTCAGCTTTAACGTCACCATAAATATGTGGATGCCTGAAAATAAGTTTTTCGCATAAACTATCTATTACATCTTTTATGTCAAAAGCTTTAGTTTCGCTTGCAATACGTGCGTAAAAAACAATATGAAGTAAAATATCGCCTAACTCTTTTTTAATTTCGGACATGTTGTTCTTTAAAATAGCATCACTAAGTTCGTAGGTTTCTTCAATTGTTAAATGCCGGATACTTTCGATGGTTTGTTCTTTATCCCAAGGACATTGTTCCCTAAGTTCGTCCATTATTTTTAAAAGCTTTAAAAAAGAGCTTGCGCGTTCGTCCATATGAGGCAAATTTAACAATTTAAAAATTTTAAATAAGAAGTTAAAATTCACAACAAGTTTATTTAACGTAATTTTTAGCGTTTATTCCACAAATAAGAGCGTTTTTGTCAAATAAAGGCACGTTAATTAATACATTTCAAAAGATTTATATAATTGAATTAATTTAGTAATAGCTTAAAAATGGCTATTTAAAATATTTTAGATTTAGGTAAATAATGGGTAATTTCGGTAGGCAAAATAAAATGAGAGAATTATTCAGTAATATGCTGCAAGTTTTAATGAAAAAATCAAGTTGAAACTAAGGCATTAATAAATTGTATTTATTTTGTAAACATAAACGAGAAAACAAAACAATAGCGATAAAAAAGATCATCATAAGTAAATAAAAAATAAAATGAAACAGATAAATACAAAAAAAACAATTGCTAAAACAGTATTACTACTGGCATTTATTATTTTCAATTCAGGAAATTATTTTTCGCAAAATTTTGTTTGGGTCAAAACATTTGGCGGACCCACCTACGATGATTGGAGGGCTACTTCAATTGATGCCGGTGGTAACGTGATTGCCGTTGGTTCTTTTTCCGGAACTGTTGATTTTGATCCTGGGGTTGGGGTAACCAATCTAACTTCAATTGCAGGTGGTGATGATATTTTTGTAATGAAGTTAACTTCTGCAGGTGCATTGGTTTGGGCAAGAAGAATTGGCACTACTACGGATGAAGGGGCTTATGATGTTATTTGTGATGGCGCCAACAACGTTTATGTGACGGGTTCTTATCGGGGAACGGTTGATTTTGATCCGGGTGCAGGTACAAACAACCTTGCTTCGGCGGGCAATCAGGATTGTTTTTTGTTAAAACTAAATTCGTTTGGAAATTTTGTTTGGGCACGATCGATGGGTGGAACTTTAGATGATTACGGTTCGGCAATTGAGATTGATGCTGCAAGCGCCAATTTATATTTAACAGGAACATATAATGGAACAGCAGATTTTAATCCTTCTGCTGCTGTAAATAATTTAATTTCTTATGGAGCTCAAGATGCCTGGGTTGGTAAATATGACGTAAACGGAAATTATGCTTGGGCAGTTCATCTAGGAGGAACTGCTGGTGACTATGGTTATGATTTGAAAGTTGGTGCTTCGAATAATTACGTTTATTGTATTGGAAATTTTGCCGGAACTTCTGTGACATTAACACCTGGGTGCAGCTGTCCAACTTATTCTTCGCAAGGCGGAACTAATAGCGATATTTACTGTGTAAAATTAACTTGTAGCGGCGGCGGATATAACTCACTTGGATTAATTGGCGGTCCTGGTTCAGAATTTGGAGTCGGCATTACATTAGATGCGGCTGAAAATATATATATGTGTGGTCAATTTAGTATGGCTTGTGATATGGATCCGGGTTTTGGTACGGTAAATTTAGCTTCTGCTGGTTCCGCTGATGGCTTTGTGGTTAAATTAAGCAGCACCTTTGTACACCAATGGTCAAATAAGTGGGGTAGTACCTCTAGCGATGCTTGTACAGAATTAGATATTGATCCTTTGGGAAACCTTTATATTACAGGAAACTATAATGGTACGGTTGATTTTGACCCCGGAGTAGGTACTTATACTTTGGCAGCCAATGGAGCTAACTCAGATTGTTATGTTATGAAATTAAACAATGGTGGCAATTTTGTTTGGGCTAAAGATTGGGGAGCAACAGGTCTTGGAGATTACGCCTCAGATATTGATATAGATGCACAAGGAAATGTGTATTCTATTGGTACTTTTTGGAGCACGGTTGATTTCGATCCGGGTGCCGCTGTAACCAACTCAACTTCCATAGGTCAAACAGATGGATATATTCACAAATTGAGTTGTACCTTACCAGCAACTGTTGCTACAACACTTTCCAATTATACATTATGCGCGAATACAATTACAACAACACCAATTGTATTAACTGCTACCTTGGTTGAACCTGGAACTACTTATGGTTGGAGCGTAGTAGGGGCAACCGGAGTAGGATTTGCCCCTACAACTGGAACTGCAACTACAATGAGTTATACATCTTCAACAACATTCAGTATTATTGTTACAGCAACTAATGCTTGTGGAACAACCACAACTTCAGTAAATAAAGTAACGGTTAACGCCTTGCCAACACTTTCAACTTCTGCATCACCAACAGCAGTTTGTTCGGGTAGCTTACTTACGTTAACAGCTTCCGGCGCAAATACTTATACATGGAGTAATAGTGTTACAAATGCCACTCCATTTATACCTTCTGTATCGCAAACATACACTGTGCTTGCTACAAACAGTAATGGTTGTGTTGGAACAAAAACAATAAATGTTGGTATTGTAAGTAATCCGGTAATTAGTGTTACCGGTAACAATTTAGTGTGTTTAAATAAACCAAATACATTAACGGGTAGTGGCGCAGTTACTTATACCTGGTTGCCAGGTTCAGTTATCGGTAGCACAATTAATGCACAGCCAACGGCAAATACAATATATACTGTAAATGCTACTGGGGCAAATGGCTGTAACAATTCTTCAACTTTTACACTTAACCTTGTTTTTCCACAAACGCCACAAATATGTATGGTAACCGTAGATTCGTTAGGTATAAATAACGAGATCTTTTGGGAAAAAACATTATACGCCAATGTTGACAGCTTTATTGTTTATAGAGAAACGTCAACAAATATTTATAAAAGAATAGCAGCAATTAGCAAAAACGCTTACAGTGGATACACTGATACTTCACGAAGTGTAGGCCCGGCAAACGGAGACCCTAATTCTACTTCTTACAAATATAAGTTACAGTTGCGCGATAGTTGTGGCAACTACAGTACATTAAGTAACTGGCATCAAACAATTTTTATCCAGGATCAACAAAATGGTAATTTTAACTGGAACTCTTACGCTATTGAAAGTAGTGTAACACCTGTGAGTGTTTACGACCTTTTTAGGATAGATGTTGCGACCAATAATTATTCTTTAGTAACATCAACAACTGCAGGTTTAGCTACCGATCCTCAATACAACTTATGGCAAACTACAGCCAAATGGCGTGTGCAGGCCAACGGTTTTAATTGTAACCCAACCAATAAAACAAACGGCATGTTAAGTCAAAAAGTTAAAACAAAAAGTAATATTAAGAACGACAAATTGGTAGGAATAAAAAATTATGATTTGATGAACTCTTTAATTAGTACTTATCCCTCTCCTGCTAAAGATGTTGTTTTTGTGGATGGCAGAGCACTGGCAAATATTGATCTTGAAATTGAAATGCAAAATACATTTGGACAAACGGTATTCTCTAAAAAGTACACTGCAAGTTCAACTGAGAAATATCAAATTGAAACCACAACACTTGCAAATGGTGTTTATTTTGTAAATATTAAACAACAAAATAAAACTATTGCTGTAAAGAAAATTGTGGTAAATAAATAAAGCTATTGCCCATTTTTAAAGATCCGGTTATTGAGAAAATAACCGGATCTTTGCGTATAATTTGTTAATTATTTAAAGAGTAACGCAATTTTAAGTTCTACTTATAAAATTTAGTATAACTTGGATTGTTTTTTCGATTTTCAATAAGATTTTTTACTAAATTATTTACTGATTTCTATAAACCTAATTATCATTAATATGAAAAAAAATTTACTAAGTTTTGTTTTTTTGCTTTTCACCGGTATTGCTTTTTCACAAACTGTTCCTAACGGTGGTTTTGAAAGTTGGATAGTGAATAGTTTTGAAAATCCTAAATATTTTGAAACTTCAAATTACAAATTGGAGAATGGTGTACAAAATCCGGTAAATGCAACAAAAGTAACCGATGCTTTCCAGGGTTCTTACGCTATAAAATTGTCTACCACGGCCGCACCAACAGGTACTTCTTTTGCCTTTTTTGCAAATGGTAATCCCGGTTCAAATCCAACAGGCGGCATTCCTTATTCGCAAAAACCCACGGGAATAAAATTCTTTTACAAGAGTAATATTATGCCAACTGATACAGCAATTTTTATAACCATATTTAAAAAAGCAGGTGCAGTTATTGGAAATTATTTTTATAAAATAGCAACCACACATACAACTTATACGTTGTTTAATCAAGCGCTTAGTCCAGCTTTACCTGTTTTTCCTGATACGGTTATTATTGCATCTGCATCAAGTAACGCTTTTAGCGGTAATGCCATTCCGGGCAATAGTCTTCAGTTGGATAGTATTTCTTTTACAGGTGTAGCTTTTCAACCGGCAAATTTGAACGGTAATTTCGAATTGTGGCAAACAGAAACAGATTATAAATTAAATGGCTGGAATTTAAGTGGCGGTTTTCAGCGCACTACCGATTTTTATTCTGGAAACTATGCACTTGAACTACAAACAAATCCTCCCGGTTTTGGTGGTAACAATTCGGTTAGGGTGGGCAGAGCCGGCACCGGTATTCCTACTCCAAGCACAACTCTCGGCGGCACACCCTATTCCGCGCAAATAGATACTATGTTTTTGTATTACAAATATTTGCCGGCAAATCCGCTGGATAGTGCAAGAGTCTTTATTAACTTTAAAAAGAATTTTGTTTACATCGGCGGCGGCGGCGGCATGACACTTTTACCACAGGCCCCGGTTTATACATTAAAAAAGATCCCTTGGAATCTTGCAATTGCTCCGGACACAATGGTAATTTCTATGGAGTCATCAAAGTTCCCTGTTCAAAATTCTTTTGTGGGTGCCGATTTTAAAATCGACAATATGTATTTAAAATCACAAATGTATACTGTATCAAATTTTACTATGCCAACAACCGGTTGTGTAGGACAAACGATCCAGTTAAGCGATAATTCAATCAATATGCCTAATACCTGGAATTGGATCATGCCCGGTGGCTCACCTTCCAGTTCTATTTTACAAAATCCAACTGTAACTTACGCTACACCTGGTACAAAAACTATTACTATGAATGCCGGTAACCAATTTGGCAGCGGCGCATCTATTTCAAAAACAATTACTATTTTTTCAGTACCAGGAATTGCTGCAACATCTATTCTTACTTGTGGCGGCGGTAGTGTTACGCTTAGTGCAAGTGGTGCAAATAACTATACATGGAGTACCGGACAAACAAGTCAGAATATTACTGTAAGCGCTTCAAATTCTATTACCACTAATTATACAGTTACCGGAACAACTGGTGGCTGTTCTAATTCGGCGATTGGGAGTGTTATTATTCCGTTTGTAGAGGTGCCAAGTATATGTCTGGTAACAGTTGATTCTCTTGGAGATAACAATATCATCTATTGGGAAAAAACTTTATACGATAACGTAGATAGTTTTATTGTTTATCGCGAAATATATAATAATGCTTACAGGCGTATTGCTGCTATCAGTAAAAATGCATTTAGTGGTTATACAGATACTACAAGAAGTATTGGCCCGGCTAATGGCGACCCTAATACTACTTCGTATAAATACAAATTACAAATACGTGATACATGTGGACATTATGGTGTTTTAAGCAAATGGCATCAAACACTTTTTATACAGGATCAACAGAACGGAAATTTTAACTGGAATTCTTATGCTATAGAGAACAGCACTTCACCGGTTACTGTGTACGATCTTTACAGGATAAGTTTAAGTAACAATACTTACACTTTAGTTACTTCCACAACTGCATTTCTTGCCACTGACCCTCAGTATGGTTTATGGCAAACCGCTGCCAAATGGCGTATTGAGACCAATGGTTTTAATTGTAATCCAACTAACCGAACCAGTGGTATCATAAGCCAAAAGGTTAAAACAAAAAGTAATATCAAGAACGATAGATTGGTAGGCATAAAAGACCATCAGTTAATGAATGCTTCAATAAGTACTTACCCTTCACCTGCAAAAGATGTTGTTTTTATTGATGGCCGAACTTTAGCCAATATTGATTTTACTATTGAATTACAAAATACATTAGGACAGGTTTTATATAACAAAAATTATACTGCAAGTTCAAACGAAAAATATCAAATTGATTTGAATACGTTTGCGAACGGTGTTTATTTTGTAAATATTAAACACAATAATAAAACCTTTGCGGTTAAGAAAATTGTAGTTAATAAATAGACCTTTATAACGAATTAAATTTAAATGCGGCTGTTCTTATGAGCGGCCGCATTTTTTATGTTTGTTTTAATGTTATTTTAAGTATTTTCGTAGGGTGTGGTTACGGGCTATATTTAGTTTAATTTTTGTTCTTTTAAGCTGTATTTTATCAGCTCAAAATGGTATTACAGGTAATCCTGACTGGCAAATAAAACCTGCTTTTAACCAGGGTTTTGTTCTAATTCACCGCACAAGTATTGGCCATCTTGTAAAAGGTTATCCTTCTATTTATGAAGTTAATGTTTCGAAACCTACATTAGGTAATAAGCTTTGGCATCTTGAAAATAACAAGCCGGATATTGGCCTTACATTTCAATGCCTTGATTTTAAGAACCCTCAACAATTAGGTTATGCATTAACACTGGCTCCATATGTTGAACTTCCATTGAATGTAAAAGAAAAAAGATCGCGAGTAATTATGCGCTTATGCTGGGGCGCTACTTACATTACAAAAAGTTTTGACGTACACAGCAATCGCAAGAACGTTGCTATTGGTAGTCACGTAAATGCTTTTGTACAATTTAAATGGTACTGGCATTTTCAACTAACTAAAAATTTACGGTTTGAGCCTGGTTTTGCTTTTAGTCATGCAAGTAATGGTAAGGCAAAGAATCCTAACTTAGGTTTAAATGTTGTAAGTTTAAATGCAGGACTTAATTTTTTGATCCCATCAAAAAAACCTAAACAGGAAATTACAAATGTAGATTCCTCCAATCAAGTAAGATCAAAAAACGAACTATTTGCTTTTGCAGCTATTGGTTTTAACCAACGCGAGATAGCTACAGATGGCTTAAAAACATATGTTTTATCTGCAACTTACCAGCGTAACGTGCGCAACACACATAAATTTAGCGCAGGAATAGATCTTTTTTATGACGAGAATTTTTTATACGATTACGAAGTTGATTTTCAAAAAAAGCCGCAAGGTATGGATCAATTCAGGATAAGTGCACGCCTCGGATATTCATACAACATCGGTCGGATCAGTCTGCCATTAGAAATGGGTTATTATGTTTTTCAAAAAACTAAACCCGATGGAATTATTATGAGCAGAATAGGAGTAAGGTATTATAGCGCTTGCGGCCTTGTTGGACACTTTGGTTTACGAACACATTTTGCAGTTGCTTATTGTTTTGAATATGGTTTAGGATATAGATTTTTTATAAAATAGCAGATCAAAAAAAGTATCACATATTTGATCCTGATCTTATTTTTTACAGCCTGCAAAAAAGAGAACGCGTTGGATTGTTTTAAATCTAACGGCTCAGAAATTACTGAAGAGCGTACGCCAGGTGCATTTACTATTATTAAATTGTATAATACCATCGATCTAAACATTACCAAAGACAACGAATTTAAAGTTGAAGTAATTGCTGGAAAAAACGTTATCAAAAATATTAAAACTACGGTGTCGGATGGTGTTTTAAGTATTGATAACGACAACCGTTGCAATTTTGTACGGGGTTATAAAAGAAAAGTAACAGTAAATATTTCTTTGCCATACCTTGAAAGGGTTGAGAATAGGGGAGTGGGAACAGTCAGGTTTAGTGAGAACTACACACAGGATACAATACATGTAATGGCCGAGAATTCGGGGGACGTTTACCTTAATGGTATTTTTAATCAAATTAAAACCAGCTCGCACGGCAACGGCGATGTTTATTTAAAAGGTGTGTGCAATCATCTTTTTGTATACACTTATGGGACCAATCTTTTAAAAGGAGAAGAACTTACCGTTAATAATTATGTGTTCGTTGAAACGATAAGTATTGGCGATTGTTTTATCAATGCACCTTTAGGAGGAAAACTTGAATACAATATATGGCGCGCCGGAAATATTTATTACAAAGGCAATCCTGCCGAAATAAATAGATTTAAAGGCGACGGAAAAGGCGTTCTAATTAAACAGGATTAATTTTCAATGAACCTATCTTTTATTTGTTGTTCAGTATTAATAATATGAACAATAAATTTTATTTGATTCAATAGGAATAATTGCTGATTGCGGTGAGAGATCAACTGGTACTTCTCAGTATTGGTTAATTGCAATGATGAAGCAATATTAAATACAGATAGATTGGCAACCGTTTCATAATCCACAAACTTACTTTGTACTGAGCCAAAATAATTAACCACGGCATCTTGTAAATTATTTAAGATTATTTTTTGGTTAATTGGTACATGCTCTATTAAACCTGCACCATATAATTTTGGTGTAAGTACTTCAGAAAATTCAAGCAAATGAAAAAGGTTTGTACCTTCTATTAGAATTTCAAGATCACCGTTTGAAAAAGTTTTTAAAATGCGTTTAATTTTAACTTCGGAGCCATAATCTTTTACTTTACCTTTTTCAAGATATGGGATACCAAAAGAAGCATCGTTGGCAAGGCACTCTTTTACGAGTTGTTTGTAACGCTCTTCGTATATATGTAATTTAGACGTTTCGCCGGGCAATAGAACCATGTTTAATGGAAACATCGGTATAGTTATTTGTCGCGTTGTCATATATTATAAGTTTAGATACAAAAACTGTGCTAAGAATTTTTACTGTTTCTGTGGTTATTTATATATACGTTCCGAACGACCTAAGAAGTTGGGTATATTAACAATAATTCAGATTTGTACCCTTTCAAACGGAAATCCTCCGATTTTAAAAAATGGCAAAAAAGAACCCATTTAATCGATTTTTGCTCGTTTTTGAGCTAAAAACATCATTAAATGGGTCAAAAAATGTAATTATTGAGTAATTCCCAATTTTTTGGCAATTGCTGCCGGAATTGCTTTTTTATGGATCATAATGCTGGTAGTTTTGTATAAAACATAACTCTCGCTGGCATAAAAATAGCCGTCGCATTGATTATTATCTTTACCCCAGCTGTTTTTTACATAATAATAAGGCGTATTGTTTTGGTCTTTTACCATACCTACAATGTGCATTCCATGGTCATCTTGTGTTTCGTAATTGTCAAATGCTTTTTGACGGATCTCTTGTGTAATAGCTAATTGTTTAACAGGTTTTGTCGTTACATCTTGTTTTTCTTCTGCAGTCATTAATGCAAATGATTTTTCAGGTACAATGGCCAAGCCATCTTTAAATAAAAAACCTTTTTCGCTTACATCAGCAGCCCATGCAAAAGAGTAACCTGTGTTAATGGCATTGCTCATTACTTCCTGAAATTCGTTCAAAGGTAAATTGTACATCGCTTCCCAATTCCAATTGTCAGGGATCTCTAAAACAAATTTGCTGTAAAAAGGGTGGTGTGTAAATGAAGTTAAGTAAACATAATCTCCGGCTACTAACCCTGTTGCTTCAGCATAAGTTTTTGGCGTATAGCTTTTACCTTTGTAATCAAATTTTTCAGGTATTTTGCCTAAGAACTCATCGCAAACAGCGTTGACAGAATTGTGAATAAAACTGAAATCTATTTCCTGCGTTTCTGAAAGTGCTGCAGGACGTAAAATATTTATTAAAGTAGTTTCTAATAATTTATGATTGTGTTGGTCGGTAACATTTTTCTTTCCTGTGTAAACTTCTTCAGGCACCATACCATAATTTTTTAATACGTTGATCGCATCAGGAAAACCACCACCTTCACCTAAATTTGTTTTGCCGTGCATACGTACAAAATTATCAGCTTTTAAAGAATAAGCTTTTCTTGCAACGAACATTTCGCTTAAATTAAATTCTTTGCTCTTACCTAAACGAATAACTTCACTTTCTAAAAATGATAATGCCGAAAACGACCAGCAAGTGCCAGTCATGTTTTGATTTTGAACATCAGTAGTCTCTAATTTTTTAATAATTGTAAAATTATATTCACTGCCTTTTTTATTTGTTGAGTTTAATAATGAAATTGTACTTAAGTCGCTTTGTGCGGGAATTAAAAAGGAAATAAATAGAAACGCAAAAAATAAACTGGTTCTCATTTTTGTTTGGTTTTAATTAGTTGCAGCAAATATCTCATTTCAAACACAGTAAACAAAACATAATGCCCTATAAAATGGAAGAAGAAGGTTAAAAATCCCCCTTTTAGGGTGAAAGAAAGGATCAATAGTAGGATGGACGATAGCAAAAACTTAGCGATACCGCAGGTTAAGAGGATGCCTGAATATGTTTTGGCATCTGTGCGGATAAAATAAAGCAGGTTAAATACTATAGATAAAGACACAAAAAAAATAAGACTTTGCCACCAGGGAGTTAACTCGTTATGAAAAAATGAGGATAGAACAAATGAATAAATGCAAGAAAGGCCTGTTGAAATTATGATGGTAAAAATACTTTTTAAGATCATTTACCAGGTTTAATTAAGCCTTTTAAAACAATATACATGGCCGCAGCAATTCCTAAAAGAGAGAGTACGATCGTAAATACCGGTGTTTCGTTCTTGTAATAAGCATCAAGTTTATTTCCACCCCATGCCGATACACCAATAATTACAGCCATCTGAATACTAAGGTTGCTAAATTTAAGAAACTGGTTAGGCTGTTTTTGAGGAGGCATTATTAGTTTCAAGGCTTTGATGCATGTTTTTTACTTTAGCACCCATATTACAAGTGCCCGTAAAAATTGCACCCGGTTCAATAGCTAATTTTCCTGTAATAATATCACCGCTTACTTTGGCACTCGCTTTTAAAGAAAGCATTTCGGAGATATTTACTTTGCCCTTTATTTCGCCACTGATATCGGCATTACCGCTGGTAACATTACCGTCAACCACACCGTTTGGCCCTAATACAAATTTACCTGTTGTAACAATATTTCCTGTTAAAAGTCCGTCAATTCTAACATCGCCGGCCGACTGAATATCGCCAACAATTTTAGTACCATTACCAATTAAATTTACTGAACTAGCGTCTAAGTTTTGATTTTTGTTTGAACCTATTCCTAACATAACATTCAATTTTAAGTTAATAGTTTTATTTTATTTTATTTTCAGTTAAGTTCTTGTAGTTATCCAAAAAGAAAATTTTATATGAATCTATATTTTTCTTTTTATATAAGAACGGTAAATTGTTTCCTAAGATAGGATAAATTTCTACCATTTCCTTCTTTACTTCCTCTTTAAAAATTTCCGGATCTTTGATCAAATTTTCATAATAACCCATTACCTCTTTTGCACTTGCAAACGTTTTTAAAACTACCAATTGTTTGCCTGTTCCAAATAGGTTACTGGTTAAATTAAATGTTTTTGAGCTGTAATAAGTGTTGTTAAATGTGTTAAGGCGTATCTTAAAACTCTCTGCAATTTTTGGATCGTCGGGTACAATGGCAATAATAAAATGGTCAGCATCCAGGTTCACGCTAAAAGTGTCTAATTGGTTTAAACCAGGCTCTGCTGTTTTGTAAAGATCAGGATTTTTTTGTTTCTTAATTGAAAGTAAGATATCATTAGCAAGCGGGGTAACCTCTGAAGTTGGATGTTTTGCAACCAATAATTTCAAATAAAACTCTAACGAATCAATACCTTTTAATTTTCCAATAGATAATGATTTGATAAATTCAAATTTTGAAACGAAAACATTTTTGCCAAATTTAGATAGTCCTTCATTTGACTGACTTAAAGCTTGTGAGTAATTATTGTCGAGATAAGATTGATATACTTGCGTATAAAATCCTTCTACTTCGCTTTTTTGGCTGTTTACCTCGGTTGCATAACTTGGGTTTTTAATGATCAATGCAAACTCGCTATCAGGAAATTCACTTAAGATCTTTTCTTTATAATAATCTGCCCTTGGCTGGTTCTTATCGGCCAGGTGGGTGCGGTACATGATGTAGTAAGTGTTTAATAAATATTTGTTCTTTGGAAAGCGTGAGTTTAATTCTTCAAAAGTGGCTACTGCTTTTTTTGTGTTATTTAATTCTTCTTTATAAATAGAACCCATCATGTAATAAGCATACACAATTTTTTTGTTGCTTTTCTTTACAAGCGAATCGCTAATAGGTAAATTGGTTCTGTAAAATTCGCGTGTTTTATTTGAGCTTTTCGCAACAGTTTTTTTGCCAATGGTATCATTGTTTTCGGCAGGTTCATCAATGATAAGCGCTTTGTTAGATCTACGCCAATTGTCCTCTAACTTTCTGTTACCCCATTTTTTTGTAAAATCGGCTATACCAAACGAAATGGTATTTTGATTATAAAAATAAAAAGACGCCGAAACACCAGGGCTACCAATATCCATATTTTGACCCATGCTTCCCAATGTGTTGTTAGGTATTTGATTGCTGTTCTTTGCTATCTCTTTTTCTTTTTCTTTTCTTTCTTCTTCTTTTTCAAGATCAGAAATGATCTTATCGATTACCCTGTTCTGTTCGCTTTCGCTAAGTTTAACAAAGCGTTGCAAGCTGTCTTCCCTGCTAATAGTGCGAATATGCGTAACTAAAGTTTCAAGTGTTTTTTTACGCGCCACTATCGATGCGTAGTCAGGATGATCTTTTGAAATGGTTACTACTGCACTATCGTAGTATGCTTCTGCTGGCTGATAGTTAGTAAGATCGAAATTTATCTCCCCTAATTTTAAATAAGATTGTCCTTTTTGATTTGGATTGCTCACACTGGTTTGAACTGATTTTTTGTAATAAATAAGTGCTTGCGTAGCGTTACGTTCTTTTTCTTCTATCTCGCCTAAAGTGTAATAAATAACGTCGTAATACTCGTTATTTTTAAATTCTTTGGCCATTTTTAAGAGCTCCTTTTTTGTTTTTTCGGAGTTGTTACGTTTAACATCCAACAGTTTGGCCATTTTAATTTTGCTGTAAAAAACCAATTCATAATTAGGTTTTAAACGTATGGTTTTTTTGTAATACTCAAGTGCGCGTTTATTATTCTTTTGTTGTTCAAACAACTGCGCAACAATAAAACTATACCTCGCTCTTTTTTTGCGTGAGATGCCGGTTATTGGATTGCTGTTCCTTGAAGCTTCCATTAATTTTGTGGCAGCTTCGGTATTTAATCCGCGACGCATAAAATAATCAGCTTCAAGCACAGGTAATTCTACTTTAGTTTTGCGCGGTAAATTTTTTTCATTCTTCAGTAGGCTAATGATCTGTTCTGAACTGCTAACGGCACCAATTTCATTATTGGTCTTTATCATCCAGGCCATGGCCGTGTATTTGTCTTTTGATTTTGTATAAGTTCTGGCAACGTATTCAAAAGCTTCTAAGCCGCTAAACAATTCGCGTTTGTATAAATGCGAAATGCCAATATTTATCCAGTTATTATCTATCCATTTTCCGGATGAAGGGATCTCGTTACCTTTTTTATCTTTGATAGCATGACGTTGAATACAGGTAGATGATTTTTTAATAGCCTTGTCAAATTCAGGAAAAGTTGCTTTAGCTTTATCGCCGGCGGGGTAGATGTAAACAGGAATTATCTTATCAAAATTTTCTTTGTTACTCTTATCGATCTTGTATTCTCCTTCTTCGATATTTAAACAGGAATAATAATAACCGTTAAAACGTGCTGTAAGGTTATGATAACCCCTGCTTACGACCGTATTCTTTTTTGTGCTACATGCAACAAAAAGAAAGACAAATGCAATTGGATATATTAAGCGCTTAATTAACACCGTTTATTGTAACGTTATATAATTGAATTTAGTATGCATTTTTTCTTTAAAAAAGTTAAACTAAAGCAATGTCAAACTGCACCAGGTCAATGAATTCCTGCACTCTGTCTTCTACATCCTTTTGTGACAGGCCTATCAAGCGCTCTGTTCCAAATTTTTCAACGGTAAAGCTGGCCATTGCACTGCCAAAAATAATGGCGCGTTTCATGTTCTCAAAGCTAATATCCTTGGTTTTAGCTAAATAACCTATAAAACCACCCGCAAAGCTGTCGCCGGCGCCAGTTGGATCATAAACATCTTCTAAAGGTAATGCTGGGGCAAAAAACACCTCTTCTTTGTTAAATAACAAGGCTCCATGCTCGCCTTTCTTAATTACCAACACTTTTGGGCCCATCACCAATATTTTTTGAGCCGCTTTTACCAGAGAATATTCGCCCGATAACTGGCGAGCTTCAGAGTCGTTAATGGTTAAAACGTCAATCATGGCAATAGTTTTCTTCAACTCATCCATGGCTATGTCCATCCAAAAATTCATTGTATCTAAAACTATTAATTTTGGACGTTTTTTAAGCTGGTCAATAACGCTGCGTTGTACTGCGGGCACTAAGTTGCCTAACATTAAAAAATCGCACTCTTTGGCAGATTCAGGAACAATGGGATTAAAGTTTTCAAGAACATTAAGCTGTGTTTCAAGCGTATCGCGACTATTAAGATCGTTATGGTATTTACCGCTCCAAAAAAATGATTTTTCTCCTTTTTTGATCTGCAAGCCTTCTAAATTCACACCTTCTTTTTTTAAGATATTTAAAAAATCTTGCGGAAAATCGTCACCAACAACAGAAACTAACGAAATATCTCTTTGAAAATAAGAAGCAGCTAATGCAATATACGATGCGGCTCCGCCAACAATTTTATCGGTTTTCCCGAATGGTGTTTCAATAGCATCAAAGGCCACTGTACCTACAACTAATAAACTCATTTATTTAATTTTAATTTTTTTTGTAAAGATATTGTTTATTTCATAAATCTAGTGTAAATTTGCCACCCTAATCAGAAAAATTCCCCAGTAAATGCTGGGAGTTGGACTGGTTCGGAAATAACCAGGTTAAATTCCTTCTTAGCTCAGCTGGTTAGAGCACATGACTGTTAATCATGGGGTCCCTGGTTCGAGCCCAGGAGAGGGAGCAAAAAGGGAAAACGAAAGTTTTCCCTTTTTTATTTAGGCTTGGGCGAGAAGTTTATCCTGAGCAAAGTCGAAGGAGGTCTGGAGAGGAAGCGATCAAAAACCACGCGGAATTTTTGTGGCTTTTTTGTTTTAAAGAAATTCTTTCGCAACAAAAAAATCATCAGCATCATGATCTGGCACAATATAGATTCTTTCCCATTCGTTTCCATCAATAATTTCCCAGCTATGGCCTTCGCCTTTAAGATCTTTTGCAATAAGTAAAATGCCGGGTTCAATAATAAAGGTATCGCCGTTGGTCACTCTAAATCTAAGTTTACCTTTAACGGTTACTACAAATTGATAGCGCGGTGCCGGATGCGCAGTTAATTGATAGGGATCAAAATCGGTTTTGATCACAAAATGGTTGCCATCAATGTTTACCGACTCTGTCATTTCTCCTTCTAAAAAAGAACAATCTGTATCGTTTATATTTATTAGTTTAAATGCTTTCATAAACCTTTTTTTATTGTAATGATACAAATTAAATGCTGTTTATGTAATTCGGGGAAGTTTGGACTTATTTGGCATTATGATGAGTTATATCAACAGTTTGGGGAATTGAACAAAAGATCAAAAGGTTATTAACGCCTTTTAAACAGGATATTAACTATATACACAATGGCAGCACAATTGCGGAGGCAAATGATATCCCAATTATGAAACAGCTTTGTTTTATTCTTATTTTCAGCTTTATCTTACAGCAAACAAGATCACAAAATCTTGAACCAAAAATAATTGCATACAACACATTAGTAGGCGGTGTAACCGCTGGTATAGGCGCTATCATTAATAAAAAGAAAGATCAAAAGTGGCATAAGGCATTCGCAAAAGGTTTTGTAGTTGGACTTGGTGGTGGTGCTATAGTTTATTCAGGAAAAAAATTAAATTACCTCATTGCCGAAAGGCAAAATTTATCTTATGCCTGGGTGTCGCGTGCTGTATTTAGCGCAGGCAATTCAATTGTTGAGAACGCCGCAGCTAATCGCGATTTTTGGAGTCAATGGCATTACGATGTTGGTTTTATACGTTTGGAATTTAAAACAGGACCTTTTACTTTAACTCCGCGCTTTATGCCTTCTACGTTTGGCGGTCTTTTATTTATGACCTTAAATAGTACCTCTTTTGATTATAAAACATCTTTACGTTCGGGAACTTTTACTTTTTATACGGATAAGATCAGGTACGAACCACGATTAGTAGGCTCAACTGCCTCTAACGGTTTCCTGTTTACCGACACGCTTCATTCAGGCAAAATATTTTATGATGTTTATGCACACGAAATGATTCATGCTTTTCAGTTCCAGGAATTTTCGGGCATTAATCATTTTTTTGATCCCCTTTCTAATAAATTACAAGAGAAATATCCATTTTATAAAAAACTAAATAAATGGATATATATTGATGCAAGTTATGAGGCTATGCTCGTAAATTATTTTATCATCAACCAGGGCCCGAAAGGTAAATTGTATTGCCGTAATTATCTTGAGAATGAAGCTGAGTTCCTATCTGTGCGGCGTTGCGCCTGCATACCTTAATTTTTTTACATTTAAAAAACTAAATAATTTAGGAGAATATATTGACAAAAGCTCATTTCCTTACAAAAAATTAGGATTTAATTTTCGAATTTTTTAATTTCAAATAATTAAAATCCCAATATGAAAAAAATTATATTTTTATTGATCGCTATTTTTTGTTTGAACACTATTTTCTCTCAAGAATGGGTGCAAAAAATGCAAGACCCAAACGGTAATTTTTACCAGATCCAGGCAGACTTTAATAACTATTGGGCAGCACGTGATAATACCGAAAAAGGTAAAGGCTACAAGGCTTTCAAGCGGTGGGAGAATTTTGTTGAACGCCGCGTTTATCCTACAGGCGATCTTTCGTTGTTATCTTTAACAGCAAAAAATTACCAGGAATTTTTAGATACATATCAAGACCAGAACACCGGAAATAAATTTACAAGCAGCAGTATGCTGGCTTCAACTACATGGACACCAGTTGGACCAATGGGCCCAATTAGCGGTAGCGCAGGCGGACAATTACTAAAATCTGGCAGAATGGGTTTTATTACAGTTGATCCTACCAATTCAAATAATTTATGGGTAGGTGCTCCGGCAGGTGGCTTGTGGAGATCAACTAACGGTGGTACTTCATGGACAACTAATACAGATAACTTAGCAGTAATAGGTTGCTCAGATCTTGCTATAGACCCTACAAATACCAGCATAATGTATCTTGCCACAGGAGATGGTGATGCTGGTGACACAAGAAGTATTGGTGTGCTAAAATCTACTAACGGTGGTAATACATGGGCAGCTACCGGGTTAACTAACGCAGTAACTAATAATTTTACAATACGCAGATTAATTATAAATCCTTCAAACCCTTTAATAGTTATAGCTGCAACATCAGGTGGAATATACCGTACAATAAATGGTGGTACTAACTGGACGCAGGTTGCCACAGGTAGCACCTTTGACCTTGAATTTAAGCCAGGAGCACCAACAACAGTTTACGCAGGCGGACCAACATTTAGAGTGTCTAACGATGGTGGAGCTACTTTTGTAACGGTAAACACCGGTATTCCAACAACAGGTATTAATAGAATGGCAATTGCAGTTACACCTGCTGACGCTAATTATGTTTATGTATTGGCATCAAATAGTTCGGGAAATGGCTTTCAAGGGTTTTATCGTTCTATTAATAGTGCAGGCGCTTTTACACAAATGGCAACTACTCCAAATTTATTAGGATGGTCATCTGCAGGTACAGATACTGGCGGACAAGGTTGGTACGACCTTTGCGTTGCCGCTTCGCCATTAAACGCAAATGAAGTTGTAACCGGTGGTGTAAATGTTTGGAGAACTACAAATGGTGGAACTAACTGGACGATCTATGGTCACTGGACCGGTTCAGGCGCACCTTTTACGCATGCTGATCATCACGATCTGGAATATGATGCTGCGGGAACTTTATTTAATACCAATGATGGAACTGTTTATAGAAGAACTGCAACAGCATGGCAGGAAATTTCAGGAACTATAAATATTTCGCAGATCTATAAAATTGGTCTGTCATCTTTAACAGCTAACAAATGGATCACCGGTCACCAGGATAACGGAACAAGTATTTGGAATGGTACAACATATAACGCGGCTTTAGGTGGCGATGGAATGGATTGTTTTATTGACCGTACCAATGATAATAATATGTTTGGCGAATATTATAATGGTGCATTACGTAAGTCAACCAACGGTGGTACGTCTTGGTCAACCTGCACAACAGGAATGACTGGCTCAGCACCTTGGGTTACAGCCTGGAAACAAGATCCGCAGGTAGCTACGACATTGTATTGTGGGTATACTAATTTGTTTAAATCAACTAATTCCGCAGGAGCATGGACGCAACTAACAGCATTACCGATAACAGGTTCGGTAAAAGAGTTTGCTATTGCCCCATCTAACAACCAGGTTATTTATGTTTTAAAAGGTTCAGGTATTTGCAAAACAACAGATGGCGGAACAACATGGACCAACGTAACAGGTACAGTTCCGGTAGGCTCGGCATCTCCTGAATTTATTTCGATAGATCCTTTAGATCCAAATAATGCATGGGTTGTATTAAGTGGTTACTCGGCAGCCAATAAAGTTTTTATGACCACTAATGGAGGAACAACATGGACCAACTTCACTGCTAACCTACCAAATATTCCTGCAAATTGCTGCGTATATCAACCTGGCACAAGTGATAGAATTTATGTTGGAATGGATGTTGGTGTTTATTATAGAGATAACGTTTCTGCAACATGGACATTATATAATGCAGGATTACCAAATATGCCTTTATCAGATATGGAAATTTCTCCGGCTAATCCAACAAAATTAGTTGCAGCATCATATGGAAGAGGTGTATGGATAGTTGATGTAGTTGGAGCTGCACCGCCACCTGTTCCAGTAACAGGATACAGTGTAACCGCTGCGCCAAAATGTGTTGGAGCAGTAGTACCATTTACAGACCAATCTACTAACTCACCAAACGCCTGGAGCTGGAGCGTATTGCCGAGTGCAGGAGTTACAATTGCTTCTGCTACTTCACAAAATCCAAATATTACTTTTTCAACAGCAGGTAATTATACCGTTACATTAATAGCCTCAAATACTAGTGGCCCCGGTTCAACATTTAACCAGGCAATAGCAATTACAGCAACACCAAACATTGCAATAACGAACTCAGTTCAATCAATTTGTTCTGGTACAACGGTAACTTTTGTTGGTTCGGGCGCAACAACTTATGCCTGGAGTAATGGCGGAGGTACCGCTGCATCAGCTTCATATGCACCTTTAAACACAACCGTTTACACACTTACGGGTACAACTGGCGGATGTGCGAGCGTAAAAACTGCTACTGCAAACGTAACAACAACACCAACAGTAACAGTAGCTAATGCAGTACAATCAATTTGTACAGGTTCAACAGTAGTGTTCACTGTTACAGGTGCAACATCATATAACTGGAGTAATGGCGGCGGTAGTGCTTCAACAGCAACTTACGCACCAACAGGCACAACGGTTTATACCGTTACAGGTACCACAGGAAGTTGTTCGAATGTAAAAACAGCAACAGTAACCTTACTACCTTTACCAACAATAAACGCAACACCAAACAATAGTGTTATTTGCCAGGGACAATCGGTAATACTAAGCGCAACAGGTGCAACAACTTATTCGTGGATGCCCGGAAATACAAATGGCGCTTCAGTAACGTATACACCTGCAGCAACTGCAATTTATACTGTAACAGGAACAGGCGCTAACGGTTGTAAAAACACTACTAACGTAACAGTAAATGTTTCTATATGCACCGGTATAAATGCATTAACTAATAATAATGGTTTTTCATTGTATCCAAATCCAACAAGCGGCATTTTAATTTTAAAAATGAATAATGCTCAAACAACTCAAGTTGTGATAGAGGTTATGGATGCAGCAGGAAAAGTTGTTTTAAACAACGAATTTATTTTTTCTGATAAAACAAATTCAACGGAAATTAATTTAGAGAAATTTGCGAATGGAATTTATTTTATAAAATTAGTAAGTGATAATAAGACAACCCAAACTATTAAAGTTGTAAAAGAATAATACCTCAAAATAAACTCAATAAAAAAACCCGCTTCGTTTGAGGCGGGTTTTTTTATATGAAGTAATTTAAATTGTTCTGTTCACATCCCAATTCTCAAGGTAATCGGCCACTCTTCTTAAAAAAGTTCCACCTAAAGAACCATCTACTACACGGTGGTCATAGCTTAATGATAAGAACATGAATTGACGGATGCCGATCATATCACCTTGCGGTGTTTCAATTACTGCAGGTTTCTTTTTAATAGCACCAACTGCTAAAATAGCAACCTGTGGTTGTAAAATAATAGGCGTTCCCATTACATTGCCAAATCCACCAACGTTAGTTAACGTAAAAGTTCCGCCTTGAATTTCATCAGGCAATAATTTATTGGCGCGTGCTCTGTTCGCAAGGTCGTTAACGGCTTTGGTAATACCAATTAAGTTACGCTCATCTGCATTTTTAATTACAGGCACAATTAAATTACCTGTTGGTAGAGCCGCAGCCATACCGATATTAATATTTTTACGTTTAATTATTTTAGTTCCTGTTTGATCTACAGAAACGTTGATCATTGGGAAATCTTTAATAGCACGTGTTACAGCTTCAATAAATAAAGGTGTAAACGTTAATTTTTCTCCTTCGCGTTTCTCAAATTCTTTTTTCACTTTATCTCTCCATTGAACAAGATTGGTAACATCAGCTTCAACATAAGACGTAACGTGTGGTGCAACGTGCTTGCTCATTACCATATTATCGGCAATGATCTTACGCATACGATCCATTTCAATTATTTCATCGCCTGCACCAACCGAAACGGCAGGACGGTGAACGATAACAGCATTATCTCCAACATTAACCGGAGTTGATTTAGTTGAGGTAGTTGTAGTAATTGTTTCAGTTTTGCTTTCTGAAGATTGTTTATTGCGGTTTGGTAAATAAGCTAAAATATCTGCTTTTGTAACACGACCATCCTGGCCTGTACCTTTAATACCATCTAATTCTGTAAGAGAAATTCCTTCTTCTTTAGCAATGCTTTTTACAAGTGGTGAATAGAATTTGGTTGAATCGCCGTAATTATTATTGGCAGCAGTTTTTGGCGCACTAACGGTAGACGAAGAACTTGTTTCTTCTTTTTTAGTTTCCTGTTTAACATCGGATGAATTGGTTTTTGGAGTTTCAGATACGGAAGCATTTGCTTCGCTACTTATAACGCCTATTACAGCACCAACCTGCACAACATCACCTTCGTTAAACAGGCGTTTTACAAGTGTGCCTTCAAACGGAGAGGGGATCTCGCTATCCACTTTATCTGTAGCGATTTCTAAAACTGTTTCATCAATTTTAATTTTATCACCTTCGTTTTTAGTCCACTTTATAATTGTAGCTTCTGCTACACTTTCGCCCATTTTAGGCATTATTAAATCAAAGCTTGCCATCTGTATTTTTTATAGTGTTACAAAAATAGGTTTCTAAACAAGAAAAGCCAAAAATATTACGCACAACTAGTTAAAATCGGGATATAAAAGGTATTTAACCCTTATTTTTTTGAAATTTTCAATGTCCTTTTGCCACGATCGTCGTATATCTTCTTCAGAAAGACCATTCTTTAGCTGTTCCTGCAGTTCGGTATTGCCGGAGTGGTAATTAAAATTCTTATCAAAAAAGTCAGGTTTATTCAGATCTGCATATAATTTTTTCATCCAGCCTAAATTAATTTTTAATGGGTGATTCTTTAAGTATGGATCTTTTTTCAAATTTAATCCATAACAACGTTCATTAAGGTACTTGGGTTCTTTTGATAATGCTGTAGCTTTTGGTGTAAAATAAAAAGTAGTATCGCTGTATTTAGGATGGCCAATAACCTGGAAAGGCACGTCGGTTCCGCGTCCAAGGCTTATAATAGTGCCTTCAAACAAACCTAAACTTGGGTATAACAAAATGGATTCAAGGTTTGGAATATTAGGCGAAGGCTTTACCGGCAAAGGATATGTGGCCTTTCGGTCGTAATTTTTTAGTGTTATAATAGTAAGTTTGCACTTTACTTTATTTTTTAACCAACCTTCCTTATTGGCCATAGCGGCATATTCTCCCGTGGTCATGCCATACACCAAAGGCACATTATGTAATCCTAAAAAGGTTTTAAACTCATCTTTCATTGTTGGACCGTCAATGTAAAAACCATTCGGGTTGGGTCTGTCCAGCACAATACATTCTTTTTTATTTTCTGCGCAAGCTTCCATTACATAACACATAGTTGAAATGTAGGTGTAAAAACGCACCCCAACATCTTGTATGTCATATATCAATACATCAATATCTTTTAATTGCTCTTTATTGGGCTTTTTATTGCTGCCATATAATGAAATTATTGGTAAACCGGTTTTTGCATCAATATTGCTGTTCACTTTTTCGCCGGCCTCTATGTTTCCTCTAAAGCCATGCTCTGGACCAAAGATCTTTTTAATATTAACTTTTAGTTTTAGTAAGGTATCAACAATACTGGTAGAATTTATTACGCCTGTGATATTGGTCACAATACCAACACGTTTCTTTTTTAAAAGGGGTAGGTAGGCATCAAACTGTTGTGCACCAAGGGTTACAGTTGTATAATCTTTTACCGCAAGATATTTTTGTTCGATGCCAACAAAACTTTGTGAGAATAAAGATTGCGATAATAAAAGTAAAGAGCTGATAAAGCAAATCAATTTGTTATTTTTGTGAAAGGAGTACATTCTTTTTTTGAGTATAGAAAAATTCATAGCTAACAGGATCTCGGATCCCAAACTAGACAAAGGTAACATCTCTAAGCCTATTGTAAAAATAGGAATTATTGGCATTGCTTTAGGGGTTTCGGTAATGTTTTTAACGGTGAGCATTGTACTGGGCTTTAAAAAAGAGATTATTACCCGCATAACAGGCTTAACTACCGATCTTGTAGTAAGCAACATTAACGTAAACGCCAGTAACGAACAGGAACCTATTTATTTAAATAAAGATTCGCTGGAGACCCTACGCAAATTATCTTTTGTTAGTTACCTCCAAGGCACTGCTTTTAAAAATGGTATTTTAAAAACTGAAACAGAGAATGAAGGCATTATTTTAAAAGGTGTTACGGCCGATTATAATTTTGAGTTCATAAAAAAATATCTGTTGGAAGGTCGTTTGCCGGTATTTGTAAAAGAGGAGGCGAGTAAAGATGTTTTAATAAGTTCGAGCCTGGCCGATAGATTAAATTTAAAGGTGAACGAAAAAATGCTGGTTTATTTTATTTCGCAGCATGAAGTTTATGATAGTACCGTAAAAGAAAACATCATTAAGTACGAAAAGCGCTCACGCAACTTTACCATTTGCGGTATTTTTAAGACCAGTTTTTCTGACTTTGACAACAGTCTCTCGTTTGTAGATCTTCGCCAGGTGCAGCGTTTAAATTACTGGAACGAGAACCAGGTTGGTAATTACGAGATACGTATAAAAGATTTTGAAAAACTGGATGGAGACCTTGAGGTGGTACAGGAATTATTAGGATATAATTTTAATGTGAATAGCGTAAAGCAAATTTATTCTAACATTTTTATTTGGTTAGAGAAGCTGGATATTAACGGAATAATTATAGTGGTATTAATGATAATTGTAGCTACTATAAATATGATAACCGCATTGTTGATTTTGATACTGGAAAGAACGAACATGGTGGGCCTCGTAAAAGCTCTAGGAATGAGTAACGTTAATGTGCGCAAGATCTTTTTAATGATCAGTTTAAAATTAATTGGTAAAGGTTTGTTGTGGGGCAATGTTTTTGGAATTGCTGCTTGTTTGTTACAATATTATTTTAAGATCGTAAAATTAGACAGCAGTATTTATTATGTAGAATATGTTGCTGTTGATATTAACTGGCTGTATTTTTTAGGATTAAATGTTGGTACGTTTGTAGTTTGCTTTTTGATGCTGTTGTTGCCAACATTGATCATAACAAAGTTAACGCCAATTAAAACGTTGAAGTTTGATTAGTACCCAAAATTATTCAACCGTGTATCATTACTGCGCCAGTCTTTATCTACTTTAACGAAGAGTTCTAAAAATATTTGTTTTTTAAAGAAGATCTCTAGGTCTTTACGGGCTTGCACACCCACGCGTTTTAATGCTGAACCCTTATCGCCAATAATAATGCCTTTCTGACTATCACGTTCCACTAAAATATCTACCTGTGTTTTAATTATCTTTTCTTCTTCTTTAAAAGTGTTCACTACAACTTCTACGCTGTAAGGAATTTCTTTTTTATAATTCAATAAGATCTTTTCGCGGATAATTTCACTCACAAAAAAACGTTCAGATTTATCAGTGAATTCTTCTTTACTGTAATAAGCATTACCATCAGGCAATTTTTCAATAATGCGCGACATTATTTTGTCGATATTGAATTTTTCTAAAGCAGAAATCGCAATGATCTCTGCTTGCGGTAATTTTTCTCTCCATGCAACCAGTTTTTCTTCTAATTGTTGTTGCGTAGCAATATCAATTTTGTTTATAAGCAGTAGAATAGGGGTCTCCGTTTTTTGAAGTTTAGCCAGGTAAGATTCTTCCAATTGTATATCTTCAAAAACATCGGTTATTAAAAGAAAAACATCGGCATCAGTAAAAGCGGTGATCACAAACTGCATCATTTTTTCCTGTAAACGGTAAAGCGGTTTAATGATACCGGGTGTGTCACTAAAAACTATTTGGTAATCGTCACCACTCACAATGCCCATTATACGATGTCGCGTGGTTTGGGCTTTAGAGGTAATAATGCTCAAACGCTCTCCTACCAAGGCATTCATGAGTGTTGACTTGCCCACATTTGGACAACCAATAATGTTTACGAAGCCTGATTTATGTTTTTCTGCCATACTTGAACCCCTTGGGAGCTGCAAAATTAAGCATTTTAATGGCTTTGTCACTTTTTATTGGATTAGGTCGCATGATACTATGGATTTGCTCGCTAAAGCTCGCTGATCCTGTGTAGGGCTTTGCCAAAAGAAACCAATCTTGCTTCGCAATATTTGGTTTTTTATTTTGCCTCCGCGCCTTCTTGTAAGCTTGCGGCTCGATGCAAAATAAAAAACCCCTCAGCTTTGCTGAAGGGTTTCTTTGGTAGCGGGAGATGGATTCGAACCAACGACCTTTGGGTTATGAGCCCAACGAGCTACCCCTGCTCTATCCCGCACTATATCTTGTTAATTAAATGCACTGTAAATTCGCGTGCAAATATACGATTAGTTTAAGCCTTAAGCAAATTATTTATTAACATTGGCTGGTTCCCTTGATATGACTCAATTTTAATTAATGCGTTAATTTTTTTTCACACTCATTTCGGTGCAAGAAAATTCTATTGCTTCAAGTGGCACATCTTTACATTTTAAACGCGATTGGGGGCTTTTTACAGAAACTATTTTGGCACTTCTTAAGATCCAGGTTCTTATTGGGGTATTTATGTCGTCGGTTAATTTAATAAAAATGCTAATGGATTTAGTAATGTTTTTAAGATCGGATTCAACATCTGTCCACGCGCTATTATTAATATCGAGCAGCCCTTTTTTAAGCACAATATTGCTCGTTGATTTACAACTTTTTAATTCTAATCCAATAGCTTCACGAAAGGGATAATTTTTCCCATTAATAGTCACTAAAAAATAAAATTTGGAGATTAGTTTTGTCATAGATATTAAAGTGCGGTCACGAAATACGAGCTAAATATCAAATATTTTTTTTAACTAAACTAACTAAAAGCTAATCTCGGGAAAGAGAGGAAAGAATTATGTTTCTCCCAAATGACTATGCAGAAAGATAAATTGTTTTAGGTCTAAAAAATTATATCTACCTTTAATTTTAATGACCAAAACAGCCGAAAAACCCGAAATAGAAGTAAAGATACTGCAAAGCGAAGAGCGTCAAACTATTGTGCATTGTAGTTGCGGTGAAGATTATGCTTATCGTGTTTGGCCCTCTACTTTTTTAATTGAGCATGGTACCGGCCGGCGCGCAAAACTTATTACAGCCTACAATATTTCTTTTGCACCACAATGGACTATAAATGATGGTAGAGGTTTTACATTGATCTTTGAAGGGTTGAGTAAGGATTGTTCTAAATTTGATCTTAAGGAGATCATTCCGCAGGATGGCGGTTTTGAGGTAAAAGACATACTTCGAAATAAAATGGATGTTTATACTGTTACTTTTTAAAAATTTTCTTTTTCATTCGGTAAAAGTCGGGCCAACTTTTAATAGGCGTCTAAACAAATAACCACCACTTAATTCATACCACCTCCCACTTATCAAAAAATAACTTTGATACGCAACATGCTTTTCAATTTTTCCGTTTAATAAATTAAAACCAAAAAATTTATGAAAACGAAATTCTTATACATGGCTGTGGTTATGCTAATGCTCTCCTGCCATACAAAAACCGATGAAGAAATAGCAAATATAGAAATGATGAGTGTTAGCGAACCTGCTGCTTGTATGATGGCGCCAATAAAAGAATCTGTAAGATTTGTTCCGCCTGTAATAAAAGATGATGCTGTGGAAAAAGAGTCTGCTGCAAAACCCGCAACAAAACCTTTTAAAAAAATAATTAAAGATGGTAGCATTTCTATTAAAGTAAACTATGTAGAAATGGCCAAAAGAAGAATGGATACTGTGATCAAAGCTTTTGATGCTTATTATGAACAGGAAGAATTTGAAAATTATGAGAACAGAAGTTCTTATCAACTTAAGATACGGATCCCAAGCAAACAATTTGAGAAATTTTTAAAAGCAACAGAAAATGGTACTGGTGAACTTATGAGTAAGAACATTAACGCTCGTGATGTTACCGAAGAATATATTGATAATAAGATTCGTTTGGAGAGTAAACACCTTTTTCGTAAACGATATAATGAGCTTTTAACTAAGGCAGGGAAGGTGGTTGATATATTAGCTATAGAAGAAAATATTCGGACCTTACAAGAAGAAATAGAGAGCAGTGAGGGACAATTAAAATTTATGGATGATCAGGTTGCCTATAGCACACTTGATGTGACTTTATTTAAATTAAAAGAAACACTCGCAACTCCCGAGAAAAAGGAAACATTCGGGCAAATGGTGGGCATTAGTCTTGGTAATGGCTGGGACTCTGTAATAACTTTTGTATTGTGGAGCATAAAACAATGGCCATGGTTAGTAGTTATACTTGTTTTTGTTTTGGGATTAAAGCAGTTTTTGAAACGAAGGAAAAAATCAGTTTAGCAGTTTATAGTAAAATTTTGTATCTTCAATAAAAAAACGATGGCCGAAGAACTAGTAACACTTACCACATATACTTATAGTACCGAAGCGTATATATTAGTGGCAAAGTTGGAAGCTGAAGGCGTAAGAAACTTTTTAAAGAACGAACATCTTGTGTCTACGCAACACTTATTATCGAATGCTGTTGGTGGTATAGATGTGCAGATCAATCAAAGCGATCTGGAAAAAGGAAAAGAAATACTAAAACAGATGGATCAGGAAAAAAAAGATTCTGAAAAAGTGCCGGAAGGTTTACCTGTAGATTTTGAAAAAGTACCTGTTTATTGCCCTGTATGTGAATCATCTAATGTGTATTGTAAAAAAAGCATTTTATTTTCATTTTTTGATAAACCACATATTTGTGCCGATTGTAATAATAAGTGGAAACAATAAATATTGTTTGTGAAAAAATGCCACCGACAATTATTAAAGGGAAAGGATAGATGAAACAATTCCTTATAAATACGTTAAAGGTTTTAGCAATTATTTACTTTGGCATTTGTGTGTTCTTATATTTTTATCAGGAGAATTTAATTTTCTTCCCTGAAAAATTAAACAAAGCTCATAAATTTGAATTCGATCGTAAGTTTGAAGAGCTGAATATTAAAACTGACGACAATATTTTATTAAATGGTTTATTGTTTAAAGCAGATAGTTCAAAAGGTTTAATATTTTATTTGCATGGTAACAGTGGTTCTTTAAAGACCTGGGGGAGCATTGCAAAAAATTATAACAATAAGCATTACGATATTTTTATGCTTGATTATCGGGGCTATGGTAAAAGTGATGGTGAAATAAATAATGGTGAAGAAGAGATATTTAAGGATATACAAATTGTTTACGACACATTAAAAAAACGTTATAACGAAGATAAAATTATAATTCTTGGTTACTCAATAGGCACCGGACCTGCCACCAAACTGGCTTCCGGTAATAAACCCAAACATTTAATTTTGCAGGCGCCTTATTTTAGTTTAACCGATATGATGGAGCATGAATACCCAGGTGTACCTACTTTTATTTTAAATTATAAATTCCAAACCAATAAATATATTAGTAATTGTAAAACGCCTATTACTATTTTTCATGGCGATAAAGACGAAGTGATCTATTATAATTCATCTGTAAAATTAAAAGCCTTATTTAAGCCCATAGATAAATTTATAACACTACCGGGCAGAGGTCACGGTGGTATTAACGATGATCCTGTTTATCTGAATGAGCTTGAAAAGATACTTGAATAGAGGCGATTAACCAATTTAGTTTCCAACGAATGTGTTATACTCTAAACCCAATAATTAAAACATCATCTACCTGGTTAAGTTCTCCTTTCCATTGAGTAAATGTTCTGTCTAATATTTCTTCCTGTTCGCTCATTGATTTAGTGTATATATCTGCAAACAGATCTTTTAATTGTCGTTTCATAAATTTACGGCCCTGTTCGCCACCAAACTGATCAGCAAAACCATCGCTAAAGATATAAAGCGCATCGCCTTTTTCTAATTTAATGCTGTTATTTTTAAATGGTGCAACAGTTCCTGTTTCGCTTATACCAACAGGAAAGAGATCGGCCTTATGATCTTTTAATTCGCCATTGCGCACAACGTATAACGAATTATGAGCTCCTGCATACTGTATAAAAGGTGCATTGTTCTCAAAATAAACTATTGCAATATCCATTCCATCCTTGCTTTCAGAATCTGTTCGGTTTTGATTTAGCGATTTAATGATCATGTCGCTTAACTCATCCAACACCTGTGCGGGTGTAATATTTTCGTTCAGCGTAATGATCTCGTTAAGGAATGCGTTACCGATCATACTCAAAAAGCCTGCAGGAACGCCATGTCCTGTACAATCAGCTACTGCAAGGAAAACTCCTTTTTTTGTTTCTTTATAAAAATAAAAATCACCGCTAACAATATCTTTTGGTTTTGATAGAATAAAAAAATCTTTAAGTTTAAGTGCTATTTCTTTTTTAGGAACAAGTACAGCATCCTGTATGGTTCGCGCATAAAGAATGCTATCCATAATATCTTTGTTTTTTCTGGCTATCAATTCGGCATTGGCTTTTCTTAAAGTAATATCGCGGCAAATACCGGAGTTGCGCACCAGGGCACCGTATTTATCAAAAATGGGCGATGATTTTTCGGCTATCCATTTTATTTTATCATCTACTACTACCCGGTATTCAATATCGTAAGCTATTCCTGAATCTATTTTTGTGTTTGCATCAATTACTAATGGAAGGTCTTCTTTATGAACGATCAGTTTCATGCTTTTGCCTTTATAAAAGTAATCTGGCTTTAAACCAAAAAGTGTTTGACAATTAGGGCTTATGTATTCGTATTTTTTTCTAACTATGTTATACAAATAGAATACATCGTTTATTGTTTCTGTAATTTGTTTAAAGTTGCCTTCGCTTACAGCAAGTGTTTGATATGCCATTTCGATCTCTCTGTTTCTTAAGTCGAGCTCTTTAATGGCTTTTTGTTTTTGTTTATTCTCTTTAAAAATAAATAATGCCAAAATAAAAACAAGAGCAAAGCCAATTAAAAAAGCGTTACGCAAAGTTGTTTGTCGCCGCGCGTCCGCAAGAACCTTTTCGATCTCAGAATCTTTTAAAAGTAATTTTTGTTTTTCCAGCTCCTCTTCCAGATTGTGTTTTATTTGTGAGAGGTTGTTGTTATACTTAGCAGCTCTAAAGTTTATAGAATCATTTAAATGCCTTGATTCTTTAAAATATTCTGCCGATCGTTTAAAATCTCCTAAATTATAATATACGTTAGCGATAGAGATATTAACGCTATACATAATATCGAAATTATTTTTTAGCGTTTTGCCAATTTCATAAGCTTTTAGTTGATATTCAAGACCTCTTTTATAGTCGTTTAACCTAAAGGCATAATCGTTGCCAATAACATGCGATAAGGAAACAATATTTTCGGTACTGCCTGATTTTTCTGCTACCTCCAGACCCCTTATCCTTAATAGTATTGCCTTATTATATAAGCCCATAAGATCGTATATACGGGATGTTTCATTTAAAGACGAAGCTATTTCGTCGTAGGATCCTTTTCTTTCGCGAATATTTAAACTTTCAAGATAATATTTTAGAGCCCTCTCTTTTTTTTCAGAGGCGCCTTCATAAATATTTCCAATAGCGCTTAAGGCATAAGAGGCAGCAATTTCATCGCCAACCTCGCGGCAAAGTTGCAGACTTTTTTTATAATAATCTTCGGCGGTATAAGGATCGTTACCACGGTATACAAATCCAATAAGTCGATAAGCGCTGATAAGTATTTTTTTGTTATTGATCTCTTCACCGGCTTTAATAGCTTTTATTAAATAATCCAGCGCAAGATCCTGCTGCCCTTCAAAATAATAATGCCGGCCAATGCCCAGTAATGAAATAGCGCTACCTCTTTTGTAATTGATCTTTTTTGAAAGTTCAAGTGCTTTTAAAGAAAAGTCAATAGAATCTGTTGCAAGATAAAGTTGGTGTAGTGTAAGTACTTTAACTGTATCGCGTATTCTGCCCTTTAAAACGTTGTTGAGAGAATCTATTTTAGCCTTCTGAGCATAAATGCCCATCCCTGAAAAAACAAATAACAGAAAATATATAAAATATTTTTTCATGGAATATTTTAGTTAAATATACCATAAAAAATCACTTTTTTAAAGGCTATTCGAGTTCTATTTTCTCGATAGGGAAATCGAGGGATTTTGAATAGCTGACAGACGCGTCGATACTGTCTTCGTCGCCATCATTATAGAACCATTTTATTACTAATGTTTTGTCTTTTTCAAGGACAGTTTTACACTTTTTCAAAAAATTAAACAGTAATTTATGGAACACAGAATTGTAATAATCTAAATAAAGTTCAACAGTAGTATCTTTTGGTTCGTTCGTATACTCGTCTAACCAAATGCTCAGATTCTTATAAAAAATGGTAATGTCACTTGAATACGCTCTCCCTGAAATTTTTAATACCCCGGTTTCGGTATTAAAATCTATTCCGGGGGTTTCGAGGGTTTCTGCTATAATTAAACTATTCATTCGGACAAAAATTTGGATTACTAACAGTAAATGTAGTGATTGTGCATCTTCAAAAAAAAGTTGTTTTAAACAAAATTACAACATGCAAATATATCAAATTTTTTCCTTTGTAATACGGTTAATAGGCTAAGAATAGGAGAAATAGCCTTAGTTCACGGTTTTTGGGGATACGACAAAAGATCTATATTATTGGGGAAATGGAGAGTACGGTTTTATTTTAATGGTGGCCAAAGACTACTTAGCTCTGGGTTTTCGGGCATATAAACCACCCATACCTTATCGCCGGGTTGTTTTTGTTGGTCAATATCATCAAAAATATTACCTACATTTCCTGTATGTTTTTGTCCGCCAAACTCAAATAAAAATTCAACAACAAAGGGCGACTTGTTATTTATAGTTTTAGTATAATCACGCTTAATAGAGGTTATTTGCCCTAATACAGGCGTGCCATGCTCAAGGGGTATTAATTCGTTGTTAGCTTCTTTTATCCCTTTACGCCAGCATATAATGCCTATGATGGGGAAGATCACTGTCCAGAAAAAAGGAATGGTAAAAGCCATGCCAATTATGGTCATAACATTACCGGTATATTTTATACGGCGAATGAATTTTTTTGGTAGCTCGCGCGGAGCCATTGGTGGTTTTATTCCAGGTTCACCAGTTTTCACTTTGTATTCAAGCGTACCACCACAATTGCTGCAATTGGTTATTGTAGTGTCCATGAATTGCGATCTGCACCAAACGCATTTAATAATAGTATTTTTTGAAGTCAGCATAAAATCAAAGATAATTAATTGTTGAAATAAATTAAAGTTTAACTAATTGTATTTTTTTTCTATATAAACTTAAATTCTAAACCGATTAAGAAAAAGATAACATACATTTTTTTGTCGTGTATAAGTAACTGAAAGAGCCTTAAAATCCAGTATATTATAGTATTATGTAATTGTAAAATTATTGTTCGTTAATTAAAAGACAAAGTTTTGATTGAAGATCTCATGAATTTTTGTATATTTTTGTACTCTTAATTTTTAATTATGAAAATAAAATATTTAAGTAAGTTCTGTTTAATTTTTTTAATGATATTCAGCACTAAATTTTTCGGACAAACAAAGGATACTAGCATTGAGGTCAAAAAACAGTATCAATATTCTTTTCTTGGTCAACTTAATGCTCAAAGTATAATGGAGGTGGAAAAGAAATTAGCCTCACTTGAATTTGTTACAATGGCTAAAATAAAATATAAAGCAGATTCACAAAAAGGTGAAGTGTTTTTGCATACACAAGAAAGAACAGCTAATTCAGAGAGCGATAAAGGTTTTGACCTGATAGAGCTAAAAAAATTGCTTATTTCAAACAACCTTTCGCCAATAGAATTAACTAGTACAACACTTAAGTAATTGCATGACCTTTCTAAATGAAAAAATACACATGAAACATTTCTTATTTTTTATTTCCTTTTCTTTTTTTATTTCAAAGATAAGCTACTCTCAAAGCGACAACTGTTCTGCGGCGCCAACCTTAATTATAGGAGCAACTTGCTCTTCACCGGTTGCGGGCACTTCTTTTGGCGCCACTCAGTCTATTGCAGGTTGCACAGGTAATGCAGACGATGACGTTTGGTATAAATTTGTTGCTACGGCTACAAGTCACTCTATTAACGTAACGCCATCAGCCGGTTATGATCCTGTAATTGAAGTTTTTTCTGGAAATTGCTCAGCATTGATCTCATTAAACTGCGTAGATGGAGGATTAACAGGTGGCGCAGAAAGTATGTTATTAAGCGGTCTTACAATTGGCAATACTTATTACTTAAGAATTTATGATTACTATGCAGGCAGTGGTTCTAGTACTTTTACAACCTGTATTTCAAATGCCCCAACTGCACCAGGTAATAATGCTTGCACAGGCGCATTGGCTTTATCCGTAAACGCAGGATGTATTAATACTTCAACAACATCATATGGCGCTACACAATCTCAGGCAGCTTGTGTTGGTTCGTCTGACGATGATGTTTGGTTTAGTTTTACAGCCAATAATTATACACAAACAATTCAGGTAACTTCGTCAGTAAATATGGATGCCGTTGTAGAATTGTTTAGCGGTTCGTGTGGTGGTTTAAATTCATTGTATTGCCAAGACAATACATTTACAAATGGAATTGAAACAATAAATGCTATTGGTTTAACTCCCGGCAACACTTATTTTGTTCGTGTATATGATTATTATTCCGGTGGTGGCTTTCCATTTAGCATTTGCGTAAGCGGTAATGCGATTGGTCCCGGCCAACCCAACGATGATCCATGTAACGCTTTGCAGCTACCCGCAGTAACTTCTAATTGTAATTATTTACAATTCTCAACCGTTGGTGCAACATCTACTTCCTCTTTATTAGCCCCATTGCCTGCAAGCTGCGCAGGGGGGAGCGCTCCCTTTATGGGAGGTTTTGGCGCGGCAACAAAAGATGTTTGGTTTAAAATTAACGTGCCTGCAACAGGAAGTGTTTTTATTACACCACAACCAAATTTAGGAGCTGGGTTTATAACAGATGGTGTAATGGCATTATATAGTGGAGCATCTTGCTCGGCCCTTACTCAAATTGCTTGTTCAGATGATTATACCAGTTATCCGGGAAGTGCTAATGATCTTCTTCCTTATATCGCAGCATCCGGTTTAACCCCGGGCTCAACCGTTTATTTACGCTATTGGGCCTTTGCCACTACTCAAGGTAGTTTTGGTATTTGTGTGCAATCGCCAACTAATGATAATTGCACTAACTCTTTATTTATCTGCGACCTAAATGGATATGCAGGCTCAACAAGCGCGGCTTATTCTGCAGACAGGCCTTGTAATATGTTTGGTAATAACGAAACCAATGCTGGTGTAGATCAACCCAACGGAGTAAACACGGGCGGTCCGTTTGGGCAAGGTGGCCCCTGGGGAGTTGGTTCGCCAAGTATTGATGTAAACATTAATAATAATTCATGGATAAGATTTACAGCTGCTGCTGCCAACGCATCCTTTAAAGTAATTGTTGGAAATTGTTGGGTAGGAAATTATCCAAGCGGTGGTTTACAAATGCAGATCTTTAGTGCGGGTTCGGCCTGTTGTAGTTTTACACCTGTGTCTGATTTTAAAGAGGGCAGTAGCACGTTTACTATAAACGCAACCGGTTTAGTTGTTGGTAATACATATTATTTAATGATTGATGGTTATGCCGGCGATATTTGTAATTATAGTATCAATGCATTAACTGGTGTTTCATTCGCAAATATTGCTGCAACATCCAATTCAATTTGTCCTGGCGGAAGCGTAACTTTAACAGGCCCTGTGGGCGCAAGCAGCTATACCTGGTTACCCAGTGGTTCAAATGCAACAAGTATAGTTGTAAATCCCGGCAGTACTATTACCTATACATTAATTGCAGGAGGCGTGTGCGGTTTTAAACAAACATTAACCAAACAAATAACTGTAAATCCTTTGCCGTCTGTTTTAATCAATGCAGGAAGCGCAATAAATACATGCGGTACACAAACTACTATTTTAACAGGAAGCGGAGCGTCTACATATACATGGAATACAGGACCAACAACAGCAACAATAAGTGTATCGCCTTCAACAAATACAAGTTATACATTAACTGGAACAAGTTCACAGGGCTGTGTTAATTCAACAGTAACAACTATAAATGTTAACCCTGTACCATCTACCTCCGTTAGTGTTTCCTCACCCACTATTTGTGCCGGTTCAAGTGCTATGTTAACGGCAAGCGGTGGCGGTACTTATTTATGGAACACTGGCGCAACCAGCGCAGCAATTTCTGTAACCCCTGCCTCGGCTACAGTTTATACCGTTACAGCAACAAACGGTTTTAGTTGCTCAGCTTCTTCTACATTGAACGTTGGCGTAAATAGTTTACCTACAATTAATTCAACATCAGCTACAATTTGTGCCGGCAACCCGGGAACAGTTACCGCTAGTGGAGGTGTAAGTTATGTTTGGAGCAATAGCTCTACAACAAATTCAACGGTTGTATCTCCTTTATCTACTACAAATTATACTGTAATTGGTACAGCTGCAAATTCTTGTACTAATATGTCAATTTCGCAGGTAAGTGTAAATGCATTGCCTTTTGTTTCGGTCAATTCTTCAACATTATGCTCCAACAGCAATGCCACTTTAACAGCAGGTGGCGGAAATACATATACATGGAGCACAAGTGCCAATGGACCGAATATTGTTGTGTCGCCAACAACTTCCACTTCTTACACGGTAACGGGTACTGCGGTAACAGGATGTACAAATACTTCTGTTTCAAATATTACGGTTTTTGCAGTTCCGCAAATTGTAAGTACTCCAAGCATCTCACCAAGTAATTGTTCACCGGCGCCTCCAACAGGATCAATAACTAATGTTAGTGTAAGCGGTTCCCCTGCTTTAACGTATACATGGACTAACGGTTCGAGTACTGTAGTTGGCAATTCACCAAACTTAAACACACAACCTGCCGGTACTTATAATTTATTGGTAAAAGATGGATTGGGTTGTATCAATAATTTTGGACCATATTCAATTATCAATCCCGGAGCACCTTCTGCGCCAACAGCTAGTGCGGCCTCATCGCAATTGTGTGTTGGCAATACTATCAATTTATTCGCAAATTCATCTACATCTCTGGCAACATTTAATTGGAGCGGGCCTAATAGTTTTTCTTCTACAGCACAAAATCCAATATTGCCTGGAGCCACAAATTTAATGAGCGGAATTTATTCGGTATATGCTACTTCTTCAGGTTGCAGCGGCGCTGCCACAAATGTATCTGTTACCGTAAATAATAACCCTGTGCCTGTTGCTAATTCGTCTTTTACAAATTATTGTGCAGGCGGCACTGTTTTATTATTTGCATCAAGTGCAAACACATATAATTGGACAGGGCCAAACAGTTTTTCTTCTTCCATTCAAAATCCAACTATTACACCTGTAACCCCAGTCGCATCAGGTTTATATCAATTGGTGGTAACTAATGCTGCCAGTTGCAGTGGTACTACAAATATTTCCATCACTATCAATTCAAACCCTATGTTAAATGCATTTGCCTCCGGCACCGCAGTTTGTTCAGGAAATGCAATTAATTTAAACGCAGCCGGGGGAAATAATTATGTTTGGAGTGGACCAAATGGCTTTAATTCTTTTGCACAAAACCCAACTGTTTCTCCAAGTAGCACTTTGAGTTCGGGTGCATATAGCGTTGTAACAACAAATACAATAACAGGTTGCAGCAGCAATACAGTAGTTACAGTAGCAGTAAATTCACTGCCTGTTTTTACTGCAGCAGCAAACTCTGCGAGTGTTTGCAGTAACTCTGCAATTCAGTTAAATGCTAACGGTAATAATATAATCACGTACAGTTGGGTAGGACCTCTTTCTTACACTGCTGTTGGAAGTACACAAACTTTGATCAATGCGTCTTCCACTAATTCAGGTAATTATACCGTTACTGTAACTGATAATAATGGCTGCCAGTCTGCGCTGGTTGTTCCCGTTTTTGTATATTCTTTAAGCACGGTAAATGCAAATGCGGGTGCAGCAACTAATACGTTTTGTACCGGAAGTACAATTAATTTGTTTGGCAGCTCGGCTGCTGTATCATATAGTTGGAACGGCCCAAATAGTTTTACTTCCTCAGCTCAAAACCCAATTATTACAAATGCTCAAATAAATGCTTCAGGCATCTATACTTTAACAGTAATAGACAATAATAATTGTAGTAATTCAGACACCACTTTAGTTTTTATAAATACAACACCGGGCCTAATAAGCAGTAATGGAGGTTTAGCTTGCCTTGGGCAAAATGTAATATTAAACGCAAATTTTGGGAGCAATGTTGTTGTTAATTGGTTTCAGGATCTTGGTTTAACAACCTCTTTAGCCTCTAATACAAGTACATTTATTCCAACTTTGGGAGTGTTTGGTACTTATACATTTTATGCACAAGGAATTTTAAATGGTTGCACAAGTTCTGTAACTCCGGTAATTGCTAATTATTATAATGTAGTAGCCGGTATTTCAAGTTCTACTTTATCTGGGCCACCACCATTATCTATTCAATTTACAAATACAAGTACAGGTGTAAATCCCAGTAATTCTATAAACTGGACATTTGGTGACGGAAATGGTACGAGCGTTTATGATCCTAGTAATACATTTAATCAACCCGGAACGTACACTGTAACATTAATTGTTTCGAATGGCTTTTGTTCTGATACTACCGATATAATAATTAAAGTAAATATTAAGAGTATTAAAATTTCGGAAGTTCTTACACCCAACGGAGATGGACATAACGATTTTTTTAATATCGAAAATATAGAATTTTTTCCTGATAATGAACTGTTGATCTTTAACCGTTGGGGTAATCAGGTTTATGGCATGAAGAGTTATAAGAACGATTGGAATGGTTCTTCTAATTCCACAGGTAAAACAGGATCAGGAGTTTTACCAGCCGGAACCTATTTTTATTTATTAAAAGTAATTATTGAAGGTGAAGAAAATGTATATCGCGCCTTTGTACAGCTGATATACTAAATTTAACTAACAGCAATTATTTTTTTGGTGGCAATGCAAATGCAATTGCTTCATGTTCAAAATGGCCATTATGTGAACCATCGCAAAAAGGTTTGTTTTTAGAAAGACCACAACGGCAGATAGAAACAATTTCTCTTCCTCCAAGATCATAACTATTTCCGTTCTTATCCAATATCTCAAATTCTCCTTCTAAACGAATAGACCCGTTATTGTTTACTGTAATTTTTGTTTTAGCCATAATTTTGTTTTGGCTAAATATAATCAAAATTAAAAGGTTAATTAACCTTTTAACGAAAATAGAAATTCAAAATGTAATATTAATCCTTTGCAAGTAAATTTTTTACATCACTTATTGCCGCACTAATATTCTTTTTTTGCTCAGTTAAATGCTCTTCAGTTTCTGCTTTGCCTAAAGCTAATTGTAACTCGAGATGTTCAAGTTTGGCTTTAAAATGATTAAAAATTTCTTTGTCCTTTTGAATTTCGGAGCTCACATCCCATTTAATATGGTTGATCTTATCCTTTGTCTCTTTTTTTATTTCTTCCAGCTTATCTGAAAGTTCTGCCTTGCCTAGGGCAGTTTGAAGTTGGAGTTCTTCTAATTTTGATGCTGCTTTTTTAAAAAAAGCTATAACGTCGTCGCCAAAATGATTCATATTATTAAGTTTTTTTGTAAAAGTAAAAAATTATTAAGACAAAAAACATGATCTAATATACTTAAGTAACTGATAAAGGTCATAAAGCCGAGTTTTGTTGATTAAATGATTTTATTTAAAATTATCATCATTCTATAAATTGTAGCAATAGGTAACTATTGTATATAGTAACTTTGTTATAATGACCAAAGAAGAATTCATAAACCTAACTTTTGAAGATAAGACCGAGTTTCTTTGGAAATATGCCGAAACCGTATCTGAAAAAGTATATTATGAATGTAATATTACCCTCTTTTTATTAGACGGTTTTTATATTGAAGTTTTTTTTAATCGTAACTTAAATGAAATTGTTGGAATTGAGATCCAGGAGAATGACCAGATTTTATATGAGTACGTAAAAGATCTTGATCTGAACGAGATCGTTAAGCTGTTACACTAGTGTTTTCTTATTTTTGATAAATGAGAGTATTCGCTATAAATACTAATTCCTGAAAGATTTTTGGCGTCACTTTTTGCTTGATCAAAAAGTAACCAAAAAATCATGGCTTCCATAATATTTTGCTAAAAATCATTGCCATTCAAGCCGATGATTTAAGCGCTTCGCGAACAGCCAAAATCATCTTCACACATGCCAACGCTTTTTAATAGCAAGATTTTTACGCAAAATCTTATGAGGCCACCTCGCATTGTGTGCTTACGCGAACAGATTTACGGCTGTGGCTTTGCGGTTAGATGTTTGAGTTTTCGATCTTGATCTTTTGCAGAGATAGATGCGAGCTAAGCTGGGAGTTTAGTTGATTAGGTATACAGGCAAGAGCTTAGCGAGGCAGCGGTTTTTCTTTCGCTGTTCTACGTCGCGAAAGAAAAAATCTCCTTCAAAAGATCAAATGCGTTTTGGTTACTTTTGCGCGCCAAAAGTGACAAAAGAAAAATTCTTTGAAGATTTTAGTTGCTATCACACAGTCTGTCAGAAACGTGTTAATTACATTGTTCAAAGAAAAGAGTTAGAAAAAAATATTTAGATGATTAATACCCACCACCACCTCTTGGTTGTTTTGGCATTCCGGGAATATCTTTTAAGGGATCTTCTTCTATTTCTGATTTAGGTTGCGTACCGCTTTTAAATTTTTTGAATGTATAAGTAAGTGTGAACATAAAATAACGTTTTAATACTGTTGTATTAAAATCTTCGGTATAGTTGCCGGTAACTGTTCTGCCAATGCTACGGTTTTGATCCAAAAGATCAAATACAGAAACCTTTGCTTCAAGAGATCGGTCTTTAAAAAATTTGTAACCTACATAAGCATTCCACAAGAAATAATTCTGGTTGTAACTTTGATTTAAACCACTGTATATAGTATAAACAACATCTGTATTCACTACAAAGCCATCTAAAAATATCCAATTCAATTTAAAAGTGGTTGCCTGAGTTACAAAATTATTATCTGATTGTTTTTGTACCGAATTTTTTACAATGTTGTAAGTGCCGTTATAGCTTAATGAAAAATCAAGATTCTTACTAACATTACTGCCAATATAAACACCGCCATTTAAAGCATAATTATCAGAAATATTTAATTTATCATTAATAAGCGAAGGTGTGTGATTGTATATTACACCACCATTAACATTTAAATTACTCTTAATTTTTGCCACAGGAAAACCGTATACAAAAAATGTGCGGGCACTATAAAATCCATTTAAATTTACAGGTGTGATAAGTTGACTACCTGCTTTGATCAAATAACCCTGTATCACCGAATCTGATTGTAAAATGTAAGTGGCATTACTGATATAGTTATCTGTGTAATTTCCATTTATAAATAGCATAGCGTTTCGCGAAGTAACAGCATTAAAGCCACCGTAACGTATGTTTAAATTATTTTCAAATGTTTGCTTAAGATCTGGATTACCCGAGCGTACTTGTAATGGGTTTGAAATATCCACTACATTTTGTAATTGAGAGATAGATGGAATGTTTGTAGAGCTTCTATAATTGATCCTTAAATTTTTGGCTTTGCTGAATTTATAGTTTAAACGCGCATTAGGTAAAATGTTTTGAAAATCCCTGTTCACTTTAAATTCAAGTGGAAAAGTTTGCTGACCTGAAAGTGTTGATTGTTGCGCATCAACTCCAATGCTTAAATTAAGTTTTTCTTTTTGATATTTATAACTTAGGCCACCCTTTTGAGTTTGATAAATGTTATTATACTTGTTAGATAACGCACTGTTAAAATCAGTATAATCCGAAGCAACAGAATCATAATCATTAGTGCTTTTATTTGATAAGCCTTCTGTGTATGAAGGATTATAACTTATCTGAAGCTGTGTATTCTTATTTAAAGGCTCGGTATAAGAAAGGTTAGCCGATATTTTTTTACTGTTGCTGTAAGTTACAAAGGTTTGATCAAGACCGGAGGAAAGAGTATCTCCATAATTATTTTGTGATATATATGTACCGTCATTATTCTTTTCGGTAAGTGTTGTGTTTATACTTAAAGAAATACTTCTCGCTTTTTTAGAAAATTTGTGCTGATACATTAAAAAGTTAGAAAAATCGTAACCAATATTATCGATCAAAGAAAATGTTTCTGTATTGCTTAAGAACTGGTTATCAAAAATAATATTACTTGCCGATAAATTGCTTCTTGTTGCGTTATTTTGAAAACTTAAGCTTGGCGACAGGATTATTTTATTAGCAGAATCTATATTATACTCCAATCTTAAATTAGTTCGGTGATTTTGGTTAATGATCCTGTCATCGTTAATTTGTTTGTAGATGAGGTTGTTATCGGTAAAATAATTTCGTGTTATATCCGAATTATTTATATTATCGGTATAATTAAAAAAGTAACTTCCAGATACAGTTATTTTTTTGCCCCAGGCATCGCTGTAATTTAATCCTGCCGCTTGTGTAGCTGTGTTTCCGTTTTGTGGCGAGATCATTAATGGCGATTCGGGTGAATTCCCGCCACGGCCACCGCCGCCTCGTCCGCCACTGCTGCCGGCATTACTCATTGCACCGGTTATATCTGCTGCGCTAAAATTTTGCTGGTTAATATTATTTGAAAGCAATAATAAAGAAATGCGACGCTTGCTGTTAAAGTTGTTAATAGTTGCGCCGCCATTGTATCTTTCATCACTACCGTATCCACCATACACTTTTCCAAAAGTGCCAACGTTCTTTCCTTTTTTTGTAACTATGTTTATTGTTTTTTGCTCATTACCGTCGTTAAAACCTGTAAAAGCAGATTGATCACTCATTTTATCAAAGATCTCTACCTTATCAATAATATCGGCCGGTAAATTTTTTAATGCTGCATTCGGGTCATCACCAAAAAAAGGTTTACCATCCACTAAAATTTTTTGTACGGTTTCGCCATTTACTTTTACGCCATTGTTATCGGAAGTAACACCGGGCATTTTTTTAATAAGGTCTTCGGCACTAGCATCCGGGTTGGTCTTAAAACTATCAGCATTAAATTGTGTGGTATCTCCCTTCTGTTCGCCGCGAATTTGCGTGGTCTTTACTTCAACCTCTGATAAAGTTTGAGCGGTCTCTTTTAAAATTATTTTTCCTAGGGTAATTGTTTCAACGCCTGTTTCAATAGTTTTATAAATGTCAGCATAACCTAAGTAAGATATCTTTATTAAATATTTTTGGTTGGTATTAACTGTAAGTACAAAATTACCAATCGTATCAGAAGAAGCGACTGTCACAAATACAGAATCAGGAGTTGTTACTTTTATTATGGCCCCTGGAATAACATTGCCACTTTTATCGGATAATGAGCCTGAAATATTTAGCTGTGAAAAACCTTTTACTGAAACGATAAAAAGAATAAAAAATAGTATATAGACCCTGATTTTACCGTTCATTTAAGCTTATAGACAAATTTTGATGCAAATGGTTTACTCCTTAAGCGCATTAATACAAATTTAAGCAATGTTTGCCGTTAGTATCCCATAAATTACCGCTAAAAGGGGGAGCTTTACCTGTTTTTTAATGCTTAACTTTATAAAAGGAATTATAATTCATGAATAGATTTTTCCTTTTACTTTTTATTTTTTTATTAGGTTTTGCAAAGGCGCAAAAACCAAAATATACGCTTTTTGATACCCTCAAAGGTTCTGTAACAGATCAACGCAGCTGGTGGGATGTGTTGCATTATGATCTGCATGTTGCTTTAAACTATAAAGACAGTACCATTAAAGGTTATAATAAAATTACCTATAAAGTGTTAGGGAAATATTGCGCAGATTGTAAGTTGAAGGAGCCTGTCAGTGTTTTACAAATAGATCTTCTTGATCCATTAGAGATTGATAGTATTTACTTTGATTCAAAAAAACACATAGCATGGCATGGAGCCAAAGGTTTATATTGGGTAAATGCTCCAGGTACCCAAAAAATAAACGATAAACATGAAGTAAAAATTTATTATCATGGCAAACCAATTGCCGCCAAGCACGCACCATGGGATGGCGGTGTTATTTGGTCAAAGGATAGTAAAAACAATCCATGGATATCGATTGCCTGCCAGGGTATGGCCGGTAGTGTATGGTATCCTTGTAAAGATCATCAGTACGATGAACCGGATAGTTCTTCACTTCATATTACAGCGCCGCAAGATCTCATTACGGTATCTAACGGACGTTTGCGTTCTAAAAAAATAAATACTGATGGAACGGCAACTTACAATTGGGCGGTGGTTAATCCTATTAATAATTATAATATCATTCCATACATAGGTAAGTACGTAAATTTTAAAGACACCTTTAATGGAAAAGGCGGCGTGCTCGATCTTGATTTTTGGGTGATCGAAGAAAACTTAGAAAAAGCAAAAGTTCAATTTCTACAAGTGAAACCTATGTTACGTTGTTTTGAAAATTGGTTTGGCAAATATCCTTTTTACGAAGATGGTTATAAATTAGTTGAAGCGCCTTTTTTAGGAATGGAGCATCAAAGTGCAGTTGCTTATGGCAACAAATATATTAATGGTTACAAAGGCAGAGATCTTTCTGCAACAGGCTGGGGAATGAAATGGGATTTTATTATCATTCACGAGTCTGGACACGAATGGTTCGGTAATAATATTACCGTTAAAGATGTAGCCGATAATTGGGTGCACGAAGGGTTTACGGCGTATTCAGAAAATCTGTTCACCGAATCGTTATATGGAAAAAAAGCCGGGGCAGAATATGTAACAGGTACACAGCGCGAAATTAAAAATGATAAGCCTGTAATAAGCGATTACGATGTTAACCGTGATGGTTCGAGTGATAAATATTATAAGGCATCCAACATGTTGCATACAATTCGCAATATTGTAAACAACGATAGTTTATGGAAAGCCATGTTGCAAGGATTGAATAAAACTTTCTGGCATCAAACAGTTTCTACAAAACAAGTCGAAGATTATATGATAGCCTTCTTAAAAAAAGATCTTCAAAAAATATTCGATCAGTATTTACGTACTATAAAAGTGCCTGATCTTGAGTATAAAATTAAAAATGGAAGGCTTTGGTATCGCTGGAACAATTGCGTTGCAGGTTTTAATATGCCTTTAAAAATAAACGATGGTACAAAAGATTTTTTGCTACAACCAACTGAAACCTGGCAGGAAATAAAATACAACACAACTAAATTTATTCCTGACTTTAATTTTTATGTTAATACAAAACTTGTTTCAAAAGAAATAAAAAAGTAAAGATCAGTGCTCATCTGCTCTATCTGTGTCATCCGCGTTCCATCACCACAACTCATAATCCAGCACTGTATTTTCCATTCTATAACTTGGTGATTGTTTTCCATCAGAAAGTTTGTAAACTTCTTCTGATACAAATTTTTGTAATTCGTTCAATGTTATTTTTTTGTCACCGTTCTGGTCGGCTTTAAAATTTTTCATGCCATTCAGCAAACAATAAGTAAACAAACCATTATTCCACTTTTCACCTTCAAAAGCCGCTTCGGTTCCACCGGCAGAAGAAATAATGGTAGCGCCTGAATTTTGTCGAAGGTCAGAAAATACGGCTTTCGACATTTCTAAAGCCGTGCTTTGTGCAAAGCTGCTACCTGCCAATCTAACTGCACGCGAGCTGTCTTTTTTTGTTTTATTTTTATCTGTAGGATCAACGTATAATTCTTCTTCATCAACCTCGCCACTAAAACAGGCATCTATGAACATTAATTTTTTTAAAGGTTTCATTTCTTTAAAGATCTTTTCAAAACTTTTGTAGGCAACTGCGTTAATTTTTGGATCTGTAAAATCCGTATAATAGGTTGGGAAATAATAACTCATATCATTATCCAAATAACCATGTCCGGCATAAAAAAACATTACTACGTCGTTTACTCCGGCTTTACCAAAAAAATTATTTAAATTTTTAACTGAATCAGTTGTGAATGACTGGTTAAATAATTTTTTTATTTTAATGGTATTAAAAGATTTTGAATTAGACATATTGTTGGCCATGTCAGTGGCATCTTTTACAGCGTAAGCAAGATTATATTTATCGTTTTTAAATTTCTCGCTCGCTATCACTACTAAATAAAGATCAGACTTTGCTGTTGAGGTATTATTAAAGTAACGTGTTAACCTCGGACTTTCCAATCCATTCTCATCTTTCAAAATAAATTCAAAACGATTAATACCTGAAGAGGTTTCAAAAGTTAATGTTTTATCAAATCTTGAGTTTTCCTCTGCAGTAATTGGTTCCGAAAAGATCTGCGTACCATTATTATGCACCTCTAGTTTTGATAATTTCCCCTGACCTTTATTGGCGCTTAATGAGAATTTTACTAAGCCAGGCTTTTCTTCCGCCATTTTAATGGTTTGAAATGATGGCAATACTGCAAAATTAATTTTCTCATCAGGCTTAAAACCCAATACACGCATACGTTTTAGATAAGCGGTCTCGTAAGCTTGTATCAATGCACTGTCTGAGCAGCCAAAGGCTCGTAACACTTTGTGTGGTTGATTTAAATAGGCGTCAAATTGCTCAAAGCTAAAGATCTCTGACTGGTATTTAAAACGAATACTTTTAATAAATTCTTTAGAGCCTAAATAATGAAGGTCGGAAGTAATAAGAAAAAAATTATCATCTTTCGCATTTGCTAATTGTCCAATGATCTTTTTTTTGCCAAGGTCAATAAACGTTGCTAATGAATTAATAGAGCTTGTAACAATAAGGCGATCCAGCTCTTCAATAAAAAAACAATTTGGCATCGAGATCTTAAGGTCTTTTAGATCAATGATAGAATCTCCTTTTTCATTGAACACTTTAAAAAAATCACCAAAGGGATTGTTGAGTACAAAGTATTTTCCATTTTCACTTGTTGTATGAAACGAAATAATATCCTTTGTTCTTATAAGTGTTTTTGAGAAGATCTCTTTTCCTGTTTCGGTTTCGTATTCGGCATACATTGTTTCGTAACCTTTTGCAGATTCTTCTCCCGTAGCATACTTCACATACCATATCCCAATTAATTTGCCGTCATTCTTAATTTTAAAATCATAAGGATAAAAAGTTTCCGCATAATCACGAACGATCTCTTTTTTTTGCATATCAATTTTAACTATAGCTGTTGTAGGAATATCTACCTCGGTACCATTAAAATTTTTCTTTTTGGTTATTTGCCCTGATGTGTATACAGATCTTTCATCCGGGCTTATCTCCACTTTAGCAGTAACAGACCAGTTAGTGCTTTCATACTCCACTTTTTTTGTTTTGCGGTTTACGATCTTATACTTTCCGCTCTCAGGCACAAATACAAGGTTTTTTGTAAAATTGATGATCTTATAAATTGGTGAAGCAGCAAGTGAGTAGAGGCCTTCATATTTTTCTTCCTGCATAGTCTTTAAATTCAAAATATGCAGACTGGTATAATCTGCATAATAAAATTCTCCATTTATAAAACCCGAAGTGGTGGAATAAACATTTTTCTTAATTGTTTTGCCATATTTTTTCTTGTTGATATTATAAATGGTAAGATTTAATTTATCGAATGATTTCCCTGAATTAACAACAACTTCAGAATCATTAAGAAAAAACACATTGCTAATATAAGCCGAATCGCTTCCTGAAATATCTTTTAGCTCAGCATACTTTGTAAAATTAGTAAGGTCCCAAAAAAATCCCGAAGAAGTGCCATTGGTATAAAGCCAACGTTTATTTGGGCTAATATGTGCCGAGTAAATTGAGTTGCCCATACTTGGACGTTCAGAGATCATTTTAATATCAGCCGGATCGTATACTCGGATAGCTCTGTAAGGCGAAAGACTGTTTGCAACCATCCTGTTTCCTGCCAACGAAACCTTAATACTAAAAGCAATACCTTTAGTTTGACGAATTATTTTTTTTGTTTTCAGATCAATAAATTTTATTCCTTTTAAAGTTGCATAAACTGCAAGACCTGACCTTGATAAATAATCAATATCATAAACATACTCATCTTTTGAAAAGTTAATGGTATCGGGTTTTGTAATTGACGGACGCTTATTGATGTCAATTAAATATTTCTTATCATAAAGACCATAACTTTCATATTTTGGCACACGAACTTCATGAACGATCTTTTCAGTTTCAAGATCTAAAATAAAATATTTATTGGATGTAAAACAAAAGGCCAAAGAATCGCGCACTTTTATTTTTGTAAAGGTTGATCCGTCAGAGATCACATCACTTGTTTTTGAAAGATCATCTAATGATTGTTTTACCAATGCAGAAACGGTGCCTGATGTTTTTGCAAGGATCACTTCGTTTTTTTTGGAAAAATATCCTGAATGAATAACGTAATCAGTTAAAGGAAAAGCATGAGAGCTAATTACGGCTTTTTTTTCGAGATCGTATTTAAGTGTGAAGGAGCCAATGCTGGCGTAGATCTCATTTGTCTTCCCTGTAAAAAAGCATCCTCCGATCGGTAGTGACGAATAGTACTCACTATTAGGAAGACCTTTTATAAGTTCTGAAGTTGGAATTTTATAAAGAAAACTAATTTTTTGATTGATAAAAGAAAAAACGAAAAGATCGCTGTTTATTGTAAGTAGTATAGAATTACCATCCGGACTGATAGAAAGATTTTTAGCACCGTATGCAAGATCATATTCATCTATTACCTCAGACGTTTCGGTATTGATAATCGAAAGTGCGTTGCCGCAAACGGCAAAATACTTTTCATTTGGAAAGAACTGTACGAAATCATAATAACTAAAGCCTGTTTCTTTTGGAATGATCATTTTAATATCCTTTAGCTGAGCAAAGCTGAAAGAACTACTCAGTAAAACAAAAAATAGGAGTATAAAATGTCTCATTATCGAATAATCTTTAACAAAATTAAGTTTTTATCTGAAATAGATCAGGATCAGTTAACGATCAGTTTTTTTGTAACAGTAACTTTTGAAGTATTTATTTTTGCGAAATAAATTCCTGTTGCGAATTCCTGTGTATTTAAAGTATTAGTGTTTGTGGAATTCACTTTTTCTCCTAAAGAATTATAAATTTCTATGTTTTCTATTTTTTCATTTGAATAAAAAACAATTTCTTCTCCTTTATTTACAGGATTTGGATAAACATAAATATTTTTTTCTATTGTATTTTCTTTTAAACCAACACTGGTGTTTTGGTTAATAACGCCAATGGCATCAAGATCAAAGCCTCCACTGGCAAAGGCTGTAGGCCATGGATCGTTGATCATATTATTATAACTATCGCGTTTTGCATAAGTTTTATTTACAGACCCAACTACATCAATTATTTTAACGTGAGTAATAGAATTCAAATTGATATTTGGATTGCCAACCAATTCCTGTAGATCGAAAGGCGTGCCGTAAGCTGCCCTGTATTTACCTGCAAGGTTATTTATTTTAGTAGCATCTGTTGAACCAAATGTCCCGGTTTGATTTACAGTGTCGGTTAGTGAGTGTGAAGCAAAACGGACATAGTTTACACCGTCACTGCTAACTTCTACTAAAGCTAATTCTAAAAAAGTATCATCAAAACTATTTTCAAAAACAGCAAAGTCTGGTCCCGCACCATTTTTTATTGGATATTGAAATGTGCAAATAGCAGAACCACCATCGCCTAAACTCACAACGCCATTTGAAAGTGCAATTCCAAAAGCCATAGAACTATCACCGGCGTTGGCGAATCCTAAAGAAGTATTTGAAATATCCTGATAACCTCTTGTAACATTACAACCGATAACCCAGTTAACAAACGCAGAACTATCTTTATGCATGGCGGTTGTTCCGGGCTGGCCAACTGGTGGAGCATAGGTTTGAGCGTTTATAGAAAAAAAGGAAACAAAAAATAATGCAACGAAGATAAAAACTTTATTATGCATTTTGTTTGGATGTTTTATTTTGATATTCCTGGTAGTACTCCAGTTTTAGTTCTTTTAAACAACTGTTGCAAACGCAGGTCAATGCCTTTGAGCTGATGAAAGTTTGTTCTTCGGGTGAGATGCGGATCTTCATGCAATCACACTGACTAATATTCTGCGGTTTACAGGTAAACTCATTACCACAGCGGGTACAATTTTCGGTAGGGTATTTTACATTATAGTAGTCCATAGATTATTCTTTTATCCAGCCCACTAAAGTTAATACATCTTCCGAATCAACATTTTCCCAACCTTGTTTATTAAAATTCCAAACGGCCATACCTTGCTGGTAACTTTCCGGGCCAACAACAAGTTCTTTTACTAAAGAGGCAATATTGCTTTCTGTTTTAAAGTTCTTAGATTGAAAATGATACTTGCCCACATCTTTATCGTTTAACTTAACTAAATGGCCGTAGCTATTTGTTTTACATTCGTAACTAAAACCATCTGTAGGTTTTGTAAATGGAAGATCGGTAACTGTGTTTGCGGCAATATCAATTAAGATCTGTTTATTGCCAAAAAAGAATAACGCTTGTGTATCATTCACTTTTTGTATTTGCGCGGTTTGGGCTTCGGGCTTAATAGCAACCTTACCAATTAAAGCATTGCTTTTTGAATTTATATTTACTTTAAAGAAAGAAATTTCAGTATTATCCTTATTAAAGTTAGTATAGACAAAAGTTGAATTATCTAACCAATACATTGGCGGATCTGGCACACGGCCATCTTTAGTGCCCGATTGACCATAACCTGCATCAGCTACTATTAATACTTTTGGTTTACTTTGAGGGTAAAAATTTATTTTGAAAGGAGCTGTTGTTTTATCAAACTCCACATCAGCACCGATCTTTGGTTTGAATAATAAATTCTTTACTTCGCCGTATTGATTAGTTTTAAAATTATATACCGAATAATATTTTCCTTTAAAAATATCGTTGGTGTAAAAAATTGCGCTATCGTTACTGCAACGAATTAAATTAGCGCGACCATCAAATAAAACTTTTTTGTCTTTTAGGTCAATAATATTTCCAATACCTGTAATTAAATAGCGGTTGTTATAAAGTGTATTAATTCCAAGGTCTGTTCTAATATTATCTTTACCGTCTTTTTTTCCGCTTACAGTCATCAACTCGGTGCGACCGATATAATGTCCATTTAAAAAATGGTACACCATAATTTTTTGTTTGAACTCTGCCTTTCCTGTTGGATCAACATGCACCACAACTAAACCTTGTTTAATTTCCTGCGCATAGAAAGGCGTAAAGGCTAAACAAAATAAAATAAATGTAAGTAGCTTTTTCATTTTATAAATTTTTAAAAAAATCAAATAATAATCTTACGCCATAACCTGTTCCGCCTTTTCCGCGGTAACTATCTTTACCTGTAAGAAATGCAGGACCAGCTATGTCTAAATGATAATATGGATAATCAGTATACTTTTCTAAGAATTTCCCGGCAGTAATAGCGCCACCGTATGGGCCACCAAGATTTTTTTGATCAGCAATATCGCTTTTCATTAACTCAGCATACTCATCCCAAAAAGGAAATTCTGCAATACGTTCGTGTACATTAAAGCCACTTTCATATAATCTTTCTTTTTGTTTTTGTTTTGCATTGCCCATTCCAACAATTCCGAATGAACCTATTGCAGCTGCCGCAGCACCTGTTAAAGTTGCAAGATCGATAGTTAATTCAGGTTTGTAACGTTTGGCATAATGTAAAGCATCGGCCAATATCATACGGCCTTCTGCATCAGAGTTCAACATTTCAACAGTAGTACCATCCATCATGGTAATTATATCTCCCGGTGCAAAGGCATTAAAGCCAGGACGATTATCTGTTGCCGGCACAAGCCCTATAACGTGAACGTTTAATTTTGCTTTTGCAATAGCGTACATCGCACAACCCACAGCTGCGGCACCGGCCATATCACATTTCATAAGGTCCATACTATTTGGTGTAGGCTTTAAACTTAAACCACCCGTATCGTAAACAACACCTTTACCAACCAAAACATATGGATTTTTATTTTTTGCGTTTTTTGGTTTGTATTCCATAATGCTAAAAGTAGGCTCATCTACACTACCGGCGTTAACCGCCAATAAGCCACCCATTTTGTGTTGTTTTATCTTTGCTTTATTCCAGATCTCAACACTAAAGCCCGCTTTTTTGCCCATGTCTTTAAAAGCGTTTGAAAGATCGGTAGCATTTAAAATATTTACAGGTTCGTTAACAAGATCTCTTGCTTTACCTGTGGCGTTAACAATAATATTTAAATGGTCAACATCAATTTGCTTAACCAAACCAACAATAGTAATGGTTTGTAAAGAGTTTACCGGTTTTTTTGTTGATGTAATATGACGGTTAAACTGGTAATTTGCCAAAGCAAGACCTTCAGCAGCAGCAAGAGAAATAGGAGCTAAGCGGGTTTGATTGTAAACAACAACTTCTTTTTCTTTTAAAGCGTTTATAGAATCTGCAACAGAGGCAGCATGTTTACGTACTTTTTCTTTTAAAGCATTTTGATCGCTTTTAGAATTAACAATCAAAATAGAAATGTATCTTCCTAAATAATTTAACGCAACGGTTTTTTTATCTTCTTTTTTTAATTCGTTTAAAATATAATCACTCACATCTTTCGGGAACGAAAAATCTGCTGAGTTTAAAAATTTTTCAGTAACAATTAATACACAAGAATCGGTACGTAACTTACTTTTTAAATTTATTTGGGCCATAATAGGTTTTGGTTGTGTACGAATATACAAAATCGTAGATTTAAATCAAATAGCAGGGCATATTATAACCTGTTGAAAAAACATCTAAAATAAGGTTTAGGTATTTTTTAACTAAAATCCCTTAAATTTGATAAATTATTAAGACAAAACAATGAACTTTTTGTTGGTTTTTATTGGCGGGGGTATAGGCTGCGTGCTTAGGTACATAATTGGTTTGGGCTTTATGAAGATAACAACCTCCTTGCCTTGGGCTACGTTTGTGTCTAATGTGGTAGCCTGCACTATTTTTGCAATTACTATGTGGGTTATTAACGGAAAAATCTTGTTAAACCAGACAGACGCTCAATCTCAAACAACTCTTAAGCTTTTAATTTTAACAGGTTTTTGTGGCGGTTTAAGTACTTTTTCAACCTTTGGTTACGAAACTTTTTTATTGTTCAAGCAAGGCTTGCACATGGTTGCTTTTTTAAATATTATTTTTAGCACATTAGTTTGCCTGGGTATATTTTACATTTTTAGCAGGCAGACAGCTTAATTTTTTTTATGGATTTTAATAAACGAAAAGATCTTGTTTTTATAATTCTCGCAGGATTTTTTATTACCAATGCTATAGTTGCCGAGTTAATTGGAGGGAAACTGATCCAATTTTTCGGACTTTTTACTCAAAGTATTGGTATTATTTTATGGCCTGTTGTTTTCATATTAACCGATCTAATAAACGAACATTATGGCAAGCAAGGTGTACGTAAGTTAACATACATTACAGTTGGCTTAATTGCCTACACTTTTATTTTAATTTCAATTGGACTGAATATTAACGCTGTTCCTTTTAGTCCGGTAAACGATGAAAATTTCAGGATAGTGTTTGGTCAAAGCCAATGGATAATTGTTGGAAGTATTATTGCTTTTTTAGTTTCGCAGTTGGTGGATGTGTATATTTTTTGGTTGTTCAGGAACAGAACAGGGGGTAAAATGATCTGGTTGCGCGCCACAGGAAGCACAGTGATCAGTCAATTGGTTGATACATTTATAGTACAGTATGTGGCTTTTGTTTTGCCAGGTAAATGGACCACCGATGAGTTTATTCATAACGCTAGTTGGGGATATTCTTTTAAATTGTTAATTGCCATTGCCCTTATTCCTTTTATTTATCTTGGACACTACGCCATTAATAAATTTTTAAGATCAGAGAAAAAGTGAGTTAAATAAAGGGTAACTTAGACCTGAATTTAACTATGATCACGTACACATTTTTAGCTATAATAGTGGGTTTCTCTGTTTACTGTTTTAACGACAGAAATGTGATGGGAAAATATTTATTTCATCCTTATTCTATAAATCATAATAAAGAGCATTACCGTTTTTTAACCCATGCATTTATTCATGGCGATTTTATTCACTTAGCTTTTAATTGTCTTGCATTATATAGTTTTGGCCTGGCTTTAGAAGAACATTTTTTTCCCATTTTGTTTGGCGAAAAATTGGGCAAGGTTTATTATTTGATCTTATTTACCGGGGGCATTTATGCAGCTTCCTTTACCGAATATTATAGGAATAAGAATAATCCCGATTATTCATCTTTAGGGGCAAGCGGCGCCATTTCATCTATCATGTTCTGTTATATTATGGTGAGCCCTTTAAGCAATATTTCTTTATTCTTTTTCCCTATGCAGGGTTGGATAGCGGGTATTTTGTTACTTGGTGTAAGTTATTATTTGATACGCCGCAAAAAAACTACCGATTATAGCGATAACATTAGCCACGAGTCGCATTTTTGGGGTGCTTTGTTTGGCGTGGCCTTTATCTTAGTTTTAAAGCCTGCTTTGTTAAAACATTTTGTATCGCAGGTTTTTGGAATAAATTAATTACTTTTATTTTTAATAAAATTCAAAAAATGAAACATTTAATTCTTATTAGTTTTTTCACGCTTTTTGTTTTTTGTACAAAAGCACAATGTATTCGTATTTATGTTGCCGAAAAAGTAAAGGAAGTGGAGATCCCCATCGAAAGAAGGGATTTTGAAATTACCATTAACGATACCATGAAACTTAATTTAACTTCGGGTAATAATGGTTTGTTAGGGAGGATATCTTTAGACAAAGGCACATATAAAGTAATGATCCAAAATCCTGAGTATGCAGATGCTATAATGAAGGATGTTGTTGTGGAAGAATCTCGTTCAAATAATCTTACTATCAACGTAGTGCCTTTAACAGCTGCGCAAATAGAGGAGAAGAAAAAACCGAAATAAGTATTGCTTTTTTGCCACAGATTTCACGGATAACGCAGATTATTTATTGATCATCTGTGTGAATCAGCGAAATCTGCGGCTTAATTTTTATTTATCCAGGATCTTTTTGATCTCCGGTTTAAAATATAAAGTTGATTTTAAGATCTTACCGTCTTCCCTAAAAATAGGTTGTCCGTTCTCATCCAGTTTACTCATATTACTACGGTGAATTTCGTCGTAAACTTCTTCGATCTTGTGCTGTAAGCCGTGCTTTAAAATGGTACCGAATAAAATATATAATTGGTCGCCTAAAGCGTCGGCAATTTCGATCATATCGCCATTCTTGCAGGCTTCAAGATATTCTTCGTTCTCTTCTTTAATTAAATTGTATCGTAAGGTGTAATCTTTTTCACTTATCAGGTTCATTTCAGAAGCGTTACCGATCTTAAAAATATCGTGAAACTCTTCTACCGATTTTATTTTTTCGTACAACTTGCTCATGAATTATTTATTTTTTTTGCCTTTGCGTTCTTTGTATTCGTCGTTAAACTGTGTAACGATCTGGTCAGTGATATCTAAAGTAGCATTACCTAAAAGCATGGTGGGTACTGCATCGCTATATGAAAGAATAAAATCGTACTTGCCATCGTTCCATTTTACTAAAAAATCTTTTACGTTCTTTTGAAAAGAGGCATTCTTCTCGCCAATATCAATAGATAAATTATCCATTTGTATCTGTTTGTTCTGTGCTTCTTTTTCAATGGCCTGTATCTCTCTTGCTTTTGCTTCAAGCTCGCTTTGTGGCGCTATGCCTGCTTTTTGCGACATCTGAAATTCTTCTACCTTTTTTTGGTATTGCATGCTCAGACTTTCCACACTTGCTTCAATGCTTGCTTTTTTTCTTTTCGATTCTGCTATCAGGTCTATTACCTCTAAACTTTTATCATTTAAAATATCAATATTCACAAACGCAATTTTACCTGTGGGTGCATTTCCAACCGGCGCAACCGTTTTGGTGTCGGCTGTTTTTGTATCTGTTTTTATCTCTTCGGTATTTTCTTTTTTCTCAGAAGTTGGGTCGGTTAAATTATTTACCTTGTAAAATAAAAATCCTACAGCGGCAACTAATACAACATTAACACCAATAATTGCTTTGTTCATTATCAACTAATTTTAATGCAAATATAAAGTTACTTATGGTTTAAACAATAATTTTTGACGCGGTTTTAGTTCCATTTGTAAATCATTAACAGTTGCCTGCGTCCGGCCTTGTAAATACTGATAAATGTTGTTAAATGTAATGCTCTCGCGGTAACAGTTGGTGCTCAATTCGTCGCGACACCAGGTGTTGTAATCGAGGATATATGCGGAATCTTTTTGGTGACAAAAATGCTGTACATAAGGAGGTAATTTATCTAAAACGATTTTTGAAAATTTAATTTCAACCATGTTCATATTGCCACTTTTAAAATTACCAGAAAGGTTATCGGGCCATATATTTTTTTGATTAAAACAAGGCATTATCCAAAATAAAGCAATGATGAGATAGAACAAAGGGAATTGTAATAACAGTGTAGGGCTATAATAGCGTTGTTTTGTTTTGCCCGAGAACAATAAAAAAAGAAGTGGGATGAAAGTAATATTGCAAAACCACATGGCGTAATTTTGATTGTTTTGAGAGGGAAATAAAAAAATAATAAGAAGTATATGGAAAATAACAGCAAAGGTAATGGCAAGGTATCTTATCGGTCTTATTATTAGACCAACACCGATAAAAATAAGTAAATAAGGAATGAACACACCTATCTTTTTAATGAATAAGAACTGGCGTTCGCTCATCATTTTTTGCAAAGGAGAAATAAGGTCAGGGAAATCTGTTTCTATAAATAGAGAATTTAGCTGACTAATGCCGTTAAAAATATAAATAGAACAAAAAATTAATTGCAATACAATAAAAAAAGAAGTGAATTTATTAGCATCATCAATACGGCCGTTATAGAACATTAATACAAATAAAAATGAAGAATAGATGTAGAACCAGGGTTGCAAACGGTTTAGATCGTAAAACACCATGGTTGCGCCAATTAACAATGCTAAAAAAATAAGTAAGCGGTGCCTCTTCAAAAATAAAGAAGCAACTATCAACAACATAAAAAAACCAACTACAAAATAATCGTATGGGCCCTTTATAAAAAACTGTTCGTATGCCGGGGCATATGGAAATAAACGTTCGCCGGCCCAAAGATTTAGCGATAAAAGAATCGAGATAATAATCGAGATGCAAATGGTAACCCTGATCAGTAATAAACGTTGTGGAATTGGTATCGTGAGTCCTTCTATCATTTATTTTTTAGCTTCCCTGCTGTATAAAAGTATTTCTGGTAATATGTTTCGGTTAAGCTGTTAACCAATACACCGCGTGTGGTGCTGGCATGTACAAATTTATTGTCGCGCAAGTAAACACCTACGTGCGTAATAGATTTACTATTTATTTTAAAAAAAATAAGATCGCCTTCAACTGCTTTTTCGATCTTTGTTTTTTCACATTCTTTGTAGATCTCGCCGGCTGTCCTTGGTATTTTTCTACCATATACTTTTTCAAATAAATTAATGGTAAAACAACTGCAATCCACTCCAGTTTTCTCACAACCACCATATTTGTATGGCGTACCATACCAGTCGCTGATAAAAGAATAGAGCTTGCTGTCCCTCACTTCTTTATTGGTAAGGCCCATTTTTTCTCTAAATACTACCGAGCCTGATTTGGCCTCTGCCTTAGGTTTGGTAACGGTTTTAACCGATTCTTTTTTATGACGGCAGCCATATCCTACTAATAGAATACAAAAAACCATAATAGTTTTTGACCGTGAAAAACGCATTTACTATAAAAATACACGAATACAGCAAGGCTTTAACGGCAAGTGACGGGCAATTGTAGACATAGCCTTGTTAATTACCAATAAAAAATATGGAAAATGTAAGAGGGAAAACGGAAAATGTTAAAGATTCATTCTTAAATACATCTTCCATCTCACATTTTACCTTTTACATTAAATTTTTACTATGATTTACTGTTAATTTTCCCTATTTTTAGGACTTCTAACTCTTTTAAAAATGGATGATTTTACGTTGAAACCTACTACCGTGAAAACCAAAATACCTTTAGAGACCCTTAAACACGCCTTCTCGCTTATGTGCACTGCTAAAAGCATGACGGAGTTATACGAGGCAAATAAGGATGTTACGGCTAAATATGTTCATGCTACAAGCCGCGGCCACGAAGCTGTTCAACTTGCTTTAGGTTTACAGCTTTTACCGCAGGATTTTGTTAGTCCTTATTACCGCGATGATAGTATTTTACTGGCTATTGGCATGCAGCCTTATGAACTGATGTTGCAGCTTTTAGCTAAAAGAAATGACCCTTTTTCGGGAGGCAGGACCTATTATTCTCATCCAAGTTTAAGGAGAGAAAATATGCCTAAGATCCCACACCAATCAAGTGCCACAGGCATGCAGGCCATTCCGGCAACAGGTATTGCCATGGGAATGCAATATATTGAGAAGAATGGGATGAACATGGATTATAAGGGAAACAACCCTGTTTCGGTTTGTTCGTTAGGAGATGCAAGTTGTACCGAGGGTGAAGTTTCTGAAGCTTTTCAAATGGCGGTTTTAAAACAATTGCCAATTTTATATTTTGTACAGGATAACGAATGGGATATCAGCGCGCACGCCAAGGAATTCCGAGCGCAGGATATTACCGAGTTTGCAAGAGGTTTTAAAGGATTAGAAACAAGGACCATTGACGGTTCTGATTTTATTTTAAGTTATAACACTTTAAAAGAGTGTCTGGATATTATTCGTGCCGAAAGAAGGCCGATGTTAATTCACGCTAAAGTGCCGTTATTGAACCACCATACAAGTGGTGTAAGAAAAGAATGGTACCGTGATGATCTTGAAGAAGCTGCAAAGCGCGACCCGTTACCAAGATTGAGAAATCAATTGATAATTGCGGGAATGGACGCTTCGGAACTACAAAAGATAGAAGAAGACGCTAAAAATTTAGTAGAAGCAGATTATCAAAAAGCTTTATTGGAAGAAGATCCAAAACCGGAAGATCTTTTTTTACATGAATTTGCAGCTACACCAATTACTGAAGAAAAAGGGGAAAGGGCACCTGCCGGCAAACAGCCAACCGTTATGGTTGATAGCGCTTTGTTTGCTATACGCGAATTAATGAGCAAACACCCGGAGTGTTTGTTGTATGGACAAGACGTAGGAGCAAGGTTAGGCGGGGTATTCAGAGAAGCCGCCACACTATCACAACAATTTGGAGAACATAGAGTTTTTAATACACCAATACAAGAAGCATTTATCGTTGGCTCAACAGTTGGCATGAGTGCCGTTGGATTAAAACCAATCGTTGAAGTACAATTTGCCGATTACATTTGGCCGGGCTTAAATCAATTGTTTACAGAAGTTAGTCGCAGTTGTTATTTAACCAATGGCAAGTGGCCTGTAAGTATGATCTTACGTGTGCCAATTGGTGCGTATGGTAGCGGCGGCCCATATCACTCAAGCTCTGTAGAAAGTGTTTTAGTAAATATTAAAGGAATTAAAATTGCGTATCCAAGCACGGGAGCTGATCTTAAAGGTTTGATGAAAGCCGCCTATTATGATCCAAATCCTGTGGTGATGTTAGAACATAAAGGTTTGTACTGGAGTAAAATAAAAGGTACCGAAGATGCAAAGACCATTGAACCGGATGAAGATTACGTGATCCCTTTTGGAAAAGCACGCAAAGTAATTGAAGCAAGCGAAGAAAGTATTAAAGCAGGAAAAAGCATAACCATTATTACTTACGGTATGGGCGTGTATTGGGCAAAAGCTGCTGCCAAAAAATTTGAAGGCCAGGTGGAGATCATTGATCTAAGGACCTTAGCACCTATTGATGAGAATTGCATTTTTGAAAGCGCTCGCAAACACAATAAAGTTATGGTGTTAACTGAAGAGCCTGTACATAATGGTTTTGCGCAAAGCATTGCCTCACGCATTTCTGAAAATTGTTTTCAATCTTTAGATGCGCCTGTAAAAGTTATTGGCGCTGAGAATTTACCGGCTATTCCTTTAAACTCTATCTTAGAAAAAACCATGTTGCCAAATGCTGATAAGGTTGAGAAGGCGATAGGGGATTTAATTCAGTACTAAGTTTAACCACTAAGATCATTAAGAAGGCACAATGGTCACTAAGAACTTTGTGTGCTTAGTGAGAAAACCTTCGTGCGCTTTGTGGTTAGGTATAAACTAAAATTACTTCTGCGCCGTTCTATAAAAATACAAGGCCACAAATGAGAAAATGATATTGGGTGTCCATACGGCTAATAAAGGTGGCGCAAAGCCTGTAGTGGCAATGGTTGTAAAAATATACATGAACATAATGTAGATACAACTTAATAGTAAACCCAAGGCAATTTGTAAACCCACACCCCCGCGCACTTTGCGTGATGAAACGCAAACACCAATAATGGTTAATATAAATGTAGCAAAGGGAAAGGAGGTTCTTCTGTACAATTCTACTTTAAAGAAATCTATTTTGCTGGAGCCTTTTAATTCTTCGCGGATAATGTATTCTTTAAATTCAAAATAGGGCATGGTCTCTATCTTGCTCTCGTAGCGGTTCATATCAATGGGTGAGAAGGCCAGCTTTATTTTTTTGTTGGGATAAAATTTATTTATCTGTTTAAAAATAGGTTTCCCGGTTTTTAAAGTATCTAATCTGTCTTGTGCAATTATTTTACGTTCGTAAACGTTCACTAAATTCCATTCTCCGCTCACACTGTCCCAGGCCATGTTATCAGCACTTAAAAAATAAGTTTGTTTGTTGTTAACGATATCTTCCAAACTAATTTTAAAAGCAGTTTTTAGACGGTTATCGTAACTTTCCATATACAATAAACGGTTGGGACCAATTTTTTTATGAATGTTATGTTCATCGTTGTTATACGTATTATTTATCCATTTATCTTCAAAACCAATTTTAATTTCTACAGCTCTTGGTAAAATAAAATGATTTAATACCAACGAAAGGGAAGCTAAAATACTTGCGCCAATAATGTAGGGACGCATAATGCGCTTAAAGCTGGTACCGCTGCTGAGTATGGCCACAAATTCGGTTTGATGCGCCATTTTAGAAGTGAAAAATATAACCGCAATGAATGTAAAGAGTGGAGAGAACAAATTCCCGTAATAGGGAATGAACATGAAGTAATAATCAAAGATGATTTCGTTTAGTGGAATATCTTTGGTGGTGTAGGTCTGGATCTTTTCTTTAATATCAAATACAATAAAGATCAACAAGATCAACGTAATAGAAAAAAAGAAAGTGTTTAAGAACTTCTTTAAAATATATCTATCAAGGATCTTTAACATGTTGTTATAACCGCTGGGCTAATTGAATGACCATTTTATTTTTCCATTCCATAAAAGAACCATCAATAATGCGGGTTCTGGCCTCTTTTACAAGACTTAAATAAAAACCCAAATTGTGTATGCTGGCAATTTGTGCAGCTAAAATTTCTTCGCAATGCACTAAATGGCGTAAGTAGGCTTTTGTGTAAACCTTATCTACAAAGGTTGTTCCATTCTCATCTAAAATAGAAAAATCATTTTTCCATTTTTCATTCTTAATATTTATTATTCCATTTTGTGTAAATAGCAAACCATGGCGCGCGTTGCGTGTTGGTAATACACAATCAAACATATCAATACCTAAAGCAATGCATTCTAAAAGATTTACCGGTGTGCCAACGCCCATTAAATAACGTGGTTTATCTTTTGGTAAGATGTTGGTCACCACTTCAGTCATGGCATACATTTCTTCTGCCGGTTCGCCAACGCTTAAACCGCCAATAGCATTTCCAAAACAATTTTTTGATGCAATAAATTCTGCCGATTCTATTCTAAGATCTTTGTAAGTGCTTCCCTGTACAATAGGAAATAAGGCTTGCTCATAACCATATTTTGATTCTGTTTCAACAAAACGTTTTACGCATCTGTCTAACCAACGGTGTGTTAATGCTAACGAATTTTTTGCGTATTTAATGTCGCAAGGGTAGGGCGTGCATTCGTCAAAAGCCATAATAATATCAGCGCCGATTGTACGCTGAATATCCATTACACTTTCAGGCGAAAAAAAATGTTTGCTGCCGTCAATATGACTTTTAAAAGTTGCGCCTTCTTCACTCAACTTACGTTGATTGGCTAAAGAAAAGATCTGGTAGCCACCGCTATCGGTTAAAATAGGTTTGTCCCAACCATTAAATTTATGCAATCCACCGGCACCTTCAATAACTTCAAGACCTGGTCTTAAGTATAAATGATAGGTGTTGCCTAAAATTATTTGCGCTTTAATATCCTCTTTTAATTCGCGCTGATGCACGGCTTTAACGGTGCCTGCAGTGCCAACGGGCATAAAAATAGGCGTCTCTATAAGTCCATGGCCTGTTTCAAGAGTTCCAACTCTGGCTTTAGAGTTTTTATCGGTATGTGAGAGTATAAATTTCAATTTCTAAAGATAATATTAAGTTGTAAAGTTTAAAAGTTTAGAAAGTTCTAAAGATGTATGATTTTATGTCTTATGTCTTGAGTCCTTCGTCATTTGTCACTTAAGCAGTGATTTAAATAATGTTAATACTTCTTTCATGTTAGGAAGAGTATGATCGGCAATGGCAAATTTTTCGTGATGTTTTGTTCCTTCATCGGGTACAACAACTAATTGCATACGTGCGGCTTTAGCAGCAATGGCGCCGGTTACAGAATCTTCGATCACTAAACAATGTTCAGCAGAAACGCCAATATTCTCTGCGCAAATTAAAAAGACTTCCGGATGCGGCTTGCCATATTTTAAATGTTCGGCCGAAACTGCCGAATCAAAAGTATCTTGCAGGTGAAGCTTCCTTAATACAGCATTCATCAATCGTTCAGACGATGAGGTTGCTAAACCGATCTTTAATTTTTCCTCTTTACAAAACTCAAAAAGATCTAAAACGCCGTTAATGGCTTTGCCTTCATTTTCTATTAGCTCAAGTAAATTATCCATTATTGCCAGCTCCACTTCGGCGCTGCTATATTTGGTAACAGAATGATAACATAGCCAATAATCAACCACTTCGTTTATTCTACGACCCATGGTTTGGCGGCATTCGTCCTCCGAAACAGGCATGCCAAATTGCTTAAAACCCTTTACCATGGCTCGTCGCCATAGGGGTTCGCTGTCAATAATAACCCCATCCATGTCAAATATGACCGCTTTTATGGTACTCTGCATTGTTAATTATTTTGTTTAATAAAAGCAAAGATATCTTATTTTGCCTCTTGCACAGGTAATAACTTTGCAGCTATGCTTTTTCCTGAATTTAAAGAATTTGGTTTACCTGAGTTGTTGACTGTTTTATCCGCCCTTGGATTTATTTTAATTTTAATTAATTATATCATCAATACCTTGCCTCTTAGTTTAATAAAAACTACACGTGTGGCAAGCAATCAAACCCTGCAACCTGTTTCGGTAATTATTTGTGCCAAGAACGAAGATGAAAATCTTACTGAGTTCTTACCAAAGGTGTTAACCCAGGATTACCCTGACTTTGAAGTAATTGTTGTGAATGATTGTAGTTGGGACAATACAGAAAATGTAATAGATGAATTTGCCAAGATATTCCCAAACCTGCGTAAAGTATCAATAAAAGAAGATGGTTATTATAAGCATGGAAAAAAATTCGCGATCCTGGTTGGTATAAAAGCTACAACACATAACCTGATGGTGTTTACCGATGCGGATTGTTATCCCTCGTCAGACCAATGGTTGAAGGAAATGGCCATGGGTTTTGCGGTGCCAAAAGAAATTGTTTTGGGTTATGGTGCTTACGAAAAAGAAAAAGGTTTTCTTAATAAATTAATTCGATATGATGCTTTTATGATAGCCGTTAATTATTTATCGGGGGCTATAAAAGGAAAAGCTTACATGGGTGTTGGAAGGAATCTGGCTTATACAAGAGAATTGTTTTATAAAGAAAAAGGTTTTTCAAACCATTACCATATTAATTCGGGCGATGATGACTTGTTTGTTAACCAGGCCGCGAGCAAAGAAAATACAAATATTTGTATAGATAAAAATGCCATCACTTATTCTTTAGCAAAAAAAACCTTTAGAGATTGGCGTTTGCAAAAGGTGAGGCATCTAACTACGTCGCCATTATATACGCCTTCGTCCAAAGCTAAACTGACTTTCTCTTATTTTTCTCAATATTATTTTTACTTTTCGTTATTTGCATTGGCGATTACTTTAAAAACATTGCTTTTAATACCTATTATTTTATTGTTAAAAATGATATTCCAGTTAATATTCCTTAATAAAGCTACCAAAAAGTTAAATGAAAAAGATCTTTTGCTTGGTAGTGTATTTTATGAGTTGATTCTTTTATTTATTTATCCTATCTTTCACATAGTAAAAATCTTTAATAAGCCAAACAAGTGGACGAACTAGAAAATCACGAACAACATCTTACCACTAAAGCTGTTTATGACTACAGGCTGGTTCGCTCTGCCCTTGATAAAGGCGATCAGAAAGCCTATGCAGAGTTGTTACAGAGGTATCGTGAAAGCGTTTACTTTATGATGTTGAAGATGTGCAGCAATAAAGATGATGCCGAGGATCTTACCATTGAAGCATTTGGCCGCGCTTTTAAAAAGCTTGAACATTACAGTCCTGATTTTGCATTTAGTACTTGGTTGTTTAAAATAGCCAGTAATAATGCTATTGATTTTATAAGAAGAAAAAAGCAAAAATATTCTATTTCAATAGATAATAAATCTGGTAACGATGAGAGTTCAGATCATGCCGGAAATATTAAATCCAATACTTTAGATCCTGAAGAACATTTTATCCGTAAACAAAAAGTAGAGTTGGTTAGGCTTTTGGTAGATAATTTAAAGCCAAAATATAAGGAGATGATCGAATTATTTTATTTCCAGGAAATGAGCCACGAAGAAATTTCGCAGCGTTTGGGTTTGCCTATTGGTACTATAAAAGCCCAGTTGTTCAGGGCGCGTGATCTTTTATACAATGCATTAAAGAACAGGAACGAAAAGATCTAGAGCTTGCTTTCTATTATTACTAAATATTTTCCCGACCTCACACCACCGCAGCTATCGCAGTTTGAACAGTTGTTTAAATTATATAGTCATTGGAACGAACAGATAAATGTTATTTCAAGAAAAGACATTGATCTGTTGTATGAACGTCATGTTTTACACTCTTTAGGCATTGCAAAAGTAATGCAGTTCAAGCCCGGCACACAGATCTTAGATGTTGGAACCGGTGGCGGTTTTCCGGGCATTCCTTTAGCTATTTTATTTCCTGAAAGCAGTTTTTTATTGGTGGATAGTATCGGTAAAAAAATAAAAGTAGTTAACGAAGTCGCTAAAGCGCTTGGTATAACTAACGTTACAGGCATTCACAGCAGGGCAGAAGATATTGATAAAAAATTTCACTTTGTTGTAAGTCGTGCCGTAACTGAATTTCCAGTGTTCTACACTTGGGTAAAAACTAAATTCTTAAAGGAGAATTTTAACGATCTGCCAAATGGCATCTTATATTTAAAAGGCGGCGATCTGAAGGAGGAATTCGGTAAATTTTACGATCATGCTAGATTCTACGAGCTAAAAGACTACTTTACAGAGGAGTTTTTTGAGACCAAAAAGGTGGTTTATTATAAAATGTAATTCTCTATATTTTTGCCACAGATTTCACTGATTCACACAGATTTTTTCTTTGGTAGCGTATTATTCTAATGAATAAAGATCGATATTGCTTCATATCTGTGCCATCTGCGCAATCTGCGGCTTTTTTTAAACTTTTTTTCAATTATATTGACTTTTAAATGTTTTTAGTTTATCTTTAAGATGCTAAAAATAAAACCATGAAAAAAATTCTATCAATTTTTTTAATTGCAGCATCATTTTCGATAAATGCAAAAGACGGATTTAAAGTAATTAAGACTGAAGCAAACTCTGTTACAGTTGAATATACTTTTTCGGGATTGAACCAGCAACCCGTTGCTATTAATGGTAAAACCTACCAAAAGGTGTATGCAATGGATTGTGTACCGGTTTTAAATAGTGGTTTTCCGCAAGTATTGCGTTCATCGGTTTCGTTAGCAATTCCAAATAACGCCATTCCAAAATTAGAGATCATTTCAACTGATTTTTCTGAACTAAACAATATAGCCATTGCCCCGTCAAAAGGCAGTTTAACACGTAACATCAATCCTGAAGAAGTACCTTATACTTTTGGAGCGGTTTACCAAAAAAATGGTTTTTATCCTACAGAAGTTGCTGCAATTAATTCTACTTATTTATTGAGAGAGCAAAAAGGCGTGTCGTTAAGCGTGTTTCCAATTCAGGCAAATCCGGTAACAAATAAAGTACGAGTAATTACCAAAATAATTTTCAAAGTAACTTACACAAGTGCAAAAGGACAAAAAATAAATTTCAGTGCGCCGCAATTTAATTCTAACGAAGAAAAAGAAATAATGAATGGTCGCTTTTTGAATTTACCTTCAGTTGAGGCTGCGGCAAAGATTCAATATACACCTACGAGTGAATTTGGTGATATGTTGATCATTTATCACCCTGCTTTTTTAACTGACATTCAGCCGTTGGCAGATTGGAAAAATCAAAAAGGAATTAAAACGGAATTAGTTTCATCAGTTACAAGTGGCACTACAGGAGCTGCCGTGAAAACTTACATTCAAAACTATTATGCGTCACACCCAAATTTATTATATGTGTTGTTAGTAGGGGATCACCAGCAGATCAACGCTTATAATGCTGGGAATGCAGGTTCGGAAGTAAAATGGAGCGATACTTATTATGGACTATTAAGCGGTAATGATCATTATCCTGAATTAATGATCGGCCGTTTTTCAGCTAGTACATCAACAGATGTTGCCACGATGGTTAACCGTACATTAGAATACGAGAAAACGCCTTTGCCGGGCACTTGGTACACAAAAGGTATTGGTATAGGATCTAACGAAGGATATGGTATTGGTGATGAAGGCGAGCCTGATTGGATGCACATGAGAAACATTGGAAATAAATTAGTAGCTAACGGTTACACGTATTTCCACGAGTTTTATGATAGCACACATGCCGGAAATGATGCCGCTGGAGATCCAAATGCAACCATGGTTTCAACGGCGGTTAATGCGGGTTCTTCAATTTTCATGTACTGCGGCCATGGTTCACAAAACTCATGCGCAACGAGTAATTACAGCAGCTCCAATATTAATGCTGCAACTAACAATGGCAAGTATCCTTTCTCAATACAAGTGGCTTGTAATAACGGAACATTTAATAGTGGCACTTGTTTGTCTGAAGCATTTATCCGCGCTAAGAATACAAGTGGTCCAACGGGTGCTATTGCTTCATGTGGCTCATCTATTTTAATGGCTTGGGCAGAGCCTATGGATACACAAGATGAATTGGGAGATATTTTATCTGATCAATATGTAAATAACAAAAAATATACTTTAGGCGGTTTATTTTATAATGCCGAAATGCATATGTTAGATATGTATCCTACGGCAACAGGCAAAGAAGTTATGGAAACCTGGATCATGTTTGGCGATCCGTCTTGTATGTTCCGCTCGTTAAACCCAACCAATATCACAGCAACGCACGATCCTTGTATCTTTACAAACGCTACAGCTTTTGCTTTAACATCATCATTCGGACCAAATACTTACGCCAGTCTTTCTCAAAACAACCAAATAATTGGTACTGCTTTAATTAATTCTGCAAATACAAATATTGTGTTAACACAAACATTTAGCGCTAGTTCGAATTTAGTTTTAACTATTACTGAATACAATAAAATTCCATACACAGCTACATTAACAACTTGTTTGCCTACCGGAATTAAAGATCTTGCAAACGGTTCTGAATTTTTTGTGGAATCGCCGGTAAAAGACGAATTGAATTTTAACTACAAGAATGTGAACGCTACTAATTTAACATTACAAGTAATGGATATGCAGGGCAAGATAGTTGCTCAGTCTACTTTTGATGATATCTCTAGTGAAGGAAATTTAAAAATGAATACAGGTGCTTTATCATCCGGCGTTTATCTTTTAAAAGTAAGTAGTCCAACTTCTATATTGAAAACAATAAAAGTGGTTAAGGAATAAAATTTACGATGACTTATTTTGAAGCCTTCTCTGTTACAGGGAAGGCTTTTTTTATTATACCGTCATTGCGAGGTACGAAGCAATCTTACGCACAGTTTTTTTTTGAATATATTGCAATCCACTATGCGAGATCTCGAACTCCCATTCTGCTAAATCGCAGAATCCTTCATTACCATTTGGTGTGTATTACGACTGCGCTGCTCAATAATAATTATTTTATTCTCACTTAATTTAGCAATGGTTTCCTGGTCGTAATTACGAATGGTCATTAATTGTACATTCTTGTTATAAAGTACTTTAAATTGCTGTTGCAGATCGTTTAAAAGGGGTTCTACCTTGTGGTTATCATCATCCATGCACACACTAAAACTAATGGCAGAATTCTGCATCATGTTTACATGCACATTATGTTTAGAGAACAAAGTAAAAATAGAGCTTAAATTATCTTCCGCAATAAAACTAAAATCTTTTGGCTGAATGGATAATAGAATTTGATTTGCCTTAAAAATATAACTCGGAACGTTATTACGCTTATCGCTGTCTTTTATTACCGTACCTTCATCGGCAGGTTTAATGAACGATCTAACGAAGAGTGGAATATTTTTATTCTGCAAAGGTTTAATTGTTTTTGGATGAATAACAGAAGCACCGAAATACGTTAATTCAATTGCATCGTGGTAAGTTAACTCGTCAATTTTTTTTGTGTTCTTAAAATATTTTGGATCGGCATTTAAAACACCGGGCACATCTTTCCAGATAATAACTTGTGTGGCATCTGTAAAATAGGCGAGTAGGGCAGCTGTGTAATCGCTTCCTTCGCGGCCAAGGGTGGTTGTAAAGTTTTCGGAAGTACCGCCAATAAAACCTTGTGTAACTATAATACTAAAGGAATTAAAAATTGGCAGCAGATCTTTTTTTACTAATTGCTGACTTAATTCATAATCAACTTTTCCTTCGCGGTACGAATTATCTGTTTGAATAAAGCCGCGAGCATCTACCCATTTATTTTTTATGCCTGTTTCATTTAAATAAGCTGAAACTATTTTTGTTGCCAGCACTTCGCCCTGCGACACCATTTGATCGTAGTGATGATTGTACGTAGATGATGGTTCTTCTTCAAGCGCCCACAAAAGTTCTACAAAAACATTTTCAATATCGTTATAGATGTTATTTTTTTTATCGGGAATTAATTGTTCTAAAATCGAAAGGTGATAATCTTTAAGTTCCGCTAAAGTAGTTTGTATGTCGCCTTCTTTATAAAAGTAAGCGTTCACTAATTCTTCTAACTTGTTGGTTGTTTTGCCCATTGCCGAAATAACAACAATGGTAGAAAGGTTGGCATGTTTTTTTAAAATAGATGCAACGTTTTTTACCGAATCGGCATCTTTAACAGAGGCACCACCAAATTTAAAAACCTGCATAAATTATTTTTTTACAAAGTTAAAAAGACTGTTCAATTATTAACTAAAAATTTAAATATGTGTTAACATGTAAGTTGTTTAAAACAAAAACCCCGCATTGAAATCACAATGCAGGGCTTAGTTTAAACATGACTGTCTTAGTTCTGTTTCAACATTTTCTTACTATCAACTGTTTTACCATCAACCACTAAAGTGTAAGTATAAATACCGTTAGTGAGATCGTTAGCATAAACTGTAATTTCGCCCGGACCTTTTTTGGTGATATCAATTGTTTTTAAAATACGGCCTTCAATAGTTGTAAAAATTAACTGCGCGTAACCATATTTCTCGGGCACATTGTATTTTATAACTGTGCTCTCGCTAAAAGGGTTAGGTTGGTTTTGATCCAAAACCAACATATCTGCATTACTTAAAGTAACATTTTGTTTGTTTAAGGTAGTTGCGTTTGTGGGATTAGAAGTATTAGCAGGATTAATTATACGTGCGTTACTTTGTACGTTAACTAAACTGTCAATACGATCTTGTTGTTCTTGCATACCTTTTAACATAATAGCAAACAAAGCATTATAGTTTAAGGTTTTGTAATTAATAGCTTGCTCTACAACATTGCCTAAAGTATCTTTTTTACCTAATTTATTAGCTGTGCCAATTAACTCTGGTAAAACTATTTGTACATCTTGTGCAATTAAACCATATTGTTTTTTATTGCTGAAATTCATGCCATAAGCATTAGTTGTATCAAAATAAAATGATCTTGGTTTTAATTGTTCAATAATTGACAATGCGTTTGGTATAGTATCAATATTAGTTTTAAATTGTTGGTCAGATGTTAAAGCATAACCAGGAGCGTTAGATGGGCCATTTATATAAACATCGCCATCAAAATATCCTGCGTAATTATTGGGAGCCGAATTATTAAAGTTTTGCGATGCTGTAAAAAAACCTCCATAAACTGCAATATTTGGCATCGTTGTAGCAGCTGGATTTGCTGAAAAAAGCACAGGGCTCGCATATCCGTTTGCGCCTATTAGGCCCGCAATGCCTACGTTTCCATCGTCATTTTGGTCATCTGTGATTCCTAAAACTGCATATTTGGTTTTGGTAGTACCTGTACCGGTTACAAAGCCCGAAACTGCTGCCGCAGTAACAAGGCTGGTTGAAAAATTTGCATAATTTAGAGTGCCAGTAACAGCAAAAGCTCTGTTAGTATTGGCATCTGCTGTTGCGCCAAAATCTCCTCCAACCACATCATTTCCAAACGCCGCTTACGATTGGAATCCGCGATTAGTAATTGTTAATGCAGGATTACCAAACGATTGTCCAAAATAGGCCATGGTAGTAAGTGCTCCGGTTGCAAAAGAAGTTACACCAGTATTATTAGCCGGTGACCCACTGGTGGCCCTGGCCTCAATGCCTGTATTAACAGTTGAGCCAAAACGCCCTTCAGCATAAAGCCCGGTATTTGAACGATTGGGAATAGTGTTATTGCCTGATGATAAAAACAAACCGGCATAGGTATTAGAGTTTGAAACCGTATTATTTTCTGTAAAAATTGTATTGATTTCTGTATTCGTATTAAAGTGAATGCGCGAAGTTGGATCAAGAGTTGTAACTAAAAGATTATCGCCAATACCAAACCTGCCCACGCCATTCCAAACTAAATTAAAATTATTCTGATCTACAGTGGTTGCCCTTATGAGTGTGCCGCCTAATTCAACATCAGGAAAACCAACGGTTGTGTTTAAACCGTTTTTTGCAGTTGCACCACCTGGGCCGCTACCACCACCATCCGGCACTAAAATTACATCACCGGCTGCGTTTAAAGAAAGCACCCGGCCACTTGTATTGTTTTGAGGAATACTTGTATTATTAAGATCTGAAAACCTTAACCCGCTGGCACCTGTTGGCGGGCCAAAGGTTGGGGCTACGGGGCCACCGTTTGGAGTGGCAGAGTTTGCTATTTGTGAATTTATTTCTAAAGTATTCCCCGGTGTGTTAGTCTGGATTCCAACAAAACGTGGACGTTGAGGAATGGGTAACGCTGTATTTGTTGGTAGCAAAATATAATCTCCACTATTATTTACATTTATATCTGTAAACTGTGTGTTTGTAAAACGTGTAACACGCATTTGAGGGACATTACCCGGTGTAAAAACATCTAGTTGCCTTAAAGGGTTTGATGTACCTGCGCCTGTAAAGCCTTCAACAATTAAACCGTTAACTGGTGCATTTAATCCTGCGAAACCTGCTCCTAATGATTGATTGCCACCAATACCTAATGTACTTAGAGGATTTGTGAAATTTAAACCTGTACGGCCGTTTACAAATAATTTTGCCCGTGCTGCAGTAAATGGCCCTGCAAATTGAGAACCAATTGAGATATTGATATTTGGAAATGTAGCAGGGGTAGAATTGCCAAAATTAATTACCCCATTTGTAGACTGTATGTTGTCTCCTCCTGGTTGAGGAAACCCACCTAACACTAAAGAATTATTTCCAACCTTTAAAATCCTAGTTTTAATACTATCTGCTACTAAGTAATTATTTACCCTGATGCTATCAGCTATAAAAGTGTTTTCAAACTCTACCTTCTTTTTAAACTTTATCTTTCCACTATTATCAACATCAATTGTAGTTTGATTATCAGTTACAATTTTAAAACCTTTGTTGTTCTTTGAGCCAAATCGCGCATTGTTATCAAGAATGTTGGCATCTGTATCCCATTTATCTTGTGCAATAGAAAGTACACTCAGGCTACAAAGCCCGAAAATCAAAAGTTGTTTTTTCATAAATTTTTAGTTTTTAATGTTTAACAATTATTTTTTTTCTGAGGACGCCTTGGTCTGTATATAATTGCAGAACATATACTGATTCGGGTAAATCGTTTATTATAATATATTCATTTTCAGAAATATTTCCTGACCGCATTATGTCGCCATCAATACTTAATAGTTTCCAATGAGAATTATGCTTAACACCTTTAATATAAAAAGATTCATTGCAGGGATTTGGATGAATATAAATTTCTTCATTATTGTTTTTATTGTGATCTTTTAAAGCAGTATATGTTACACATTGGCTCTGAATATTAATGTTACATATTAATGAATCTGTTGATAAACAAATATCATCAAAATAGTAATAAGCAGAATGAATACCGCTTCCATTAAAAACCTTAGTTGTATCAGAATTGCCATAATCATGAAAACTACCAATGGAAAGGTATTTATAATTACTATCAGCAATGAACGAAGTTTTTATTGTCGTCCAATTAAGGGTATCAATAATAACTTGACTTGTATTTATTTGTGAAAAATTATTTACGTAATTATCATTAGAAAATCCTGTTACATAAGTAGGTTTTTTTGTAAACAGTTTCATTCCTTGCTTTGATGTAGCATATTTCATTGGAAACCCCGGTATTCCGTTTGACCTTACAACTTTGTAAGACACATAATATTTGATATTTTTAATCAAGGAGTCTTTTAGCTTCGATGCTGCTAATTCATTTACGCAACTATTAAGTGATGGAGAGGTGAAGCTATATAAACCAATATAAGAACTACCGTTTGAAGGGCATTGATATCCAAAAGAATTATTTGGCACCAAATAATCTCCTCCAGAAGTATCACAAACTGAAAAAAGATCAGGGGAATTTCTTATATCAAACCAATGCTTTGCGTAATGAGAAGGGCTATAGCCAGGGCCTGGGCAAGTGTCGATTACTTCAAAAGAATGATTCGGCACCAAATTCTGTTGCGCATTTAAAACAAATGTAAAAAAGAATAAAAAAATTATAACACTTATTTTTTTCATTTTAAAAAGAGACATGTTCTGTTTAATAAATGTAGTATAAAAAAGGTAAAAAGCAAATTTTATGCTGTTAAATAAAAGGCAACAAAAAAGCCACCTTAAAAAGATGGCTTTTAAAAATATGTGAATGCGTTAGTTATTAAGGTTGTTGTACCGGTGGGTTTTGTTGCACCGGTGCTTGTTGTTGCTGAGGTATTGCTACTGCGCTTTGCGCTTTCTTTTTAGCAATAGAACCATTGTTTTCATCTGTAGATTGGGTCATGCTGCTTTTTGGCGCCATTAAAATGCTTAAAAGAATTAATACCATGGCTAAACCCCAGGTTGCTTTCTCAATAAATTCGGTACCACGTTTAACACCCATAATTTGTGTTGCAGCGCCAAACTGACTTTGAATACCACCACCTTTAGAGTTTTGAACTAATACTACTAAGATCAGTAAGATGCACACTACAATAATTAAAATCGAAAAGATCATGTTATATATTTTTTATTGGTTTTTTAATTTTTCAATCAGGGATGCAAAGTAAGCACTTTTTTGTGGAAATCTCAAACTTAATATCTCATAAGCTCTAACTGCCTTATTTACACTACCTTGCAAAGCGTAGATCTTGGCCAAAGTCTCTGTTACAAGGTGTTCATTCTCAATTAAGCTCTCTTTTGCCTTGCTATCCGGGGTGTAAAATTTAGGCTCTTCTTTGTTCCTTATCAAACCCGGATTGGTCTCAATTATCCTATCAATTAGCGCTTTATTTTTTTCCTTTTTAGTTGATGTTTTATTTTTTTCTTTTTGTTCGTTTACTTTTTCTTCAATATTCTCGTAAGACTGTCCGTTATTCTTTCTTAAAAATAATAACCAGTCGCTAAAATTAGCGGGCTCTTCTTTTTTAATTTCAATTGGGTGATGAAGCTCTTGTGTTTTTAAAATTTCTTTTTCTACAAAAGATTCTATAACATTTTTTTGAATTTCTTTTTCTAAAACTTCTTCAGCATCTAAAACTTTTTTTGTTGAAACTAAAACTTCTTCCTTTTTAGTTTCAGTAATAACATCGGTTGCTTTTAAAATATTCAGTTCGTGTTTTTGATCTTCAACAACATTTTTTTGCTCAAAAACTTTTTCCTCAACTATTTTTTCTTCTTTTTCATCCGTTAAATTATTTTCTAACTGATGGATCAAAGAAAATAAATGAGCGCGGTTAGTAGCAACAATAGCTGTTTTTTTTAGGCTTTGCTGGTAAACAGAAGCATCCCATTTTTTTGAAGACATGCTTAATAACAAATGCGCTGTTTGAAAATAAGGGAAGTCATTTACCAATTTTTGCAAGTCGGTAGTACTTTGCTTATTAAGCAAATTTGGATCTTTTATATATTTTAGAAGTTCGGCCGCTTGCATCTTACCAATTATTAAAAGCCTTATTAAAAATATCCTCGGTTAATTGTCTGTAAATTTCCTGTACTAGTTCGGGTTCTATGCTCGAAATATTTTTATCACTTGCTACGTCTTTAAAACGTGTAAAGGTCTGTTCAAAGTTCTTCGACTCTTCAAATTTATTAATATATTTTACACTAACCGATATGGTCATTCTGTTTTGGCTCGCCTGATCGGCAGATATCGCAATTGGCGATACATTGTAATCCGAAATATAGCCTTCAAACTGCAAGTCGCCATTTTGTTTGATGAGTGCAAGGTTGGTTTGTTGCGAAACAACATCGCGTAGTTTTTCGGTAAAACGTTGCGATAAACTTGGAGCACCTAAAGAAGTATTATTCGTAAAAAAACCAACGCTTATAGTTTTTGCTTCAGGTGGAATAGTTGCACCGCTTAACGACACTTTTGTTTTGCACGAGCTTAATGCAAATGCAAAAACAATTAAGTATGTAATTAAATTGCGCAACTTATTCTTCTATTTTGTATTCGTTAATTTTACGGTAAAGGGTTCTTTCGCTAATACCCAATTCTTTTGCGGCGTACTTACGTTTGCCTTTGTGTTTACGTAAGGCTTTTTTGATCATATCAATTTCCTTATCCTGTAATGATAAAGTTTCTTCCACTTCAATTACCTGGCTGTTTGCGCCATTGGTTTGAAGATTGGGTGAATGAAAACTTAAAGCATTAGTTTCGTTACTTAGTTCACCACCGTTATAAATTCTGTTTATGATCTGCACGTCATCCGATTTAATTGTATTAATTTTTCCGGTTGCCGCAGATACAAGGTCGTATACTACTTTTTTAAGGTCGTTCAGCTCGGCACGCGTATCGCGTAGAACTTTAAAGATAATTTCTTTGTCGGCACTTTCAAATGCAGAACCGGAAGCAAAATTATCGTTCCTTAAAACAGTTGGTACATTGTTTGAATTGTATTGTGGTAAATATTTTAAAAGTAATTCTGCATTTATTTCCCTGTTCTTTTCAATGATGGAAATTTGTTCGGCAATATTTTTTAGCTGACGGATATTTCCCGGCCAGAAATAATTTATTAAAACCTGTTCAGCATCAGCAGTCAATTTAATAACAGGCATTCTGTACTTAGCTGCAAAATCATTCGTAAATTTTCTGAACAATAAATGGATATCATCTTTTCTTTCGCGTAATGGCGGAAGATAGATAGGCACAGTATTTAAACGGTAATAAAGATCGGGTCTGAATTTTTCTTTTTCCAAAGCCTGGTAAAAATTAATGTTAGTAGCGGCAACAACACGTACATCTGTTTTTAAAACTTTGCTGCTTCCTACTTTAATATATTCTCCGCTTTCTAAAACACGCAACAAACGTGCTTGTGTTGCAAGAGGCAATTCGCCAACTTCATCTAAAAAAATGGTGCCGCCGTTTGCAACTTCAAAATAACCTTTACGAACTTCTGTTGCTCCAGTAAAGGCTCCTTTTTCGTGACCAAATAATTCGCTATCAATTGTGCCGTCAGGAATAGCGCCGCAGTTTACCGCAATATATGGCCCATGTTTACGTGCACTATTTTGATGAATGATCTGCGGAAACACTTCTTTACCGGTTCCACTCTCACCATTAATAACAACGTTAAGATCTGTTGGTGCAACCTGACGTGCAATATCCACAGCTCTTTCAAGCAGTGTATTGTTTCCTATAATTCCGAATTTTTGTTTTAAATCCTGGGTATTCATCGTTCTTTAGATTCAAGAGTCAAGACAACAAGAGTCAAGACAGCATTGTTTGTTTTCCGTTTATAATTGTTTCTCTAAAATTGAATATCTTCTTTTGTAATTCTTCTACCTTTAGTAGCAAATTTTCTAGATCTTTTTCGTTACCATATTTTCTTTTTTGGCAAATTAAAAGTTGTGTTTCCACTTCATAACTTGAGCTCAATGATGTTGTCAAAAATTCAGAAAAATGATTACTTGTTCTTTTTCCAGAACCTTCAGCAATATTTGAAGGAATTGAAACTCCACATTTTTCTAATTGATTAATTAAATTATACTTTTCTTTAATCGGTAATGTTTCTGTGTAATTATATATTAAATCACAAAGAGTCATTGCGTCTTGCCAGATAATTAATTTTTTAAAATTATGTTTTACCATAGTCTTTAGTCTTGTCGTCTCTTTAGTCCTACCTCTTGCTAGCCTTCAGTCTTGTTTCTTGTTGTCCCTTTAGTCCTGATTCTTCACTACATGTCCAATCAAAGTTGATGCCGTACACGAAGTAACCAGCACATTCACATAATCGCCCTTCTTATAATTTTCTTTCGGGAAAACACAAACGGTATTTTGTGTGTTTCGTCCCATAAACATTTCATCTGATTTTTTTGAGAAGCCTTCAATTAAAACCTTGTGTACTTTTCCAACTCCCGCTTTTGTTTTAATAGCACTGTTCTCGCGTTGCACAGCAACAATTTCGCTTTGTCTTCTGCTTTTTATTTCTTCAGGTACATCATCTTTAAATTTTCTTTCAGCTAAAGTTTTTGGTCTTTCGCTATACATGAATAAAAACGCGTAATCGTATTGTACTTGTTTTAATAAACTCAACGTATCTGCGTGATCTTCTTCTGTCTCACCACAAAAACCTGTAATAATATCTGTACTAATGCCGCAGCCAGGAAGAATTCTATTAATAGCTTCAATTCTATTTAAATACCATTCGCGCGTGTAACCACGGTTCATGGCTTCTAAAATTTTGCTGTTGCCACTTTGTACAGGTAAGTGAACGTATTTGCAAATGTTCTCATACCTGGCCATTGTTTCCAATACTTCATCACTCATATCTTTTGGATGCGAGGTTGAAAAACGAATACGTAATTCAGGAGCAACCAAAGCAACTTTTTCTAAGAGCTGTGCAAAATTAGTTGCTGATTTTTTTTGTTCTTCGGTTAGCGTTTCTTTTTTTAATCCACCACCACTATATAAATAACTATCTACATTCTGTCCTAATAAAGTAACTTCTCTATAACCTTTTTCAAAAAGATCTTTTGCTTCAGCCACAATGCTTTCCGGGTCGCGACTTCTTTCTCTTCCACGTGTAAAGGGTACTACACAAAAGCTACACATGTTATCGCAGCCGCGCATAATACTAATTAATGCAGTTACACCATTTGTACCCAACCTCACGGGCGTTAGGTCGGCATAAGTTTCTTCTTTACTTAATATAACGTTTATGGCTTTGTGGCCGTCTTCTGCTTCTTCAATTAAATTTGGTAGATCACGGTACGAATCCGGGCCTACAACTATATCAACTAATTTTTCCTGTTCTAAGAATTGAGATTTTAAGCGTTCGGCCATACAGCCTAAAACGCCTACCAACGCTTTTGGATTTTTTTGCTTTACGCGTTTGAAATCATTTAAACGGTTACGCACCTTTTGTTCTGCATTCTCACGTATTGCACAGGTATTCACAAAAATAATATCGGCTTCTTCGTAATTTTGGGTGGTAGTATAACCATCTTTCATTAATATAGAAGCTACAATTTCGCTATCGCTAAAGTTCATTGCGCAGCCGTAACTTTCTAAAAACAGCTTTTTGCCGTTTAAAACTTTCGATTCTACCATCAGGGCTTTTCCCTGGATGCTTTCGTCTATTATTTTTTCTTCCAGATTCATTTTGAACCATCAAAAATACGACTTTTATGCCAATTTGACATATTTTTAACATTTTTAAGGGTCATTTTCCAAAAAAAATGAAATTTTTCGAATTTGTGTTATTTATTTTTTTCCTTTGCAAACTTTTGGAGCGGTATATTGCCGAACCAAAAAGATAAGAATGCCTCTTTTTTGGCGTTCATTGAATTGATCTTATACATATATATACATGGCGAAAAATTTAGTTATAGTTGAGTCCCCGGCAAAAGCCAAAACAATAGAAGGATTTTTAGGAAAAGATTTTACAGTTAAATCAAGTTTCGGTCACATCAGAGACCTTGTGAAGAAAGGCTTTGGCGTTGATATAGAGAATAATTTTACACCTACTTACGAAGTACAGCCCGATAAAACAAAAATAATAGAAGAATTAAGGAAGTTATCTAAAGGAGCCGATATGGTTTGGCTCGCATCCGATGAGGACCGTGAAGGAGAGGCTATCAGCTGGCATTTATACGAAACGTTAGGATTAACAAAAAAGAACACGCGTCGTATTGTTTTTCATGAAATTACAAAGCCTGCAATTTTAAATGCAATTGAAAATCCGCGCGAGATCGATATTAATTTAGTGAACGCGCAACAGGCCCGCCGTGTGTTAGACAGGTTAGTGGGTTTTGAATTATCACCAATTTTATGGCGCAAGATCCGTCCGAGTTTATCGGCAGGACGTGTACAGTCCGTAGCCGTTAGGTTAATTGTTGAACGTGAAAGAGAAATTCAAAAATTCGTATCAACTTCTGCATATAAAGTTTCCGCATTATTTAAAGTAGGTTCTGGCATTTTAAAAGCAGAATTAGATAAACGTTTTAATACAGAAGCAGAAGCACAGACATTTTTAGAAAAATGTAAAGTTGCATCCTATACCATTGAAAGTTTAGAGACCAAACCTGCGAAACGTTCGCCGGCTGCACCCTTTACTACATCTACATTACAACAAGAGGCCGCGCGTAAATTAGGTTTTTCTGTAGCGCAAACCATGCAAGTGGCGCAACGTTTATACGAAGCAGGTAAAATTACTTACATGAGAACTGACTCCGTTAATTTATCGGAAACAGCCATGAACCAGGCTAACAAAGCAATTAACGCAAACTACGGCGCAAAATATTTTAACCCACGTAAATACAAAAACAAAAGTAAGGGCGCGCAAGAAGCTCACGAAGCTATTCGCCCAACTTATATTGACAGAACTGCTATTGAAGGAGAACGTAACGAACAACGTTTATACGATCTTATCTGGAAGCGCACTATTGCTTCGCAAATGAGCGATGCAGAATTAGAAAAAACAACTGCAAAAGTAAAAGTAAGCGGTGCAACAGAATTATTTGTAGCGCAAGGTGAAGTATTAAAATTTGATGGTTTCTTAAAAGTATATATGGAAGGAACCGATGATGAAGATACTGACGAAGAAAATTCATCAATGCTTCCACCAATGAAAGTTGGAGAGAAATTAGAAAGCCAGGAAATTTCCGCAACACAACGTTTCTCGCATCATCCTGCAAGATATACGGAGGCAAGTTTGGTAAAAAAGTTAGAGGAATTAGGTATCGGTCGTCCGAGTACTTACGCACCAACTATCAGCACGGTTCAAAAACGTAATTACGTTGAGAAAACGGATAGAGAAGGAACACCAAGAAATTATGTTCAGCTTACTTTAGTGAAAGGAAGTTTAAAAAAGGATACTAAAACAGAAAATACGGGCGCCGAAAAATCAAAATTATTTCCAACGGATATTGGAATGGTTGTAAACGATTTTCTGTTACAATATTTTCCAACAATTTTAGATTTTAATTTTACTGCTAAAGTTGAAGAAGAGTTTGATGAGATAGCGGATGGAAATTTAGACTGGCAAAAAATGTTGAAATCGTTTTATACACCATTTCATAAAACAGTTGAAACAACTTCTGAAAATAGCGAACGCGCAAGTGGCGAACGTACCTTAGGAAAAGATCCTGTAAGCGGAAAGCCTGTAACGGTGCGTATTGGAAGGTTTGGTCCTTTAGCGCAAATTGGAGAAACAATTGAAGGCTCCGAAGAAAAACCACGCTTTGCAAGTTTAAGAAAAACACAAAGTATTGAAACGATAACTTTAGAAGAAGCTTTAGATCTTTTTAAATTACCAATGAATTTAGGAGTATATGAAGGTAAAGAGGTAATTGTTGGTGTTGGTCGTTTTGGTCCGTACATTAAATTAGACGATGCGTTTATTTCAATTCCAAGAACGATAGATCCTTTATCGCTTGAAATGGAAGGTGCTATTGCTATTATTAAAGAAAAAGAATTGGCAGATGCCCCGGTTGCACAATATAAAGGCAAGGGTGTAACAAAAGGCAAAGGCCGCTTTGGACCGTTCATTAAATATGAAGGTTTATTTATTAATGTGCCGCGTGCTTACGATTTTGATAATTTATCGCAGAAAGATATTGAAGAGCTGATCGAAAAAAAATTGGCTAAAGAAGCAAACCGTTATATTCAAAATTGGGAAGACGAAAAGATCTCGATAGAAAATGACCGTTGGGGACCAATTGTTAAGTTCGGAAAACTGAAACTAAAATTAATTAAAGATGGTGGCGGAAAATATACGCCTGATGAATTAGCAGAACTTCCTTTAGAAGAAGTAAAAGCAATGATCGTTAAACAAGTGCCAAAAGCATTTGATAAAAAAGGCGGTAAGAAAGCAGCGGCTAAAACAGCAGGAACAAAAACCGTTGTTAAAACCCTCCCGGTAAAAAAAGCAGTTACCAAAACTGTTGTTAAAAAAGCAGCTTCTAAAAAAGCAGCACCTGTTAAGAGGGCGGCTGCTAAAAAATCTGTATCAACAAATAAAGCTGTAATAAAAAAGGTAATTAAAAAAGGCACAACAAAAAAGAAGGTTGCAAAGAAAAGTAATTAATTTTAGTTTGGCTCCCTCAAATCAGCATACATTATACCGAGGCTTCTAAACGCGCAAAGGCTCGATAGGTTTTTGTAATCCGAGTAGCCTTAAAAACAGAGGGCTTCTAAATTTTTTTGAATTGTTCCAGCCAGCGAACTGCTGTTTCCTCGGTATCACAAAGAATAGTGGGCTTTACCGGCTTGTTTATTTTTAGATAAAAATTTCCAATAAGTCGCTGAGGTAAATAAGTTGTAACAATTGCTTCTGCAGATGAGCACTGCATGCCTTCAACACTTGAAATATAACTCCTCACATCACTATCTATACTTGAAAATTTACCAGGTATTTTCAATATTGGCATTGGTTCATTCACGCATATCTTTTTTAATTCCTCTACAAGGTCTTTTGAATCTTGCAGCGTAAAGTCATAATTATCTTTAAAAACAACTTTTATGATACCGGGATATTCGGCAGTGTTAATAGTGTAAGTAGCAGCTAAGGACATTTTAGTGTTTTGAAGGTAGATTATTTTTTGGACTTATTATTAGTTGGATTTAATTTTTTACGGTCTGTATTTACTCTTGCTTAAGATCTTTTGAGAATCAAGGTCCGTCATTAATTGTTCAAGCGTAACATCTTTATTATTTTTCATGTAGCTACGAATAATTTGCCAGCCCACCCACATAGCAATACGTGGCGGACACTCTTTACTTATGGATCCTGTAAACGGCCCATCGGTGGTAAGTTCTTGTATGGTCTTTAAATTATTTTCATACAAACGATTTTTTTCTGCGAAGTAACCCCACAGATTCTTTTCATTCTCGTTCACATATTTCATTTGCGGTGCTGTGTATCCAATTAATAAACTATCATTTGTATTTGGTAATAAAGCATTCATAGCATAAAAGATCTTTCCATAAAAAATGGTGTGGTACAAAAGTGTATTAACTGGTTTTTCATTATCAAACTCGGTTAGCATCCATCCCTTTGCAAGGTTTGGCAAAATATAATTTTCGTTCATCATTCTTAATTGATATTTTGGCGTGTTAAGCATTTGATAGAACTTTGCGGTATCATTTAAATACATATCCATACCTAGTATCAAAGCGCTATCCATATAAGCAACAGAATAATTATAGCCCGTTGTGCAGGTAATTAATTTTGTTGGCAATTTTCTTTTCGGAAAATGGTACTTAAAACGTTTTACGCAATTTGTTAATTCATTGTTTATTTCTTCTATAGTAGCATCGGGGTAAAGTTTACGCACATAGGCATACGTCTCTTTCATATCTTTATCCTGTGTAAAATCTAATAATTTTGATTTGTACGAGCTGTCATGTGTACCGCCCGCATTAAGAAAGCCTGAGATGTAATGGTCGTAATAAGATCCGTACTTTGAATTGAGAGCTTTGCTCTGTTCATCAAAGTTAGCAGCGTTTACAGCAAATACATCGTTCTCAAGGCGCAGTAATGTTAGGGGTTTTACATCCACAGCAGAGATGTCAACATCCAGGGCATTGTTTTTGCATGAGTTTAAAAACAAAATAAAAAAAGGTAACAAAAGAATTCTTTTATACATGAAGTAAATTTTTATATTTGTAAAGTTAATTATAAAATAAAATAATGATGAAAAAATTACTATTCACGTTTATTTCAATTTGTATGTTATGCGTTTCTTCTAACGCTCAAACAACTCCTGAAACCCCGGAAGGCAATCCTAATTTTGATAAGAAATTTCGTTTTGGAATAAGGGCTACACCACAACCAACATGGTACAAAAGCGACAATAATAATTCAAAAGGCGCAGGAGCCGCTTTTGGATTTGGATTTGGCTTAATCATGGAGCGTAAACTATCTAAGATCGTTCATTTTTCATCTGGTATTGGTGGCGATTTTGAAGGTGGTTACATCACCTACCGTAACGATGCTGATTTTAGCGTTAACGCAGTGCTTAACGACGAAGGTCAATACGTTGAAGCAAAGAATGGAGTTATGAAAGAGGATTACCAGTTTAAAAATGGTAATACACAATATGTGCTTCAGGAAAGAAGATTTAAAACAACATTCCTAACAATTCCATTAATGTTAAAAATGATGACCGATGAGTATGGTGGAATGAAATATTTTGCAAATGCAGGTTTAGAATTAGGTATCAGAACTAAAACACGAGCAACCGATACTTACATTTCTGGTGTAAAAACGGTTGTTACCGGAACTACTACAACCACACCACCGGCAGATGAATTAACCAAATCTGATATTAATCTTGGTAAAGACGCTTCTTTAGCACCTTTTAGAATTGGAATGAATTTAGGGCTTGGGTTTGAATACAGGATAGGCGGAAGTACTTCTTTATTGTTTTCGGCCAATTATTTCCAGTCTTTCACTAATTTAATGAGAAGTGAATCAAAATACCTTGTAAAAGGCAAGGATACATATATTGGTTCAGATAATACAGTAACATTTACACCATTAGATCAGGGTTATTTTATGAGAGCTGTTCGTATTAATATCGCAATTCTATTTTAAGAAAACCTCTGTTTTACATTTTATTTAAAAGCTGCCTTTTGGTGGCTTTTTTTTTTGGTCGAAAATATGGGGTTTTTTGACGAAAATGGGCAAAAAATCATCATTTTGTTAAAAAACAAGAGCAAAATCGCTTTTTTTAATTAAAAATACAGTTATTTTTGCCCCCACTAACTAACTAAAAATTTTATCATGAAATTAAACGAAATTCAGGATTTAATAAAATTTGTTTCAAAAAGCGGGGTAAGCGAAGTTGAACTGGAAACAAAAGAAATTAAAATTGTGATCAGGACCCCAAAAAGCGGTACGCAGTATATAACCCAGGTTGCTCCCGTTAATACGAATCCTGTAATTACTACCCCGGTTGCAAATGTTACAAATACACCGGTAGTAAATGAGAATAAAAACACTCCTCCGGTTACAAATAACGAAGAATCAAAATACGTTACTATTAAATCACCAATGATCGGTACTTTTTACCGTTCTGCAGGACCGGATAAACCTTCTTTTGTAAATATTGGCGACGAGATAGCTCCTGGTAAACCCGTTTGCATTATTGAGGCTATGAAACTTTTTAACGAAATTGAAAGTGATATTAAAGGTAAGATCGTTAAAGTTCTTGTAAACGATTCAACTCCGGTTGAATATGACCAACCTTTATTTCTTGTAGACCCGTCGTAATGTTAAATGCTAAATGTTGAATGATAAATGATCTTCATTCAAATTGATCTAACATTTAAAATTTATAATTTAAAATTTCGAAATTGTGTTTAAAAAAATATTAATAGCCAATCGTGGTGAAATTGCCTTAAGGGTAATTCGTACATGTCGCGAGATGGGCATAAAAACGGTTGCCGTTTATTCAACAGCCGATAAAGATTCTTTGCACGTAAAGTTTGCCGACGAGGCTGTTTGTATTGGACCACCGCCCAGTAAGGATAGTTACTTAAACATGGCAAGCATTATTGCTGCTGCCGAAATTACCAATGCAGACGCTATTCACCCAGGTTATGGTTTCTTAAGTGAGAACGCAAGATTTTCTGAGATCTGTCGCCAGAATAAAATAAAATTTATTGGTGCCAGTCCCGAGATGATCAATCAAATGGGCGATAAGAGTAATGCTAAAGCAACTATGATAGCTGCCGGTGTTCCATGTGTGCCGGGCTCTGTAGGTTTATTAGAGAGTGCCGACCAAGGAAAAGAACTTGCAAAAGGAATTGTATACCCGGTTATTATTAAAGCTACTGCCGGTGGTGGTGGAAAAGGTATGCGTATTATCTGGAAAGAAGAAGATTTTCAGACAGCATGGGACAGTGCTACACACGAAGCTACGGCTGCGTTTGGTAACGGTGCCATGTACATGGAAAAATATATTGAAGAACCCCGTCATATCGAAATTCAAATTGTGGGTGACCAACATGGCAAAGCTTGTCATTTAAGTGAGCGTGATTGCTCTATCCAACGTCGCCACCAAAAACTGGTTGAAGAAACACCCTCACCATTTATGACACCTGAGTTACGCGAAGCAATGGGTGATGCCGCTGTTAAAGCTGCTTTATCTATTGGTTACGAAGGAGTAGGTACCGTAGAATTTTTGGTTGACAAGCACCGTAATTTTTATTTTATGGAAATGAATACCCGTATTCAGGTTGAGCATCCCATAACAGAAGAAGTTATTAATTACGATCTTATTCGCGAACAAATTTTAGTTGCAGCAGGTGTTCCAATTTCAGGAAAAAATTATTACCCGCAATTGCATGCTATCGAATGTCGCATCAATGCGGAAAATCCTTTTGATAATTTTAAACCGTCACCGGGTACAATAACAACGTTGCATACACCTGGCGGACATGGTATACGTGTTGACTCGCATGTTTACAGTGGTTACAAGATCCCGCCAAATTATGATAGTATGGTTGGTAAATTAATTACAGTTGCACAAACCCGCGACGAAGCAATTGCAAAAATGCACCGCGCTTTAAGTGAATATGTAATTGAAGGTGTAAAAACTACAATTCCTTTTCATCTTAAATTAATGCAGAACGAAGATTTTAAAGCCGGAAATTATACTACCAAGTTTATGGAAACCTGGGATTTTAAAAACGCTTAAGAATTTATTTTATAAAAATAAAACCCTTGCAGATATGTGAGGGTTTTTTTGTTTTGTAAAATAATAATAATGAATGTTTAAATTTTATGATTTATTTATAAGTAGCAGGATACCGAACGATAATCCAAGATAAACTAAAAAGGCTGCTACTATAACGCCAATAACTTTTAAGTATTTTGATAAATCTGATCCTTCTTCTCTGAAAATGTTTAAATTTATCATGGTAGCCGCACCGCCAATACCGCCGCCAATAGCACCACCAAAAAATAACATCAGTATAGGAAGTGCGCCCAAGGTATATTGGTACCATTCAAGTTTTTTGAAGATATGATTTTTCACACCGTTAATTTCAAGGGTTGTACCAAAATCGGGTAGCGATTTTTTTGGAAAGGCTTTAATAATGTTTCCGGTTTGATCAGGAATAAGATATGGTTTTCCACTTTCATTTGATTGCTCTATTAAAACATTATCCTTTGTTAATTTTGATTTACCTGTCCAGAATGATGTTTCAATTTCGAAATTAGAGCCGGGAAAATTTGGTAAAGTAAATGTATGTTTCATTTGTTTTAACCGCAGTTTTTCTTTTTTATAACAACGAGATCTGCCTTAATATAAAAATAATGAATCTTTTGGAGTAGTACAAATCTAGTTTAGGTATTGGTGTGGAATCATTATATTTGTTATAGCCGTGAAAAAACTATCAGAGCATAAAAATATAACTAAAGAAGAATTAGCAGAAAAAAAACGCAATAGAAAAGGCGCTTTGGTCTTTATGTTGATCATTGCTATTATGGCTCCGGCAATTTGGTTTGGGCTTGAATGGTTAGCAACAGAATATCCTATATCACAAAGACATATTACCATTGACGGTAAAGACAGGATCCTTAAATTCTCTGAAAGAACCAGGGGTTATACTCAAAAAGATCAAAGCACGGGTATTCGTGAATCCGGCACGTCACACTATGGTTATTTTTTAGAATTGGTTGATAGTTTGGCCAACAAATCTTTACATAAATTAAAATTCAAAGCCCCGGTGCATAATATACAAAGCACACCCCAAATGTATATTTCTTCAAATGGTACTATTTGGATGGTTTCAACAACAAACAGTAACCGTGATGATGAACGTGGATTTATTCTAAAATTTTCTATAAAAAATGATAGTATAATTGGAGATGATAAGGAACAGGATGAAACATACGGCATTCGGGGCATGGAAGGCAATAAAGTATTCCTCAGCAAAGGAAACGAGTTTTATACACCTTACAGCACTTTTTTTGGAGGTATTTATCTTGACCTCGAAACAGAGAAAATTGTGGATGACCGGAAAGATCCTAAATGATCATTTTAATCGTTCTAAAACTCCCTTGCGTTTAACGATGTTCTTATAATCCCACTGAATTGTTTTTGATTTTTTAAGCCAGCGCACCAGGTCTTTTGTATTTATTTCTTTTGCTGAGGTGTATGTAAAAGATGCATCTTTAAATTTGCCGCTTTTGCCAGGGACAAGCTTTTCTTCTTCAAAGGTTACACCACTCCAAAACATTAAACGAACGCCATCCTTTAATTTATCATATCCAACAATAGGGTTACCGTCTAAGAACCAAACAGGGTGCGAGTGCCAGATCTTATTTTCTGCTTCAGGCAAAGCTTTACTAATTTCCTTCTCCAATAAATTACAAATTTCTTTATCTTCTTTTGATTGCGAGTTGTTGTATGCTTTAACGTCTTTATTCATAGGATGTTTTTTTGCTCATTAAAAATAATCATTATTTTTTATTCGTGTAAGTATGGCGAATTATTTAGCGCTAATTGCCTGACATTTTCAAGGCAGTGCCTCATATAATTTCTCCATACTAGTTTAGTAAATAAAAAGTGAAAAGGATAAAATAATAGACTGCTTGAAAACAACGTGTAGATATAATGTACTTCAATTTTACCATCCGGTAGTTTGGTCGTTATCCATTCTCCCTGAAATTTTTCAAAGCCAAACATCCAGGAACTAAATTCACAGATCTCAATTTTCCAATAGCGGTTTTCTTCTCTTGCTAAAACTTTGTCAAGTGAAGACTCACCAGCTTTGACTAACAAGGACCTTCCCAGATGTACTTTTCTGCTACCACCAACTTTCCCCCAACTATCATCTTCAGTGCAATGTGTAACTTTTGGTGTAACGCCATAGCCAGTATGCACTTTAGTAACATCGCAAAGCATAGGACTTTTAAAAGCCCTTTCTAGTGTTGTGTCAAATAGTGTAGAGATCTTGGTTTTTGTCTGCATAATATAATCCAATTTTACACGAAGCTGGCAATAATTTAAAGCAAAAAACCTGATGCCACCCAGCTGCGGCAAAGCTTTGCGATTATGCGTAGTATTTAGTCAAACTTAATGGTCTTTATCAAACTGTCATAAAGTATAGAACAGTCTTCGGATTGTCCGTCGGTGAAATTTATTTGCAAGAATTTGTCACCAAAAGGAACTGCAAATGTTTTTGATCTGGATTTGAGCGTGTCACGATTTTTAGTCAACATGTTAAATGTAGCAGAAAAATAGAAACATTCCCTGTTGGCTAACGTTGTCACTTTTGCTGAATCAATGTATTTAAAATTGTGTAAGTACTTTTTCATTGTTTCAGCGCTTCTTGCCATTACGGTTGTAAACTGAGAAAATTTTTTTGCGCTGTTGTTACGCAAATTGAATTGTATAATGGGGATAAGTCCTGCATGGTTTGCCGGATTATATTTCATATAAGATAACAAAAGTGCAGAGCCCTTATGGTCTGAAATATATTTGTTGAGCTCAGCCTCTGTGTGTTTAAATCGAAAAAGATTGTCCCAAACTTCCTCATTAGAATTCTTGATCCACTTTTCCGGAGCTTGCATTGAAAGATTGAACGGTGTTTTCTGTATAAAAGAAAATGAAGCAGTAAGACTTACCGCCCAGAATGTGATTTTTAAAAATGTTTTCATAATGTACGCTTAAAATTTTGCAGCTACATGTATTGTTTTGCTTGTCCAAGTTATACATTTGAGCGTTAACACGCAAAAAATGGCGCAACACCTCTGTTATAAGCAGTTAATTTTTTATCAGTTTAGTTGTGAATGTTTTATTTGATTCAAGATGTTTAGTGGTAAGGAAATAAATTCCGGGCAGTAAACTAATCTGAACTTCTCCATTAGATTTTTCGTCCTTGTAAACCAATTGTCCAAAACAGTTGTAAATGGTTATGTCTAAAGCACCTTTAACACCCTCAATTTTAATAAAGTTGTCGAAAGGATTTGGATATACTTTAATATTTGGGTCAAAATAATTTTCGTTAATACTTACTGGTGACGAACAAGTTGAAGGTATGGAGTCAGTCGTGTAAAAGTTTGTGCAAGTGTTACAAAAAATACTTTTAAAAAAGCAGCTTGCCCGTCCTGCTCTAAAAACGCTACTCGCATTTCTGAAAACTCCGTGCCCTCCAATTGTATCAACAGTTAGTTCGCTACAAATATTTTTTGCTATTAAGTCATTGTGTATAGCTCTGGAGCCATTTAATGTATAATGTAGAAAGGAATTATCTGCATCTATTTTAACGATAGTGTCAAGTTCTCCATGGAAAGCTACTGTAGGAAGCATTTCGTTGAAATCCACTTCCGTTTTAGTTACCCCGCCCCAATTATTAAAAATACCTTTAAAAGAATAAGTATTAGTTAAATTATTACCAGATGTATAAAGATTTCCTAATTCTGCACTAACAGCTGTTGCATTGTACAACAACGATACACTATCGAGTTCAAATGGTTCTGCATACACCATACCCAAAGCAAGTAACGACCCCGCACTTTGTCCACCAACAAACATCCAGCTGGTATCAACTCTAATAGCATTTGCATTATTAACGATATGTCGCATTGCAGCGTGTCCATCTTGAATAGCTCTGTATCTTGCTTTATACTGACCATATTCGCTAAAGTTGTATCCAAGTCGATAATTTACAGTGGCACAAACGAAGCCTCTTCTAGCCATGTGTATACACAAATCTTTTATGTCACCTGATTGTTTGTCTCCTGATGAGAACCCACCGCCATGAAACAACATAACAAATGGTCGTTTAGGAGAGAGGTCGATTGTAAGGTTTGGATAGTATATGTCCATTCTTAATGCGTAGGCATTTCCTAAGTGGTCTAACGCACTACCGAATTGAACATTTGCTGCAACTGAAATTTCGGTTGAGTCAAAATATGCCACCTCCGTATATCTTGTGTCGTTGGTGCAGTATTGTCCATTTATATTTCCGATAACTGAGAAAAAAGATATTGTCAAGATTAAAAATTTATTTTTCATATCGTGTCTATATTAATTGCTTATAAATACTCGCTAAGAGCAATAAAACCGTTTGCAAGCTTACCTTGCAGGTAAGGAGGTATTTACAAACGTTTATAATCGACTTCGCTTAACAAATTTAATAAAAATACCCCTAATAACCAGCTAATTAGCCTTTTAAAAAAATTGCTGGTATTTTATGGAATTATCCCTTTGGCAGCATCTAAATATAAAACCGATAAAGCAGATCAAAGATCGCTTCATCATAAAAATGAAAATATGAAACTCTCCATTAACGAACCCTGCCACGAGAATTGGGATAAAATGACACCCAACGATAAAGGTGCTTTTTGTCTTTCTTGCCAAAAAAATGTAGTTGATTTTAGCAGCAAGACCATTACTCAAATTAAAGATTTTTTTAAGAAAAAATCTGGTAACGAATCTGTTTGCGGCCGTTTTGAAGAAGGTCAGTTAGAAGCTTTGACCTTTGATGATTTTTTTCAAAAATTTATGCAATGGAAATATTTTCAAAAGGCAGCGTTGATCGTATTCTTTGTTTTTGGTTTTAGTTTATTTGCTGGCGCACAAACCGGACCAAAATACAGACCTAAATTAATGGGCGCAGTTGCTTACATGCCTGAGGATACAACCAAAAAAGTTTGTAAAAAAGATACAACTGAAAAGCCAATGATAAAAGGTAAAATAAAAGTTCAGCCTAAAGACGATCAAAAAAAGCCAAAAAACAAAAGGCATATGGACGAACCTTTAACAGAAGATAAAAATGCTAAATAATTTTGTAAATTAGATACTATGAAGATTTCAATTAACGAACCCTGCCACGAGAACTGGGATAAAATGACGCCAAATGATAAAGGCGCTTTTTGTTTATCATGTCAAAAAAATGTTGTTGACTTTAGCAACAAGAGCATCACACAGATAAAAGATTTTTTCAGAAAGAAAACAAGTACTGAGTCTGTTTGTGGTCGCTTTGAAGAGCACCAGTTAGACGTACTAACCTTTGACGATTTTTTTACAAGTTTCCGCTCATGGAAATTTATGCAAAAGGCAGCCTTAGTTGTGTTCTTTGTTTTTGGTTTAAGTTTATTTGGTTACGCGCAAAGTCATTCGGATATACAAGAACCTGTTATGGGTAAAGTTGCTTACGTGATGCCGACGGATACTACAAAAAAATGTGCGAAGGATACAACTCATAAAGCGCCAATTAAAGGCAGGGTATCAACCACAAAAACAAAACAACCAAAAAAGAAAAAAGAGCCGCCTCATATGCTTATGGGCGAGGCTGTAATGGAAGATAAGAATGCTAAATAATTTATTATGAAAATTTCAATTAACGAACCTTGCCATGAAGATTGGGATAAAATGACTCCCAACGATAAGGGTGCATTTTGTTTAGCCTGTCAAAAAACAGTGGTTGATTTTAGTAAAAAGACCATTGATGAAATTAAAACGTTTTTTGTGCAGAAACCTGCTACCGAAAGTGTATGCGGAAGATTCAGGGAAAAACAATTACACGAACTAAGTTTTGATGAATTCATAAACGAGTTTATGAGTTGGAAATTTTTAAAACGCGCGGCGGTAATTTGTTTTTTAGTGTTGGGTACAACTTTGTTTAGCAGTTGCTCCACAGAAGAGAATAGGGAATACGAAGAGCATACCGCTGGTGTTGTTGCATTTGATAGCATGCCGCCTTTATATGATACGTTATTGAATTGCCCAGATCCAAAAGCTATCGCTGCAGATACACTAAAAAAGAAAAAAGCAACAAAAGAAGCTAAGAAACAAAAAGAAAAACCGCAGCCTGTGGAAATTCATATGAAAGGTGATGTTGCTATTAATTAAATAAGATTGCACATGAAAATTACAATAAAAGAACCCTGCCACGAGAATTGGAATAACATGGCGCCAAATGATAAAGGCGCTTTTTGTTTGTCGTGTAAAAAGAACGTAGTTGATTTTAGTAAAAAAACTATTGATGAAGTAAAAACATTTTTTACAGAATTACCTACAACCGCAAATGTATGCGGGCGTTTTAAAGAAACTCAATTACATGAAATGAGTTTCGATCATTTTGTAAATGAATTTATGTCATGGAAACTAGTGCAAAAAGCGGCAGTTATTTGTTTTTTAGTTTTTGGCGCTACCTTATTTAGTGGATGCTCAGATTCTAAGGAGCATATGGTTGGTGAACTTGAAGTTGTACCGGATACTGTAGAACTAAGCCAGCGCCCGCTGGAAAGTATTAATGGTCCAAAAATGATGCTTGGCGAACCGGCTATGATAGAGGATACTGTTTGCAAAAGTAAAATAGAAGAGAAAGATAAAATTGGTAATACAAGATCAAAACATTTAATGGGTGGTCCTATGGTTGTAAGAGATACGGCTGCGCATTTACACGGCAATATTAAGGTTGCTACGGAGGAAAAATAAAAAAGCCCTTACATGTTGTAAAGGCTCTCCAGTTTTATTTAATAAAATTTCCCTGTTGATCAAAGAGAAGATCTTTATTGTCAATTTCTACTTCGTATTTTACATTGCCTTCAGCATCAACAATTTTTTCAGCTTCTTTTATTTTTTTACCGTTATAATTTTTTGTTAAGTAATCGCTTACCGCTTTTGGTAATTCGCCAATAGCAATTTCAGTCTCAGTTTCAATTAATGTACCATCTGCTTTAAATGTAGCAGAGTTTTCAATTTTGTTTAGGTCAAAGTCAGCTTCATATGTACCATCTTTTTCTTTTTCCCAACTTTTAGCTTTAACGCCACTAAAATTCGCATTAAAAGCATCTGTAACCGTTTTAGGAACTTCTGATTCTTTTATTTTTTGCGAAAAAGTAAAACTAAATGAAAAAACTAATGCTCCTGTAATAAGTAATGTTTTCATGATATTGTATTTATATTTAATATGAAGTTACAAAATAAAATAAACTAGCTGTAATTTTTTATCATCTTCTCTAAGATGTCAATAGCGCTTTTACTAATAACGGTTCCCGGACCAAAAATGAAGGATACGCCTGCTTTAAATAAAAAATCATAATCTTGTTGTGGTATAACACCACCTGCAACAACCATAATATCCTGGCGCCCGTATTTTTTTAACTCAGCAATAACCTGTGGTACTAATGTTTTGTGTCCTGCAGCTAAACTTGAAACCCCTAAAATGTGTACATCATTTTCAACCGCTTGTTTTGCAGCTTCGGCCGGTGTTTGAAACAATGGACCAATATCTACGTCAAAACCCATGTCTGCAAAACTGGTAGCAATAACTTTTGCACCACGATCGTGCCCGTCCTGTCCCATTTTTGCAACCATAATACGTGGACGTCTTCCATCAATAGCAGCAAATTTATCTGCTAATTCTTTTGCGGTAGAAAAATCTTTATCCATTTTTATTTCTTTACTATAAACACCGGCAATTGATTTTATTTGTGCTTTGTATCTTCCAAAAACTTTTTCCATAGCAGTAGAGATCTCTCCTAAAGTGCATCTGCACTCTGCTGCATTAATGGCCAGTTCCAATAAATTTCCTTTTCCGCTTTGTGCTGCTTCAGTTAAAGCATTCAATGCTTTTTCTACTTTAGCATTATCGCGCTCTGCTTTTAATTTTTTTAAACGTTCAATTTGTTGGGTGCGAACTTTTGTATTATCTACATCTAACACTTCAATAAGTGTGTCATCATTTACTTTAAATCTATTTACGCCAACGATAATATCTTTTCCACCGTCAATACGCGCTTGTTTACGAGCGGCGGCTTCTTCAATGCGCATTTTAGGGATACCTGTTTCTATAGCTTTTGCCATGCCACCTAATTTTTCTACTTCTTCAATTAATGCCCAAGCCTTGTGTGCAATTTCGTGCGTTAATTTTTCTACGTGATAACTTCCGCCCCATGGATCTACTACTTTGCAAATATTGGTTTCGTGTTGTAATACTAATTGAGTATTACGCGCAATACGCGCGCTAAAATCTGTTGGTAAGGCAATGGCTTCGTCTAATGCATTCGTATGCAGGCTTTGTGTATGCCCCATGGCCGCAGCTAAGGCTTCAATACAGGTGCGGGTAACATTATTGTATGGATCTTGTTCTGTTAAACTCCAGCCACTTGTTTGGCAGTGAGTTCTTAAAGCAAGAGATTTTTTATTTTTAGGGTTGAACTGTTTTACAATTTTTGCCCACAACATTCTTGCGGCACGCATTTTAGCGATCTCCATGTAATGGTTCATGCCTATTGCCCAGAAAAAAGATAAGCGTGGCGCAAAAGAATCAATATCTAATCCTGAATTAATTCCGGTACGCAAATATTCCAAACCGTCGGCTAAAGTATAGGCCAATTCTATATCTGCGGTGGCACCAGCTTCCTGCATGTGATATCCGCTAATAGAAATAGAATTGAATTTTGGCATATTCTTAGAAGTGAATTCAAAAATATCAGCAATAATTTTCATACTCGGACCCGGTGGATAGATATAAGTATTACGCACCATGAACTCTTTTAAAATATCATTTTGTATAGTACCGGTTAATTTATCCATACTAACGCCTTGCTCTTTGGCAGCGACAATATAAAATGCAAGAATTGGTAAAACCGCACCGTTCATGGTCATCGATACGCTCATTTCATCTAACGGAATGCTGTCAAACAAAATTTTCATATCTAAAATGCTGTCAATGGCAACGCCTGCTTTTCCAACATCACCTTCTACACGTTCGTTATCGCTGTCGTAACCGCGGTGTGTTGCCAAATCAAATGCTACTGATAAACCTTTTTGACCCGCCGCTAAATTACGTTTGTAAAACGCATTACTGTCTTCTGCAGTACTAAATCCGGCGTACTGACGAATGGTCCATGGATTTTTAATGTACATGCTGGAGTAGGGGCCACGTAAATACGGCGGCAAGCCGGCAGCATAACTTAGATGTTCAAGGTCTTTAAGGTCGCTAGAAGTATAATTTCCTTCTATCTCAATTTGTTCGGCAGTAAGAAATGTTTCTCCTTTAGGAAAAGTTGTTTCTCCTTTTGATTTATAGGTAATATGGTCTAGAGCTTTGCGCATTAATTAAAAAAGTTTTCGAGTTCAAAATTTAAAACGGCGTTGTTAAGCGGCAGATGTTTTAATTCTTCCAGTTTTTGTTTTGATAAAGTGATCTTCTCTTTTTCGTTCCTGAATTTATTTACACCAATGGCTAATTGTTTAGAGGTCTTATATAATTCATTACGTTGGTCAGATTGTATCTTAATCTCGTTTGAAAAAATATTTTTCTCAATACATTTAAAATACCCGCCTTCTTTCTCAAAATGTTTAAAGGTTTCTAAAGCTTTAGCAGCAATGGCATCTGTAATACTTTCAATATAATAAGATCCACAACCTATATCAGCCATTTTATCTAAATAACTTTCGTCTTTTAAAATTAATTGCTGATTGATAGCCATACGAGAAGAAAGTTTTTTGTTCTCTGTAAATAAAGTGTCAAATTCTGTAACGATCAATTCGTTACAACCACCGGCAACAGCGCTCATTGCTTCAACAGTGGTGCGTAATAAATTGGTGTATTTATCAGAAACTGATTTGTTGGTTAAAGTTGTTTCAACTATTAAATGCAGATCATTTTTTAAATTATATTCAGTTCTTAAAATAGTCCACAACCTTCTGATGGCACGTAGTTTAGCGATCTGAAGGAAGTAATCTGAATTAACACCGGTTTTAATTACAAAAGGGGTTGAAGATCTTATTTCGGATTGAAGATATTCGTTTAAAGCAGATAAAATAATTGCAACTTCATAATAGGCCAAACAATTTTGGTTATGAAAAGCTAAAGCGTCTACACTTATTGTTTTTATATTTTTATAAGTTTCAAAAAGAGAAATTACTTTATTCCAGCTCTTAAGGTCTGCTTCATTCTTAAAATTTTCAGTAATCAACGAAAAGTTAAGATCATTTAAATTGTATGTTTGTTCTAAATATTTTTTTAACTCTGTTGCGGTTGTTTCATCAACAATAAAAATTGACTGAATATAATTAAGTTGAATGCCTTTTAAAGCGACTGAAAGATCAACATCTTTACAGTTAACCGAAATAGAACTTGCCCCGCGATTTAAGTCTGCTGTTAGCTGTTCGTTTATTTCTTTTGAGCTTATATTTTCTTTGTGTACACAAATTTCCCAATTGGCATGAGTAAAAGCTGGCTCATAATTTTGCTTAAGATCTTCTTTAGTATAAAAAGGTTGTATGCTAAAACCGTTCTCGTTTTTCCAGATAAGGTCTTCATATGGTTCTCCTTTAAGATCTTTTGTTAATTGATCTTTCCAATCAGTAGCGCTGGTTGCAGGGAATTCCGGAAATAACTTTTGCATCTTGTTTTATTTAAAAGATCTGGCTCACTTCTTTTTTTACATAATCAAGCGCCACTTCGTTAGGCATTTTTTTATCAATGTTGGCAGTGATGTTAAGCACCATCATGGCCATTTCGTTGCTACTGTTATCGTGAGCCACTTTAGTAGCAGAAATATTAATGAGTTTAATTATTTCTTCTTTAGCCGTTTTTACCAATTCCCAGGCGTTATGACTAACATAAATTTGCTGCGATAAATTATGTTCGTATTCGCTTTTAATGGTCTTTACCAACTCAACATGCAGTTGTTGGGCGGTCATGCCATGTTTATTTACCCTAACTACCAGTGTATTTGGATGGATCCTTTCAAGAAAAATAACAATTCGTTCGTATGCCTGTATTTTTATAGGAGTAATAGAGGATTGGGCATTTTTTTTAAGTTCATGATCCCTTCTTTTTTGCTCGTTATCCAAAAAACGATGAACTGTAAAAAATGCAGCGGCAAAAACCGCGGCAGCAGGTAAAATTATCTTTAAAATTTCAATAAGTCCTTCCATAAATCTGTGTTTGTTTGCTACTAATATCGGTTTTTTTTGGTTAATTTTCTGTTTAAATAGTTAGATTTTTTTAGGTTATTTTAGTACCTGCTTATGGAATTTTAGAGTTATAAGCATCTAAATTTAAAAAGATACACTATGTTGTTTAAAAAATCGCTAAGTTTTGCAGTAATTATGCTTGCTTCGGCAGCATTAGGAATAAGTTTATTTTACAAATTTTCACCAAAAAAAGACATGATTTTATTTAATAAAGGGGATTCTTACCCTAAATTATGGAAAAGCGTAGATAGTTGCCAAAATAAAGGCTTAACAGAGAGCGCTTTAAAAATTGTAGAGGCTATTTACGACAAAGCCAAAACCGAGAACAATTCGGCCCAGTTTGTAAAAGCTGTTTTACACCGTATGAAGTTTGAAAGCTATAAAGAAGAATTTTCTTTAGAAAAATCGATCTTTAAATTAAGGGATGAGGCTAAAGCTGCAAAATATCCTATAAAGCCTGTTCTTCATAGTATTTTGGCCGATGCTTTCTGGCAATATTTTCAAAATAACCGTTGGAAATTTTATAACCGCACCACCACTGTAGGTTTTAAGAACGATGATATTGAAACATGGGACCTAAAAACAATTACTAATGCCGTTATTGTTAACTACAAAGCGTCTTTAGAAAACACCGATAGTTTAAAAAGAACAAAAATTGATATTTATGATGACGTTTTAAACAAAGGTACACAAGAGTGTCGCCAATGGCGACCAACATTATACGATTTTTTAGCGCATCGCGCGCTTTCTTTTTTTATGAGTACCGAGCCGGACGTTTCAAGGCCATCAGCACAATTTAATGTTAACGGTGAAGAAATGATAAAACCGTTTTCTGAGTTTGTTGATGTTAAGATCACCAACCCATCCGATTCATTAGAGATAAAATATTATGCATTAAAATTGATGCAAGACCTTACTTTATTTCATGAAAAAGATACAGATCCAAATGCTTTAATTGACGTAGAGTTGTTGCGTTTGGATTACGTACACAAGAATTCGCAAAACCCAAAGAACGATACTTTATATTTTAATTCATTAAGATCAATTCAGGATAAATTCTCTAAGAACTCCCGAGTAACAGAGGTAGATTACAGAATGGCCGTATGGCACAATACTAAAGCAGCAGAATATAAACCTCTTGAAAATGATAATTTTAAATGGTATAAAAAAACTGCAATAGAAATATGTACAGATGCTATTGCAAAATTCCCAAAATCGTATGGCGCTTTAGAGTGTAAAAATCTTATTTACACTATTAATACAAAAGCTTATAATCTTATTATTGAAGAAGTATCTGAACCAAAAAAACCTTTCAGGGCTTTGGTAACATCTCAAAATATAAACAAAGTATATTACAAGATCGTAAAAACAAGCAGTCAGGAATTACGCACTCTATTTCGTAAAAAATACGGTAAAGAATTGTATGAGAAATTTTTGACTTACACAACTGTAAAAACCTTTACGCAGGATATTGTTGATGATGGTGATTTTCAATCGCATAATACTGAAATAGTAGTACCCGAACTGGAAACCGGTTACTATGTTATTTTAAGTTCGTTGAATGAGAATTTTAAATACGAGAATAATTTATCGGCTTACGCCACTTGTATTGTTTCTGATATTGCTTCAAAAGAAAGACGTCGTGATGATGGTTCTTACGATTTTTACGCCTTACATCGCCAAACCGGCGAACCGTTGAAAGGTATTACCGCGCAACTGTGGTATGAGTATTACGATTATAAAGAACGTGATTATGTGATTAAAAAAGGCGCCGCTTACAAAACAGATGACAAAGGCTTTTTAAATATTACTTCAGGCACCAGTAATAACGAAAGACAATTTTATGTTGAGTTCATTAATGGAACCGATAATTATTATAACACTAACAGCTATTACACTTACAAACCTTATAAAGATAACGCAACGCGAATTAGCTCATTTATCTTTACGGATAGGGCAATTTATCGTCCGGGACAAACCGTTTATTTTAAAGGTATTCTTATAGAAAGTACTGCCGGAAAAAATCAGCAGCTTAAAACAAAATACCCGGTAACAGTTACTTTTTATGATGTAAATTATCAAAAAGTTGGTTCGGTAGATCTAACTACAAATGAATTCGGAACTATGAATGGTTCCTTCATTGCGCCGCAAGGCGGCTTAAATGGACAAATGAGTATTACAGATGGACATAGTAGCGTTTATATTTCTGTTGAAGATTACAAACGTCCTAAGTTTGAAACTCAATTTAATCCTGTAAAAGGAAGTTACAGAATAAACGACGAGGTAACGGTTAGTGGATTTGCTAAAGCTTATGCCGGTAATGTTATTGATGGCGCGCAGGTTAAATACCGTGTTGTGCGAAGAATTAATTATCCTTATTGGTATTGGTGGTACCGTCCGTATTATGGTAGCAGAGGATCTTCTGAAGTAGAAATTACAAATGGTGAAACTGTAACTAATGATACAGGCGCTTACATTATTAAGTTTAAAGCCCTGCCGGATGAATCGGTTAACAAAAAAAGTTATGCTACCTATAGTTATGAGATCAGTGCCGATGTTACAGATATAAATGGTGAGTCACACAGCGCCAGTTCTTATGTAACTGTTGGTTACCAGGCATTACAATTAAGTGTTTCAAGCGAAGAAGTTATAGAACAAAGCAACATAAAACCTATTCGAATAAACACAAATAATTTAAACGGTGTTGCCGAAGCAACTAAAGGTTCGTTTGCAGTTTATAAATTAAAACAACCTAACAAACCTTTCCGCAGCAGGTTGTGGACACAGCCCGACAGACAAGTGTTAAACAAAGAAGAGTATTATAAAACTTTCCCTTATGATCTTTATGCAGATGAAACAAATAAATATAAGTGGGAAAAAGATACTAAAGTAATTGATAAAACTTTTGATACAGGCACCAAAACAGAATACGATCTGGCAACTGAAATAAAAAATTTAAAAGCAGGAACCTATATTATTGAAGCCAATTGTAAAGATAAATTTGGTGAAGAGATAAAAGCGTTTTGTTATGTAACTGTATTTAGCAAGAGCGGTACAGATATGCCCGAGCTTGTACCTGAGTGGTATTACATAAATAAAACTACAGCAGAGCCGGGAGAAACAATTTCTTTTATTTATAACTCAGCTTATCCAAATACAAATTTTATGTATGAGGTAGAGCGTCAGGGTCAATTACTTTCCTCTAAGGTATTACCTCTTAGCATGAAATCGAATGATATAAAAGTTGAAGAAGAAGATAGAGGAAATTTTGCAGTGCATTGTTCTTATATACGTAACAACCGTTTTTATTCGAACGATCAGGTAATTTATGTTCCATACACTAATAAAGAACTGGATATTCAATTTGAAACTTTCAGAAATAAATTATTACCGGGACAAGCAGAAGAATGGAAGTTAATTATAAAAGATAAAAAAGGAGAAAAAGCTGCCGCAGAAATGGTTGCAAGCATGTACGATGCGTCGTTAGATGCTTTCAGGCCGAATTATTGGTCATTCAGTGTCTTCCAAAGTTTTTATACCAGTTTACAGTGGGCTGCAAATACCGATAAACAGACTAACTCCACAGAGTTAAACAATTTAAGTCGTCCATACGAAAGTTTACCTTACCGTTATTACGATCATTTAAATTATTACGGATTATCTTTTTATTATAACCGTTATTATAGAGGTGGTTATGATTCTGAAGGTGATTATGCCGCAGAGACTACAGCTATGCCTTCAGTAGCTGCAGATGAAGATAATGCACCGAGAAAATCTGTGGAGAAAAATAAGTCTGCTAAAAAAGATGCCAATGTACCCAAGGAGGAGGCAGAATCAAAAGCAGTTGGTGGGGCTAAAAGTATGGATGATGGTATTGTTACTACCAAAACAGCGGCAACTGGTGAAGGAAAAGAATCCGATAAAAGAGGAGGAGATGAATTAGGTAATGTAAAAGCACGTTCTAACTTTAATGAAACGGCTTTCTTTTATCCTGAACTTCAAACGAACGAAAAAGGAGAGATCATAATTAAGTTCACTGTTCCCGAAAGTTTAACAAAATGGAAAGTAATGGGATTAGCTCATACAAAGGATCTTAAGTCGGGCCAGTTCCAAAAAGAAGTGATCACGCAAAAAGAATTAATGATCCAGCCAAATGTACCGCGCTTTTTCAGAGAGGGAGATAAAATGACGTTTATTGCTAAGATCGCTAATTTATCAGATAAAGAATTATCAGGCATGGCTGAGTTAAAATTATTTGATGCATTAACTGAGCAAGAGATCTCCACCAAAATAATTGAAGCAGTATCCGGACCATTTCCTTCAATTGGTTCGCGCACATTCTCAGTTAAAAAAGGTTTAAGTACAACTATCGAATGGAATTTAAATATTCCTGAAGGTTATTCGGCTATTAAATATAAAATAGTTGCTAAGGCAGGTAATTTTTCTGATGGCGAAGAGCAGGCGGTACCCGTGTTAACTAACAGAATGTTGGTAACAGAAAGTATGCCAATGCCAATTCGTAGCAATCAAACCAAAGAATTTAATTTTACTAAATTCATTAACCAGAATAATAATTCTACCACTTTAAAAAATCATGCTTACACTTTAGAATTCACGGCAAACCCGGCATGGTATGCAGTGCAGGCGCTTCCATATTTAATGGAATATCCATACGAGTGTGCTGAACAAACCTTTGCGCGTTATTATGCAAATAGTTTGGCAACATACGTGGTAAATTCTAAACCAAAAATTAAAACAATTTTTGAAGCATGGAAAACTTCTAGTCCTGATGCATTCTTGTCTAATCTTGAAAAGAATCAGGAGTTAAAGGCAGTTGTGTTGGAAGAAACGCCATGGGTTTTACAATCTAAGAGTGAGAGTGAAAATAAAAAACGTGTTGGTTTGTTGTTCGACCTTAATAAAATGAGTAACGAAACAAACAGCGCGCTTAAAAAATTAATGAAGAAACAAAGTTCTAATGGGGGCTTTATGTGGTTTGATGGCATGCCTGACGATTGGTATATCACGCAACATATTACCTGCGGTTTTGGTCACTTAAATAATTTAGGTGTAGTTAAAGTGCGCGAAAATTCGGATGTATGGAATATGTTATATAAGGCGGTTAAATACTGCGATAACAGAATGCGCGAAGAATACGAATACATGAAAAAATATAACCCAAAATACAAGACTGAAAATCATTTGAGTTATAATGCTATTCAATATTTATACATGCGTAGTTTTTATAAGGATATTGATCGTGATAAACGTAATGTAGAATATTTTGAGTATTACAAAGCGCAGGAGCAAAAATACTGGTTGGATAACGGAAGATTTATGCAAGGTATGATCGCATTAAGTCTGAATAGATTTGGTGATGTAAAAACTCCAAAAGATATTTTAAAATCTTTAAAAGAGAATAGTATTAACAGCGAAGAAATGGGAATGTACTGGAAAGAGAACTACGGTTACTACTGGTATGAGGCTCCAATTGAAATGCAGGCATTAATGATAGAAGCTTTTGATGAAATTAATAATGATACAAAATCTGTAGATGATCTTAAGACCTGGTTAATAAAAAGCAAACAAACACAACATTGGGGCACAACGCGTGCAACTACAGAAGCTGTTTATGCTTTATTATTAAAAGGAACTGACTGGTTGGCGACCGAGCCAAATGTAGAGATAACGGTTGGCGACATTAAGCTGGATCCTAAAAATGATAAATCGTTGAATGCAGAGCCCGGGACTGGTTATTTTAAAAAGACCTGGAGTGGAAGTGATATCAAACCTACAAGCATGGGTAAGGTAAAAGTGGTAAAAAAAGATGTTGGTGTAAGTTACGGCGCAGTTTACTGGCAGTATTTTGAACAGTTAGATAAAATTACGCCACACGAAACGCCACTTAAGTTGAAGAAACAATTGTTCCTTCAAAAAAATACGGCAAGCGGAATTGTGATCGAACCAATAAGTAGCACAACTAAACTAAAACCGGGTGATAAAATAAAAGTGAGAATTGAATTGCGTGTTGACAGGGATATGAACTATGTGCATATGAAAGATATGCGAGCCGCAGGTTTTGAACCAACAAATGTATTTAGTGGTTACAGGTATCAGGATGGATTGGGTTACTATGAAAGCACAAGAGATGCTGCGACTAATTTTTTCTTCTCATACTTAAATAAAGGCACTTATGTATTTGAGTATCCCTTAGTAGTAAATCATTATGGTGATTTTAGTAACGGTGTAACAACCATACAATGTATGTATGCGCCGGAGTTTACGAGTCACAGTGAAGGTATAAGAGTGAAAGTGACAAAATAGATCATAAATATTTTTTTTGAAGGGGATCAGGTATTGGTCCCCTTTTTTTATTTGAGTAAAACTCAGTTGCGGATTTATTTCCCCCTTATTTCCCTCTTTCCTCAATTTTATACACACATTTCGCGAATTGTAATTATTGGCCAGTGGCATTTGTTTTGCGATAATATATGAAAAACAAAAACTATGAAAAAAAGTATTTTACCAATTTTGGCTGCTTTAGCTATTATGGCATCTTGTGGTCCTAGTCGCGAAGATCTCGCAAAAAGACAAGAAGAAATGAAAGATTCAATTCAATCTATGAATGATCAAATTAAAGATGAGCTTGATTCAAGGATGAAAGCTATGCAGGATTCAATAACCGAATCTGCAAAGCAAACAAACGAGAACATGCAAAACCAGGTTGATCAGGTTAAAGATCAGTTAGAGCAAAAATCTGATCAAGCAGAAAAAAATGCTGATGCAACTAAAAAAGAGTTGGATAAACTGAAAAAAGAGCAAAAGAAAAAGGAAGATGCCAAAAAGCCTGAGAATGTTAAGGCAGGAGATGGCAAGGGATAAATTATAAAATAAATAAAAACAAATAAATAAAAATAAAATGAAAAATTCGAAAACTATTTTAATGTGTTTAGCTTTAACAGGCGCAATTTTCTTTACTGCTTGTAAGAAAGATAAAATTGAACCAGAAGCAGATACAACAGCCCCAACAGTTTCAGTTACCGGTGGAGATATTTATGTTGATCTGCATGCAGCTTATGCAGAGCAAGGTGCAACAGCAACAGATAACAAAGATGGCAATCTTACAAGTGGCATTAGTTCAAGTGGCACGGTTGATGTGAATAAGGCAGGTGTATATATAATTTCATACAGCGTTTATGATGCTGCCGGAAATTTAGGCCTAGCAACAAGAAATGTATATGTTCGCCATACTGCTAACACTATTGCTGCAAGTTATGCGGTAAAAGATACATGTCCTAATGTGGCACCTACTATTTATACGGATGTTCTAACCGCTTCATCAGCTACAAAAGTATTAACCACTAAATTCGCAAACTATATGAATGCTAATGTAAATTTTGATATATCAGGAAATACAGGATCTACTATTGTTGTACCTTCTCAAACAGTTAACTGTGGTATTCCTGCAGCGCCTCGCGCTTTCTCAGGTACTGGTAACATAACGGCTGACGGTAAAAAAATGACCATCACTTATACTGAAGTTAATACCGCAAACAGTACCTCAATTACTTGTACTGGTATTTATACAAAACCATGATTAGTTGACCTTTAACACCAATAATAAAGCCCTGCTAGATCTAGCAGGGCTTTTTTTCTGTCAGTTCAGTAGAGTTTAGAATTTATTGGATAACTAGCTTAGCAGTTCTAACAGCTTTATCTTTTTCCTGGACCCTTACAATATATAATCCTGATGCCAAATCTTCAATTGAGAATGTGCCAGAGTTTGTAAACTGGGATCTTATTAAATGTCCGCTCATATTAAAGATATTCACTTGTACTTCTTCTGAATTTAAAAATGAAATTAAAGTAGCGTTAGCTGCCGGGTTTGGGAATAAAACAAGACTCCCTTTTTTATCGGTAAAATTTAATTCTTTAATACCAATAGTTGTTGAGCTTCCGCCTTGTGTATTCAAATACAAGCCCAGGGGATTAAAACTATCTCCTGTAGATGCGATGTAACTCTTTGACGTAAAGAAGTTCATTTTATAAATCTTAGTGCCGTATGTTGTGTTGTTGAATGGAGTCATAACTGTACTCCATGTGGTGGCTCCATCTACAGAAATATGATAATAATTATTATAATTGGCAGTCACAATAATTGTATCTACACCAAAACTATAAAACAAAGGCACACCTGAGACAAACGGAGCGTTTATATATGCCGAGGCACCGTTAACAACCTGCCCAATATCAGTTTTTGGAGTAAAGGTATTTCCGCCATCAGTGGTTTTATAGATCTTATTCGTTTTGGCATTGTTATCTCTTGTCATAACGTAACCAATATTATCGTTTACCATATAAAATCCGGCAAGACTTTCAGAGCCTGTACTTGTATACGTGTAAATAACGTTTGTGTTTCCTGACTGATCAAATGTGCGCATTTCAAATCCATTCACATCTCTTGCATCCATTAATTGCCCATTTGGTTTAATGGCAGTTGCATGAGTGCCGCCATTTATTGCATAAGTTACCATCGAAAATGTAGCGCCTGCATCTGTTGATACCATAGGTAAGCCCGCTCTGGTTAAAACTATTGTATTTTCATTGGCAGACATTAAAAATCTAATGCTGTTAAGATTTGAGCCCGATGTATTTTTATTTACCCATGTTTGTCCGTTATTTGAGCTTGTGTAAATTTGACCTTTACGGTCACCTGCTAAAAATGTTCCGTTGCTTAAAACTTTTGCAGCCATTATATCTTCATTACTTGAAATTGTGTTTGTAAAATGTGTAACAGAACGGCCTTTATTTAACGAGTAAGCATACTTGCCGCTTTTCATGCCAAGTAAACCTTTGTTGCCATTAAAATCTATGCTATAAACCTGTCCTGCAAGATTTGGCAAAAAATGTTCCCATGTTGCGCCATAATCATTTGTTCTAAAGTGTGGGTACATGTAATAATAATTATTTATGTAAGTGAGTCTTCCGCCTAATGGAGCGGGTGGAGGATTGCTATTTGCCGACCATGTTGTGCCACCATCGGTAGTATAAGAAAATGTTGTGGTACCGTTTAGCGGTTGAACGGCAAATTCGTTTTTATTTTTAAATGCAACCGAACCTCCTACTGCGCCCGGTAATGGCGTATTTGTCCATGTAGTACCACCGTTATAACTTTTGCAAACCGAGCCGCTCATTATAACAATAAATGTATCGGCACTGGCCATATAAAAATCAACAAAGGTGCCGGTAAAAGTTCCTGTATTAGCAACGCTTGTATAGGTTTGTCCTCCATTCATAGAAACATAAGATAATGATCCCCCACCAAATGCATAAACTTTATTACCAAAATTCTTCATACTTGTTATTGTTCCTGCAGCTTGCGAAAGGTTCCAGTTTAACCCGTCTGTAGAAAAATACAAACTGTAACTGCTTGATGAAAGAAAATTTAATCCGTAATAACCTGCGGGTGATTTATGAGCAAATTTAATTGTGGCGGTAGATGTTGTTACTGTTTGCCAGCCATCGGAAGTTGCCTGAACCGACTGGCCATTAGATGTACGCAGTATGCCATTGTTTTTATCACGCATAACAGGTGTGCCATAATTTGGAAGCGGGTTAGTGTTTATATATTTCCATTCTTTAGTGTTTGAATTTATGTAGACTATATGTGAATTACCATTTACACCCGATGACAGGTATAATGAGTCGTTGTTTAACGCCCGCATTTCGGTTCCATTACCAATTGGTGTTTGAATATGATAGCCTTGTTGCGCTTTTAAGCTTATTAAGGCCAACAACATAATAAGTGTAAATACATTTTTTTTCATGATTAATTTTTTGATCAAAGATAAAGGCATCTCAAATAATTAGAAATACGCATTTCTACGTATTTTTTTTAACAAAGCCGTCTAAAAAACAGCCCTTTTTTTTACTATCTTTAATCGTTTTCGTCCTAAAAAACATTTAAAATGAATAAAATTTTATACAGTATAATTTTTCTTGCCCTTGTTTTCCCTGTTTCAGCACAGGATAAAACAAAACCTTTTGAACTGGATTTTACAGGCAAAAAAATAGATAATGGCCTTTATAACAACATAAAATTTATAGACTCGCGCGAAGATACTTCTAACATGGGTATTGTTAGGATAGGTTCTTTAAATAAAGAAGCACTTGTTACAACCACCGGCGATTTTTCTGTTCAATTAAATGATCTTTTAAAAAAAATAAATGGCGAAGGTGCCCAGCAAAACGAGGTGCTCTTTCAATTACGCCGACTTAAGTTTGTTGAAAAAGAAGAAGAGGAGGGCAGTAAAGAACATGGTTATTGTTTTTTTAGAGCAAGTCTGTATGCCAACAAAGATAATGCTTACCAGTTGGTCTCATCTATCGATACTTTTATTGTTGTGGTTGAAAAGGGTGATATTACTAATTTGATATTGGAAGAAGCGAATAATGCCATTGTTTATTTTTTATCTAATGCTTTAAAAAAACAATCTACAATTGGTTCAATTTTAACCTGGAACGAGATCATGAAAATTGACAGCGTTGAAAAAAATAAAATAAAATTGTATAATGTAGAAAAGTATACGGATGGTGTTTACAAGACCTTTATGGCTTTTAAGGCGCAGATCCCCGATTACAGCTTGTTCTCAATAACCTTTGAGGATGGAGAAATTACCGAAATAAAAGCAAAGAATAGAAAAGGAAAAGTTAGCAGGATAAGAAAAGACAACGTTTACGCCATAGTTAATAATGGCAAACCTTTTATCTCGGCACAATTTGGTTATTACCCCTTAGTAAAAAATAATAACGACTTTTATTTTATTGGCGATGATAAATTACATTTTATAAAAGGGCAAATAGCAAAAAGCACTTCTATTTTTGATACAACCGATTATTTATATACACCAATACCAATTACTTCTTACGAGATCAAGATCGATCACGTAAATGGTAAATTTATGCGAATGAGGGAATTAAAAAAATAATTCTTAAGCCTTTATTGCCCAACGTAATTTTGCAGACTTAGCACGCGGATTAGAATTACATTCTTCTAACGAAGCACGAATAGGGTCAGGAGCAATCTCAGAAAAAATACCATCGCGAAATAAACTTTGAAAGGCTTTTTTTACGCGCCTATCTTCACCGGAGTGAAAAGAAAGTATAGCCACACGTCCGCCTTCTGCAAGCGCATCAGGTAATTTCTCCAAAAATTTATCCAGCACACCAAATTCATCGTTCACCTCTATTCGTAACGCCTGGAAAGAACGCTGACAGGATTTTTTAATTAGTTCTTTGCTTGTATTTTGTGGCAGAAAGTCCAATGACTCTGCTATTATTTTTTGCAATTGTGTTGTAGTCTCAATTATCCTTCCTTTTTCAATACCCGAAACAATGGCTTCTGCAATTTCTTCAGCATAAATTTCATCTGAGTTTACCATCAGTATTTCTTCCAGTTCTTCTCGCGAAATATTCTTCAACAGTTGCGCTGCCGACTTCCCACTTTTAGGATTAAGTCTTAGATCCAACGGACCTTCTACCTTAAATGAAAAACCTCTTTCAGGATTATCTATTTGCATTGAAGAAACACCAAGATCGGCCAATACAAAATTTAGTGGACCTGCTTCTAAAGCAATTTGATCTATTCCCGAAAAATTCATTTTTTTGATCGTTAGAATTTCAGGTCCGTAACCTAAAGCAGTTAAACGTTCTTTGGTTCGGGGTAATTCAAAAGGGTCTACATCGGTGGCGTATAAATGTCCGCCTGGCGTTAAACATTTTAAGATCTCTAAACTATGTCCGCCATAACCTAAAGTAGCATCCAGTCCAATTTGGCCGGGTGTTATTTTTAAGAACTCCATTATTTCTGTAACACAAATAGAGCGGTGCATACCGGCGGGAGTACGACCTTGCTGTATTACCTTTTCAATATCTTCTGCATATTGTTCGGGCTTTAGCTCTTTGTATTTTTCTTTAAAAGATTTTGGGTGCGTGCCTTTGTATCTTACGCGGCGCTTTGGCTTTTCGTCATCCATACTGTAAAGCTAACAAATTTTAAATGTTATAACTGAGAAAGATAACGTTACCTAAACATTAAAAACAATTGATGTAGACTATTACTCGATCTTTCCAGATAGATTTAACACAAATGATCCAGAAAGATTTGAATAAATATCAAAAAATATTGTTTGAGTTAGAGTTTTTTTTAAATTTGTTTAAATATTAACTAAAAACATAAACCTATGAAACTAAAAACATTATTATCAGCGGCTCTTTTGTTGGTTACAACAATTGCAAGTGCATTTACAATTGATTATTACAATAAAGATTCGCAAAAGTACACCATGGAGGTTAAATCTAACGGATCAACTCAAAAAGTTGAATTTTCTGCATCTACTTCGGGCGCTACTTCAATTCAAACAAGTGCATCAGAAGTTGAAATAAAAACTGCTTGTGGTTGGGTAAAAGTAAAAAATGGAGCAAAAATTACCATAAAAGACGGTTGTATTAAAATCGAATAAATTTAAAATTATTAAATAAAAAAAAGCCCTGTGAAAACAGGGCTTTTTTTATTATTTATTTTTTGATCTTACATCTGTGCATCTAACTTAGAAGCTAATGCAGATTTTGGTACAACACCAACTTGTTTGTCTACCACCTCACCATTTTTAAAATATAAAAGTGTAGGTATATTTCTGATACCGTATTTTGAACTAATACCTGAGTTTAAATCAACATTTACTTTTCCTACAACGGCTTTGCCTTCGTATTCTTTTGCTAATTCTTCAACAACAGGACCAACCATGCGGCAAGGGCCACACCATTCTGCCCAAAAATCTATTAATACCGGTTTGTCGCTTTTTAATACCAGTTCTTCAAAGTTTGCGTCTGTAATTTCTAATGCCATAATATTTGTTTTAATTTATTTATTATTATTTCTTGTTTCTAGTTTAAAGTTACTGGTTTGTCTTTAATCTTTCATCTTTAATCTTTCATCTTTTTTCCAAATTAACTAACAATAACATTGTTCTTTTTATGTAAATAAAATCCGACACCAACCGTAATTAACAATAGTATAGAACCCACCATAGCAATGGTATTGCCCGTTGTGTAGGTTTTTGGCTCAAATTTAAATTCAATTTTATGTTTGCCTGCCGGAACAACCATGCCTCTTAAAACATAATTTACACCGGCGTATGGTTTTAGCTGCCCATCAATATAAGCGTTCCATCCTTTAGGGTAATAGATCTCAGAAAACACAGCAAATTGTTCCGCTTTTGTATCGCTTTCATAAGCCAGTTCGTTTGGTTGATACGATAACAATTTAATAGAACCTTCGCCATCATAAGTATCTTTTAAACCCAATTCTTTTTTAAAATTTTCCTGGGTTATGGTTTGTGTTTTTGTTTCTATTTTGCCAAGGCCAACTATTTCGTCATCGGCATTTGGAACTGTAAATACAGTTTTTATAAACCAGGCATTACCATTTGCTTCAGGATTTTTTAAAGGTATCTCGCCACGACCATCTCCACCCGGAAGAATAAAATATTTGGTATTAAGCATATTTATAACCTTTAAAGAGCTAAATAGTACCTTAGTTGTGCTATCGTTAGCTAGAGCTTTACTGGCTTCTTTGTAAAAAATCTCTAATTCCCTATCAATATGAAATTCGATAAGCTCTGCATATTTTTTCAATTTAGCGCCATGATAACCGCCAATTGATTTGTGGTAATAAGATGTAGCGGCATCATTAAAAGTGCTAACTGTTAAATTTAAAACACGGTAATCTAACGCAGGATCTTTTAAGATCTCTTCATCTGCCGCAGTTTTCGCAACTAAACTTTGAAGGTTTTGCTCTTTGGTAACAAATGATTTATCATTTAAATAACGCGTGGCAACGGTCCATAGATCTATAGCAATAAAAACACCCATGGCCGCAAAAAATAATTCTTTTTTTAATTTGTTGGTGAAGTATAAGAACAAAGCACCAAAAGCAAGTAAAATAAAAATTAAAGAACGCAAAGCATCTGCTTTAAAAATTGCTTTACGTGCAATTTCGAGTTGCGGCATAAACTCGGCAATGTAAGGTCTCATCTGGCTTTCGGGATTGCCACTGCGTATAGCTTGTTGTAAGATCTGGTTTTCTTCTCCCTGTGCCTGAAAAGTATTAAAAGCATCGGGCATTACATAACATAAAGCGCAAAAACCACCAACAACAGAAACAGAAATGATAATTAATTTTTTTAATGAGATCTCTTTTTTCAAAAGATTCAATTTAATTTTTTCGTCCCAGCTCTTAACTTTTATAATTTCGTTAATAGCTAAAATGGCAAGTAATGGCAAAGTAAGTTCTGCAATTACCATGATCATACTTACTGCGCGGAATTTATTATAACCCGGTACATTGTGCATGAAAAAATCGGTAAGGCCCATAAAATTACTGCCCCAACCTAAAGCGACAGTTAAAAGTGTCGCTAAAAATATTGGCCACTTAATAGTGTTCTTTACAACAAACATTCCCAGCATTGCCAGAAAAATAATGATTGCACCAATATAAACCGGTCCGCTTGTAAAAGGTTGATCGCCAAAATAGGCGCTACTGTTTGCAACCTGTTCTCTATAATCAGCATTTACTTTTTTAAGAGCATCGTTGTTGGAACTTCTTATTACTTCACTGGCACCACCTTTAAAATCGGGAATTAAAAAGGTAAATGTTTCGCCAATTCCGTAACTCCATTGTGTAGCGTAATTTTCATCAAGTCCTGTTGTTTCATTTTTACCTTTTTTTACAATCGACTCATCTTCTTTATTCACTTTTGGGTTTTCGGCACCATCAACGGTTGTAGGTTTTTTTACATTTACTTTTGTTATCGTTAATTCCGATTTTCCGCGGGTACTGTATTTACCATATTCATTAGTGGTTGAAAGGCTTCCGTAATTTGGTAACAAACCAATTAAAGTGGCAATTAAAAATAAAGCAAGGCCTTTAAAAAATGCAGGCAGTTGTTTTTCTTTTAAAAGTTTGAAAAAATAGCCGGCAATTACAAAAGCAATTAAAATATAACCGTAATACGAGATCTGAACGTGGTTGGCGTTTAACTCCATTGCAGTAAACAGCGATGTAACCGCCAATCCCAGCCAGGGCTTGCCTCTGAAGAGTAGAATAACTCCACCAAGTAAGGCTGGTAAATAACCCAAAGCATTTGCTTTTGAATTATGCCCGGCTTCCAGAATAATTAAAAAGTAAGAACTTAAACCGTACGCAACGCCTCCAATAAGGGCCAGCCAAGGATTTACGTCAAGGCATAACAATAAAATAAAAAAGCCTAAACAATACAAGAACAGATAACCTGCAGGAAGTGCGATAAATAATTTAAATGCGTTATCAAGTTTACCTATCCAGTTACCCGGATATTTTGTCGAGATCTGGTAAGCTGGCATACCCCCAAACATAGAGTTGGTCCAAAGCGGCTCTGCTTCATTATGTGTATTTCGGTAATCTACAATTTCCTTACTCATGCCTTTATGACGGGCAATATCATCCTGTCTAAGTTCTTTACCGCTAAATATTGGTTTAAAATAAAGAATGGTAAGTAATGCAAAAATTACAATGGCAATGCCGTGCGGGAGATAGTCTTTGTAGTTAAATTTCATAATGTTTATTGCAACGACAAATATATTAAAATATTGCCCTTTTTTCCTTTATTTGTGAGGGATAAATTAAATTCAAATTATATTTTTCTATCACCCTAATTTTATTATTTTTGTAGTCCTTTTTATGATGGAAACTAAGAACTATTATGCCCACCCAACGGCTGTTATTGATGAAGGTTGTGAGATAGGTGAAGGCACCAAGATCTGGCATTTTTCTCACATAATGTCTAATTGCAAATTAGGCAAGAACTGTAATCTGGGCCAGAATGTAGTTATATCACCCGATGTGGTGCTTGGTAGCAATGTAAAAGCACAGAACAATATCTCTATATATACCGGTGTAACCTGCGATGATGATGTGTTCCTTGGTCCAAGCATGGTATTTACCAATGTAATCAACCCGCGCAGCGCCGTTAATCGTAAATCTCAATACGCAAAGACACATGTTGGCAAAGGCGCTTCAATTGGAGCAAACGCTACAATTGTTTGCGGTCATGATATAGGCAAATTTGCCTTTATAGGTGCCGGCGCGGTTGTTACCAAGCATGTACCAGATTACGCTTTGGTTGTGGGAAATCCTTCGCGCCAGATAGGCTGGATGAGTGAATACGGCCACAGATTAGAATTTGATAAAGAAGGTCTTGCTTCCTGCTCAGAAAGCGGGCAAACTTACAAGTTAGAAAATAATACAGTTAAAAGAACCAGTTAATGAGTAAAATAAAATTTGCTGTAATAGGGCAGGGACATATTGGTAAACGTCACGCAGAAATGGTTCGCAGGAATCCCGACTGTGAGCTTATTGCCGTTTGTGACGAACTTCCAAAAGAAAAATTAGGTATTGAGAATATAAAGGAAAATTTTTATTCTAACGTTAATGATCTTTTAGCTGCACATCCTGAAGTGGAAGTAGTTAATGTTTGTACGCCCAATGGTTTGCATGCAACACACGCTTTAAAAGCTTTGGATGCCAATAAACATGTTGTAGTTGAAAAACCAATGGCATTAACAAAAGCCGATTGCGAAAAAATTATCTTTAATGCTTTGCATCATGATAAAACAGTTTTTTGTGTAATGCAAAACCGTTACTCGCCACCAAGTGTTTGGTTAAAAGAAGTAGTTGAGAAAAAAATTATCGGCGATATTTACATGGTGCAATTAAATTGTTACTGGAATCGCGACGAACGTTATTATAAACCCGGCAACTGGAAAGGTACACAGGATCTTGATGGAGGAACTTTGTTTACCCAATTCAGTCATTGGATAGATATTATGTATTGGGTTTTTGGTGATATCACAAACATACAGGCAAAATTTGCCGATTTTAATCATCAGCAAACAACCGCTTTTGAAGACAGTGGTTTTGTGAGTTTTGATTTTGTGAAAGGTGGCATGGGTTGTGTGAATTATTCTACCGCTGTGTGGGAAAAAAATCTTGAATCGTCGTTAACCATTGTTGGAAGTAATGGAAGCGTTAAAGTTGGTGGTCAGTATATGGATCAGATAGAGGTTTGTAATATTAAAGATTACACTATGCCTAAATTAGAGGATACAAATCCTGCTAATGATTACGGAGCCTACAAAGGTTCTGCAAACAATCATCATAATGTTATTGAGAATGTTGTAGACACGTTAAAAGGAAAAAATAAGATCTCTACTAATGCTTTAGAGGGATTAAAAGTGGTAGATATTATTGAACGTATTTACGCACTAAGACCAGCAAATGTTATTAAATCAGATAAAGAAATTACAGTTTAGAAAATAAAATATGAGTATTTACAAGAAGATCTTAGAAAAGAATGCCACAGTTGCAGTAATTGGATTAGGTTACGTTGGTTTACCAATAGCATTGGCCTTTGCAAAAAAAATAAAAGTAATTGGTTTTGATATTAACGAGAAACGCGTTAATATGATGAAGAAAGGTATAGACCCGAGTCAGGAATTAGATAAAAAAGAATTCGCGAATTCAGATATTACCTTTACTCATAAATTAGAGGATCTTAAAAAAGCTAACTTTTTTATTATTGCTGTGCCGACACCAATTGACGAGCATAATTTGCCGGATCTGAAGCCTTTGATAGGCGCGTCGACCACGGTTGGTAAAGTACTTAAAAAAGGAGATTACGTAGTGTACGAATCTACTGTTTATCCGGGCTGTACTGAGGAAGATTGTATTCCTGTTTTAGAAGCACATTCGGGTTTAAAATTTGTAAAGGATTTTAAAGTTGGTTATTCACCTGAGCGAATTAATCCGGGAGATAAAGAACACACTATAACAAAAATTTTAAAAATAGTTTCAGGTTGCGATAAAGAAAGTTTAGACAATATTGCAAAGGTTTACGAAATAATTGTTGAGCCCGGAACACATCGTGCGTCTAGCATTAAAGTGGCCGAAGCTGCAAAAATTATTGAGAACACGCAGCGTGATGTGAATATTGCTTTGATGAATGAGTTATCGATCATCTTTTCACGTATAGGAATAAATACTTACGATGTTTTAGAAGCTGCAGGTACAAAATGGAATTTCTTAAAATTCTCACCGGGTTTAGTTGGCGGACATTGTATTGGCGTTGATCCATACTACCTAACTTACAAAGCAGAAGAAATGGGTTACCATGCGCGCGTTATTAACAGCGGGCGTTACGTTAACGATAGCATGGGTTTTTACGTAGCTAAAACCTGCGTTAAACGCATTATTGCTGCCGGAAAAAATCTTTCAAAATCAAAAGTATTGGTTATGGGTGCCACGTTTAAAGAAGATGTAAGCGATATCCGTAATAGTAAAGTAGCAGACATTGTAAAAGAATTGAAATCCTTTGGTGTAAAGGTAGATATTATCGATCCGCATGCTGATAGCGATGAATTAAAACACGAATACGGTTTTGGTTTAAACAAATTAAGCAAAGGCTACGATGGAGTTATTGTTGCTGTAAATCACAAAGAATACAAGGCTCTTGACGAAAAATACTTTAAAAAGATACTTTCACCAAAAGGTATTTTAGTTGATGTAAAAGGGATGTATAAAGATAAAATTAAGGGCTTAACATACTGGAGTCTTTAAAATTTTAAATTAAAAACTAGTTAAATGAAAATTCTTATAACAGGTGGTGCAGGTTTTATTGGTTCGCATGTAGTGCGTTTATTTGTAAACAAATACCCAAACTATACCATTCATAACTTAGATAAACTTACTTATGCCGGTAACCTGGCAAATCTTACAGATATTGAGAATAAGCCAAACTATAAATTCATAAAAGGAGATATAGTTGACGCAAAATTCATTAACGAACTTTTTAATAAAGAAGAATACAATGCCGTTATTCATTTAGCTGCAGAAAGTCATGTAGACAGAAGTATTACTAATCCATTAGAGTTTGTAATGACAAATGTTATTGGCACGGTTAATTTATTGAACGCTGCCAAAGAACTTTATAAAAAAGATAATGCAAAGTTCACAAAATTCTATCATGTTAGTACCGATGAGGTGTATGGTGCTTTGGGAGAGACAGGGATGTTCACTGAAGAAACTTCTTACGATCCGCATAGCCCTTATTCTGCCTCAAAAGCAAGCAGCGATCATTTTGTACGTGCTTATCATGATACTTATGGTTTACCAGTTGTTATATCTAATTGCAGTAATAATTACGGGCCAAATCATTTCCCTGAAAAATTAATTCCACTTTGCATTTATAATATTAAAAATAACAAACCTTTACCAATTTATGGCAAAGGCGAGAACGTTAGGGATTGGTTATTTGTAGAAGATCACGCAGTAGCAATTGATACTATTTTTAATAAAGCAAAATTAGGAAGCACTTATAATATTGGCGGACATAACGAGTGGACTAACATTGACGTTATTCGTTTGCTTTGTAAAATAATGGACAAAAAATTAGATCGTCCTGCGGGTACTAACGAAAAACTGATCACGTTTGTAAAAGACCGTGCAGGCCACGATCTGCGCTACGCCATTGATGCAAGCAAATTAAAAAATGATCTTGGCTGGGTACCTTCTGTAACGTTTGAACAGGGTTTAGATCGTACGGTAGATTGGTATTTGAATAACCAGGACTGGTTAAACAATGTTACTTCGGGTAATTACGCTAAGTATTACGAAGAGCAGTATGTGAAACGATAAATTACTCTTTAACTAATTTTTTCACCAAAAATTTACCGTCGAAGTTCAGCTTCACGAAATAAATGCCGGGAGTTAATTCTTCTAAATTTATTTCTTTTACATTTTTTTCCATTTCTTTTTTCGCGACAATATCTCCCAGGGTATTATACACTTCTAATTGTAATGAATTTTTAATATTATGATCGATCGTGATCTTATTACTAAAAGGGTTAGGGTATAAGCTAACATTAGTATTTTCTAAACTTTCATTTTCTTTAGCATCAAGAATGAGGCAATAATTTTGAACGATAGAAAAACTTATAGATGTAACGCTCGAAGTAAAAGGAGTTATTACGATGGTGTTAGGATTTGTAACACTCATTGTTGGTGCTGAAAGACCAAGAAAACAACTTGTTGAAGTGCAAGTAGACGAGCTACCTAACGGCATATTAGCATAACACGATACAGTACTTGTAATACTTGTCATTGTTAGAGGGTTTGAAAGAAAAGGTGTTCCAAGGGCATCGAAATAATAATTGTTATTATGAATAATGTGAGGGCGACTTGATATTGAACCAAACGGTGGATTAGTTGGGTTTTGCTGGTTATTAATGATCTTTGATCCGCTAATGCGGATACAATTCGAGTCAAGTAATTCGTAACCTCTGTCATACCCCGGATTGTTAACTGTTATTCCAGATAAAATAACATTGCCTTTTTCGTCTTCATTAAAATTTTCAAAATAACTATCTATACCCCAGTTACCAACTGCAAAGCCGGAAATTTTGCCTTTCACCGTGTTGTATTTTCTAATACTCAATTGACCAACACTAATGTTGTTTTTTGATTGAATGGCAATATAAAAATTAGATCCAAATTTTGATTTATAAAAAAACACAGGTTGTCCATAAGGGTTTGAATTAAACAGATCATAACCATCCAGGTGTTTTAAATTCATAATAGTTTCGGGTGTTTCAGAATATGTAAATAAAAAACCTGATCTACCTCCAAGATCAATAGCATCACAATATATTTTATAATTTCCAAGCGAATCGCTTATCACATTAAAGTTGTCATTACCCGCCAGCATGGGTGAAAATACACGCGTTTTAATGACATTACCTAAAGTATCGAGCTTAATAAAGAATCCTTTTTGGTTACTTGCGGTAATTATTAAATGATTATTTCTATCTAATAATAATTGTTTTAATGCAAAAGTTGTAATTGATTGAGTTCCCGTTGTAATGCTTGTTAAAGTATTTACCCAGGCCAAACTACCATTAGGATTAATTTTTCCGATTTTATTTTGGGCAATAAAAAAAATACTTCCAGTTTTAGATAGTAATAAATTAGAAAAATTAATGTTACTATAGGTGTTAACCCAAACTGGAGTTAAATTTTTATTTACTTTTTCTAAGCGCGAGCCATGAAACATATATAAGTTGGTATCCTTATCAACTATAGATTGATTAGAATTACCAGTAGAAGCATTTAAATAAGGTAAGGTTTGCGATCTTAATGCAAACGTAAAGGCTACAATACTTAAAAGAAAGATGTATTTTATTTTCATGGTATTCGTTTTGTCTTTTAAAAATGAGATAAAATTTGATGTACGCCAAGGTCTAACCTATAAATGGTATGATTAAAGAAACGGTTGGTGTTTTATATAACAAAATCCGGTTTAATCCAGTTTTACTTCATTAAATTTTTTCGGATCAAAAAGATCTCCACTTAATTCTTTCGGGAATTTTATATCAAAATAATTCTCTATCATTGCTAATACACCATCTTGTTTGAATGAAACTGTTTTGGCAACCCAATAACCTTTTATCTTTTGGTAATTACTGAAAACACAATTGTTAACGCCTTTGCCTTGTTTATAAATAATGCGGTGTAAATACATTCGCTCGGCATCTATCCAGAATTGATTGCTGGTACTATCATTCTTATCGGCACCAACAACATAAACTTTTCTTCCGTTAAAAATATCTTCACGAGTTTTAGTTAGATCGTATCCTAATGAATCAAATAAATGTGCGGTTACTTCGGGTTTTAAAAAGTAAACATCAAAAGCTGCAATTAAAAGATCATGGATCCCTGGTCTTGCAACCATTTCTTTACCTTCTGCAAAGCCATACACCATATGGTTTGCAAATAAAACGCCGTTCTTCGAATCCTTGGTTTTGAACTTAATTAATAACTTTCCGGGAAAGGTTGCAGCTTCATGCCACACCTCCATTTTTTCTTCTTTACCATCTTTGTAAAAATGAGATTCCTGGCTAAAAGTAAAATACTTATACCATTTATCTCCGGCGTAAGCCTTGTGCATAGCAGTAATAACGTCGTTACCTGTTTTAAAAGTAGTTTTTGTTTGCGATTGAATTTTTGATCCAATACATAGAAGCAATAGCGAAGTAAAAAGAAATTTCATTTTAGAAAAAGCTTTTAATAATTATTTATTCTAACTCTAATTGTAACTCACAAGTAAGTTCGCTTTTACCTTTTTTATCCCACACTTTTGACTTCCAGTTAAAGGTCTCACCTTTTTCGAAGCCGCTTGCGGGAGCAGTAAAATCAATAGATAACGCTTGTTTTACCAAAGCAACATCAACTCCGGTTGAATCGTAAGAAGAGAAAAGATCGGGCATATCCAAAACAATTTTACCTTTTGAATCAGTTACTAAAATGGAAGCGCCCGGGTAAGATTTGCCCTCTAATTCTGTAAATCCGCCTATATCACTAAATACCAAAGAAACAACTTGTCCGGGCTGTATTTTAACATCTGTGGTTTTTTTACTGTCTTTTACCAGGTAAGAATTTCCTACAGTAAACCCGTTGTATTTAACGGTTAAGCCCGATAACAGGTCTTTTTTAACACCTACCGAGCACGAAACAACCAGTATTAACGCGCTTATGGCAAGGGTTGCAATGAGTTTAGTTCTTTTCATTTCAAACAATTTAAAATTAATATAACATCAAAATAATACTAGTGTAAGATAAGAAATAAATTTTATTATCTGTGTGCAATATTCTCCTAAAATATTTTTGCCATTCCCGCCAATCTATTATATTTGTGTAATAAGGATTTATAATGGGAAAAGAAGATAGCGCGGTAACAGCGGGTAATTTGAGTTTTGAGGATTTCAAGAAAATTGTACTTGAGGATTTTAAATTGGCTAACGAAAGTAGGCAGGCAAGTTTATTGGGAAGAAAAGAAGTTCTTACGGGAAAAGCAAAATTTGGAATATTTGGAGATGGAAAAGAAGTGGCACAAATTGCCATGAGCAAAGTATTTCAAAATGGAGATTTTAGAAGCGGGTATTACCGCGATCAAACTTTTATGTTAAGCATTAATGCCATTACTTTACAGCAATGGTTTGCAGGTTTATACGGACATACAGATCTTACTTTAGAACCTATGAGTGCAGGTCGCCAAATGGGCGGACACTTTGCTACGCATAGTTTAAATGAGGACGGATCTTTTAAAGCACTTAAAGACCAAAAAAATTCGAGCAGCGATATTTCTCCAACAGGTTCGCAAATGCCACGTTTATTGGGTTTGGCTTACGCATCACATTTTTATAAAATAAATAAAGATCTTCATATCGCGCCATTTAATACTTACAGTAATAAAGGTAACGAAGTTGCTTTTGGTACAATTGGCGATGCTTCTACAAGCGAGGGTTTGTTTTGGGAAACCATCAACGCTGCCGGTGTATTGCAAGTGCCTCTATTAATGAGTGTTTGGGATGATGGACACGGCATCTCTGTTCCAAAAAAATACCAAACTACTAAAGAAAGCATCAGCGAAGTGTTGAAAGGATTTCAGCGTGATAATAACGGCAAAGGTTTTGAGATATTTAAGACCAAAGGTTGGGATTACGCGCATTTATGCGAAACTTATGCAAAAGCAATTAAGGTTTGTCGCGAAGAGCATGTACCTGTTTTAGTGCATGTTGAAGAAGTAACACAACCGCAAGGACACAGCACTAGCGGATCGCACGAGCGTTATAAAAGTAAGGAGCGTTTGCAATGGGAATTGGATTTTGACTGCATTAAGCAAATGCGCGAGTGGATAATAAGTAACGCTTTAGCAAATGAAGCAGAATTAAATAAGATAGAAGAGGACGCTAAAGAGCTTGTAAAAAACGCAAAGAACGCAGCATGGAGTGATTATTTAACACCATTAAAAAATGAGGTTGTTGAAGTAAGTTCTTTGTTTGAAGAAATAGGAAGTGAAGAGATCCTTGCAATAAAAAAAGAATTACAAAGTATTAAAGAACCAATAAGAAGAGATATACATGTAGCTGTAAAAAATGTTTTACGTTTAACCGTAAATAATTCTTCAGCGGCGCGAGAAAATTTAATTAATTGGTTAGAGAGATCTAAGGAAATTAATAACGATCGTTTTAGTTCGCATTTATATTCTCAATCGCCAATACAAATAAAAAATATTTTAGCAAAAGCGGTAGAGTACGCTGAAGATAAACAAATGGATGGCCGCGAAATTTTACGCGATAATTTTGATGCTATTCTTTCGAAATATCCGGAAGTAATGATCTTTGGTGAAGACTCAGGAAAAATTGGCGGTGTAAACCAGGGATTAGAGGGATTACAATTAAAATATGGCGAACACAGGGTGTTTGATACCGGTATTCGTGAGGCAACTATTATGGGTCAGGCTATAGGTCTTGCCATGAGAGGCTTACGCCCGATAGCAGAAATTCAATACCTTGATTATTTATTATACGCTTTACAATTAATGAGCGATGATCTTGCAACTGTGCAATGGCGTACTAAGGGTAAACAAAAAGCTCCTGTAATTATTCGTACACGTGGTCATAGGTTAGAAGGTGTTTGGCACAGTGGTTCGCCTATGGGAATGATCGTGCATGCCTGCCGTGGAATTAATATTTGTGTACCACGTAACATGACGATCGCTTCGAGTTTTTACAATACGTTATTAGAATCTGATGAACCTGCTTTGGTTATTGAGCCTTTAAACTCTTATCGTTTAAAAGAAAAGTCGCCGGCTAATTTTGGTGAATACAAAACAGCTTTAGGAATTCCTGAGGTTTTAACTACAGGAACTGATATTACTTTAGTTTCTTATGGCAGCAGTATTCGTGTTGCACAGGATGCAATTAAGAATTTAGAGAAACATGGTATCTCTGTTGAACTGATAGATCTTCAAACTTTAATTCCATTCGATATTCATCATTCAATTGTTGAGTCAGTTAAAAAAACTAACCGTTTATTGGTATTGGATGAAGACGTTTCTGGCGGTGCAAGTTCGTACATTATTCAAAAAATTGTAGAAGAGCAGGGAGCTTATAAATTCCTCGATTCTGCTCCTTTGACTTTAGCTTCTAAAGACCACAGACCCGCCTATGGCAGTGATGGTGACTACTTTAGCAAGCCAAATTCTGATGATGTTTTTGATACTGTTTATAATTTAATGTCAGAAGTTAACCCGGATAAATACCCAAGAATTTATTAAAAAATTGTAAATTTATCATCTCGGCACGGAAATAGGAGTAAGAGGATAAGTAAAAAACCACACATGAAAAAATATATACACACACTGCTACTTTGTTCTTTAATGGCTTTTGGATCTAAAGGTTTTTCACAAACAAAACCAGAGGAGGATGCTCCTAAAAAGAAAAATGAGACCAAAATTACAGAGGTAGTTAATACAGATTCTTTACCTGCCAGCGAATTATTGCAACGCGCTGTTAACTGGGTTAAACTTGAAAATAATGTTTACGGTAAAACAAGCGGTGTTACTACCGGTGCAAAAGCCGAGTGTACAGTTACTTTCCCTGTTAAACCAAAAGAATTAAATCCTGAAGTTGATTACACAGGTAAAATAAGTATGAAAATTGCTATTGAGTGTAAAGACAACAGATACAAATACACCGTTTCGACGATAAAGCATATTAGCACGAGTGGTAAAACTACTGCAGGTAGTATTGATAATAAAGTGCCTGAGTGTGGCAGTATGGCCATGGGCGATATTGTTTGGAAAAAATTAAAAGGCGAAGCCCTTAAAGATGCCGCACGTGTTATTGAAGATCTTAAAGAAGGTATGAAAATAGCTTCAGCAGATGCCGGAAAAGAAGAATGGTAAAATAAAAACTGTTTGGTAATTTATTACATAAAATAAAATACATCTTAATATGCATAAATTTAAATTACTTGTTTTAGTAATAAGTTATTCTATTTCTCTTTTTTCGCAAACCGATAATAATAATGGTGTTTGGAATGAAAGAAATGCATTTAAAACAAATACCACAGAAGCTGATTTTATGGTTCGGTTGGGAGATATTGATAATTTAGGTTTTGGTTGGGATGAAAATTTTAATCCTTTTTCGGGAAAAAGTACAAACCCTCATAACTACCCTTGGGGATGGGATACAACCGATGTAATGGGTCTTGATATGATCATGGTGCCATCGAGCATGGGTTTAAAAGATCCACCTTGTGGAGGTGAGGGGTATAGCGGACAACGAGATGAATTAATGCAGAAGTATAACAAAACAACTTTTCCTATTACTATTTCTTTGAAAGATATTGATACTTCAAAAATAAAGAGCATCATTATTCAAATGTTTGTTGATGATTTTCAGTCAAAAGCAATTTGCTCAAAATTTGAGGCCTATATTAATTCGACAAGAGCGCCTTATATTGAAAAAATATTGAATACCATCGATCAAACAGGCCCAATAGGGAAACTGATCACTATCGTTGTGCCAAAAGAAAAAATAAAAGATTACAAAAAAGGAAAGATCGAATTATTAGTTGATGATAGAACCACAGGTGCAGCAGATGGTTTTGCAATTGACTTTATAAAAGTCCTTATTAATCCAAAGGTGTTACAATACGGCAATGTGTCGGGTAAAGTAATTAACGAAACTACAGGCAAGCCTATTGCAAATGCTAACGTACAATGCGGTGTGCAAATGGTTAAAACAAATGCAATGGGTCAGTATAAATTAGTAAAGGTGTCTTCAGGACTAGCATTAATTTCGGTAGAAGTAGCGGGTAAGCCCGAACAGAATTTTACTGTAGATGTTGAAGAAAACGCTTCGGTTGTTCGGGATCTGATGTTTAAATAAACTATTACTCTATTGTAAAGTAAAAAACTTTATTCTGCGCCAATTCTTTATTTGCATAAACAATAACCGGGTTACCGTTTTTTGTTTCCCCTAAAATTTCAAAACACTTACCGTTGAAGGTACAGTTTAAAACCGTTAACTGTAATTGTGCATTATTTTTTTGCGCCGTTAATTTTAGTTTATCGGGTCTTACAAAAAGTTTTGATTTTTGTTTCGTGCTTTTCTCAAGATCTTCGGGTTTTATAGCATTAAAGGGGCCTAAAAGCCCAGCCAACTTGGTGTTATTTGGTTTGTAATAGATCTGCCATTTTTCGCCCATCTGCAAGATCTTGCCATTATCAAGCACGGCCAATGTATCGGCATACTTTAAGGCTTCCTCGGCTAAATGTGTAATTAAAATTACAGAAGTATTATTTTTTTTAACTTCATTTATAATAAACGAAAATAATTTCTCGCTTAAAATAGTATCCAAATTACTAAAGGGCTCATCTAACAACAATATTTTTGGTATAACTGCTAAGGCTCTGGCTATTGCCACACGCTGCTTTTGGCCACTTGATAAAAATTTAGCACGCGAGTTTTTTAATGCAACAAGATCTAATAATTTTAAAAGTTTGGCAGCTCTTTTTTGTTTTTCTTCGTTGCTATATCCAATTAATTTATCGAAAATATTTTCTTCAACACTGTGGTTATCTAAAACGTAAAAATCCTGGCTAACGAGTTTCATTTCTTCGTAACCGGGAATTAAATTGTACGAAGGGCCTAATACTTTTTTATCTTCAAATAAAACTTCACCTTCATTCAGGTCTTCCAAGCCGTAAATGCACTTCATGAGTGTGGTTTTCCCACTTCCGCTTTTACCAACTAAAGCAAGTATCTCTCCTTCTTTTAATTGTAGCGAAACATTTTTTATTCCCTTAAAATAATTTTGATTGTTGTAGTTGAACGATATGTTGTTAACCTTTAAGATAATTTATCTTACTAAGGTTAAACTGTTTTTTAATTTGTAAGACTTGCCATCAAAGCCTGAAGCCTCAACAATTACAAAATAAACACCGGCTTCACAAGTTTCTCCACTGGTAGTATGTCCATCCCAGGATCCATTTAAACGATCCCATTTAATGATGATGGTGCCGTAACGGTTATAGATCCATACATTCATACTTGAAATGCCTTTTGCAATTGGTTTAAATATCTCGTTAATATCATCGCCGTTTGGTGAAAATACGGTTGGTAAGGTAACACCTGATGAATCGCCAATTCTTAACGAATAACCCGAAGTATCGTTACAACCTAAATTACCAAAAGCAATAAGTGTAACCGAATAACTACCACTTACAGTATAATCTTTTACTGCATTAAGTGATGTTGTATTTACAGAAGGATCGTCGTTAAAAAGCCATTGATTGGAGATGCTATTTGTAGAATAATTTGTCAGTATTAATTGATTTGGAAAACCAACACCGGTTAAACTTGCATTAAAAGCCGCATTGGCCGATTTGGTAACTATTACCGTTGTGGTTGCAACAGATGTACCGGTTGCATTTGAAACCACTAAACTGATAACATAAGAACCGCCCGCTGTAAACACAAAAGTGATAGAAGGGCTGCTAAGATCAGGAAAAACGGTAACTGATCTGGACGGCGAAATTGACCAGCTAAAATCTGTTGGCGCATTTGAAGTTTGCGTTGTAAAGGTTAAAGAAGTGCCTGAACACAGGGTAGCAGAAGGGCTTACAATAGTAGCTGTAGGCACTTGTGCAACAGCGCTGATGCAAATAAATGACAAAATGAATGTTTGTAAGAACCTATTCATACGGTTAAAATATTGTTTTTTTAATTGTCATATGGAATAGCCAGTTTAGCAATATTATGTTTAATGTTTGGCAAACATGGCTATTTCATAAACTCCTATAAATTTACTAAAAATTCCAATGTATTTACATTGTCGGCAAAATCAGTAATAACAGGCTGTTGTGAATAACCAAAAGGGATGTTTTTGGCTCCAACCACACACTGTAAATCGTCTTTTATTGAATCTAAATAGGTATTTAGCTCTTTTTCGTTCTCATAATATTGAAAATACAGAACCCCCACAGGCGAGTGAAGATGGGCGTTTTCTTTGATCATTAAAAAATTATTATCCAAAAAGGTCATCGATTCCAACAAATAAATAGCGCGATGGTAATCATAATTATTACCATACTTTTTATTGTTCACCACAAAGCCATAATCTACAATTGACTCAAAAAAAGTATCGAACGAATAACCTTTTGGAACCAGTAATTTGCTCACGTTCCTGCATCCAAGGCCAAAGTAAAGGAAAATATCCTTACCTAGATCTTTAAGGTGTTGTGTAGTTTCTTTACCGGTTAAAACAGCGAGGGAACTACGGTTTTTACGGATTATATGTGGGTATTTACCAAAATAATATTTAAAGTGTCCGGCGGTGTTATTACTGCCTGTGGCTATTACAGCGTCAAAGGCACCCAGTTTACCCTCTGCGAATAAAATTTGTGTTTCAAATTCGGGTTCGTAATGCGTGAGTAATTTTAAAAAGAAAGGCATTAAAAGATTATCGTCGCTTGAGAGTTTTATAAGGGCAATATTGCCACTTAAAAGCACACATAAAATATCGTGAAAGCAAACCATGGGCACATTGCCGGCGCAAATAACAGCAATGGTTTTAGCCTCTTTTTCTTTAATAGGTGTTGAGAATTTTATCAATTCTTCTTCTTTTAAAAGGCTACTAACGTTAATTAAAGATTCTTTAACAAACTCAGGAATGAACCAATTATTGTAAATATGGGCCATTTCAATAAGTTTATCAAGGCCCTGGTGCAATTGAGTTTCAGAAGGTTTTTGCTCGTTAAAATGCCTGTTTATAAACAAACCGGTTTGTGTAAATCCTTCTATTCTTTGTTTTAAAGTCATAAAATTAGGTCGTATATTTGCAGACTATTATAAAAAGCAAAACTAAGTAAAAAAATGGCAATTAAAATAACAGACGAATGCATTAATTGTGGTGCCTGCGAGCCTGAATGTCCGAACAACGCAATATACGAAGGCGGGGCCGAATGGCGTTTTGCTGATGGTACCGGCGTTAAGGGGGCATACACAGGAAAGAACAGTGGAGAGGAAGTAGATGCAGACTCGCCACAAGTGCCAAAAAATATGGATGTTTATTTTATTGTAAGCGATAAATGTACCGAGTGTAAAGGTTTTCACGACGAGCCTCAGTGCGCGGCTGTTTGCCCGGTAGATTGCTGTGTTCCCGATGAAGATAACGTGGAAACAGAAGAACAATTGTTAGCTAAAAAGGCTTCTTTACACCTTTAATCCCTTTTTTTTTTCAGGATCTTTTCAGTTGTATACCAGATATAAACTGAAACCCAGTAAATACCTTTAAAAGCTTACCAGATATCTATTGGTCTTTTTTTTCTGATCTATTTTAATTAACTTTAAGTTAACCCATTAAATTGATCCCATGAAAAGATTATTATCTTTTATTTTTGTTTTAATTTTTGGATTGCAGATAAAAGCGCAAATGTGGTGCGCTCCGGGAGCGACATGGCATTATAGGGTTTATACAGCATGGCCTCCAATTGATTATATCGATGGACATTTAGAATTAAAGGTGACAAATACTGTTACTATAAATAATACAGTTTGTCAAAATATGGATGGAGTTTTCAAAGGAGTTAAAAATTTCCCAGGCGCTCAAACTATAACGGCTAATTGGGTAAATTTTCAAACCTATGAAAACAATAAAGTTGTTTATATTTATAATCCTGAATCATTGAGTTTTGATACAATAGCGAATTTTAACGCAAATATTGGTGATAAATGGCTTGCGATTCGTTTTCCGTTTATTACTTGCAGCACTCCCTCTCGCCCTTCACTGACTGTTGTGGATACAGGACACGTGTTCATAAATAATATATATCTCAAAAAAATCAAACTTGCTTCTTTACCAACAAGCACATATGCTATTACTTTTATAGAAAAAATCTCAAATCTTTCTGGATTTTTATTTTCTTATATTGGTAATAATTGTCAAACAGACGGCCACGGTTATGGAAATTTTGTTTGTTACAGGGATGACAATTTTCCAGTTTACAATCCTGGTTCAGTAGTTTGTGATTATATACCTTCAGGCGTAGGCATAAACAAAAACTCCTTTACAAATTCCATTTTTAAACTCTATCCTAACCCAACAAACGGAATTTTTAATATGGAATTAAAAGAAGCAGCCAACATAAAAATATACTCTGTTACAGGCGCTTTGGTTTATGAAAGAACATTTGATGAAACAGGTAATTTTCATCTTGATATTTCTCATCTTTCTAATGGTATCTATCATTTAAGAACTGAATCAATGAAAGGAGCTTTCTATTCTAAACTTGTAAAAGAATAAGACACATGAAAAAATTATTACCTTTTATTTTTGTTTTAATTTTTGGCGTGCCGATAAAAGCTCAAATGTGGTGTCCGCCCGGGGCGACCTGGCATTATAGAGTTAATTCTCCATATACACCTTATCAAGATGGACATATAAAGCTTGTCGTTACTAATACAGTTTCAATAAATAGTATAACCTGTAATAATATGGTTGGAACATTTAATGGGAAGACACCATGGCCAATGTCTCCAACAACTACGATTAATGGTTATGTAAACTTTCAGACCTACGAAAATAACAATGTAGTTTATAAGTATAATCCTTATACATTCATATTTGATACTATCGCTAATTTTAATGCAAATATTGGAGATAAATGGTTAGCTATACTTTATCCAAATAACCCGAGTACCTGTCAAAGTAATTTTCATCGTTCTACAATAAGTGTTGTTGATACCGGGCATGTATTAATAAATAGTATTTCCGTGAAAAAAATTAAAATCTCGATCTACTATACCAGCTCATTCTCACATACACTGAATATTATCGAGAAAATAGGGGGCACAACGTGGTTTTTATTTAGCTACGATCAATGCATAGTGGATGGTCCTAGTTATGGAAATTTTGTTTGTTACTCTGATGATAATTTTCCTTTGTATAATCCAACATCAACTATTTGCAATTACGTACCCTCTGGTGTGGGTGTAAACGAAAACTCTCTTTCCAATTCTATTTTCAAACTTTATCCCAACCCAACAAGTGGCATTTTTAATATGGAATTAAATGAACCAGTAAGCATAAAAGTATATTCTGTCACAGGTGCTTTGGTTTACGAAAGAGCCTACAGCGAATCGGGAAATTTTCAGCTCGATATTTCTCATCTTTCTAATGGTATTTATCATTTAAGGACCGAAAGTTCGTCTGGCTCTTCCTACTCAAAACTTATCAAAAATTAAGGCAAAAATCCCCCTAAAAGGGTGCAAAAGCTCCCTTGTAGCATCCGCAAAAAATCTTATTTTTGTAAGCCTTAATAAAGATGGTTTTTAGCAGCATAACTTATTTAGTTTATTTCCTCCCAATATTTTTATTGCTGTATCATTTAGCGCCGCATAAATTCAAAAACGCGGTAATATTAATTGCCAGTATTTATTTTTATAGCTGGGGCGGACCAAAATTTATTTTCATTATTCTTGGTACCACCTTTTTAGATTATTTTTTGGTAAATGCAATGCACAACCAAAAAACGCAAAAGGCAAAGACCAAATTCTTAATTATTTCTTTATGCTTAAATCTTGGTCTGCTATTTTATTTTAAATACTGTAATTTTTTTATTGATAATGTTAATGCGCTTTTGGGTACAGAAATTTCCTGGATAAAAGTTGTATTGCCAATTGGGATATCGTTTTACACCTTTGAGAGTTTAACTTATGTAATTGATGTTTACAGGGGCGTTCATAAACCATTAAAGAATTTTTGGCATTACCAGACCTACATTTTATTATTCCCAAAATTAATTGCCGGCCCTATTGTGCGTTACCACGATATCGCCGATCAAATTACTAACCGCGAAAAAAACTATACACCCAATGTAAAACTCAGTGGCTTTTTAATTTTTTGTTTAGGTCTTGCCAAAAAAACAATTATTGCCAATACACTTGGTATGCAAGCCGACGCTGTTTTTAAATTGCCTGCTGAACAATTGGATACAGCAGCAGCATGGGTCGGTGCTTTGGCTTACACCTTTCAAATTTATTTTGATTTTAGCGGTTACAGCGATATGGCCATTGGCTTGGGCAAGATGATGGGATTTAGATTTCCTGAGAATTTTAATAATCCATACACATCTGGAAGTATTACTGAATTCTGGCGCCGCTGGCATATTACTTTAGGAACCTGGATGAAAAATTATTTATACATTCCTTTAGGAGGGAATAAAGGCCCCAACTCTAAATTGTACCGTAACTTAATAATTGTTTTTTTACTTTCAGGCTTGTGGCATGGCGCTAGTTGGAATTTTGTATTGTGGGGCGCGTACCATGGTTTGTTCTTAGTGCTTGAGCGTTTTTTCTTAGGAAAAGTATTTGAGAAATTGGGGAAATTTATTGCAGTACCAATTACATTTATTATTGTTATAACAGGTTGGGTATTATTCAGGAATGAGGACCTGCATTATGGTTTGAACGTTATTAAACAAATGTTCTCGTTTAATTTCTTCGACGGAAAATTTGCAATGAACAACGATTTTATTTGTATGGCCATTGTAGCATTGTTATTCTCTTTCTTTGCTATCACTAAAAAAACAAAACAGATCCAGGAAAATGTGTATGGTGAGAATTTTTCAGACTCAGGAAAATGGCTGGCAGTTGTAACCGGTATCACATTATTTTATATTTCGTTAAGTTATGTATCTGCACTTGATTTTAACCCTTTTATTTATTTCAGGTTTTAATGGCGGTTAAACAAAAAACATATTCATTGCATCATTTAGTTATTCTTATAGCTATTGCTTGGCCAATGATCTATTCTATTATTAAATACCAGGGGCGCGATGGCGCAGGTGATATAACTTACAACAAACCCAACTTAATTGGATTGGTTATTAGTGATGAGAAACCAAAATTTTCAACAAGTGGATGGCTTGATGGTTCCTATCAAGCCGCAACAGAAGATTATAATAATGACCACTGGGCTTATAAAGAAACAATGGTTCGCCTTAACAATCAATTTTATTACACAGCATTCAATCAGATCCGTGTAAATGGTTTTGTTATTGGTAAGAATGATTACGTGTTTAGCGAGAGTTATATTTTTTCTGCTTTTGGTGATGACCTGATGCCGGAGTTAAAAGTAAAAACACTTTTACAAAAAGCAAAGGTGATACAGGATACATTAAAGAAAAAAGGAATTGATCTTTTATTGGTGTATGCTCCGGGTAAAGGCGCTTCGTGTAAAGAATTTATTGAAGATAAATATGTACATCCTGTAAAAAACACCAATCACAATTTATTTGCTTCTAACAGCAAAGATCTTGCTTTAAATTATTTAGACCTCTATTCATATTTTGAGAAATTAAAACCAACATCACCACACGCTTTATTCCCAAAATTTGGTCACCACTGGAGTTATTATGGCGAGTGCTTAGCTGTAGATACAATTATTAAACACATCGAAAAATTACATCGTTGTGATATGCCATCTGTTTTTTGGCCAAAGATAGAAGTGGTTGATACTGCAAGAAGCCGTGATGCTGATGTTTTAAAAAGCATGAACTTATATTCTAATCCAGAACAAAATATGCAATTGGCTTATCCTCTCATTCAATTTGAAAATGATAGTATAAAAAACACAACACGTGTGCTTACAATATCTGACAGTTATTGGTATGGTCCGGTTTATATGGGAGTAGGGCAGGCTTGTTTTGCCGGCGGACAGTTCTGGTATTACGCAAATAAGGTCGTTCCTTCGCCAAGGCCGGGAGAAAAAGTTGAGGTATGGGAGTTAGATCTTAAAAAAGAAATTGAAAGCAATAGTGTTATTATGATCCTGTATTCAGATGGGAATTTACCAATGTTTGGAAATACTTTTATTGATGATGCGTATGAATTATATACGTCGCCAAAAACATATTATCCGCGTGCAGAAAGAAATAAACAGATACAAGTGTATGCAAAACAAATAAGAGAAACGCCTGCGTTGTTAAAGAAATCAACTCAAAAAAGCAGCGACCTGCAAATACCATTGGATAGTGCTATTAGAGTTGATGCGATGAAAATGGCAGGACTTACGAAATGATAAATGTTGAATTATAAATTTTAAATTCGAATAAAATGAAAAATAAAATAATAATACTTTTTACGCTGGTATCTTTTTTTGCAAAGGCAGATGAAGGAATGTGGATGCCTCAGTTAATTCAAGCGCTAAATATTAGCGACATGAAAAAAAATGGCTTTAAATTAACAGCAGAGCAAATTTATAGTATTAACAAAGCAAGCATGAAAGATGCAGTAGCTATTTTTGGTGGTGGTTGTACTGCTGAGGTTATTTCTACTAAGGGATTGATACTAACCAATCACCACTGTGGTTTTTCTTCTATTGCAGGTTTAAGTACGGTGCAAAACGATTATTTAAAAAATGGTTACTGGGCTATGAAAGCCGAAGAAGAATTACCATGCCCGGGTTTAACTGTAACTTTTATTAAAAGAATTGATGACGTAACAACAAAGGTTTTTGAAAACATTAAACCAACTTTTTCGGAGATACAAAAAGATTCTGCTATTCAATCAAATATTAAAAAGCTGGAAACTTTAGCAAAAAAAGATTCACATTTTGATGCTTTCATTCGCCCCTTTTATTATGGTAACGAATATTATTTATTTGTGATAGAAACTTTTAAAGATATTCGTTTGGTTGGCACACCGCCTGAAAGCATTGGTAAATTTGGAGGAGAAACTGACAATTGGGTTTGGCCACGTCATAATGCAGATTTTAGTATGTTCAGGATCTATAGCAACAAAGAAAATAAACCTGCAGATTTTAATTCCGGAAACATTCCTTATGTACCAATTCATTCTTTTCCTATTTCATTAAAAGGAGTTGAAAAAGGTGATTTTACAATGGTGTATGGTTTCCCCGGTAAAACGCAGGAGTATTTAACATCTTACGCGGTTGATCTTTTAATAAATCAACAAGATCCAATTCGTGTTGGTTTACGCGAAAAGCGTTTGAATATTTTAGATGCTGATATGAAAAAGAACGATACAATTCGTTTAATGTATACTGCTAAGTATGCCGGTGTTGCTAATTATTATAAAAAGTGGAGTGGCGAAAAGATCGGTCTTGAAAAATCAGACGCAATAAACAAAAAGAAAAAGCAGGAAGCTGAATTTCTTACTTTAGTTTCTGCCGATCCAAAAAAAGCTGAATTGTATAAGAATTTATTTAGTGAATTTAAAAGGACCTATTCTGAATACGCTCCTTTAAGTAAACAATACGATTATTTTACCGAGTGTTTATGGGGTGTTGAAGCTTTTAAATTTTCATCAGCGTTTATAAACGTGTTTAATGAATTAAAACGAAAACAACAAGGCAAAGAAAATAAATTTGATGCAGTTTATAAAGATGCGAAACCTGCAATTCCTTTTAAGAATTTTAATAAAGAGACAGATCGCAAAATTTGTAAAGCTATGTTGGAAACTTATGTGGCAAATATCGATCGTGAATTTATGCCGCGCTTTTTAGATTCGCTTTTAACGGTGCATAATGGTAATGTAATTGCTTTAACCGATTTCTTATACAATAATTCAAGCTTTGTTGATAATGAAAAGGCCAAAGCCATGTTTATTGATTTTGAAAAGAATGCTTCTTTATATGAGCGTGACCCTATGTACTTACTGGCTTCAAGCATATTAGTGCATTATCAAAAAACAGTTATACCTCAAATTGGTTATTATGATCGCCAGATAAACGAATTGCAAAAGGTATATATGAAAGGTTTGATCGAGAATGTAAAAACAAAAAAATTCTACCCTGATGCTAATAGCACATTACGTGTTTCGTTTGGTAAAGTAGCAGATTATCAGCCTAAAGATGGTGTAGCTTATTTACATTATACAACTATTGATGGCATGGTAGATAAAAATAAAACAGGTCTTGAGGATTTCTATGTGAAGCCTCGCTTAATAGAATTGTTCGAGAAAAAAGATTATGGTCAGTATGCTGATAAGAACGGGAAATTAAGGATCGCTTTTACTGGTAGTAACCATACAACGGGTGGTAACAGTGGTAGTCCTGTAATTAATGCCAATGGCGAATTAATTGGAACCAACTTTGACAGGAACTGGGAAGGCACTATGAGCGATGTGATGTATAACGGCGATTTTTGCCGAAACATTGTATTGGATGTAAGATTCACATTATGGATAGTAGATAAATATGCAGGCGCTGGTTATTTATTGAACGAGATGAAATTGATCAAATAAAAATTAACCACATAGGCACATAGGTTTTTTTATTTAGGAATGTCTATTAGCTTAGAGAACATAGTTTTGTTTCGCTTGCGAAACAAACTTTGTGTGCCTTTTTTAAGATCTGGTTAATTTCTTCTATCTGTCTATGTGGTTTAAAAAGCCTTAATGATACAATTTGCCTGGTGTTTAACCGGAAAGTTACAAGAGTTAGCAATAAAGCATTTTTTATTTGCTACAGCATGCAATGAGTTAGCTTTTTCAATATGTTCCGTATTGGTAATTGTTACAGTCGGAAATAAAGTTACTTCCTTAAATTGTCCGCCACCGCTTTCATTCTCTTCCATCACTCCCTCGGCATTATCAACATATTCAACTACAGTAATACCATTATCGGCGCAAATGTGCAAGTACCAAAGCATATGGCATTGCGATAAAGCTGAAAGTAAAAAATCCTCAGGATTATGTTTTGTGCCATCACCGCGAAAGGGTGTGTCAGACGAACCTAAAATATCAATTTTGTTTTTTATTGAAATCGTATGATCACGACTGTAATATCTTGCGTCAACAGTTCCTTGTCCTAAATTTCCTGTCCACGTTACGGTTGTTCTGTAATGATGTTCTTTTTTCATAACAAATTAATTAATTGGCATTTGCATTTTAGCTTTATTTATGGCGCCACCGTTTAGTAGTTTAATATATACAGGAGCAATACTTTTATCACCTTTCTTTTTCTTTTTAATTGCCGGGGTCTGAACTCCTTGCCACGTGTCGCTTTTGCACCAGCTTGTAATTTCACCGCCATCAACAATTAATTTTGCACCGGGTTCTAACTTTATTTTACCATCAATAGCCATAGCCACTTTACATTTAACAGTAAGTGTGGCGCCTGCTTTTACAACAATATCTCTATACAATTGAATATCAAAATCCCAGTCTTCACTTTTCGAAATGGTCCACACATTTTTATGATCACTTTCCATATCTTTTGCAAACTGTCTTAGATTACGACCTGCATTAGCATTAAGGTGCATGTTTCTGATCCTTCTTCCCATTTGTAAAGGCGACATCCATAAATTATAACGTTGTCCACCCATAATATTATTGCTTGTATCGGGAGTAGATTCAAAACAAGACATGCACGGAGCATTTGTAGGTTTGAAAGTTGCAAGATTTTCGTTTTGGCAGGCTGGATTATTATTAGGAAAAACATCACTCAGGTAATCATCAGATCCGCAAGCTCCGCCAAAATTTTGCCAGTCTGAACCACCACCCGAAGTATTTACATAAGTATGTCCTAACCCAAAAGCATGTCCTATCTCATGCAGCAAATGTGAGCGACCAAAAACCGGATCAAAATTACTAATGGTTGTTACAATTGCTGCAGCACCTTTGTAACTTGATAAGTGTCCCGGCCCATTGCTGGCATTAAAAACCAAAGGCATACCTTCTTCAATACGTTTAGGGTCTGTCTTTTCAATGTATTCAAACAATGCCTGGTCGTTGTATAACGTGTACAAATTTTGTTCGGGATAAAAATACACATTGGTTATTTCGTATTTGATCTTTGAATCGCGAATGTGAGGCGAATTAAAATCTTTAGCGTAAGTAGCTCTTCTTTTAGAAGAATACCTTTCCTGGTGACCGTTTGTTATAGAGTCTAACAACGACTGAAGAGCCGCAGTACCATTTATTTTATTGTTATCCATTTGCCATTTTCCTGAATCGCTAATAGGCTTAAAAATATGGAGTGTGATCTTTAATGTGATCACTGGGTCATTTACTTTGGGAACGTAAAAAGATTGTTGGCTGTATTTTTTTTTGTAAACGGAAGATTCGTTGATGCAGGAGGGCGAGGGTGTGGGCGTTGGCTGAACCTTTAGAATAGTTTCTGAACCGAAATTTCGTTGAGAAAAAAGTGTTTTTGAAGAGAGTGAACTCATCAAAAAAATAAATAAAAATTTTAAATGAGACCTATACATAAAAATTATAATTAATGTTGTTTATATTTTTCGGCGAGTTTTTTTGGAGCTACGTTGCAATATGAAACAGTAAGTGCGTCTTTCAACAGATCTTTTCTAACTTCTTTTAATTCTACATAGGTGTAACCCTTTTTGCCCCATGCACCGGGTACAGAATAGATGATACTTTTATCAAAAGCACAAAAAACAGATTGCTCTATTTCGGTAAATTTTAAAGCTGTTTTTTGAGCGGTTATATCAAGGGTTGCAAATATTTTTTTATTTACGCGGAAAGAAGTTTTTTCAAAATGTGGTAGTTCGCTGGCTTCATCAAAAGAAAGGGCAAGCTTTTTAAAATCTGCCACACTAACCATTTTGTATCCAGCTTTTATAGGTCATTTCATATTTGATCTCATCTTTATTAACTTCTCCGGCTTTTGTCCAGCCTAATTTTTCGTAAAATTTTTCGGCTCGCGTATTCGGTGAAGTACCAAGCCAAATAGGAGTGCGGGTTTGGTCAAAATACCAATCCATCATGCGGGTGTATAATTCTTTGGCAATACCTTTCGATTCAAATTCTGGTTTTACAAATAAGGCCCAAACATTTTTGCCTTTTAGGTCAACAATAGCAAAGCCAACAAGAGCGCCGTCAATTTCGCATACCCAGCCTTTGCCGCGTACGGTTAAAAATTCTTCACAATCTTTATCACTTATTAATGCTGGGTTAGATAAAGTATTTTCTTTTACTGAATTTCTTACAATTTGTATTTGTTCAATATCTTTAATTTTCGCTTCTCTAAAGATCATTTCTGTTCAATTTAAACCATATGAAGGTACAAATGTTTTTTTTCAGAGCAAAACAAAGAAATGTTAAGGAAAAAAATGGTTAGAATTTAAGGCTAAGGCCTGCGGTTACGTAAGAGACACCGTAGCCTAACTCACAAAAAGCCGCTACTTTTGATGTAAAATACCATCGCCCACCCACAAACAAAGAGAGCACTGGGTAAATACTACTACTGTTTAAGGCATATAAATTTTTATTGGGATCTAAACTATTTGTCTCATAGGAATAAGATTGAAACCTTAAACCTGCAATACCACCAAAATAGAGTTCTCCCTTTTCAAAATTTAATGCGTCGAGGTGATAAGCCGCTCTGGCAGCAAACAGAAAATACCTCCAGTTATGACGGTAATAATATTTATTGTTATTATAATAATAGTTATCATACACTAAATAGGCGCTTTTGTAGCCTAAATAAGCGCCAACTCCTAAGTAACCGGGTCCTACTTTATTTGGTATTGCTTGTTCGTAGGATAAACTAATTGCAGGGCTAGTATGGTACGAATAACCTAAACCAGAATACCTGTAATAACTTCTATGGCCAAAACCTATACCAATATTAATGATCTTGCTGCTCGAATTAAAGCAACCCCCACCGCCATTATCTACAGACGATCCTACTCCTTTTGACTTATTATTTTGGCCAAGCACATTGGCGGTAGTTAAAAAAAACACTGTCACTACTAATATTAGCTGCTTCATAAATTTACTTTAAAAGATTTTGGTATAAAGTTATTTATTTTTTACTATTCTTTTTATCAAGTTTTGATAATTCTTTTAACTCTTCCTGGGCGGCTAAAACAATTTCGTTTGATAAAAAGTTTATTATTAGCGTAAAATTTGAAAGCGTATTTTTTTTAATGTTCCCGCCTTATAGCATAAACCAATTCATCTAAATATTCACCATTCTTATACAGCGATCTTTCAAAACGAGCTTCTAATTTAAAGCCGGCTTTTTCTAATACTTTTTGCGATGCGGTGTTTGTTCCAAAAGGTCGTGCAAAGATCCGGTCAATCTCAAAATTAGTAAAGCCATAATCCACCATTTGAATAATTGCTTTTGTAATTACTCCATGTCCCCAAAAAGGTTCGCCTAACCAGTACCCTAATTCTGCATTTCTGCAATGTATATCGTCTTGAGGGTGAATGCCAATACCACCAACAGCCTTGCCATCAACATCAATTGCAAATACATGAATTGGATCATGTTGTTGAGTAAATGCGATGAATGATTCTCCTTTTTCTTTTGTGTAAGGATTTGGAAATTTATCGGTCATGAATTTAGCAATGGCTTTATTGTTACCAAATTCAATTAAACTATCCAGGTCATTACTGGTCCAGGGCCTTAGCGAGAAATCCATAAAATAAAAAATGAGAGAAAAGAAAATGTTAGAATTTACTTCTTAATCTTGCGCGTTTACGTTTTTGTTTAATGATATAACCAACTGTTATTTCAAGTGAAACGTAAGAGTCTTTTTGTCTGTCACCTCGTTGTGCGGCAACCCCGGAAGCGTCAGGTGATGTTGCGCCAAAGATAATGCCTTTGCTTGGATCGGCCATTGTAGCAGATAGCGGGCCGAAGTTTGTTGCAAGCGCTGTAGAATCGTAATAACTCGTTCCAACATCATCAATATAATCTGTAAATGTTTTACGCCATGCAACTTCAACACCAACACTCCACTGTTTATTAATGGTACATTTATAAAATAAACCGAGGGGTATGCAAACACTGTAGTTAGTATATTTTTTTGGTCCGCCATCCAGTCCTTGTCCTTCAGTACGCAAAGGCATCAACTTAACATATTTTCCATTTGGAGCACGGCCCTTTGGATTGTAATAAAAACCACCAACACCCGCAAACACAAATATAGCATGTGTATTGGCCTTATGCCTGCGGTTCAATGTTTTTTTAATTCCATAACGGTTACCTGATTTTTTACTTTCATAACCTATCTCAACCCTACCAGAAAGTTCAAAAATATTTGATTTAAAATTTAAATTCCTATTGTTCCTGAATGGTTCCTGCGTTAAAGCATCATCACCTTTTACGATAAGATAATTAAATTTTGTTGTAACGTTTATCCAGGTATCAAGCTTGTATCTATAGCCAAGACCAAATGCAGTTTTTGTTTGAGAAAGTTCAAGATCTACAGGACTGTAATCTTTTCCGATCTGGTCGCGACCTCCAAGATCTCCTAAAAAATTTGAGGTACCACCGGTAATGAAAATTTCTTTCCTGTATTTTTTCCAGTCACCCGGGCGCGTAAAATTCTGAGCCTCAGCTATTAGGACAAAAAAAGAAGTGATAAGTAAAAGTAGTACTTTTCTCATTAGGTTTAATCCAATAAAAATAAGAAAAAAAACGCAATAGACCATGTACTTATTGATATATTTTTGAAAAGCCTACGTTAAGAGCCTTCTAACTAGTTAAAAAACAACGAATTAAAATTGAGTAAATACACTTTTTCGGTTGCTCTCGTAATGGCGGTATACAACCAACGCATAAAATTTTCATCAACATTTTCTTCCTTTAAAAAACCCTGATCTATGAAAACCACCGGCCACTGGCCGCCCTGCGACTTGTGGCAGGTTATGGCGTAACTAAATTTTACCTGTAAAGCATTGTAATACGGACTGTTTTTTAAGTAAGCCATCCGTATACCCTTTGCAGGTTCGTGGCTTACATCGGCCATCACGGCTTCAAATAAATGTTTTTGTTCTTCCTGGCTTAATGCTGGATTATCCGTAAAAAGCGAATCGGTAATTATTTTCACTTGTTGCTCTGCTAAATTCGGGTAATCAATAAAACGCACCTGGCATTCACAAAAATTTAATCCGTATAAACTTTCGCGATTAACCATACGTGTTATTTCAGCCATATCGCCATTGGCAATAAAACCGGCTTCTCCATTATTTTCGGGTAACCAAAAATAATTATTTTTCACAACCATTATTTTATCTCCTGTACAAAGATCTTCTTCATAAAGTTTTATTCTGTTGCGAAAACTTTGGTTGTATAAGTTAGCTCTTTTATTACTGCGCGTAATGATCACCACATTTTCTTCGCCGTAGTTTGAGATGGCACTATTGATGCAGTCTTCCAGCTCATCGCCCGGTAAATTAATAAAATCTTTTCCGCAAATTAATTTTGGAAATTTAAATGTATTTTGCCCAATACTATTGCGAATGTTTGTTGCGTTCAATAAAATACCGCTCTCTAAACGTTGCCTGGCAACTTCTTTTAATTCAAAAAAATTAATATTTAAATGGAAAGCGGTGCGCAAATAATTTTCGTTCAATGCCGGACTTTCATTACTGCCAACGGGTGGAAGCTGCGCTGTATCGCCAATAAGAATGAGTTTACAATTCTCACCGCTATAAACATATTCAAATAAATTCTCAAGCAAACTGTTCATCAAACTTTCGCCTCCCGAATCGGCACTGATCATCGATGCTTCATCAATAATAAATAAAGTGTTCTTGTGTAAATTTTCTGAGAGAGAAAAGTAAAATGCACCATCAGCGCCTATTTGTTTCCTGAATATTTTTTTATGAATTGTTTGAGCGACTTTTTGTGAATACATGCCTAACACTTTGGCTGCACGCCCTGTTGGGGCTAATAACACGCTGCGCCATTTTATTATTGGCAAAGCTTTTGTAAATGCAGAAATAAGATTGGTCTTTCCTGTACCGGCATAACCTCTTAAAATAAAAACAGAACGCTCATCGGTATTTAAAATAAAATCTGAAATTTTTTCTATGGCTATCTTTTGATCTTCGTTTGCTGAAAATGGTAAATAACCTGAAACTGTTTTTCCGAGATCGTAAGGCGAATTTATTTTAGACATTAGATAGAGCTTGCTTAAATGTAAATAAAAAAGCCACCCTTATAAAGGATGGCTTTTGAATCTTTATGAGCGTAATTATTGTAAAGTAAATGGCCAACTTTGACCGTTAATAGTAACAGTACCGTTAAAATCACAAGCCCCAGTGCCAAAATCAATTACACGTAAAGGGCGTGAACCCGGCGTGTATTCAATTTTGCCGCTTATGAACGGATGACGGCGTGGTTTGCTAACATCAGGCGCGCAATTAAAATCTCTTACCAGATCAATCGCTTTTGCAGTAAAGCTTTCGCCTTTTGTGTTAGTTCCTGTTGCAGTTCCGTTAAGTCTAACTTTTGCTTTTGTCCAATCAATGGGAACAGTTTGCGAGTAATAACATGGCCAGTACGAACTTGTAAGTTCTTTGGTACGGCTGCATGTCCAGTTAATAGAACCGCCATTGTTTGCTTTTGTGATTGAAATGTTTGAAGAAACAGCCCACGTAAGGTTTGTACCCGTTGGAGCACCTGCAGGAGTTGTGTTGGTAATCGTTTTGTTGGTAATCGTTACAGCGTTACCATCTACAACGTAATTAGAACTGGTAACAACCATTTTAAAACCTGGGTTACGATAATAAATTGCAGTAGTAGGAGTAGAACCCGAGTAATTAAAAAATAATTTACCGGTACGCGTACGACCATCATAACCAAGACAACCAGTTGTTCCAAAATCTACAGTATAGGTTTTAGCAACAGTATTGCTTAAAACCGAGGCGCATGGCGAAATACTATTGTTGGTGGTCTTATATATTGTTAGGGTAGAACTTTCAGTTATCTGGCTCCCAATTGCTTCTATATCGGTGGCTATAACCTCTGCAAGATTATTATCTGTAGCAGTTGATTGCTCGGTATCCGGTGTTGATTCAGTGGTTTTTTCTTTTTTGCGACATGAGCTAAAAGTAATTGAAACCGCAATTAAAGCAACAGCTAGTCCTAAATAAATTTTTGAAGTTTTCATATTTCCATCTTAAAAGATAAATATACAAAAAGGTTTAATTAGTTTAAAAAAAAGTTTCTTATTTTAAAAATAACCCTGTTTTGGCTCCAGAGTTTGACCAAAAAAATATAACAAATCCAAAAAAAAGCTAGATCTAACCACGTTATAAATTAAAAAAGCCACTCTAATAAATAGAATGGCTTTTAATTTTTTTATTGGCGTTTATTTATTGCAAAGTAAATGACCAGGTTTGACCGTTAATAGTAATAGTACCGTTAAAATCACAAGCGCCATTACCAAAATCTATCAATCGTACCGGACGTGAACCCGGAGTATAAGAGATTGTACCACTTATAAATGGATGACGGTTTGGTTTGCTAACATCGGGCGCACAGGTAAAATCTCTTACAAGATTAGTAGCTGTTACCGAAAAGCTTTCGCTTTTTGCATTTGTGCCACTAGCAGTACCATTAATTTTTATTTTTGCTTTTGTCCAATCAATAGCTGTTGTTTGACCTGCATAGCATAAAGGGTCGCTGGTGTTGGTCAATTCTTTGGTGCGGTTGCATGACCATGATACAGTACCACCATTGTTTGCTTTTACAATTGAGATGTTTGCAGAAACAGCCCATGTAAGGTTTGTTCCGGCAGGAATACCCACAGGTGTAGTATTAGTGATAGTTTTGTTATTAATAGTTATTGCATTACCATCTACTACATAATTTGAACTTGTAACAACTAATTTAAAACCAGGGTTACGGTAATAAACTGCAGTAGTTGGATTAGAACCTGAAAAATCGAAGAATAATTTACCGGTACGTATACGACCATCCTTACCAACACAACCTGTTGTTCCAAAATCTACCGTATAGGTTTTTGCTACCGTATTGCTTAAAACAGAGGCACAAGGCGCCATACTTAAAATACTGTTTCCGTAGCTCGATTTGTAAGTTGTCATCGTGAAGCTCTCGGCTACCTGGCTTCCCATGGCTTCAATATCACTTGAAGTGCCTTCCGCAAGGTTATTGTCAGTAGCGGTTGATTGTTCTGTGTCTGGCTCCTCTTTAGGGTCTTTATCTCTTTTGCGGCAAGAGCTAAAAGTAAGTGAACAGGCTATTAAAGCAATTGCCAGTCCTGAATAAATTTTTGAAGTTTTCATATTATAAGTTTTTAATATTTCATCTATGACAATAAATATGCCAAAGGGTTTAATCGGTTTAAAAAAAAAGTTTTTTATTTTTAAGAATACCTTAGATTTGTTATCTGATGTTGGGCGAAAATTATAAAGAAAGACTGATCTTAAGGGATAAAGCCAAAGAAAACGAGGCTGGATCCTTATCGCTTTTTATAAGCCCTAATGCGTTAATTTATTCTGTTTCCGACAAAAATTTTAAAAATATATCACAATTAGGGCATGTAGAGATCCTAAATGCTACAGGTGCAGGTCAGAATTTTACCGAAAAGATCACTTTTTTGTTAAATAATTACCGATTGCCTCAAACAAAATTCGAGAAGGTCACCATCTCCATTTTAAGTAAAGATTTTACAATTGTACCCGAGGCCTTTTCAAGTGCGGGACATGTTAAAGAATTCCTTGCTTTTTCATCGGGACTCACTGAAATTAAAAACCCTCATATTCACACTATAAAGAATGTAAAATTCTGTTATGTGTTTGAACAGGAATTAATACAATATGTAGAAAGAACATTTACGCAGGCAATTATAAAACATGCCGGTGCAATAAACACCGACCTCTTTTTTAGTAACCACTCCTTAATGAACTGTAATTTATTTTTAGCCATTAATGATGGTTTAATTGAAATAACCGCTAAAGAAAAGAACGACCTTTTATTTTATAATGTGTTTAATTATGAAAATAACGAAGACATATTATATTACCTACTTTTTATGATGGAGCAATTCAACTTAAATCCCTTACAGATAAAATTGGTAATTAGCGGACAGGTACAAACTAATGACGCTTTAGTATTAAGTATTAAAAAATATATTAAGCAGGTAACCTTTGTAGTACACAATTCTGAAATAAAATTAGAAGGCGAACTTTCTAAATTGCCTCAACACCATTATTTTACTTTATTAAATCAGCACCTGTGCGTATCATAAACGGAACACACAAGGGTAGGGTAATTAAAGTACCTAAAGATCTGCCGGTGAGGCCTACTACCGATTTTGCCAAAGAAGGCCTCTTTAATATTTTAAATAACAAGATCAATTACGACGAAACAAAAGTGCTCGATCTTTTCAGTGGAACAGGGCATATCTCTTTAGAGTTTGCATCAAGGGGAAGTACAGATGTTTTAAGTGTTGATATGAATTCTAAATGTGTAGGGTTTTTAAAAGCAACCAGTAAAGAATTTAAATTTAACATTGACGCAGTTAAAAGTGATGTGTTTGCTTTTTTAAAAAATTGCAATCAAAAATTCGATATGATCTTTGCAGATCCCCCATATGAATTAGAGAATATTCCAACCATTCATCAATTAGTGTTTGAGAAACAATTATTAAATGAAGATGGTATCTTAATTATTGAACATGGTCCAAGAACCAACCTGGAGAGCCTTTCAGGCTTTGTGCAAAAAAGAAGTTATGGGAATGTGAATTTTACTTTTTTCGAGAATCCAAAAAATATTTAGATTTTATTTTAAAACCCCAATATCCTTACCTATTTCATTAAAAATAGTTTTAACACTATCAGCAGTTTTTGTATCACCTGTGGCACGTAAATAAGTATCGGTTAATGTCATTATGTTTTGGTGATAGAATTTTTTCATTTCATCTACCATCATATCTTTTGTCCAAAGATCAATACGTAAGGTATTGTTCTCTTTTTCGTCCCAAAGCGCTATCATTACACTTTTGCATTTGCTGGTTTCTCCCGCATCGGGGGCATCCCACTCAATACTTACAGGTAAATTATTTTCGTCTACAGTAACTTTAAATTTTATTTCAGAGGTCTTCATTGCTTTACTTAATTTTCTAATATTTTAAATTCAACACGTCTGTTTTGGGCATGTTCTATCTCGCTGCAAGGCGCATTGTCTTTACACTTATTTAATAACTTGCCTTCGCCATAACCAATAGAAATGATTCGGTCTGCATCAATACCTGCGGCAGTAATATAATTTAAAGCTGTTCTGGCTCTAAGCTGACTTAATTTTAAATTATCAGCATCGGTACCTTTACTATCTGTATGCGCGCTTATTTCTATTTTAATTGCTTTGTTGGTATTTAAAACCAAAATAACTTTATTCAACACTTCCTGAGCCTGTGGTAAAAGATCGGTTTTGTTTGTTTCAAACAAGATGTTTTCGATAATGGTATTATTTTTATTTTTTGGTTTGTTGCTCATCAGGTTCAACCATGGGTCATCCAACTCAAGATCTTTAATTTGATTCATTTCAGCGTCAATTGGCTTATATATAAAACGTTTTCCTTTTTCGTTGGTGATGATCTTAACCAATTTATCATCCATTGTATAAATTAAAATATTTTTAAAGGCATCCAGTATATTATCCGAATTGTTGGCGCTTAAATAAAAACGTTTTAAGAAGGGCAGGTATTTAAATTTAAAAGCACCAAAGTCATCTGTAAGCACAGAGTCTATCACTACATAATTTTCGTTCAATAAAATAATTTTTATCTTACCTAAAGGATTTGAGTTTTGATCGCCATAAACTTTTGCGTTCACATTCATTTTCATTTCGTCTTCGCTAATGGAAATGGAATTAAATAGCTGGTTGTAATTAGAGTTTATTTTTAATGATCTTCTTGTTCCGGCAATGGTATCAAAGAATTTCATGTAATTATCATCCTTATTTAAAAGGTCAAGTTTCTCGCCGTTCCCAACTTCTTTCATATCAACTCCTAAAAAATAACTGGTCTCTGGTTTTATATCTTCAAACACAAAAGCTCCTAAAACATTAGTAGTTGTTTTTTTAATGATTGTATTATTCTTGTTACACAAGTAAATTGTTTTGTTGGCAAAGAATTTTTTTTGCTGTCCCGATGATAATAATAGTTTACCACCAATATTAGAGGTGTATTGATTGTTTATAAGGTTCTTTACATCGGCGGGTTTTAAAACCCATTCGCAACTATTATTTACGGGCTTTGTTTCGGCAACCACCACTTTGGCTGAATTAAATAAAGTAAAAGCAGCCAAAGTTCCTTCTCCATTCTTTAGTTCCATTTTTATTTTTGCAATTTCAGATGCTTTAATACCTGTAAATGCAAAAGCGCCAAACCTGTTGGTAGCAGTTGTTTTTAAAATTTTTCCGTTCTTATCAATGGCAGTAATGATCTGGTTAATGACAGGTAATTTTGTATTCTTATTTAAGCACACCTGGCCTGCTAGTAAAACAGGGATCTCAACAACTGGCATTTCATCCGTCATTTGCACCTGTTGTATATTATTTTTTAAAACTGTTCTGTTAAATTTTGAAGCATAAGCGCTATCGGAGATCATTTTAGAATTGCCATCGAAAACTATCCTGCAAAATGCTTTTCTAAATGCACTGGTATCAATATCCTCATCTGTTTTTAAAACAAAAGGAATATTTAACTCATGTACCATGTTAATGTCGTATTTTTCTTGTGGAATATTATTGCCAATAACTTCCATGAACATGTTTTGGTATTTTGAATTACTGAAAGAAATAATATAGTTGTGGTCAAAGCTTAATTTTAAAGTGAAATCAGATTTTGCTTTTGTAGATATAGTTTCTTTAAGAATACCGTCCTGTTTTACATAAATTGTGGTGTTTGCAATTGGCGAACTGTTATGTTCGTTATGACCAATAATTGTAATTTGTGCTTTCGAAAAAACAGAACAAATAACAATAAATAAAAAAAGTAGGTTTTTTTTCATTTCAAAATAATAACTAAATGTAATTTTTTTGGGTTTATTAGCCAAAATTTTCTTTTATAAAGTTATTGATCGCTCTAATAGACGTCTTCTCAAGCTTAGGATGATAAGTATTTACGGCCAAATTAAGGGTCTTAATATCCTTTAATTTATTGACACCTTTTTCAAATCGGGCACTAATTGCATTTAAATAATCTTCAGAAATGCTTTGTTCGTATTTGCGACCACGTTTTTTAATGTTCTGTTTTAAATTATTTGTGGTGGTACTTAAATGGATGATCAGGTCGGGTTTTGGCAATTGTGCCAGCATTAATTTAAATTGCTCCTTAAAAAGCGAATAGTCTTTTGCCGTTAAATTAATTTTGGCAAACCACAGGCATTTATATATACTGTAATCACTTACAATTAATTTTTTTTCATGTTTAAAAGCATATTGTAGTTGTTTAAAACGCGCTATCAAAAAACTATATTCTAACGGAAAAGCAAACAACTTTTTATTTTCGTAGAACAAGGGCAATAAAAGATTGTCTTCAAATTCTTCAGGCACAAAAGCGGCATTCATTTTTTTTGCTAAAGCCAATGCCAGTGTAGATTTGCCGGAACCTATATTTCCTTCAATACAAATGTATCTTAAGTTTTTTACAGGGTCATAAGGTTTTACAGCCAGTTTATCTTTGCTCTGTTTTAAAAGTGTTTTAATTGTTTTTTTTAATATAGGATGTTTTAGATTACCTGCAATTTCGCTCAACGGTTTTAAAACAAAATTACGCTCCTGCAAACGCGGGTGGGGGATCTCCATTTTTTTACCAGCGTGTATCTCATCATTAAAAAATAAAATATCAATGTCAACGGTTCTGTCGCTATTTTTCGTTGCATCTCTTTTCCTTCCCAATTTTTTTTCAATGGCCAATAAACCAGTTAATAATTTTGTAGCACTTAATTTGGTTCTTATCTCAATCACCTGGTTCAAATAATTATTCTGCGAATCGCTTCCCCAAGCAGCCGTTTCATATATCCCTGATTGTTTGTTAATTTTCCCCAAATGCGCTTCTATGGCCTTTTTGGCCGCGGTCATATTTTCTATTCGGTTACCAATATTTCCGCCCAAACATAAAAAAGCTACATTCATAATAATCTTTCAGAGTAAAATTGTTTATTATCTACCTTTAATCAAATTACAAATATAACAGTATTATGAAGCAGTTTTTTGGGGCATTTTTTGGATCGGTGATAGGAATAATCTTAGCTACTATTTTAGCGGTTGTCATTATGGTAGGGGCAATTAAATCTAGTTTTGGGGATATGGACACAAAAGATGAGAACGAGGTTTCGGTTGCAAAGACCAACTCTGTTCTAAAAATTGAACTCGATGGCCCGATCATTGACCGCCAAAAAGAAAATCCTTTTAAAGATTTTGGGGAATTGGCTTCTTTCGCTGATAAAGGGGGGAATGGTTTAAATGTAATGCTGGACAAGATCTCTAAAGCTAAAACAGACGATAAGATAAAAGGTATTTATTTATATTCTAAAAATCTGGAGGCAGGTTTTGCAACCATCGAAGAATTAAGAAATGGCCTTGAAGATTTTAAAAAATCAGGAAAATTTATTTATAGTTATGCCGAGTATTACGGACAAAAAGAATATTATTTAGCTTCAGTTGCAACCAAGATATTCTTAAACCCGCAGGGCGACCTTGATTGGAAAGGACTAAGCATGAGCCTGATGTTCTTTAAAAATGCATTTGAAAAATTAGGAGTTGAAGTACAGGTTTTCCGTCACGGGAAATTTAAAAGCGCAGTTGAGCCTTTTTTGTTAGATAAAATGAGCGCTTCTAATCGCCACCAGTCTGAAACATTTTTAAACAGCATCTGGAATACTATGATAACGCAGGTTTCAAAGGATAGAAAAATTTCTGTTGATGAACTTAATAAAATGGCTAATACATTGCAGATCCGTTTCCCTGATGATGCTGTAGGTAGTTTGGTTGATGCCGCAGTTTACGAAGATGAAGTTATATCTGAAATTAAAAAGAAAGTTGGCGTGGCAGAAAAAGAGAAGTTGAATTTATTGGATCTTGAAAAATATGATCCAAAAGATAAAAAAGTAAAGGGGAAAGATGTTCAAAAAATTGCGGTTATTTACGCCAGTGGCAGTATTAGCGGCGGAAATGGCGATGATGATGAAATTGGATCTGATGCACTTGCAAAAACAATTAAAGAGGCGCGTTTGGACGATAAGGTAAAAGCCATTGTGTTGCGCGTTAACTCGCCGGGTGGCAGTGCTCTTGCGAGTGATGTTATCTGGAGAGAAGTAGTGCTTGCCAAAAAAGCAAAACCTGTTATTGTAAGTATGGGTAATTTAGCGGCAAGTGGTGGTTATTATATCAGTTGCGCGGCCGATCGTATCTTCGCGCAGCCCAATACCATTACGGGTTCTATAGGTGTGTTTGGTATGATCCCAAATATTCAAAAAGCCTTAGATCAGAAACTGGGAATTACAGTTGATACTGTAAATACAAATTTACACAGCGATGTAGGTGGTGCTTTAAGATCAGTTTCTGCATCTGAATATGATTACATTCAAAGTGGGGTAGAGAAGGTATATGATGTATTTACCAAACGTGTAGCCGAAGGTCGCAACATGAGCCAGGCAGATGTGGACAGTATTGGTCAAGGGCGCGTGTGGACAGGTTCTGATGCTCTGAAGATAAATCTAGTTGACGAGTTAGGTGGATTAAATGACGCTATTGCTTATGCTGTAAAAAAAGCAAAACTAAGCGATTACAAATTGGTTGAATTGCCAAAACAAAAAAGTCCGTTTGACGCTTTCTTAGGCAAAAAAGAAACAGAACTAGAGTCTCGCCTTATCAAAAAGAATTTAGGTATCTCGTTTTCATACTTCAAGCAACTTCAAAAGATCATAAACGTAAAAGGGATCCAGGCTCGTTTACCCTTTGAAATGCTTGTAGAATAAGACTTTAACAGGTTGAGGTTAAGTACTTTCCCACAAGTTCCCCAAAATTTTGTTTTTAAGGTAAACTACCCTTATATTTATGTGTTTTAACGCATAAATTGGATACACCGACCTTAAATAATTCTACTCTCGAAATTGATGAATTAAATGCTAACGCGTGGAGTTTAAACCGCGAAAATGCACCTAAGTCAATTGAACTGGCCAATAAAGCTTTAGAGAATTCTATTTCCGCGAATTATATTAATGGTATTGCACACGCTAAAAAAACCTTAGGCGCTTGTCATGTTTGGATAGCCAAGAATGAAGATGCCGCCAATTATTGTTTCGAGGCTATTTCTTTATTCCAAACATTAAAGGATAAAAAGAACGAGTCAGAGACCAATTATATTTTAGGATCTAATTTTTTCTACCTCTCCGATTACGATACATCCATTAAATATTACAAAAAAAGCTACGACCTAAGTACCGAGATAGATTTTGAGTTTGGCATGGCCGATGGCTTAAATGGTATGGGTACCGTGTATTACACCATCGAGCAGAACGATAGCGCTTTGGAAGTACTAACAAAAAGCGAAAAAATTTGCCGCAAACACGATCTTAAAAGTATTTTGATTAAGGTGTTGGATGGTTTAGGCGAAACACATTACAATTTAAAAGATTACAACAAAGCCCTTGATTATTATAACGATTGTTTAAATATTATTGCCGAGTTAACAGGTAATTACCGTGTGGCAGCTTTTGCACTGGATGGACTTGGCAGGGCTTACACAGGTTTAAAACAATTTGATAAGGCTTTAGAAAAGTTTGACCAAAGTTTAAAGATCCGCAAGGATATTGAATTTAAATTTGGAGTTGCTACTACTTTAAACAACATTGGTAAATTATACATTCAAAAGAATGATAATGCCAATGCTATTAAAAATTTAACCGAAGCTTATGAACTTGCCATTCAGATCCACAGTAAAGAAGCGGCTTTTCAGGCGAGTGAAAAATTAGCCGAGTTATTTGAGAAGGAAGGTAATTCACCGGAGGCTTTAAAATTCTATAAGGTTTTTCACCAGGCTAAAGAAGATGTTCGTAATCACAAAAGCGCTCAACTCTCAAAAAGTTTAGAGCTTCAAAATAAAGTACTGCAATCGCAAGCAGAAAAAGCGATCTTAGAAGAACGCGCCAAAGAGTTAGAGAATTTTTCGGATAGTTTGGTGTTGATGCGTGAAGTTGGACAAAAGATCATTTCAAATTTATCGGTTGCAACAATTGTAAATACGGTTTACAAAAGCGTTAACGAGTTAATGGATGCAACTGGTTTTGGTATTGCCATTTACCAGCCCGAAGATAATACCGTTGTTTATCCTTTATATATTGAAGGCGAAGATCGTTTTGAAAATATTAAGTACGAGTTAAATGAGGATGATCGTTTAACAACTATTTGTTTTAACCAGGGCCGAGAGATCGTTATTAACGATTATGAGAATGACATTTCTGAATACCTGATCGCGAAAAATACTGCACCAAAAGCAGGGAAACATGTTTCCTCACTTATCTATCTTCCCTTAAGGAACAATGATGTGCTTTTAGGTGTAATGACAGTGCAGAGTTTTAACAAGAATGCTTACGGAAAATACCAGGTAAATATTTTTAAGAACCTTGCAACTTATACGGCTATTGCATTAGAAAATGCAAAGATGTACGAAGAGCAGGAGCTAAAAGTTGCGGAAAGGACCAAAGAGCTAGTAAAGAGTAAAGAGGAAATTGAAAAGACCTACGAGAATAATAAAAAGTTAAGCGAGATAGGTAAAGAAATTACGTCGAGTTTAAACCTTGGTAAGATCTTTAAAAAATTGCACGCTTCCATTAAAGAAATTATGGAAGCCGATTGTTTTGGTGTTCGGCTTTACCGCCCGGATATTGGCGCGGTTGAATACAAATACGAAATTGAGAACGGGGTGTTAGACCAGGATGTGGCTACCATTCCGTTGACAGATGAAAATAATTACACAGTTTGGTGCGTTAAAAATAAAAAAGATATTTTCTTAAATGATAACGTAAACGAATATCAGAAATACGTTAAAGAGATCAGAGTAGTTGCCGGTGCTATGCCCAATTCATTATTGTTTACGCCTATGATGTTGGGTGAAAAAATAATTGGTGTTATTACCGTTCAAAGTTTTAAAAAATTCGCATACCAATCGCATCACATTGATATTTTACGTACCCTTGGAACTTACACTGCTATTGCCTTAGAGAATGCTTATCTCTATGAGCACATGGAGGATAAAGTAAAAGATCGTACCAAAGAAATTGTAAAACAAAAAGAAGAAATAGAAAAAACGTTTGATAATACCCGCCTCGTTAGTCAGATCGGGAGAGAGATATCTACAACTTTTTCTATTGAGGAAATTATTAGTAAAGTATACAATAGCGTTAATAAATTAATGGATGCCACCATGTTTGGTATTGGTATTTACGATCCGGTAGCAAAGCGCATTAATTTTAGCGGTGTAATTGAGGAAGGGGAGATTCTGGAAGATTATTTTTATGATCTTACCGACGTGGCGCGTCCCGCTGTTTTGTGTTTTACCAATCAGGAAGATTATGTGATCCACGATTTTACAGAAGAGTTTTTAAAAACAAATAAAATTGTTAACCGCCATTCAATTCCGGGAAGAAATACAGAATCAATTATGTATATTCCTCTTACACAAAATAAAAAGAAGATAGGGGTAATTACTGTACAAAGTTTTAAAGCGCACGCATATAGCGATTATCATTTGCAATTAATAAAATCTGTTGCAACTTATGCCGCCATTGCAATTGATAATGCTTCGCTTTACACCAACATGGAAACACGTGTTGAAGAACGAACAGAGGAGATAGAAAAAAATTATAACGATACCCGTTTATTAGGTGAGATTGCAAAAGAAATAAGTTCATCTCTTTCTATTGATACTATTATTTCTTCCGTTTATAAGAACATTAACCGTTTAATGAAAACGGATAGTTTTGGTATTGCTCTTTTTGATGCAAAAAAATACACTTTAGATTTTAATGGCTTTATTGAGAATAATGAGAGAATTCCTGATTTTCAGGTAGATATTACTGATCTCAACCGCTTGGGCGCTATTTGTTTTCATGACAAAAAAGAAATTGTAATTAATGATTTTGTAAAAGAACATTCTAAATACATCACTTTAGAAAAGTTACCTGTATTTGGCAACGACACAGCCTCCATTATTTACCTGCCATTGTATTCAAAGAGCGAAGTAATTGGTGTTATTACCGTTCAAAGCCTTGAAAAAGATGCTTACACCGATTATCACGTAAGTCTCCTTAAAAACTTAGTAGTGTCAATTGGTATCGCTTTAGATAATGCTAATTTATACCAAAATTTAGAAGAAAAAGTAAATGAGCGTACACTTGAAGTTGTAAAACAAAAAGAAGAGATCGTAAAAACATACGAGAACACACGTTTGGTAAGTGAGATCGGGAAAGAGATATCCAGTACTTTTTCTATTGAGGATATTATTGCTAAAGTTTACAAGAATGTAAACAAGTTAATGGATGCCACTATTTTTGGAATTGGTATTTACGACGAAGAAAAAGATTGCATTACCTTTGAAGGTGTTATTGAAAAGGGAGAAAAATTAGGCTTGTTTTCGTATTCTTTAAATGAAACACATCGGCCGGCAATACAGTGTTTCACCGATCAAAAAGATTATATAATAAATAATTACGCGCGTGATTTTGGGCAAAACAAAGTTTCTGCAAAACAGGGCGAATTGCCTGAAGGAATTATTTATGTTCCTATTACACAAGGTTCAAAAAAGATAGGTGTAATTACCGTACAAAGTTTTATACCAAATATTTATACTGATTATCATTTACAATTACTAAAAAGCCTGGCATTATATACTGCCATTGCTTTAGATAATGCTTCGTTATATAATAACCTCGAAGTTCGCGTAAAAGAAAGAACCGAAGAGATTCGTGTAGCTTACGAAAACACAAGGTTACTAAGTCAGATCGCTGAAGATATTAGCTCGTCATTATCCGTAGAAACTATTAACAGTAAAGTTTACGAAAACGTAAATAAATTAATGGATGCTACCATGTTTGGTATAGGTCTTCACAATCCTTTAAATGATCATTTAGAGTTTAAGGGTTTTATGGAAAATAACCAGGCTATGGAAGCTTTTTCATATCTGTCAAATGACCCTAACCGTTTAGCAGCACAGTGTTTTACCAACCAAAAAGAAATTTTTATAAACGATTATTCGGTTGAGTATAAAAAATATATTAAGGGTATGCAGGCGCCTGTTTCAGGTAAAGATTCTGCTTCTATTATTTATATTCCTATTTTCTCTAAAGAAATTGCCATTGGTGTTTTAACGGTACAAAGTTTTGAGAAAAATGTATATACCGAATATCAATTTAATATTTTAAAAACATTGGCTGTATCTGTTGGTATCGCTTTAGATAATGCAAACCTTTATCAAAACCTTGAAGAAAAAGTAAATGTTAGAACGATGGAGGTAAATAAACAAAAAGCCATTATCGAAGAAAAGAATAAAGATATTACAGATAGTATTCGTTACGCTAAAAAAATTCAACAGGCCATTGCACCAAATATTGATGAGTTCAATAAGAATTTTGTTGACTCATTTATTTTATACAAGCCAAAAGATATTGTTTCAGGTGACTTTTATTGGTTCGAACATTTTGGTGAAACTACTGTTTTTGCCGCTGCCGATTGCACAGGTCACGGTGTGCCGGGCGCCTTTATGTCGCTTATTTGTAGCGATATTATGTACAAGGTAATTAACGATCAAAAAATAACTTCTCCGGCAATTGCCTTAGCAGGTATTGACGAAAAACTGGTACAGTTAATTAAAAAGAGTTCAGAAGCTGCGGCAAATGATGGAATGGATATTGCATTATGCGCTTATTCTAAGAACGATAATATTTTAAATTACGCGGGTGCTCATCGTCCGCTCTTAATTATACGCGGTAACGAGATAATAGAATACAAAGCAAATAAATTCTCAATTGGTGGCCACTCAACAGAAGGAAAACATTTTGATCTTAATCAAATTGAAGTTTTTCCGGGCGATCAAATTTATTTAGTTACCGATGGTTACGCCGATCAGTTTGGCGGCGATAAAGGCAAGAAATTTAAATTTAAGAATCTAAAAGAGTTGATCCTTGCCAACTCAACCAAACCAATGCACCAACAAAAAGAGATCATCGATCTTGCTTTTGAGTCGTGGAAAGGCGGGTTGGAGCAAGTTGATGATGTTTGTTTGATCGGTGTTAAGATCTAATTTCTTTTTTTCTAAATAATTTTTCTCCTTTACTTTTCCTCAATAAAAATTCCTTTATTTTTTTATGTCACTTTTGGCGCGCAAAAGTAACCAAAACGCATTTGTTCTTTTGAAGGAGATTTTTGCTTTCGCGACGTAGAACAGCGAAAGAGCCTACACACAAGCCCGCTCAAATGTGTATTACACATTTGCCGTCTCGCTAAGCTCTTTTCTGCATGGCTAATCAACAAAACGCCAAGCTTAGCTCGCATCTATCTCTGCAAAAGATCAAGATCGAAAACTCAAACACCTATCCGCATAATTAAATATACAAATGCCGTCCGCGTAAGCACACAATGTGAGCCGGCCTCATAAGATTTTGCGTAAAAAATCTTTGCCATTCAAAAGCGTTGGCATCTGCGAAGATGATTTTGGCTGTTCGCGAAGCGCTTAAATCATCGGCTTGGATGGGAATGATTTTTAGCAAAATCTTATGAAAGCCTTGATTTTTTGGTTACTTTTTGATCAAGCAAAAAGTGACGGCAAGAAATAAGTTCACGAATTGATCGGTCTTGCTCAACATTGCATTGTGTTAAGATAAAAAGTAAGGCAAAAATTGTGTAGCTATCACACAATCTGGCCTAAATATGCACTGCATATTTATCCTGCGCCAAATTGGCAAAAATCATTTGGAGTTTGACCAAAAAACCTTAGATTTAATATCACAATTTTATGATGATAATCAGAAAAATAATATTTATCGTTCTTATTCTAAGTACGATAAATGCTTTTTCTCAAAAAGCATTCATTCCTGAGCCTACATTAAACGTAATAAGCGATTTTGAAAAACTATTAACAGAAGAAGAAATAGGAACCCTTGCACACGACATTAAAGGCGAATACAATTCCAACTCTAATCAGGTAATGATCGTTACCATTCCTACAAGTTACATTGGGAATTTAACCATAGAAGATTACGCGCAACAATTATTTGATAAATGGCAACCCGGACAAAAAGGGTTGAATAACGGTGTACTCGTTATTATTGCCGGTTCTAAGATTGACAGTATTGGCCGTAAGTTGAGAATACAGACAGGTTATGGTATTGAAGGTGCATTGCCCGATCTTCTTTGCGCAAGGATTGAAAAGGAAATGATGGTACCTGAATTAAAGAAAGGAAATTATTATAAAGCCATAAAAAATGGCGTGGCTTCTATTTTAAATTTTATAAGTAAAGAAAATGTAGGCAAAGCACCAACTTATAAAATTGAAATACAAAAGAGTAGTGACCTTGTCTATGATTATGCAAGGATCTTTACGGACGAAGAAAAAAAGAAGCTCGAAGAAGAAATGCATGGCATGTTCAACTCTAATAATTTTGTTGTTCTTACCGAATCACAAACCGGTTATGCTTCAAATTATGTTAGCATTTCTGAACGTTATTCTTATAGTTATGATACTACATTAATAAAGATCGCATTCAATCCCGGTTATTTTGTTGATGAAAAAGATTCTATTTTGAAATTTGATGAAAGCCGGAAAAATTATTATGTAAGCTTTATTGCAAAATACGCTGCTTTTGATTTTAAAGATTATAATAAACTCTATAAACAACAAGATGCCTTAGCTACGCGCATATCTTCTTCGGGAATTTACGCTGCTTGTATGGGATTAATTGCTGAAGAAAAACTTGGTTATGCAAAGCGTCTAAACGATTTTATAATGCTCTTATGTTATTTATTTGGAACAAGCATTTTAGTATTCGTTATCTTTTTAATGACTAAAAAAGCAAAGGATAATCCTTTAAAAGAGAAAAAGAAAATGGGTCTTGTAAAAGTTTTGATCGGAATAGTATTAACTCTTGTAAGCCTTTATTCATTTGTGAGCCTTATCTCTTTTGAATTGCTTTATTATTTAGTGTTTAATGATTTTATTGAGATGAGTGCTTTTGCTATGATCAGCTTGTTGGTTTTATTAGGGGTGTCGCAAATATTTAATATGCTTTTTGTACATAAGATCAATACTAATTATTTTAACTCTAAATTATTTAGCTGGTTACCTAAAGGTGGAAGCGGTGGCGGCGGTGGAAGTAATTATTCATCTTCTTCCAATTCATCCTCATCATCCTCGAGTTCCTCTTCTTCAAGCTCTTCCAGCAGCAGCTCCAGCTCATCCTCAAACGGCGGCTATTATGGCGGCGGCGGTAAATCCGGTGGCGGTGGTGCGAGTAGTGATTGGTAAACAAACGAACTATGTTCTTAGTTATTGGAGCAGTGAGAAAGGGCTCATTATGGAGTTCGTTAGGAAGTATGATTGTAAAATAAAAGCGTCTATCCTTTATTTTTTTCCTAAGGATATCTTATAATTTTCTGTATTGCCGGTGAGTTTTAAATTAACGTACTTTATTTTTTTTGTTTCGTCCCTGTATTGAATTTCATCTTCTTTTTCAGGATCAATAGCTTCTTCTTTATCTTTGCCGAATAGTTTTTGACGGGCCACGCTTGTAACCAGTTTTAAAGGTATCTTAAATAAATAATCCATATTAAAATTCATATCCTGTTTGCCCGATACTTCAATAAATCCTAATGACGAATTGATGGTCATGAGTGGAAAAGACATTACTCCTTTATTCATATCAATATGGTTCTTAAGTGTATCAAACAGAACCTTAGAAACATTTTTATCTTTAAAGTATTCAGCCATTGCAGTAAGTGGTGAGTAATTTTCTAACTTTCCGTTGGTTACCTCAATATCCATGTGTAATTCCGAGTCATCAATAATAGGCACCAGATCTTTATGCATATGCAGCTTGCCACTTATTTTTCCAGATAACTTGCCGTGCACATTTTCTGACACCATGTGATCTTGTCCGAAATTCTCAAATTTAAAGAACAATTTATCTAGATCTACTTTTTCTATTTTAAGGTTTGGACTAAAATAAATTAGATCTTTATTTGACCCGTTAAAGTAACCGCTCATATTAAACTTGCCATCAGCGGCAAGAAAGGAAAGTGTATCAATATATAAATAATGGTTTTCGGTAGTGTGCATTTTACCGTTAATGTTGTTAATCAAATAACGATGATAGTTAAGGTGATCGATCTTAAGATCAAAAGTCATATCTGTAAATGGTAGATCATAAATATTAAATCCTTTTTCGTGTTCGGCGGGCTGTATTGTTTTTGTTGTAGGCGATGGGTTATAATTAAAAAGTTCATCAAAATCAAGATGCTTTGCAATAATGCCAAAATGATTGTCACGTTTTTTTATGGTTTTATCTTTGCCTAAATAATAATTTAAATTAATGCCAAAAATACTCTTACCTAATTTTCCCGAAAAATCCTGGATCACCAGGTGATCAGATTCATAGTGTATTCTGCCTTTAAAATTCTCGAATTTACAGTGATGAACTTTCATTTGCGCAGTAAGATGGTCTAAAGCCAGATCAATAGACTTTATATCTTTATTAAAATGTAATGCAACATTTCCATGTAATTTAAGCCCTTTTATCTCTTCGTGGCGGTAATCTTCCGGAACATAATTTTCTCCTTGATAAGCGAATATATCTTCCATCTGTAATAAATTAGAATTTAAATTAAATTCAATTTTGGTATCACCTTTTGAAATTTCCTGCATCCAGATATCATACTTTTGTAATTTACCGTTAAAATGAAAATCACTTTTATCGATCATACCTGTAAAATCAACCACCCTAAAATCTGATGAATCAATATATAAGTCGGCATGAAAATCATGAAGTGTATGAGGATAATGTTTTAGTTTGGCATACAGGTCATCTATAAAAAACTCGCCTTCAGGTAAATTTTTCGATTCGGTAAATGCACGTGCCGAACTTTTAAAAGAAAATTTTAAACTCAAATTTTCGATCTGCTCATCTATCGGTTTACTTTTTTTATCAACTGAAGTTAACTCCTTAATGTCAAACATTTTTGATTTAATGATTATTGCAGCTTTAACTTCATCCTTTGTATGGTGGATAATTGCTGGCAGATCGCTAATAGTACCTGTTAATGAGAGGTCAGATTTTCCCATACGAAAATCAAATTTTTCAATACTGGCAAAGTGTCCTTTAAGTGTAGCTTTAATATTTAAATTATTAACAGGTAAGTGAAATTTTTTGTAGTTAAATCCAAGGCCTGTAACATCAAGTTCTGTATAATATGATTCGTTAAGTTTTTCGATCGCCCTTTCAGGATGTTTTAGATCAATAATATCTTTAAAATTCATGGTAAGTTTTACTTTACCTTTTAATCCCTGAACGTCTTTTAAGTTTAAAAATTTTGAAAGAAAATCCAGATCAAAATCTGAAACGATACGCGTATCAACTTCAGGCACTTCAAAATTCTTTACAAACAAGTGTCCGCTAAATTTCCCTGCTTCAGGCCTTGATGTAAAATCTTTTAAATGAAACTGCATGGTGGAGAGTTTCATAGAGTCGCCATTGGTAAAATATGCTTTAAAATTTAGCTCATCGAGTTTTTTATCTGAAACAGTATTGTGTAACATGGCATCTTTACAACCAAAATTCACTTCTATTTTTGGCATTTTACCATCCGCGATTGTACCTTTTACCGTAGCATCAAAATAGATTTCCCCTTTATTATCATACTTCTCGAGTGTTGGGGCTAAATCTTCAGGAGCAAAGGCTAAAAAAATATCAAAGTTTGGTTTAGTACCCTTAAATTTGAGATCAACATTCATGTCTTTATTAAAATCAACTATGCCTTCAAAACCGAAAAAAGCATGTTCTAATTCTATTTCTGAAGTTGCGATCTGTAATTTTTCATCTTTTTTATAATAATCTAATTTAGTATTTATAGTTACATGTTTATGTTTGAAAAAAGTTGTATCACCGGCTTTAATTACATTTAAAACAAGTTTTGAGTTTAAACCTATCATTAAATGGTCGTCGGAGGTTTTAAATTTTGACTGGGCTTTATCAATAAATGCCTCAACCGTTAGTTGGTTCTCTTCATTAATTTTTGTGATGTCAACATTTTGAAGCTGGATAGATTTTAATGCGAGATGAAATTCTTCTTCTGAATCTTCGATTGGTTTTTGAGTTTCAAAAGCTTTCATCACATTAAACTCTCCATTTTTTCTTTGGATGATATGAATTTTTCCATCCGCCAGCTTTATCATTTTAATGTCGATCTTCCCACTTAGTAAGGTAATCACATCAAAACCCAAATACACATCTTTCATTTCTAAAAGTGGTTTTTGAGTGTCGCTTTTAGTTTCAAATACTTTTAAATCATCCAGGTCAATAGAAATATATGGAAAATTTGCAAATGGAGAAATATGGCTGTCTCTTATTTGAATTTTTCCGTTAAAGTCATCATTAAGTGTTTTAAGTAAATTTTGTACGATAGAATCTTGTTTAATATAAATTATTGTAATAAGTACAGTTATTAATAGAATTGGAACAATAAGGAAACCAACTAACAAACGTTTTATAAGTTTTTTCTTATTCATTTTTGTACAGCATTAAAATTACTGAAAAATGAGCAAATATTTTCCTGCTTGGAAAAAGATACCGAAATGTATCTGGGTTAGTTCGAAACCAGATAATTATTAGAATGAATTAAGTAAGGTTTACTTCACCCCGTTCGCTCGGATTTGTAATCCGTGCGCCTTATTAATACAAACCTAACTGGAACAAAATTCGCAACTGCCATCATCATTACCGTTGGTAATTTCAAGCATTTTCTTTTGGGCTTCAGCCTCAATTTGTTCGGCTGTCCAATCAGGGTTGGCGATTTTTATCAGCGACTTAATAAAGTTGCTGTTTGGTAGGTTTTGTGTGTTGTTTTGCATACAATGAAGTTAATACAAAACGTTTTTTATTAAAAGAGCAATAACACATTTTACCAGCTGTTTTATAAACAACAAAAAGTGAGAACGGTGTTAATTTGAGATGATTCAAAATTTCCTCCATAGCCCTCCGGGCACTCCCTCAAGAGGGGGGTGTCGCTTTAGCGATGGGGGAGGTAAAAAATATTGAACTTATTTCTTGCCGTCACTTTTTGCTTGATCAAAAAGTAACCAAAAAATCAAGGCTCACAAACAAATTCCTTGATTTGTAGTTTTAATTTTTTTGTGTCGCCCGCAAACTCGCCCCTTCACGTAATTCTGCTGTAAGGGGCTCAGACAGCGAGGGCTCGAATAATTTTAAGAGCAGCAAAACGCATAAATATGTTAATTGGATTATGCTCTTAAAATTTGCCAGGATAAAAAATTAAAACTCAAATCGTACGGAATTTCTTTGAGGCCATTATGTTGTGTGTGCTTACGCGGACAGATATCCGGATGTAGCTTTGCGCACAGGTGTTTGAGTTTTCGATCTTGATCTTTTGCAGAGATAGCGAGCGAGCTAAGCTAGGCAGTTAGTTGATTAGGCGTGCAGAAAATGAGCTTAGCGAGGCAGCGGTTTTGCTTTCGCTGTTCTACGTCGCGAAAGGAAAAATCTCCTTCAAAAGATCAAATGCGTTTTGGTTACTTTTGCGCGCCAAAAGTGACAAAAAAATATTAAGCAAAAAGAAAGGCAAAAATTAGGTCTAAAAAAACCGCAGGATTACAAATCCTGCGGAGAATTACTTCCCCTTCGCTTTTTGCATAGGATTATCGCCAGTGCTTTGGCCACGGGTTTTAGCGGCTTTGGCTTTAAAGAGATCAAACTTGCTTGGTTCTGCTTTTACATTCCAGCCGTTGTTACGCTCGTTAATGTCGCAGGTCTCACGCATTGGATCTAAAATAATACTGGCCACTTTTTTATTTTTCATAAAAGTTTTGGTCACTTCATATTCGTTCTTACGCCACACGTAAGCACCAATGCGTTCTACCTCGCTGCTGCCATCTGTATAATTAAATTCAATAATTAATGGCGATACTAAACCGCCTTTATTTTTAAATCTTATTTCGTAAACAAATTTACTGTCGTATTTTGCCAAAGCTGTATCGCTAATGGGTTCTATATCTTCAAAACGGTTCTTTACATCTTTGGTAATTTCTTTTGGTTTGTAGTGGTAATAAAAATCGCGCAGGGTTGTATCCTTATCTACTAAAGAAGTTAAGCCTGCCTTTTTGTTACGCGTTTGTGTAATAAATTCAAATTCTTTTTGTCTCGGGAAAGTGTAAGTTGTATCAAACAACACCGGGAACTTATTTCCTTTTACCATTGTAAATGCTTTCACCGTATCAATAGCAATATCAACCGGTTCAATATCGTAGAACCAACCTCTCCAAAACCAATCAAGATCAACCGCGCTGGCGTCTTCCATGCTGCGGAAAAAATCTGCAGGCTCCGGATGTTTAAATGCCCAGCGTGTGCAATATTGTTTAAAGGCAAAATCAAACAGCTCGCGGCCCATTACAGTTTCGCGTAAAATATTTAAAGCAGTTGCAGGTTTGCCATAAGCGTTAGGACCAAAACCAATAATGTTTTCGCTGTTGGTCATAATTGGTTCTAACTGACTTTTTGGTAAACGCATATAGTCTGTCATTTTATGTGCAGGTCCGCGTTGCGAAGGATAGTTTGAATCAAACTCTTGTTCCGTTAAAAATTGCACAAAAGTATTTAAGCCTTCATCTAACCAACTCCATTGGCGCTCGTCAGAGTTAATGATCATAGGGAAAAAGTTATGTCCAACTTCGTGAATAATAACCAAGATCATTCCGTTCTTAGAACCTTCAGTGTAAGTTCCGTCTTTTTCTGTTCTTCCAAAATTAAAACAGATCATCGGGTACTCCATACCATTAGCGGCTTCAATACTTTGTGCTACAGGGTAGGGATATGGAATGGTGTATTTTGAATACGTTTTAATGGTATGCGCCACCACTTTGGTAGAATATTTACGGTACAAACCATAAGCCTCTTTACCATAAAAACTCATGCACATTACTTTTTTTCCTTCTACATTTACAGGCATTGCATCCCAGCAATATTTACGCGAAGAGCCCCAGGCAAAATCACGCACGCTGTCTGCTTTAAAAATAAATGTTTTTGTTTTTTGAGCCGCTGCTCCTTTTGCGCCGCTTTTTTCTGCTTCAATAGCATCTGCTAATAAACCGATCTCTAAAGGCTCAGTTGCAGTTTGTGCTTTTGTCCAGCGACCAAATTGTGCAGGCGTTAAAACCTGTTGGTAGTTTTGACATTCGCCGGTAGAACAAACCAAATGATCTGATGGAACTGTCATTTTTACTTTAAAATTTCCAAAGGCTAAAGCAAATTCACCACGACCCGTAAATTGTTTATTTTGCCAACCGTGAAAATCACTGTACACACATAAACGCGGGTACCACTGTGTCATGGTAAACAAATAATTTCCGTCCTCAGGAAAGTATTCATAACCGCCGCGTCCGCCATACATGGTGCGGTTTATCATTTTATAATGCCACTTTACAACAAATTTTGTTTTTGCTTTTGATGCTAAACCTTTTGGAAGATCAATACGCATCATGGTTCCGTTAATAGTATATTTTAAAGCTTTACCAAGTTCGTCAGTAACAGCGTCAATTTTATCGCCGAGGCCTGCTAAATTTTCTTTTGTCTGTAAACTTTTAATGGCTTGTTCGGTAATAGGTTCGTATAATTTATTCTCGTCAAAATAATTTACTTCGTTAGTTGGATCGTGTTGGTTCTCGTCTAACTGTAACCAGATGTAATTTAAAATATCAGGGGAGTTGTTGTGGTATGTAACAGTTTCGGTACCAACAATAGAAAGATTTTTTTCATCGAGTTTTACATCAATATCATAATCGGCTTTTTGTTGCCAGTATTTACTTCCCGGTGCGCCGGAAGCTGTGCGGTATTCGTTTGGTGTAGGAAGAATAGTTCCTAACTGTTCAAAACGGTTACCGTGGTTAGAAGTTGGATTGTTATGAATGTTTTGTGAGAAAGAAACAAGGCTGATGAGAATTAAAAAAATCCCAACAAATGCTTTTCTATTCTTTTTAAATAAAGTAGACATATTAAATTTTAATTGTAGAGTTTATACAAGGCTAAATTATAGGTTTAAATCAACGCGCACAACCCCCATTTGGGGTGATTTAGCTATGTGAACTAAATTAACCGTATAAAATTTAACCACATAGGCACATAGGAAAAGGCTCAGCTAACCGCCTAAAAGAAAGGTTCACATAGGATTTTCTTCGCAAGCGAAGAAAATCCTATGTGTTACTTTTTGCAATTTTGTTGGTCCTATGAATAAACTATGTGTCTATGTGGTAAAAAAAATTAAGTGTTGTTTTATTATGTGCTTAAAACATTAACTTTGAAGCGATGTTAAAAGCAAATACATTTAAATTTTTAGTTCTGGCCTCAGTATTTTTTTTGCTGGCCTTTAAACATCCTTTTTATTTAGGCGTTATCGATCTTAAATACAATGACAAAGAAAAAAGTCTGCAAGGCTCTGTAAAGCTCTTTACCAATGATCTGGAAGGCGCTTTAAAAAAGAGCCACAAAAATACAGTCGACCTTATTAATGTAAAGAACAAAGAATCAGTTACTACTATATTATATGACTATTTAAAAAAACACTTTGAATTGAAGGTGAACGATAAAAAGATAAATTATAAATTAATTGGTTTTGAGAGGGAAGAAGAATCTGTATTAATGTATCTTGAATTTGATAAAAGCGAAACGCCAAAAAAAGTGGAAGTAGACAATACCTTATTATATGATCATTTAAAAGAGCAGATAAATATTGTAGAAATAGAGGTGAATAATTCCAAAAAAAGCCTCAAATGCACTAATCCTGAAAAAAACTCAAAATTCGAATTCTTGGACCAATAATTTAACATTTGGGGAATAATGTAGTGATTTCCCCACAAAAAAGTCCTAAAAAAGTTAAATGTTGATAACTTTCCCCCTAAAAAGGGAACGTAGGGTTTGCTTTTCTCGTTAAAAAATTAATCTTTGCAAATCTTCTTGAAAAAATGAAAAGGCTATTCGTCATATTATCAATTACTTGTATAGGGTTTTTTAACCTAAATGCAATCAGTGGTTCATCCCATGATGATAAGACCAAGCGCGGAGACGATAAAAAGAACAAAACTAAAAAGGACGATACTACCAAGTTTGTTGTTAATAACGAGAACATTATAGAGGGAGACGATGAAACTGCAGATACTACGCAGATCCTTTTCCCGAGTCATGACCTTTATGCAACTTGGGATACCGTTTGGGCACACCCATATAATTTTACAGAAAGTTTTAAGACAGACAGCGTTATCATCCAGTTAACTAATGAAGGCGATGGCGGTTTTGTTATGCCTTTTAAAGGTGGCAAGACCAGCGTTTTTGGTTGGAGAAGATACCGCCCACATTACGGCACTGATATTGACCTTGAAACCGGCGACCAGGTTGTTTCTGCATTTGACGGAATGGTGCGTTTGGCTAAATATTGCCAGGGTTATGGTAACTGTGTAATTATAAGACATAACAATGGTCTGGAAACTGTTTATGGTCACTTATCAAAAATTTTGGTAGAACCGGGACAATCACTTGCTGCAGGCGCACTAATTGGTTTGGGTGGAAACACCGGTCGTTCGCGCGGAAGCCACTTACATTTTGAATTCCGTTATTTAGGGCAGGCTTTAGATACTGAAGATTTTATTGATTACGATAAAGGCACATTAAAAGACTACTGCTTTACTTTACGCAAAGCTGATGTTGAAAATAAATACGATCTAAGAGCTTTACATACCCGTCACAGAAAAGATATTGGTTACGCAAGATCTAATGCTAAAGGTGCTAAATATGCAGGACCTGGTGCTAAGAACGGAATCTATTATGTAAGAAACGGTGATAATTTAGGAAAGATAGCCAAGCGCAATCATACAACTATTAAGGCTCTTTGCAAAAAGAATAAATTAAAAGAAACTACAGTTTTAAGAATTGGCCAAAAGATTAAAATTTAATTTCACAGCCTGGTAAAAGGATCTTTAGTTTTTCGATCTCTTCCTTATCCATCGGATTTCCCCTCAAGTCAAGTAAAGTCAAATTCTCTAACTGAGAAATGCTGTCTGGCAGTTTGGTAAGTTTGTTTCCTCTTAAAGAAATAAGACGCAATTTTTGTGCTTTGTAGATCTCAAATGGTATTGTAGCTAAAGGATTATTTTCAATAATTAAAACCTCCAGGTTTTGAAAACGTTCAAAATGTCTTGTCAAATAATGTGTGTTGGTGTTTGAGAGGTTCAAGAAATTTAGGGTAGTAACTTTAAAGAGCTGTTTCGGAAAACTATCCATCACACAATTCTCAATACTAATGTCCTTTAAGTTCTTTAAAAAATTTAAAGTGGTGGGTAAACTTAACGTATCATCTGTATTGCCAAACTTAAAAGATTGCAGTTTATTTAAAAAAGCAATTTGAGCGGGGATGCTGTCAATTTTTGTATGCTGTAGTTCCAAATAATATAATAAACTAAAGGGTCTTAAGTTGGGAGGGAAGCTGGTGAGCTTATTATTGTATGAAGCAAAATAAACAAGATTGGTAAGCGCATCAAAACCTTTTGGATAATCAGTTAGTTCGTTGCTGCCAAGTTTTAAAGCTTGTAAGTCTTTTAATTTTGAAAGTTTTTCGTAAACCTTTGGTTCAATTTTTTTGTAGCTAAGATCAAGTTTATAAACGCGGCCCTCAACTTTAAGGGCTTCTTTAAGATCGGTGTAAACTACGCAACCGGCCGGACCGTATTTATCAAATTCTTTTTGCGAAAATAAATTAACAGAAATAAAACAGAGTAAAATTATTTTGGCTTTTAATTTGATCACAACCCGGGATTTAAATATTTTAGAGTTTGTTTGAATCTATCTTACAATTTGTTTAAGCTTCTTTTTTGGCTGCAACTTCGTTAAATTTTTCGTCATAAACCATTAATTATGCCTGCAAAATTTGCCTCGTTTCGCTCAAAAATTAAGCCTAAACAATTTTACAATATAAATTCAAATAAACTCTTCAAATTAATGATAAATATTAAATATTTCCCAACTGCTTTCATAACTTTTATTCAACTCGGCTTTATTTACGTTTAAGGGGATGTTGTTCTTAACAGCATAATCTTCCAAACTCTCGGTTGGAATATTACCGGTAAGGTCGTCGGCCGCCATAGGGCAACCACCAAAACCGTGAACAGCAACATCAAAACTACGGCAACCGCTTTGGTAGGCAGCATGTATCTTTTCCTGGGCTTTATCTTTGGTTGAGTGTAAATGCGCTGCAAAATTCACAGTTTTAAGTTCGGGGATCAAAGCCGTAAATAACTGCGTAATGCTTTCAGGGTTTGAAGAACCGGTCGTATCGGCAAGGGCAAGATCCGTAATACCTAATTGATTCAGTTTTTTACACCAGTCAATGGCAATATCGGCATGCCACACATCGCCATATGGATTTCCAAAAGCCATAGAAATATAGACCAGTAATTTTTTGTTGGCCTTTAAACATAATTTCTGGATCTCTTCAACACGTCCTAACGATTCCTGGATGCTTGAATTGGCATTGCGTTGCTGAAAGGTTTCTGAAATAGAGAACGGAAAACCCAGATAACTTATCTCGTTAAATTGTAAAGCATCTTCGGCGCCGCGCTTGTTGGCAATAATAGCAAGTAATTTTGAATTGCTTTTTGAAAGGTCTAGTTTCTTTAAAACCTCGGCAGTATCCTGCATTTGCGGTATAGCTTTGGGTGACACAAAGCTTCCAAAATCAATAGTATCAAAACCAACTTTTAATAATTGGTTAATGTATTTTGCTTTTAAGTCTGCGGGTATCATTTGTTTGATTCCCTGCATGGCATCGCGCGGACATTCGGTTATTTTAATCATGACTTAAATCTCTAAAGTTAAAATCTATGAGTGAATCTTTTAGAAGAGTTCCCGTAATATTTTTTGTAGCGCTATCAATGGTCATAATTAAATTTAGTTTAAAGGTCATAATTTTACCTTCAGTTTTTGTACTAATAAAGTGCGCTAAATAATTTTTATCTTTTTTAGTGTAATAGATAGATTTATTTACAACGTCGTAGGTCTTCTTAATACTTTCTTTGTTACGAATGGTGCTGTCGACCCTGTTTAAAAAAGCCGTTTCCTGATCCAACTGAGCAAATAAGCCGGTGGAAATATCTTTGCGATAATATTTGTTAAGGTTATAAAAGGTTTGATCGTTGTGGGCAGAGATGCTGTCGCCAATACGCTCATCAACAATGCAACCGGCAGCGTAAACAAAATCAATACTATAAACTTTCTCCATAATATCCAGTGCATTGCTGTACATCGGCGGCGGCGGCGGTCCTGAAAGAAGTAATGTAAATGTTTTGGTTGAAAGGGCCGGTACAGAATCTACTACTGTTTTTGTGCTCTCTGTTTCTGAAATTTTTTCATGGTTATTGCAAGCAGCAATAAAAATAATTAAGGCTATTAAAAAGTAAAATTTATTTTTTGAGTAAAGCATTATTTATATCGCTTATTAATTTTGGTCCTTTATATACAAAACCTGTATAAAGTTGTATCAGATCCGCTCCGGCATTTATTTTTTCAATAGCGTCTTCTGGGCTGTGTATGCCGCCAACACCCATTATTGGAAAAGCATTATTTGATTTTTGTTTTAAATAACGTATCACCTCTGTACTTCTTTTAGTTAAAGGTAAACCACTTAGTCCACCGGCTCCAAAAGCTTCTAGTTCGGCAGCCGTGTAATCCAGTCCTTCGCGACTAATAGTTGTATTTGTTGCAATAACACCGGCAATTTTGGCATCCTTTACAATATCGATAATATCGTCGAGCTGCGTATTGGTAAGATCGGGTGCTATCTTTAAAAGGATAGGTTTAGGTTTTGTTTTTTTAAGGTTTAGCTTTTGAAGGGTGTTCAATAAATTAGTAAGAGGTTCTTTTTCCTGCAGATCACGCAAATTTGGAGTGTTTGGAGACGAAACGTTTACCACAAAATAATCTACCACATCAAACAGCTCGTTAAAACAGATAATATAATCATTAACGGCTTCCTCGTTGGGTGTTACTTTATTTTTACCAATATTGCCACCAATTATAAGTGTAAGGTCTTTACGATCTCTTAATTTTTTAGCCGCTTCAACAACGCCATCGTTATTAAAGCCCATTCTATTAATAAGAGCTTCATTTTTTGGGAGCCTGAATAAACGGGGTTTAGGGTTCCCGGGTTGAGGTTTTGGGGTTACTGTCCCAATTTCAATAAAACCGAAGCCCAGTTCGCCTAATTCGTTAAAAGCAATGGCATTTTTATCCATTCCGGCGGCTAAACCAACCGGATTTCTAAAATTTAGGCCAAAAAGCTGCTTCGAAAGGGAGGGATGACGGTTTATTGAGTTTTTTTTGAAAATCAGTGAAAAACCCGGTATGAATTTGCTGAATTTTAAGGCTGAAAACGTTAAATGGTGGGCGCTTTCGGGGTTTATTGAGAATAAAAAAGGCTTAATTAATTTGTACATAAACACTGTAAATTTAAGTCAAATTAGCACCAAAAACGACCCTTTTGAGGTAAATTTCACGAAAAAATTATGATTTTTTGGTTTTTTTGTAATTGGTATTAAAAAAATTGTAGTTTTGCAACTGAATTTAAATTTAAACAAAAAACTAAAATGAAAAAAGTATTATCAATCGTTGCTGTAGCTGCTTTATCAGTTGCATTCGTAGCTTGCGGTCCTTCTAAAGAAGAAATCGAGAAACGCGAAAAAGAAAAACAAGATTCAATCGCTGCAGTAGAAAAATCTAAACAAGATTCTATCGCTGCTGCTGAAGCTGAAGCTGCTGTAGCTGCTGAAGCTGCTGCTGCTGCTGAAAAAGCAAAAGCTGATTCAGCTCGTGTTGCTGATTCATTAGCTAACGCTAAAGGTGGTAAAAAGAAATAATTGAGAAATTAATTTCTTAAGAGAACCCTTCCTGTTTCAGGAGGGGTTTTTTATTGCATAAAAAAAAGATCCCTGATTCTTTTGACATGAAAACAAAAGAGGTGGGGATCTTTAATTAAAGCCGGTTTTACCGGTTTTGACTAGAACTTTTCGTTGATGCTCATTAAAGTCTCAGTTTTTTCTAATTCAACAACAGTGTTGTTTTTTTTGAAGTATTGTTTTACAAGGATATTTCTTTTGTTAAGATCTGTAGAAGTACGTGTGATATATGAACCCGAATTATCATTAGAAATTGTTCGTACAGTTTCGTTACCATAAAAAATAACATTCATCATTCTGTCGTAGTTATTTTCTTTAACTGTTTTACCAGAGTCAATTGACATGCTTGAAAAAAGGTTTGGCGTATTGAACTCACTTTTAAAATTTAAACCTGATTGTGAGTAAACTTTTACTGATACTATTAAGATTAAGATGATAGTTTTCATGATTTCTAATTTTTAAGGGTTAATTTTTTTTCTTTTTGTTTTGCTGTTGTATATAGTATTGCAGAATGTGTGCCAAAGGCTGTAATCCTTTAGTATCAGTGATTCATGAAATTCAGAGCATGACTTTTTTCCATTATTTGGAAGATTTTTCCGGATTTTGGAACGCTAATAACGCGATGGAACGCAGATGACGCAGATTGTTATGATTATCTCAGATTTAAATAAATAAGATCATAGTTGATCATATAAATCAGCGTTATCTGCGTTCTATTTGATAACATTCTGCAAGAATTCCGTTAAACGATACGTCGCTAATGTATCCGTTTTGCAATAATTAATAAGTTCTTCTTTAAGAATATCCTTTTCAACGGGATTAGCTTCAAGTCGGAACATGTCATAATATGCCATGGCTTCTAAGCCGGAGGTAATTTTAGAATAATTAATATCTTCCAGTAAAACGCTGGATGCAGTCTTTAAAGAAAAATTGGTTTTAAAAGCGGGATGATAATAACTGAAATCCAAAAAAACATCAAACACATCAATGAATTTATTTTTTAATTCTTCGAGTTCGGGTTTTAATTCAACAAATAATTTTGCGAGGTTATTGATCACCATTTTTTCCATAGTGCCATCATAAACCAAAATAGACTTAAATGCTTTTGTGCTTTTAATTAATTCTTCAGCAAAATGTTTTCGTTCGTCTTTGGTGTAATCAATAAAAATATGTGAGTGTGTAATGCCATCAAAAAAACAAACCAGGTAAGGCAATTGTTCAAAGGGTTTTGTGCCGTTTATTTTCGGTATAGCAGGCCCCCACATTTCCATGTCCATAGCGGCCATTGGTGATTGGATCTTCGCTAAAAAAGCGGCTATTCTTGCTTTATCTACTATAGGTTTATTCTCAAAATATGCTTCTTTTATTTTATAGATAATGGCCTTGGCATCGTGCTCTTCGCCTATCTGATCAATAGTTCTGATGCCGCTGTTATACCATTCAAATAATTTTTCTTTGTTCAATAATGGTAAATGAAAAATGCTGTTATCAGCAACAGTTTCTTTCCAGCAATTACCAAAATAATCGCAGGTATAAGGTTTAAAACATTGCGCACCTATTGGAATATTTGGAATTTTATTTTGTTCTAAAGTTAATTGCGCGTTAAATAATTGGCTCTCGAAATAAGGTAAATTTTTTTCGCTTTCGGCTTTAACACTGCGTTTTTTAAAAAGTTGTTTTGGGTTTAATTCGTTCTCAAAAATATAATCCTGGTTCAGTGTCACCAAAAAAAGATCTTCCAAATTAGGCAGTGCATTTTTTAAGACATAATACTGCAAACAAGCATCTTTTAAATAGATCTCCGAAATTTTAAAAGAGCTTTTTACCTCGTACGCTGTATATTTCTCGTTCTCTAAACATAAAATATCCAACATTATTAAAGCACCATTAAAAGTAAAAGTGGCTTCGTAAATTACAGGGGTTTTATTTTCAACTAATGTTTTGGTCAATGCCAAAGCTTCAGCAGAATTCTTAGTTTGTTTTGAAACATCTGTTCCGCCCGGAAATAAGGTTTGGGCCAGATCGCCCACATGATGCCCACGATTAAAGGTAAGTTGTTTATCTACACTTACTTTATCGCGTAAATAGGGATGCCTTTTGTAAAAGAAAAAAGCCTTCTGGCATTGTTCAAATTTAAGGTAAGCTGTTTTGCTTATAAGGTCAAGGGGGTTACTCATCAATTTTTTCCATCGCCACTAAAACGAATTATGCAAATTTATGGCCTTTTTATGGATTAACATAAACAATTACATTTGAGAATTCAGAAAATACTGTCACTTCGAGCGCAGTCGAGAAGCATAATGGGTCTCGACTGCGCTCGACCTGACACAAATTAGGTTTTTTAATTCTTAAAGAATCATTAACTTCGGCTTCTTAAAAATAATTAACCATGTCAACAACACCCGAAGGCCGCCAGATCATATTTAGTATGGTAAATGTATCGAAGATACATCCCCCGCAAAAACAAGTTCTAAAAGACATTTATATCTCCTTTTACTATGGAGCCAAAATTGGTGTTTTAGGTTTAAACGGTTCGGGTAAATCATCTTTACTGCGCATTATTGCTGGTATGGATAAGGATTATATTGGAGAGATACACCAGTCACCGGGTTACTCTGTTGGTATGTTAGAGCAGGAACCAAAACTTGACGAAACAAAAACAGTAATTGAAATTGTGCGCGAAGGCGTTCAAAAATATGTAGATATTTTAAATGAGTTTGAAGAAGTAAACAACAAGTTTGGTGACGAAGAGATCTTGAACGATCCTGATAAAATGGATAAGCTCATTAACCGCCAGGCTGTATTACAAGAACAAATAGATCAACACGATCTTTGGAACCTTGATAACCGTTTAGAGCGTTCGATGGATGCTTTACGTTGTCCGGAAAGTAACGCTTCTGTAAAAGTATTATCAGGTGGCGAACGTCGCCGCGTGGCTTTATGCCGTTTGTTATTACAGGAACCGGATATTTTATTATTAGATGAGCCAACCAATCACTTGGATGCTGAGAGCGTTGACTGGTTAGAGCAACATTTACAACAATACAAAGGAACAATTATAGCTGTAACCCACGATAGATATTTCTTAGATAACGTTGCAGGCTGGATCTTAGAGTTAGACAGGGGAGAAGGTATTCCATGGAAAGGTAATTACAGCAGTTGGTTAGAGCAAAAAGGTGCGCGTTTAAAGCAGGAAGAAAAAACGGAAAGCAAACGTCAGAAAGTATTAGCGCGTGAGTTAGATTGGATCCGTCAAGGTGTTAAAGGCCGTGGTGTTAAACAAAAAGCGCGTTTAAATAATTACGAAAAAATGATGGGCGAGGATTCTCGCGCAAAAGAAGACAATCTGGAGATCTTCATTCCTAACGGTCCGCGCCTTGGTAACGAAGTTATTGAAGCGAATGGTGTGTCAAAAGCGTTTGGCGACAGGTTATTGTACGAAGGATTGAATTTTAAATTACCACCTGCGGGAATTGTTGGTATCATTGGGCCTAACGGTGCGGGTAAAACAACTTTGTTCCGCATGATAATGGGCGAAGAAAAACCAACAACAGGTGAGTTTGCAGTTGGACCAACCGTTAAGATCTCTTATGTAGATCAAAATCATAAAGAGTTAGATCCAAATAAAACAGTTTACGATGTAATTAGTGGTGGTCTTGATAATATTATTTTGGGTGGTAAACCTATGAACTCAAGAGCTTACATCTCGCGTTTTAATTTTGCCGGTAGCGACCAGGGTAAAAAAGTATCTGTACTTTCGGGTGGAGAGCGTAACCGTTTGCATTTGGCAATGGCTTTAAAAGAAGAAGGAAACGTGTTACTATTAGATGAGCCTACCAATGATCTTGACGTTAATACGTTACGCGCTTTAGAAGAAGGTTTGGAGAATTTTGCAGGTTGCGGCGTAATTATTAGTCACGATAGATGGTTCTTAGACCGTGTTTGTACGCACATTTTAGCATTTGAAGGCGACAGCTCTGTGTATTGGTTCGAGGGCGGTTACAGCGAATATGAAGAGAACCGGAAAAAACGTTTAGGTAATGTTGAGCCAAAACGCCCGCGCTACAAGAAACTGGCCGTAAAATAATGCCATTCAGATATAAATTATTAAAAACATAAAAAAAAAGATATATTTATACTTACTAAAAAAAACACCTTATGAATAATTTTAACGCATCAAAAGTTTTAATTCCTGTAGATTTTAGCGAGACTTCGTTATTAGCTATTAAACATGGCGCATTTACAGCGCAATTAACTCAAGGTAATGTTTACTTATTACACGTAATTAATATTCAATTCTTTTCGCAGGATGTATTTCTGCCATCAGTAACTGTTCATCAACAAACAGATTTCGAGAAGATTGCTCAAGAAAGATTATTGCAGTTAGGCGAACAGGTTAAATCAGAATATGGTGTAACTGTCGAATGTATCACAAAAATTGGTTCACCAAATAAAGAGATAGTTGATATAGCTAAAGAAATTGGCGCTACTTTAATAGTAATGGGCACCCACGGTTATTCTGCAATAGAAGAACTGGTAATTGGAAGTGTAGCATTAAAAGTAATTACAAAAGCGCCTTGCCCTACCATGGCCATGAATAGCGAAGCAGATCATAAAGGGTACAATAAAATATTATTACCAATAGATACAAGTGCGCACTCGCGTCAAAAAGTAAATTACGCTATTGGTATGGCTAAAAAATTCAGCGCATCGGTTCATGCTATTGCTCTGTTAGATCATAACGAAGAAACAGAAAAACCTGCAATGGAATTGATCTTACATCAGATTGAACTGATCGCTAAAAAAGAAAATGTATCTTATCATCATGATGTGGTTTCTGAAGTTAAGAACAGAGCTACTTCAACTGTAAATTATGCTGCTAAAATTGGCGCAGATCTTATTGTTATTATGACCGATCAGGATGCTGAATTAAGCGGTTTCTTTTTAGGGCCATATGCACAACAGGTAATTCACTTAAGTAAAGTACCGGTAATTTGTATCAGACCTGTTGAATCTGAGACCGATATGAGTATTTTAGGTGGTACCAGCGGCATGTAATCACGTTTCTTATTTAAATTTTATCCCATGAAAAAATTATTTTTATTACTTTTTGTAATAGCCAATGGTTTTGGTATTGCGCAAAAACAAGCTGAGGTTAGTCTCGATCTTTTGGATGGAAATGTTATTAAAGGAACAACCAGTCTTGCAGATATTGAATTGGTAACAGCCTTCGGGAAATTACAAATTCCAATTTCAAAAGTTAGTCATATTGAAATTGGTATTGGGAAAGATAATTCGGTAAGCGAAAAAGTAAAAAGTAATTTAAAGATCCTTTCTACAAGCACGGTTGACGATACACGCAAAGGCGCTTACAACGATCTTGTAAAAGTTGGTATTAAAGCTATTCCATTCATCCAGGATTTTTATAACGATCCAAAAAATGTTTCGGGTGAGGATACTTATACAGGCGAGTACACCATTGATAACGCATTGTCTGAGATACAATCTTCAAGCAATATTTCGGGTGATCTACCAAAAGAAGATATTCTTACTATTGATAATATTTATGTAATGGGTGGCAATTACAATTTTACAAAACTGGATATTAAAACAGAATATGGCAATTTAAGTGTACCGAAAGAAAAAATAAAAACAATTGATATTACTGTTGCTACAGAACCAGGCTCAGGGGAATATACTTTTAAATTAAATGCAACAAAACATATTAGTGGTAATACAAACGGCGGTTGGTTAAAAACTGGAGTGATGTTAAAGAACGGTCAGCGTTTTTCTCTTCAATCAAACGGTGAAGTTATAATGGCAAGCTTAAGCAATTCAAAATACAAACCTGATGGCAGCAGCAAAGCTGAAACAGCTACAGAGTGGACCAAGCCTTACGGTACAACAGAAGATTATGAAGGCGGTTCGGGCGGTTATCCAAGTTACGGACAAGTTGTTTATAGAATTGGAGAAAGTACAACGGAGAATTTAAAAGCTGGTGCTAAATTTAATGGAACCGCAAAAAAAAGTGGTATGCTTTATATTTCTATTTACGAAACGGTTTACAATGCTGCGAATAAAGGCGGTTACAATGTCAAGTTAAGTTTAGGCAAATAAAATGTTTGATGCTTACCACACACAAATAGATCTAAAAATAGATTGGAGTGAGTTGGATCTTTTTGGGCATGTGAACAATGTTGCTTTTTTTAAATACATCCAGGCTGCAAGGGTCAATTATTGCGAGTCTATAGGACTTACTTCTATTAACGAAAAAAATAAATTAAGTTTTATAGTTGTTTCTACTAACTGCACATTTAAAATTCCGCTGCAATATCCAGGTAATGTACAAGTCTATTCTAAGATCGAGTGGATCAAAAATTCAAGTTTTCAATTATCACATTTAATAGTTGATGATGCCGGTAATATAGCCGCAGAATCTGCCGATACCGTAGTTGTTTTTGATTATGAGAAAAAAATCAAAGTAAATATTACTGACGCTTTAAAAGCGAAAATGGAGCAACGCTAGAACTCCTGAGCTGGAGCAAAAACCCCCGAACTCCTTCTTAAAAACTAATCATAAATTGTGTAAAAATCACCCTTTGTAAAGAACAATATTTGCCTTTAACCGTTAACTTTACGATTCAAAATTTTATTAAATTATTATGTCTAAAATAGAACATGTTACTTGTTTGATCATTGGTTCTGGTCCTGCCGGGTATACAGCGGCCATTTATGCTGCACGCGCCGACCTGAAACCAGTTTTATATACCGGTTTAACCCCAGGCGGGCAATTGACCGAAACAACTGAAGTAGATAATTTTCCGGGATATCCAAAAGGAATTACCGGACCTGAATTAATGGAAGATCTTAAAGCGCAGGCCGAGCGCTTTGGAACGCAGGTAAGATTTGGATTAGCTACTAAAGTTGACCTTAAATCTACACCAAAAAAAGTGTGGATAGATGAAACAATAGAAATGACGGCCGATACAGTAATTATCTCAACCGGAGCAAGCGCTAAATGGATAGGATTAGAGAACGAAACACGCCTGCGTATGAACGCCGGTGGTGTAAGTGCCTGTGCGGTGTGCGACGGATTCTTTTTTAAAGGACAGGAAGTAGCCATTGTAGGAGCTGGTGATACGGCTGCAGAGGAAGCAACTTACCTTTCCAAGTTATGTAAAAAAGTTTACATGATCGTTAGAAGAGGTGAAATGCGCGCAAGTAAAGCGATGCAACACCGTGTAAAAAACACACCAAACATCGAGATCTTATGGAACTCTGAAACCGTTGATATACTTGGGAAAGACGCGGTTGAAGGCGTAGTAGTAAAAAATAATGAAACTGGTGAGAACAGAACACTAACTGTTACCGGCTTTTTTGTGGCCATTGGCCATAAGCCAAACACCGATATTTTTAAAGGCCAGTTAAATATGGATGATCTTGGCTATTTGACCATTGTTCCGGGAAGTTCAAAAACAAATATTGAAGGTGTTTACGCTGTTGGCGATTGCGCTGATAAAACATACCGACAAGCGGTAACTGCCGCCGGTAGTGGTTGTATGGGCGCTTTGGATGCTGAAAGATGGTTGGCATCATCCGGCGTGCATTAATTTTCGTAAATATCTTGAGCGTTTAATCACAAGTAAACTCGTAAAAAAACTTAAAAGAGTTTATTTTTTTGTAACCAATTAAATGTTTAAGTTTATATAGTAATATTCCTGATGAAGAGACTCTTGTACATACTTATTTTATTGCCTTTTCTTACTTTTTCGCAAGCCCAAAAAAAATATCCTACCTTACTTTGGAAAATTACCGGCAAAGATCTTAAAAAACCTTCTTACTTATACGGCACCATGCATGTAAGTAGCAGGGTAGCTTACCATTTATCAGAACAATTTTTTGAAGCTTTAAAAAGTGTAGATGTTGTTGGTCTTGAAACTAATCCCGGCGATTGGTTGTTGAATATGGAAAAGACCGGCGAGTTAGACCAGGCAAATCAAATTGTATCCAGCAACAATTATCGTAAAGATTTTTACCGTTCTACTTTCATGGCAAATTTTCCAGACAAACGTGTTTTGCAGGGAATTTTAAGTTACGATCCTGATATCATAAATGGTTTATTATACAGACATAATCGCAGCAAAGAAAATTTCGAAGAGAATACTTACATCGATCTTTTTATTTACCAGTCGGCATCCAAATTAGGAAAACAACTTATCAGTCTCGAAGATTTTGCGCAGTCAGAAATAAAGGCGCGCCTCTCTGCATTACCTGACAATGAATTGAACGAAGAAGAGAATTCTGAAAGTAGCAGTAACTATTATTATAACGGACAAAAAATTGAAGATTCTTACCGCGACGGAAATTTAGATGTATTAGACAGTCTTAGTAAAAAAACAAGTTCAAAGAACACACAAAAATATTTGATCAACGATAGGAATGTATTTTTTGTAAATACTATTGATTCAGTTCTGAAAACAAAATCGTTATTCAGTGGCGTAGGTGCCGCGCATTTACCTGGCGATGAAGGAGTGATAGAATTGCTGAGAAAAAAAGGTTACACCGTTGAACCTGTATTTCCTAAGAACTCTAAAAAGAGTGATGCTATTCGCGATGAGTTGGATGCTTTGGTAAAACCAGTAACATTTCAAAAACAATTTGTGAACGATTCTTCTATAGCTATGAACCTGCCTGGCAAGTTAACTCAAATTGTAAATTTTGAAACTATTAAATATTATATCTATGCAGATATGATCAACGGCAGTTTTTATACTGTTGCAAGATTAAAACATTTTGGTCCGTTATTTAATGTAAGTACAACTCAAATGTTGCAAAAGGTTGACAGTTTACTTTTTGAAAATATTCCCGGTAAAATAACCCTTAAAAAAGAAATTACTTCTAATAACGGTTTAAAAGGTATTGAGATCGTAAATAAAACGCGCAGAGGCGATGAGCAACATTACCAAATATATTTTTCTGATCTTGAAATGATCATGTTTAAATTGGGCGGTAAACAAAGTTACGCTACAGGAAGTGAAGCAAAACAATTCTTTAATTCAATACAATTCTTTCCAAAAGGACAGAGTGTTGTAGAGTTCACTCCAAAAACAAAAGGCTTTACAGTTAAAGTTCCTGCCAATTATAGTTATACGAAAAACAGCAGTTCATCCTCTAAAGGTTTAGTAGAAGATCTGTATGCTTATAATAGCATTCTTAAACAATTCTATGGTGTTAAGCAGGCAGTTTATAACGATTTTGAATATTTAGAAGAAGATACTTTTGAATTGAACTTGTTTTCGAAGAATATTTTAAAGAATTATAATTTTACAGAAAAGATAACTCGCGAAATTATAAGAGAACAGAATTTACCTTGCGTAAAGTTTTCAGCAAAAAATAAAATGGGTTCTAATTTTTACGGTAAATTTTTTATAAAAGGTGTGCACTACTATTTAGCCTATTTTATTTCTGAAAAAGAAAGCAGTTTTAATAATGACTTTTTTACTTCTTTTAAATTGATCGATTTCGAATTTATTAATCCAATAAAAACTATAACTGATAACGATTATCATTTTAAAGTAAAAGATGAGGTAACGGTTAACGCCAGCAGCAAGTTTAACGAGGCTTATGCTAAAGAGTACGAAACTGCTAAAGTAAAAAAAGAGAAGACCACTAACGATTACGATTATCATTCAAGCAACAAATCGTATTATTCTCCTTCAAGTAACGAGTACGTTAACATTACTTACGAAAAATATAACGATTACGATTACCGTAACGTGAATGAGATCGATCAAAGCATAAGTACTTCAATTAAAAATACAACAGGCTTATTGATCACTAATAAAGTAACAGGCACCAAAGATGGTATCTATTCTTACAAGTGTACTTTAAAAGATACTGCTACTTCACGTGTGATGGATGTAAAGATCTATTTTAAAAATGGCATCATGCAGGAGATCATCGCACCATACGATTCGGTTATAGGTTTAAAAGGCTGGACAAAAGAATTTATGGATAGCTTCACTCCAAAAGATACAGTTATAGGTAAGAACATCTTTGAAAATAAATTTACTGCGTTATTGAACGACCTTTGCAGTACCGATACAGTAGTGCGCCAAAGAGCTAATTCAAGTTTATTGAATTCTATAAGCATGAATAAAGTTTATATTGACGAGTTCATTAAATTTATTGCAAGTAAAAATTTAAGTCTTGTTAGTGAAGATAGTCGTGCGCAATTATTTGTAAATGGTGGCACTATGGCCAGCAACAAAATAATTGAGCCTTACAAAAATTTATACAAACAATACACCGATAGTTTTTATTTGCAATTATGTATGCTAAAAGGTTTGGCCTATTTAAAAACCCCTGCATCTTTTGCCGCCTTTAACAGCCTTATTTTAAACGAAACGCCCTTAGTTGGTGAAGTAACTATTGTATCGGATGTATTTGCTGTTTTACACGATTCGTTAGAGCTATGCAAGAACTTTTTTCCGGGCATGATGGTATTAACCAAATATGACGAGTATAAAGATGCTGTTTACACATTAATGTCGGAACTCGTAAACAAAAAAATAATTGCATCGCCTGCCTATCTTACACAGAAAGATAATATTTTGGCGGATGCTAATCTCGCTTTAAAACGTTACAATCCGTCAAGTAACAAATCAAATGGTGAATACAGCGAGTACGATTACCTTGATAAATCCATTAAAGATCTGGCGGAAAGCATTCAGCAAAGTTTAGATGGCTTTACAAATAACAATTTATTTAAAGGTTCTGCCTATTTAAAAGGCCTTGAAACCTTTAACCGCAGTCCTTTGGTGAACTATGCCATTATTTTATCCCCGTTTTACAAGACCGACGAAAAAACAAAACAATTCTTCACAAAACTTTCTAAACTTAAAACACAAAGTATTGCCATGCCGGTGGCTATTAATTTGCTAAAGAATAATATTGTTATAAACGATACGTTAACCAATTTTTATTCTAAAAATAAATTTACCCGTGCTTATTTTTATACTGAACTAGAGAAAGAAAAACTGACAGAGAAATTTGATAAAAAATATTTAACGCAAATGAGTTTGATAGAATCGGTATTAACAGCTCAAACTCAATTATCAAATATTTATAGTTACGATAAAGATAAAGGCAAGAAAGACTCTTTACTTTTTATTAAAGAATTAGAGGCTAAGAATAAATACCAAAAAGGTAAGATCTATGTTTACCGCATCATTAAGAGCAAAGCAGACGATGAGCGTTGGTCGGTGGCTTTTGTGCCGGATTCAAAATCAGGAATTTCATCCAACGTGCAGGTAATTAACTCCGGTTATTATATTGATAAAACAAAAACAGAAGAAGAGAATTTTAACGAGATACTGGATTATTTTAATTTAACCTATCGCAAGAGAGCTATAACAGCTTCCTCGGCCTATTAAAAATATTAGTAAAAAATAAATTATGCAATATAAATCAGATACCGAAGCTTTACAGGATTTTGTTACCAAATACAATCAATTAACAAAAGAAATAGGAAAGGTTATTGTAGGGCAGGAAGATACCGTTAAGAATGTTTTAATTTCTGTTTTTAGCAAAGGCCATTGTTTATTAGTTGGTGTGCCGGGCTTGGCAAAGACCTTATTAGTAAATACTATTTCAGACGCATTAGGTTTAAGTTTCAATAGAATTCAATTTACACCCGATCTTATGCCAAGTGATATTATTGGTAGCGAGATATTGGATGAGGACAGAAGTTTTAAATTTATTAAAGGCCCTTTATTTGCCAATATTATTTTGGCCGATGAGATCAATCGTACACCTCCAAAAACGCAGGCAGCTTTATTAGAGGCTATGCAGGAACGTCAGGTAACAGCAGCCGGTAAAAAATATGTTTTAGATACACCTTTCTTTGTATTGGCTACTCAAAATCCTATCGAGCAGGAGGGAACCTATCCTTTACCCGAAGCTCAGTTAGACCGTTTTATGTTTAATGTATGGTTAGATTATCCAAAGTTTGCAGAAGAGTTACAAGTTGTAAAATTAACTACTGCTAACTTACAGGTATCATTAAATAAAATATTGAACGCGCAGGAAATTGTTTTTTTCCAGGATCTTATTCGTAAAATACCTGTTGCAGATAACGTTATTGAGTATGCCGTTAAATTGGTAAATAAAACCCGTTTAAACTCTGAGTACACGGCAGAGGTAACAAAAAAGTATTTATTATGGGGGGCAGGACCAAGAGCTTCGCAATATTTAATTATTGGTGCCAAAGCGCATGCGGCTATTAATGGTAAGTTTAGTCCTGATATTGAAGATGTGAAGGCTATTGCTATTCCGATCCTACGTCACCGTATTGTTTTAAATTATAAGGCAGAAGCTGAAGGTGTGTCGGTAGAAGATATTATTAAACAATTAATGTAACAGAATAGAATGACTGATATAGTAAAAGAATTATTAGACGAGGATGCATTTGATCCTAAAAAATTATTCAACGAAGAAGAGTACAGTACCCTCATTATTAAACGTGATGGTTTCAATAAAAAAGAAAACAATACTGCCGATCTTTTAGAAAGTTTATTGGATAAAGAAATTACAAGGCAGGAAAGCGAAGAGATCTTTTTAAAATTAAAAGAATCTAATGCTGTTGATGTGATGGTTGATGCGGTTAAAAAAGCGCAACGTGTTGAAGAGAGAATTATTTTGGCTGCTGCCTGCTGGGAGTCATGTTTGGATTTCACCAATCATTTTTTATTTTTTGTTGATCTGGCCTGTAGTGATAATTTAGAGTTGTCGCTTGAAGGATTGACAGTTGTTGAGAACTGCGAAGGTACTATTGACGAAAATACATTGAGCAAAGCTTTAGAGATTGCTCAAAGCTCAAAAAGTAAGAATAAAGAATTACTAGCCGCTTTAATAGATAATATTAAACAACGCGCTTATTAAATGCACAAAAAATAAAAACTGCTTGACAATGAAAAAATTAGTAATTATAGGAGCAGGTTTTGCGGGTTTAAGATTAGCGAGGAAATTAAATAATAAAAATTTTGAGATCTGGCTTATCGATAAAAATAATTACCATCAATTTCAACCTTTATTTTATCAAGTGGCCACGTCGGGCTTAGAACCTAGTTCCATCGCTTTTCCTCTTCGTAAAGCATTCCAAAAACAAAAAAACATTCATGTGCGTTGCACAGAAGTGAACGAAATTTATCCTGATAGAAAATGCATTGGTACTAATATTGGAGAAATTGCTTACGACTATTTGGTGATTGCAACGGGAACGAATACAAATTTTTTTGGCAACGAGCTGGTTGAAAAAAATGCTTTGCCAATGAAGTCTGTTAGCGAAGCATTGCACCTTCGTAACACCATACTTCAAAATTTAGAAAACGCTTTAATAGCCGACGAAGAAACTAAAAAGGCTTTATTAAATATTGTGATAGTTGGGGGTGGGCCTACCGGCGTTGAAGTTAGCGGTGCACTGGCCGAAATGAAAAGGAATGTATTGCCAAAAGATTACCCTGAGTTGGATTTTAAAGCCATGAATATTTATTTGGTTGAGGCAGGAGCAAAAACGCTTGGGACTATGTCAGAACAAGCTTCCAAAAAATCAGAACAATATTTAAAAGAGTTAGGTGTTAATGTGTTAACATCAACACAAGTAACTTCTTACAATGGTAATGAAGTTATTTTTTCTAGTGGAGATACAATTAAAACTAAAAATTTAATTTGGGCCGCAGGTGTTAAAGGTAATTTAATTAAAGGCTTGCCAGAGAATGTTGTTGCAAGAGGCAATCGTATAAAAGTTAACCGCTTTAATGAGGTTGAAAATGTAGCTAATGTTTTTGCCCTGGGCGATATAGCGTATATGGTGACCGAAAAATATGCTAACGGACATCCACAGGTAGCTACAGTTGCTAATGAGCAGGCTGATGTTTTATATAAGAATCTTTTAAATCTTCAAGAGCAAAAACCGCTTGTGCAATTTGAATATAGCGATAAAGGAAGTATGGCAACTGTTGGCAGGAATCTTGCCGTTGTTGATTTACCCTTTATTAAATTCCAGGGATTTTTGGCCTGGTTATTTTGGATGTTCTTACACTTAATGCTTATTTTAGGGGTCAAAAATAAATTGTTAGTTTTTATAAATTGGATGTGGAAGTATTTTACTTTCGATCAATCGTTACGCTTAATAATAAAACCATATAAAAAATAATTATGTCGGGTAAAAATTTAAAAACATGGCTGGAAGTAAATCAAGATTCAGATTTCTCAATTCACAATATTCCTTTTGGTATTTATTCAGATGAAAAAGTAAAGCATCGTGTTTGTTCTGCAATTGGTGACTATATCATAGACCTATTCGAATTAGAAAGTCAGGATCTTTTAGATATTGACCGTTCTGTTTTTGATCAGAAATATTTAAATACATTTATCGAATTAGGAAAACCTATTACCAATAAAGTAAGAACACGATTAATTGAAATTTTGTGTGACGAGAATTCTGTTCTAAAATCTGATAAAAAATTATTTGATTCTGTTTTCAAAAAGCAAAGTGCTGTTAAAATGCTGATGCCTGTTAGCGTTGGTGATTATACCGATTTTTATAGCAGTATCGATCATGCTACTAATATTGGCACGATGATCCGCGATCCTAAAAATGCATTAATGCCTAACTGGAAACATTTGCCGGTGGGTTATCATGGTCGCGCATCTTCTATAACAGTTTCAGGTACAAATTTTCACCGTCCTAAAGGACAACAAAAACCTGCCGACCAGGAAAATCCTGTTTTTGGTCCTACAAAATTATTAGACATTGAATTAGAGACTGCTTTTGTTATTGGTAAGTCAACCCAAATGGGAGATAACATTACAACGGAAAAAGCAGACGATCATATTTTTGGAATGTGTTTGTTTAACGATTGGAGCGCTCGCGATATTCAAACCTGGGAATATATTCCATTAGGGCCATTCCTTGCAAAGAATTTTGCAAGCACTGTTTCGCCATGGATAGTAACATTGGAAGCGTTAGAGCCATTCCGCACCAAAGGATATGTGCAGGAGCCAAAAGTATTACCATACCTGGAATACAAGGGTGATAAAAATGTAGATATTAAACTGGATGTTTTCTTAAAACCACAAAACGGTGAAGAGAATAAAATATGTTCTTCTAATTACAAATATATGTACTGGACCATGGAGCAACAATTAGCACACCATACCATTAACGGTTGTAATGTAAACGTAGGTGATATGATGGCCAGTGGTACTATTAGTGGCCCTGAACCAAGTGAATTTGGCAGTATGATGGAATTAACATGGCGCGGAACAAAACCAATTACTTTAAAAGACGGTACTGAACGTAAATTCGTGAATGATAATGATACAATTATTATCCGTGGTTATTGTGAGAAAGAAGGTAAACGTGTTGGTTTTGGTGAATGTGTAGCTACGTTGTTGTCCTCTAAATAATTAACTACCCAAACATTGCTTTAACCAATCTGTTCTCAAGTTTGCAGGCTTTGCAATCAATGGTGTTTACCGGATGTTCAGGAATTTCATTTTCAACCCCACAGCCCATACAATTAAATTTACTTTTAATTATATTGGTTTTGTGACATTCTTCGCAGTGAACCTTTAATGAATTTTCAGGAACAAACAATTCTACTTTGCAAAACTGGCAAGGCGTTTTATTCCCCTCTACTTTTACAGGATCAATATAATCAGCATCAAAACCGGTTTGTTTTAAAAATGTTTTTCCGTCTTTTTCATTTAAATAAGGTAACCAAATTTGTACAAGAGTTGAGATCTTCATTTTAAGGTTCGCGTCATAAGGAAAGACCTTATGCATCAATGCATATTCAGGATTATCGTAAAATAATTTAAACTCTTCTTTTAAATAATCTATGTATGAATTTATCATTCTAAAAAAACCTTCGCCTTTTACTTTTGATTGACCTTTTTCAGTATAGTATTCCATATCACCTTGTAAATTCAGTTGCGTTTTTGCCTTTTTTTGATACTTCGGATCAAAAGCAGCAACAGTGGCCGAATCGGCGCAAATAGCTAAAAAAGGCTGATAAAAATTATCATCAAAATTTATTGTTGGTGGTAAATATTCTGGGTAAAGGCGATAATAAACATCCCAGTATTTTACCTGTAGTTCGTAATATTCTTTTTTATCTTTTTTAATTAAGCTTTCATTTAATTTACTTTGAAAACTAAGGTTTGCTTTTTGATATTTCTCTGCGCGTTTAGGATCAGAGTTCCATGCTAGCAGGCTTATGGTATAATCTAGGTCTGTAAAGTTGCCGCAGTAATCACAAATAATGTAAGGTGATTTATAAGCGTTTACTTTTGGTGCGCCACAATTGTTACAAGTGAATTTTTTTATTTTCATTTAGTAAGTTTTTATTTGTTTGCAACGCATAAATCGACCATCTACGTGATCAACTTTTGTTTCGAAATAAGATTTTGGTGAAACGCTAATAAGCACAGATGTTATAAGTATAGGATACAATGGTAAAAGAATAAAACCTCCTAACTTTGGAAGCACATCTTCAATTCGTAGATTTCTGCTCCCTTTGCCAATAAAATAAAAATCACCATCAAATTTATATAAGGTTCGAAAACCGTATTCGGTAGAGATATAGATATTACCTTTTTCTACTACAGCAAATACGTTACGAACATCTACTTTAATGGATTTGTTTTCAGAATTATTTTTATATACTTTTTTTAGCGTGATACTTCTGAATTTAAGTTTAGAGGCTTTAAAATCGGGTGTTTGTTTTTTAAAAGAATCAAAGCTGGTATAAACACCATTTGTATAATCTCCAACACAATATGCTTTAGCCTGGCTTTTTTCAACACTATCTATTTTAATGATATCATGATAAGACCAATTTTTATTTTGAATTTGCTTGTAAGAATTATTAAAAACAAAATCACTTACTAATTGTCCCGCTTTTTTTGTAAATGTTATTGGATATTCTGAATTTGGAACAACGAGTAATGTATCTATACACGCAATTTTTGTATAAACGGTATTATTTTTTGAATAAAGATTAGCCCTGAAAAAAAACACGCCGTTATCATCGTATTCATTTGTGCGCTGAATAAATTTCATTTTTCTTACTTGCAAAAGTAGTTCACCGTTTCCAGTTGAATCAGCTATATAAGTAATAGCCGTTTGAAGCTGATCTTTTAAGGATACACTAGGTTGTACATAAGCTAATCTTTTTAAAATAGTACCGTATATAAAACCCACGTTACTAGTATCAGTTCTTTGATCTGTAACTTTTATAAGTCTGTAATCAAAATAAGAAATATGTTTAGGTTCGCTGATACTAAAATCAACAAATTCCTCTTGCGAAAATAAATTTCCGAAAAAAATAAATTGGAAAAGAATATAGAATTTTATTACTCTCATTTAACTGACAGTAACAAATATAACAAATCTAAAATTTAAGAGAAATTAAAAGGAGTGACCCATTTTTTCTTTCTTGGTCTGCAAATATTTTACATTGTGCGGGTTAGATTCTATAATAATAGGAATATTTTCTACTATCTCTAAACCATAACCAATAAGGCCTGCGCGTTTTTTAGGATTATTGGTAAGCAATTTAATTTTACTTAAACCAAGATCGCGTAAAATTTGTGCACCTATACCGTAATCGCGCTCGTCCATTTTAAAACCAAGTTCAATATTTGCTTCAACGGTATCTCTACCGTTCTCTTGCAACTTATACGCTTTTAATTTATTTAATAAGCCAATTCCACGACCTTCCTGATTCATGTATACAATAACACCTTTACCTGCTTTCTCAACCATTTCCATAGCTGCATGTAATTGTGGGCCGCAGTCACAACGGCAACTTCCAAACACATCTCCTGTAACACAACTTGAGTGTACGCGTACTAACACAGGTTCATCTTTTTCCCATTTACCTTTTACCAATGCCATATGCTCCTGGCCGTTAGTTTGTACTTTGTATGCTATAAGATCAAAGTCACCCCAATTGGTTGGCATCTTCACTTCAACAACGCGTTCAACAATTGTTTCTTTTGCCAAACGGTAACTGATAAGATCTTTGATTGTAATTATTTTCAGATCAAAACGCTCTGCAATTTTTACAAGATCAGGTAGGCGTGCCATGCTGCCATCTTCATTCATTATCTCAACTAAAGCACCGCATGGATCAAAACCCGCTAAGCGCGCAAGATCTATAGTAGCTTCTGTATGTCCGGTCCTTCTTAATACACCGGCTTCTTTTGCTTTTAAAGGAAAAATATGTCCGGGTCTTCCAAAATCACTTGCTTTTTTTGTAGGATCTATTAATGCTAAAATTGTTTTGCTTCTGTCGGATGCCGAGATACCGGTAGTACAACCAAACCCTAAAAGATCTATAGAAACAGTAAAAGCGGTTTCGTGCGTACTTGTATTTGCACTCACCATCATATCTAATTGTAATTCTTTTGCTTTTTGCTCAGTAATAGCGGTGCAAATTAATCCACGGCCATGCGTTGCCATAAAATTAATTACCTCGGGCGTAGCGTTTGCTGCAGCGGTAATAAAATCTCCTTCGTTCTCACGATCCTCGTCATCAACAACTATAATAACCTTACCTTTGCGAATGTCCTCTAAGGCTTCGTCAATTGTGTTTAATTTAAACTCGTTCATAATGTGTTACAAATTTACTTAATTTAACCCTTAAATTGCCGAATATATTTGATACAACTTCTAAATAAACTTAAAACAGAGCTGCAAAAACCCTTACCCGGATGGCCTGCCCAGTATGGCATGGCGCATGTTACGCGCGATAAGATAGATGTGGCGGGTTTAAATGAAAAACAGTACAGACCAAGTGCTGTAATGATATTATTTTGCATTGATAATGATGATAATCTATTCATTCCATTAATGGAAAGGGTACCTTATAAAGGTGTGCATAGTGCCCAGGTTAGTTTTCCGGGAGGCAAGTATGAGACAGAGGACGGTAATTTGCAGAACACTGCTTTGCGCGAATGTTTTGAAGAGATAGGATTACATGAAGAAGTTGAAGTGATAGGGAAACTAACACAGTTATACATTCCAGTAAGTGGTTTTGTAGTAGAGCCCTATGTTGGTTTTTGTAAAATAAAAGATCCAAAAATAATTCCGCATGAACGCGAGGTGAAAAATATTTTAAAATTATCGTTGCAAAAATTAATGGACGATGCAACAATAGAACAGGGGACTGTAGAAGCAGATGGCTTTAAAATAAAAGCCCCCTACTTTTCGGTAGAGGGCAATAAAGTTTGGGGTGCAACTGCAATGATACTTAACGAGCTAAAAACGATCTTACAAATTATTTCGTAAAGTCGGTTAATGTGTTATCGTAACATAAATAGTATTTTCCTTTTTTAAGATTATCAATATTTACTTGGTTACCGTAGCCTTTTTTAACTACATCGCCATAAGCATCAAATACCTCGTAAGCTGTTTCCATACTAAAATCAATACTTTTACCGCTTTTTGGAATTGCAAAAGATGGTTTTTCAGTTGTAGATTTTAAACTTACTTCCTGAGAATATTTTGAGAATGAATTTAAACCTTTTTGTTTTACGCGGTATTTATTTTCGCCGCTGTGCATCGTAACCTGAAAAGAATACTCATGTGGCTCTGGACTTCCAACACCGTCCATTTCACCAATTGGGATCCATTTGTTCCATTTAAATTGTTCGATGATATAAGGTAAAGAACCTGTTTCGTTTTTTGAATTCCATTTTAAAACACCTGTTGGTGAAATGTTCATGGTCAATATTTCGAAAGTTGGTTTTGATTTAAGGTCTTCTAAGTTTAATACTTTAGGTACGCAGTTGTCTTTGTGTACGATCTCAATAACAACTTTTTGTCCGTATTTTAATTGTAAAGCAGCAAGGTCAATTTCAAAAGCGCTTGAGTTGGTTTCATCTGTTGTGATCTTACCATTTACTTTTATCTCCTGTGCGCAAAAACCCACACCGTTAACACCGTAAGCGTTTTGTACAAAAACGTTCTTATTTTGGTATTTTCCCTCAATAACAAGTGTTGCAGCGTTAGCAAGAGCGCCAAAGCCTAAAAAACAAGCTATAAATAAGGATTTTTTCATTTTCGTTAATAGTATTTTTGTAGACAAATATAGCAATTCTATCGATGTTTTTTATAGAAACTTCCTGATTTTAACAATAATATAGAGAATTGTTAAAAAACTTAATATTCCGATAAGAATAAGGTAAGGTTTATTAAAGTGAACTTTTGTGGCTTTCCTGTCTTTACGGTAGCTCCAGACCAGATAGGCTATAAAAGCTACTAAAAAAACGAGGGTAAAAATGATGCGGCCAGTTGTGAACATAATTATCAACAAAGGTATGTAATAATTTGAAGTTTTTGGCTTGATTGGTCTTAAAATAATAACAAACTTAAGGGCTCCAATTGTGAAGTTAAAGACCAACATACCTCGTACCTTCTATATTTTCTTATTCGTTTTTTGCCTTTCTAATCTAAATGCCTCTAAAGTGGAGAATGGCTTTAAGGCACTTTCTATTTACGACTACTTTAAAGCCAAAAAATTATTTACAGGAAATTTTAATTCTAAACATGATCCTTATTCTTCTTACGGACTTGCAGTAATTTATAGTCGTAACGATAATCCTTTTTTTAATTTAGATTCAGCTTCAAAATACGCTGCGTTGAGCTATAATTTTTTCTTTGTGAAGCGTGAGAAGAAAGAATTCTTTCAATTTAAAATTGATAGCGCCAGCATTTTAAATTTGGTGGATTCTGTTGCCACAAAAGCTTTTCAAAAACTAAAGAAAGAGGTCTCGGCACAAAAATGTAATACATTTTTAAAACAAAATTATTTAGCCAACCAAAATTTATTGAGCCAGGTTATTTATTTGCGCGACGAACAGGATTATAACGAGACTCTGGGATATAATGATAGCAGGCAAACCAAAGAGTTTGTTATTACGCATCCGCAAAGTGCTTTTGTGCAAGAAGCGTTGTTGTTAATAGACAGACAAATTTTTGACGAATCAACCAAAGATAATACAGATGCATCGTACATCAGTTTTATAAAAGTAAACCCAAAAAATATTTTATTGAATTCTGCTTACGAAAAATTATTCTCTATATATAAAGAACGTTCGGATGTTAGCGGACTTAAAAATTTTGTAGCCAATTACCCTAAAGCACCTCAAACCCTTGAAGCATGGAAATTATTATTTGCGCTTACAGTAAAATCTTTTTCTAACAGCGAGCTTGAGAAATTCTTACAAGAGAATCCTAACTTTCCTTTAAAGAATTCAATTTTAAAAGAACTTGAATTAAATAACCTCGTACTTTATCCTTATGAAAAGGGTGACCTTTTTGGTTTTATTGATACGAGTGCTAAAATGATCATTGCCCCCGTATTTGATGCAGTGAGCGGTTTTTCAGAAGGCCTTTCAGTTGTGAACAGGAACGATACTGTGTATTATATCAACAAAGAAAATACTGATGCCTTTGGACAGATCTTTACCGAAGGCTATACCTTTAATAATGGAATTGCTCCGGTAAAATTTGGTAAACAATGGAGTTTTATTAATAGACAAGGACAAATCATTTCGCAGGTGTATGACGAGATAAACGAGATCTCAGATAGCTTTTATACCGTAAAATTAAATGGAAAATTTGGTGCCTTAAATAATTTCGGACAAGTGATTCTTGAACCAAAATTTGAAGAGCTTGGCGATTTTAAAAATGGTTTTGCCTATTACCGTTCAGAGAATAAAAGTGGTTTTGTATCGAAAGACGGTTATGTACATAAGGCTGAGTTTGACTGGCTTTCAGACTTTGATGCAGATAAGATAGCCATTGTAAAAAAAGGAAATTCATACGGTTTAATTAATGCAAGCGGTAAAATAATTTTAGATACAAAATACGACCAGGTAATAAAAGCAAGCAAAGGTGTATTTATTGTGGTACTAAATAATTTGTATGGTTTTTACAATAGTAACGGTTGTTTTTTAAGTGCTGTTGCTTACGATTTTACAAAAGAAAGACCTGCAGATTTTTATACCAACGGTTTAGTATTTAAACTCATTAAAAAGAACCAACAGGCTTTGATGGATGCCAATGGCCGCAACAGCATTGATTTTGGAGTGTATGATGAAATAAATTTCGCGTCAAACGGATTGATACGCGTGAAAAATAAAAATAAATATGGTTACGTTGATCGTAAACTGAACCTTGTTATTCCTTATAAATACAATAGAGCCGGAGATTTTAAAGACAGTTGTGCTTTAGTTCAAATTAAAGATAAATTTGTATTAATTAATTTGCAGGGTAAAGAAGTTTTTTCTTCTATTGCCGAAATTCAAAAGATCTCTCCCCATTATTACCTCGTTCACAGCGAAAGCGAGCAGTTGATAAACCACAAGGGAGAGCTTGTTTTTAGCGATATCAGTAACATTCAGCCGGTAAAAGGCGGAGTTTTAATAATTACTTTAAATAACGGTACAATAAAATTACTACATGATTAAAACATTTATTAATTTTAAAGTCTCAAATCGCATTTAAAAACTAAAATAAATTATATGTCAAAGCCACACAACTTTAGCGCCGGTCCCGGAATTTTACCCGAAGAAGTTTTAAAACAAGCCTCAGATGCCTGTATCAATTTTGATAATTTAAATTTATCATTGTTAGAGATATCTCATCGCAGCAAGAACTATGAAAAAGTAATTGACGAATCGCACGCCATTATCAAAGAATTATTTGAAGTAGGCGATGATTATGATGTAATGTATTTAGGTGGCGGTGCCAGTTTACAATTTGCAATGGTGCCTTATAATTTATTGACAGATAAAGGTTATGCCGCTTATGTGAATACAGGCGTGTGGGCCAGCAAAGCTATTAAAGAAGCAAAAATATTAGGTAACACAAAAGTAATTGCAAGTTCAGAAGACAAGAATTTTAATTACATCCCAAAGGGTTACGATATTCCAACAGATGCTGATTATTTACACATAACCAGTAACAATACTATTTTTGGAACACAGCTAAAAGAATTCCCTAAAACTAATATTCCAATAGTTTGCGATATGAGTTCTGATATATTCAGTCGCAAAGTAAATGCTAAAGATTTTACTTTGATATATGCAGGTGCGCAAAAAAATATGGGTCCTGCAGGTAGCACAATGGTTATGGTAAAAAAAGGTGCGCTTGGAAAAACAGGTCGCAAAATGTTATCAATGCTGGATTACCAGGTACACATTAAAGGCGGCAGTATGTATAACACGCCACCGGTGTTCCCAATTTATGTAACGCTTTTAACCTTAAGATGGTTAAAGAAGAATGGAGGAGTAGCCTGGATAGAAAAAATTAACCAACAAAAAGCAGATCTTTTATATAACGAAATTGACCGCAATACTTTATTTGTAGGCACAACTGCAAAAGAAGATCGCAGTAATATGAATGCTTGTTTCTTAACTACAAAACCGGAGTTAGAAGCAGAGTTTGATAAATTATGGAAAGACGCTAACATCAGCGGCATACGTGGACACCGTGACGTGGGAGGTTACCGTGCATCTATGTACAATGCTTTGCCTTTAGACAGTGTGAAAGTATTGGTAGATGTTATGAAAGAGTTTGAGAAGAAATTTGCTTAAACCTTATGCTTGTCCCCCTCTGGAGGGGGTGCCCGGAGGGCGGGGGAGGATTTGATCAACATACCTGACATACGTGAAAAAATAAAATCCGACTTTGGCGCACAAGCTGAAGAAGTATTTGCATTGATCTCTGCTGCTGTTGGTGGCGGACGAGAATTAAACAACCCCAGACTTATTCGTTGCATTATATTTTTAGCTGACAAGAACATTAAAAAATTAAAGGTCTGTCTTGATAGCGCAAAAACTGATCCGCGTGACATCATCATGTGGGCAGAATACATTCAGAGCGGACCCGGAGATCAAACCAAAAGAGTTCGCGACTTTAGTAAGACCTTCGAATTATCGGAAACAGATGTTAGGGAATAATAAAATTAAACATGAATAAATACATATCCACCCTTATTTTTTACGTAGCATCATTTGTTATTATTTATGTTTTAAACTGGTTAAGTCCCGGCCAGCATGACGGTGGACTTGGCTTTGGGAGTATTGCTTTAATTTTATTAGTGCTGGTTATTATTGTGCTTATAGGCATAAGCATTTACAAAGGAATTAAAAAAAGCAAAGACTATTTTATTTTAACCACCATTCATTTTTTGATATTGCTTGGCTTAATAAGTACATTTTTTATCTAGCAAATGTGTACCCCGCTGTAGCTTTTGTTTACGTTTGATTTACTTACCGCGCAACTACAAAACGTTTGCTGATGATTGAAGATTCTAGATTTTTACAATTTAAAATATAAACGCCGCTAGGCAGATCTTCAATATTAATTTGTGTGTTATTATTTAATTCAACTTCTTTTACAACTTGCCCAACACTATTTACTATTTGCGCTTTGGTGAATTCTTTTTCGCCAGAAGTAAATCGGACATTTATTTTGTCATTTGCGGGGTTTGGAAAAACATCAAAATTCGACTTATAAACTTCGATACCGACTAAATTTGTTGGAATATTATAACCCACCGAGCAGGTAAAATATGCTCCACATGCTGAAGGATTTGGATCACCATTAAAGTTCACTGCCACAGTATAAACACCATTACATAAACCCGTCCATGTTGAGGTGTTTCCGAATATAGGAGAACCTGTGGTAGGAGTTATTAGCGCAAGATTTATTGGAGGAGTGCTAGGACAGGTATAAGTTATTCCGGTTACCGAAATAGTTCCATTACAACAAGTCGTACACGTATTTGTAATTTGGAATGTAGCTGTAACAATTGACGATTGGGATTTAGCACAGTTATTTATTACTCCTAAAAAAGTAAATAAAATTAATAATGTTTTTTTCATACTACTTCTTTTCGGTATTAGTCATTTTAAAGAAAAATTTAATTCTAATTTGAAATATATAACTTCTTCCGGATGGCACTTTCATTTTGCTGAAGTATAATAATATAACATCCCTTTTCCAAAGTTGAAACATCTATAGATTGTTTTCCTTCAAAAATTTCTTCTTTCCTCTTAATTCCATACACGTCAAATATTTCTATTTTATAACTTCCGTTTTGATCAATAATAATTTGTTCGTTGTTATAGTAAATTGAACTTTTCATTTGAGTTAATTCCGTTATTCCTACTTCATCGTTTGGACCATAACAAAAAGCCGAATCCAACGAAACGCAAACACGGTCAATGTAATAGTAGCTTGTGGTATCACCAGGTCTATAAATCGGCAATGATACCCGGACCGTATCCGTATTAGCGTCGTTTTTAAAATTGCCAATAGTAATATATTCTTCACCACCTAGCGCTTTGTACGAACCAAATATTCGTTTCCAACCAGTTTTGTTAGTTAAGAATTGGTTTTGAGGATTAGCTACTTGTGGAATAAAATTGCTAAGAGCGGTATCAGAATTTGTAGTGGGTGGATTTTGCGAAATATAAATTCCAAGATCATCGGTTGCGTATTTCGAGCTGTCGGCCAATGATACCCTACATGAGATATAATATTTTGCGTTAATAATAAGTGGTGAGTTGAGTTGAGTCTGGATATATTCCCTATATGTGGTGGGCCAAAAGTAATAAGCATAAATTCCACTATATCCCTTGCCATTATATGCATTTTGAACACCAAAATAATTATTTGGAATGTCAACCGAATTTGCAAAGGCGCAGGTGTCAAAAAAATCACAACTTCCGACTGTGGGTTGAACCCAACCGGTAGCATAATTGACCAACCCTAAACCATACGGGCAAGCTAAATGAGTCTCAAAATCACCGTTGGGAACTAAGTTTTGCGTAAATCCAAAAAAATTAAGTTGCAATATTATGGAGATGTAAAACCATTTAAGTACTTTCATTTTGAAGTGTGTTTGATCATTAAAAACTCACATAAATCATGCCAATTTTTGCTAATCCATTTATTATCGGGCAATAACAAAGCGTTTACTAACGCTTAATGAGTTGGCACTTTTTAAATTAAGTAAATAAACACCGTTTGGCAGATCATTGGTTTTTACCGAAGCGCCCTTATTTTTAAAAACAATTTCTTCTTCCCTAATTATTTGACCAAGATTATTTAAAATTTCAATCTTTGTAAATTCATTATCAAGGTCAAAATTGAAACCGATGTTTAACTCATCTTTTGCAGGAATTGGAAATAAGTTAAAATTATTCTTAATAATTTCTTGTTGATTTAAACCAACTCCGCTTGCATAAACTATCACTGTATCATATTTAATTACGCCGCAAATATCTTGTTTCACCATGTATGTACAAGTTGGAATAGTAACTGTTAAGGTTAAACCGGCAGAAGTTGCAATTACGCTAGTTGTGTTAGGTAACTTAAACCATTGACAAGCTTCATCAATACCAACATCTTGTGGCCTGCCAATATAAACTGTATTGCCAGGTATGCCCCAAATATCAGGACCTGCATAAGCGGGAAGATCTAAAGGGATACAAGAAACATCATCGACTAAAACATTACAATAAACATTGGGTGCATTGATAGTATTAATTAGAGTTTTAGTAGTCGCCGCATCAGATTTAAAATTACCAATAACCATAAATTTTTCTGTACCACTAGCAACAAAAGTTCCAGTCACAGGTATCCAATTCATTGTATCGGTAATAATGTTGCTAACTGTGTTTTGTACTTGTGGGGTTAAATAGGTTAAAGGCACTTGTGTTTTTGTAATTGTATCTAGTGTAATGTCGCCAAAATACGCACCATATGAGTCTATTCCATAACTAGAATTATCAGTAATATTCACATAAAATTTTACACAATATATTTTTCCTGATATTAGATTTGACTTTAGGCGATTTCTAAAATAACCTCTGTTACTTTCAATTGAGCATGCGGGTGGTTGGCATAAAAATGAAGCTTCTGCATAACTTTGTCCAGTCCTTGCCCATTGAAATCCATGAAGGCCGTAAGGAATATTTGGATAACAAGTATTATTAAATGTAACACTAAAGTTTAAAGAATCGATTGTTCTCCAATTCTTAACTATATTAATAAAGTTAGGATAATTACAGTTATATTTTTGCTCAAAGCCACCATTACTAACATAGTTAGCAGTTTGAGCTATATAGGAGGAAAAACAAAAAAACATTTGAAGCGTTATAAAATACTTCAAATGTTTTTTTTGAAAAAATAAATTTAATTTATTTTGCAATAACCAATTTTTTAACCGATTTCTCGCCCTTTTCATTAACTAAATTTACGAAATAAATTCCGTTGGTAAGTTCTTTCGTGTTCACCGTTGCAGTTTTATTCTTGAAAACAAGTTCTTCTTCTCTAATCAATTGTCCAAGATTATTATACAATCTTAAATTAAAAGATTGACTATTATTAAAATCTAACTCAATACTTAAAAGATCTTGCGCAGGGTTAGGAAAGAGCCTTACATTGTTCTCGACAGCGCTCGAACTTAAAAGGCCAACTCCGCTTGCATAAACAACTACTGTATCATATTTGATCACACCGCAAATATCCTGTTTCACCATGTACGTACAAGTTGGAATAGTAACTGTTAGGGTTAAACCAGCGGAAGTTGAAATAACACTAGTTGTATTAGGCAACTGAAACCATTGGCAAGCTTCATCAATACCAACATCTTGCGGCCTACCTATATAAACCGTGTTGCCTGGTATACCCCAAATATCAGGACCTGCATAAGCGGGAAGATCTAAAGGGATGCAAGAGGCATCGTCAACTAATACTGTTGTAGCTATTTTTGGTAAAAAGGTTGGGTTAATTAGTATTTTATTTGTGTTTGCATCTGATTTAAAATTGCCTATCACGCAGTTTTTTTCTGTTCCATTGGCTACAAACGTACCAGTAATAGCAATCCAATTTAAAGTATCAGTAATAATATTACCAATAGGATTTTGTACTTGCGGATTAAGATACGTAAGAGGTATACTAATTTTTGTAATCGTATCTAAAGAGTTATCACCAAAATAAGCTCCAAAAGCATCAATACCATAAGTACTATTGTTCCCAATATTTACATAAAATTTGACACAATATGTTTTGCCGGAAATTAGATTTGCCTTTAACCGATTTCTGTAATAACCCCTATTTGATGTTGATGAACATTGAGGGGGTTGACACAAGAAATCTGTTATTACATTGCTTTGACCTGTTCTTGGCCATTGATAACCATATGAATTGCTTGGAATATTAGAATAACATGAACTGCAATAAAGCACTCCAGAAAATATTGATGAATCTATTGAACGCCAATTTTTTGCAACATTAATTGAATTAAAACTAACACAAGAATAATTATTTTCAAAACTTCCGTTTGAAACATAATTTGCGATTTGAGTGAATCCGAAAAAAGGAAATAAAAGAGCATAAACTACCAGATAGTAATTTATGCCTTTTTTAATAAATGATATTCTATTTAGAAATAACCACTTTCCTGGTTGTCCTGTTACCTTTTTCATTACTTAAATTTACGAAATAAATTCACTTTAACTAAAAAAGGCGAACCATTTCTGATCCGCCTTTTTAATTTTAAAATTATTTTCTACAAACTATCTATTTTTGGAGTAGTTGTATTAGCATCAATTTTTGGTGTCATAATTTCTTCCGGTTTGTCAAAAGGACGTTTACCAAAAATGTCTTCAAGGTCTTCTTTAAAAATAACTTCTTTCTCTAATAATTTTTGTGCGAGTAATGTCAGTTTATCTTTATTAACCAATAAGATCTGTTTTGTTTTTGCATAAGCAATATCTATCATCTTTTTCACCTCTTCGTCAATTGTTTTTGCCGTGTTCTCGCTATAAGGTTTACTAAATGTATAATCGCCTTGCCCTGAACTATCGTAGTAACTAATATTTCCGATCTTTTCATTTAAACCGTAATATACTATACAAGCATAGGCTTGTTTGGTTATTTTCTCAAGATCGCTTAAAGCGCCTGTGCTTATTTTTCCAAATGTTATTTCTTCTGCAACACGTCCACCTAAAGCAGCACATATTTCATCCATTATTTGCTCAGTAGTAGTAATTTGTCTTTCTTCCGGTAAATACCAGGCAGCGCCTAGCGAGCGGCCACGCGGTACAATAGTCACTTTTACCAATGGGCTCGCATGCTCTAACATCCAGCTCACTGTTGCATGTCCCGCTTCGTGAAAAGCAATTACACGTTTTTCCTGTGGCGTAATAATTTTATTCTTCTTTTCTAAACCTGCAATAATTCTATCTACTGCATCTAAGAAATCCTGTTTTTGTACTGTCTTTTTATTTGAACGCGCTGCGATCAAAGCTGCTTCGTTACAAATGTTCGCAATGTCTGCACCACTAAAACCGGGAGTTTGTTTTGCTAAGAAATCAATTTGTACACTCTCGTCAATTTTAATTTTCTTTAAATGCACCGCAAAAATTTCTTTACGCTCATTTAAGTCAGGCATGTCAACATAAATTTGTCTGTCAAAACGACCTGCACGCATCAACGCTCTGTCCAAAATATCTGCACGGTTTGTAGCAGCTAAAATAATTACACCGCTGTTGGTTCCAAAACCATCCATCTCGGTCAATAATTGATTTAAAGTGTTCTCGCGTTCATCATTTCCACCGGCTGCAGCATTCTTACCACGTGCACGACCGATCGCATCTATCTCATCAATAAAGATGATACAAGGTGCTTTTTCTTTTGCTTGTTTAAACAAGTCACGCACACGGCTTGCACCAACACCTACAAACATCTCCACAAAATCCGATCCGCTTAACGAGAAGAAAGGAACTTTTGCTTCGCCTGCAACTGCTTTCGCTAGTAAGGTTTTACCGGTACCCGGAGGGCCAACCAATAAAGCACCTTTAGGAATTTTTGCACCTAAGTCGGTATATTTTTTTGGATTCTTAAGAAAATCAACGATCTCCATCACCTCCATTTTTGCACCGTCTAATCCGGCAACATCATTAAAAGTAATATTTACGTTAGAGTCTTTATCAAATAAAGTTGCTTTTGATTTGCCGATATTAAATATCTGGCCGGGGCCACCGCTGCCACCGCCACCGCCCATACGGCGCATCATCACTATCCAAAGCACTACCATAATTAATATTGGTAATAACCATGGTAACTGATCGCTCATCCAATTGGTCTCTTCAATACTACGAGCAAAAACCTGCTTATCTTTTGGAATACCTGCTTCATTCTGCACTTTTTCCATTCCCAGCATTAAATTATCAATAGATGGAACAGTAATATAAAAATGCGGGCCTTTATAATTTTTATCAGGGAATAAAGCACGTGCTGTTTTTGGATCTTTGTAACGGTTTGCATTTGCAATTGTATCTGCATCAATATAAATTCTTGCAATTGTTTTATTTACAATAACAACTTCTTTTACATCGCCTTTTGCAAGCATATCCTGGTAAAATTTACCCTGGCTAATTTCCTGCAATTTTGGTGTAAAACCATTGCCGTAAAAAACAATAAATAATAATACTGCTATAACAACCCCATAGATCCAATAAAAATTATTGCCGCTGTTGCCGCCTTTACCGCCTCCAAAATTAGAATTAGGGCGACTGAATTTTTCTTTCATACGCTCAAATTGTTTCTTTCTCTCTTCTTCAGACGAACTGGATTTATTGTTCGTATCGTTCTGTGTAGGTTCTGTATTTTGTTCGTCGCTCATCTTAGATTCTATCTATGTAAAATTTTAATTAATGGTAGTTATTTCGGCATCGCCCCAAAGCCCTTCAATATTGTAAAATTCACGGGTCTCGCGTAAAAATACATGCACCACAATGTTAATGTAATCAATTAAGATCCATTCGCTGTTCTGGTGTCCTTCGGCGTGGTAGGCTTTTTCGTTTGTCAATTTTATAACCATGTCTTCTACGCTATCGGCAATAGAGTTAACGTGGGTCTTGCTATCCGCATCGCAAATAACAAAATAATCCGTAACACGGTTATCTAATTTGCTGATGTTTAAAATGGTAATATTCTTCGCCTTGCGGTCTTCCATACCTTCAACAATGGCGTCTAACAGACTCGTTGTTTCTTTTGGTGTAGAAGATTTTTTAGGACGTTTTGTGCTGCTGCCTGTTTTCTTTTTATTTTCTGAATTGGCTATAAGGTTGGCCTCACGAAACTCTCTTTCTTCGGGAGTTATAACCTTTTTCTTAATTACTTTCTTTGCAGGAGCTTTGGCTTTTGTGCTTTTTTTCTTGCCTACTGCAGCAAACCCAAGTTTAGCCTTCACAGTTTTTTTAGCAGCAACCTTTTTAGCGGGAGCAGCTTTTGTAGTTTCTTTCTTTTTAACGGCAGATTTTATTGTTTTTTTAGCTGCTGCTTTTTTAACCGGAATTTTGGCCATAAATTGTTATTTGTCGCTTAACTTTTAATTAAATTTACTAGGTTTACACTAAAGAACAAATTTAATCTTATTTGGTTTAATGGAAACATTATTTATTGGCAGAAATCTTATTTTTTTACCACAGGTTAATAGTACCAATTCTTATGCCATAGAGATGTTAAAGAACGTTAACCCCGTTGAAGGAACAGTGGTGCATACAGCGGAACAGACGAATGGAAGAGGGCAGCGCGGAAGCGTGTGGAAGACCGAAAAGACAAGCAATTTGACTGCTTCGCTAATTGTAAGACCTACTTTTTTAGACCTTAAAAACCAGCATTATTTATACCAAATATCGGCATTGGCCTGTTATGACGCATTGGCTGAAATATTGGACAGTAGCCAATTTGACATAAAAATTAAATGGCCTAATGACATATTGGTGAATAAACAGAAGATAGCCGGGATATTGATAGAGAACAACGTTACAAACACGCAGTTGAGCTGGAGTGTAGTGGGAGTGGGCATTAACGTTAATCAAACGATCTTTGACGAAGCATTCAATGCCACCTCGCTAAAAGTATTGCTAAATAAGGATATTGAGGTAGATAAAGTTTTAAAACTGTTCTGTAAATATTTCGAAAAACATTATTTAGAACTAAAAAATAACAAATTAAGTAAGATAAAAGAGACCTATTTAAAACACTTTTTTAGGTTAAATAACTGGATGGATTTTGAGATAGATGGCATGGTAAAAACCATGTTTGTGCAAGGCGTAAGTGATGAAGGATTGTTATGGTTAAAGACTAGAAATGACCAATCTTGTTATTTAGATGTGAAAGAAGTGAAATGGATTTATTAAGGACTAAAGACTAATGACTTTAAAGCAGTTTCTAGGCTTTCAAACTCAAACTTAAAACCGCTATCTTTTATTTTTTGATTGCTGATCTTTGTGCCTTCAGTAACCATTACAGAGCTTTCGCCCATAACTATTTTTAAAATAAAAGCCGGTACATTAGGTAAGAAAAATGGTTTATTAAAACTCTTTGCCAATTGTTTAGAAAACTCTTTATTCGTTATCAATTCTGAAGCAACCCCATTGTAAATGCCGCTAACTTTTTGATCTAATAATGCATGTACAAAAATTTTAGCAATATCATTAATGTGGATCCATGGAAAATATTGTTCACCGCTTGCAACAGCAGCGCCAAGTCCCAGTTTAAAGGCGGGAGCCATTTTTGCATAAGCTCCACTTTGTTTGCTTAGAACAATACCTGTTCGTATTATGGAAGTGCGAATACCGGAATTAATAAAAGGTTCGTAGCTTTTCTCCCAAAGCACACAGGTTTCTGCGAGAAAATCAGTTCCGGCATTATCTGTTTCAAGAAACAGCTTTTCGCTTTGTATGGCGCCATAATAACCCATAGCGCTGCCGCCAACTAAAGTGTGAATCGGAAATTTATTTTTAGACATGTAGTTAAACAACAGCTCACTACTTTTAACCCGCGAATCAATAATTTGTTTTTTGTATTCAGTTGTCCAACGTTTATCTGCAATTCCAGCGCCGGCTAAATGAATAATGCTGTCTACTCCTTCAAAAGCTTTTTCATCAATATATTTTTTAGAAATATCCCACTTAAATTTTGTGATACCTTTATAATTTCCACTTTCCCTGCTTAACCAAACAACGGTATGTCCTTTTTTTAATAATAGTTCGGAAACTGTTTTACCAACTAAACCACTTCCTCCGGTTATTAATATTTTTGTCATTTTTTGTTGTTTTTTTAACTTTTAACGCAAGGCAAATATACAACGCATATTTGAGTTAGTTTGTTCGACTATCACCTAATTTTTCGCCTTACTTTTTGTCTTAACACAAAAAGTAACAAAAAAGTCAAGGCTTTCATAATATTTTGCTAAAAATCAATGCCATTCAATCTGATGATTTAAGCGCTTCGCGAACAGCCAAAATCATCTTCGCACAGGCCAACGCTTTTGAACGGCAAAGATTTTTACGCAAAATCTTATGAGGCCGTCTCACTTTGTGTGCTTACGCGGACAGCATTCCGTATTGAATTAAGCGGTTAGATGTTTGGGTTTTCTATCTTGATCTTTTGCAGAGATAGATGCGAGCTAAGCTAGGCGTTAAGTTGATTAGGCGCACAGAAAAGTGCTTAGCGAGGCAGCGGTTTTTCTTTCGCTGCTCTAATTCGCGAAAGAAAAAATCTCCTTCAAAAGATCAAATGCGTTTTGGTTACTTTTGCGCGCCAAAAGTGACGAAAAAAACATTAAAGAGTTTAATTTCTGCTACAGAGCCTTTATTAAAGCATTGACGTCATCAAGCAAAAAGTGACACCAAAATCTATTTAGAAAAGGATCTTTACATACTAAAACCTATGTTGTTTATAACACGGGGATTTTTTTTGCTCTTATTCAAAAGTTAATTGAATATATTTGTTAGAGATGGTTTTCGATATTCATATTTTTGTTTGTACTAACCAACGCACAGGAGGAGATAGATTAAGTTGTGGTGAAGCACATGGATTAGAATTAGTGGTCGAATTTAAAAAACAATTAAAAGACCTTAATGTAAATTTAAAGATCCGCGCCAATAAAAGCGGTTGCCTTGGCATTTGCGATTTTGGTCCTACAGTAGCCATTTACCCTGAAGGGACATTTTATGTTGGTGTAGAAAAAACAGATGTCAAAGAAATTATCGAGTCACATGTTATAAATAAAAAAATTGTTGAACGCTTATTATTAAAACCGTAGATGATGGAAGAATTAGAAGTGAACAATTTCCTGGTGCAGGAAAATTTATTTGACCTGTTTAAACGTCAGCTAAAAAAAGATTTTGATAGTTGCAGTTTGGATACAGACTTTGTAGAGAATTTACCAATAGACCTGGAACCTTTAACAGCTTCAATTCGCTTGCAGTTAAAACCTTTACTAAATAATAATTCGCAGTTATCTGCTTTATTGTATCGTATAGATATTAGCGAATTGCAAATAAGAAATTACGAAACGAAAAATAAAAATCTTTCTTTTGAAGAAATTTTAGCGGAGTTAATTATTAAACGCATTCTTCAAAAGGTGATCTTAAAGAAAAAATTCTCGCAATAAATATGTCTATTACTATAAGAATTGGAACTGAAAAAGATCTGCCCCGTGCACTTGAACTGGTAAGGGAATTGGCCATTTTTGAAAAGGCGCCGCAAGAGGTAGAAGTGACCATATCGGAAATGACCAACTGGGGTTTTGGTAAAGATAAACTCTTTGATTTTTTTGTGTTGGAGAAGGAAAATATAATTGTTGGTATGGCACTTTATTATTATAAATATTCAACCTGGAAAGGCAAATGTTTATTTTTAGAAGATATTATTGTGACTGAAAGCGAACGTAAAAATGGTTACGGTAAATTGCTATTTAATGAAGTAGTAAAAGTTGCCAAAACACAAAAGGTTAGGCGTATGGAGTGGCAGGTATTAGATTGGAATACAGCGGCAATTGAATTCTATAAAAAATACAATTCGCATTTAGATGGGGAGTGGATCAATTGCAAACTCACTTACGATCAGATTCAGTCTACGTAAAATTTTTAACCACATAGGCACATAGAATTAAGGTAAAGCAAAGATGCCTAGAGTCTACATAGTTGCTTCGTCTTTGACGAAGCAATATCTATGATTATCTTTTTATTTATTTATGCATAAAAAATAAATGATTCTCTATGTTTCTATGTGTTTAATTTTTAGTTCGAGGGAACCAAACATTTCGGCACAAACCATTTTCCTTTATACAATTGCAGATCAATTATTTTATCATCGCATTCAACATACAATCCCTGTTTATTTCTTTTAATTATAGCGGCGTTTCCACTTTTAATTTTCCAGATAACAAGTTCTTTTAGCGTTTCGAGATTCATTTTTTTGTTGGGATAACCGCCGATGTTTAAACCTAGCTCATTATTGTATAGATCCATAACACTGCTTAAACTATCGGGAACCTCGCCATTTTCGTTCTGACGTTTTAAAAACTGCCTGTAATTTCCTTTTTCGTGAGCAATGCCTAATTTTCGGAGTTTTTTTATTTTTATCTTTTGTGCAAAAGCTGCCATATAAAAAACATGACGAAAAGCATCTAATTTTCCGCCATTGCTTAAGTTGTCTAATTGATCTTTAATACCTGGTTGATCATAAATGAGGTCGGCTTTTGCTTTGATCTTTTTTACTTTTAAAGCTGCAAATGGATGCCCTACCGACCACCAAAGCTCCTGTTTAAAAGGCTTTTGAGCCAGTGCACAATACGAAAATGAAATTAGAAGAAGAAATATTTTAAGTTTGGGCATCATTGTTTTGTAAATTTATTGAATCGTCTAACAATAACCACAATTAACAGTCAAATGTTAGTATAATAGGCGAAAAAAATTATTTGACAGCGGGCTATCTGTTATATTTGTTACCGTGGATATAAAAAATGATTTCATAACAACCCTTCTTAATAAAAAGACCACTGGTCTTGTTGTTAGCATCAATGATCTGCGCGATAAAGAATTTAGCGGCATTAAATTAACTGCCGAAGAAAAATTTGCCTTATCTAACTTTGATAAATACCGCATCAGTGTTCTTAATTCTACCATCGACGAGGAAAAATTCCATTACCAGTATCGTCAAATTCAAGTTATAGCTAATCTTAGCGATTGGCGTGAGTTCTTAAGAAAAGATTTTTAGTTATTTATCCTCATTTTCAGCTAAATACTCTTAATTAGTTAGCTTTAATCATTAATTTTTTTACTTTTGATTTTTAATTAAATACGTAAGAATGAAGGTGAAAACATTAGGTCAATTTATAATAGAAAAACAAACCGATTTTCCATTCGCTAAAGGCGAATTATCACGTTTATTGCGTGATATAGGCATTGCGGCCAAAATTGTTAACCGTGAGGTAAATAAAGCAGGATTAGTAGAAATTTTAGGCGAAACGGGTGAAACCAATATTCAAGGCGAACGCGTTAAAAAGTTAGATGTTTTTGCAAATGACCAGTTTATTGCGGCTTTAAAGGCCGGTGGCGAAGTTTGTGCCATTGCCAGCGAAGAGAACGACGAAATAATCCCAATTGATTCTGAGATCTCTAAAAACGCCAAGTATGTTGTGGCTATGGATCCATTGGATGGTTCTTCAAATATTGATGTGAACGTATCTGTTGGTACTATTTTTTCTATTTACCGTCGTACAACTTTAAGTGGGCCTGGTACTATTGAAGATTTTATGCAACGTGGTACCGAGCAGGTTGCTGCCGGTTATATTATTTACGGATCCAGCTGTATGTTGGTTTATACAACAGGTAAAGGTGTTTATGGTTTTACTTTAGATCCAAGCATTGGTGAGTTTTGTTTATCGCATCCGTTAATGCAAACAAAAACTGCCGGAAATGTTTATTCTGTTAACGAAGGAAATTATTTACACTTTCCTGAAGGTGTAAAAAAATATATTAAATATTGTCAGGAAGAAGACAAAGCAACTGGACGTCCGTATTCTTCTCGTTACATTGGTTCAGGTGTTGCAGATATTCACCGTAACTTAATTGTTGGTGGTGTTTATATTTATCCAACTACAACAAAATCTCCTAACGGTAAATTACGTTTATTGTATGAGTGTAATCCTTTAGCTTTTATTATTGAACAGGCGGGAGGTAAGGCTACTACAGGTTATAAACGCATTATGGAAGTACCAATTACAGAACTTCACCAACGCACGCCTTTATTCTTGGGCAGTTCAGATATGGTGGATAAGGTAATGGAATTCATGACCAAATACGCCGAAGTAAAAGCTTAATGAGTTCAAACTGTCAAATATCAGTAATTATTCCTCTTAAAGATGAAGAGGAATCGTTACCGGAATTGCACGATTGGATCGTAAAGACCATGACGGAGAATAAATTTTCTTACGAAATAGTTTTTATTGATGATGGTAGCAAAGATAATTCGTGGCAGGTAATTGAAAATTTAGCACAAAAAAATTCAAACGTAAAAGCAATAAAATTTCGTAGGAATTACGGTAAGTCACCAGCCTTACATTTGGGATTTGAAGCAGCGCAAGGCGATGTGGTAATTACTATGGATGCCGACCTACAGGATAGTCCTGACGAAATTCCAGAACTTTATAAAATGATAACGGTTGACGGCTTTGATCTTGTGAGCGGCTGGAAACAAAAACGTTATGATAACGCTGTTACAAAAAATCTTCCTTCTAAATTATATAACTGGACCAACCGAAAAATAAGCGGCATTAAATTGCACGATATGAACTGCGGCTTAAAAGCTTATAAAAAGAAAGTAGTAAAAAGTATTGAAGTATATGGCGAAATGCACCGCTTCATTCCTGTAATGGCAAAGGCTGCAGGCTTTAGTAAGATAGGCGAAAAAGTAGTGCAACATAAAGCGCGTAAGTATGGTGTAAGCAAATTTGGCTGGGACCGTTTTATAAATGGTTTTTTAGATCTGCTAACAATTACCTTTCTTTCAAAATTCGGAAAACGCCCAATGCATTTCTTTGGTTTGGTAGGTACATTATTATTTTTAGTGGGTTTTGCTTTTGCTTTTTATTTAGGAGCTTATAAACTTTATTGTGCATACACGCATCATGCAGCAAGATTAATAACCGAACGCCCTTCATTTTATATTTCATTAACCTGCATGATCATTGGTAGTATGATGTTCCTGGCCGGTTTTATTGGAGAGTTAATTTTGCGTAACAGTCCCGTTAGAAACAACTATCTGGTTGATGAGAAATTAAATCTAAAATGAAAGAAGAGGGAAAAAAACGAGCACCACGTATCCCTTTAACTCCTGAGGAAGTAGCAGAATTAGTTGAGATCAAAAAGATCCGCGCCTTCAACAAAGTTCAGCGTTTTAAAAGATCATTCAAATATAAATTCTTAAACTGTTTTAATGTTTTTTGTTTTTTCGTTTTCTGCGAATTAATTATTTCTTTTTACGGGCCTTGTCATTACCAAACACATTATTCAAAAAATGTACTTGTAACTTATGGCGATAAAAAAAATGAAGCCGGTAAACGTAAGATCTCTGACATCGTAATAATTGATGTGCATGATAAGAACTACAAGCTAATTGTAAATGAATTTATTGAAACACCAGCAAAGTACACCACCTTTAAAGTGGGGAAGGATTATTTGTTGCAAAGAGAAATAAAGGCTTACGTAAATACTTCAGATGATTATTACAGGATCCAGGATGCCAGTCCTATTTTATTCCTGTCTGTTTTTATTGGTACCTTTTCGTTGATCTTTTTTTCGTACAACTTAAATCAAAACGTTCACTCGTTAGGCGCGATCTCTATTATCAATGCCATTACACTGATTGCATTCCTTTGTATCTCGTAATAAAAAAAACACATAGACACATAGGAAAAAGGTAAAACGTTACGCCTAAGAGTTCATAAAGTCTCTTCGTCAAAGACGAAGAGATCCTATGTTTTTCTTTATAAATTTTTATTTAAAACTAAGAAACCTATGTGCCTATGTGGTTAATTTTTTTATTCTAAGAGGTCAGAGTTATACATATCACCCGGCGAGATCATGTTTTCATCCATTGGAATATTTTTACCATAGCGTTCTTCGAGTTTCTTTTTTACAGCAGGATGCGTAAGATCAAATTCTTTTAAAGGTTTTAAAGGGCCTACATTTATACCAAGGGCTTTGTTATAGAGTTTCCAAACATATTCAGAACAATACATTTCTTTATCATCCCAACTAAAACCCATATCGTAATGCACACCTAATTTTGATTTTGCGTTAGATAACATTTTAATTATTGCCTCGGGCGTTAAAAGCGTTTGGTCTTTTAATCTTCTTATTTCATAAGTGCCATCAGCACTCATGCCAACAAATCCTTCCAGTGTGCTTCTTGTAACGGGCTCCACAGCATGATAAACATATTCTTTGCCATCTTCAAAAAAGATAACACCAACGTGTGTGTATTTTGATTTGGTTGCTAATTGAATTGCCTTGCCTTGTCCGGAAGGATTAACGATAAAAATAATATCGCCGTTCTTATGCGGTTTACCTGCTTTGGTTTTTTCTACTGTATGAAAAGCAGTAAAGCCAAATACAAAAAAAGAAATAATAATGGTGGAGAGTAAAATGATCTTACGCATGATGGGATTTTTAACTAAAACGTTTGAAAAGCAAGAAAGTTACAGGAGTTAACAAACTTTAATAAATGGAAGATGTAAGAGGTAAAAGGGAAAATGGGCGATATTCTATTACATTTTCCAAATTCCCTTTTCCTTTTTACATTTATCTAACTACTCAGTATCTCAATAAGCTCTTCAAGGTCTTTATTTAATTTTTGATGATGTTTCACAGCCTTTGCAAATGGTGTGTAAGAAACCTGTTTGTTGATGATGCCTATCATTTCATTCTTGTGGCCAGCCATTAAAGCTTTTACAGAATTATAACCAACAATGCTCGCGTTCACACGTTCCATACAACTTGGGTTACCGCCGCGTTGTATATGACCTAAAATACTCACGCGCACATCAAACTCCGGGTAATTTGTTTTTATCATATCAGCTACTTTAAAACCGCCACCACTTTGGTCGCCTTCGGCTACTACAATTATTTTACTGCTCTTCGTGCTTCGCCAATTCTTCATTTTAGAAATTAAAGACTGCGTATCGTGTTTTAGTTCAGGAACCAACAAAGCTTCTGCACCGCTGGCAATTGCAGTACGTAAAGCAATTAATCCGGCATCACGTCCCATTACTTCAACCACAAAAATACGATCATGACTTTCTGCTGTATCCCTTATTTTATCAATAGCATCAATCACTGTATTGATTGCGGTATCGTAACCAATTGTAAAATCTGTTCCAACAAGATCGTTATCAATTGTACCGGCACAGCCAACGATAGGAATAGAAATATGTTTGCTTAATTCTATAGCGCCTTTAAAACTACCGTCGCCACCAACAATAACCATGGCATCTACATTATTTGAAGTTAAATTTTTTACAGCTTGTAAAATACCTTCTTCTTTCATAAAGCGAGCGCTGCGCGCTGTTTTTAAAATAGTACCGCCTTTTTGTATAATACCTGAAACGCTTTCGCGTTTTAATTCTACAAAATCATTATCTATTAAACCTTCATAGCCTTTTATAAATCCAATTACCTCAATGTTGTGGTACAAAGCTGTTCTTACTATTGCGCGAATACAAGCGTTCATCCCCGGCGAATCGCCTCCTGAAGTTAATATGCCTATCTTTTTAATCATAAAACTAAGTTACACTTTAAGTTTCAAAGTTAAAAGTTTTGAAGGTTTAGAAAGTTATGTCTTGAGTCTTGGGTCTTTTATCTTGCGTCCAATTAATTTTGTAACTTTATCTCTTTAAATGGGAAGAATTTTAGCAATAGATTATGGCAGCAAACGTGTTGGATTGGCTGTTACAGATAGTTTACGTTTAATTGCCAGCGGTTTAACTTCCATTCACAGTAAAGACCTGGTTAAATTCTTAGATGATTATTTAAAAAAGGAGACAGTAGATATTATTGTTGTGGGCGAACCAAAAACGTTGCAAAATAATAAAAGTGATAGCGCCCGTTTTATTGAGCCATTCGTGGTTCATTTAAAGAAAAAATTTCCGGATGTAAAGATCGAACGCTACGACGAACGCTTTACAAGCGCTTTGGCACATCAAACCATGTTAATGGGTGGTTTAAAAAAGAAAGACAGGCAGGATAAAGCAACAGTTGATGTAATAAGCGCCATTATTATTTTGCAGGATTATATGACCTCGTTAGAGTCTAAATAAACTTACACTTCCTGCTTGCGAAAGCACACATGCGCAATAATATAACGCCATGTTTAAAGCGGGAGATATTGGTCTCGCCATAAGTACGCTCTTTATAACGAATAGGTACTTCAACAATTTTTAAATTTAGTTTGTGTGCGCCAAATAAAAGATCAAAGTCACCAAACGGATCGAACTCCCCAAAATATTTTCTGTTCTTAATTAGCTTTACATAATCTTTGCGGAACATAACTTTAGTACCGCACAATGTATCTTTAAAACGCTGATCTAACAACCAGGTAAAAGCCCAGCTAAAAAAGTGATTGCCTAAATAATTTAAAAAACGCATAGCTTCTTTATCCATAGGGTAAACAAGACGTGTACCATTTATAAAATCTCCTTTATTACTGGCGATGGCATTATAAAATTTTGGTAGATCTTCCGGTGGAACAGTTAAGTCGGCATCTAATATCATTAAAATATCTCCGGTAGCTATGCTATAACCTTCACGCACGGCATCGCCTTTTCCTTTTCCTTTTTGCTGACCAATTTTTATATCGTGAGTAGCCGCATATTTTTTCTGGATCTCCTGGATCTTTTGCCAGGTATCGTCGGTGCTGTTACCTTCAATAAAAATAATTTCGATATGCTTACCAAATTTTGGTAAACGTAAAATAGCATTTTCAATATTTCCACTTTCGTTACGAGCAGGAATTACAACTGTAGTAGAATATTTAGTATCGTATTTTTCTTCGTTATTTTCAGGCAATGGTTTAGCAAAACTGTAAATGTTCAACGTAAAAAAACGGAAGAAGGGGAATTTTGCTAAATAACGGTTAAAGATAAAAGATAGAATAGGGAAGAAGAAAGGGATGATCAAACGCTTGCTGTTACGGTAAACATCAAAACCTGAAATGAAAAGTAAGTTGTTAATGTCGCGCGTGCTTAACCAGTTTTGTGTGGGCGTTTTTTGTTTAAGGCCAATTAATTCTGAGAATTTAATAAGGGGCTCCCAAAACGAATTATAGAACTGAACAATTACTTTTGTGTTTGGGTGACAACATTTTTTTACCTGCTCAAATACATTTTGAATATCGTCAACAAAGCCAATTAAATTACTCACCACAATAAGATCGAAGGTTTGATCGATCTTAATATCATTGGCATCCATTACATGGAACTCAATATTTTTACCGACATGTTTTTCTTTTGCCCATGCAATGTATTCTTCACTAAAATCGATACCTACTTTTTTAGAGCCTGCTATATTTGCTAAAAGATCGCCACTACCGCAGCCTACTTCTAATACAGAGCTGTCTTCATGCGAAAAATAATTGGCGTAGTTGGTAATTTCTTTCCAATAATAAGCACCAAATGTACGCTTGCGACGTTTTTTAGCCAGATTATTAAAATATGTAAGTTTTGTTCCTTCCACTTATATTTTTTCAACTTCTATAGTACAAAATAAACCAAATTGTTTGGATAATGGCGAAAATACCCATTCCATTGCTTTTACGAAATTATACATAAAAAACGGAAGCATTGCACTTCTTGAAACGCCTCCACTAATAATATATGAAAAAGGCGAATGGTATTTTATGGAATTGATCTTCAACTGCGGAAAATCTTTTTTAAAAATATCAAGATCGCGCTCAAAATAAATATGAGGTAGGGCCTGGTTACTGTTTGATAACGGGTTACCGGCTTTAATTTCCCTTTGTCCGCTCTCATCAAAAGGTTCGTGATGAAAACGTTTGTAAATAAATCTTCCAAGTGCGCTATTGGCAGGTTCGGTCATTATTATCTTTCCGCCTTTTACCAAAGTGCGTTGTGCTTCTTTTAAAAATAAATGCGGTTTTGGTATGTGATGAAAAACATTCAACATGACGATACTAGCCAGTTCATTTTCTTTAAAGGGCATTTCTTCGGCGCTAAAAACCATATCAACATTTGGCAAGGCTAAAATATCGCTGGTAATTACTTCGGGGAATACTTCTTTTAAAAAGCCACCACCGGAACCGATCTCAAGGTATTTACCGTTTTTAATTTCTTTAGACTTCTTAATAAAAACTTCATACCAATCGTTATACAACTGTTTTAAAAAAGGCTTTTGCAAAATAATATCCCTGTGCGCTAAAGTGGCTTTAGGGTCATCAAGATCAAAAGGTATGGTATACTTTTTAAACATTTGTTTGGGTAGCAAAAATATTAAAATAATGTTCTTCGCCTAATGGCTCTAATGATTTTACTTTTTCTGAAGTTAATTTTAATAAAGAATTTTCTTCCAGTAAATAACAGTTAAAACCTTTACTTACTAAAAAATTAAAATAATCTGTAACAGAACTTCCTGCTTTTTTTAAACCGTAAGGCCAGAATTCAGAAATTAATTTTACGTCTTTATTTTTTTCCAGGATGTGTTGCATGCCCTGTATGGCCTGCATTTCAAAACCCTGTATATCCATTTTAATAAAATTTACTGTTGGGTTAGATGATAAATGATCGTCTATACTTACTGCATCAATTTCAATTTCTTTATCGTACTCTTCGGGTTTGTATGTTCGGTGATCTACATTTAAATTTTTAGAAGTATAGATCTTTAATTTTTCGGTTCTTGGTCCAACCGCTTTATTATTTATTTTAATGTTCTTAAAATTTGCAGTTGCTTTTTTTAAATGTTCAAAGTTCTTTGTATCCGGCTCAAAACAATGTACTACACCATTTTCTCCAACAATTTCGGAAAGGATAGTAGCGTAGAAACCTATATTGGCGCCAATATCCAGCACCACGTCATTTTTTTGAATGTGTTTTTTTAAGAGATCAATTTCAAAAGCATCTTGCTTATTCTTAAACATTTTATACATTGGTTTATATAAACCAAATGCATTTTTGTAAAGAAAATTTCCAAGTTTTATGCTAAAAGACATCCTTAATATTTTATCTCGTAAATATAAGCCTGCTCAAAAGCCCCTTCGGTATGTACCAATTTTAATTTTTCGGGATATTTTTGTCCGATAGGCGCAAAGATATTATGTACAGTATTTATAAAACCGGCGCTTGCATTGTTTGGATCTAAACGCAGGCTCGCTAAAATAACATGCGTTACTTTCCTCTCACGGAAAAAAGCTAGTGCGCTATCCGGATTAGATTGTTCGGTGACACTATCTTTTTTAATGACAGAATAAATGGGGAAGAATTTTTTCCCTTTGCCATAAACAAAACTCATAGGCGCTTTGCGGCTGGCTACCAACGATTCTTTACTCAAACTATCGGCGCACCATTCACTTGCTTTTAAAAAATTTTGCCAATCGGGTGTGTAGCCATAATATTTGTCGCCTTTTAAATTCTTTTGTACAATGGGGATATTTTTAAATCCTCTTTTAAAAGATGAGATACAAACCGAACCCATCATTGAAACAGCAAGGAATATATATACCATTTGGCCAATGCTGCCCGGTTTATTTGTAAACGAATAAAACGCGTATAAAATTAAAATAAGTAGAATTGGCATACATATTAAAGTAATACGCGGCTGATCCCATCTTGTTTGAAGAATAAAATACGATAAAATTATTTGTGCGCCTGTAAATAAAGCAAATAACAACATCACTTTATTTTTGTGTTTAAATAATTGCCAGAAACCAATAATAATAATAGCAACTGTTACAAAAGTTAAGAAACCATATACTTCAATATTATTTTCATCTCTCCAGCCAAGTAACTGGTAAAAACGTTTGCTTAATCCTAGGTCGCAATTATCAAGAAACCGTTGTATAAAGCCGCCAAAGTCTTCGTCACCCAAAGCTTTGTTGTATGGATCTTTTTGTAAGAGGATCTTGCTTTGTCCTGAGAATTGATTTTGTGCACTCCAGATGCTTCTTACAAGTACTTCATAAATAACTTTAAATACAGCAAAACTAGCTAAAGAAAAACCCGCGGCCTTCCAGTTCCTTTCAAACGCAAAGAATAATAGAACCGCAGGAACAACAACAATGGCCGAGCTTTTGCAAGTGCTAATTAAAAACATGCTTAAACCAAACAGCAACCATAATTTTAATTGCGGTTTTAACTGAACACCATCTTTATTTACAACATCAATAATTTTTACGGCATAAAAAAAGAACATGCCTTGTAAGAAAAAATAAAATGCCTCCGTAAAGGTCATGCTGGCGTAATAAATAATTAAATGGTTAGCAGCCTGGAAAATAGCAACCGGAATAAAAACAATGGCTGGAATGCGTCCTTTTAAAGCTTTGTAAAAAAGAACAAAACCAAGAACGGTGAAGAGGACAGAAAATAGTTTAAATAGGATAAGCTTAAAGCCAAAGATCTTTACCATTAAACCTAAGAACAAGGGGTATAATGGGGCATTTTGAGTGTAAAAGTAGGTTGGAAACTCATTCACATAACGCCAGCCACCTTCTAAATAAAGGGCATCATCATGCGCCTCGCTAATGCGGGCATTAAATGAGATGAAAGATAAAAGAAGACACAGAGCAGTTAAAGTATAGAAAATTTTGGTGTCGTTTTTAGCCGCCCAGTTCTCAAACTTTTCGTAAACAGTTTTTGGATTTTTAATTAAAGGTATTGCTACTTTTTTATCCTTGCTCATAGACCCCAAAAATAGTAATAATTTAAAACTATTTGGCCTATTTCATTAAAGTAACGTGTCCAGTATAGGTTTTTGGTTTAGCGCTGTTGTTATTGGTAACGCTTATTTTATAAACATAAACATCTTGTGGTAAAATATCGCCACCTTTTTTAGATTTCCCATCCCAACCTTGTAAAATATCGGTTGATGTATAAACTAATTGTCCCCAACGGTCAAAGATGTCCATTCTGTATTTTTTAACACCTACAGCTTTTGGTACGAACACTTCGTTATTGCCATCGCCGTTTGGTGTAAATGAGTTTGGAATGAAGAACGTTACATCTTCAACAACAGTTATTTTTTTAACGGTACTGTCAACACAACCATGGTTACTGATCACTTTTAAGTACACAAAATAATTTCCTATCTCGGGGAAAGTATAAGTAGGGTTGTTCTTACTGGAAGTGTCTTTTCCATTACTATAAAAATCCCAATACCAATCTGTAACTGTTGCATTAGTTGTCTCATCAATAAATGTAACAATGTTATCATTTTCGTTTGGAGCATCCGGTGTATACGAGAATTCCGCATGTGGAATTGGATAACCTTCAACCGTTGCTGTTGATTTTCCTTTACAACCTTTTGAATCTACCAGGTTAATATTTACTGTATGTATTCCTGCTGTTGTAAAGCACTGTGTAACTTGCGAAGAATCAATAAATGTATTGCCATTACTAAAACTCCAATTTACATTCGTAATTATTGGAGAGCCTTTTTGGAAATTAAATGTAGTGCAAAACGGAACGCAACCGCCATCTTTTGCAGGAGAGATGGTACCGTACGGTAAACCTAAAATAACCGGAGTAATAACAATGGAGTTAAAACAGCCATTACCATCTGCACCAACTAACGTATAAGTAGTTTGTAAACTATTTGAAACTGAAGAGATAGAGAATTGCGGACCCAATTGCGCAATACCAAAAGTACCTAACCACTTATAACTTATTGCACCGCTTGCTGAGAAAGAGAACAAATTACCTAAACATACTTCGGTATTACCTGTAAAACTTACGTTTGGTTTTGGATAAATATTACAAAAAACTGTGCCAGTAGAAACACAGCCTGCAACAGATGTAACAGTTACATTATAGGCACCTGCATTGCTCGGTAAAGCATTGGTGATAATTGGATTTTGAGCAACAGATGAGAAACCGTTAGGGCCTGTCCACTGATAAGTGGAACCGCCACTGGCAGTTGGTAATAGCTGATCGTTGATACAAGCGTTTGAACCTGCTACTGTAATTACCGGTTTTGCAAAAACAACCTGAGCAACGGTTGCGGTATTTACACATCCGTTAAGATCTGTGCCTGTAACTGTATAAATTCCATTGTTAGCCATAATAGCTGATCCTATTAAAGGATTTTGCTGAAAGGAAGCGAAACCGTTAGGGCCTGTCCAAACAAATGATACAGCGCCAACCGCGCTTAATGTAAGACTAAAATTCTCGCAAACATTACCAGAGGTTACAGCAACAATGTTTGGCAATGGATTTACCACTAAAGCAGTATTTGCAGTTGCAGTACAACCATTGGATGCACCTATTAAGTTATAAGTGCCACTTAAGTTAGGAGCAATATTTGTAAAACCCGGATTGGGAACATTAGATGAAAAGCCGTTAGGTCCGCTCCAGGTATAGCTGGTAGCACCATTGGCAGACAAGTTAAAACTTTGTCCGGCACAATAACTTCCCGAATTAGCAGCTGTAATAGTTGGATTAGCATTTACCTGTAATGTAGTAGAGGCAGTTGAAGTACATCCAGCGGCAGAACCTAAAACTGTGTAAACACCAGCGTTATTTGGTTGTGCATTTGGAACTGAAGGAGCTGCAATGTTTGATATAAAACCGCTTGGGCCCGACCATGTATAGGATGTAGCGCCACCACCGGTTAAGTTAGCGGTTGCGCCTGCACATATTGGCCCGTTGTTAACTGCTGTTGTTGTTGGGTTTTGAACTACTGTAATACTTTTTGTTACTGAACAGGTGTTGGTAGCAGGGTTTGTACCTGTGGTTGTTCCAATACAGGTATATGTTCCGCTGGCCGTCATGCCTGGGATATTAGGTGTAGGCGAAGTTGAGGTAAAAGCCCCGGGTCCGCTCCAGTTTACACTTACAATGCCAGTACCTGTTGTTACAGCAAGAGTACCTGTTTGACCGGCACATAAAGAATTTGTTCCTGTAACGGTCATGCTGCATAATACGCCACAGTTTGTTTGCCCGGCACCAGGTTGATTAGCATTACTTTGATTAAAAGTTATTTGTTGATTTGAGTTTGAGAAGTTAGTGATCAATAAAAGATAAAATTGTCCGGCTACGGCATTTGCAATAACACAGGTTTCGGTTGCTGAACCAGAGTAGCTACAGTCAACAGTATTACCGGCGGTTAAATTACCACAGTTACCAGTTAAAGTTGGGAAGGGCCCCCAGCAGATAAAATCTATATCCTGACCGGCTGACATTGAAATTGACATAGGGCCGTTGGTAGCCATTTGAAAATAGAACCAGGCCGGGTTTGGTTGCGATCCTAAACAGCCATAATTTGGCCCATTTTGGGCAGTTCCTGCATTAACACCAGCAGGAAACTGCATGGTTTGCCCGGTACAAAATGGTTGAGCATTGGCGCATGTTGAATTTGTCTGACTAAAAAGCGTTGAAAAAGATGCGAGAAATAAAAGGGAAAATAAGAGTTGTCTTAACATATTCAAAAATAAAGACTTTTTCTAAGACGCATGAGGTTTTAAATAAATAGAATCTACCATTGAGGGTTAAAAACTACCTGTTTACTCAAAGGGGTAAAAAAAGACCTAAAAAATCGTCGGATATTTAGATTTTAGGAGCTTTGAACGGAATTATTATCCACGCAAATTATCAAGTAGTTCGTTCAAGATCTTAATTTGCTCGATGCTTAAATTCTTAAAGATGTCTTTAGTGGCATCATCAATAAAATCAAGTTCTTTCAGTAATTCAAGACCTTTGTCTGAAATAACAATATTTACGCTGCGTCTGTCGTTTGGGCATTCGTTGCGGATAGCATAACCTTTTGTGACAAGTTTATCTAATATGCGGGATGAGTCGCTCATCTTATCCAACATCCTTTCTTTGATGCATTTTAAAGAGCAAGGATTAGGGTACTGGCCGCGCAAAATGCGTAAAACATTGTATTGTTGCGTAGTAAGATCGAGGCCTTTAAAAAATTTATCGTAATGACTGCTTAGCCAGTTGGTAGTATATAAAAGATTAACAGCAAGTTTTTGTTGTGGCGTTTTAAATGAACTTTGTTGTATTTCGTCTTCTAATAACATTGTAAAAGCCTCCGGATAAATAATACCCGGAGGCTAATTTAAGGAATTATTTTTCTTTATTTAATTCAATATTCAGATCAATTTTCACGTCTTCGCTAACAGCAACTCCACCAGATTCTAATGCTGCATTCCAAGCTAAACCAAAATCTTTACGGTTAATTGTACCAAGAACTTTAAAGCCATTTTTAAAATTTCCATAAGGATCTTTAACAACTTTAGAAGCGCCAATAGCAGTAAAAGTTACTTTTTTTGTAACACCATGCATTGTAAGGTCGCCGATTAAGGTATAGGCAGTTTTTCCTAATTTCGCATTTGGTTTCATACTGGTACTTACAAAAGTAATTTTTGGAAACTTCTCAGCATCAAAAAAGTCTGGACTTTTTAAGTGGCCATCACGTTTATCATCTTCAGTGTTTATTGAGTTTACATCTGCAGTAAAATCAATTTTTGCATCTGTAAAATCCATATCTGTTTTAGAGCTTGCTTTTCCTTCGTAAACTTTAAATTTTCCTTCTGTTTCGCTTACCATCATGTGGGTTACAGAAAAACCAAGTTTAGAATGTGATCCGTCAACCTTCCAGTTAACTTGAGCAGTTGCAGCCGACATCATAATTAAAGATGCTGCTGCTGTTGTAAATAATTTTTTCATTGTTTTTTGTTTTTAGATTTATGATCACAAATATATGTTGTAACATCTAATGTTGTAACATTAAATAGTTAAATTATTGTAAACTCAAACTTACCAGCCTGAATATCAGCAAGTAAAAGATCGGCAACTCTTATTCTTTTTAAATTTAAAACAGAATAACCTAATACCTGGCACATTTTACGGATCTGCCGGTTCTTTCCTTCAGTTAATATAATACGCAAACTATTTTCATTCATTTTCTCACAAAAGCATTTTTTTGTAATGTATTTATCTATCTCAATTCCGTTCTTAAAATTATTCACAAATTCATCTGTAATTTGTTTATCCACCACAACTATATATTCTTTTTCTTTTTCAAATTTCGGGTTGCATAATTCCTCTACCCATTTTCCATTGTTGCTCAATAATAATAATCCTTCCGATTGTTTATCAAGCCTCCCGGCAATTGCAAGACCTTCATAGCCTTTAAAAAAAGAAGCAAGGTTGTTATCTACATTTTTATTTAATGTACTTTGAAACCCCACAGGTTTATAAAATCTTAAATACACAAATTCTTTCTTAGCACGTTTTATTATACCATTCACTTTTATTTCAGATGCATCAGATATAATACAATTCTCTGAAATAACTACTCCATCAATTTCAATTACTTTTTTATCAATAAGACTCTGCGCTTCTTTATTACTAAGCATTAAGGTGTGAACCAAAAAATATTTAAGGCGACGGTAAAAACTCACTTCACAAAAATAGTCATTAGTTATCAGTCGTTAGTCTTTAGTCATGAGTCTTGTGTCTTACGTCTTTTATCATTATAAGAAAATAGTACCAATGGTTTTTTATTCGTTTTTAAATAACCTAATTTTACATAAGTGAAGGAAATTATTTCCATAAGAAACATTAGAAAAACTTACCAGATAGGTGAAGAGATCATTCATGCTTTAAAAGATGTTTCATTAACTATTTATAAGAACGAATATGTGGCCTTAATGGGGCCATCGGGTAGCGGAAAATCTACTTTAATGAATATGCTTGGTTGTCTGGATAGTCCATCGGACGGTGAGTACATCTTAAACAGCCTTTCTGTTGCAAAGATGAGTGATAACGAATTAGCTGAGGTACGCAACAAAGAAATTGGATTTGTTTTTCAAACATTTAACCTTTTGCCAAGAGCTACAACTCTTGATAATGTGGCTTTACCTTTAGTTTACGCTGGTTTTAGTAAAATAGACAGAGATAAACGCGCCAAAGAAGTTTTAGAAAGTGTGGGGTTGGGCAACAGAATGAACCATAAACCCAACGAGCTTAGTGGTGGTCAACGGCAACGTGTGGCCATTGCCCGTGCTCTGGTTAATAATCCTGCCATTATACTTGCCGATGAACCAACCGGTAATTTAGATAGTAAGACATCGGTAGAAATTATGGGCCTGTTTGAAGAAATCCATAAAAAAGGAAATACCATTATTTTAGTTACTCACGAAGAGGATATTGCGCTACACGCCCACCGTATAGTGCGTTTAAAGGATGGTTTAGTAGAAAGTGATACCCAAAACAGTAAAATAACCACTTATAAAACAAGAATTGACTCTTTTAACTAAAAAACATCTTTAACGATTAAACCTTTTTAATAATTAAGCGTCTTAGAATAAATCGCATAAAAATGAAAAAGCTAAGTCATATTTTAATTTTAGGTTTAAGCCTTACAATAATATTTTCTTCTTGTCAGAAAAAACAAAAGAAAGAAGAAGATACCGATACACAATCGGCCTCTGAAAATTCTTTAGTTACAAGCATAGATAATGATATGAATAACATTGCTGATGAAGCGGGTCGTAATAAAAATGTTACCAGCTTTAAAACATCAGAAAGTAGTGGCATATTAGCTCAATGCGCAACGTTAACATTTGATACTTTAGTAAATACAAACGCTGATTCTATAACTGTAAATTTTGGCAACAGCAATTGTCTTTGTAATGATGGTCGCTACCGCAGAGGAAGTTTATTAATAGTTTATACCGGTAAATACCGCGATTCGCTAACAACAATTACAGTAACACCGGTAAATTATTTTGTAAACGATAATAAAGTAAATGGAAGTAAAACTGTAAAAAATTTAGGTCACAATGCACAAGGGCATTTGGTTTACGACATAAACGCCAATCTTTCAATTGTAAAAGCAGATAATAGTGGCACCATACAATGGACAGGCACACGCCAACGCGAGTGGCTTACCGGAGAGAATACATTACTTTGGATAGATGATAAATATTCTATTACCGGCAGTGCAAGCGGCACAAATGCAAATGGCAGAAGTTTTACATCTGCAATCACATCAGGCAAACCTTTGATCCGTGATATGAGTATTGGTTGTAGGAAACATTTTATAAGTGGCGAAATTAAACACACGCCACAAGGAAAACCAACAAGAATAATTGATTTTGGAAATGGCAACTGTGATGACCAGGCTACAGTTACAATTAACTCTACTACCTATACGATAACGCTTCCTTAAGAGACGTTGATCATAAGAAAAATTAACCCAAAATTGCTTAAATTTTGGGTTTTTTAATTTAAATATATGAAGTAAATTTATGCCAGTATAAATTACTGCTTATAAAGCACGCAATGAGATTTTTAACGCTATTTATTTTTTGTTCTTTTTTCAGTTTTTCTCAAATTGATTCTACAAAATCATTCGTGCCACTGGTAAGCATTCATTTCAGCGGTCAAATTCCCGGTGGCGATCTTGCAAAACGTTTTGGTCCAAACCTTAACCTTGGTGGTTCGTTCATGGTAAAAACAAATCGCAACTGGTTATTCGGTTTAGAATCGAATTATTTTTTTGGTAGGAATGTAAAAGAAAATGTGTTAACACAGTTAAAGAATTCAGATGGATTTATTGTTGATAACGAAGGATATCCTGCCGACATACGTGTAACAGAGCGAGGCTTCGGCATTCATTTAACCGGCGGTAAGATCTTCAATTTTTTATCTCCCAATCCAAATTCAGGATTAATGGTAAGTGTTGGCGCAGGTTATCTTCAATCAAAAATAAAATTATATGATGCCCAGCAAAGGATCGCAGCTGTTAAGGGCGACCTAGCACGTGGATACGACAGACTTAGTGGTGGTGTATCGTTCACTCAATTTATTGGCTACATGTTCTTAAGTGATAACAGGCTTTTAAATTTGTATTTTGGAGTTGAGAGTTACCAAGGCTTTACACAGAGCATACGTAAATTAAATTACGATACGGGTTTGCGCGATACACAAAAACGTGTGGATATGCTATTTGGCCTTAGGTTTGGATGGATACTGCCATTATATAAAAAGACCCCGAACGAATTTTATTACAACTAACTCAAAAAATATGTTCTTATACAATTTGGTTATTTATTTATATGGCCTGGTCATTAAACTGGCTTCTATAAATAAACTAAAGGCCAAACAATGGGTAGCAGGACGTAAGAATTGGCGCGAGAATTTAAGCAAAAAGATCACCGCACTTAATTCAGAGAATATTTTGTGGGTGCATTGTTCTTCTTATGGTGAGTTTGAACAAGGGAGACCGTTAATAGAAGCCATTAAAAAAAAGCATCCAGGGTATAAGATAATTTTAAGTTTTTTTTCGCCCAGTGGCTACGAAGCTTTTAAAGACTGGGCCGGAGCCGACCTGATCTGCTATTTACCTTTAGATACAAAAAAAAACGCGAGAGATTTTATAAATATAGCAAAACCAAAGGCCTCTATTTTTATTAAGTACGAATTTTGGTTAAATTTTTTATTCGAATTAGAAAAACAAAATATTCCAACCTATTTGGTTTCGGCTGTATTTAAACCGCATCATCCTTTTTTTAGATGGTATGGTGGTATTTTTAGAAGATCATTAGCCACGTTTAATAAATTATTCATTCAAGATGAGGCCTCGGGTAAATTGCTTGAAAAGATCGATATTAAGAATTATGAGGTGTGCGGCGATACGCGTTTTGACAGGGTTATAGAGGTAAAGGAAAATTTTGTTGAGCTGCCTTTAATAAAAGAATTTTGCGGCAATGAAAAAATACTAGTAGCAGGAAGCACCTGGCCCGGTGATGAAGAGTTATTAGTAGAAGCGTACAAATTATTGAATTTGCCCGACCTTAAATTAATTATAGTACCGCATAATGTGGAGGAAAAAGATATTGCCAAACTAACCGCATTACTTACCAGTAACGAAATAACCTATAACTTATTCTCTGAACAAAAACTAAATAAGAATGCTAAAGTGTTGGTGGTTGATAAGATCGGTTTACTTTCACAAATATATCATTATGCTTCGGTAGTATATATTGGTGGCGGTTTAAACGAAGGTATACATAACTGTTTAGAGCCTGCCGTTTATTATAAACCCGTTGTGTTTTATGGCGATGATTATCATAAATATAACGAAGCTACCGAACTTATTGATCTTAAAGCAGCAAAAAATATTTCTTCTGCAACCGGCCTGTCTGATGAGGTTTCTAATTTTTTAAATGATAAAGTAGCTTTAAACGGAATTGAAAATAATTTAAAGAGTTATTTCCAAAAAAAATCGGGTACTACCAAAAAAGTGATGGCAATACTTAAACTGACTTAAATTTTTTCAAACAGATCCAAAACTCAATCAAAGCTTAATGAATTTTGCGCTGTATAATTTTTCACCTCTATAAAAATTGATAAAGTAAACGCCTTCAGATAATGTTGAAATATCTATAAACTTCGAATATTCTTTTTCTATTACACAACCTCCAAGCAAATTTATAATCTTAATTTTTAGTCCTTCAAAATCGAATTCATTAGAAATAATTTGTAATCGATTTGAAGTAGGATTTGGTAGTATCTTTAATGAAGCTTTATAGTCAGTCTTTTCTCCAATAGATAATGGATATACCGGAAGGCAAGAGGATATAGAATCTATATTTTGATATTGTTGAATACCACTACTAAAAAAACAACTCAATTGCCCTACACCCGTAATTTTTGGCGGCGCTCCAGGTGTATTTATTAAGCATAAAGAACCTATTCCTTCTACCCAAATTGTATTTTTAACCTCCGAAGTAATTGTATCTAAGGAATGTAAATAAAAATGCCTATGACTTTTAGTTATTAAAAATTTGGGTTTGATGGAGTCTAAAACAAACTTGCCAGGATTTTGAGGGAAAGGGCTTCCAGGATTAGAAAGAACCATAGTGTCGTTTACGGCAAGTTTGAAATCATATAAAAGAAATTCACCTGTATCAGCTGGTGAATTGAGTATTCGCATATAAATTCTTTGCAAAGTTGTATCTTCTCTTATTACAAAATTTTTCATATAATGGAATAGGTCTAAGAACTTATATGAATGACCTTTAAAAGTAGTATCTCCAATTGTGTAATATTTATCTGTTAAACAACCAAAGAAGCAATTTGTTACATGCCATTCTGAATGTGAATCGAGCATAGGTATATATGACTGAGATTTTGTTTTTAAAACAAATAGTATAGTAACAAGTAACAATAAAAACTTCCTCATTTAGAAATTGAAAAATAAAATTTAAAATAAATTATTGACTATAAAATTATTTTATACTGTTTTGCGAATAATCCAAAAGTCGTAAATAAATAGTTAACATCCTAAAATTGTAAATTTCAGATTTTTCAATTTATCCATAAAGCAATAAATCACAGTTAAATTTTGCGATTCTTTATTGTTTATCGGAAAACGAGAGCAATTTTATTAATTACATATATTTTAGAATTTGCGAGTAACAAAATTTATTGCGATAAGGTTTTTTTGTAGATCAATTAGTTTTGAATGGTTTTTAAAATACTTTCCCATAAAAGATCGCCACTTTTTTCCCACGAGAATTTTTGTTTCTGTAAATTCCCATTAGTAATAAGGCTTTCGCGCAATGCAGGTTTTTGATATATCTGCATCATGGCATTTTTTATTTCGTTTACTTCCAATGGGTTCACTAAAAGGGCCGCATTGCCTGCTACCTCGGGCATGCTGGTAACATTGCTTGTAATTATTGGCACTTGTGCTTGCATGGCCTCTACTAAAGGAATACCAAAACCCTCGTAATAGGGTATAAAGGTTAACGCAAGTGCGCTTCCTAAAACAAGATTCAATTCCTCATCTGCTAAACGTCCGGTAAAAATTATATCTTCTTTTAAATTTGTTTCGCTAATAATTTTGTTGATCTCCGCAACGCCCCAGTACTTTGGTCCGGCAAGCACCAGCTTATGATCTGAGTTACTTTCTTTTTTAAATAATGCAAAAGCACGAATAAGATTGGCAATGTTCTTTCTTGGATGTAATGACCCAACATTTACAAAGTAGTCTTTGCCGCCAGTGTATTTTTGTTTTATTTTTTGTTTTTCAGGATCATCAACCGGTTTAAAAAATTGGTTAATACCGTTGTAAACGACGTCTATCCCGCTCGGATCTATTCCGTAATTTCTTGCAATGTCCTGTTTGCTGTATTCCGAAACAGTTGCTATTCTAGTGGCTTCGCGCGCAAATTTTGGAAAATAATAGTTGTAATATTTTGCAGTTAGCCATTTACTATCTTCGGGGTGATGCAAAAAATTAATATCGTGAATAACAGGTAACTGTTTGCATTTGGCTCCTAACGAAAGAAATCCGTCGGGTGATAAAAAAAGGTCGGGCTGCATTTTATTTAATAAACCTTTTACCGAATGTTGAAACCAGGCGTAATATAAAAAAGGGTGTCTTGCCTGCGGTGAAAGGATCAGCGGGGTAATATTATCAGAAAAAATAAATTCCTGATCAAAATTCCTATCAAATACAAAAACAAAATGTACATCGGGGTTTTTGGTTGTAATATGCTTTAAAGTTTGGTAGGCAAACCAACCCATGCCTTCAAGACGATCTTTTAGTAAGATCCTAGTATTTACAACGATTTGCACCGGGCAAATCTATGAATTTAGTTTAGTTTTAACCATAAAAAAGGCTATATTTGCTGCTTTTTGTGCAAAAAAAGAAGTTCATATTTGATTTAGCTATTCTCCTGATACTTAATTTATTAATTAAGCCATTTTGGATTTTAAGCATCGATCCTCAGGTTCAGATGAGCGTTGGAAACGCGTCGTATGGAGAATACTTTGTTCTATTCAATTTTTCATTTCTAATTGGTATTTTATTGGATTTTGGTTTAACCAATTTTAATAATAAGAACATAGCGCAACATTCACATTTATTAAGCAAACATTTTAGTAAAATGCTCAGCTTAAAATTTGTTCTGGGCATATTGTATATTTCTGTTACGCTGCTAATTGGTTTTTTTGTGTTAGGCTTTGAGGTAAGGTACATCAAGCTGTTGTTGGTGTTATGTATAAATAATTTCTTCTTAAGTTTCATACTTTTTTTACGTTCAAATTTACTGGCATTGCATTTATTTAGGGTAGACAGTATTATGTCGGTGTTAGACCGTGTGATCATGATCATTTTAGTGGCAGCATTGATCTTTAATGTTTTTGGTCTGCAGGTGGATGTAATGAACTTTGTTTATGCCCAAACCATTGGCTATGGGCTTACCGCGCTTATTGGTTTTTTAGTTGTTTTAAATAAAACACACACTTTTAAACTTAACTGGGACTGGGCTTTTAATCGCATGATCTTAAAAAAGAGTTTTCCTTTTGCGATATTAGTTTTATTAATGACATTTTATAACCGTTTGGACAGTGTTATGATCGAGCGTATTTTACCCGGTAATCTTGGAAAAGAACAAAGTGGTATATATGCAAAGGCCTTTAGGTTATTGGATGCTGCAAATATGATCGCTTATTTATTTTCTGTTCAATTATTACCATTATTTAGCCGCATGCTAAAAAATAAAGAGAATATTGAGAACATTGTGAAACTGTCTTTTACCCTATTGTTAACCCCTGCACTTATCGTATCAATTGGAAGTTTGTTCTATGCCGATAGATTTTGCGAATTATTGTATAAGGGTAATACAGAGGGATACCAGATCCTGGGGCTTCTTATGAGCTGTTTTACGGCCATATCAATTACTTATATTTTTGGCACTTTACTTACTGCAAATGGTAATTTAAAGTATTTAAATTTAATGGCAATTAGCGGTATTTTAATAAACCTGATCTTAAATTTCATTTTAATTCCAAGGTATTATGCTTACGGAAGTGCTGTAGCCAGTGTGGTTACACAATTCTTAACCTGTTTGATACAGGTATTCATTTCTTATAAGGTATTTAAATTCCATATCAATAAAAGGTTGTTGATCTCTGTCTTTTTATTCATTGTAGGTATTATATTTGCCAACTATTTTACCCTGAATTTAACCACTTATTGGGTTTATAATTTCGTAATTATGCTTATATTTAGTGGCTTATTAGCATTTATTACAGGAATGATAAACCCTAAATCAGTTTTACGTTTCATAAAATATAAATAATATGATTGAAGAGATTACAGCTAAAGAACTAATATTAAAATTAATAAAGTGGAGAAAGACCTTTCTCTGGATCACTATTATTGCCACATTGGTAACAGGGACACTTGTTTTTTTAATGCCAAAACAATACAAATCTACTGCGGTATTATTTGCAGCACGCCAATTTTCGGTTTCTAAACTGGTTATTGAGCCTAACTCAGGTAATCAGGAAGATTATATGCAAATAGGCGATGAAGATGATGTTGAGAAACTTATCCAGTTTTTGAGTTCAGACGCCTTAAAGCTTAAAGTGGCAAGCGCTTATAATTTATGGGACCGCTGGAAGATAAGGGATACAGTTTATGGATATCATTATTTAAAATTAAAGTGGGACGATATGGTAGCCATTAAACGTACCGAGTTTAATAGTATAAAAGTTGAGGTGTATGATTATACCGCAGACGGATCGGCGCAGATCGCCAATGGCATTACAGATTATTGCGACACTGTAAAGCATGAAATGACAAAAGGAATAACTGCAGGTGTTGTAAAAATTGTAAAAGAAGAGTACGAGAACACTTTACTTAGAATGAAAGAATTGGAAGATAGCCTAATGAAACTTAGAAAATTGGGCGTTTTGCATTATAAAGAGCAAGTAAAAGCTTATTCAAAAAGTTATGCAAAAGCACTTGAAAAAAATGATGCCGGAGCAATAAAACGTTTAGAAGAGAAATTAGATACTCTTAAAAAATATGGCAGCGCTTACCAGAACGTACATGATAATTTAGAAAAATACAGTTTTAAATATCCGGATATTAAAGCTAAGTATGATGAGGCTTTAGTAAACTACAATACCAGTTTGCCAATTAAATTTGTTGTTGAAAAAGCCAAGCCAAACGAATATAAAGCTAAACCAAACAGGCTATTGATATTAAGTGTAACTATTATAGCCAGTAATTTATTAGGGTTCCTGATTCTTTTGTTTCGTGAAAAGTTTAACAAATTAAAACTACAAGACTGACTAATTATGGAAAATTTAAACTCCTTAAGTATTATTAAAACCATCTTCAAGTATTGGAAGATGATCTTTTTAGTGATGATCTCTGCAGCTTTAATTTCATTTGCTGCATCATTTCTGATCAAAGAAAAATATAAGTCCAGTGCTGTGGTTTACCCGGTTAACTTATTTCAAAACTCAGAAGAATCACCAAGCGAACAATTATTACAGTATTTTTTAAGTGAGGATGTAAAATATAAATTGGCAAAAGATTTCAAACTTTTTGATAGATATGGTATTGATACAGTAACATCAAAAGGCGGGAGGGCATTGTTTAATTATATGTTCATCGAAAATATTACGGTTTCTCCAACCATTTATGAATCTATAGAAATAAATGTAAAAGATATTGATCCTGCATTTGCTCAAAAATTAAATATTGCGTTGGTTAACAATACTAATACGCTCATAAGGGAATCTAAAAAGGCTATTGTGGGGCAATACCTTGCAAATACTAAAAAAGTAATTGCTGTACAGTCGCGCGAATTGGATTCAATAAGTAATTCTATTTTAAAAATTAAAACAGAATACGATCTTATCGATGGCGACTATCAGGCAAAATATTTAAGTAAACAGATCTCTACCGGATCCAGCTTAAATGAAAACGGTTCTAAGCAGGTAAAAGGAATAAAAGAAAAAGGGTCAGAATTAAAGATCCTGAATGGGAGGATAGAGTCCACCTTAAATTCTTACACACAAATTAAAATAAAGAATGATGCTTATTTGCTGGATGTAAGTGGTGATATGGACTATTACGTTTATGTAAGTAAGCCAAATCTGCAGGATAAAAAATGTTCGCCTGTTAGGTGGATCATTGTTATGATCTCTTCTTTATCCGCATTATTAATGACATTGGCTTTCATTATTTATAAAAATCGTTCAAAAGAGTTTATCTAAGTTGGCAAGGTATTTCAGAACATATTTATTTCCAATTTTAATATTGGCTTATATTTTTGGCAATGCCTATGTAATGGTATATAAAAAAGATCTTTTTTATCCATATAACTTATTGCCCGTTATTTTAATTATTGTTTACACAGCTATTTTTCATTTACAGAAATTAGTTTTTTTCTTAGCCTTCTGCACACCTTTAGCTATTACGCTTAAAGAACTTGGTCTTTCAGACGGAATGGACCTTAGTTTGCCTTCAGAGCCCTTAATGGCAGGCATTATGGTGCTTTATATCTTTAATCAGCTAAGTTCAAACATCACCGATAAAAAATTCATCAATCATCCTGTTACATTATTAATTATTGTGCAGTTATGTTGGATGCTCTTTACTACGTTGACCAGTACCGAAATATTGATCTCGCTAAAATATCTTGTTTCGCGTTTGTGGTTTATTTTTAGTTGTTATATTATTATGCCTCATCTTTTTCAAAGCAAGAAAAACATCATCAACTTTGTTTTTTGTTACGCCGCTGCTTTGGCGCTGGTTGTTTTTTACACTGTATTTCAACACGCAAAATTTAATTTTAATGATAAGGCTGCCGATTGGGTTGTTTCTCCTTTCTATAATGACCACACGGCTTATGGCGCTGCACTTGCAATGTTCATTCCAATTATGTTATGCTTTGTATTTATAAAAAGTATTTCGGGTTATATGCGCATTTTTGCTTTAAGTTTATTTTGCCTTTTTGTTTTTGCTATTATTTTATCTTTTGCGCGTGCAGGTTGGTTGAGTTTGATCGTGGCATTCTCCATTTTTGTTACCCTCATTTTTAGAATAAAATTCAGAACTATTTTAGTAACCCTTATTACTTTAGGCAGTTTATTCTATGTTTTTCAAACCGAAATTTTTATTGCTCTTGGAAGAAATAATACCGATGCCGAAGGTGGATTCTCAAATAATATCGAATCGGTTTCCAATATTTCAACAGATGCTTCTAACCTTGAGCGTTTGAACAGATGGAGCTGCGCTATTCGTATGTGGCAGGATAAACCAATTTTAGGATGGGGCCCCGGCACCTATATGTTTAAATACGCACCTTATCAATTAAGCAGCGAGCGAACCGTTATTAGTACAAACTTTGGCACCAACGGTAATGCGCACAGCGAATACCTTGGCCCATTGTCAGAGCAAGGTATTTTTGGTTTGCTTATCGTAATATCCATGCTTTTGTATTGTACTTCGTTAGGGTATAAATTGGTCTATTCTGTTGCTGAACCCGAAGTAAGAATATTGGTCATAGGGTTGTTCCTTGGATTGATGACCTATTTTGTGCATGGCTTTTTAAATAATTTTTTAGATACAGATAAACTTTCTTTACCATTCTGGTCTTTTCTGGCCGCTTTGGTATCAATTGACCTTTATTATCGCAAAAAAGAAAAAGGTATTAAAGCACTTTAAAACTTTAAGCCAATGGCTAAAAAGTATCTTTTTTTTCATTATATTTGATTAACACCTTAAAAAAGAAATCATGAAAAATATTTCAACCATTATCATTGCTGCTGGACTTTTAGTATTTTCTTTTAGCGCTTGCCAGAAAAAAACCGATTGCACTGCAAACATTACATGTAACGATACACAGGGTAAACCTATGAATGGGGTAGAGGTGCGATTGTTTGCAAACGTAAAAACTTCTACAAACACTACAAAAGTGGCAGATGTGAAAGCCACCGGTGTTACAGATAAAGACGGAAAAGTTTCTTTTATATTTAAACTCCCAGCTATTTTTGATGTTAATGCTTCTGTTGGAACTTCTACTGCTACAGCGTTGATAAAACTAGAAGAGGGTAAAACAACTGAGAAAACAGTTGAGATAAAATAATTTCTAGAAGTGCAGGTCGCTTACTTTTAAAGTAAGTAAAGCAATATCATCAGGGAATTCATTCTCGCCCTTAAATTCTTCTGCAAAGAACAAAATAGTTTTATTTAAGAACTCAGGCGTGGCCTTATTGTTCTTTTCTATAAGCTCTTCCACAGCCTTTACACTTATTGACTCGTTCTCAGTATTCGTAGTGTCTGTTAAACCATCAGTATAACAAACCAGGGTAAACTCTGAAGTATAATTAAAGATCTCTACATTAATTACCGGTAAAACTTCGGCAATGCCTAATAACGGACAACCATTGCTTAATTCAGTAAATTTATTTTCGTAAAAGAGGATAGGAGGGTTGTGCCCTGCATTTATATAAGTTAACTGCTGACTCTTTGTATTTAATTTTGCAAGGAATAAAGAAACAAACTTTTCATTCTTTGCATTTGTAATTACACGCTTGTTTAGTTCAATTACAATATCTTTTAAATTGTGTGTAAACGTAATAAGACTCTGCAAGGTGGCTTGTATGTTACTCATCAACAAAGCGGCTGCAACTCCCTTACCACTTACATCGGCCACACAAAAAACAAACTCGTGGTTGTTTAATTTAATAAAGTCATAATAATCGCCACCAACCTGCTGGTGAGGTAAATATCTTGCTGCAACTAATAATCCGTCAGAGTTAGGAAGATCTTTCGGGAACAACATTTGTTGCATGCTTTGCGCAAGCTCTAACTCTTTTTTAATTTGTGCTCGTTGAATATTCTCTTTGAATAATTTTTTGTTCTCAATAGCAACAATAATAATATTGGTAAGTGTTTGTACAAAAGGTAAATGTTTTATAGCCGCGCTTAATTCCAGTTTCTCCTCGTTCACATCGCTTAAAAGTACATAAGCCATTGGCGTTTTTTTGTGAAATACAGGAATTACAATTTCAAACTGTTTGCTTAGTTCGCCTTTGCTAAAATTTATTGTTTCAATTTCGCTTATAGAAAGTAATTCGTTCTCAAAATTAATGGCTTCCGCATCTTTTTTAATACCGTATTTCAACAAACACTTCCATTCAACATCAAAACTAAATAATACAAGCTTACCAACACCTAAACGGTTTTCAAGTATATCCTGAAAAAGATCTAATAACTGGCCGGTAGAATAATTATTGTTAATGGCTTTTGTAACCTCAAGCAATGCATTTAGCTTAAGGTCCTGTATGTGTTTTTGTTGGGATATTTTTGATTGATCAGACAATTTCTTAAGTTAAATAAACGGTTTCTTTACCTTTTTTCGAAAAATCTGCTTCTATATGTTCCTGTAAGGTGGTGCTTAATCTTAATCCAACAAAATCAGCCTTAACCGGAAAACGTGTATGACTTCTATCAACTAATATAACCGTATTTATTTTTTTTACTGGTTTATCTAAAAATAATTTTACAGCATACATTAATGTTTTGCCACTATTTAAAACATCATCTACTAAAATAATGGTCTTATTTACAAAGGTCTTGTCTTCAAAATCTGTTATAGGCTCGCCTTCCCAGGGTTTATCTTTGTTTAAGGTAATTTTTCCTAAAGTTATTTTTAAAGGAGATATCTTTTTTAATTGTTCATATAAGTGATTGGCAACTTTAAAACCATTGCCATCAATGCCAACTACTAATAATTCTTTTTCAGAAAAATTATTTTCATAAACTTCGTAAGCCAACCTGCTTATTTTTTGGTTGATTTGTAATGTATCTAATATTTTTACCTTACTCATTTGTATTTTTTTATTAATTCTGCAAGGGTCTTTTTTACTTTATCATTTGGCTCGCTCAAAGGCAAGCGTACATAAGGATCGCATTTTTTTAATAAACTTAAAGCGTATTTTATCCCACCCGGATTTCCATCAGCAAATAACTGATCAGTAATATCCATTAAACCATAATGTAATTTTTGTGCTTCAGTAAATTTTTGTTTTAAACTTAAACGTACCATTTCACTATAATCTTTTGGAAAAGCATTGGCTACAACAGATATCACACCATCGCCTCCAGCAGCAATAACAGGTAGGGTTAAATTATCATCCCCACTTATCACTAAAAAATCTTTGGGTTTATTTTTTATGATCTTCATTATTTGTTCAATACTGCCGCTTGCTTCTTTAGTAGCCACAATATTTTTAAAGTCACTGGCAATTCTTAATTGTGTTTCCCAGGTAACGTTACTTCCGGTACGACCCGGAACGTTATATAGAATAATATCTTTGTTAGTTGACTTTGCAACTGCTTTATAATGTTGGTAATAACCTTCTTGGTTGGGTTTGTTATAATATGGCGCAACCGATAAAATTGCTTCAAAAGGTTTAAGGTCTGTTTTTTGAATTGTTTCAATTACGTCAGCAGTGTTATTTCCGCCAATACCTAAAACCAAAGGCAATTTTTTTGCATTGGCTTTAATTACTGTTTCTATAACTAGTTTTTTTTCTTCTTTGCTAAGAGTTACGCTTTCTCCGGTGGTTCCTAAAATAACAATGTATTCTACTTTACCTGCGTGTAAATGTTTTACAATTTGCGATAGTGCCGCTGTATCTACGTTTCCTTTTTTTGTAAATGGTGTTACAATTGCTACACCGGTTCCTCTTAAGTTATTATTACGCATAATTAAATATATAAAATTATTTTAAATTAAAGTATTCTGTAGCCATTAATGCAATTTCGTTACCGTAAGCAAGACTAGCGGTAGCAGCCGGACTCGGACTATTAATAACATGCATGGCGTTACCATGTTTTTCAATTTTAAAATCGTCAAGCATTTCACCTTCAGGTCCAAGAGCCATAGCGCGTATACCACAACGGGCAGCAACTATTTCATCCATTTCTAAACTTGGAATTAATTTACGCAAGCGATTCAAAAAATAAGTTTTGCTAAAAGCCCCGCGGTATTCATCCATACCAAAGCGCCAGTGTTTGGCAAAAAATTTCCAGGTGCCTTTAAATCCAAAAGCATCAATCGTATCTTTAAAATTAAAAGCGGTTTTACTATACCCTTCGCGGTCAAATACAAATACGGCATTAGGCCCGCACTCAGTACCTCCATGTATCATGCGTGTAAAATGCACGCCAAGAAATGGGAATTTAGGATTCGGCACTGGATAAATTAAATGTTTTACTTTATGAAGTCCTTTTTCTGTCAGGTCATAATAATCACCTCTAAAACCAATAATTTCAGCGTCACTTTTCTGACCTTCTTTTTTCGCCATCCTATCTGCCTGTAAGCCGGAGGTGGTGATGATATGTTTACCAATAAATTTGTCTGTTTTTGTAATAACGGTTGTGCTGTCTTGTCCTCTTTCAAATCCAACAACATGTTGCGAGGTTAAAACTTTGCTGCCATTATTTTTGGCGTTCACTAATTCTTTATATTTTTTTGCAACCTGGTCGTAATCAATAATACCGGTGCAACCAACACGAATGCCTGCAATGCCTTCGCAAAAGGGCTCAATTTCTTTTATGCGTTTTGGATCTATTATTTCCATATCCTCAACGCCATTAGCAATACCGTTATTGAACACCTTGTTCATGTGGGCTAATTCACTTTCGTGCGTTGCAACAATTAATTTTCCGCAAATATCATGTGCTATTTTATAATCTTTTGCAAACTGTACTAATTCCCTTCTGCCATCAACACAGTTCTTGGCTTTGTATGAACCCGGTTTGTAATAGATACCACTATGAATAACACCGCTGTTATGCGATGTTTGGTGCTGTGCTACTTCTTTTTCTTTCTCTAAAACCAAAATGGTTTTATTTGGATGGTAAGTACACAATTTATAGGCTGTGGCAAGGCCAACTATGCCTCCACCAACAATAATAATGTCAAATTTTTGTTCCATAAAATACAGGTGTAAATGTACCAAATAAAGCTGGAAATTTTGCTTTATCTTTGCATTTTAGTTTAACAAATTACCTATGAAAATTATCTGCATTGGGCGCAATTACGCCGAGCATGCCAAAGAGATGAAGGCCGATCTGCCTACGGAACCGGTGTTTTTTATGAAACCCGATACTGCTTTATTAAAAGAGGGTGATTTTTATATCCCTGATTTTACAAAAGACCTGCACCATGAGATAGAACTGGTATTAAAGATCTGCAAAGCAGGAAAACACATTGAAGAGAGTTTTGCGAATAAGTATTACGATGAGATAGGTTTGGGTATTGACTTTACCGCGCGTGACATACAGGCAAAATGTAAAGAAAAAGGTTTACCCTGGGAAAAGGCCAAAGCCTTTGATAACAGTGCTCCCATTGGTTCTTTTGTGAAGAAAGATACATTAGAGCTTGAGAATATTAATTTTGAATTAAAGGTTAACGGAGAAACCCGTCAGTTAGGTAATTCAAAGGATCTTATTTTTTCGTTTGATAAGGTAATATCATATGTTTCAAAATTTGTGAGTTTAAAAGTGGGCGATCTTATTTATACCGGAACCCCTGAAGGCGTAGCCGCTGTTAAGATAGGCGATGTACTTGAAGGATCGATCAACGGTAAACAATTCTTAAAACTGAACATTAAATAAAGCCTGTGTTAAAAAAAATAGCCATAGCTTTTGTTAAATTTTACCAATATTGCATTAGGCCACTGTTACCTAATTCGTGCAGGTACACACCATCCTGCAGCCAGTATGCCATTGAAGCCATTAATAAATATGGCGCTTTAAAGGGTGGTTGGATGGGTCTAAAACGTATTTTAAGATGTAACCCCTGGGGAGGCCATGGTTACGACCCTGTTCCATAAGCCGTAAATTTTTTGTAAATTTGAGTATGTTTAAAACAAAGAACTTTATTTTTTTATTGTTTGCTTCTGTTCTTATTGTGTCTTGTAAAAAGGATACAGAGATAGTTGTACCTGATGCGGCGAAACAACCAACGGTTGCATTTAATTTTAAAGCTTTGGTGGATAACGCCCCGCTGGTTGCAAACACCAAATGGTATAAAAATTTTAATAACGATAGTTTTAATGTAACAAAACTTAATTACTATATAAGTAATTTAAAATTCAGACGTGATGATGGGTCGGTATACTCTGAGCCAAACTCTTATCACGTTATTAAACATGTAGAGGGCGTAACTTCTTTTACCGTTTTAAATTTACCCGAAGGAAATTATAACCAAATTGAATTTTTAATTGGCGTTGATAGTTTACGAAATGTTACCGGTTCGCAAACGGGCGATCTTTCGCCAGACAGTTTAATGTTCTGGGACTGGAGTACAGGTTATATCTTTTTTAAATTTGAAGGACAATATAAAAATACAACTACACCAGTAGCAGACTATTACTCCATGCATATTGGCGGTTTTGCAGCACCTGATAATTTTATCAAAAAATGTTATTTTAATTTGTCCACTCATCTTGTTGCTACAAAGGACAAACAGTCTAAAGTATTTTACAATACAAATATTAACGAAATATTTATAAACCCTAATATTGTAGATTTTAATACCTATTACTCTGTTGGCGGAGGAAGAAAGGCTCAACAGATTTCAGATAATTATCAGGACATGTTCAGCATCGATCGTATTGAGAACTAACGTATCTTTTTTTAAAATCAACATTATATAAACGATCAGAGCTATTTTAAAATATTTGTTTTTCCTTTTGATCTTCAGCAAAGGGATCTCTCAAAATATAATCATTAAGGGTAAAGCCCATAAGATGTATGCGGGTAAAGTGATAGAACTGAATTCGCTAAACGATTATATTACCAACACCAAACAAAAAGAAGATAAAGATACCATTCAGACTGACGGTTATTTTGAATTGCATTTTCAATCAGACTTTACGCAACCAGTATTTTTAACTATACAGAATGTAGTTGCCAAAATGTATGTGCAGCCCGATTTTGTTTATGGTATTACTATTCCGGAGTTAGAAAAAGACTTTGATTATAATAACGATGCCGAATTGCCCATAAACATTGGAATTGTTGGTAATGATACAACTGAACTAAATGTACTTACTTTCGATTTTCAAAAACAATTCAATGATCTGTTTGATCCTAAGGACGGAAAATTCCTGAACCGTCCGATGATGTTCAAGCGGGCAGATACTCTTAAAAAGATAAGTGATACACGTTACAACAAAATAAAGAACCCTTACTTTTTAAACTATGTAGAGTATTCTATTGCATCTATTAACGCCAGCGTTTCGCGTGGCGAGAATTATTTGATCAATGGTTACATCATTAATAAACCTATTCAGTATAACCACTACGAATACATGCAGTTCTTTAATGCCTGTTTTAAAGGTTATTTAAATACTTACGCTTCTTCTCAAAAAGGCCAATCGCTTTACAACATCATTAATGTAAAATCAGATTACGGCCTGTTATCTGATTTTATGAAAGACGATAAATTCTTAAAATCAGATTCTTTACGCGAACTGGTTATTTTAAAGAATTTATGGGACTTTTATTTTAGTGCCGATTTTGCACCGGAGGCAGTTGCTGCAATTACTTCCGCGTTACATCAAAAAACAAAAATAAAACAGCATAAAAAAATCGCCAACAATATGCTGGCCTATTTTAATAAAATGCAAACGGGCTCTTTAGCTCCCGGATTCTCTGCAAGAGCAAAAGACGGAACTATGGGTTCTTTGAGTTCTTTTAAAGGGCGGTGGGTGTATTTAAATTTTTTCTCTACTTCTAATACCGAGAGTATGCGCGAGATGCCAAAGATAGATGCCCTCAGAAAAAAGTTTGGCGATAAAGTGGTGTTTGTGAGCGTTTGTCTGGATGATAGCTTAAAGACCTACACCAACTACTTAAAAGCAAATCCAAAATTTAACTGGACCATCTGGTACAATTATGATAAATCGCTGACAAAAACAGCAAAGGATAATTATTTTGTTACCGGTAACGAAGCTTATTTTTTCATCAATAATTTTGGTTATTTGGCCCAATCTCCGGCTTTGGCGCCATCAAAAGGCATAGAGTATAAATTAAACTCTATCTTTAAGCCTGCTAAGAGAAATACAAGAACCGGCATCCGATAAATTTGTGAATACAAAAATAAATAGCACTTCCATTTGGCCTGAGCAAATTGTTTATGAAGACAATCATATTATGATCGTTAATAAACTGCCATCCGAAATTGTGCAGGGTGATAAGACCGGCGATCTACCGCTGAGCGAAAAAATAAAACAGTTCATTAAAGTGCGTGATGATAAACCGGGAAATGTTTTTTGCGGGGTTATTCATAGGTTAGACAGGCCGGTGAGTGGTTTAATTATTTTTGCAAAGACTAGCAAGGCGCTTTCTCGTTTTAATGAGTTGTTTCGCGAAAAAACAATTAAGAAAACGTATTTGGCCGTTGTAAAAAACAAACCACCAAAAATTTCCGATAAATTAATTCATTACGTTTTAAAGAACGAAAAAACAAACATGTCTAAAGCGCATGTTAAACCTGTTGCAAACGCGTTGATGGCAGAACTGGATTATGAATTAATTGCCTCCTCAGATAATTATCATTTATTAAAGATCAATTTGCATACAGGTCGTCACCACCAGATCCGTTGCCAACTGGCAGCTATTGGTTGCCCTATAAAAGGCGATCTTAAATATGGTTTTGCCAGGACTAATGATGGTGGCTTTATTCATTTACACAGTTATCAAATTAGTTTTACTCATCCCATCAAAGATGAGCCTTTAACCATCAAAGCTTTTCCTGTTACCAGCGATCCTGTTTGGAATTATTTTTCTAAAATGGACATTTAATTTGCTACGAAGGCAATAAGTCACAAAGGTTCACTAAGTTTTTTTTGTTTTAATTTAATTCGCCACTAAGGCACCAAGTCACAAAGGTTCACCAAGATTTTTTTTGCAATTAACTTTAATATTTTCTTCGTGTGACTTAGAGTCTTTAGGTCTTCGTGGCAAAAGCACATAGTATTTTTTTTAATTAATCTTTGTATTTTCTTTGTGCCCCTTCGAGTCTTTGTGCCTTCGTGGCAGAAGCACAATAACTTCACATCTCAAAAAAGTTACAGCTTGTTCAAAAAAATAAAGTCTGTAACCATTTTTGTTTTTTTGGCTTTATAGTTTATAACCAACTAAACTAAAAAACCATGAGTAATGCAAAAGAAACGCCCCGCCAGAAAATGATAGGCATGATGTATCTCGTACTCACCTGTCTTCTTGCTTTAAATGTTACCAAAGAAGTATTGCAGGGATTTGTTACCATTAACGAGAGTATAGAAACTACCAATTCAAATTTTACAGCCAACACACAAAAAATGCTGAATTCATTACAGGATGCTATCACCAATGGCAAAAATGAAGCAAAGCCATATTACGCAAAAGCAAAAGAAGTTACACAATTATCACAAACAACGTTTGATTATATAACTACATTAAAACAAAATATACAACAGTATACAGAGAATGTTAAAGGGGCAGATACCATGAAGCTAGCACGAATCGAAAAGCTTGATGATTATGATAAGCCCACTTATTTGTTGATAGGCCCTGATGAAACAAAACCTGCCGATACAAAATATTCGGCAAAGGAATTACGTAGGAATATTACAACCTTAACCACTGAGCTCAATAAAATGATAGATGAGATGAAGGATAAAAAAGGAACTATGTTACCAACTGAGGATTACCAGATCTTAAAAGAAAAAATAAAATTGTTTACACCACATGATAATTTTAAAGATAAAGAAGGAAAGGCAATTAGCTGGGAGATAAAGAATTTTTATAATATGCCACTGGCCGGTGTTATCACTAATCTTTCGAAAATGCAAAGCGATATCCGCAACATTGAATCTGAAATGGTTACAACCTTTGCCGGAGCTGCTGGTAAACTAACAATTAAATTTGATGTGTTGCAAGCACGGATAGTACCGGTGAGTCAGTATGTGCAATCGGGTTCACCTTATTCAGCTGATGTTTTTTTAACAGCTTCTTCCACAAAATTTAATGCAGATAATATGCAATTCATTTTAGGGGATGTTGATACAACCACAGGGAAATTAAACGAAGGTGCAGTTGCATTGCCTATTGATAATGGAACAGGAAAGATAAGTATACCAACAAGTGGTGCCGGGCATAAAGAGATAAAAGGTTGGATAAAGCTTAAAGGATTAGATGGTTTGTACAAATATTACCGATACGAGAATGAATATATTGTTGCCAATGCAGCTGTGGCTGTTAGCCCGGATAAAATGAATGTTTTTTACATTGGGGTTGATAACCCCTTAACGGTTTCTGCTGCCGGTGTGGCACCAACCGATCTTGTGGTGAATGTGAGCGGTTGCGGCGCTACACTTGTCAGTAACGGTAACGGAAAATACACTACCAAAGCAAGCAGCACTGGTACCTGTATCGTTACCGTTATGGCAAAAACCCCTAATGGATTAAGGCAGCAGGGCGCTCCGCAATACTTCAGAGTTAAACGCTTTCCTAATCCTCCGTTAAAAGTGGCAGGTAAAAGTACCTATGGAACCATTGAAATGAAATTGAATGACGCTAAAAATATAAATGTTTTAGGTGTAGATAATGCAGGTTTTGACTTTGTTGCACAATTTAAAATGGAAAAATTTAATATGTGTATTGTTAACGCTTCAGGAATAAGCCAACCGTTCCCATGTTCAGGTTATGCCTTATCCACTGAAGCTAAGGACGCCCTGAAAAGATTAAGGGTTGGCAATAAGGTATACTTTGAAGATATCAAGGTGCAGGCGCCTGACGGACCAAGAGATTTTTCTACAATAAAAGTGGTGGTTAAATAGGTTTTAAACAACCGCATGTGTTCAAAAATGCGTTGCTAAGGGGGCAACGCATTTCTGTTTTTACTAGTTTAGTATGAATGAAAACAGTAAAAGTTTACACACAGGAAGATGTTCTTAAACTCACACGCAAACGCAGTGGCGAATTAAAAGTTGGCGAAGTGGTTGATGCTACTAAAAAAGATTGGAAAATTGATCTTGAAAAAAGTTCGGCTAAATTTGTGATCGTTGGTATTCCTGAAGATATTGGTGTACGCGCCAATTATGGAAGGGCAGGAGCGAGCAGCGCTTTTAAGCCGGCCATAGAAAGTTTTTTAATGCAGCAAAGCAATTCTTTTTTAAATGCAAAAAATGTTTTTGTTTTAGGCGAAGTGTTTGTTGACGATCTGATGGAAAAAGCGTTGATGTATGAAGCTAAGGATAAAAATGATATGGTTCACCTGAGGCAGTTAGTGGCTTTGGTAGATGAAAAAGTGAGTGAAGTAATTAAAACAATAATTGAATTTAAAAAAGTACCCATCATTATTGGTGGCGGGCATAATAACGCCTACGGCAATGCCAGCGGCGCTTTTCATGCACTGAATAAAAAGATAAACGTTATTAATTGCGATGCGCATTTGGATTTTAGACAATTGGAAGGAAGACACAGCGGTAATGGTTTTAGTTATGCTTTTAAAAATGGGTTCATTAATAAGTACGCCGTTTTTGCCATGCACGAACAGTACAACTCTAAAATTGCATTAGAACAATTTAAAAATAACCCCGAACAACTTTTTTATAATACTTACGAATCTGTTTTTGTGCGTGAAGAAATTGATTTTACTTCTGCCTTAAAACAATGTATAGGTTTCGTAAAGAATGATGTCTGCGGCGTGGAGTTAGATCTTGATTCTATTACAAACGTTGCCACAAGCGCTAAAACAAGTTCCGGCATCTCACCCATACAAGCCAGGCAATATGTTTTTAATTGCGCCAAACAGTTAAACGCTGTTTATTTTCATATTGCAGAAGGAGCGCCGGTATTAGCACACATTAAAGCCGATAACAAGACCGGTAAATTAATTGCTTATTTAATGAGCGATTTTATTAAGGGGTTTGAGGGGAAGTAATACCACCTACGGTACACCGAAGTTTTGCATTCAGAAAAAGCGGAAAAAAGCGTATATTTATATAGATATTAGAGACATGAATAGGTTCGAATCCCTCTTTCTCCGCTTAAAAAACTTCAAACCCCTGTATTTACAGATACTGCAAAAGGTATCTACCTGATTACTATTAAGAGTGTGAATAATGAAAGTATCACTAAGAAATTGGTTATTACAGACTAAACAAAAATCGGTTTTATTACAAAAACAGGCGGCATTTATTTGTCTCCTGTTTTTTTGCTTTCAATCAATACACGCCCAAATAGCAAATTATGTAACTGATGGAAGTTTTGAGATTCTAAATTCTTATTCTACCAGGCATAAAAGAAACCAGTTATTTAACAAGCATTAATCTTTACCCTAACCCTGCAAAAGATCTTGTTCATTTTAAAGTGTTATCGGACAATTTTGAAAACAGTAGTAAAATAGAAATTTTAAATAGTATTGGTCAAACTGTGAAAGAAGAAGAACTAATATTTAAAGATGAGGTGGCAACTATAAATACAAATGAGTTACCAAACGGTGTTTATTTGCTTAATTTAAAAAGTACCAATTCATTAAGTGTTAGCAAACGATTTGTTGTTGCAAGGTAGACCTTGGCACAATAGTTGTGAAAGAATCATTATGAGAAAATCCCGGTTGGTTTAAGCGCTTCGCTTTCGGGCACAAATGTTAATATTAATACCCCAGCTGGTTGCAGTTTCAACATTTTTGTTGAGATTGTTGATGGTGTTGTTGAGAATGTTGATTTGATTTCAACATTCTCAACAATTTATGTGCTTGTACGTTGCCATGTTAGCGGTTTAAGGAAAAGTAAGTAAAATTAGAGAAAGCCATTTGGAGTCCCGTCCAGTCCGCAATTATAAAAATACGGTTTTATCTCATTATTTTAGTTTTTTCCGCTTTTTCTGAATGATAATCTACGATACACCGAAGGTATATCCAAATTTACCCGTTCGAGCGGTTCCGATAGCTATCGGAACCGCTCGAACGATGTCCGTATTTTTGTTTGCTAAAAGTGCCGTATAAAATCAGTGATTATCTGTTCAATCCGCGTCATCAGTGTTCTATCGCCTAAACATTTACCAAATCCCAAACTGTTCATTGATCATGCTCTTGAACCATTTTTCTTTGCCGTATTGTTTTTCCATCTGGGCTTTTAGTTCGGGGATGGTATAGATCTTTTTCTTTTTTGGTAAAACAAAATTGGCCGGTACAGGATTAATTACTTCAACTTTTTTTGCAAAATAAACCACGCCGCCATCTTCGGTAGCCAAACCTAAAATTGTACCGGGTAAGCCATTAAAGCTCTCAGGGCCCGTTGATGGAATGATATCATAACTAAACCAGGCATAAATGCGGGTGCTGTCGTTTGCCTGCCACACGGCTTTCCTGCAGGTGTAGCCTGCAATTTTACGACTACTTTCTGTTATTTGCCATTGGCGTTTAAATAAACTGTCGGTTAAATGTAATTCTTCACCCCACATAGTTTTAATTAAATAACGTGTATTTAAATTAAAGTTCTGTAATACGGTGTTCTTAGATGTGGCCCAGCTTAAGTTTTCTTTCAGTTCACTTTCCTGTGGTTTAAATACAGATGCCGTATCGGTAACAAATAATTCAAAATAATCTATTTTTATTTTGTCTTCTTCTTTTAACCAACGTTGGTTATCACCTTTAAATTTTTTAAATAAATTAGTTTTACGCTCAAAAGTTATTTTGGCATTGGTAATTTGTGCTTTGTATGTAAACGCAAAGCACAAAAGCAGAAGTAATATATATCTTCTAATCAAAATCATCTTCCACTTTTGTTTTTTGACTGGTGAATTTATATAAGAGCTTTAATAAAAAGTATTGACGGATGATACTCGTTTTCATATCCACAATTTTGTTGGCCGTTATTTCGCGTTGGTTGCTAATATTCTGATTCAAGATATCATAGGCTTCTACAGAAAGAATAAGATTTTCTGTTTTTAAAAATGCTCTGCTTAATTGCGCATTTAAAATTAAATAGTTAATGTTATAGCCATTGGCCCTGTTTCCGTTATTGGTATATTTTCCGTCTGTGCTGATAGAGAATTTTTTTGGAAGCTTTATGCGTATACTTCCTTCAATGCTATAGGTGTAAAAAGGCTGGTTAGATTGTAAACTGATGGTTTGCTTTGGAACTGAATATTTATAATTGCCTCCAACATTGAAATCGAACTTATCACTGTTCTTTTCGAAAAATAAGCCCGGTGTAAGATCTAATGTTTTTGTAATATTTTTTTCATCATTTACATAAGCAATATTGTTATTGAACCCATAGTTGAATGAATAACCAACTTTAAAAAGCCGTTTAAAAACAGGGAATCTTCCGCCCATCCAAGCACCGGCAGAATAATTACCGCTTATGTTTACAGGGGTTGTAATTGATTTACCAAGGGAATCAAAACTTGTTTTTTCGTTGATCTCATTTATTACCGGATTAATGTATCCACCGGCATACATATCGCGATCGCTAATACCTTTATAAAAATAATAGTTTGCGGTAACATTGTTTGTGAATTGTGGTTTTAACGAAGGATTACCAATTGTTATCCTGTTAGGATCTGAATTATCTACTACAGGTTGTAATTGTTGTAGGTCGGGTAATTGCGCCGTACTATTGTAAAAAACGTTAAGGCTCGAGCCTTGGTTGATCCTGTAATTTATATTAGCGTATGGAAGAATATTATTAAATGTCTGACTAAGTGTTTGTGTATTTGTAACATTGATGTTTTGCTGAAAAACATTTCGGTACAAGGTTCCTACGCTTAATTTGTATTTTTTTACTTCATAGATCAACTTGGTATATACCCTGTTTGTTATGCGTGTATTGTGAAAGTTATTAGATTGCGTGGGGTTAATGGTCTCAAAATTCTGTCCATTATAATCTCTTGTTTTTCTATCGGTATTATTTAAATTGTACGAAAAATTGTAACCGCTTTCTATTTTAAATTTTTTGCCTATCGGTTCCGTGTATGCAAAACCTGCGCTTTGGTCGGAACGGTAATTGCTTTGTGTTCTTTTTTGAATGAGGGTTGAGTCGGGTAACTGATTCTTGTAGTATAGAAAATTAGTATTTAAATTACTGTTACTTGTTGCAGTATAATATGTAGGTTGGTAATTAATAGTTAAGAGCCTATCTTTTTTCATAAACTTTCTGTTAAGCTTAAGTAAAAGGCTTGCGTCTATAGATTCTGAATTGTTATTATTTGTAATTGTAGTTTGCCTTGTAAGCTCATTTTCTTCAGAAATAAAATCATCGTTCTGATATTTAAAAACTGTACTTTTTTTATAATTTATTTTTGGTTTTGCAATAAGTTCTGTTAACGAGTCCAGTTTTTGACTGATATTTAAATTAAATACATGGCTTATGTTTTTTGATGTGCTATTAATTACCTGGGCGTTAGTATAATTTGTGTCGGCTAAAAAAAACTGCGTGTTTGTTTCAGAACCTGAAATTAAATTTGTTTGATTAAAAGTGTAGTCTGTATTTATCTTCGTGTTTTTTCCAAGCTTATCGTTAAAATAAAAGCCTGTCTTTAAAGTATTAGGAATTCCGGCACCATTATCTCTAAAGCTGGTCCATGTATTTGTTTCAGGATCATAATTGCCGTACCCTTCATTGTCCAGTCCATATTTATACGCCTCACCACCGTTAAAACCCTGTTTTGGAGTATTGGCTAATAAACCAAAAATAGAGATCTTTTGTTGTTTCCTGAATTTATTCAACAAGAGATCATTCTCATAAAATTTTTGAAAATCTCCCGCAGCAGTTGCTTTCCCAAAATAACCTTTCTTGGCATCATCTTTTAATTTAAGGTTTACAACCTTTAAAGTTTCATTTGTACTTTCGGGGTCTTCGTTTTTTTTATCATACACTTGTATGTTATCAACAGTCGTTGCGTTTAAATTTCGGGTGGCAATAGTAGGATCGCTTCCAAAAAATTCATCACCGTCTACCAGCACCTGGTCAACTTCTTTTCCTTGTATGGTGATCTTTCCGGCGGCATCTACTTTTACGCCTGGCAGTTTTTTTAGGAGGTCTTCTACAGTAGCGTTGGGACGGGTTTTAAACGAATCAGCAGTAAAAATTAATGTATCGCCTTTATAATAACTTTTTTCGCGGTAGGCAAAAACTTCCACTTCATTTAATACTACTGAGCGGGGTGGAAGTACAACATTTTTAAAATTAAAAGCTGTATCTGTTATATTAGGAACAAGTAAATACGTTTTATCACTAAAATTTGGATGCGAGATAATAACAATGTAAGTATCCAGCGGAACTTTAATAGGTTTAAAAAGGCCTTCTTTATTGGTCCGTGTAAAATTTACAAGCGTTGAATCTTTAAACTTTACTGCCATTAATAGAACGTTGGGTAAAGTTTGTTTGGTGGTAGTATCATTAATGTTCCCCCAAAGCCTTATGTTTTGGGCTTTGGTTAAAGAGAAAATAAATAAGAAAAAAAGTAGGGATAACCTTTTTTTCATGTCAGGGTTTTGGGGTATAATGCAAAGATTGAAAAAGGTCACAATTAATCGCGTTAATGACTTGTTAATAAGGCGATATTAACCTTTTTTGGGTTTTGAAGGCGCTTTTAGTCCATAGCCACTAATTTCACAAATTGCACGAAGGTAATTTTACTATTATGCCTAATAATTGGTGAAATTTATTTTTCTAAGGAATGAAATTCTTAGAAAGATTTAATTTGCACAAATGCGTTAGGCTCAATATAGAACTGGAATTTTTGGAATTGGTGTAATTCGTGGCTTATTTTTTAAAATTTTACTCCCGTGTTTTTAGTAACTTTGTAAGATGTTACTTAGAATAAACGATAAGAATATACCGGCTACTACAATCGCGCAAATTGTAAAATGTTTAAAAGAAGGCGGTATTATTATCTACCCAACGGATTCTGTTTACGCCTTGGGTTGCGACATTACACAACAAAAAGCGGTAGAAAGGATCTGTAAATTAAAGGGCATTAAGCCTGAGAAATCTAATTTCTCGTTTGTATGCTCGGATCTTAGTCATTTGTCTGAATTTACAAAACCAATTCCTAATCATATTTTCAGGATCATGAAAAAGGCTTTGCCGGGTCCTTATACTTTTATTTTAGAGGCAAACAAAAATGTACCCAAACTTTTAAAACAAAATAAAGATACTATTGGTATAAGGGTTCCTGATAATTTAATTTGTAAAGAAATTGTTGAGCAATTAGGCAATCCAATTATCTCAACCAGTTTGCACGATACAAGTGATGATATACTCGAATATTTTTCTGATCCGGAAGTGATCCATAATGAATATGAAGATAAAGTAGATATTGTTGTGGATGGCGGCTTTGGAAATATCTATCCTTCAACGGTGATAGATTGTAGTGGCGATGAAATTGTTGTGTTGAGAGAGGGATTGGGAAGTTTGGATGTGCTTAATTGACACGGAAGGTTTTTAACAACATAGGCACATAGAAAAGAGATAAACAAACCGCCTATTCAATAGTTGCACAAAGTTTTCTTCGCGAAGCGAAGAAAATCTATGTTTCCTTGTTGTAAAATTGAACTTATAAATACTTAAGATTAAAAACCTATGTGTCTATGTGGTTTATTTTTGACGGTCAATTCTTCAAAAAATAATTCAACGCCAGTTTATAACCTTTTAAACCCAGGCCGCTAACACTGCCAACACATTTTGCGCCTAAATAAGATACATGCCTGAAATCTTCGCGTGCAAAAATATTGCTAATATGAACTTCCAATACAGGTGTTTTTATTGCTGCAACAGCATCTGCTAGAGCAACTGAAGTATGTGTATATGCTCCGGCATTTAAAATAATACCGTCAAATGTAAAACCAAGTTCGTGTAGTTTGTTGATCAACTCTCCTTCAACATTACTTTGAAAATAAACGATCTCTACCTTTGGGTAGTGGCTTTGCAGGTCTTTTAAAAAGTCATCAAAATTTAAATTGCCATAAATTTCCGGCTCTCTTTTTCCTAATAAATTTAAATTTGGTCCGTTAATAATTGCTATCTTCATGGTATGAAATTAATAAAATATTTTAATTAATGATAAAGCCATTTTTAGCCACAGATTGCACAGATTCACACGGATTATTTTTAATTAATCTGCGTTATCCGCGAAATCTGTGGCCTTTATTTCTTTTTTTGTTTTTGACCCCGTTTTTTTCATTTAGTCAATCATTAAAACTTAAGAACGAAGTATCTTACAACCTGGCTGCTACATATGTAGGCGGGCAAAAAAATGTGTACGTTAAAGATAAAGCCAGTCTTATTTTTTATACTAAGAACAAAACAGCCAAATGTTTTACAAAATGTAATTTTATTGATCTTAAATACAGTCAAAAAAAAGCAAAATTTAAATTTACTAAAGTAACGCCCGGCGATGTGCCTTGTCCTGACCATTTGATAGGTATTGAAGAAGATCTTAAAGAGAATTTCCCTAAAATAACTTGTTACCTTTTTAAGGATAACAAGATCTATTTTTTTAATAAAAAAGATACCCTGTTGATCTTTTATGAGCAATAACTGGAGTGGGTTTTATATACGATTTAAGCAATATTTGCAATTAGAGCGGTCACTCTCAAAAAACTCAATTGAAGCCTACGCTGATGATCTTAAAAAATTAGAGAATTATTCTCAACTTTTTTTGGATAGTCAAACGCCGGATAAATTCTCGTTCAAACAACTTCAAAATTTTATTGAATGGATAGCGATCATCGGTTTTTCTGCTTCTACACAAGGCCGCGTTGTTTCGGGCATAAAAACCTTTTACAAATTTTTGTTATTAGAGAACGATATTAAACAAAGTCCGGCTGAGCTTTTAGAAACGCCAAAAATACCAAGGAAATTACCTGTATTCCTAACAATTGATGAAATTGATAAGATGTTAGGCGGCATTGATCGCAGCACACCAGAAGGCGAACGCAATTACAGTATGCTTGAAACTCTTTATAGTTGTGGTTTAAGGGTGAGTGAGTTAACGGGGTTAAGAATTACCGATCTGCATTTGAATGAAAATTATATTAAAGTAGTTGGCAAAGGAAATAAAGAAAGATTGATACCTATTGGCAAGAACGCAGTCAAATTAATAAAAACCTATATTTCATCAACCCGTTCCCAAATACAACCAAAAAAAGGTTCGGAGGATATTTTGTATCTGAACAGAAGGGGAGCCATGCTTACACGGGTAATGGTATTTTATATCATTAAAGACCTTGCCAAAAAAGCGGGTATTAAGAAGATACTTAGTCCGCACAGTTTTAGACATTCCTTTGCTACGCATTTGGTGGAAGGCGGGGCAGATCTTAGAGCCGTACAGGAAATGTTGGGGCACGAAAGTATAACAACAACAGAAATTTATACGCATTTGGATAGACAATTTTTAAGAGATAATATCTTAAGCTACCATCCAAGAAATAAGAAATAATAAATAATAAAAGTATTTTTAAACATGAAAAAAATTGTTTTTTTAATTGCCTGCTTATTTGTTTTAAATTCTTGCTCAGACCAAAAGCAGGAAGAGGAAACTGCTTCTGTTAGTGATTCAGTTTTTGTTACAACTGACCGAATTGTTATTGAAAGCACAGAAAAAGGAGTTAGCCTCATGAAAGGATTTTGGTATAATCCTTCTTTTTTTGAACGAATAAAAACAACTCAAAAAGTAAAAGATAATTTAAAAGGTACTTATCAATATTTTTATTTGAACGAGGAAGGTCTGATCCAGCGTAACGAAGGCTTTACAAGCCAGGACAATATTCCGGTTACCTTTTCTTTACAGAACAATATACTTTCGATAATAGATAATGGAAAAACAATCTGTTGGTTATCTATTAAAAGTGATAGTACGGCATTATTAAAAACAATTGGTCTTGATAAAGATACACTGAACATTACTTTAAAAAAATTGAAGGGTGAAGTGTCAAAAAGATCAGAATTGGATCAATATGAATACTTATTGGGTATTAATACGATCGTTGGTAAATACATTGGCGAAAAAGGTGAACAGATTGAATTTAAAGCCGATGGTTCTTTTACCGGTTTTGACCTTAATACTGAATACTTTGTTGAAGGCCTTGGCTACGAAGGGATGGACGGTGATTACGAGTTTGATGCAATAAGCATTAAAAATGATGAAACACTGATGTCATACAAGTGGACATTAGCCAATAATATCTTAACTTTGACGGAAATAGAGACTTCTGAAAACGGAATTGATTTTAAGCTGAGTTCAAAGCCTCTTATTTTTAAGAAAAAATAATTTTTAAATGAAAACCTTTAATGTTCCTGAATTTTACAGGAGCCCAATCATATCAAAAGTAAAGCTATACCGTAAGGTGCAGGATCCTCGTAAAAAAGATACCAGTCCTACTGTTTTGGATTTTGGTCCGGTGCAATATTATATCGCGCGGCATTTTGGTTTTTGTTTTGGTGTTGAGAACGCCATTGAAATTGCTTTTAAAGCATTGGATGAAAATCCAGGAAAAAAGATCTATTTGTTAAGTGAAATGATCCATAATCCTGCGGTAAATAAAGATCTTACCGAAAGAGGTGTTCTTTTTTTACAGGATACTTTGGGTGAGCAATTAATTCCCTTTGATAATGTTACTGCAAACGATATTGTAATGATCCCTGCTTTTGGTGCGCCATTACCTTTGCTAAAATTACTGAATGAAAAAGGCATTAAGACCGAAGCTTACGATACAACCTGTCCCTTTGTAGAACGAGTTTGGAAAAAATCGGAACAGATCGGTAAAACAGAACATACTATTATTATTCATGGAAAATATAATCACGAAGAAACACGTTCTACTTTTTCGCGGAGTGCGGTAGACAGTAAAGCGGTGATAGTTGTGCGTGATATGGAAGAATCGAAACGTTTGGCAGAATATATTTTAGGGAACAGAACGCAGGAACAATTTGAAGAGGAGTTTAAAGGAAAATTTACCGAAGGATTTAAAATTAAAGAGCATTTTAAAAAGATTGGCGTTATTAACCAGACAACCATGCTGGCAACCGAAACTGCAGAGATAGCAGATTATTTTAAAACAGTGTTGGTGAAAAAATTTGGAGAGAAAGATATCAAACAACATTTTTCGGAAACACATGATACGCTTTGTTACGCTACGAACGAGAACCAGGACGCTACTTATGGCTTGTTAGATACCGATGCCGATCTGGCAATAGTTGTGGGTGGTTATAACAGCAGCAACACTTCTCATTTAGTAGAATTATGCGAACGCAAATTTCCAACCTATTTTATTTCGTCAGAAAAAGAAATAGAAAATGCAACAACCATTCATCATTACGATTATCCAAATAAAAAAAAGGTAACAACAACTAATTTCTTGCCTAAAAAGCAAGCTCTAAAAATTGTAATCACCAGCGGCGCCTCTTGTCCCGATTCTTTATTAGATGCAGTGATGAATAAACTAAACACCTTCATCGGCAACACAAAAAAGATCGAAGATGTAATGGAAGACCTAAAAACATACGCTTAAAAATCTATTAACTATTCCCTAATAACTAATCACAATACAATGAATATCAAACTAAACAAACCCTTAATTTTTCTTGACCTTGAAGCAACGGGCCTTAGTATTGGTTCAGACAGGATAGTGGAGATCTCGCTTTTAAAATTAAATATTGATAATAGCACCGAGACAAAAACACAAAGGATAAATCCTGAAATGCCCATCCCGGATATTGTATCACAGATCCATGGTATTTATGATAAAGATGTGGTAGATTGTCAAACCTTTAAGCAAGCGGCTCCCGAGCTTTTGCGTTTTATTGGTAAAGGAGATTTTGCAGGTTACAATTCTAATAAATATGATATCCCCTTATTAGCTGAAGAATTTTTACGTTCTGAAGTTGATTTTGATCTTGAAGGAAGAAGGTTAGTGGATGTGCAGAATATCTTTCATTTTATGGAGCCGCGTAATTTAAGTGCTGCCTATAAATTTTATTGTAACAAACCATTAGAGAACGCGCATAGCGCTGAGGCAGACGTGTTAGCTACCTTTGAGATATTTAAAGCACAGGTGCAACGTTATGAAGGAGTAGAGGTGACGGATGCAAAAGGAAATAAAACGATACCTGTTGTGAATGATATCCCAAAATTAAGTGAGTTAACAACGGCCAAATCAAAAAATGCTGACCTTGCCGGTAGAATTGTTTTTAACGATAAAGGTATTGAGGTATTTGCCTTCGGCAAGCATAAAGATAAAGCGGTTACAGAAGTATTTACCAAAGAACCATCGTATTACAACTGGATGATGCAGGGTGATTTTCCTTTATACACAAAAAAGATCATTACACAGATACGTCTTAAAATGAAATAAGGAATTAGTTTTATTACCTTTAAATATAATGTTCAAGATCAAAAACATATTAATTCTTTTTTTTGCGTTTTGTATATGCAATTCATTTGCCCAGAATGAAGAACAAAGAATTGAAGAATTAAAAAATGAGATCAAGAATGGTAAAGATGATACAATCAAATTAAAAAAAATGTTCAAGCTTGCAAGACTGTATCCTCTTCCGGAATATAAAGAGGCGTTGCAGGTATTGCAAAACGCTTTTGATCTTGCAGTAAAAATGAGATCACCAAAAGGACAGATCAATGCGTTAAATGGAATAGCTGACGTGAACTGGAATCAAACCAATTATGAAAAAGCATTCAAATATTATTATAAGGCTTACCGTGTAAGTGATTCCATCCATGATGAACGAGCTGTAGCTTTATGTTTATATAATTTAGGGTGGGTAGCCTGTATCCTTCAGCACAATTATAAAGAAGATCATTATTTGTATAAGTCTTTACAGATAAGCCAAAAACTAAACGACCAGGGAGGTCTTTTACGGATTTATAGTGCTTTAGGAAATTATTATTCAGAAAAATTTAATTATTTACAGCAAAAAAATTATTACGACTCGGCAGTTTATTACACACAAAAAGGAATTGACATAGCTAAAAAGAATAAAAGTTACACCAGTTTAGGTGCTTTTTTTGTAACCATGGGCGACCTGCAATTCTTGGCAAAAGATTATAGATCGGCCAATTTTTATTATACAAATGCAAGAGATAATTATAAGGCAAGAAATGATTCTTTTAACCTTGTATTAATTATTAGTAAAGTAGCTCAATCTAACTCAGAGATCAAAGCAAATGAACAAGATATTAAAACTTTGAATTTTGCGTTAGCCTATTCAAGGAAAAACAAGATTAAAGACATGGAAGTTGATATTCTAAAGTTTCTTTCTGATGTCTATTATAAAAACAATAAATTTAAAGAAGGCTTTGATCTGTATCGTGAATACGTAGATATGAAAAGAGACCTGGATAAAAAAGCCTACGCTACATCCATGACCAATTTAGAGAATAATTATTCGTTGGAGAAGTCAGAGATAAACGTTTCGCAACTCAAGCAAGCTAATGAGATACAAGAATTAAAGAACAAGAAGAAGAGTTATTTTATTTTTGCTTTAACAGGTTTTGGGGTAGTGGTTATTGTTATTGCCTACTTGCTTTTCCGTCAGAATAAATTAAAGCAGCAAAGCAATATTCAATTGCAGGAGCAAAATAATATCATCAAAGAAAAAAAGCAAGAGATAGATCACAGTATACAATATGCAAAAGGAATTCAGTTGGCTATTTTACCGGAGATGAAAGAATTGAACGAACAGTTCAAAGAAAGTTTTGTATTATATAAACCGAAAGACGTTGTGAGTGGTGATTTTTACTGGTTCGCAAAAGTTGAAAAAGATTTCTATTGTCTTGCTGCAGATTGCACCGGTCACGGCGTTCCGGGGGCTTTAATGAGCATTATTGGAATGGATAAGATCATTCAGGCAATCTTTGAAAAGAAAATTACAGAACCAAATAAAATACTTTCTTATTTAAATATTCAAATTAAAAATGTACTTAAACAACATTCTGATGCATCAATACAAAAAGACGGTATGGATATTGCGATCTTAAAATTTGATGGAACAAATAGTTTTGTTGAATATTCTGGGGCTAACAGACCGTTATTTTTAATACGCGATAAAGATATTATAGAGTACAAGGCAAACAAAACTGCTATTGCAGGTTTTACACCAAACGATTACGAATTTACTACACATAAGATCTCATTACAGAAGAATGATAGTTTATACATTTTTACAGATGGTTATGCCGATCAGTTCGGGGGGCCATCCGGTGGAAAGAAAGTAATGACAAAGAAGTTAAAACAAATGTTAATTTCTGTTACCGATATGCCAGCTGTTGAGCAGAAGAATACCCTTGAAAGTGCCTTTACTGAGTGGAAAGGAGACTTTGAGCAGACCGATGATGTGCTTATAGTTGGGGTCAAAATTTAAACGGAACAATCGTTCTAAATAATTTGGAATATTCGTTCCGATGTTTTAATTTTACCATTAAAATTTATCCTATGCCAAAATACAAACAATTTAACAGAGACAAAGTGCTCGAAGCAGCATCTACTGTGTTTCACGAAAAAGGTTATAATGGTACGTCGATTGACGAAATTTTAACCGCTACAGGACTTAGCAGAAGCAGTCTGTATGATTCTTTTAAAGATAAACATAATTTATATTTGCAATCGCTCGAATTTTATAAAGAGTCGAATGATAAAAAATTTCAGAGTGTAGATGAAAAAGATCTTAATGGTTTGCAGAAATTAGAAACCATGTTTAAAGGTGTGGTTAATCATTTGGCTGAAAACCCGGATGATAACGGTTGTTTGTTGGTTAATGCAGCTGCAGAGATGAGTAAACAATGTTTTAAAACGTCGCAGGTGGTGTGTAATAATAAAGACGAAGTGCAAAATCTTTTATCATCATGGATAAGTGATGCAGAGCAAAAGAAAGTGATAAAGCTTGATAAACCTGCAAAAATTTACGGACAATTCTTTTACAATACCTTATGTGGTTTACGCGTAATGAGCCAGAGTGGAGCAGGTAAAACAGAATTAAGCAACGTAGTTAAAGTAGCTTTAGACTCGTTAAATTAATTATTCAATAACAAGTTTTTTTACACCTTCATATTCCCCGGTCTTTATTTGTAAATAATAAATTCCGGTTGGAATATTTTTTAAATCGAAAGAAATTTTATTCTCTCCTGCAGATAAATTATTGTAAACATTTTCTTTTACAACCTGCCCTAATGTATTTAATAAGTTGATATTTGTTAATTCACTTTTAGAAATAAAAGTTATTGTAACATTTTGTGCAGAAACAGGATTTGGAAAAACAGAAAAATTATTTTCTGAAGTTTGTTCTTCGATACCAACACCTACTGCAAAATTCTTATTTATTGAACCGTCAATATTGGTGAAAACCGTTGGGGTTTGAGTGTTGTTAGAAGTACTTGTACTAATTGTTAGCAGTGGAAATTTGTTTACGGAAGAATAGAACATATGTTGCACGCCTTTGGAAGTTGACGTGTAACTTGAAGTAGTTTCGGTTTGAGTATAGCTCATAGTAACCTTTAAAACATTATTTAGTGTAATAGATCCAGGCAGCATTAAAGTGCCGGTACCGCTTCCTGATAAAGAAACGCCACCACTGATAACATCACCGTTATCAGTAAATCCGAAAGTATCATAATAGCCACTGCCATAACCAAAAGGCAGGGTTAAAAATATAATTGGGTCTGATAGTACAAGGCAGTTTGCTGTGCTTGCTTCGGCGGCGCCAACGAGTTCACGAACTGAAGCATTTACTTTATAAACATCAGTATATCCACCGACATAACTAAGGCCAATAGTACCACCGGGAAAAAGGTTATTATTTGGTATTGCCGAAAAAGGAACATATGTTGCCGATGAAATGGCATTCGTCATTAAAGTCAGACCGCTATAATTCCATAATTTATTTGTGCCTGAAACAGGTATTGTTAAACCTGCAGTGTTTGTTCCTACAGAAGCATCAACATCTCCTGCAACAGGATTAGCAGTTGCGGTAATAACAAATTGGGCTTTTAAACATAAAGTGGAAGCAAGTGCCAAATAGACTAAAAGTGTTTTCATAAGATTTGTATTTAATCAAAGATAATAAAAATAATGAATTTGATGTATCTTTGGCAATATGATCATTGATACACACACCCATCTTTACGCTGAAGAGTTTAATGCCGACAGAAATGCGTTAATCCAAAAAGCTATAAGTAACGGTATACATAAATTTTATTTACCTAATATAGATTCTACTTCTATTGAAGGTATGCACCAATTAGAAATTGCTTTTCCTGTTAATTGTTTTGCTATGATGGGTCTGCACCCTTGTAGTGTAAATGCAACTGTTGAAACGGAACTGGCCATCGTAAAAAGCTGGCTCGAGAAAAGAAAATATAAAGCAGTTGGCGAAATTGGTATTGATCTTTACTGGGATAAAACATTTTTAAAAGAACAACAGCACGCTTTTAAAACACAAATAGAGTGGGCACTTTATTATAATTATCCTATTGTTATTCATTGTCGCGAGGCCTTTGATGAGATCTTTGAAGTGCTCATCTCGTTCCAAAAATTACCTAAGGCCATATTCCATTGTTTTTCGGGAAATGCCGAGCGGGCACAAAAAATTTTAGACTTAGGCAATTTTAAATTGGGAATAGGAGGGGTACTTACGTTTAAAAATTCAGGACTTGATAAAGCAATAGAAAATGTTGGTCTTGAACATTTGGTTTTGGAAACAGACGCGCCATACCTGGCCCCGGTTCCTTTCAGGGGCAAACGTAACGAGCCTTCTTATTTATTGGAAATTGCAAAAAAATTAGCTGAACTAAAAAATGTATCTATGAGTGAAGTAGAAAGTATAACTACTGAAAATGCTCAGTTTATTTTTGGTGATTAACCTTTATCTTTCAAATGCCTGTGTAAATATTTTTCTGAGGGTAATAAACTTGTTTGTATCCGTTTAGCGTAATGAATACTGTCTAAGATCTCTTTTTGTTTTATATCTACCAGGTTCTTTTGATGTTCTACCGATCTTTTTTGTAACTCGATCAGTTTCTTTTGTTTATTAGTAACCCTAAAACGATTGACCATAAAAATGGCAAAAAGACCTACCAGTCCAATACCGCAATATAATGCATAGCGCTGTGTTCTTTCGTGTTTTAATTGCACAGCAACTACTTTCTTTTCTTCAGCTACTCTAACAGAATCGGCAGCCGCTTTTTTCTCGTATTCGTATTTTAATTGATTCTTTATAGATGATTTGCGCGTAGCTGTATTAACGAGACTATCATGCATAGTGATATATGTTTGATACATCTTTAAAGCTTCAGGATAATTATTCTGTTTTCGGTAGATCTTATAAAGTGTAAGCGAAGCATTTCTTATGTTCTCTATATAATTTACTTTTTTGGAAAGTTCATAACTGTTGAGGCCGTATTTTAAAGCTTCTTCTGACCTTCCCATTCTATACATAACATTTGCCAAACAATTCAAATTATGCGATAAAGCATCATTATCGTTCATTTGTTCATTGATTTTTTTTGCCTGTAAATAGTTCTCAATTCCCTTAATATAGTCACCCTTTTTATCATAGATGTCTCCTATATTAGTAAGACAAACAGCTATGCCGTTTATGTTATTTAGTTTTTTCTGCATCTCAAGTGATCGTTCAAAATAATCTAAAGACCTTTTGATATCATTTTTGATCTTATAAAGACTTCCTAAATTATTATATGAGTTGGCGATGCCACTACTGTCTTTAATTTCTTTTTGAATTTCTAATGCCTTAGTCACAAATTCAAGTGAGCGGTCAATGCCACCCTGTTGCATATAGATGTAGGCAATATTATTGATAGTTGTAGCGAGTTCTCTCTTATTCCCAACTTGCTCATACAACTTTAAAGAACGAAAATAAAATTCAAGAGCCTTGCTTATATCACCATGTTCTTGCGTAAGGTAGCCCTTGTTGTTGATCGCACTTGCAAAATAGGTAAGATAAATGTTCTTTATTTTACCGTTGGTTTCAGTTTCCGCATTTTTTTTAGCCAGTTCATATAACTCTTCATTATATTGAGGCCAGATCTTTTCGTCGTATTCAATTTCTATCAATGCGCTTAAAATTTTGCATCGCAGGGTATCGTGTGTGGCATTTTTAATTTCAGTTTTAAGGGAATCTTTATTTTGCCCGAATAAGATCGTGTTAGAGTAAACGAGGGTAATGCAAATAAGAATATGTTTTATTTTTATATTCAATTTTTTAGGATATTTAGTTGTCTTTGAATATATGTATGTGTTGGCAACAAACTTGTTTGGATACGTTTTGCATAACGTATGCTATCCATTATTTCTTTTTGTTTTTCTTCGACCAAATATTTTTGTTTTTCAACTATTGTTTTCTGTGCATTTATAATATTTTTTTGTTTTTTTATAGTGCGAAATCTGTTAAACATAAATATACCAAATAGCAGAGTTAACAATAAGCCTGCATATAAAAAGTAACGTTGATTCTCTTCTTGTTTTAATTGGAGGGTGGTTATTTTTTTTTCTTCGACTACTTTAACACTATCTGCCGCAGATTTTTTTTCATATTCGTATTTAAGCTGCGACCGAATACTTGCCTTACGTGTTTCCTGGTTATTAATGCTATCACGCATAAGTATAAATACTTCATAATTCAGTAATGCGTTTTTGGTGTCATTTAATGATGTATAAATCCTGTATAAGAGCTGGGCAGAACCTTTGGCGTTTTCGGCATAACCAATTTTTTTATTTTCTTCAGTGCTGCGTAAAACAAACTCTAATGCTTTCTTAAATTCTCCTTTCAGATAATAAATGTTGCCAATAGCATTTAGCGCTGTTAAAATAGATTCTTTATCGTCTGCCTCCTGCGCATTTTTAAGGCTTTCAAAAAACAAGGCCAGTGCCTTTTCATAATTACCACTGTTTTCGTATAATTGAGCTATGTTAAATAATGTTATAGATATACCGTTCTTGTTCTTTAACTGAGTATGAATGTTCAGGCTCTTTTGAAAATAAAGAAGAGCTTTATTATTATCCTTTTTTAAAAGGTAGATATGTCCGATATTGTTTAATGTTGTGGCGGTTCCTAATTTATCGTTAATCGCAATTTTAAGTTTTAAACTTTGGTTGTAATAATCCAACGCTTTTTCAATGTCGTTTTGATTCTCATAAATACTGGCAATGTTATTATATGCTTGCGCAATCCCTCTTTTATTATCGGTCTCTTCATACATTTTCAGGCTTTTGATATAGTACTCTAATGCTTGTGCAATATTGCCCTGACTGTCATAAATAAAACCTATGTTATTAAGAGAAACGGCGATCCCTTCTTTATTACCTATTTGCGACATAATGGCTAAACTGCGGTTATAGTAATCAATAGCTTCAGGTATGTTGCCTTTTGTGTCGCTTAAGTAGCCTGCGTTATTTAAAGCCGCAGAGAGATATTTTAAAAAAACTTTTTTAGTAAGTGAGTCTTTAGGGTCAAGAACTTTTAAATTTTTTTCGGCGAGGTTTTTCATTTGCAAATTGTATTTCACCCAAATACTTTCCTCAACATAAGACTCAACAATGGTATTTAAAAGATAACAACGCGTGGTGTCATGCTCCGCAATTTTTATTTCTTGCAGAACTGAGTCAATGGTTTTATTCTGCGCTAATAGTTGGTTGCAGTTTATGCAAAACAAGAACAAGAGTAAAAAATATTTTAAAATTTTATACAACCGACTTTAATGTTTTAAATTACGTTCTAAATATTTTTCTGTTGGCAACAAACTTTGTTGTATACGTTTGGCATAATGTATACTGTCCAGTACTTCTTTTTGTTTCTCTTCTACCAACTGTTTTTGATTTTCTACCAATTTTTTTTGCTCTGCGATGATATTCTTTTGTTTGTTGGTTATGCGAAAGCGGTTAAACATAATGCCACCAAATATCAGTGTTAGTGCTAAGCCGCCATACAAAAAATAGCGTTGGTTCTCTTCTTGCTTTAATTGTAAGTTTGTTATCTTTTTTTCTTCCGCTACTTTGATACTATCAGCTGCGGCTTTTTTTTCGTACTCATATTTTAATTGTGATCTTATAGAAGCTTTTTTATTTTCCTGGTTAGTGGTACTGTCCCTCATTGCAATGAAAAGTTCATAGTTTTCGAGTGCAGCAGTATAGTTTCCGGTAGTCTTGTAGACCTCGCTTAATAATTGTGCCACCCTTTTAATACTTTCAGGGTATCCAATTTCTTTACTTATTTCCAAACTTCTTTTATAAGCTGCAATAGCACCATTATAGTTTTTTTCTTTAAAACAGAGTCTTCCAATACTATTCAGCGATTGTGAAATACCAGGTTTATCGTTGACCTCTTCTCGTATTTTAAGACTTTCAGTAAAATATTCCATCGCTTTTTTAGTTTCGCCTTTATCACGATAGACACTGCCAATATTTAAAAAAGATAGTGCAATACCTTTTTTCTCGCCAATTTCTATTCTTAATTTCAAACTTTTGTCAAGGTAATTAATAGCTTCTTCTACGTTACCTTGCTTATTATAGATGTAAGCAATATTGTTATAAGAATAAGCCATCCCGATCTTATTATTTTTTTCCTTTTGAATTTTTAAAGCTTTATTATAGTATTCCATAGCCATAGAGTAATCACCTTGTTCCTGGTAAACAAAGCCAATATTATTGATAGCATTTGCAATGCCGTTATGATCTTTTATCTTTTCAAACACACTTAGGCTTTTGGTATAATTTAGTAAAGCTTTTTGTATATCGCCGGTGTTATGATAGATCCTCGCCGCATAAAAGATGCTATAAGCAATACCTGTTTCATCTTTAAGGCTTTCATAAAGGTTTAAACTTTTCTCATAGCATTGCAGTGCCATTTGTGTATTTCCCTGGTCGGCGTATAACACACCCATGTCATTGTATGAAAGTGCAAGGCCTGCAGTATTTTGAATTTCTTCGTTTATTTTTATACTTTTTAAATATGATTCAGCTGCTTTATCAACATCACCTTTTAGCTGGTTCATTAAAGCAAGGTTATTGTATGCTGCCGCTAAATATTTAAGGTAGGTTCTTTTTAATTCACCTTTCTCTGCCGATCTTTTTTCTGCGAGTTTTAATAGCTGCTCATTATAATCTGCTTTTTCTTTTTCATTGGCATTTTCCGCCAGAATAGTCAGGATAAAACACTTACTGGTATCATTTTTAACCTTTCCAAGTTCAAGTTTTAGAGAATCTAAGTTTTTATCCTGTCCAAACAATGAAGGAACATATAATAGTAAAGTAAAATATAATATGTAATAATAGAGTTTCAACCTTATAACTTTTTTAAATTACGATGAATGTATTTTTCTGAAGGTAACAAACTTTGTTGTATGCGTTTTGCGTAACGAATGCTGTCCATTATCTCTTTTTGTTTTTCTTCTACAACATCTTTTTGCCGTTCTACCAGATCTTTTTGATCTTCAATAATACGCTTTTGTTTTTTTATGATACGAAATCGGTTAAACATAAAACCACCAAATACTAATGTTAATCCCAAGCCTCCGTATAAAAAGTAACGTTGGTTCTCTTCTTGCTTTAATTGTAAAGCTGTTATTTTTCTTTCTTCGGCTACTTTAACACTATCGGCCGCTGATTTTTTTTCGTATTCATATTTTAGTTGTGAGCGGATGGAGGCCTTTCGGTTTTCGCTGTTTATAACACTATCGCTCATTAAAATGTACAACTCATAAGTTTCTAAAGCATTTTTATGATCGCCTTTGGCTTTGTAAACCTCGTTTAACTGGTAAGCTGCAAATTTTATATTTTCGGGATAACCAAGCTCTTTGCAAATCTTCAGGGATATCAAACAACACTCTAAGGCCTTGTTGTAATTTTTGCGTTTTAAGTATATCTCTGCAATATTATTATAGGTGAAAGAGATGCCGACTTTATCATCAATACCTTCATGGATCTTTAAGCTTTTGTTATAATAGTTTAATGCATCTTCCTCTTTTTGTTGGAAAAAATACATGCGGCCAATGTTATTCAATGATTCGGCAATACCACGCTTATCGCTCATGCTTTCGCGTAACTTTAGGCTTTTTTCAAAACTCTCAAGCGCTCTATTTATATCGTTGGTCTCAAAATATAAATTCCCAAGATTATTCAGCGCATAAGCCATTCCCAAAGCATCATCGGTAAGTTTATTAATCAACAGGCATTTATTGTAACATTCAAGCGCTTTAGATAATTCTTTTTGTTGATAATAGATGCCACCAATATTATTTAAAAGCCTGGAAATAGAGTAGTAATCATTAATAAATTCGGATATTTTTAAGCTTTGCGTAAAATATTCCAATGCTTTTGTTATGTTGCCCTGCTTGTAATAAATGCCACCAATATTGTTTAACGAATTGCCAATACCCGATCTGTTTCCGATCTGTTGTTGTATGATTAAACTTTTGTTGTTGTATTCAAGTCCTTTAGCTTCGTCACCGGTTTCATCAGAAAAAAATGCTGTATTGTTGTATGCAGCAGCCAGGTGTTTTAAATACACTTTATGTAATGGATCGTTTTTGGGTATTATTTCTAAATTTTTACTTGCCAGTTTTTCCATTTCATGATTGTATCGCATCCAAACGTTGCCATCGCTTTCAGCCTCTATCATCGCGTACAAGATATTACACCTTGTAGTATCGTGTTTTGCATTCTTTAGAGCTAATTTTAAAGAATCCATGGTTTTATCCTGCGCAATTACACGAATGCTGAAAATGCTATTAAATAAAAAGAGATATATAATAATGTTCTTCAAATTATTTTTCACTTAAAATGCGTTCAAGATATTTATCTGTTGGCAATAAACTTTGTTGTATACGTTTAGCGTAACGAATACTATCCATTATCTCTTTTTGCTTTTCTTCAACAAAATGTTTTTGTTTTTCTACCAAATATTTTTGCTCCTCGATGATATGTTTTTGTTTTTTTGTGATACGGAAACGGTTAAACATAAATGCACCAAATACAAGTGTTAAAGCTAAACCTACATACAAAAAGTAACGTTGGTTCTCTTCTTGTTTTAACTGAAGAGTTGTTATCTTTTTTTCTTCGGCTACTTTAACGCTGTCGGCCGCTGATTTTTTTTCGTAGTCGTATTTAAGTTGCGAACGTATACTTGCTTTTCGTGTTTCCTGGTTATTTATGCTGTCACGCATGAGAAGGTAAAGCTCATACATCTCCAAAGCTTTAGCTGCGTTTTTTTCGTTTTTATACAGGGTATATAAAAGATTTGAGGCGTATTTTATACTTTCAGGAAGACCAAGCTCTGTAGATATTGCAAGACTTTTTAATGCATTTTCTTTGCTTAAACGAACATCACCTTTTTTATTATACATTATGCCGATATTGTTGTAAGCAAGAGCCATGCCTTTTTTATCATCAATTTCAATACTTGTATTTAAAGCACTGGTGTAGTAAATAAGCGCCTGGTCTATCTGTTTTTCATCTGCATAGATAGTGGCAATATTATTATACGCAAGCGCTTTTCCCTTTTTATCACCTGTTTCCTCTCTTAATTTTAAACATTTATTAAAATATTTAAGCGCGTTCGCATATTCTTTTTTACTGCTAAATATTAACCCGATATTATTTAATGAGTTAGCGATGCCGTTCTTATCTTTCAATTTTTGTTGAATTGCAAAAGCTTTATTATAGTATTCAATTGCCTTTGTTATGTCGTTTTGGTTTTGATATATAAATGCAATATTATTAAGGGCAAGAGCTATTCCTTTTTTATCATTGGTGCTTTCATATATTTTTAGTGCCATATGATAATTTTCAAGAGCTTTTAGGATATTGCCATGGTTGTTATATACAGCTCCAATATTTATGAGCGAACCAGCCAAACCTTCAAGGTCGTTTAATTGCTGTCTTATTTTTAGACTTTTTTCAAAATAGGCAATGGCCTGGGGAATGTTGTTTTGCTGGTTATAGATAAGGCCAATATTATTTAAAGTGACGGCAATTCCAAGGCTGTCTTTTATTTTTTCCTGGATGCCCAGTGCTTTTAAATAATAGTTATTTGCTTGTGCAAGATCGTTCTTTTCTGAATAAAAAAAGCCGATGTTATTATAAGCACTTGAAATGTAATGCGCGTAAAACCGATTGCTTGTTTCGTTTGAATTGATAAGCTCTTTTTCTGATAATGTAATTATTTCTTCGCAATATTTTTTTATGTCCTCAATTTCGCAAAGCTCGCTTAGTTGCGATAATACCTTTATCCTTAATGTGTCATTATTGGTATTTTTAAGTTCGTTTACCAACATATCAACTGTTTTTTCCTGCGCCTTAAAAACACCAAGACCTATTGTAAATAAATATATAAATATTAATCTTTTCACGTATTTATTTCTTTAAATATCCTTTCAATATATTTTTCTGTTGGCAATAAACTTTGCTGTATACGTTTTGCGTAACGAATACTATCCATGATCTCTTTTTGCTTTTCTTCCACAAAATGTTTCTGCTCTTCCACAACTATTTTTTGTTGCTCAATGATGTTTTTTTGTTTTCGGGTAATTAAAAAACGGTTAAGCATGATGCCGCCAAATACAAGCGTTAATAACAGACCTGCGTATAAGAAATATCGTTGGTTCTCTTCTTGTTTAAATTGCAAGGCTGTAAGTTTTTTTTCTTCTGCAACTTTAACGCTATCGGCGGCAGCTTTTTTTTCGTATTCATAATTTAGCTGCGATTTGATGGAGGCTTTTCGGGTTTCCTGATTACTTAAGCTGTCGCGCATTTGTGTAAAAAGTTCATACATTTTTAAGGCCTCATCCAGTTTGTTCTGTGATTTATAAATTTTGTATAAAAGTTCAGATGAAGTTTTAATGTTTTGAGGAAAGCCAAGTTCCTGAGCCATCTCTAAGCTTTTACTTGCATAATTTAATGCCTCGGTTGGTTTTTTCATTTCAAAATAGGTGCCGCCAATAGCTTGGAGTGAGGTGGCAACACCTACTTTTAGTTTTAATTCTTCGCGAAATTTTAATGAATTTGTAAAATAGTTTAATGCTTCATCATAATTTTTTGTAGCATAACTAATAACACCCAAATTATGGAAAGCAGAGGCGATCATCTTTTTTGCCTGAATACTTTCGCCAACCTCAAGTGCTTTTTTGTAATAGATGAGGGCGGTCTTAGGATCGTTAAAACCTTTATACAGTGTTCCCATATTGTTATAGGTATTTCCAACCGTTAATCTGTCTTTTTGTTTCTCAGCAACTACCAAACTTTTATTATAATATTTTAATGCCTGGTCAAAATCATTTTGTTTGTGATAGATGCTGGCAATATTGGACAGTGAAATGCCTACCAGTTTGAGGTCTTTTTCCTCCTCAGATATTTTCAGGCATTTAAAAAAATTCTCTAAGGCTTTTGTAACAATGCCCTGGTTAAAATATACCAGGGCTATATTATTTAAAGATTCAGCAATATCTTTTTTGATGCCTGATCTTTCTCGAAGCTCTAAACTTTTATAATAAAACACAAAACCTGAATCTACCTGACCTCTATTTTGATAAATGAAACCTATATTGTTATACACTGCCCCTTCAAGCTTGAGCAAGCCGCTATTCTTTAAGAGGTAGAGACATTTTTTATTTAAAGCTAAAGCCTCATCCTCTTTATTCGTATTCTGGAGTTTGATAGCAATATTTATATAAGCGGCTACCTCGTGTTTAAGGAGATGGGCTTTTTTGGCCTCAATAGCAATAGTATCCCAAAAACCTCTCCTAGTAATACCTTCGGCTTCGCCAATTTTGCACTTTAATGCAAGTCGGGTGCTATCGTGTTTTGCATCTTTTAAGGCTGTCTTAAGGGAATCATAGGCTTCATTTTGCCCAAAATAAACCGCCGGAAAGCATAAAATCAATATTTTCAGATATTTTAGCACAGCTAAAAGTATCAATTAATTTTAGATGAAAAAGGCTTTAAAATTGACATATTTTTGCATAATTTTAAGGCATCAAAAATCGTTTTTTCGCCCAAGCTGGTAAATAAAGCGATTTTAGGGTATAAATAATCCCTATTTTTTTGAAAAAAGTTTGTTCTATCAAAAAAACTTCATACATTTGCACCCCTTATTTAAGGAAAAGACTAAAAAAATCATAAAGTGGACGCATTAAGTTATAAAACAAAATTTGCCAATAAAACCTCTGCAGAGAAGGAATGGTTATTGGTTGACGCTGAAAATGAAGTAGTTGGAAGATTAGCTTCAAAAGTAGCCATGTTATTACGTGGAAAACACAAAGCAAGCTATACCCCGCATGCAGATGCAGGAAGTAATGTAATTATCATTAATGCTGAGAAAGTTCGCTTTACCGGCAAAAAATTAACAGATAAGGAATACGTTCGTTACACCGGTTTTCAAGGTGGACAACGTTTTACTACTCCAAAAGAATTAATGGTTAAAAAACCTGAGGAGATCTTAGCACACGCCATTCACGGTATGTTGCCAAAAGGTCCGTTAGGTCGTCAGTTAAACACTAATATCCGTATTTTTGCGGGTACTAATCATGGGCACGACGCACAACAGCCTAAGAAAATCGATTTAAGTAAAATTAAGTAATTATAAAGTAAATGGAAGTAATCAACACATCTGGTCGCAGAAAAACTTCAGTAGCTCGCGCTTACGTTACCAAAGGAAGCGGTAACATCGAAGTAAACGGAAGAGAATATAAAGAATATTTTAAAACTCCAACATTACACTATTATGTAACTCAATCTTTAAAAGTGTCAAACGCTTTAACTGATTATGATGTAAAAGTAAATGTTGCCGGTGGTGGTATTACAGGACAAGCACAAGCAATTCGTTTAGCTATTGCAAAAGCATTAGTTGAAATGAATGCAGAACTTAAAAAAGACTTACGCGCTGCAGGTTTAATTACCCGCGATCCACGTATGGTTGAGCGTAAGAAATTCGGTCAGAAAAAAGCCCGTGCACGCTTCCAATTCAGCAAACGTTAATCGATTTAAAAAAGAAGAGAATATACAAATGTCAGCAAGAACAACATTTAACGAATTACTTGAAACAGGTGCACACTTTGGTCACCTTAAAAGCAAATGGAATCCAGCAATGGCTCCTTATATCTATGCCGAAAAAAATGGCATTCATATTATTGACTTAAACAAAACCATCGTAAAGATCGATGAAGCTGCAGAAGCTTTAAAACAAATTGTACGTTCAGGACGTAAAATATTGTTTGTTGCTACAAAAAAGCAAGCAAAGGATATTGTTGCAGAAAAGATCAAAGCAATTAATATGCCTTATGTTACTGAGCGTTGGCCAGGTGGTATGTTAACCAACTTTGCTACAATCCGTAAGTCAGTTCGTCGTATGACACAGATCGACAAAATGACCTCTGATGGTACTTTTGGAAACATCTCAAAACGTGAGCGTTTACAATTCTCTCGTGAGCGTGCAAAATTAGAAACTAACTTTGGTTCTATTGCAGATCTTTCTCGTTTACCCGCAGCATTATTTATTGTTGATATCACTAAAGAACATATCGCTGTAGCAGAAGCTAAGCGTTTAAATATCCCAACATTTGCAATTGTAGATACTAACTCAAATCCAAATTTAGTGGATTACGTTATTCCTGCAAATGACGATGCTTCTACTTCAATTGCCTACATTATTGACTTAATGGCAACTGCAATTAAAGAAGGTTTATCTGATCGTAAGATGGATAAAGAAGCTGGTAACACTGAAGAATCAGATACTAAAGAATTAAGCCAACACGAAGCTGAAGAGTTAGCGGATGGCGCTATCATCAAAGGTGCTGTTAAAGGTGCTGATGAAGAAGAAAAAGGTGGTGCTAAAAAACCACGTCGTAGAGTAACGACTGCAAAAAAATAATTAGAACTACACTATTTAAAAGCGGTCATTCTGTAATCAGGCTGACCGTTTTTTTTGACCTATTAGCAGAAAAAAGAATTAAAAACAATAAATAAAAAATAAAATGGCAATAACAGCAGCAGAAGTTAATAAGTTACGTCAGCAAACAGGTGCTGGTATGATGGATTGTAAAAAAGCATTAGAAGAAAGCAATGGCGATTTTGAAGCCGCTGTGGATTTTCTTCGTAAAAAAGGTGCAAAGGTTGCGGCTAACCGTGCCGACCGTGATGCGAAAGAAGGAGTAGTTCTTGCAAAAACAACTTCAGATAATAAAACAGCAGTAGTTGTTAGTGTTAATTGCGAAACAGATTTCGTTGCAAAAAATGCAGAGTTCATTGAATTTGCAGAGAACGTTGCGAAAATTGCTTTAGATAAAAAACCAGCAGATATTGATGCATTAAAAGCATTACCATACAATGGCGATGTTACAGTTGCAGATAAATTTATGGAGCAAATTGGTAAAATAGGCGAGAAGATCGATATTGGTTATTACAACATCGTTAACGCTGAACAAGTTGTTGGTTATATTCACCCGGGTAACCGTTTGGCGGTTGCCGTTGGTTTTAATAAACCGGTTTCTGCCGAAGTTGCAAAAAATATTGCTATGCAGGCAGCTGCAATGGCTCCTGTAGCTATTGATAAAGACGATGTGGATAAAACTACTATCGAACGCGAATTAGAGATAGCCCGCGAAACTACACGTGCTGAAGGTAAACCTGAAGACATGGTCGAGAAGATCGCTCAAGGAAAATTAAATAAATTCTATAAAGATTCTACTTTATTAAATCAGGAGTACTTTATCGATAACAAAATGACTGTTCGTCAATTTTTACAAAGTGTAGAAAAAGACCTAACGGTTTCAGCACTAAAACGCTATTCATTATCTTAATAATTTTAAATCCCGGCTTTTTAGTCGGGATTTTTTTTAACCAATAAAATAAAAGCTCTCAAAAAATGAAATACAAACGCATTCTCTTAAAACTTAGTGGCGAAGCCCTTATGGGTAACAAAGGTTTTGGTATAGACCAGGAACGTCTTGGCGAATACGCACGCGAAATTAAATCTCTTTACGATGCCGGTTGCCAGGTGGCAATTGTTATTGGCGGTGGAAATATCTTCCGCGGTATACAAGCGGAAAAAGGTGGTATGGATCGCGTACATGGTGATTATATGGGAATGCTTGCAACTGTTATTAATAGTATGGCAATACAAAGCGCGTTAGAAGTATTAGGTGTGCAAACACGTTTACAAAGCGCTATTAAAATGGAACAGATCTGTGAACCGTTCATCCGCCGTAAAGCAGTTAGACATTTAGAGAAAGGTCGCGTTGTTATTTTTGGTGCAGGTACAGGTAACCCTTATTTTACAACAGATACGGCTGCAGCACTTCGTGCTATTGAAATTGAAGCAAATGTAATTTTAAAAGGTACACGTGTAGATGGAATTTACACTGCCGATCCTGAAAAAGACAAAACAGCAACTAAATACGATACCATTTCTTTTGAAGAAGTATATAACAAAGGTCTTGAAGTAATGGATATGACCGCCTTTACCTTATGCAAAGAAAATAATCTTCCGATCATTGTTTTTGATATGAACAAAAAGAATAATCTTAAGAATTTAGTTGAAGGTCAAAAGGTTGGTACTCTCGTAGAGATGTAGTGTCGTCATTGCGAGGGCAACGCCCGAAGCAATTTCATAATTGTTTTTTACTTTTTTAATTTTCTTCATTCGAAATTCCTTGATGTTTTTTTTCGTCACTTTTGGCGCAGGATAAATATGCTTGCATATTTAGGCCAGCTTGTGCGAAGCCAACACACATGCCGGCTCAATGCTACGCATTGCCCTCAACTAACCGCCTAGCTTAGCTCGCATCTATCTCTGCAAAAGATCAAGATCGAAAACTCAAACATCTGAATGCCTAAACATTGTGTGCTTACGCAGAGCACACAAAGTATCCCCCCTTTGGAGGGGGTGGCCGGAGGCCGGGGGAGGGTTACACCGTCACTTGCATCACATCCTCCAAACTTATTCCCATATGTGTTTGAGAGAAGATACATTTACCGTTTGAGATAATTAATACCTGTGGCGATTCATGCATCACTCCGTATCGTTCTGCAATGGCATTTGAAATATCGCGGTGAGCTAAAAGATCTAAATAATAAGGTTTTATTTGTTTGTCATTTTCGGAGTTCCATTTTCTTTCCATTCGTCCGTATGCGGCATCGCTGATGCTGCAACGTGTACTATGTTTAAAGATCATTACTTTTTGCGCTGTAGATTCTCGGTCTATTATTCCTAATTGCGATATATCGTTCAATTCATTCCATTTCATATTATAAAGATAAAGATTTTTTGTCCGGACTATTGTTAACGAATGTTAGGTTACTTCTCTAACACCCTTTTATACATAAACTCTACAAACTCTTTTTGAGTGGGGAGGGGAGAGCTGCAATAAGAAGAAGTACAAAGCACCATAAAATTATTATCAAAAGCATCGAAGAGATCTTTTTTATCTTCTATCACATTTCCTTTATCGTAAATAACAGAGTTAAAATAAAAACGTGGAAAGGCAACCGTTTCTTTTAAATATCCTGCTGTCAGGTCATCATTTTTTTTTAGCATTAATGCCGCGCTAATTGGTTCGTAAGTTAATTCCTCTGCAGCGCTTAATATACCGGGTTCGGTAGAAAGTGTGGCGACTAATTTTTCGCTGGTTAAAAAATTCAAAATTTCTTCTGCTGTTTTTTTGTACGAAGGTTCGTGAAAATAATGTGAGCAATAATTTAATAGACGACAGGCCTCAATATTTTCTGTGACATTGTAAGTTGATTTGATGGCGCTTTTACCAATGTAAGTATAAAAATAACCTTTGCCTGAATTAAAAGTTGATGCAATTTCTTTTACCAATTGTTCTGCTTCTGTTTTGTAGGCTTGTTTTTGTGTAGCGCGATAAACCAACATCAATGTTTTTAGCATGGCCAAATTATCTTTTAAAGATGTGGTTGCTGCATAGTTTGCACCGTGCATGTAAGTTGTATTTACTTTACGTTTTGTTTTTAAAAAGTCAATGGTGTTCAATGCTTTTTCTAAATACGTTTGCTTGCCACTGGTAGCCCATAAAATAGTGAGGGCTTCGGCGTAAGCGGCATTATCGCTGGTGTATACGTTACTGTCAATAGCGGGAATTCCTTTTTTTATTCTCTCTTTATCATCCAGCTCAAAATAATCTTTCGATTTTTCTCCGGGAATTAAGTCCGCATCCTGTGCGTTATAAAAACCACCACTAAGCGAGGTTAAAAAACGGTTCACGTAGGCAACAATGCCTTCTGCTTTTTTTAGAGCTTCGGCATCGTTGAACATTTTATAATACCAGCAATACATTTTTATGTAACGCGCCTGTATAAATAATAATTTTTCGTAATGCACATGGTCCCAATCGTTATTGGTGGAGTATTGAAACACACCGCCCCAGGCTTTATCGTAAATGCCGGTAGAGTTTACAACCGAATTGGTTAACCATCTTTTTAAAGCGGTATCTGTTTTGTAATGTGTAAACGCATATTCGTAAGTATCAAACTCAATATATTTTTGCCCGAATACAAAACCGCCGCCGGCAAGATCTAATGAGTTAGTGAACATTTTTTTTAATTCGTTCAAAGAAGTTTTTTTAGAACTCTCAGTCGTCAGTTTTGGATCTGCATTTACCGAAGCACTTGCTAATGGTTTTGGATCCTTTTTTATTTTTGCTAATGTTTCTAAAAATTCTTCTGCATTAATGTAGCCGGGTTCTTTTAAAAGTTCGTTGCCATCGCCGTCAAAAATAATGGTGGCAGGCCAACCGTAATCGGAGTATAAACTGGTAAGATCCTGGCGCTCGTCGTGATCTTCCATGCAGGCAATGTAATTTTTGGCGAGGTAAGCAATAACTTTTGGGTCGGTATAGGTCTTTTCTTCCATTACGTGGCACCAGTGACACCAATTGGCGCGTAAATGAAGTAACACCAGCTTGTTCTCTTTTTTAGCCTTAGCAAAGATCTCTGCATCAAAATGCGACCATTTAGGTGCGTTAATGCTTTGAGCCTTTGCAAATAACATTACAAAAGCAAAAAGGTAAAGAGTTTTAAGCGCTTTTTTCATAGTACCAAATTTAATCAATATACGTTTAAAAAAGGGAAAAGGTTTTGTGGTTATCCTCCTCCGTCGCTACGCGCCACCTCCTCAAGAGGAGGA
>DDPF01000009.1 GCA_002342065.1 Bacteroidetes bacterium UBA2475 | reverse complement strand
AACGTATCCCACCCACCCTTTGACCCGTGCGCTATTTTTAGGTGCTTGCCATAAAATCCAATTGCCGTAATCTGATTACTGTTTATTTCTTCATTAATACCAACCAATGTTTTTTCAAAACGTGTGTCGTCGCCGGCTACTCCGCCGGATACAGGAATTTTTCCCTTGTATATCGAGTTTATACCTTTTAGTAAATTACCCGCGTTAATACCCATATTACTCAACAAAAATAAATAACTTAAATCATCGGCTGCAAAATAATTTGCAATTTCAACGCCAAAATCTTCCTCCTTTTTATGACCAAACAAAAAACTCTTTGCCTTTACTTTTGATTTTTCCAATTCAATACTTGTTGCAACAATTGTGTTGTCCAGTAATTGTTCATCCATAATATTACCGGCAGAACTGCACGTTACTACAACACTATTCGGAAATTTTTCAATAAAGTTTCTAATTGCTTCGCGATTATTCTCAATCGTTGGTCTTGAGCCAAATAAAAAACTAATTTGTGGTTCAATTGCATTTAGATCATTTGTCACCCATTTTTTATCATTTAAACAAAATTGTTGCGTTTTCATTTTTATATACTCGTTTTTTGTGTTAAGTTAAATTTTAAATTATTTTAAACCAATTAAAGTTAGATCGCTATCGTTATTTCTAAGTTGTAATGATAAAAATTGTCGTTTATCTTTACAAACTCATACCTCAAGTCTTGTTTTGCTTTGATGGCAATTGTTAACAAGCCAAGTCCGGCATTTCCCTCCTCAGTCAATATGGCATTGCTATAAGTTTCTACATAAAGAGATTTTAATTGCTCAACACTAATTTCTTGATATAGCTTTAATTTTTCATTCAAAAAATCTTTATCTTCTATACTAATAACATTGCCGGAATATAAATTTAAGTTTCCGTTGCTTTCGTTTAAAATAAAATAAGGCGAATAGTTTACGTCAGTATATTGATGTTTAGTAATGTTTTGTAGAATTTCAGTGGCGATAGATTTAATTCTATTAATATACCCCTTATTCAAACTCTTTATATTCAGTTTCCTCTCAATCAACTGTACAGTAGAAATAACAACGTCTTGATTCATTTGACCATAAACTACAACCAGATTATGAACAGAAAAATCGTCGTTAGAAATTGAACTAAGTAATTGTCTTATTTTTGGATTTTCGGTCTTTAATTCCTCTTGATTTAAGAATAAACTTGGTGCAAATCCTAAAACGGTAACATCGTCAGTTTGTTTATTGCCGCCTTTTTGTTCTTCAAATAAGCGCAGCAACCTATTTCTTTGTTCATTAAAAGGCTTTTCCACAGAATCCAAAATTGCTTGCTTAAGAACCTTGCTACCAATTCTTTTCAAATTTTTTTCAGTTTGTTGATCTTGAAATCCATCCGAGTACATGTAAATTTTTGTATTTTCAGAAATTTCCAATTGATGATTATTGAAATTGACCTTTTCCTCAGTAAATTCTCCTATCGAAATCCTATCGCCCTTATACTCGGTTAAACAATTATTATCGTACACCAGTAAGTAGCTTCTGGCGCCGGCAAATGTTAATGTTTTACTAACTGTATCAAGTTCCAAGAGCATTACATCCATCCCGTCAGATCCAACCTGCTTATCTGAATTAAGTAATTGGTTGATTTTAGTATTTAGCTTCTCAAGTATTTGCGCCGGCGAATAATTGTGATACTCGATAAGGTGACTAATTTCCTCATACCCGATAATAGATAACAACGCCCCCGGAACGCCATGCCCGGTGCAATCAGCCACTATAGCATAAATCTTATTTCGTTTTTTGGTTACGAGAAAAAAATCGCCGTTAACAATGTCCTTTGCTCGCGAAATAATAAACGAATCTTTAAAAAAATTGGTTAATTCTTTCTCGTTAAATAATAAAGCTTCTTGAATTCTTAACGAATAATTTATACTTTCTACAATTTGATAATTTTTAGTTTCAATGATTTGCTTTTGTTTATTTATCTCCGAAACACTCTCCTCTAATTTGGCATTACTTCCTTTCAAATAATCAGTAATTCTCTCCAGTTCAATATTCGTTCCTTGAATAATCTTACGTTGTTTGTTGTTCCTGTATAGAAAAAAAGCAAAAAGTAAAAAAACAAACCCCATTAAAACCAAGCCAATAGTTAAATATTTCTTTTGCTCCTTATCACTTTTAGCTTCGAGGCTTTTTAGAATTTTTTCTTTTTCATAAATTGTTTTTTGACTGTTTAAAAGGCTAATTTGCCCTTTGCTTTTTTCGTTCTCTAGCCCCTTAATCTCTCTATCCTTGTTTATACGATCATAGTCTTTTGCTAGTTTTTCCTTCTCTAACTGCTGCTGTATTAGTGCTAACGATTTTAGGACTCTATCTTTTTCTAACTGTTGATTAAGCAGGGTTTTTTCCTTTAACTCGTTTTCCTTTTTTAATAACAATAATTCCTGTGCGCGCTGCTCTGATTCTAATTTTATCCTTAATAATTCCAGCTCATTTTTTTCTATTTCAGAAAAATCTCTCTCAAATGCAGAGATAGAAACTAAGGCTTCTGAACTCACTTTAAGGTCACGCTCATTCTTGTCAACTTTACTTTTTTCGCTCAATTCCGAATAATAGGTAAACATCTTATAGTTTTTTTGAGCATTTAGATAATCATTATTGATTTGATACACCTCTGACAAAATAAAATAGGAGGCCGCCAAGTTTTTATAATCTGAATTTTTTTCAGATATTTTTATCGCATCTTGACATGCTTGAGAAGATAATTGCTGTTGATTTCTCAATAATTCGTTTTTAGCAATTAAATTATATGTTTCAGCAATCGCATCCTGCTTTTTTTGCGCTACATTTTCACTTAGTGCTAATTGATAATAGCTATTTGCCTTGTCATATTTCTTTAATATCGTGTAGGTTAATCCAAAATTATTATACAAAAAACCCAATGTTTTGCCCGCCTTGTACGTTTTACTTAATTCAATTGCGGCTTGAAGGCTGTTTTCAGATTCGGGTAAATTATTCAGTAATCGATAGGCCGTTCCACGATTAGAGAGGCAGACTATTTTTTCGAAAACGATATAATCATCATCAATAGTCGGTTTAAAGGTGTAATAAACATCCTTGTTAAACTGGGTTCCTTGCGTAAAATTTTCAATTATAGACTGGTTTAGTGATGAGTATTTCAAGGCAGTTTCGTAATCTTTTTTTACCTCCAAATAGAAATAGAACAACTTTTTTGAGAAGTATAGGTAATCGTAGTTGGATGTGCTTTTTGCGGCTGTGTTTAGCGGCTCTATATTTGCTATCAAAGAAACATAATCTTTTATCAATTCTTGATAAACAATTTTTGTTAGAAGAATTTGATACTGTTCGTGTACTTTTAGATTTTTACACTTTTTAATCTCATCAACTACAGAGCTGTTAGCTTCCATTTTTCGGTAAACAAGCGAAGCTAAAACAGCATTTGCGTTAACTAATCTGTCACTATTTAGTTTTTCGGAAATACGCTTAGACTTAACAACATATTTTATTGCTTCTTTGTTTTGGTTCTTTAACGAATAATTCAATCCTAAAAGTATCTCATAGCAACACTCATCGTTTTGCGACATTTGCTTATTATTGCTTTCTTTCGCAATTTCATAGATTATTTTTTGTAAAGAATTTTCCTTTTCGCTGAGATTTATATTTTGTTCGTAAAAATTTTGCAGTTTTTCGTTTTCAAACCTCAAATTATCCGTTATTACCTTAGTAATATCAAAATACTGAGCCTTCAATGAATAAATGCTTCCAAATAATAATATTAACAACAGCTTTTTCAATCTTTTAATCTAAATTTCATTTGGATAAAAAACTCTCTCCCCATACCTGCTAATGGAAAATAGCCACTATTTAAGGGGTATACATAATAATTGGTGGTGTTTAAAATATTATTAATACCAAAATTTAAATCAAACAATTTTAGCAGGCCTTTTAGTTGACAAGAAACATTTATGTTGTGCGTTGCCGGATATTCTACCGAACCATACTCTTCGGTTGTTTGGGAAATTCGTTCTTGCGCGTGCTTTTGTGACTGAAATTGATAATATACCCCAAATGAATTTCTCTCGTTAATAATATACGATAAACGTGCAGTATACTTGTGTTTTGGTATTCCAACAGAACCAAGTTTAAAATTAGTTGTGTCAACTATTATATCCGAAACATTGCTATTTAATAATGAATAAAACGAATATGTACTTGTAAAACTAAATTTATTGATGTTTGTCTTAAAAAGAACTTCCGTTCCGGCAACTTTAGAAAAACCAACATTATTATATGATTCCAAAAGAGTATTTAAGTCGTAGGTAAAAACAATAATATCATCAATTCTTGTATAAAAACCGTTTAGTTTAAGCTCTGTTTTATTTCTTTTTAGACCAAACTCTGCCTGATAATCTTTTACCGTTTCCGGAACCAGGTTGGTTGAATTTAAATTGATGTTTTGAAGAGGAGGAATTTTAAAGGCTTCGCCGTAAATTAATTTGTAACTCCATAATCCAAAGTCTTTAGTTAAACTTATTCTTGGCGAAAACTTCTCTTTAAAACCACCATACTGATCGTAACGCCCGCCAATAAACAATTTTGAGTATTTTAGATCTACTTCCGACTCCAAAAAAGCAGCGTATCCATTAAATGAGTCAGTTAATTTACCGTTAGTTAACGCTAAATTAGGTCTGAAATGCCTGTAAAAATCATTATAGTATTCTACTCCGGAAACAAATCTCATAAAACTATTCAATTGAAAATTCAAATTAGAACCCACAATAATCCTTCGTGTGACTATATTTTGCACATCGTAAATTTTTGGATCGCCATACTGCGTATTCCAAGGCACTTGTTTTTTAAAACCGGCGTAAGGGATAAGTGTAAACTTTGCTTTATTGAAAGTATACTTTAACGCGTTATTGTAGGTTCTAACTAATGAGGAAGTAGGTTCGTAAGTTGCTTGAAAATTATAGTCGTTATAATTAACCCCATATTCAAAACCTTTGAACTTTACTCTAAAATTTACAAAAGCGTCATTTACTGATGAAGAATCTCTTAAATTAACCTCCGACGAATCGGGTAAAGTAATTGTTTTGTTACTTCGATTACCTTCAAAAATTCCGCCGGATGCGGTTAAATCCATGCCGTTAACCAAACTTGTTCCATAATTAAACCCTAAACCTAAACGCGACACATTATTATTTGAAATACCCGTATTTACTAAAAACGAACTGCCACTTGATTTTTTACCACTTTTCGTAATTATGTTTACAACTCCTAAAGCGGCCAAACCCCCGTAGATAGATGAGCCGGCGCCTTTTATAATTTCAATTCTATCAATATTAACTAACGAAAGCCTGCCGCCAACTATGAAAGAACCATAGGCCATGTCATTCATCACTAACCCATCTATCATAAATAATAACTTAGCCTCCGCCGCCCACATGCCCCTTAATGTTGGAGCAACTCCATTTTGAACGTCAGATGCAATGTTAAATCCGGGCACGTCCAATAAAACATCTAACAAATCTAAGTAGCCATTTTTTTCGATTTCAGAAGACGTTACAACATAAATAGAGCCTGGGGCTTCGTTAATGTTTACTTCGTTTAAATTAGCAATGGTAACCTTTTCGTCATTATCATAATCGGGTTTTAAGTTAATAATCTCACCCACTAATTTCGGAAAAATGACCGTTTTTGTTGTGTCGGATTGTTGACCGACAAAAAAAAGTGGAAAACAAAAAGAAAAAAAATATAGAAAGTTATGTCGCATTAAAATCCGGATAACTTAAATTACTTGAAATTCAAAAGTCGTTTTTGCACTATATTCCAAATCTTTTCCCAAATCTAAGTTATCCTCATCCTCTTCTTCATGGCGCCAAACAATTTTGGAGGAACACTTGTCGTTTTTTAGTGACATTACCTTTTTTACCAGATCAATAAACACTCTTGTAGAAGCGGTATTAATGTATTCGATTTCAAAAACCAACGTCACCTCACGAGGTTGAGTCTTTTCCAGTTCTTGTATCCATGCTATTAATGGCAAATAAAAATTAGACACGTTTTCCGGTACAGAAATACCCTTAAGTAGTAACTGTCCGTTGGTATTAAAATTAATTTCGGGTGTTTCGTCAGTAGACGTTAAAATTAAATTTTCCATATTGATTTTATTATATATTTTTTTCTAAAAATTCAAATTTATATTTACTTAGGCTTTGGAATTTGTCTCCTTCATCCAACATATCATCATCATCTTTTAAATATTTCCAAATTATTTTCAGCGACGACTTACTGTTTGAATAATCAATGAGCTTTCTTAAAAACCTTAAAACATATACAGACGATGCTGTATTTAAATAATCAACATCAAACGTTAAATTAATTGTGGACGGTAAATTCGCTTTAAAGCGCTCCAACCACTCGTCAATTTTTTGAAAAAAATCATAAACAGAGAAGTTCCCGCAATTAATAACTCACTAGTTGTTTTAAAAACTATTTGAGGTGTTTCTTTTGTTCTATTTATAATCAAATCTTCCATATTTCATTTACCTTCTTCGAATTGACGCTTCAAAAATAGGTCTTCTAATTATCTTCTACAAAATCAAAATTATACTTTACCAAGTATTGCAACTTCTCTCCCTCTTCGAGCAAGTCGTCATCATCTTTTTCATACAACCAAACAACTCTCACGTTGCTGCCAATTTCTTTAAACCCAATTATCCTTTTTATTATTCTCGCAAGCATTTGGGAGGAAGCGGTGTTAAAATACTCGAGATTTAAAACTAAATTAATGTTTTTTGGTAAAGAAGTTTCATACTGAGCAAGCCAACTAACCACGTCGTTATAAAATGTAAAAATATTCTCGGGCAGAGAAACGCCTTTAATTTTTAAATCTCCGCTCAATTTAAAATCAACTTCGGGTGTTTGTTCGGTAGCTTTTATGTACAAAGATTCCATTTTATTTATTTTTGATTCTAAACCCGATTGCTGTTATATCATCGGTTTGATTATACTGTTTTACGTGCAAAGCAAGTTCATTGGCCATTTCAATATTTCTTTTAGCAGCATCCATATCTTTTATACGGTCTAATAGTTCCACCATTCTGTTTTTAGAATAACGTTTGTAATTCTCGCCCCCCAATTGATCTTGATACCCATCGGTAGCCATAAAAAACAATTCATCGCCCGCCAATACAATTTCGTGATTTTCGAAACTAAAATCCTCCTGCCTGTAATCGCCTATTGCTTTACGCTGCCCTTTAATATATATATTTTGGTTGTTTGAAAAATATAATAAACCCATTCCGGCCCCGGCAAAAGTTAACAAATTTGTTTTTGTACGGATGGCGCACAATGCAATTTCCATACCATCTCTTACTAAACTATCACCGCTACGATTTAAGGAAGCGTATAATTGATCATCTAGTTTTGTTAGAATTTCCGCAGGGGAAATAACTTTCTCAGAGATAATAATTTGCTCGAGAATTCGACTCCCGATTAAGGTTAGAAAAGCTCCCGGCACGCCGTGTCCTGTGCAATCTGCTACTGCAATAAAAGTATAATCACCAATTGCTTTAGACCAATAGAAATCGCCACTCACAATATCGCGGGGTTTAAAAAACACATTTACATCCTCTAACGGAAAAGAAAATCCCTCGGCTTGCGGTAAAATTGTGTTTTGAATATTTTTTGCGTACATTAAACTCGAGACATGATCTTTATTTTTATCAAATAAAGAATCCCGTAAATGTAATTGATTCAGCGCCGTTGACAATAGTGTTGTAAACGTCTGTAGGTTTTTAATTTCGTTTGACGTCAAACAGAACTCACAATCAAATCCGATATTTAAAGTACCAAGCAATTCATCAAAACTAATAATCGGCAAAATGATATAAGACAAAACTCCCAATTCTATCGCTTCCTTATCTGAAGCTGAGTTATTTTCAATTCGAGCTAAGTTATTTTCAATAAAATAAGAACCAGTTTTAATAATGTCATAACTTTTTGTGTCTTTTACGTTAAATCTCTCCTTAAAAATATCTCCACCCTTAAGATAATAGCCGCTTAAATTTTGTTTCTTTTCATCTAAAGTTAACAAAGCAATGTGAACACAATTTTGAATATTGTTTAACACTACACTAAGTGCTTCTTTGGTAATTTCTTCAAATGTAGTAGCATTAATCAATTTTTCTTTTAAGGTATTCTGAAACTCCAATTCTATAGAATAGCGTTTAATTTCATTTCGGGTTTTAACCTTCTCGGTAATATCAGTTATAACTTCAATTTGTTGAAAAGCATTCCCATTATCATCATTAATAACTGTATTATTTAATTCGACCCACTTTTTTACTTTATTTTTATAAGTTTGTATTTCAAACTCCCGCGTGCAGTTTACTCTATTTATTCCATCATTCTCATTAAAAAAAAGTTCTTCATTTGGGTTAAATAATTGTCTTGGCCTAACACCAATTAAATCATTTAAGCTAACCTCAAACATTTCTAAATAACTTTGGTTAGCCCAGATGGCTTTACCTTCTACATCTGTAATTAAAACGCCATTATTTGTTTTTTCTGCGACAAGAGATAATTGCTTGATGTTTGCTTCGGCCAATTTCTTATCTGTTATATCGGTGAGTACTTCAATCTGCTGAACAACTTCCCCAACTTTATCCAAAATTGGTGTGCTGCTCAATTCAACCCACAGTTTTTTCTTTAAAAAAGTTCTGGCCTCAATTTCTAAAGAAAAAGCATTTCCATTTAAAACATTCATTTCTTTATCGAATGCATTATCGTTTGGTTTAAACAATTCTCTCGGCCATCTTCCAATTAAATCAGCTTCTGCAATCTCGAACATATTTAAGTACCCTTGATTTGCCCACACAGCACGACCATCTTTGTCAGCAATTAGTATTCCGTTCCTCGTTTTTTCTGCCACTAAAGATAATTGTCTAATTTCAGCTTCGGTTTTCTTTTTCCCGGTAATATCAGAGCAAATTCCTGAATTTCTTATCAACTCACCCCTATCATTTCTAATGGCATACGATTTTTCATTAATCCATTTAAAACTTCCATCATCCAATTTTATTCGGTATTCTATTTCATACGAATCTTGTTTTATCAATAAACTCTCAGCGGAATTGTAAATAGATTTGTCTTCATCAAAAACAAAATCCCTTTTAATATGTATACCCTGATAGAATTCATTTTCGGGGATGCCCAATATTTGTAGCGAATTTGGGCTAATATATAAGTACTTTCTATTTACGAGATCATACAACCAAAAAACGTCTTGAATAGTTTCGTTAATTTGCCTGAAATTAGTTTCACTTTCCTTTAAGGCCAATTCAGTTTCCTTTTTCTCAGTAATATCTGTGCAAATACCCGAGCTTTTTGCGTAACGCCCTTCAGCCCCTTTTATCCCAAAAGATTTTTCATATATCCACTTAAAAGATCCTTCTTTTGTTTTAATTCTATATTCTATTTCGTAAAAACCAACACGCTCAATCTCCTCATGTGCCTTTAAAATTAGAGATTTATCGTCCTCAAAAATATAATTTACCCAATAATTATTTGTACTATAAAACGCTTCCGCCTTAACACCTAAAATCTTTTCGCAAGAAGAACTGATGTAAATAACTTTTTTGCCAATTAAATCATACAACCAAAACACATTATCTATAGTCTCATTTAATAATCTAAAGTTATTTTCACTTTCTTTTAGAGCCAATTCGGTATTCTTTCTAGCAGTAATATCAGAACTGACGCCAGATATATATATCAATTCTCCTACTTCATTTTTTATTCCCGATGATTTTTCTTGAATCCATTTAATTTTATTTCCCTTTAATATAATTCTGTATTCAATTAGGTAACTATCTTGTTTTTCTAATAACTTTGGAGCATCATTATACACGACTTTATCTTCTTCGTGCACTATTATTTCTGAAGAATAGGTTCCATTATAAAAACTTTTGGGTGATAATTCATATAAATCTATGCATTTTTCACTCTGATATAAATACTTTTTGCTTTTTATATCATACAACCAAAAATCATCGGGAATAGTTTCATTGATTAATCTAAAATTACGTTCACTTGTTTTTATTACACTATTAGCGTTTATTCTTTCTAACGCATTTGAGATATTAGTCACTAAGGATTGAATAACATTTAATTGATCTTCAGACCATACTCTTTCAAATTTACAATCATCAAACCCAATAAAACCATGGAATTCCCCTCTAACATATACAGGTAGTATTAGAGTAGATAAAATGCCTAATTCGTCAAACATTTGTTTAAGAGATTGGTTTCCTATTTCTCTTGTGATTGCAAAATAATTCTTATTTTCTAGCAAATAGTTACTAATTGGTCCCAAAGCATTAATAGGCATTTGCTGCAAACTATTTTCACTGGGCATTTTTACAAAATTTTTACTGTACCAATCACAACTGAGTTTTAGAACGCCGATTTCTCTATTATATTCATAAAAATAAATTTTATCAATATTAGTAGCTTCACCGATGGATTGAATAGATTGCTTTAATGTTTCTTGAATATTATCACTCACCAGTAACTTCTCAGTAGTTTTTGCTATCGCGGCCAAAACCTTGCTTCTAAACAATAATTTTTTTTCAAGGTTTTTTCTTTTTTGAGCTTCTACCGAAATGGCTATAATATCAGCAATGGACCTTACAAAACTGACATCTTCATCATCCCATTGCTTGTATGACTCTGTCATTTCACAACACACTAAACCATTTAATTCGCCATTTAAAAATACCGGCACATCTAATAATGATTTGATATCATTATCTGGCATTATGCAAAAATCATTTGTTATTTCACTTTCACAAATATTATTTATGATAATGGGACGGCCAGACAATAAAGCCTTAAAGTAATTAGGATAGTCTTTACCCTTTAGTATATCGCCTTGGTCAAAAATTTCATCCTTTACTGTATATACTTTGGTACAAAGTATTTCGTCATTTACATATTCCCAAATGCTAATTCTATCAATATTTAAACCAATTGCTGCGTTTTTAACAATATTATCAAGAACTCTAGAAAGACCTATTGTTTCGGAGTTAGATTTAAGCGTTAATTCCTTAAAAATGCTATTATATCTCGCAACCTTGTTTTGTTTTGTAACTTTTTCTATCTCTGCCTTTTTTATAGCTGTTATATCTCTAACAATACCTGAAAAACCTATTAATTCATTATCCTTACCCCTTTCGGCTGTAATATTTTGAGATAACCATTTAATTTCACCACTTTTAGTTTGAACAGGAAATTCAAGTGTATCAAAATTGGTTAGTGTATTTGAATTCTTTAAATAGAAATGAGCAACCTTTCTAACATAATCTTTTTGAATTAAAAGCGTGAAATGTTTACCTATTAATTCTGAAACTTTATACCCAAGTATTTTTTCTGTATAATCATTAATGTAAGTATATATTCCTTTACTATCTGTTTTATAAACTATATCTTGAGCCGTTTCAATTATTGTCTCGTACTTTGCTTGTATATTGACTAGTTGTGTAATATCTTGTCCAATACCCACAAAAGTATTCTTATTAAACGGTTTGTCTTGCCATTGCACCCAGATATAAGTTCCATCTTTCTTTTTTACTTTTCTTTTATACGTTTGCTCAGAAAAAAGGCTCGATACTACTTTTTTCTTTACCTCTAAGACAAGACTCTTTTCCACATACGACAAGTTCCACCAACCTTCCCCCATTAATTCATCAGAAGTATACCCCAAAATTTCTCTTACATTATCACTAACAAATACAACTTTACCTTCATTATTTGATGCTATTACGATTGAATTCCCATCATTTACTACACTATTGGCAAACAATAATTTTTCTTTGGCAACACTTATCGCTAAATGCCTTATATAACTTAAGATTGTTAAAATTAAAATTGAGTTTAAATAGGTTAAAACAAGCTTAAACTCAATTATATTCACAAATAAAAATATACCAAAAAACAAAAAGCAACTAATATTAAAAATCAAAAAGTATTTTAAATTTCTAAAAACACCGTAAGAGAAAAAGATAACAATTAAAAATTCACTAAAGGTGATAAGTTCAAAAGATAAAAAAATGCATTTGTAAATTGTAAAAAAAGCAAAAACCAAAAAAACAGAGTTAAAAATTATATCAATATTTACTTGAAAAAAACGATTTTTTTTACTTAAAAAATATAAGATTAAAAAAACAACCCCAATAACAACATTAGAAAGTAACTCGCTTTCATTTCTAACCTTAAAAATCTCCATAAATATTTCCGTGCCAGGAAAGACAAAGCCCAGTATTAAAAAATAAAGCCGCGTTTCTTTAACATTACTTTCCAATTCTTCGTAGTCGGCAATGGCATCTTTCCGATAGAAATTATATTGACGATACAACGCGTAAACCACAACACCTAAAAGAGCTAACAAACTCGAAATAAACCACCATGTTAAATAAAAGGGAGTCTTTATTGAAAAATAAAATTGCGCTTCTTGATTGAGATTTTGTCCATACCGATTTACTGCTTTAACCCTAAATATATATTTTCCAGGAGATAAGTTAGAATAGGTTACTTCGCCTAGTTCTGTTGGGTTAGACCAATTTTCTCCTGCACCATCTAACCTATAGGTATAAAAAAAATTCCTGTCGTTACCAGTGTTTGCTATATTAAATCGAAAAGTAAGTTGATTTTCGTTTGTTTTATATTCGTGTGCGCTATCAGGTATTGTTAACCATTTGTTTTTTCCATTTTCATTTGATAAATTATTTTCTTGATTGGCGACGGATATATTGGTAATAATTGCCTTTGGAATAGAATCAGTTTTAATCTTATAATTAACCAGGCATTTGGTTAATCCTTTTGCGGTTCCAATGTATAAATTGCCATCATTGTCTCTAAACTGCGAGCGCATGTTAGTTTCTAAACCCTTAAACCCATTTTTGGAATTAAAATTCTTAATAGAGATTATTTCGCCATACCTATTGGGCTCAATTCTATCCATCCCTAAATTGGAACCACACCAAACAAAACCCTTTTTATCTGCTATTAAAGTATAAATAAGAGTGGATGTTAAACCGTCTTTTCTACCATATTGTTTTACATTGCTTTTGGTAAAACAATAAATACCTCCTTGGCCCGCGAACCAAAAATTTCCATACATATCTTTTGTGGAAACAGAAATAACACCGCTTACTATTTGTTCGGAAATTTCAAAAACATTCGGACTGCTTTCGGTTAAAATATACAAACCATTACTCGTGCCCACATACCATTTATTTTTTTTAAACTGTTCTATGGTATAAATATGGTCGGCAAAGGTTTTTTTGTTAGCCTTAAAAGAAATAATCTTATTAAATTTTTCATCTGTAATCAATAAACCTTGACCAAATGATCCAATAACGTATCTGTTTAAATTATCCTGCTTCAAACAAACAACCGGTATTTCTTCTTTAACAGAATTTCCAAATTTAACTCTGGTTATCTTATTATTCTCAATTTTTGACAGGCCTTCCTTATTACCCAAAAGGAGTTCGTTACTATTATTTTTATACAATATGTTTGCTCCAGTATTATTTAGGAAAGCTTTCTCGAAACGAATTTTTCCCTTATTGTCCTCTTTGAATTTATAAACACCTTGCTTTCTTACGCCTACATACAAATCCTCGTTATCCTTAAAAATTGAAAAAATCATAGGATTTGAAAGTTCGTTTACATTTGCAAAATCTATAAATAATTGCGGGCCAGTTTTGTAAAGGCCGGAGCCCTCCGTGCCTATAAGCAGATTTTTGGACTTATCCTGAAAAAAGCATAGTACATTCTCTCCGTTAAATCCGTTGCTCGCATTAAATTCAGAAAAACCCTCTCCATCAAACATCAATAACCCCTGCTTTCCCTCGCCAGAGAGCCAGATAGTGCCTCGCTTACTTACAAACAAATGTTTTGATTGAAAAAATTTAGGGATACTCGCAATTTTTGTTAGCGATAATGATTTATGCAATTCAAATAATCCTTCTTGCATTGAAGAAATAATAATTTCACTCTCTTTTCTTGAGAAAATTGAGATATACCCGTTTAAAACATCGGGTTTGACTAGTTGAAGCGCTTTCCCCTTTAAGCAAAGCAAACCGCTACTTGTGCCTAAATACAAATTCGCTAAAGAGTCTACTACTAAAGAGTTGACTTCAGCATAATTATTTTCATTACTGAAAATTCGCTGAATAGAATAGTCTTCTTTTATAAGAATAATTTCTTTTTCTCCAACGCAAAAAACACCCTTATTGCTTTTAATGAGTTTATAAAAAAAATTAGATTTTATGCCATTAATTCCTGCATTATAATTTTTGAAGAAATTTTTACCATTAAACACGCTAATGCCACCATACTTGCTGCTAATAACCATGTTCGCATTTGCATCTTCAACAATGTCGGTTATGAATGTTCCTTTTAGTCCGTTGCTTTGATCGTAAACAACATAGGAGTTTCCATCATACTTCACAAGTCCTGCCCCGTCAGTTCCGATCCACAACAAATCTCGGGAGTCTTGTGCAATTGATGTTATAACGCTCGAAGGCAATCCTTGCTCTTGATTGATTGTTTTAAAATCATAAACTTGAGCCTTACAAACAATTTGAACAAAAAAGAAAATTGTAAATACAAAACAGGTCATTTTAGACGTTTTGCAGAAAAAATAATATTCTAAGCTAGACTTCAATTTCGAAGCCCTAAATTAACAAAAAAAGTTAATTTAGGCGATTTTGGGTTTCACATTTTTGACGAAATAATAACTAGATTCATCGCCTAAACATTAAAATTTAAACCGCTACTGCTCTAATTTAAACTCTATTTTGAAAAATTGCCATGTCTTCGAAAATTTAATTTGAAAAACGACAAATTTAAACGATAACGCTGTTGCTACCGGTTTAAGTAACTTTTAAAAATTCCAAGTAGAAACAAGTGCCGGATTTAACTTCCGATTCAAACCAAACTTTGCCATCAAAACCCCGCATAATATTTTTTACCATTGCCAAACCTAGTCCGGAGCCTGTATTTTTAGTGGTAAAATTAGGAGTAAACAGTTTTTGTTTTAGATCGCTATCAATGCCACAGCCATTATCTTTAATTGAAATAATAACCGAATCAGAATTATCTTTTAGTTCAATTTCAATCTTTGGATCGGCAATTTCTTCTAAAGCCTGAACCGCATTTTTAAGAATATTATTAAATACACGCAGTGCCTGATCTTTGTCTCCTAATACTAAAATTTCATTTTCAGAAATATGATTTTTAATAGAAATGTTTTTGTGATTCTCAAAAGTTGAAACAGAATTTTTAATTACTTCAGACAGATTTATTGACTGTAGGTTTGTTTTAGGGAATTTGGCAAAACTGCTAAACTCATTGGCAATATTGGCAAGCGAGTCTATCTGTTCTATAATTCCTGCACTTGCTTTTTCAAATTTTTCTTTAAAATCATCAGGATTATTTTTCATTAAATGCTGCAGGTATTGCAAATTTAATTTCATTGGCGTTAACGGATTTTTAATTTCGTGCGCTACCTGTTTTGCCATTTCGCGCCAGGCGCTTTCACGCTCACTTTGCGCTAAAAGATTAGCGCTTTCCTCTAATTTTAAAAGCATTTGGTTGTACTCGCTTACTAACTTTCCGATCTCATCATTACTTTGCCATTTAATTTTTTCGTTCTGTTTTCCTAAAGTAATATTGGCAATTTGTTGTTTAATTAATTGTAATGGACGTGTAATGTACCCTGCTAAAATTAAACCGGAAAGTATACTTATTACAAATAAAATTACATACACATTTATGAAGGCGCTTATAATGCCGGAAAGTTCATTTACAAGATCGGCCTGTCTGGCGTAATAAGGTAAATTCACAAAACCAATAAGTTCTTTTTTTGAATTAAATAATGGTGTATAAAGTGAAGAATAATTTAATTCTCCTGCTTTTTCATCCACACTTGTTGCTGATGTTCGGTTCTCTTTTAGATCTGCGTAAGCTTGCGGATTGACCAATGACGCGGCTAGACCCAGATCGTACAAGCGCGGTTCGCTGGTGTTAAATAATTTTCCTTCTTTGCTAAATAGACTAATATCGGTGCTAAATAAATGCGCGTATTCTTTTAATTTTAAATTCACCAATTCTTTTTGCGTTGGATCAAAAATTTCAGATGGCGTGAATTGTGTCGCTAATTCATTAATAATTGTTTGTGTTTTTTCCTGTAATTGTTTTACATTATCGGCTTTAAACTGGTTAGATACTAAAGTTGCGGAAGTTACGCCTACAGCTGAAATGGCAAGTAACAGCAAAATAATTATTATTGCCTGAATACGACGGGTAAAGGATGAAGATTTAAATCTTTCGGTAAAAAATAAACCGTAAATAAAATAGCTGCAGAAACTTATAAAGGAGAAGAAAAGAAATAAATAAGAGTTGTAAGTAAAATAATAATCGCCATTTTTTGTTCTTTGACTTATGACAATTTCAGTCTCCTCATCAGGATTGAAAAAATAATGAATGTACTCTGCATTTGTTTTTGAAAGCGCTAAAGAATCGCTGCTAAAATAAGGATAATTAAAATCGCCATAGCGGCTGGCTATTTGTCCTGAACGGTATACAGCGTGACTGAACTTTTTTAATTTATCCGGTTTTTGCTGCGATTGATCTAACAAAAGATCCGGAAAACTTCCTAATTCTTCAAATTGTTTTGGCTCTAAACGTACGTACAGGTTTTTTGTGCTTAACGAAATTTTTCCGATGTAACGCGAGTTTTTTTTATGTCTTGCTATAAAAAAGAAATTTGGCGAAATAGAATCCGTTTCTAAATATTTTATCTGGTCTTCAAAAAAACCTTCATTTAAAAGTATTTTATCTTTAGGTGAAAGCAAGGGCTTGCAATCCTTATCAAATAAGGAAATCTCAACATTGTAACGATTAAAATAACCTCCAAAATATTTTTGTTTTAATAATTGTTCAACTTCTTTTTCGCTATTTGGTAAAAACTCTATTAGTACTTTTAGTTTTTCATCGTTAGCTATTTTTTCGGGAACGGTAGTAAACTCACTTTCAAGGATGGCATCTTTACGTTCACTTAAATTAAAAGATAAATGTTTTAGATCTTGTTTTTGGTTTTGACTGATATAAAAATTAAAGAACACCGAGGTAATTACCGACATGATAAGTATCTGTAAACCCAGTCCTAATGAGTTCCTTGAGAGATCTGTCTTTGCCAGGATAAATAAAGGTAAAGCAAAAATAAGTAACCAGTAATATTCAAAAAGATTAGAATAAGTAAATCCAACTTGAATTACAAGGCAAGTTACAAAGATCAACGTCGTGAAAACAAACAGGTCTTTAATAAATTTTCCCGTAAAAAAAGTAGTCAGTTTGTGTATAAGTACAAACGCTGAAAGGCAGTAACTTGTAAGCGCAAACAAAGCAATAAATGCAGGGAATTTAATGCTGAAAATACTTAAGAAATCGAAGTTTAGCGTTGAGTTGCTTACCAAACTAATGATGGCGTTATTGAACTGAACAACCATAAATCCAATAGCAAAACACAAGAACAAAATGCTTACATAATTTAAATTTTTCGAATTTGTTTTTTGGATCTTATAATTAAGGGCGACACTAATAAATAATAAAATAATAGCATTAAATAAAATATCGCCCAGGTAAGCATTTATAAGCGAATCGGCATTACCAAATAGTCGCACGTCGTACAAAACACTTCTGTAAAAAAATGCAGGCCATTTTAACCAGATCATAACAGCCCTGAAAATAAGAATAGCTGCAAGCCAAATAATTGCCTGCAAACTTTTTGGCCTTTCTTTTACGATAAATAAAATTGATATTAAAAAAATAATAAACCCTAATAAAAAGATCACAAAACAAACACTGCTTGTTGAGCTTGAATAATAAAATTGTTCATCACCAGAAAGGTAAAATAACGGCTGTTTATTTAGTGTTACTACATTCTCGGGAAGACCTACGGTAGAAAGTTCCAGCTCCTTTGGTATATCTGTCCATTCACTAAAACTATTCTTTAAATAATTATTCTGGAGATCGTACTTAGGTTTTATTAAACAAATTGCAAGCCCTAAACGCTCTTGTTTTTGCGTTTTAAAATATAAATAATTGCCTTGTTTTAAAGTGGCAATTCCAAAGTCTTTAGCAAATAATTTTTTATCATAAGAGAGTGGGATTTGTGCGTTATTCCAATACTCAAGGCTATCGTTCTTTAAATAATAAAGACCAATATTATCTTCTTTAAAAAGTCTTTCAAACTCAACACGGTGCTTGCTTATACTATCTTTTAACAATAGATCAAGTGCCTTTTTTGATACCTCCTGTTTAGTGTTAATTTTTTCGTCGGCGTTTTGCGCGATATAGGCAATGGAAAATGAAAAATGATTGTTTAGTAAAATTGCACCCAGCATCAAAAGACCGCTGACCATCAATAGGATGTAGTAAATTTTGCTTTTTTGCATTAACCATAGCAAAATAGTAAAAAATCCTGTACCCTTTGAGGATTTTATATTTTTTTTGCAATCAATTTGCGTTTATATTTGTATTTTGCAGATATTTTTAATTATGGCACAACCTACTAAGACGTTAAAACAACCGACTTTTCCTGAGTTATCTCAAACCTTTAAGTATTTTACTTTTTTAACCCACAAAATGGCCATGATCATTATTGGCGTGGTGGGCTTTACATTTTACATTACTTCAATAAACGGTGAGTATGCGTTAGATGATGGTATCATTATTCACCAAAACGATCACGTAATTAAAGGGGTTAGAGGTATACAAGGCATTTTAACTAAAGATGCCTACGAAAGTTTTTATCGTAGAATGTGTGCTACCGATCAATTAGCCGGTGGTCGTTATCGTCCGCTTTCTGTTATCAGTTTTGCAATCGAGCAAGAATTTATGGGAGCCTATCGAACGGGTTTATACCTAAAAGTCGAGGACTCGAATAAGAATGGCGTATTGGATAAAGATCTTGTAAATTTTACTTCGCCATGCGGCAGACCTGAAACCAATTATGAGTATAACGATTTTGTGGATCTTAACGGTGATGGTATGGCCCAACAAAATGAGTGTTATAATTGTTGGGATACCAACCAGAATTTTAAAAATGATTCTGATGAAGATCTAAATATTGATGGTGTTTTTAACGAAGTAGATTGCCAGGTTTACAAAGCCAACGTAAGGCACTTTAACAACATCTGGACATTTGCTTTAGGCTGTGTTTTCCTTTACCTTGTTTTCTCGCGTTATTTTTTTCGTACCAATCAGGATCTTGCATTTTTAGCTGCATTACTTTTTACAATGCACCCAATTCACTCCGAAGCAATTGCTAACGTAAAAAGTCGTGATGAGATCTTTTCTTTGATCTTTATTTCACTTACATTCCTCTATTCCTTTAAATTTGTAGAGACCAAAAAACCGCTCGATCTTTTTTGGGCAGCGTTAATGTTCTTACTCGCTCTTCTTTCAAAGGAATACGCTATTATGTTATTGTTCCTTATTCCATTGGCCGTTCATACATTTACCGATAATGATTTTGATGTTAAAACATTTAGTAAAACAAAAGAATTTAAACAAACCATTTTTATTGGTTTAACTTTTGTGGCTTGTGCATTTTTTATGTTGTATTTAAAACGCTCGTTTGATATGCATGCTCTTCCGGGCGCAAAACCAATTAAATCTTTCTGGGTGTTCCCGTTTATTTTTATTGGTGTTGGCATATTTATGATGGGAGCAAATAAAAAGAATAACTTCCAAAAATTAATGGCTTGGTTTTATTTTGTGATGCTGTTTTATTTAGCAATGCGTTTAATGGCTGTAAAATTAAAACCGGGCGTTCCAGATACAGAGATCTTAAATAATCCATATTTATTAGCCAACGGCGAGGAACGTTTCTGTACAAAGGCTTATGTATTATTAAAATACTTTATGCTACAATGTTTCCCTCATCCGTTGTCTTCAGATTATTCTTATAACACCATTGAGTATCGTCATTTTACCAGTTGGGATTTTATAGCTTCAATAATTCTTCATGTTGGAATTGTTTGGGCTGCCATAAAATACACTCTTAAAAAACATATCATTGGTTTTGCCTTAATGGTTTATATCCTATTCGCATTACTAATTGGTAACGTATTAATGGATATTGGTGCTACCATGGGTGAACGTTTGATCTTTCACTCTAACATCGGCTTCTGTATTGCCGCTGCTTATTTTATTATCAAAGGTTTTGATAAGCTATCAGCTCTCGCTGTTAACGTAAAGAGAGTAGCATTAATTGCTATTGTTTTAGTTATTGGCTTTTTATTCGGCTGCAAAACATGGGAGCGTAATTATGACTGGAAGAATGACGTTACCTTATTCTTAAAAGACGTAAACACCATGCCAAACTCTGTTTTGGTTTTAGGAAATGCAGGTGCGCGTTGGGTTGATCTTGCAGATACAAAAGAAATTACCGGTATACAAGTTGTTGGCCAGGATTCTACCCGTTACAATGATTATAACGGTACACTTCACATCAGTGATGAAGAAGTAAAACAAGGTGGTTACGCTTCAAAAAGAGATGCTGCTTTATACAAAGGTATTGGTTTCTTAAAACATGCTATTGAATTACATCCACGTTACGTGAATGGTTATTTAAATTTAGGTTTAGCGTATTTTAAATTAAGAAAAGATTTTGAAGCTCTTTACTATTGGAAAAATGCTGAGCGTTTGTATCCTAACAATCCTTACTTAAGGAATTATTACATTGTTTATTATAACGATCTTAAGAACCGTGGGGCTACTGCCTTTAATCGTGGAAGAATGGATTCTGCAGCTGTTGCATATAGAAAATGTACATTGCTTGATCCTTACAATCCTGAAGGTTGGTATAATTTAGGTGGCGCGTATTTTAACAGCCAAAGATATGTTAAGGCTAAAGAATGTTGGGACCGCGCTTTACAGTTAAATCCAAATTACCAGGAGGTTAAGAGAGTAATGCCAATGATAACGCCTCAAATGTTAGGTCAGGCACCTGCTACAAGTGTAGTGCCGGCACAACCAATTAAAAATAATTAATGCGCTTTTGGCTTTTAATATTTTTAATAGCGTTAATACATTCTGTCAGTTCGCAAACCGTTGTTAATTTAGATACTTTGAAAGCACCGGCTAAAACAGATAATATTTATAATAAAGCATTATTTAATGACAGTTTAGCTAGCAGTTTTTGTATTGTAATTAAGAACGAAGTTAAACCCCATAAACACCAGTATCATAGCGAACATGTTTATGTAATTGAAGGCGAAGGACAAATGAAGTTAGGGGACCTGGAATTTAAAATTAAAAAGAACGATTTTATCTTCATCCCAAAAAACACTGTTCATTCAGTTAAAACAACAAGTAAACAACCATTAAAAGTAATAAGCATACAAGCGCCTTTTTTTGATGGTAAAGACAGAATTATTTTAGAAGAAAAATGAAAAAGATCTTAATATTTACAGCTTTTATAGTTTCCACATCGCAACTGTTTTCGCAAGTACTTTTTAGTAATAGTTTCGGGAATTTAAGTTTGCAAACTTATACTACTGCATCCAGTTCCGTTCAATACACTACTACTCCATCACAATTTAGTATTATTAATGATGGTTTAAAGAATAATGTTGGTTCTACTACCAATCCAAATAAACCATTTAACGTACCCGGGCTTAAGACCGAAGGCTGGGCTGTACTTTATAATACAATTGAGAACGATACGTTTTTAGTTAGCACCAGTTGGTTGGATACTTTGGTTGCGGTTGACAGGTGGATAATTACTCCGTCAATTACAAACATAACGGCCAATACTGTTCTTACCTGGTTAGCAAAAAGTCCGGACGCAAATTTTCAAGAAAGTTATTTGGTTTATGGCACAAATAAAACAGGAACATTAGTTCCACAGGATTTTACAATTGGCGATCAATTATTTACAACAAGTGCTGAGAATAGTACCTGGACAAGAAGGTCTGTAAGCCTTGGAAGTTTTGTAGGACAAACTTTACGTTTTGCTTTTAGAAATAATTCCAATAATAAATATCAATTATGGATAGATGATATAGAAGTTGTTACCCTTCCAAATAATCTAGATGCCGCCCTTACCTCTATTGAAACAAAGAAGTATACGCTTACAAATTCATCAGATACAGTTAAAGTTAACTTATCTAATTTAGGTGCAACAACTATAAACACCATCACCTTAAACTATACTATGGGCAACTCTCCTGTGAATTCACAGGTTTTTTCTTTCGCAAATGGTTTAGCTTATAAGCAAGCTAATTTGTCTATTTTCCCGCAACTTAATGGCAGCATATCCACGGCAGGTAATTATAAATTAAAAGTATGGCTAAGCGCAAACTCTTTAAATAATAGTTCACAAGACCAAAACCAATTAAATGATACTGTATTCACATATATTACTGTACAAAGTTCTGCCCCAAGAAAATCTGTTTTGGTAGAACAATTTGTAAGCGCTTTTGATGGTGAGTGTACAGATGCGGCACATAAGGTAAATGTGCTTCAAAACGATTCTGTTATTGTTGTAAATGTTCATGACCTCGACTCTTTAAAAGAGCCTACTTCTTCGGGAATCATTTCCGCATACAAAAAAAATACTGCAACTGCTATGTTCGATAGAAATTATTTCTCTACTCCCGGAAGCGTTGCTGTTACCCGCCCCTATTATAATAGTTTGCTTGCCAAACAACTGCGCACAATTTCGCCAGCAAGCGTAAGTATCATTAATAAAACTTACAATTCACTCACCAAAGAATTATCCTTTACAATAAAAGCCGATTTTGTTGGTGATGTAAAAGGCGATCTTCGATTGAACGCTTACCTGGTAGAGAATCAGGTTCATGGTCCATGGGGCGATACAACTGTAAATGGATACAATCAGTTAAACAATTATTATAATGTGCCATGGTCACCATTTTATCAAATGGGATATTACTCATTTACCTATTCTACAAATGTTTTAAACGGATATCAATTCAGTCATCAAAATACATTAGTTCATTCTTTCGATGGTTCTTATGGTAATCCAGGTCTTATACCAACAACCGGTGGCACGCAAAATCAATCCTACCAACAAACTTATACTTTAACTGTGCCTACACCAACAAACAATATAAATAAATTCAATTCTGACAATTTATACATTGTTGGTTTTTTAGCAGAATATAGTGCAAACCAAAATAACCGGAATGTTTTAAATGTTGTAAAAGAAAAAATTACAGCAAATAATGAAACTTTGGGCCTAAAAGAAACTATTTCAAAGGTTGATCTATCTATTTATCCAAATCCCTCAAATGGTATTATGTATTTAAACAGTTCAAAAAACATCAATACGTACCAAATTAATGTGATCGATCTTATTGGCAGATGTGTGCTTATAGAGAAGCTTGTACAGGTTGGAAATACCAGTATGTTGGATCTTTCGGCACTTAATAATGGTATTTATTTTCTTCAAATTAGCTCTGAAAGTGGCAGTTTTGTTGAGAAAATTGTGATCCAAAAAAACTAATCGAATTTTTGTGAGGTTTTAAAAAAAGCCCTATCTTTGTGTTTCCTAAACTGCGGGTGTGGCGTAATGGCAGCCGCACCAGACTTAGGATCTGGCGCTGAAAGGCGTGGGGGTTCGAGTCCCTTCACCCGCACAAGAAACCTGAATCAAAGATTCGGGTTTTTTTGTGACCTTTTTTTTCTAACTTTAAATTAATGCTTTCAAACTTTAAAATAGTTTTTACTTTTTTTCTTTCACTGCTCTTTTTTGTAGAAATAAAAAATCAAACCGCACAACCTTATATTTTAGTTTTAGGTATTGCACAAGATGACAGCTATCCTCATTTGGGCTGCGAAAAAAATTGCTGCAATATGGCCTGGAAAAGTGATTCCTTAAAACGATCGGTTGTTTCTTTGGAATTAATTGAAGGTCAACAATTATAAGTTCTTCACTAATTATAGCCTCTAATTTTATACCTTTGAATTGTGTTAGAAGATTTTCCTGAACATATACGCTCACAAATAAAAAGTCTACCCGATCTTCCGGGAGTATATCAATATTATGATGAGGATGAATTGTTATTATACGTTGGAAAAGCAAAAAATTTAAAAAAAAGGGTTTCATCTTATTTCGCAAAAGAGCACGATAGTAGTCGCTTGCGAATGATGGTGAAAAAGATCCACGATATAAAAACTATAAAAGTAAATTCAGAATTAGATGCTTTGTTGCTGGAAAATAATCTAATAAAAAATCTAAAACCGAAGTACAATATTAATTTACGCGACGATAAAACTTATCCATGGATAATTTTAAAAAAAGAGCGTTTTCCAAGATTATTTTATACCCGTCGCCAGGTAAAAGATGGTAGCGAATATTTTGGTCCTTATGCTTCGGTAAAATTAATGCATACTTTATTGGATCTTATGCGACAAACCTATCCTTTACGCACCTGTAGTTATGACCTGAGTAAAGAAAATATTGATAAAGGAAAATTTCGGCCCTGTCTCGAATTTCATATTGGTAAATGCAAAGCGCCATGCGTAAATAAACAGGATGAAGAAGAATACGATCAGAATATAAAAGAAATACGTCAAATTATTAAAGGTGATATTAATTTTGCTTTGCGCGATCTGAAAGATAAAATGCAGAAGGCTGCAGAGAAATATGATTTTGAGAATGCTGAGATCTTAAAGAATAAGATCGAGATCCTTAGCAATTATCAAAGCAAGTCAACTATTGTTCATCCTTCTATTACAAATACAGATGTTATAAATATTGTTAGCGACGAAAAAAGTGCGTACGTACATTATTTTAAAATAATAAATGGGGCTATTATTCATGCACAAACAATAGAGCTCAAAAAGAAAATTGACGAAAGTGATGAGGAGCTTTTGCTTTTTGCGATCATTGAATTCAGGAACAGATTTAATAGTACAAGTAAAGAGATCTTAGTTCCTTTTATTCCAGAAATAAAATTGCCCGAGTGCGAATACATTATTCCAAAGATCGGCGATAAAAAACAATTGCTTGATCTCTGCTTAAGAAATGCAGTAGCATACAAACAAGAAAGAGAAAATCAAATAGCCTTAACAGACCCCGATAGACATGTGGACAGGATCATGAACCAAATGATGAAGGATCTACGCATGAAAGAGCAGCCGCGACGGATTGAAGGTTTTGATAATAGTAACATACAGGGTGAATATGCGGTGAGTGCAATGCCGGTTTTTATTGATGGCAAACCGGCAAAAAAAGAGTACAGACACTTTAATGTAAAAACTGTAGTTGGCGCAAATGATTTTGCTACCATGGAAGAAATTATTAGCCGCCGTTATTCAAGGGTGTTGGAAGAGAATTTACCAATGCCCCAATTAATTGTTATTGATGGTGGCAAAGGCCAATTAGGAGCCGCCTACGAAAGTCTAAAAAAATTAAATTTAATTGGCAAAGTAGCTATTATTGGAATTGCCAAACGCTTAGAGGAAATTTATTTTCCTGGCGATCCACTACCGTTGTATTTAGACAAACGCAGCGAAACATTAAAAATAATTCAACAGATAAGAGATGAGGCGCATCGTTTTGGCATTACACATCACCGTAATAAACGTAGTCGCGAAACTTTTAAAACTGAATTGAACGAGATAAAAGGTATTAGCGATAAAACCGCTGAAACTCTTTTAATAGGCCTAAAAAGTGTTAAGAATATTAAGGAAGCTCCTCTTGAGGAATTAGAAAACCTGATAGGTAAGTCAAAAGCTAAACTTGTTTTTGATCATTTTAAAAAAAACGACCTCGTATAATTAATTAAATGCTATTTTTAAGAAATGAAAATATATATTTCGCTTTTATTTGTATTTATTCTCGATTTAGTTCTTGCGCAAAATAATGTTCGGATATTTTCCGGCAATGGTGAATTATTTACAGTAAGTGCATTTGATACTCTCCATAACAAGGTTCCACAAACAAATGTGCTAATACAAAATATTTATGATGATACTTTGCGTTTAAAAATAGAATTTGAGAATAAAAAAAAATTTGAAACAACAATATTTATATTTGAAAAAGGAAAAACAACAAAAAATAAGGAGTTTAACTACAGAATAATTATTGAACAGGATAAGATCAAATTAAACTATAATGGTTATTATGATATTGTAAAACTACCACAACCCTTGGTTCCTGAAAAACCTATTATTGATACAACTGCAAAATATAAGAACACCCGCTTAGGCCATTTTTGCGAACTAAAAGACAGCAGACCAGTTTATTATAATAATATCCCTAAAGATGGGGGTTGCATTGCCGGAATGCCCGAAGAGTACCTTAATTATACTAATCTATTAATGGTAAAAGCACAAGTAGTAGATGATAAATTTATTATTGCCGAAAATGTTTGCAGGAATAATTGCTTAACAATAGTGCAATTAAATTTTATTTTAAAGTACATTGAATTTGAATTAGAGAAATTAAAATTAATTAAAATTGCTTATTTTAATTTAGCTGATACAAACAATAAAAAAGACCTTGAAAAAGCCTTTCGCTTTGAATCGTCTGTGGCAGAATTAAATACTTTTTTTAAAACTGCCGTTGACCCAAAGACGCTTGCTACTAAAAATTGCAAAACAGCATCTTCTATAGAAGAAATTAAAAACCTACAAGCTCAATTAAGCGTTTATACAAATGATGCACAACGTTATGAAGCATTTAAAAAATCATATGAAGAATTTTGTTATTCGAAAGATCAGATAATAATAATTCTAAATACTTTTATTCATGACCGCGAAAAATTAGACGCTGCAAAAATGCTTTATTTTAGATGCTCAGAAAAAGATAATTTTTTATTGATCGCTGATGTGTTTTCCTACAATGAAACCATAAGTGAGTTAAAAGATTTCGTTAGCAAACAAAAAGACTGAAAATTAGCTGTTTACCTTCACAAAACAGGCAATTTAGCCCCTAAATAACTTTGCAATATGGCGGCCTTTTTTTATATTTACGAGATTGAAGCCAATTCTCGAAATAAAGGAAATTAGTAAAAAATTCCAGATCCAAAGTAATACTAAGCCCTATTTGAGCTTAAGAGAGAATTTATTCTCATTTTTAAAGCCAGGTTCAAAAAAAGAAGAATTCTGGGCGCTACAAAACATCAATTTTAATGTTGAGCAAGGTGATACATTAGGAATAATTGGCAAAAACGGTGCAGGAAAATCTACTCTCTTAAAAATACTATCAAAAATAACTCCACCAACCTCCGGCAAAATTATTTGTCGAGGGCGAATTGCAAGTTTACTCGAAGTTGGAACAGGTTTTCATCCTGAGTTAAGCGGAAGAGAAAATATTTTCATGAATGGTTCCATATTAGGAATGCGAAAAGCAGAGATATTAAAAAACTTTGATGCCATTGTTGATTTCTCCGGAGTAGAAAAATTTATTGACACGCCGCTTAAGCACTACAGCAGTGGTATGCAATTACGATTAGCATTTGCAGTAGCAGCCTTTTTAGAAAATGAAATTCTAATTATTGATGAAGTTTTGGCGGTTGGTGATGCTGAATTTCAAAAAAAATGCATGGGCAAAATGGGCGACATAAGCAAAAGCGGAAGGACTATTATTTTAGTATCCCATAGCATGAATGCTATACAATCACTTGCCAATAAAGGGTTATTTATAAAAGATGGTACTACGGTCGGGACTACCAATGTTCAGAATGCAGTAAAACAATATTTATTTGGAAACGAAATTGATAGTGCAGGATATGAAAGGTTTAATGTTAAAGAGATCAATAAAGAAGCCTATTTAATTGAAGCGAAAATTTTGAATTCTAAGCTGAACGTATCAAATTCAATTGAAACTTGCGAAGATTTTTATATTGAAATTAATTGGAATAATGTTGTAGGAAATAATATAAATGTAAGTTTTGAAATTGCTAACCATAATGGTATCCAAGTTATGTGGGCAGCAAATGTTAATGATGATTTAACCGGTGAAAAAACAAAAGCAAAAGGTAAATATTCCTCAAGAGCAAAGATCCCTGCAAATTTGATAAATGCCGGCGAATATTTTTTTAGAATATTGCTGTATGATGGATTAAATCAACAAGTTTGTGATATGAAAATAAATATTTTAAATATTAGCATCATTGACCCCATGAATAGTAATTGTATTGCGCGGGGAAATTTTACGTCAACATTTGAAAATTACGTCCTTTTGCCGGCTCTAGAATGGAATACCACTAAGAAAAATACCATTGAATAAAAAATGGCCATTTATAGATCAGAAAAACAAATTTCAAAAACATTGGTAAAAAATAATTTACCATGCAATTTCATAGATGCTGATCTGTACTTGTTTGAAAAGGACATAACAAAAGAGTTACCTGATGTATTTATAAATTTTGCTAATAACGTAAAGGTTACACCGCACGGGATAATATTTAACAGACTTCATATTTTTGACCAATTTTTAATTTGGCCGGCCCATAAAAAAGAATTCGATCTGTTCTATTTAATTCGAAACTATTTTTCCAGAAAGGAATTGATCTTAGATAAGAACAAAAAATATATTATTTGTTTTGATTATTGGACCATGGGTTACTTTCATTGGATGTGTGATTTTTTGCCAAAAATATTGGTAGCGGAAAAATATTTGGTTGATTATACTTTAGTTTTACCTGACAACCACAAATACAATTATATTATTGATAGCTTGAAAATATTTAACAATATAAAATTGGTCAGTTTTTCAGATAACCAATACGTTTCTTGCTCAGAAGCTATCATTCCTGACAAAGTAACTCCCTCAGGTGATAATAATCCTTTGATCATGCTAAAAATTAGAGATAAATTTTTGGAGTTTTATAAACCACTACGCGACCCTAATTTGTTTACTCCCAATATATATGTTAGCCGTTCTAAAGCGAAAGGGAGATTTATTACAAATGAAAGAGAAGTTATTGATGTCCTAGCCTCTTTGGGATTTAAAACAATATATTTTGAGGATTATAGTTTAGAAGATCAAATTAAATTAACCTACAATTGCAAAAATTTAATTGGACTGCATGGAGCAAACTTAACAAATTTAATGTTTATGAAATTTGATTCTAATATATTAGAATTAAGAAATGAAGGTGATATAAAAAACAATTATTACTATTCATTAGCCTCATCATTTAGTTTAAACTATTTTTATCTACAGTGTAAATCAAATGCCACCGAAAACGATCAAACATTCAATATAAATGTAGATATTGAAAAACTGATAGTGCTTACGAAAAAAATGTTAGCTAAGTAATTAATAATTATGAAAATTCTCATCTAAATGAATTCTACTCAAATAAAGCATGAACTACACCACCAACATAAATTATATTTATTAAAATTTTAACTCAATAAATATATAAACCATCATGAGCTTTAAAAATAATATTAAAAAAATACCCGGTAGTATTCTATTGTATGATTTTACACTAAAAATTCTCTCTTTCTTTGGTTCATTTTACACAGTTTTTGTTTTTTTTAAACATTATTCAAAATTCAAATCGCTTAAAGGTGGTGAGCGGTTTAAACTAAATTGGAGTTATAAAAGCGCTATTACATTTGAAAAAACCGTGATGACTGAATTTGACAGACATTACATTTATCACACAGCTTGGGCAGCAAGAATGTTAGCAGAAACCCAACCAATCAAACACATAGATATATCCTCTTCGTTATACCTATCTGGAATATGTTCGGCATTTATTAATATTGAGTTTTATGATTTTAGACCGGCAGATCTGCAATTAAGTAATTTAAAGTGCGCATCTGCTAACTTAACCAACTTGCACTTTGCCAGTAATTCTATCAATTCGTTATCCTGCATGCACACAGTGGAGCATATTGGTCTTGGCAGATATGGAGACGCCATAGATGTTAATGGAGATTTAAAGGCGATCTCAGAATTGATAAGAGTTTTAGCACCGAATGGAAATTTATTTTTTGTTGTACCTATGGGAGAACCAACCATACAATTTAATGCCCATAGGATATATTCTAAAGAACAAATTTTAACCTATTTTAAAGGATTAAAACTTGAAAAATTTACCCTTATAGGTGAACAATTTTCTCAGGGCGGCCTCATTGATAATCCCTCAAAAGAATTGTTGGACTCGCAAAAATATGGATGCGGCTGCTTTTGGTTTAAGAAACAATAATAAAAACATGAAACAGGTCATAAAAAAAATAGCAATTATTACAGGAGCTTACCGCTTGCTTTCAGCGCGTAGGGATAAAAAAATACGCGAAAAAAAATTAACAGATGCCAAGGAAGAAATAAAATTCTATTCCGGTTTTCTATCTAAAGGAGACTTGTGTTTTGATGTGGGTGCAAATTTAGGATATAAAGCCGACGTGTTTTTTGCATTAGGTGCAAAAGTAGTTTGTGTTGAGCCGCAACCTGATTGCGTAAAAATTTTAAACAGGCATTTTAAAAATAACAAAGATGTGATCATAGTTGATAAAGGCCTTGCGGATAAACCGGGCGAGTTAGAACTGTCTATCTGCGAACAGGCTCCAACCATTACAACTATGTCTGATAAATGGAAAAAAGAAGGTAGGTTTGCAAATGACTTTACGTGGGACAAAAAAATAAATGTCAAGGTGGATACGCTTGACAATTTAATAAACAAATATGGCGTACCCAGATTTTGCAAAATTGATGTTGAAGGCTTTGAAGAAAGTGTTTTAAAAGGGCTAACCAAGCCAATACCGTTCATTTCGTTTGAATTTACAAACGAATTTTTTACCGATGCAAAAAAAATACTAGACCATTTGTCTTCTATCGGTAAAATAGATGTTAATTGTGCGCTTTACGATCATAACCGGCTTTTCTTTGATGAGTATTTATCTAAAGAGGCGTTTTATGATAAAATAGGAAACATGGATGAAAATTTGTTGAACGGAGATATTTATGTGCGCTTCTTATAATTAAGAAAAGAACATGGGCCAGGAAAAAAATACAGCAGTTATTATTATGTCTTGTGATAAGTATCATGATCTATGGAGCCATTTCTTTTATTTTTTCGACAAATATTGGAAAGATTGCCCCTATCCTGTTTATTTAGCCACCAATTCAAAATCATTTACGCATAAAAGTGTAAAAGTAATTAATTCTAATTGTTTTAGCACTTGGTCAGAAGAAACAGCAATTATTTTAAATAAGTTGCCACATGACTTTATAATTTATTTGCAGGATGATTATTTTATTCTTGAGAATGTAAATACTATTGCATTAACAGACCTGTGCTCAAAATTTGTTCAATATGAGGCAGATTATCTAAGGTTATTTCCAATAATAGGACCCGACTCAGACTTTAAAAATGAAAGTGATATTGGATTAATTTCAAAAAACGCTAGCTATAGAACCTCTCTGCAAGCAGCAATTTGGAGAAAAGACTCGCTTAAGAAATTACTGGTTTTTAGTGAAAACCAATGGGAATTTGAAAGCAATTCTCCTTTAAGATCCAATTTGATGCTTTTTTTAAGTATAAAACAACAAAATAAAGGGCGGTTTAAAGATCACATTTACCCAATTAAATATTACTATCTAACAGCTGTTTTAAGGGGTAAATGGCGTAGGGGCATATTAAAAATTTGCAAACAAGAAGGTGTTTTACTTGACCTTAATTACCGCAAGCCTGAGTCATATGGACAGTATATTTATCAATCGTTTTATGATTTTAGCCCTAATATTATTAAAAGGTGTCTTGATTTTATTAAATCAAAGTTGCTTAAAAACCTAAAGTATTAATATTTAAGGCAAAACTATTATTAAAATTTATTTATGTAAATTTCACTAATCTAATTAAAATGCTAAAAAAGATAATTTATCTCTTTCTAAAAAATAAATTTGGAAAAAAAAGGTATCACCGTTTTTTTTTAATAATGAAGAATTTAGGGATACAAGGCTTAAATTATAAATCCACGGATATTGATTCAAGCGGTGAGAAGTATTTTATAACCACACTTGTCCGCTTTTACTCATCAAACAATAGTAAAGTAATAATTTTTGATGTAGGCGCAAATATTGGTAATTACGCTAAGGCACTTCTTCAATCCTTTAAAGAAAATTTTCACATATATTCTTTTGAACCATTTTCAACTCCTTTTAAACAGTTGGCATTAATTAAGAACGAGCGCCTTACACTTGTTAATAAAGGATTAAGTGATAAAAAAGAAGAATTATTAATTCACACAAGTGACGAATATAGCGAAATAGGTGGCGTATACGATCGCACATATGCCTTTAGTGATATTCCGCACGATAAAACAGAAAAATGTCAATTTATTACCATTGATGATTTTTGTTTTGAAAATTCTTTAGCAAAAATTAATTTTTTAAAAATTGATGTTGAAGGTCATGAATTGGCCGTTTTACAAGGAGCTAAAAAAACAATTGAAAATGGGAACATTGATTTTATTCAATTTGAATTTGGATCAGGAAACATTTTTTCTAAAACTTCCTTTATGGATTTCCACACCTTTTTAAATAAAAAATATAATATCTACCGTTTACTTAAGGATGGAATTATGGAGATAGAAACTTATAGCACAGATTACGAAATGTTTATTTTGACAAATTTTATTTGTATTAAAAAAGAATTAGTAAATGATTATCTTTTGGCTAACGATTGAATTATTGAAGCATGTAATTTATATGTGAAGTATCATTGAAAAACACTTCTAGAACTCCAATTTTTACAAACAATTTTTAAAATGAAAAACATACCTATTTACAACACATTTATTCATCCTACTGCAACACAAAAAGTAAATGAAGTATTGGAATCAACTTTTTTAAGTGAGGGTAAAATAGTTCAGGAATTTGAGAATAAACTATCTTCCTATTTAGGAATTCAAAATCCAGTGGCAGTTAATTCCGGAACAACTGCTCTTCATTTGGCACTTGATTTGGCAGGTATAAAAGAGGGCGATGAGGTAATATTACCCGCACAAACATTTGTGGCAACAGGATTAGTTATCCTTCAGCAAAAAGCAATTCCGGTTTTTGCTGATATAAATTATGAAGACGGAAATATTTCTTGCGCCTCTGTCAAACAAAAAATTACCCCTAAAACTAAAGCTATCATGTGTGTCCACTGGGGAGGGTACCCTTGCGATATGGATGAGATTTTATTAATAGCTAAAGAAAATAATTTAGCTGTGATCGAAGATGCTGCGCATGCCTTAGGCGCTGTTTATAAAAGCAAAAAAGTTGGCAGTATAAGCGATTATACCTGTTTTTCATTTCAAGCAATTAAGCATATTACCACCGGAGATGGGGGAGCTATTGCCTTCAAGAACAAAGATAAATTTAAAGAAGCCTGTTCAAAAAGATGGTTTGGCATAAACAGAGAAACAGCAGCTCAAACCGAATTAGGAGAAAGAAACTATAATATAGAGACCTTAGGCTACAAATATCATTTGAATGATTTTGCGGCATCATTAGGGCTTGCAAATTTAATAGGATTTAAAGAAAGATTGAACCACAGGAAGGAAATAGTAAATGTATATAATAAAGGGCTTGAAAAAATTAATGGAATAAATCTTTTTACCTACCAGGATGACAGAGAAAGCGCAAATTGGTTATATGGTTTTCATGTAGAAAACAGATTGGATTTTATTAGAAAACTAAAATCGCAAAATATTACTGCGTCGGTGATCCATCAACGCATTGATAGAAACAGGGTTTTTGGAGGTATTACAAGAGGCCTGATAAATCAAGAGAAATTTGACTTATCTCAAATTCACATTCCAATTCACGATAATATAGGCCTTGAAGATGCAAATTATATTATCGAAACCATAAAAACAGGATGGTGATGACTAAATCCTTTGAAAAGCCAAATTTTTTAAATTTAGATGCTTTACGTTTTTTTGCATTTTTAGCAGTTTTTCTATCACATTGTATTTCATATTATTCCTACTCCTTTCCAAATAAATATATAGAATTACTCCATAAACACTTTTTTATTAATGGTAATTTAGGAGTAAATTTTTTCTTCGTACTAAGTGGGTTTTTAATTTCGTGGCTCCTATTTATTGAAAAAGAAAAGACCGGGAAATTAGACATCAAAGCATTTTATATGAGGCGCATTTTACGAATTTGGCCGGTTTATTTTATTGTGGTATTAATTGGTTTTTCAGCGGCTGCGTTTTTTAATTTTTCAAGCTTTTCGCAACCCTTTTTTCACCTAACTTCTAGTATCGATCAATTATTTTATTATATTTTTTTTATAGGAAACTTTGATCTCATTGTAAACGGTCCAACGAACTTCATTTTATCTGTTCTATGGTCAGTATCCATAGAAGAGCAATTTTACTTGATTTGGCCAATATTTTTTTATTTCTTACCGCCAAAAAAACTTAGAAATCTTTGTCTATTTTTAATTTTAACTTCGTTTATCTATCGCTACTTTAATTCTGATATAAAGTCATATCTATCCAGTTTTTCTGTTATGTCAGATTTGGCTATTGGAGGTTTTACAGCATATTTATGTTTATATAACCAAAAATTTATTAGTTGGATCTCAAACATTTCTAAAAATCAAATTTTTTTCGCCTATTCTACACTAATTCTTTTTATCCCACTCCATGGCTTTTCGCATGTATTTGGCAACCTATTCTTTTCATTGTATTACCCTTTTGAGGCGATCATCTTCTCTTTTTTATTTGCGTTTATAATTGTTGAACAAAATTTTAGTAAAAATTCGTATTACAAATTTGGTAACTTGTCGTTGTTCAGCAAATTCGGTAAAATTTCCTATGGGCTTTATTCTTATCACATGTTAATGTTTCCTATAGCCTATTATTGCACGAAAAGCCCAGTTTTTACAGAAAACCAATTCATTCAGTATCTGTTAAGAATATTGATCTCATTATTATTTACTATTATTTTAAGCAAACTGTCTTATTTGTATTTTGAATCCTATTTTTTAAAATTTAAAACTAGATTTTCAAAAAATTAACCCAAATAATATAGATAAATAGTAAAAAATCTTTATATTGTAAGCTAATAATAGATTTTAATAAATGGCAATATTGGTATTAGGTTCTACTGGATTTGTCGGTCAAAATATTACTAAAATATTTGACCAAAACGATATCGCCATTGTTAAATCATCAAAATCATTAGGATTAGATCTATTATCATACAAATCTTTATTGGATTTTTTTGCTAATACCAATTTTGAATACATTATAAATTGCGCAGCACATGTTGGTAGTTTAAATTATGTTTCAAATCATGCTGCGGATGTAATAAAAGATAACTCAAGAATGTTATTGAATTTATACGAGGCGGTTTCAACCCTGCAAAAAAAGCCTGTTATTATTAATCCCATTGCAAACTGTTCGTATCCTTCTACTTCAAATGTATTCACTGAAGAAGAGTTGTGGAATGGTCCTTTACACCGTTCAGTAATGGCTTATGGTTCTACAAGACGTTTATTGTTAAATATTGCCGATAGTTTTTCATGGCAGCACCACATTAAATCTATCAACTTATTAGTTCCAAATATGTATGGTCCTTTTGACTCTACAGATCCAAACAAAGCCCACGCGTTAAATGCTTTGGTATCGAAATTTGTAAAAGCTGAAAAAGAAAATAAAAAGGAAATTGAAATATGGGGAACGGGTGTTGCGATCAGAGAATGGTTATACGCAGAAGATTTTGCGAAGATCGTTCTGGATATTATTACTAATTCAAAAACAATAGGTTTTTCTGAACCTATTAACATAGCTCAAAATTTTGGATTAAGCGTGATAGAACTTGTTGAGATAATAAATCAAAAATACAATAATAAGTTTACGATCACTTGGGATAATACCATGCCCGACGGGGCAGCAAAAAAAGTTATGGATGATAGGAAATTTTCTAAAGTTTTTCCAAATTTTATTTTCCAAGATTTTGATACAGGTATATTAAATACCATTAATTTTTATAAAACAAAATATCCTTATTAATGAGCACAAGCGATCCCTTAAATCTTAAATCAATAGGAGAGGATGTATTTATTTCTCCTACTGTAATTTTTACCCGACCTCATTTAGTTTCAATAGGTAATCATGTTGCTATCGATCACGGTGTTTACATTACAACTCAGGCAGAGATTGGAGATTATATTCATTTATCCCCATACATTACTGTAATTGGCGGAGCTAAAAGTAAATTAATAATAGAAAATTTTGCCACAGTAGCCGCCGGCACAAGAATAATTGCAGGAAGCGATGCTTTTTTAGGCGAAGGGTTAACAAGTGTTACCGTGCCAGAAAAATATAGAGATACAGTTAATTTTTCTACAATAAAGATTGAAAAATTTGTTGGAGTAGGAACTAATGTTGTAATAATGCCGGGCGTTACATTAGCCGAAGGTTGTGTAATTGGAGCAAATTCCTTAGTTACTAAAGATACCGAACCGTGGACCATTTATATGGGAAATCCCGCCAAGCCAATTAAAAAAAGACGAAAAGACAAGATGGTACTTTTTGCTAAAGAATTAGGATATTAGTAAATGGAAATATCACTTTCTTATATAATGACCACTTATAATAAGTTAACGTATTTAAAAGTTACGTTACCCTATTTAATCGAAGCTTGCAAAAAAGATGAGGAAATTGTTGTAGTTGACGGTGGAAGTTCAGACGGTACAGTGGAATATTTAAAAGAATTATTTGACCAAAAAAAAATCCATCAATTTATTTCAGAAAAAGATTTTGGAGAAGCTCATGGAACAAATAAGGCAATATTAATGGCCAAAGGCGAATTACTAAAAATAATAACCGATGATGACATATTCGATTTCAAAGTTATTGACTTTTGCAAAAACCACCTATTAATTAATAAAGAAATTGATATTTGTGGTTCAGATGGCATTGGTTGTAGTGCCATGAATAAATCAAATGATTTTATCCCGACAGTTTATAGAGATGGATTTTTAGAATGGAAAATAAGTAAAAAACCATTTCTATTTTGCGGATTAAGTTATCTGATTCGCAGATCATCTATTTCTAAACTCGGACTATTAAGTACACAATTTAAAATAATTGATATTGAATATTCGGTTCGGGTTTCTTCGTTAAATGCTAACATTGTTTTTTGTACCGCTTATAGTTTTGCAAACATAGTTGGCCCTGACAGCAATTCAAATAAATTTTTTGATTCAATTAAACAAGAAAAAAAAATTCTTAAATACTTATATAAAAATATATCAAACCTAAACTATTCAATAGAATTAAAACATACAATTAAAACAAATGTAGAAAATTTACTAGGGTCAAAAAAGTTAACTAAGCCTGTAAATAATTTTAGCTATATTGAGTTAGTTAAAGAGAGCGCTATGGCACTCACAAAAGTAAATGATAAAATAGAATTTTCCTTTTTATAATATTTATTTATGAAAATTTTATTCTATACACCTTTTAATTTACGATCAAGAGATACTGAATCCTTAATGCAAGCTTTTTTAAAGCAAAAACACGAGGTTTTGTTATTAACTCAATCAGAAAAAGGTATCTATCATGAGAAATGCACCTCATTAGGAGTTAAATCGTATGCCTATTTTACAGATAAAAAGTATAAGTATTTATTCATACTAAAACATTTTATTTATTTAATAAAATTTTCCAGAAAAAACAAAATAGACATCATCTATGCGCATTTAGAAAACGCAAGTATGATAGCTGTTTTAGCCCAATACTTCATTAAAGCAAAGGTTATTAGTTGTAGGCACGTAACAGAAGAGCCTCATTTACTTAATTCAAAAAAATATTTATCACAGATCAAACTGGTAAATAAGTTAAGTAAAATGATAATTGTTGTATCACAACAATGCAAGGATTTTATGGTTAATGTTGAAAATGTAAATCCTTCAAAAATAAAAGTCATTAATCTTTCCTATAATTTTTCATTATACGATCCAATTAATTTTGAAAATGTAAATTTGATCAATTCAAATAATAATAGTGGTGTTTTGAAATTCATAATGGCCTCCCGGTTTATTAAAAATAAAAAGCCATTTACGGCGTTAGAATTGATCAAGAAACTAAAAGAAGATGGATTACATGTTAAATTAATTATACTGGGATCCGGTCCATTAGAAAAAGAAATTAAAAATTGGATCTCGGTAAATAATCTTGAAAATGAAATTTCACTAAGCGGATATGTAGACAATGTTTTAGATTATTTTGCCGCTTCAGATATTTTACTTATTCCATCAATTACTGAATCAAGCTCAGTAGTTTTAAAAGAAGCTGGCCTTGCTAAAACAACTTCAATTATCTGTAAAAATGTAGGTGACGCAGAATCTTATTTAAGTAATGAAGATGTTTTTTTTGTAAATAAGGAAAATTTTATTTTAGAGGCGCGAGAAATTGCCATAACCCATGTTTCAAAACCGGATATTTTAAAAGCAATGGGCCAAAATTTGCATAAAAAAGTTTTAGAAAGGTTTAGTATAGATAATAATTTAGCTCATTATGATTCGATTAATTCAAATAAAGAAAATGAACTAGTTCCAAGAATTGCTTTTGTTTCATCTCACATCCACACCTCTTTACAATTTGAATGGTTTGAGGAAGAATTATATAAACAAAACATTTATAACATTCACGTTATAATTAACACTTTACAAAATGAGGAGCCATTATTACACACTGAGTTATTAAAATTAGGAATAAAAAGCTATTTATTAAATTATAAAAATCGTTTATCACTTTTCACATTACTATTTTCCTTAAGAAAAATTATAAAGGAAAATAAAATAAATGTAATACACACAACTTTGCCTTATGGAAATTTAATTGGCCAATTAGCTGCGTTATCGCTTGGAATAAAGGCAAGAATAACGACTTGTGAAAATGCCAGTTGGGCATTTGATTACAATTCCCGTAGACAAAAAATTATCGATCGGTTTACCTTTTGGTCGGCAAAAAAGGTAATTTCTGTTGCAGATACTGCAAATGACTTTTTATTAAATACCTGGAAAATAAAGCCTTCTAATCTGGTTCAGATAAACCATTCATTAAAATTTATTGAATATGAATCCGTAACAAGCGAGCGAATTAATAAGATCAAAACCGAACTCAATATAAAGCCCGAAGATTTTACCATGGGTATGATTGCACGAACAGAGTTTTGGAAAGGACATCAATATGCGGTAGAAGCCATGGCGGAAGTCGTTAAATTATATCCAAACATTAAATTATTAATATGCGGTTCAATAGGCTTTGACCATCAAAAATTATTAGATCTAATCTCGAAAAATAACTTAGAAAATAATGTAAAATTTATTGGCTTTGTTAATGACACCGTAGCGTTTTTAAAAGCAATTAAAGTTCAAATACATATTCCAATTAATAAATATGTTGAAAATTGTGGGATATCCATAATTGAAGGGATGGCCGCAAAAACTCCTCAATTATTAACTTTTTCAGGGTACTCATATCAATCTGCCAAACACTTAAAAAATGCTTATGTGGTAGATTATTGTAATTCAAAAGAGGTTACACAGGGAATCATCTATTTATACACAAACTACGATGAGGCCATTGCCTTCGGAGAGCAAGCCTATAAAGATGCCTTAGATCAATATACGACCGAAGTTAAATATAATAAACACATGCAAGTGTATAATGAAATATTAAATAATTAATAATATGTTTAAAAACATAATTTACTCAATAATTGATCTCTTAATTTTAGGCAAGGGATTACCTTGTTACGTGAATGGATTTAAGGTAAAGTTTCCTGCAAAATGGTTTCGATATTTTGAAAATGATTACGAAAAAGAAAACATTTTGTTTATAAAAGAAAATTGCAAACCTAATATGATCGTATTTGATATTGGCGCCCACTTAGGCTTAATGTCAATGATCTGCGCTCAACTGATCCAAAAAAAGGGTAAAGTGTATTCATTCGAACCAACCCCTAAAACTTTTGAAATTTTAAAAAAAGTTATAAAAATAAATAACGCGTCAGAACTTGTTATCCCAATCAATAAAGCAGTTGCGAAGGAAAACAAAAAAATTGATTTTTATTTGTCTGTGGAAGACGGTAGTAATTCAAATAGCCTGGTTTCAAAAAATCACAGAGAAAGAAAGCCTATTCAGATACAGGTTACATCGTTAGATATATTTACTAAAGAAAATAATATAAAACAAATTGATCTGATAAAAATCGACGCAGAGGGTAGTGAATACGATGTGTTGTTAGGGGCTAAAAATATAATTTCATCCTTTAAGCCAAAAATAATATTAGCATTACATCCTCCATTAATAAAAAATAATGGACATAATATTGAAGATATATATGAATTTTTAATTAATCATAATTATTGTATTAAGCTAAACGGTTCTGTAATTGAAAAAAATGAATTTTGCACAAAAGAGGATTTTTTTGATGTACATTTAACAACGATTCTTTAAATGTCTATACTTTTTTCTATAATCATACCAACTTTTAATCGGGCTAATTTCATTAAGAATACTATTGAATCAATTCTCCTACAAGATTATGATAATTATGAATTAATTGTTGTTGATGATGGAAGTGCTGATAACACAAAAGAAATTGTAAACAGTATAATCGAAAATAATTCAAAGACAAAGATTAACTATATTCATCAAAAAAATAGTGAAAGAGGCGTAGCCAGAAATAACGGATTAAAAGCTTCAATAGGTGAATATGTTATGTATATGGATTCTGATGACACTTTGTACCAAAATCACCTTTCTGTTGCAAATGAATTTATTCTTAACAATAAATCTCCGGAAGTTTTTCATTTACGATATGATTTGAAAAATCAAGAATTAAAAAAATATGGAGAAGCACCAATATATAAAACAACAGCAAACAAAGACCTGATCTTTGGAAATTTTTTAAGCTGCAATGGTGTCGTAATAAGGAAAGATATTGCTTTAGAAAATCAGTTTGAAGAAAACAGAGCCATGGCAACAGTAGAGGATTGGCATTTATGGTTAAGGTTAGCCGTTAAATATCCTATTTATTATTGCAATACAATTACATCGAGTATAATTAATCATGAAGGAAGAAGTGTAGTTACTACCGATAAGGATAAATTAATATTAAGATTTGATACATTTATGCAATCCGTTTTATCTAATCCATCCATCACTTCTTATTACAGCAAACACCTAAACAAATTTAAAGCCAGTTGTTTTTCATACATATCCTTGCATTTAGCTTTAACCGGTAAAAATAAGGCAGACGCTCTCACATATCTATTTAAAAGTATAAAAGCATCGAAGTCGTTTTTGTTTACAAAACGCTTTTTTGCAATCTTAAGAAGAATTATTTGAAAAAAGACACTCATATTCTTGTTATAACTTATTGGAAATATGACGATGCGTTAATTCAAACATACACATTGCCATATTTAAAAATTATTGAATCTATCGTAAGTAAAGATTCCAAAATATACTTACTCACATTAGATCCAGCGGCTAGGCCAATACATCAAATTAGTTCTGTAATATATAATATTAGCAAAACATATTTTCCTTTTGGGTTAAAATCACTAGTTGAATGGATTAAAAACTTTATTTTTTTATTTAAGTTCATTAAAAAAAATAAAATTCAATATGTACACTGTTGGTGTACTCCGGCGGGAGCTGCAGGCTATATTTTATGCAAACTAACCGGAGCGAAGTTAATTCTGGATAGTTTTGAGCCACACGCCGAAGCTATGGTAGAAAATAATACCTGGAAAAAAAATAGTATAAGGTATAAATTTTTATTTCGTTTTGAGAAATTACAATTAAAGTTGGCGACTCATGTTATTTGTGCTGCGGAAGGCATGATTGCATATTCGCAAAAAAAATATAATGTTATAAAAGAAAATTATTTTATTAAACCGGCATGTGTTGATTTTTCAAAATTTGAATCTGCCCAAAAAGATTTCAAATTACTGAATGGGTTAACCGAAGATAACATCATTTGTATTTACGCAGGCAAATTTAATGGCATCTATTTAGAAAAAGAGGTTTTTGATTTTTTTGCAATTGCCCATTCGCATTTGGGAAATAAATTTAAAGTAGTATTGTTAACAAACGAAACTAAAGAAAAAATAGATCAATACTGCCTGAATTCAAATTTAAATCCTAGCATTATTACCTTAAAATTTGTACCACATTCTGACGTTCCAAAATACATGGCTTTAAGTGACTTTGGAATTTGTCCTGTAAAACCGGTGCCTACAAAGCAATTTTGCACCCCAATTAAAAATGGTGAATATTGGGCTATGGGTTTACCCGTTGTTATTACAAAAAATATTTCTGAAGATTCTGATATTATACAATCAAATGATATTGGTTATGTATTAAATTCACTTAATGATGAAGAGTACTTAAGTGCGATTATTAAAATAGAATCCCTATTACTTAACAAAGAAATATTGAAATTGAAAATAGTTGAAGTAGCTAAAAAATATCGTTCGTTTTCGATCGCAGAGAGGATCTATAAATCTATTTACGCATAAACCGTGCTTTATTTAAATCAAATAAAATAAACAGGGATATTAAATAAAAAGGCATACATGGTATTTTTAAGCGAACTAACGCGCCGTAATTTGAGGTAGTTAGTCCAACAGAAAATGCAAAAAATATGGCAAACAAAAATGAAAAAATTAGTAATGGATTACTGAAAAGTGATTTTATGAGGGTGGTTATTTTTACTCTTATTACAATATAAATAGTAAACAAAAGCATAAATAAATTTTCTAAACCAGATAGAACCATAACCGGATTTCTAGCATCCCAAATAAATGGTCTAAATAAAGCCATGTTTAAAGCTGCAGGAATTTTCGATGAAATTCCTGCTAAAGTTGGTTCGTAGGCACCTATATCATAACTATTTGTTCCGTATTGCCCTCTCACCAAATCTTGTTGCGTTTTTACCGCTTTATTCAAGATGTTATCCAAACTATATTCTCCAAGATATTGGCCTAATATATTATATGAAATTGCCAAAATTATAATTATGGAAATCATTGCAAGCGGAATAACTAATGTTTTTAGTAAATTATTTTTGATCCTTTCTACTTTGGCAAAATTTAACCAAATAATTGTACCAGGTAATAATGCAAACAATATATAAGGTTTAATCAATAAAATAATTAAACTAGAAAGTATTAATAAAATTAAATATTTGGCTTTTCTGTTTTTTAAAATAAAAAATTTAAATATTCCATAGGTAAAAAACCCAATACAGCTTAAACTATAAGTATCTTTTAAAATGCTAGAACCCCAAAAAAACACTGATGGCATAAAAAAAATAGCAATAGCAAACTGTTTTTTGAGATGTGGAAAGTGAAATACAAACAGTTCATACAATTTCCATAAACCAATAAAGCTTAGGCTTGATAGGAGAATAGTGGTTGGTACAAAGGTGGAACATCCTAATATACATAAAGGAACCGTTAAAGCTACTGTAAATAAAGCATACATATCTGTAGTACTAAAATACAAACCGCCATAATTAAAATATTCATAGGATAACTGACTGATATTAATATTATAAAAATTCAACATTTCAAAAAACAATTCGAACTTGCCGGAATATAATATATTAACCATGGTTTTTGCCGATAAAAAATAATTACTTACATCACCCCCCTCAGTATAATAAAAACTGTAAATCAAACACACACCAATTCCCCCAATTAGTTTGCAAATTAAAGCTGGTATAAAATAATCGTAATAATCTTTTTTATAAAGGTATTTATTCCTTTTTTTAAAATAATAAGCAATAAATAATACTATAGCAAGATAAAATGGCGCTAATAACAAATCATAAATATCAATCCATTGAGCTTCGATAGTATAAATTTATAAAAATCTGACGTATATATTATATAAAAAAATTATTTATGCCTAAGAAAATTATTTTCCTTTTCTTAGTTAATTTTTGCTGACCAAATTGAGGTATGCCTTATAAACTAGAGATGTTATTCTTTGATTATTTGGATAATCTTTATAAGATTTTATTGGCACGTTCATAATCTGACCGAATTCCGAAGCGGTTATTTGCAGTTTTTTGCAAACATACTCGATTTCATATTCAACAGTATTGCTATTATAGTAGGGTCGTTCTAATATTTGCAAGGCGTCCTCACGCAGTATATTGCCATTACATATTGACACAGACAAAAACACTTTACGGTAATCAATATGAAATTTAACCGGTAAAATATAAGTTTGTACAAGTTTTGTATAATGACTTTCATGATGCTTTTCCAAATAATCTTTCCAGCCTAAGCCTTTTAAAATCTCTACCGCATTTGCTCTGTCATAATTCACATAATTGAGCAAATAAAATATAGTAGTCCTTTTTATAAGCTTATAATACGCTTCTGTCCAAAAGTCAAAAAACGGAAAGGTCTTTAACCTAACTTTTCCAAAAATGGAGTGAATGCTCGTTACAAATTTTTTATCCTTTGCGTCATAGTGCCAGCTTTTTGGAAGTATTCCTTCAGTACTAAAATTACATCCCATTATTATATGCTTTACGCCATATTTTCCGGCTATTTTATGTAAGCTCCCTAATATTGCAATATCGGTAGGAGTTTCAATTTCAGGAACGGATGCTTTTAAAAATGATAATTGCAAATCTTTAAATTCTTCCCAATCTAATACATAACTTTCGTAATCTAATTGTAATTTATCAGCTATAACTTTAATATTTTCAACCGATAAAGTGGAATTCCACCCATTATCCATATGAACTAATAACGGCCTCAATCCTAATTTTTTGGAAAGATAGGCACTATAACAACCATCAGCACCCCCGCTTACCCCTATAACACAATCATACTTTTTATTCCGCCCGCTTTCTTTAATTTGCAAAATTTTAGTATTCAAAAAGTCAGAAAAGCTGTCACTTTGAGATGATAATTTGGCCTTTTGCGATAAATAAGAACGGCAGTGGTTGCAATACATTTCACTGTCAAATAGTATTTCACTATCTGATGTATCCATAACACAACGCCTACATTGTTTATAATTTAGAGTGAGGTTTAACGAATTATTATTTGACATAAAATTAGAGAGCAAACTAAATTACAGGGCAAGCTATAAATATAATAATTCAATCCCATCTTTGCATCTAAATTGAGTATATTTATCAAAATTTATTATATTATGGCAACTATAATTGTTACAGGTGGGGCAGGATACATTGGATCGCACACGATCATTGAATTGCTTGCATGCACTAATTTTAATGTGGTTTCTATTGACAATTTTTCTAATTCAACATCAAGATCCTACCAAAGGATAAAAGAGATCGCCGGAAAATCTTTCGAAACCCTGGACCTTAACTTGTGTGACAAAGAACAGCTTGACACACAACTATCAAAAATTAAAGATATTATTGGCATAATTCACTTTGCGGCTTTTAAATCAGTGCCAGAGAGTGTTTCGGATCCTTTATTATATTATAACAATAACTTAAATTCTTTAACAAATATTTTAAGTATTGCAAAAGAAAAAAAAATCAAGAATTTTATTTTTTCTTCCTCTTGCTCGGTATATGGTAATGCCGATGAATTACCTGTTACCGAAAATACTCCTTTAAAAACTCCCGAAAGTCCTTATGGCCACACAAAACAAATTGGCGAGGAAATTATAAATTTTGTGTGTAAAGCAAACCCAGAATTTAACGCTGTGCTATTACGTTATTTTAATCCTGTTGGCGCACACCCAACCGGGAAAATTGGCGAGTTTCCTTTGAACAGGCCAAACAACCTGGTGCCAATAATTACACAAACTGCGGTTGGAAAAAATTCTTTAACTGTTTTTGGAGATGATTTTGATACACGTGACGGATCGTGCATACGCGATTACATTCATGTAAATGATATTGCCAACGCACACGTTAAAGCATTAAATTATTTGATCGAGAGTAAAAACAAAAAAAATGTTTCCGTTTTTAATTTAGGTACCGGTAATGGAGTGAGTGTTTTAGAGGCCATTAAGTCTTTCGAAAAAGTCTCAGGTAAAAAATTAAACTATACTATAGGTGGTAGACGAGATGGCGATGTGGTAGCCATTTATGCTAATAATAATTTAGCTAAAACAGAACTGAATTGGACCCCAAAATTTTCTTTAGACGATATGATGGGTAGTGCCTGGAAATGGCAGCAGACATTAGAAACAGAGAAATAAAAAACACCTAAACGATTTAACCTGCTCAAACTCCAATTTCTAAGTGAGACTTAAACTTTGTGTTGTAATCGGTTATACTTCTTAAAATAACTTCTCTCGCCTCTTCAGCACCATAAGTATGTGTAATTTCTACAGCTTTATTTTCATGGCCAGGCATATTTTTATAGGTTAAAAAATAATGTTTTAGCCTGTCGATTAAAGTTACGGGGCATTCGCTAACATCTTTTAGTTTTCCGTAGATCTCATCTTTTTTTAAAACAGCTATGATTTTATCATCGGCCTCTCCTTTATCTATCATCCTAAATCCACCAATTGGTATAGCTTCCAAAATAATATCACCACTGGTAATATTCCTTTCGGTTAAAACACAAATATCCAATGGGTCACCATCTCCTTTTAAAACTTTCTGTCCCGATTTTATCTCAGCAAACTCTCTTACTTTTTCGTCGCAATAGGTTTGAGGTACAAAACCATATAGTGCCGGAACGTAATTGGAGAATTTTTGTGGGCGATCGACTTTTCTATAACCTGTTAGTTTATCAATTTCATATTTAACGGTGTCACTCGGCACCATTTCAATATAGGCTGTTACAACATCAGGACAATTCTCTCCTATAGGAATGCCATGCCATGGGTGCGGTTTAAATAATTGAACATTCATGTTTAAAATTTAAAATATTTTTTAAATAACCAATAAAATAAAATTATTGCCGAGAGAGAAACCAGCAACATTAAAATTGTTTGGTTAGTAGTTGGCCGTTCATTCCTGTTCTCAGTTGTAGATGTTTTAAGGACCAAAAAACGATGTAAACCTAAATTCTGTCTCAAAAATTTTAATTCATCGTAATAATCGTTGCCATAAGTTGAAGTATAAAAATCTTCCTTTGCATTCTTAAAAAATTTGCGGCTTCTGCTACACCAATTCATCAAAGCTTTATCTACCTGTTTATAACGACTGTAAATGATCCACTCTTCGCCTTCGTTAAAATCCATAGCACACTCAACACCACACTCAAATAAAACTTTAAATTGTTTTGTGGCATTACCTTTATATAATTCTTCTAATTCAAAAACTGCAGTTCCAAAATTATTGTTGCAGGTGGTTACCGAAACAACCTTTCCTTTAAAAATAATTTCATATTTATTGCATTCTTCAATACCGAGAGTAGTTAACGGGCATTGACAGGCAAGAGTGACAAAGCTGTTTATAAAAAACAGTGAAGCGAGAAATAATTTTACAAAACCGCTCATTAAAAAGAAATATTTTGTAAGAATTCTTGCGAAGCTTTCATTAATTCATGCACCACCTCATCGTTTTGCATAAAGGGCACAGTTTTTCTGTAAGAAGAAATTAAAATTTCTATTTTTGTTGAAGACTTTAGCGGACGTTTTAATTCCAGAGCTTGTGCAGCATTTAATAATTCTATTGCTAACACTTTCTCGGTATTTTCAATTACCAAAAAACATTTTGTAGCCGCATTAGCGCCCATACTTACATGGTCTTCCTGGCCGTTACTTGAAACAATACTATCCACACTCGCAGGAGTACATAGTTGTTTGCTTTGACTAACAATACTTGCCGCGGTATACTGCGGGATCATGAAACCGGAATTTAATCCTGCATTAGCTGCTAAAAAAGGCGGCAATCCTCTTTGCCCGGAGATCAATAAATAGGTTCTGCGTTCAGAGATGCTTGCCAATTCGGCCATGGCAATACATAAAAAATCTAAAGTTAAGGCCAGCGGTTGTCCGTGAAAATTTCCGCCACTTAAAATTTCATCTTCATCTGGAAAAATAGTTGGATTATCAGTTACAGAGTTTATTTCTGTTTCAAAAACAGAATTCACATAATTTACTGTATCTTTTGTAGCGCCATGTACTTGTGGTGCGCAACGAAACGAATAAGGATCCTGCACTTGTTTCTTTTCCAGTTTTCCAATTTCGCTTCCCTCTAAATAATTTCTAATGGCGCGTGCGGTTTGTAATTGTCCAGCGTGAGCTCGTATTGTATGCAAATTATCTTTAAACGGATCCATCCGTCCATCAAATGCATCTAACGAAACAGAAGCAATAAGATCGGCCGCTTTATTTAATTGTTCTGACTTAATTAAACAATAACAACCATAGGCACTCATAAATTGCGTGCCATTTAATAATGCCAAACCTTCTTTTGACTTTAATTTTATAGCCCCGATATTTTTTTCTTTTAAAGCTTCAGACGCATTTATTTGTTTGCCTTTATAATTCACTTTTCCTAAACCTAATAGCGGTAAACTTAAATGTGCTAATGGTGCCAGATCGCCACTTGCTCCTAATGATCCTTGTTGGTATACAACCGGATAAATTTGGTGATTGATAAGATCGCACAGACGTTCAACTGTTTGTAATTGCACACCGCTTTTGCCATAACTTAATGATTGGATCTTTAAGAATAACATCAGTTTTACGATCTCCTGCGGTACTTCTTGCCCCATACCACAAGCGTGGCTCTTCACTAAATTTTCCTGTAATTTTTCGATATCTTTATCAGGAATAATTACATTACATAAAGAACCAAACCCTGTATTGATACCATAAATTGGTTTAGTGTTATTTTTTAATTTTTCATCTAAATAATTCCTGCAATTTAAAATAGAATTTTTTGTTGCATCAGTTAAAACAACTTTCGCTTCCTTATCGTCCAGAAAATTTTTAAGATCGGTTAAAGTTAATTTTTTTGTATGGTCGATATTAAATGTCATCTCTATTCTTATTTAGTTCATCAATTAATTCATTCAGACTTAATTTTTTTTGTTCGCCACTCGTCATATTCTTAAAAGAATAAGTTTGACTGGCAATTTCGTCTCCTCCAACAGTACAAACAAATGGAATGTTTTTTTTATCCGCGTATTCAAATTGTTTTCCTAATTTTTTTGTAACATCCGGATAGATCTCGCAGGAAATATTGTTTTCTCTTAATCTGGCTGCTAATTTTAAACAATGTTTTTGTGTATCAAGATCAAAATGAGCAAATAATAATTTTGTGCTCGAAACTTTGCTTACATGATCGGGAAATAAATTCAGTTCTTCCATTACATCATAAATGCGATCTATACCAAAAGAGATCCCTACCCCGCTCATATTCTTTAAACCAAAAATTCCTGTAAGATCATCGTATCGGCCACCACCCAAAATACTTGGCGTAAAAGTTCCCGCGTTTGCTTTTACTTCAAAAATAGTTCCGGTATAATAATTCAATCCGCGGGCAAGGGTAATATCCAGTTCAATTCTTGCAAATGAAAGATTACAATTATTTAAAAGGTATTCAATTTCTTCAATTCCTTTTTTTCCTTCCTCATTATTACCAACTAATTTTCTCAACACCTCCACTTTTTGACTATTGTCACCCTTAAATTCTAAAAGTGGTTGTAATGTTTCTATGGCTTTAGCAGAAATACCTTTTTCTGAAAGTTCTTTATTTACGCCATCTTTTCCAACCTTATCTAACTTATCTATTGCAACGGTGATATCAATAATTTTTGAAGGTTCATTAATTACCTCAGCTAGGGCAGAAAGAATTTTACGGTTGTTGAATTTTATTATAACAGGTACATTTAATTCTCTGAACGATTTATCCATTAAAGAAATAAGATCCAGTTCATTAATTAAAGAATCAGATCCAATAACATCGGCATCGCACTGATAAAATTCGCGGTAACGACCTTTTTGCGGCCTGTCGGCACGCCAAACAGGTTGTACCTGATAACGTTTAAAGGGAAAAGTTATTTGATGCTGATTCATTACAACATAACGCGCAAAAGGAACTGTAAGATCGTAACGTAATGCTTTTTCAGAAATGTAGGGCAACAATGCTTTATGATCTAATAATTCACTCAAAGAAGTATCACCAGTTTTATTTACTTTCCAATTTTCGTAAAACCTAGTAAATTCTTCAATCCCAAATCCTATATCTTTAAGATAATCTCCACTTAAATAATCTCCACTATTTAATATTTTAAAAATTAATTTGTCTCCCTCGTCGCCATACTTACCGGTAAGTGTGGTAATGTTTTCCATTGAAGGCGTTTCTATTGGCTGGTAACCAAACAATTCAAAATTATTGCGGACAATATCTAAGATATATTGCCTTTTCTGCATTTCTGCAGGGCCAAAATCGCGTGTTCCTTTAGGAATTGATGGTTTCATTTAAATTCTTAATAAACACAAACTTAAGGATTTTATGGCTATTACCTTTTCTTTTTCTGGAAAAAATCATCCTGTTTAACCCCTCAACTGTTAATAATATTGTACTTTTAGAGTCTTCCAACCTGATTGTGAATTTAAAAAAACATATAGCTTTTGCCTGGTTTTTATCTTTATGCGCTTTCTTTCAGATACAGTCTCAAAAACCGATAAATACTTCTTATTTTGACAGATCCGGAAAACTTTCATCTGTAGAAGAAGCATTTTATTTTAGAGAAACAACCGATACAATTGACTTTTATCGCTCATTCTATGCAAAGGATACGAGCTTGTATTTTCAAGGGAAAATAATTTCCGCAAAGGATTCATCAGATCAAAAAAATATTTATTCCGGCTTATGTATTTGGTATTATCCTAATGGCAATAAAAAAAAAGAATATACTTATAATCACATAGGCACCCTTAATGGGCCATGCACAGATTTTTATGAAGATGGGAAACCAAAAAAAATGGTCGACTACCTAAATGGCAAAAGCAAAGATCAATATTATAATGAATTTGGAACTAATGGCGCTCATGCCTCTGTTTTTGAAGAAGAATTTATTGATAACAGAGGCAACTGGAAATTAAGTGCCAACGATACCGGCTCTGTAAAAATAAAAATCGGTGGTCTCGAATTTACTAGCAAAAAAAACGTCGGGATTGTAAGACCCTTTCCACATAAAATAAGATCGAAGTGTTTTTCAGTAGAAAGTATTGTCAATTCAAATTATCTTTCCGACACTACAAGGGCTGGCCTGATCTTTGGGTTTGAAAATGCTGAGAATTATAATTATTTTTTAGTATCAAAACACAAATGTTATCTTGGGAAAGTAAGATCTGGAAAAGAAATAAAAAAAATAAACGGTTTCGTTGCTTACTCTTTAAAAGGCAATGGCATAAATAAGATCAAAATAATTTATATAAAGAATAATTTATTTTATAGTATAAATGACGAGATCTTATTTTCAGAAGAAAATGTAGATATTATATCAACCAATGTAGGTCTCGGCATTAAAAGTATTGGAGTTGCCTTGTTCGACAAGCTTACTATCAGGGAGTATGAAAATGAATTGACTATTGAACCTATTGACCCTAAAATTAAAAACGACAATAATTTTATAATTTCAAATAAAGATTATGGTATTCAAAGTGCAACAATGGGGCTTATTTTAAATAAACAAGGTTTGATATTAAGCAGTGCCGTAAATTTTGGTCGTTATACTGAAATAATTGTTGAGGCTTATTGTAATGATTCTATAAAACAATTTCTTGCTGATGTTATCATTAAAAATGAAGCGAACAATCTTGCCATTTTAAAGATCAATAACCTTGGCAAGGATACACTTCATGATATTGCTTATACTTTTTATGAAAAAGCCAATTTGGACCTAGAAAGCGAACTTTATTCTATATATTTTACGAAGTCGGATACAAATACAAATAAACCTAAAACAATTTCCGGGAAATTAAAATCAAAAGCACGTTTCGAGAATTTCTCCAATTACTTTGAAACATCCTTAAAAACTGAAGGAATAGCCTTAGGTGGAGCTATTTTTACTAATACTGGCGAATTATTAGGCATAATTACTACACCTTCAATGAGAAATAATACGATAGCGACAAAACTTAATGTTGCTGAACAACTTATTTTTTATTCAAATCAGAAATTTAAAAAAACCAAGAGATCAAAAGAATTTAGTTCCTTTGAATCTGTTTCGAAAAATGTAGTACTTATTAAAGTAAAGTAGATAAATGGTAAGAAAAAAAAGAATATTTATTGCACTCCCTGCATTTTCTTTTTCCGGTTCTTTCGTATGGCTCTGACAATTAAAAACCAGGTTACGCCACCAATTAACCATAACGGCCAAAGGTTTACCATTATAATTAAAAAGCTTAAAAAGCCATAGCTACCATTACTTATAGCATTACCCAATTTACCACCAAAATTAAAACCGCTGGTTCTTTTCTCGTAATAGCGTAAAGAAATGGTGCTGTATGAAACCTGGTTGTTTAAATATTTTAACCTGCCTTCACTTGCTTCTATATCTTCTCTTATTAACGAAATTTCTTTTTCGATCTTCAAAATATCTTCTATTTTATCTGCCTTTGCCAATATTTCCTGATATTTAGTTTCAAGTTGCTTTTTATTTTTTAAGCGCGCTTCTATGTCAACGAATTGCTCCGTTACATCGTCAATATTTATATTTTTTGAATCAATTTCTTCAGCACCAATTAAAACTTGTTCTAAAAATTTATCAAAATTCTTGTTTGGGACCCTAACTATTAAATTCTCATAAGGATTCTCATTACCACCATAATTGTTCTCTTTTGCAATATAACCGCTAAACGAAGCAAGTACTTTTTGTACATTTTGTTTGGTATCTGCCAGGCTTTTTACTTTAAAAGATACCTCTCCGTTCTTAATTAATTTTTGCTCAATAGGTTTCGGAAGCGGGTCATTCACTACAGCACCAGCATCTTCTTCTGTTCCTGGTGGAGGAGGTGGCGATGTCATATTCATTGCCATTCCGGCTTCCATATCCTCCGATTTATGCCCACCACTGCAAGAAAGCAAGAGTGTTACCACAAAAAATAACAGTATAATAATTTTAAATTTCATTTTCTTCTGTTTTTATAGTTGACCTTTAGGCCTTTATACAAACTTAATCAAAAACCGGGCTTTTTTTATACTAAAGCGTAGGGGTAAATCCCGTTTCATACGTCTTACCCTTGGTAAGTGTTTGTTCACCGCTCTAAAAACAGTCTGGCAGGTTATTTTTTACATAAAAGGCAAATTTTTGGTACGGAAACTTGCGGGACAATTAAAGTTTCCATAGTTTTGTGCCCGGAATACAACATTTTTAAACAATACTAGTTATACTTCAAATTAATAAAAGATATATGAAACTTCGCTTACTGCTTTTTTTAAGTTTTTTTGTTTTAAAAACCTTTAGCCAGGATAAGTTTAGTATTAGTGGTTATGTAAAGGACACTAAGAATGGTGAATCATTAATTGGTGCAACAGTTTATAAACTGGGTTCTAATGTGGGCGCATCTGCAAATGAATACGGTTTTTTCTCTCTTACACTTCCAAAAGGCGAACACATAATTGCAGTTTCATTAATAGGTTATAAAACTTTTACTTTTTCAGTAAACCTTGATAAGAACATTATTAAGAATTATGAATTAGCCGAAGAAGGCAAACAACTGGATGAAGTAATTATTACCGGCGAAGCAGAAGACAAAAACATTAAAAGTACCGAAATGGGTACTACAAAACTTGATATAAAACAAATAAATAAAATACCGGCTTTGTTTGGTGAAGTAGATGTGGTACGCGCAATACAAATGCTGCCAGGTGTTACAACGGTAGGTGAAGGCGCAAGTGGTTTTAACGTACGCGGCGGGAACATTGATCAGAATTTAATTTTGTTAGATGAAGCACCTGTTTACAGCTCATCGCACTTGTTTGGTTTTTTCTCGGTGTTTAATCCAGATGCGGTTAAAGATGTAAAATTAATTAAGGGTGGTATCCCATCTCAATATGGCGGAAGGGTTTCTTCAATACTGGATGTTAGGATGAAAGAAGGCAATAGTAAAAAACTTTCGGTTAATGGAGGTATAGGCCTACCCGTGTTTAGTCGTCTCTCTATTGAAGGGCCAATTGCCAAAGATAAAGCCAGTTTTATTATTGCCGGAAGAAGAAGTTATATTGATGCATTGGTTAAACCATTTGTAAAATCAACCAACCCCATTAAGAATGCTGTATTTTATTTTTACGACCTTACTGCAAAAGTAAACTGGCGTATTAATGATAAAAATACGGTTTTTGCAAGTGGCTATTTAGGTCGCGATGCTTTTGGTGCGCCAGGTTTTAAATTTAATTGGGGAAACACCACCGGTACACTTAGATGGAACCATATCTTTAATAATAAATTATTTATGAATACAACCGCTATTTATAGTAATTATGATTACCTGTTAGATTTTAAACAAGAAAGCAATAACCAACAATTTAATTGGACAAGCCAGATTATTAATTATAGTTTAAAAAATGATTTTTCGTTTTATGCTAATAGTAAAAATACTATTCGCTTCGGTGCTCAGGCATTGTTTTACGACTTTTTACCATATAATGCTACCGGTAAATTTGAGAACACGACTATTAAATTTAAAGCCGACAAGCGTTATGGCATTGAATACTCTGCGTATATGGGCAACGAACATAAGATAAGGCCGCGCTTAACAATGGAGTATGGTTTGCGCGTAAGTGTTTACAATTATATAGGTAAAGGTACCGCTTACACATTTGGAGATACTCTGTCAAATGAAGAACTTCCGCTTAAAAGTTCAAAAAAATATGAGAACGGGCAAGTAATGAAAGCATACGTAAATCCGGAGCCGCGTTTATCTGTTAACTATGTCATCAATAGTTTCAGTTCAATAAAAGCAAGTTATAACCGTATGGCCCAATATTTACAATTAATAAGTAATACGGCGGCCAGCACGCCACTAGACGTTTATACTTTAGCAACAAATAATTTAAAACCGTTACTGGCAGACCAGGGAAGTGTTGGCTATTTCAGGAATTTTAAAGACAATATGTTTGAAACATCGGTTGAAGTATATTACAAATACTTACAAAATCAATTAGATTATATAGATAATGCCAACCTTTTTATTAATCCTACAGTCGAAAATCAATTAGTACAAGGCTTAGGCAGAGCTTATGGTGCTGAGTTTTACGTGAAAAAAAATAAAGGCAAACTTACCGGCTGGATCAGTTACACATTAAGTAAAACCGAACGTTTGGTAAATGGCATTAGCAATGACAAATGGTTCTTTAGCCGTTACGACCGCACACATTGCTTAAACACAGTGCTTACTTATGAGTTAACAAAACGCTGGAGTGTGTCAACTAATTTTGTTCTGTTAAGCGGCACACCTGCAACCTTTCCTAATTCAAAGATCAGTATTCAGAATTTAAATATTCCATATAATACAACAGGCACAAGAAATAATTATCGCATCCCGGCATATCACCGATTGGATCTAGGCGCAACTTATAATTTTAAAAAGAACGAAACACGCAAGTTCAAACAAAACATCGTAATTAGCGTATATAACGCCTATAACCGTAGAAATGCTTACAGTGTTTATTTTAGAACAAAACAAGGGTCTACTTTTGAAACAGAGGCAGTGCGTTTTTCTGTGATAGGTTCTATCGTTCCGGCATTAACATATAACTTTAATTTTTAAGATATTATGAAAAATATAATTAAACTTTTATTTTTTACTACGGGTCTTTTCTTTTTATCATCTTGTGAAGACGTAATTCAAATAAAACTGGATGAAGGTGCAAAATTGTATGTGATAGATGCATTTGTAAACGATCTTAGAACAAATCAAACTATACGCGTAGTATCAAGCGATAATTATTTTAGCAATCGCGAAGCTCCTCCTGTAAGTAATGCTCAGGTTATTTTAAAAGACCTTACAGCAAATGTGCAATACAATTTCACTTATACATCAAATGGCAATTATGTTTTCCCTTTAACAAATGCCGATACAATTGCGCGCATTAATCACCAATATGAATTAAATGTTACTATTGACGGTTATGTGTATAGTTCTTTATCGTTACAAAAACGTACTGCCGTTTTAGATAGTATTAGCGCTGTGTACAACGATGGCACCGCTGGTTTTGGCCCGCCATCACCCTTCTACAATTGTTTTTTATGGGCAAGGGATAAAGCAGATGATAATCCGGATTATTACTGGATAAAAACATCAAGAAATGATACCTTATTTGATAAGCCCGGAGATTTAAATACAGCCATTGACGGCACAGGTGGCGTGGTTACAAATGCCGGGGTAGACACGCTTGATTTTACGCCTCCTGCTATATTTTTAGGATTTCAAAATTACCGTTCGGGAGATAAATGTAAAGTGGAGATACATTCTATTTCGCGCGAAACCAATAATTTTTTATTTCAGGCAGTTGCGCAAATTCAAAATGGCGGATTATTTGCAACTACCCCTGAAAATGTCAGGACAAATATTTCAACACCTGAAGGTGCTAAAACAAAAGCAGTTGGTTGGTTTAACATGGCAACAGTAGTAAGTAAAATCAAAATTATACCATAGATCGGTTGGTTTTTTATCTTTGTTTAAATTCTATTTAAATTTTACATGAAAAACTACTTCGTAATAACTATTGTGGCATTACTTGCTTTTGCTTGCAAAAAAGACAGAACCTGTGCTTGTACGATCACAAAAACCGGAACTTCAACTACCACAGGAAAAGCTGAATTGATCTTATTTCCTGGTTTTCCAACAACTCTTGCAGATACATCATTTGTAACCACCGTAAACGAGACACAAATAATAGATAAAAAAATTGAAATGGTGAGTAAGCGAGTGGCTAAAAATAATTGTTTAAGCTACACAGAACCTTACAATGAAACCATTCTTACTTCTGTTCCGGCATCATCGTTTAACTTATCCGTTATTGTTACGAACAAAGGCGACAAACATTACGATTGCAAATTAAAATAATGCTTATTTGGAAAAAGATAATTATTTTCCCATTTTTAGTGTTAGCTCAACCAAGCGGTTGCAATAGCCCCATTCATTATCGTACCAACCAATAATTTTTACAAGGTTACCTACTATACTTGTAAATTCGGCATCATACAAAACACTATGGGCGTTACCGATCACATCAATGCTTACAATTGGGTCTTCGGTATATTCTAAAATTCCTTTTAAATGTGTTTGTGCTGCTAACTTAAAAGCATCGTTAATTTCTTGTACAGTTGGGATCTTTGTTAGCACACAAGTAATATCTGTTAGTGATCCATCCGGCACAGGAACCCTCATACCACAGCCTCCGATCTTTCCATCTAAATGCGGAAATATTTTTGTAATGGCTTTTGCTGCGCCTGTTGATGTTGGAATTATACTCATTGCAGCTGCCCTTGCCCTGCGAAGATCTTTGTGTGGCGCATCATGAATACGCTGATCGCTTGTATATGAATGCACCGTTGTAATATATGCTTCTTCTATTCCAAACTGATCTAAAACTTTTAGCATAGGCGCAGCACAATTTGTAGTGCAGCTTGCGTTAGAAACGATCGTATCGCTGCTTAGCAATACATTTTCATTCACACCTAAAACAATGGAGCGAATATCATCATCTTTTGCTGGCGCTGATAAAATTACTTTTTTTGCTCCCGCTTCAATATGTTTGTTAGCGCTTGCTTTATCTAAAAAATGGCCAGTGCATTCAACTACAATATCAATGTTATTTTCTTTCCACGGTAACTGTGCAGGATCTTTATGAGAAACTATTTTTATTTTTTGACCATTAACAATTAAATTATTTCCCTCTACTTTAATTTCTCCCTCAAATTTTCGGTGAATAGAATCGTACTTTAATAAATGAGCCAGGGTTTGAGCATCGGTAAGATCATTTATAACAACAATTTCTATAGCAGGATTATTGATACAGTTACGAAGATACACCCTACCAATTCTTCCAAAACCATTTATAGCAACTCTTATTTTTTTCATTTTAGAACGGAATATGATTCGTTATTTTTTATATCGGTAAGATCATTTATAACAACAATTTCTATAGCAGGATCATTGATACAGTTACGAAGATACACCCTACCAATTCTTCCAAAACCATTTATAGCAACTCTTATTTTTTTCATTTTAGAACGGAATATGATTCGTTATTTTTTATATGGTTTCCTTTTCTTAGACGCTAAATTAAAAACAAACCATTCGTTTTTTGTACGCAATAAAACTTCATCTTTTTCATAAGGTACAACTTCATCGGCACTAAAAATTGTTTCTTCTTTATTCTTTAAATTTAAAAGTATATAATACTCTTTCGGGTAAAAGATCTTGTAAATAACAAAGTTTTTTGTTGCCATATCAATATGACGTTTGTAACTTGCAAGCTTTTTTCCGCTGTAATCATAAATATCGTCATCTCCATTAACACCAATCCCTGCGCTGCATCCAACAATTACCGAATCTTTGTTGTTAACTTTTACACCCGAATATTGAAATGGTATAACCTCATCGCCTTTAAGATCAATTAAACCTGTGTAAACTATATTTTCCTCGTTCTTTATTTCGGTGATAATGAACTTTGGTTCTGAGGTCAAATAAATTTCGTTATAGCCTTTAGTTATTGATTGACTAAAATTTTTACCGATCAAATATTTTTTATTTTTAGAGCTTACAATAAAATAATTCGGATCTTCGTTATACTGTTTTATTGTTGTTTTACCCAAAGCGAAAACCGTACACGTATCTGTTTCATCCGTTTTTATTTTTAACTTCTCGCCCGCCTTATTTAAATAATTACATGAATAAGTAACCGTAACTGTTTTAATGAACTTATTTGCTGATGGTGCTTTTGCTTTAAAACAAGCTAAACAAACTTTTCCCGAATTATCAAAATTAAAAACTGTATCATAAACAGGTTTTATGATCACTTTTTCATTTTCTTTGATTCCCCACTTTAAATTTTCTTTAAAGGACGTAGTTTGACAATTAAGTTTTTGCGAAAAAACCGCTACAACTAAAACTATTATGTAAATTGTTAACCTCAACTTAAACTAAGCATTAAAAGTAATTAAAATTTAAGTTATAACCGAAATTAAGCATGTTCTCTTAAATTAGCCCATAAACCAGCTATATGGCTTAGTTACAAATAAATATCAGGTCGGAGCCATCAGATCAATGCTAAAAATCCTTAAAAATATGCTTAGTTTAGGGTTTTTACAAGCGGTATCAAATTATCATGTACAATTGTAAGAATGTATATTAAAAAAGGAAAATAACGCGATACCGCTCTAATAAGAAGTAAAACCATATGAAGCTTTTAATTTTTAAACGCTATCAATTGCCCCTTATGGGTAATTTTTTGCACGTGGGACACTTTTTACCCAAACTTGAACTTATGCTAAAACATCAAAAAATCGGAACAGTATAATGGCTAAAAAGGGGCTTAAAAAAGTGATTTTATCAACTATCAGCGTAATTGTTATTGCGGTAGTTCTAATTATTATATTTATTTCCCCGCTCACAAAATACCTGGTAGAAAAATATGACGAAAAATTTTTAGGAAGAAAAATTACATTGGATTGGGCTTATGTGAACCCTTTTACGGGTTATGTGCATTTAAGTAATGCAAAAGTGTATGAACCTAATGGCGATACACTTTTCTTTTCGGCTAAAGGCATAGGTGCTAATTTATCACTTCATAAATTATTTTCAAAGACAATAGAGATCAATGATCTGATCTTAGATAATCCATATGGAATAATTTCTCAGGATACTGCAAAAAAATTAAATTTCATCGATATTATCCAACGCTTTTCTTCAAAAGATAAAAGCAAACCTAAGGAGGGGAATTTACATTTTAACCTAAGTAGCATCACTATAATTAATGGGGAATTCATTTATCGCGACCTTCTGATTCCAGTAAATTATCCAATTAAAAAAGTAAATATACAAAGCACAGGCTTTAGATGGGATTCAGACAGTACAGCGGCAAAATTCTCATTTATAGCAGGAATTGGAAAAGGCGATGTAAAAGGAAGTTGTAAGATAAATACGAAAAATCTCGATTATAAGTTGGCCGCTGTCTTTAATAAATACGATCTTAAATTTATCGAACAATATTTAAAGGACATTATTAATTACGGCGCCTTTTATGCTAATATGGATGCAGATATAGAAGCAACAGGAAATTTCACGAGGGCCGAAGATCTTTTTGCAAAAGGCTTTTTGGCAATTAATGATTTTAATTTTGGGAAAGACAAGAACGAAGATTACGCATCCTTTAAAAAATTCGCTATTAAGATCGACCAGTTAAGCCCAAAAAATAAAAAATACATTATCGATTCTGTCTCCCTGGATCATCCATTCGTTAAATATGAACTTTATGATCATTTAGATAATGTTCAAACTATCTTTGGTAAAAAGGGTACCAAAGTCTCATCGGCAAAAAATTCGAGAAAATTTAACCTGATCTTTGAGTTAGCGGATTACATCGTAAAACTCTCAAAAAACTTTTTGAAAAGTGATTATAAAGTAAACCGGCTTGCCATTTACAAAGGCAATTTGCTTTTTAATGATTATAAATTAAGCGAGAAATTTTCGATCGGCTTAAGACCATTTGATATTTTAGCCGACTCGGTGAGTAAAAATGATTCTCGCGTAAAACTTGATTTTAGATCCGGGATGAATCCCTATGGTGATCTTGCTATACATCTTAGTATAAACCCAAAAGATAGTTCCGATTTTGATATGGACTATCATTTTCAAAAAATTCCGGCAACACTTTTTAATCCATACCTGATATCTTATACTTCGTTTCCATTAAACAGGGGCACAATAGAAATAAAAGGTCATTGGCGTGTGCGTAGTGGTGATATACAAAGCAGCAACCGTTTACTTGTGATCGATCCACGTGTTGCAAAACGTATTCATAGAGAAGATATAAAATGGATACCCTTACCCATTATAATGGCAATTGTAAGAGAAAACGCCAATGTTATAGATTATAATATTCCTATAACTGGTAATTTAAAAAAGCCAAAGATCCATTGGAAAGATATTCTTTTTGATGCTTTAAGAAATGTTTTTGTAAAGCCCGTTACGGTACCATATAGTGTAAAGGTAAAACAAAGTGAAAGAACGATCGAGAAGATCCTTTACGTAAAATGGCAAATGCAACAAACAGAGATATATCATTCGCAGGCAAAGTTTCTTGATAAAATTGCCGATTTCCTTGAAGAAAATCCCGGCGCTTCAATTTCGGTTTATCCCCAAACTCACGAAGAAAAAGAAAAAGAACAGATATTATTTTATGAAGCGAAGAAAAAATATTATTTACATAGCAATAAGAAAAAAGAAAAAGAGTACGATGAAGATGATTCTTTATCTGTAGCAAATACGTACATAAAGGATTCTGTCTTTTTCCATTACATAACAAAACATCTAAATGATCCTATGTTGTTTACTATTCAAGATAAATGCCTGGCCTATATTGGAAAAACATTAGTGAATAAACGATTTAATCAATTATTATCTGCCAGAAAAAAAGCTTTTTTAGTGCCGTTCAAAGAAAACGGAACTGCTAACCGTGTTAAAATACATACTAATGAAAACTCCATTCCTTATAACGGCTTTTCGTTTTTTAAAATAATGTATAATGGTGAAATGCCTAAACCTTTATTAGAAGCTTACGAAGAGCTTGACGAATTAAATGAAGAGAGGCCACGAAATAAATATCTAGGTTTCCGCAAAAAAATTAAAAAAATGTTTGCGAAGCCGAATAAAAAATAATTTAACAGATTTTAAATTATAAAATTTCTCTAAAATGAAAACCTCTACCATTGATAGTATTGCTGCTCTTAACAAAGCGCAGGATGATCAAATAAAAAAATTGCACATTATAGTGGAAGAAGCCATTAAGGAAGAAAAATTAATTATTGATAAATTAAAACACCCACCCGCGGAATTATTATCATCAGGCCAGAAATTATCGGATAGAATAGCTGTTTTTGGTGGCAGCTGGAAATTCATTATTCTATTTGGTGTTATCTTAACGCTTTGGATAATTTATAATGCATACGTTAAAAAAGATGCCGCTTTTGATCCATACCCTTTTATATTGATGAATTTAATTCTTTCATGTGTTGCCGCGTTACAGGCACCAATAATAATGATGAGCCAAAACAGGAAAGAAGATAAAGACCGGAAAAGGGCAGAAAATGATTATCTCATTAATCTAAAAGCAGAGATTGAAATTCGTAATCTACATCAAAAAATAAATTTGTTAATGGAAGAACAGATCAAAAAATTAATAGAGACCCAAACCATAGAAATAAAACTGTTAAATGATCTTCATGCCAAAATGGATAAATTTAATAAATAAATGTTTTAGTTTTTACAAAATGTGCGTGCGCAATTTATTCCCCAAATAATTTTCTATTGGCATTGAATTTGCAGATACATAGTAAATAAAAAATAAAAAACATGGGAAACATACTTTACACAGCAGCCGTAATTTTAGTAATCGTTTGGGCAATTGGATTTTTAGGATTTCACGCGTCTGGCATAATTCATATACTTTTAATTATTGCTGTTATTGCCGTATTATTACGACTTATACAAGGCAAAAGACCTGTTTAAATTAAATGGCCATAGCCACTCATACTAAAAACCATTCAGATAATAAAAGCTTTAAAATAAAAACTATTATTGCTTTTGTTATTTGTTTACTTATTCCATTGGCAATAGGCGGTCTATCGGGTTATATTACTTCCAACGAAATAAACGGTTGGTGGTTTAACTCTTTAGAAAAGCCCGCCTTTCAGCCACCAGATAATATATTTGGTCCAGTATGGACAACATTATATATTCTTATGGGTATCTCCCTGAATCTTGTTTGGAGGAGTCCATTAACAAAACTAAGAACAACAGCATTATGGGTTTTTGGAATTCAGTTATTTCTTAATTTTTGGTGGAGTATTTTATTTTTTTCGTTTCATTATTTATTCTTATCAATTGTTGATATAAGTATCATGTGGGTGTTGATACTTTATATGATCATACTTTTTCGAAAAGCGAAACCAAGTGCAGGCTATATTAACATCCCATATTTACTGTGGGTAAGTTTTGCAACAGTATTAAATATTTCAATTTGGGTTCTTAATTAGAATAATGACATTTGCACAAAAGTCGGCTGTTGAAGAACAGGTTCTGAAATGACTTTATTTCCTGTAATATGATAAATATCCGTTTCATTATCACGTGAGGCAACAATAACATCGGTTTTTCCGGCATGTTTTAAAAACAGATCCTTTACCAATTGGGCATCATTATTATCCCGCGAAAGATGTGATAAAAAAACATGGCTCATAAACTCAGGTCTATGATTTACAAAGATCTCAAGAGCTTGTTTGTTGGATAAATGTCCTTTATCACTGCTAACACGCTGTTTTAAATAATATGGGTAATGCCCGGTCTCCAGCATTTGTTCATCGTAATTCGTTTCCAAAAAAGCGGCATGACATTCTTTAAAATTATTTATTACGTGTTCGCAGGCCGATCCAATATCAGTTAAAACGCCGATATTAATTCCATTTCCGGAAACAATAAAACTATAAGGATCAGAAGCATCATGAAACTTAGGAAACGCTTTAACCGTAAGTCCGCCAAATGTAATTTCATTGTAAGCAGTAAAAGTTCTGTTTAGTTCGGGTAAGAGAAACATACCACTATGCTTTAAGGTAATTGGAGTAATATATACCGGCAAATTAAATTTTCGGGATAGAACTTCTACACCGCGAATATGATCTGAGTGTTCGTGCGAGATAAAAATAGCTTTTATTTTATCCATTGTTAATCCCAAACGCTTCATTCGTTTTTCGGTTTCGCGACAGGAGATGCCCGCATCTATTAATACGGCTTCTTCATTATTACCAATGTAATAACAATTACCATTACTGCCTGAGTTTAGTGATGTAATAAAAAGCGACATGAATGCTACAAAGAAAATGAAATTAAAATAAAGAAAAACGAACATCTGTTCAAACTTGTAAGAAACATATAAAGGTATTTACACTAACTTTTTAGCTGAACAAGTATGTAAATTGTTAATTACTTGTTTAAATTAAATTTGACAAAAACTGTTTCGCAACATTGGGTTTACACAAAAAACAGGTTCAGATAACAAAGTAGTTTTACTTTTATAGTGGTTATGGTTGTTCTATTATATAATTCCAACAAACCGACATCAAAACTTAAGTAATGGTGGGATACGGTTAAAAATTTGGTAATGGTCGTTAAAAAGCCGGGTTAAAAGAATCCGGCTTTTTTATTAGATCACATTATTGGGTATTTAAACCCCTGCAATTAAAGGTCTTAATTTTTTTGGAAACGCGTCTAACAGCAACGCTTCTTTTGGATTTTGCGAATCATAAACAAGCGGCTCTTCGGCTTCGTCTCCAAGATTATGTGTAACATGAGTTTTTACAGAAGCCTCCTTCAAGTTTCCGCCCTGCTTTTTAAATTGAAAAAAACTTTATAGACAGTTTGTTTATTTATTTTAGTATTAGTTGGCTCTTTCTTACCACTTTTCCTTTTGTTAGAATGCCATTTTGTACCAGGTAAATAATTTTCTTCACCCGGCGACTCGTTTGTATTATACTCTAACGCCTATAATACAAACATCGTCTAATTGCTCCAATCCACCTTTCCATTTACTAAAAGCCTCTTCCAGTATTTTCTTTTGATCATTAGCGCTGGCCGTATGTGCGGAAACTATTAATTCTTCAAGCTGCTTGTATTTAAACTTCTTTCCTTTTGGCCCGCCAAACTGATCGGCATAGCCATCAGTAAACAAAAAGATCTGATCCCCTTTATTTAATGTTATAGTATGTGTAGTAAAGTTAGTTGCTCCTATATGAGTACCTATAGGTTGCTTATTGGCAGTAATTTCAATTAATTTATTTTCACGAATATACCACAGCGGATTATTTGCACCACTCCATTGCATTTTAAAGGTTGTTTTTTGTTCATTCCATTCAAGTGCCACAAGCGAAATATCCATCCCATCTTTTACTTCGCTTTCGCTTTTTTCGAAAGTCTCGATAACTAATTCTTTTACTTTATCCAATATTTTACCCGGCTCGGTTATACCAAATTCCTTAACAGACCGGTTTAATGCATTGCTACAAACAACGCTTACCATTGCTCCCGGCACACCATGTCCGGTGCAGTCTGCCGCCGCAATTAATATTATCTCTGACCGCTGACTGACTTCTGGGGTCAGACGACTGATCTTCTCCATCCAGTAAAAGTCGCCGGCAACAATATCCTTTGGTTTGTATAAAATAAAACTATTGGGTAATTGTTGTTTCCACATTTTTTCGGGGGGCAAAATAGCATCCTGTAAACGCTTTGCATAATTAATAGAATCGGTTATTTCTTTATTTTTTTCTTCAACAAGCTCTTTCTGCAATTCAATAACCTGTTTTTGTTTTTTTGTTACTTTAAAACGATTAAACATAAATGCTGCAAATACAATAACAAGTATTAATCCGCCATACAAAACGAAACGCTGGTTCTTTTCCTGTTTTAATTTTATATCTCTTATTCCTTTTTCACTTTCAAATTTTAAGCTATCCGCAACTGTTTTTCTGTCAAACTTATATTGCATTTCGCGGCGCGTAATATCTTTTGTACGCGATTCGTTAACTAAAGAATCTCTTGCGCTGATATACAATGTATAATATTCATATGCTTTTTTATAATCGCCTTTTTGTTTCCATGCTTCCGATAAACAGAAACAGGCTATATTTGTAGCTTCGGGAGCCTGTATCTCTTTTGCAAGCTTAAGTCCTTTATCGCAATAACTAATAGCTTCGTTTGCTTTATGAAGATCTAAAAAAGTAGTACCAATATTTATGTTATTGGAAGCAATGCCAAGGTGATCTCCAAGCTTTTCATAAACAGGCCTAGCCTTGTAATAATAAAACAAGGAAGAATCTAACTGGCCAAGATCACGGGTAATAGAACCAAGATTATCAAGCGATGCAGAGATACCCTGAAGGTTATTATATTTTTTATACAGACTGTAACTTTTGTTATAATATGACAAAGCTGTTTGAAGATCTTTTGCATCAGCATATACGTTGGCCAGGTTTTGATAGCAACCTGCAATAGATTCTTCATCATTTATTTTTTTATAAAGGTCAAGGCTTTTAAGAAGGTACTCCATTCCTTTTTTAAATCTTTCTGATCATAATATACAAGGCCTAGGCAAGTGTATGTATCGCTAATATCCCTATCTTCTTTCCTGTTCTCCCGAATGTGGAGTGCCTGGTAATAATATTCAAGTGCTTTTGGATAGTCACCCATGTATTGATAATTGATACCTATCTGATTAAGGGTTTTTGCTATTTCTGCCGAATCATTTTGTTGTTTGTCATATTTCAATATCTCAAAATCATACTTCAACGATCTTTCATACTCTCCACGCATAGAATAAGCTATCGCCATATGGTTATATGCATCTATCATAGCAACCTTATCTTTTAATGTGCTTGCCACTTCAAAGTGTTTTTTTGCAAATAAAATAGCAGAATCTGTATTTATGTACAGATAAGCCCAGCTAAGTTTACTGAGCACTTGATTTTGAATCTTAAGATCTGTTTGTTTTGTTTTGTAAATACTTAACAAAGAATCAATACTCTGGCTATTGATGCCAAAGCTAAAAAGTGAAAGTGTTAAGATCAAAAGAAAACGCATACAGGCTATTACTTTCGTTTAAAGATATATATTTTTTAAATAACCGCATTAAAAACCAAAACCATATTAAAGTAAAATGATCGATTACTGTTGCTAAAAAAATTAGATTTCATCTTTAATTCGGTCAAACCCATTCGCAATGCCTGATCTTACAAGTTTGCCATAACCATCATCCGGCAACATTTCTAAGAATTGAACTAAAAGAGATAATTAAACGACTAAATAATAATTTTTACTGTAACCATTTTTTATTTCTAAATTATATTAATCATGAAACAGATATTAATAGATGCAGGTACCTACCTCAGTGTCGCTTTACTTCTTTCGTTAGCTTACGGTTTTACTTTGCTGATCATAGATTAAAAAAATTGGATAGTTAAGTTGATCCAAAAAAACTCAAATCTGAATTCCCTAAAATGGGAATTTATTTTTTGTTTTCCTTTATGCTTTCAAAAGCAAAGGTTAAAAATTGGATTAACTGCGTTGATCCCATGACGCTCAAACCTGCAAATACAAAAAGCATTTTCTTTCAGAAAATGCTTTTTTTGTTTTCCATTCGCTTTCAAAAGCAAGCTTTTGAAAATGGGATTAGCTGGCGCTGATCCCAATGAACTCAAACCTGCAAATACAAAAGTACCTTCCTTCGGAAGCTATTTTTTGTTTTGTATCCATTCACTGAAAAGCAAGCTTTTCGCTCATGTCTACAAAACAAAAAAGCCACCTTATAGGTGGCTTTTTGCATTTGTTGTGATCCCGCTGGGATTCGAACCCAGGACCCCTACATTAAAAGTGTAATGCTCTACCAGCTGAGCTACGGAATCATTACAACCTTTCGCAGGAACCGCCTCTGTTAAGGAGGCATTTCGTGTGCGGGCCCGATTCTTACTGAAATTTTCAAAATCGGAGTGCAAATATACTTTCATTTTAGTCATTTCCAAAATAATTTTTGTAAATATTTAATATTTCTTTTTTCATTGTTTTCAACAGTTTTTATACATTAGCCTCGTTATGCCCGAACCTCCTATAATTAAACTTCTCAAAGGTTTTTGCTCTATCTCTTTTGGCGAAACCCGTGAGAATATTAAAGCTATTTTTGGGGAGCCGGAAGAGATGCAAACACTTACCGATGATATACTAAACACATCGTCGTTAGTGTACCATTACTGGGATCTGGGCTTTTCATTATTTTTTGATAATAACAAGAACCAAACGTTTTCGAGTGTAGAAATTGATAACAAAGACACTTTGCTTTTTGATGTGAAACTATTCTCGTTAAAAGAAAAGGAATTAATTGAGTTAATGAAAGCTAATGGTTTTGCTTTAACCGACACTGAGACCCACGAATGGGGCGAAAAACGTATAAGCTTTGATAGCGCAGGATTAGACTGCTATTACGAAAATCATAAATTGGTTTCGGCTAACTTTGGCATTGTAGATGCTGAAAATAATTTTTATTATTTCCCCAATTGATCATTTGACAATAAAAGCGCAAAATATGCGTTTTTGGTCCAAAAATTACAACGCAATTTTTGACAAAACCCCAATAAACCGTAACTTTAAACAGTAAAAATAAAACCTATGCCTGGAACAGAATTATTTGGCGCCGAGGAGCGTAAAGAAATTGAAGACGTATTATCTACTGGAATTATGTTCCGTTTTAACCACGATGGTCAACGGAATAATATTTGGAAAGCAAAAGATTTTGAAGAAGAAGCAAAAAAAATAACGGGTGCAAAATACGCTTTAGCCGTTTCTAATGGTTCTGCAGCAATTATGGCCGCCATGGCCGCTTCCGGTATTGGCACCGGTGATGAAGTCATTTGTCCGCCTTTTACATATATTGCCACAATTGAGGCTATCCTTTTATTAGGTGCCTTACCCGTTTTCGCCGAGATTGATGAAACCCTTTGTTTAAGCGCTTCAGGCATTAAAAGTGCAATTACGCCTAAAACAAAAGCAGTGTGTTTAGTGCATATGTGCGGGGGTAACGCCAATATGGACGAAATAATGGCTGTTGTTAATGAAAATAAATTAATATTAGTTGAAGATGCGGGCCAAGCCTTTGCCGCATCTTATAAAGGAACCGCAACTGGTTGTTTTGGAAAAGCCGGTGCTTATTCGTTCGATTTTTTTAAGATAGCCACAGCCGGCGAAGGGGGCATTTTAGTTACTAATGATGAAGCAACTTTTAAATTAGCGGATAATTACTGCGACCATGGCCACGATCATGTTGGCAATAACCGTGGTATGGAAAATCACCCGGTAATTGGTTTTAATTTTAGGATAAGTGAATTACATGCAGCTGTAGGCGCAGCCCAAACCCGTAAAGTGCCTTTAATTCGTGAAGCCAATTTAAAACTCAAAAAAACATTACAAGCCCAGCTGTCTAAAACAGAAGGAATTAGTTTTTCCAAATTAGGTGATGATAATGGCGATTCGGGTACATTCTTAAATATTTTATTGCCAAATACCGAAATTGCAAAACGCACAGTAGATGAAATGAATAAAGCCGGCGTTGGTGGTTTTAACTACTGGTTTACCAATATGTATCACTTTATAAATCAATGGGACCATATTAAACAATTAAAAACAGCCTCTAAATTACCAATACAGGTTTTAGGCGCGCCACAGGACTATAACAATTTAAATATTCCTAAAACGCAGGAAGTAGTCGGCAAATTAATTTCATTTGGTATTCGTTGCACATGGACAGAAGATCAGGCAAAGGAATTAGCTGCAAAAATTTCTGAATGTGTTGTTAAAGCAATGCAAACCGAAAAAGTTTAATCACAATTAATATTTCAAGATCCATCTGTTTCAATTAACAGATGGATTTTTTATTTGCTTAAATTTACACCCTGCCAAATAATAAAAAATATTTAGCTCCTTTAATTAAAGACCTGAAAGAACTTTCCGTAGAAAGTGTCTATGAAAATGAAAGGCTTGTTGTTTCATCAAAAGGAAATATTATTTCTATTTATTTTGGTAATACAAATGAAAACAAAAACAATATTACCATTCCAATTGATCTCGTTATCAGTCAAACCAAAAAGATCATTCCAATTATCTTATCTAAACTAAATTTAAATAAAACCATTTTTGCAAGAAATTGCAAAGTCCAAAAAATTGACAAAAAAATAGGGGAAGATTTTTTTAATCAATATCATTTTCATGGTTCAACCACGAGCGCCTATAATTACGGACTATTTTACAAGGAGGAATTAATTGGAGCTGCTTCTTTTTCTAAAGGAAGAAACATGAACCGTCTGCCAACAGGAAAACAATCATTTGAATTAATCCGTTTTTGTTGCAAGAGCGGAATTACAATTACCGGTGGTTTATCAAAACTGATGAAACATTTTTATCTTGAAAAAAAAGCCGGTGATATTATGACCTACGTGGATAAACAATTTTCTAACGGCGATTCATTCATTAAAGCAGGATTTAAGAAACATAGCGAAACTCCCCCACTCGATTTTATTGTAAATAAAAAAACATTTGAGCGCTTTCCTTTAAAAGTAAATGAAAAATTTGACGAGGACTTGTTTTATAAAGTTCAGAATTCAGGTAACATTAAAATGATCTATCATCCCAATGAAAAATAACTGCCTGGTCATATTGGGTCCAACCGCGAGCGGCAAAACAAAGTTGGCCTGCCAATTGGCTTATCATTTAAATGGCGAGATCATTAGCGCAGATTCACGCCAGGTATATAAACATTTAAATATTGGTACAGGTAAAGACCTTGAAGAATACGAAGTGAAAGGCAAAAAAATAAATTATCATCTAATAGATATTGTAGAGCCCAGCGAACAATTTTATTTACACGATTTTGTGCGGGAGTTAAAATTTGCTTTTGACAAGATCATCTCAAAAAATAAATTGCCAATTATTTGTGGTGGCACAGGTTTGTATTTAGATACTATAAGAAAAGATTTCAGCTTTACGCAAATAAAAGAAAACGAAATTCTCCGAAAAGAATTAGACACACTTTCTAAAGAAGAATTACAAAACAAATTAAAGGCTTTTAAAAATAAAAAACTAGATAATGTTGACCTTGATTCTAAAAAAAGATTGATCCGTGCTATTGAAATTGCTGAACATTTAAAAAACAATAAAACCGAATTAATAAAGACCGAATTACCTTACAAGCCTTATTACATTGGCATTAAGATAAGCGTTGAAGAGAGAAAAGAAAGTATTTATAAAAGGCTTATCCTTCGTTTAAATAATGGCTTGATAGAAGAAGTGGAAGATCTCTTGAAAAAAGGAATCACTCACGAGCGTTTACAATTTTTAGGCCTAGAATACAAATTCGTTTCAAATTTCTTACAAGAAAAAATATCAAAAAACGAATTAATTCTTCAAGTAAGTACTTCTATCAATCAATTTTCAAAAAGACAAATGACCTGGTTCCGAAAAATGGAAAAAGAAGGTGTAGAAATTAATTGGGTAGATAAAGATGTTGATATAAAAAATCTTCTTGAAGAATTGGATCAAAAATTTGATCATTGATCTTGTTTAGGCTCTTCTTCTTTGCTTAAAGTTTCCTTTTTAGTATCAACTACCTTAATTAAACCTGCGGTTGCTTCCAATTTAAAGGTTGTTTTTTCTATTCCTTCACCCGGCACATCCATATCGTCACTCGTAACAATAGAAGTGATCTCTATTTTTCCATCTGCGGTTATTTTAGCTTCTGTTTGTGTATCCATCATAGAAGGTGGGTCCCCGCCAGCGGATATCTCGGCAATATTAAAAAGTGTAGCCTCGTTATTTTTATTTACAAAGGTTCCTATCAATAAAGTTCCTGAAAAGAAGGGGCAGGCTTCATAACTGGCATTTGTAATTCCCCAGATAAATAATTTATTATTCTCAGGTAAATTTATTAAAGCAACTTTATAAGCAATACAGGTTTTCGTCATACCTATATCCAGTTTTTCTAAATATTTTTTATATCCACCACTTTGTTTTAAAGAATCTATTTGTGCAAATTCATTAATATCATAAACCAATCCGTCGCCTAATTCACCTTTTAAAAAGTTCACGCCTAATAGTCTTACTTGTTGGTAGGTAATTCTTTTGTTAGTATCCAGTGTTTGAATAAATAAAGTATCAATTCTTATTGGTAAAGGAAGCAACCTAAAACCCTCTTCAGATAAAGGAAATGTTGATGCAACAATATTACTATCCACTTTAGTAACATTTTCTATAATTTTTTTCTCATCATTACCACATGATGCAAAAACTAAAACACAAAAAAGATAAATATAATTTTTCATAGGCCTAAGGTAATGAATTTAATTATTTTATCCCCCCCCATTGGTGAAGTGCCTGTACCGAGTTTACCTCGGGAGGGCGAGGGAGATTGAATCTTTTAGCACTTCAATTTTTACTTTAGTTAAACCACTTTTTACAAAATTCAATTGTTTTGCCGCACGCATGGTCAGATCAATTTTACGCTTCGATGACTTTGGTAAACGATCATTTACTGTTACAAACACCACACTATCGTTCTTTAAATTGGTGACTTTAACTCTTGTGCCAAATTTTAAGGTTTTATGTGCTGCTGTGAAACTATCATGCCGGAATCTTTGTCCGCTACTACACTTTCTTCCTTCAAATTTTTTGGCATAAAAACTGGCCGTTCCGGTCTCGGTTTTAGCTGAATCTATTTGCGAATACCCACTGGCAAAACAGGCAAAAAAGATAAATAAGTAAATATTCTTCACCATTCAATTTACAAAATTTTGAGCAGGCAAAAAAATCAAGATCCCTATTCCATCGAAAAAAGATCTAAAATGCAGGGTTTTGACCTGAAATTCTATGGTCCAAAAAGCCCGTCAATACTACAAAAAGCAATTTATTTTAAAATTTATTTGGAAGTGTAAAAATAAATAGCTTAAATTTGTCGAAGATTAAAACCACCCAATGTGTGTTTTAATTTATTAAGAAGTGGCGAGAGAATAGGCTCATTAACCCACTGGCAACCAACTAAAAGTTTCGGTAAAACGAAATTGGAAAACAGGTGCCAACTCCTACTCCGATGAAAAACGGAGAAAAATAAATTAAAAAAAGAAAAAATGAAACACACAAAATCAAAAAAACAAAACGACTCTCAGTCAAAAGGATTTAATCTTAATCCCCTTTCTTCATTTTTAATGATGGCTTGTTGTATGTGTTGCTGTTGGAGCGCATGCTAAGCTAATTTTCCTCAAAAATTTTATTGGAAAATTTAACCTTGGCAACCCAGGGCAAATTTTGATGCATTCTAACATTTAGAATTTCGCATCATCTGCAATCACAATTTTACAAATCATTAAAAACAAGAAATCATGAATAACAACAATAAACAAAAATATACAAGCGCATTAAACACTATTAATTTACTTGGCGAAGAAGCTCACCGGAATTTTTTAGAAGTTCAGGCAGAATTTGGGATCGCTCAACGTGGTGGTGCATTTCCTTTCAACATTATTCCTTCGCACATAAATCGTTTGGCAAGTGATGTAAATCTTTTAACCTCGCAAGAGAAAAAGCAATTGATCTTTTCCGGTAACATATTTAATAACTAAAATATATTCAGGAAAAATGAGCTTATCAACTTTTACATATCCAAAACGTTTTCAGTTAGAAAGTGGGCAATCACTTCCGGGAATTGAGATCGCTTACCAAACTTTTGGTACACTTAACAAAGAACGTAACAATGCTATTTGGGTAGCACATGCTCTTACCGCAAATAGCAATGTGTTTGATTGGTGGAAAGGATTGTTCGGAGAGAACGATCTTTACAATCCCAAGGAACATTTTATTGTGTGCGCAAATAATTTGGGTTCTTGCTATGGTACTACTGGTCCTTTAAGTATTAACAACGAAACTAAAGAGGCCTGGTTCAATTATTTTCCTCAAATAACAATCAAAGACATTGTTGCTTCGTTTGAACTTTTAAAAGATCATTTACGAATTGACAAGATCCACACGTTAATTGGTGGTTCGCAAGGCGGACAAATAGCAATGGAATGGGCTTTACAAAATAAAGACCTTGTTGAGAATTTAATTCTCATAGCTACCAACGCACAGCATTCGCCATGGGGTATTGCCTTTAACGAATCGCAACGCCTGGCAATAAAAGCAGACAGAACTTATTATAGTAACACCATCGATGCCGCTAAAAAAGGACTTTCTGCAGCGAGAAGCATTGCACTTTTAAGCTACAGGGGTTATGCAACATATGATGAAACACAAAAAGATGAAAACTATAATAAAACTAATAATTACGCGTCGGCTTCTTACCAACGTTATCAGGGCGAAAAATTAGTGAACCGTTTTAATGCATATTCTTATGTGAGATTGTTAGACGCAATGGATAGTCATAATGTGGCACGTAACAGGGCCGAAACAAAAGAACAGGCACTAAAACAAATTAAAGCTAATACTTTGGTAATAGGATTAACAACAGATATTCTATTTCCGTTGACTGAACAAAAGTTTTTGGCAAAAAATATTAAGAACGCCGTGTACTCAGAAATTGATTCGGCTTTTGGTCATGATGGCTTTTTAATTGAAACTGAAAAACTCACCAAAGTAATTTCGGGGTATTACGCTAACGAAAAAATAAAAAAAAATAAATTGAATTTACAAAAAACTAATAATTAGAAATTATGGCAAAAAAATTAAAAATAGGTTTATTCGGATTTGGCTGTGTTGGTCAGGGGTTACATTATGTATTAAATAATAGTACCGGCTTTAAAGCAGATATTGTAAAAATTGCTGTTAAGGATAAGACCAAAGAACGTAGTGTTTCAAAAGACCTTATCACGTTTGATAAATACGAGATCTTAAATAATCCTGAAATTGATGTGATCGTTGAACTAATAGATGATGCTGAAGAGGCATTTAATATTGTGAGCGAAGCATTAAAAAAGGGAAAACACGTGGTAACGGCCAACAAAAAAATGTTAGCCATCCATTTGGAAGAATTATATGAGCTTCAAATAAAAAATAACGTCTCGTTGCTTTATGAAGCATCAGCAGGCGGAAGCATTCCAATTATTAGAACTTTAGAAGAATATTTTGATAATGAAGAGCTGGAAAAAGTTTCAGGAATTTTTAATGGTACAACAAATTATATTCTTACAAAGACAATTAATGAAAAATTGTCATATGCTGTTGCTTTAAAACAAGCGCAGGAAAAAGGTTTTGCCGAAACTGATCCAACAAATGATGTTGAAGGTTATGATCCAAAATTTAAAGCTGTAATTATTGCATTGCATGCTTTTGGGTTAATTATTAAGCCGGAAGAGGTTTTAAATCTTGGAATTACAACCTTGCACGAGAACGATATCAAATATGCATCTGAAAAAGATTATAAAATTAAGTTGACGCCTGTTATACAGCGTTTACCAAACGATAAAGTTGGTGTTTTGGTAGCGCCACGTTTTGTAAAAGAAACCAACCAGTTATTTAATGTTGAAAATGAATTTAACGGGGTGATCGTAGAAGGGAAATTTTCGGGCGAACAATTTTTACAGGGTAAAGGCGCTGGAAGTTACCCTACCGGTGCAGCGGTGTTATCAGACATCTCAGCACTATCGCATGGTTATAAGTACGAATACAAAAAACATGTACAAAAGCATGCATCTAATTTTACCAATGATGTAATTGTAAATGTTTATTTCAGGTATAATTCACTTATTGATCTTAACAAAATTGAATTTGATGAGATCTCTGAAAAATATAATGGTGGTGACTACAATTATATTGTAGGAAAAGTTAACCTGCAAACACTTTTAAATAATCGTGATTATATTTTAAAAAATAAACTATTCATCTCTTTGGTAAATGATACCATTAGCTTAAAGGCAAAAAAAGCCGAGGCAACAGTTAATAAGGAAAAACAATTAATTAATAATTAATATGGAAAAGATATACATAAGCGAATCAGGCCCTGAAGCATCGGCGGCTATTTACAGTTTCTGGAGATACAGTACAGCTGCATTAGCTAACCAAAAAAAGATAGAGGATATTATTAATTATAACCTGGAGTTAGGTGTAAATACATTTGATCATAGCGATAATTATTCTGATGGTAAAATAGAAGAGCTTTTTGGTAAAGCCATTTCTTCAAGTTCTATAAAGCGTGAAGATGTTATCATTTCTACAAAAGCCGGCATCAGAAAATTTTCCGGTAAAAATAAAAAGGCAGAATATTATGATCTGAGTACAGAACACATTACCAAAAGCGTAAATGATTCATTAAAAAGATTAAAAACAGATTATATTGATATTTTTTTATTGGAGCATTATGATCCGTTATATAATGCGGAAGAAACAGCTTCGGCATTGACCAAACTTTTAATAAACGGGAAAATAAAATTTATTGGTGTTTCAAATTTTAATGTGTTTCAACACCGTCTATTGGCTTCTCATTTATCGCAACCTATCATCACTAATCATCTTGAATTAAATTTACTACAAACCTCTGCTATTGATGATGGTCGTTTAGATTTTATTAAGGAACAATACAGCAAACCAATGGCCTATGCGCCGTTAGCGGGTGGCAGAATATTAAGCGGAAAAGATAAAAAAGCCGTTAAAGTTAGAAAAGCCTTAACTGAAGTAGCAAAAAAACACAATATTAATATTGAACAAGCTGCTGTTGCCTGGCTGCACAAATTAGGTGCTTTACCAATAATTGGAAGTCCCGATAAAAAACGTATTAAGAATGCAGCAACAGCCTACGCCGTAAAATTAAGTAACGAAGACTGGTATCATTTATATAATGCTACAAAATAATTATGCAAAGCTTTAGAACAGAATTAGAAAATATAAACTCCTCTTCAAAGGTTCTTATCGAAAAAGACATTATCGATCTTGATACAAAGATCCGTGCCTTTAAAGAAGGAAAGATTAATGAAGAAAAATTCAGGAGTTTGCGCTTAGCTCGTGGTGTATATGGCCAACGTCAACAAGGCGTACAAATGATCCGCATTAAATTGCCATTTGGCAAATTAAGCGTAAAACAATTATTGCGCATTGCAGATATCAGCGATGAATATTCGAACGGTAATTTACATTTAACTACGCGCCAGGATATCCAGATCCATCATGTAAGTTTAGATCGCACGCCTGAACTTTGGGCAAAATTAGAGCAGGATGATATTACCCTGCGCGAAGCTTGTGGTAATACGGTAAGAAATATTACCGCTTCGCCGGAAGCAGGAATAGATCCGAACGAATTGTTTGATGTGTCTCCTTATGCTCATGCGTTATTTACTTATTTTTTACGCAAACCTTTTTGCCAGGAAATGGGCAGGAAAATAAAAATGGCTTTTTCTAATAATGAAAAAGATACTGCCTTTACCTACATTCACGATCTTGGTTTTATTCCAAAGATAGAAAATGACCAAAGAGGTTTTAAAGTTTTAATTGGTGGCGGACTTGGCGCGCAACCTTTTTTAGCGCAAACTGCTTTTGAATTTTTACATGAAGATAAATTAATTCCATTTATTGAAGCGACATTACGTGTATTTGATAGAAATGGCGAAAGAGCTAGTCGTCACAAAGCACGCTTAAAGTATTTGATCAATAAAATTGGTTTAGAAACATTTTTAGCATTAACACAAGAAGAAGAAAAAGCATTATTAGTAAAAGAATTTAATATCGATACTGGAAATAAAACAGAAAATACTATCTCACGTCTATCTCTTTTAAAAGAAAAACCTGTTATTAATGAAGCGGATTATGTTAAATGGTTAAACACTAACACATTTAAACAAAAGCAAAAAGATTTAGTTGGAGTTTATGTAAAAATTCAACTAGGAAATATTTCAAGCGAAGATGCAAGAAAGTTTGCGAACGTAATAAAAAAATATGCTGATGTTGAAGATATTCGTATTACAATAAACCAGGGTTTTTTGTTACGCAATATTGAACAAGGAGAGTTACTTTTCTTATTTAACGATCTTGAAAACATTAATTTAGCTACTCCGGGATTTGATTCTGTTGGCGATATTACTGCATGCCCCGGAACTGATACCTGTAATTTAGCAATTTCAAATAGCACACATATTTCTGTTGCACTGGAAGAAGTAATTTACAGCGAGTTTCCTGATCTGCTTTACAATCATGATATAAAAATTAAAATTAGCGGCTGTATGAATGCTTGTGGGCAACACGGCTTAGCACAGATAGGTTTTCACGGTAGTTCTTTTAAAGTTGGTACAACTGTTGTTCCTGCCCTCCAGGTTCTGTTGGGCGGGGGCACTGTTGGAAACGGTAAAGGAAGGATCTCTGATAAAATAATTAAAGTGGCAAGCAAACGCGGTCCGGATGTTTTACGTTCTCTGTTCAACGATTTTGAAAAAAATGCAGTTGAAGGTGAATACTTTAATTCGTATTACGATAAACAGGGTAAAGATTATTTTTATCAATTATTAAAACCGTTGGCAGATAACTCCACTTTAAAAACAGAAGATTATATTGATTGGGGCCAGGATGAAAAATTTGCAACGGCTATTGGTGTTGGCGAATGTGCCGGTGTGGTAATTGATCTTGTTGCTACATTGTTTTATGAAGCAGAAGAAAAATTAACTTTTGCAGCAGAAGCATTTGAAGAAAAATCTTTTGGTGATAGTATTTATTATTCTTACGCTGCTTTTATTAATGCAGCTAAAGCGCTACTGTTGGATAAGTCGATCCATGTAAATACACAACACGGTGTGATCTCTGATTTTGATAAATTATTTGAAACAGAAAAACCATTTAGCTATGATAGCACTTTTAAAGAACTGGTATTGCAAATAAATAAACATGAGCCTTCTGAATTTTTTGCAGAAGGATATTTTTCGCAAGCTGATAGATTTGTAAGAGAAGTAAAACTATTAAGAGCAAAGTATATTAACGAAACAAAAAATGAAAAAGTATCATAATATGAAAATGCCGATCTATACTGACAAAATGCGTTGTTGTTGCTGTTGTTGCTGCAAATATAAATAATTTAACTGGGTTTGAAATTTCGGCCGCTCAGTTAAACAAAAAACCGAAAACTCAAATTATAAACAGTTAAATAAAAAAGTCATGTCACAAACTATAAATCCAAAATTAACCCTTGTAGGTGCCGGTCCGGGCGATATTGAATTAATAACCATTAAAGGTTTAAATGCATTAAAAACAGCAGATGTTGTTCTATACGATGCTTTGGTAAACAAAGATCTACTGAAATTTGCTCCAAATGATGCTTTAAAAATTTATGTAGGTAAACGTAATCATCAACATGCTTACACACAGGAACAAATTAATTCTTTAATAATTGACCTTGCTTTTACACACGGGCATGTTGTTCGTTTAAAAGGCGGTGACTCTTTTGTGTTTGGTCGCGGCCAGGAAGAAATAGATTATGCTTATGCTTTTAATATTGAAACCCAAGTTGTTCCGGGAATCTCGAGTTCTATTGGCGTCCCTGCATTAAGTGGTATTCCTGTTACCCACAGAGGCGTTAGCGAAAGTTTTTGGGTAATTACCGGAACAACAAAAGAAAATAAATTATCGCAGGATGTTTTATTAGCAGCAAAAACAAATGCCACAGTAGTTATTTTAATGGGTCTTTCTAAATTAAAGGAAATTACAGAAGTGTTTCAAAAAGAAAATAAAGGAAATACTGCCGTCGCATTAATTCAAAATGGTTCATTACCCAACCAGGCCATTGCATTAGGAACAATTGATACTATTGTTGGTGTTTCTGAAAAAGAAAACATTCAGGCACCTGCAGTAATTATTATTGGAGAAGTTGTAAAACAACACAGGGCCTTTTCTTTGAGCAGGGTTAATTCAAGATATTTATTCAACTAATGGTTCGCTTTATTTTTATAGGTATTCTAATTATGTCGGGTAAACTTTTATCACAAAATTCACCGATAATAATAAAAGATAACATGCTGTGGCTAGGGTATTATAATACTACTAATATCAATCCAAAGTGGTCTGTAAATTCCGATTTTCAATTTCGAGCAAAAAATTGGTATCACGACCGTTCGCAAGCTTTAGGCAGAACAGGATTAAGTTATAAGTTTAATAATAAAATTATTACGACATTAGGTTTTGCTCATTTCAGATTTTTTATTAATAACGAATCTACACGCGGAGAATGGAGGCCTTGGCAGGAAATCTTGATCAATGACAATATAAATAACTTAAAAATATCGCACCGCTTCAGGCTCGAGCAGCGTTTTAATGAGAAGGTAAAAAATAATGGACCATTAAATGAGTATCAATTCAATCACAGATTTCGTTATAGGCTCGATCTGCGTTTTCCGCTTGCAAAAAATGAAGAAAAGGGAAAAATATTATACGTTTTAATTGGAAATGAATTAATGGTAAATGCCGGAAAAAATATTACTTATAATTATTTTGATCAAAACCGATCGTATGCAGGATTAAATTATGAAATCAATAAAAAAATAAGTTTGCAATTACAGTACATCCATATTTGGCAACAGTTATCATCAGGTAATACTTTTTTAATGTCGGAAGTAATTCGTTTTAATTTATACCACACTATTCAATTATGAGCACAGAAAATATAAATAAATTATTTCCCGTATTCCTTAAGCTGGAAAACTTTCGGGTGCTTATTGTTGGCGGAGGAAAGGTTGGATTAGAAAAAGTAACAGCTGTTTTAAATAATAGCCCCGCTACAAAGGTTACACTGATCGCAACAACTGTTAACGAGGATATAAACAAATTCTCTTTAGGGCATTCTAATTTAATTATTAAACAACGTCCTTTCAAAAATGAAGACCTTGAGAACATTGACCTTGTTATCGTTGCGGTTAATAATAAAGAGATCAGCATGCTTATTAAAGAAGAAGCTCAGAAAAGAAATATCCTTGCAAATGTTGCTGATACACCCGAACAATGTGATTTCTATTTAGGCTCAATCGTTCAAAAAGGAAATGTAAAAATTGCAGTTTCTACCAATGGCAAATCACCAACAATGGCTAAGCGTATTCGCGAAACGCTAGAAGATTCTTTTCCATTAGATATTAATGAATCAATTGACAACCTAACGAATGTGCGCAAACATCTGAGTGGTGATTTTTCGACGAAAGTAAAAAAACTAAATTCTATTACTTCAATATTATCTCGGCATCCGGAAAAATTAAACAAAGTAAGCAGAAAGCGCTTACTCATTTATAGTTTTTCCGTTCCAGCCTTAATTATTTTCGGATATCTATTTTGTTATTATTTACCGCCGGATATTATTGGTGGTTATTCATATCGCATTGCACAATCAATTGATTCTTCAATTTTATATTACATTCTTGCAGGCTTTATTGCCCAGTTGATCGATGGCGCTTTAGGCATGGCCTATGGTGTAACGGCTACCACCTTTTTATTATCCGGTGGAATCTCGCCTGCAGCTTCCAGCGCAAGCGTGCATGCGTCAGAAATATTTACCAGCGGTGTTTCAGGTTTAATGCATTTAAAATTTGGGAACGTAAATAAAAAATTATTTAAAAGTCTACTTATTCCCGGTATAATTGGCGCAATTTTAGGCGCGTATGTTTTAACCTCATTAGAGGATTACAATTTTATCATAAAACCTTTGGTCTCTTTTTATACGCTTATTTTAGGAATTATAATAATCTATAAAGCATTAAAAAAAGATAATATACGCAAACGCATAAAACGTATATTTCCTTTGGCTTTTTTTGGTGGCCTATTAGATTCTATAGGTGGCGGCGGTTGGGGACCAATTGTTTCTTCTACATTAATTGCGCGTGGAAGAAATGCCCGTTATACTGTTGGTTCAGTAAATCTTACCGAATTTTTTGTCGCGTTAGCAAGTTCATTAACCTTTGTGACTATTATCGGTTTAACGCATTGGATGATCATTGCGGGCCTCATCATTGGTGGTAGTATCGCGGCACCAATAGGCGCTGTTCTTGCAAATAAAATTCCGACAAAAACAATAATGATCTTAGTTGGCTTAGTAGTAATAATAATAAGTTTAAAAAGAATTTTTTTCTAAATAAAATATATGATAACAACAGATATAGCCATAGTAGGCGCAGGACCGGTAGCATTATTTGCCATTTTTGAAGCAGGACTTTTAAAAATGCGCTGCCATTTAATTGATTATTTACCACAAGTGGGTGGACAGCTTTCAGAGATCTATCCAAAAAAACCTATTTATGATATTCCAGGTTTTCCTAGTGTGTTGGCACAAGAGTTAGTTGATAATTTGGTAAAACAAGCAGAACCCTTTAACCCCGGTTATACTTTAGGCGAACGTATTGAGACTTTAGAAAAACGAGGTGAAAAGGATTTTCTATTGACAACAAATTTAGGAACGCAGATTCAGGCAAAAGTAATTGTTATTGCCGGCGGCTTAGGTTGCTTTGAGCCTCGCAAACCGGAAGTTGAAGGTTTGGAAAAATTTGAGAACGGAAAAGGGATCAATTACATGATCCTTGATCCGGAAAAATACCGTAATAAAAAAATGGTGATTGCAGGTGGTGGCGATAGCGCGCTGGACTGGACCATTTTTTTAAGCGAGGTTTGTTCTGAGCTAACACTTGTTCACAGAAGTGAATCATTTAGAGGAACACCGGATAGCGTAAACAAAGTTTTTAAACTGGCAGAAGAGGGTAAAATAAAACTGCACCTTAACACTAACTTAAATTATGTAAACGGCAACGGTAAATTAAATAGTGTAGCAATGACAAACAGTAAAACAAATGAGCAAAGTATTATTGATACAGACCATTTAATTCCATTATTTGGTTTGAGTCCGAAATTAGGGCCAATTGAAAATTGGGGGTTAAACATTGACAAAAATGCTATTGAAGTAAATACAGAGGATTATTCAACCAATATTCCCGGAATATATGCTATTGGCGATATTAACACTTACAAAAACAAACTAAAATTGATCTTATGTGGCTTCCATGAAGCAGCGTTAATGGCGCACAGCGCTTATAAATATATAAATCCAGGCGTAAAATATACTATGAAATATACAACAGTAAATGGTGTTAACGCATTCTAAAATAAAGTATATTTAGAGTAAAAATTAAAATGAGAATACACATTAAAAAAATAGATGACGATTTTAAAATGGAGGCCGTTAATGAGGATGGAAATTCTTTATTAATGGATGCTTCCCCGGATATTGGCGGGCATGGAAAAGGTATGCGCCCAATGCAATTGTTGCTTTCTGCTTTGGGAGGCTGCAGTGCTATTGACATGATCCTGATCTTAAAAAAACAAAAACAGGAAATAGAATCTTTTGAAATTGAGGTTGATGGAGATCGTGAAAAAACCGGTGATGTTTCATTATTCAAAACCATCCTTGTGCATTTTAAAATAAAAGGGAAGGTTGATAAAGATAAAGCCGAACGCGCAGCACAATTATCGGTAGAAAAATATTGCTCAGTTGCAAAAACATTAGAGCCCACTGCTAAAATAACTTATAAAGTGACTGTAAATTAAAAATAACTTATCAGTCATCCTGAGCGTAGTCGAAGGACCTTTAAATAAAATTATATGGAAAATAAAAAATTTGAAACTCAAGCTATAAGAGCACAAATGGAGCGCAGTCAGAATAACGAGCACTCTGCCCCACTCTATTTAACATCGAGCTTTGTATTTGATACTGCGGAAGAAATGCGCGCTGCTTTTAATGATGAATCGGAAGATTTCATTTATTCGCGTTATACCAACCCAAACGTAAATGAATTCGTAAATAAAGTTTGTCTTCTTGAAAGTGCGGAAGCCGGCGTTGCCTTTGCGTCCGGCATGGCTGCTATTTATACTACATTTATGGCATTGCTGAAATCGGGCGATCATATTATTTCTTGCTCTTCCGTATTTGGAGCAACACATGCGATCTTTACAAAGTATTTTCCAAAATTAAATATTACACATTCTTATTTCAATACTAATAATGTTTCTGAAATAGAAAAGTTAATTAAACCTGAAACCCGTTTTATTTATTTAGAAACGCCAACCAATCCGGCTATTGAATTAATTGACCTTGAAGTAGTAAATAATATTGCAAAAAAACATAACTTACTTTTTATTGTAGATAACTGTTTCGCGACTCCTTATTTACAGCAACCTATTAGTTTTGGTGCGGATCTTGTTGTGCATTCTGCTACAAAATATATGGATGGGCAAGGACGTGTATTAGGTGGTATTGCTGTAGGTAAAAAAGAATTAATAAACGATATTTATTTATTTGGAAGGTTAACGGGTCCGTCATTAAGTCCTTTTAATGCCTGGAACCTAAGCAAGAGTTTAGAAACTTTAGCCTTAAGAATGGATAGACATTGTGAGAACGCTTTGCACATTGCAAAAGCTTTAGAGGGAAATTCGAAACTAGAAAATGTTTCTTATCCTTTCTTACCGTCACATCCCAATTATCACATTGCAAAAAAACAAATGAAAGCCGGCGGAGGCATTATTACCATCACTGTTAAAGGAGGCTACGAAGCCGCCAAACAATTTTTAGATAAGCTTCAAATGATCAAGATCTCTCCTAATCTTGGAGATGCAAGATCTATTGTAACACATCCCGCTTCATCAACACATTGCAAACTTTCTGAGGAAGAAAGAAAAACGGTTGGAATAACACCGGGTTTGATTCGCGTCTCTATTGGATTAGAAAATAAAGAAGATATTTTAAATGATATTTTACAAGCATTAAAGAGTTAATAGTGAAAAGTTATTAGAAAAAATGAAAGAAATACAATACTTGATAAAAAACAAATCTCCTGAAGAATCTTTAGCATTATTGGCTAAGGAATTTCCCGGCAAGACCGTATTTTCAACAAGCCTTGGTTACGAAGATCAGGTTATTACACATTTAATTTTTTCTAATAATTTACCAATAGAAATTTTCACTTTAGATACGGGCCGTTTATTTCCTGAAACCTATTCTGTTTTTGAAAGTACTTTGCAACGTTATAAAAAACCAATTAAAACTTATTATCCTCAAACTGAAGAAATAGAAAAATTAGTTTCACAAAAAGGTCCGAATAGTTTTTATGAATCGATGGAAAACAGGAAGGAATGTTGTTATATAAGAAAAGTTGAACCTTTAAAACGTGCTTTAAAAGGAAATAAGATCTGGATCACCGGCATTAGAGCAGAACAATCCGGTAATAGAAAAGATATGCCGGCACTGGAATGGGATGAGGGGAATCAGATCATAAAATTTCATCCAATCATTAACTGGACATTAGAAGAAGTGAAAAATTATATTGCAAAACACAATATTCCATACAATAGTTTGCATGATAAAGGTTTTGTGAGTATTGGTTGCGCACCTTGTACCAGAGCGATAAAAGAAGGTGATGATTTTCGCGCCGGAAGATGGTGGTGGGAACAGAATGACAAAAAAGAATGTGGTTTACATAGCCTTAAATGATTGATGATAAAAGACAAATGACTTAAGACAACAACAATGAACAAAAAATTAGATTATTTAGTTGAGTTAGAAGCGGAAGCAATTTATATTCTGCGCGAAGTGGCAGGTCAGTTTGACCGTCCGGCATTATTATTCAGTGGTGGTAAAGACAGTATTTGTTTGGTGCATTTAGCCTTAAAAGCTTTTCGTCCGGGGAAATTCCCTTTTCCTTTAGTGCATGTTGATACAGGGCATAATTTCCAGGAGGCATTAGATTATAGAGATAATTTAGCGAAAACAATTGGCGAAAAATTAGTTGTTAGAAAAGTTGAGGACACTATCAAAACAAAAAAATTGCAGGACGCTAAAGGAAAATTTCCTAGCAGAAATGGTTTACAAACATATACACTTTTAGAAGTGATAGAAGAATTTGAATTTGATGCTTGTATTGGCGGTGCGCGTAGAGACGAGGAAAAAGCGAGAGCAAAGGAACGTATTTTTTCTGTGCGTGATGAATTTGGACAATGGGATCCAAAAATGCAGCGTCCTGAATTGTGGAATATTTATAACGGCAAAATAAATAAAGGAGAAAATGTACGCGTGTTTCCAATAAGTAACTGGACAGAATTAGACGTTTGGAATTACATTAAACGCGAGAAAATAGAATTACCATCTATTTATTTTACACATGAACGCGAATGTGTGGTTACTGAACACGGTCAGTTAATGTGCACCAATGAATTTTTGCAATTAGACGGTAATGAAGAGATCGTCACAAAAAATGTAAGATATAGAACGGTTGGTGACATGACATGTACCGCTGCTGTTGAAAGCGAAGCATATGAAATTGATGACATCATTACCGAAATAAAAGAAGCAAAAATAAGTGAGCGCGGCGCTACAAGAATGGATGACAGGGTGAGTGAAGCAGCCATGGAAGACCGGAAGAAAGGTGGATACTTCTAAAATTAAAAATTATAAATGTTGAATTATAAATTATTATTCATTCAACATCAATCATTTAAAATTTAAAATTACAAAAATGGACTTATTAAGATTTTTTACAGCAGGGAACGTGGATGACGGTAAAAGCACCCTCATTGGACGTTTATTATACGATAGCAATTCTATCTCAACAGATATTATTGAAACCTTAACACGGCAAAGTAAAACTACCGGTGTTAACTCCGATATTGATCTGGCTTTATTAACTGATGGTTTACGTGCCGAACGTGAACAAGGAATTACAATAGATGTAGCCTACAAATATTTTACCACGGAAAAACGAAAATTTATAATTGCAGATACTCCTGGTCATATTCAATATACGCGCAATATGTTCACTGGCGCATCTAATGCGAGCCTCGCTATAATATTAGTGGATGCGCGTAATGGAATTACAGATCAAACCAAACGCCACTCTGTTTTATGTGCAATTTTAGGAATACCAAACGTATTGGTATGTATAAATAAAATGGATCTTGCGAATTATTCTGAAGCGCGTTATAAAGAAATTGAAACCGATTATTTGATTTTTGCACAGCAATTAGCATTAAAAAATATTTCTTTCATCCCTGCAAGTGCTTTAGCAGGAGATAATGTTGTAACAAGATCTGATAAAATGAATTGGTATAAAGGCCCGCCTTTATTAGAGTTTTTAGAAACAATAGAAATTGTTGAAGCTAAAAAAATCGAGGCTTCCCGCTTTCAGGTACAATATGTTATTCGTCCGCAAACAGATGAGTTACATGATTACAGAGGTTTTGCTGGAAAGATAGTAAGCGGCACTTACAAAAAAGGACAACGCGTTGTTGTTTTACCCTCAGGAATAGAATCAGAAATTGAAAAAATTGAGATCAATCAAAAAGAAGTTACTGTGGCCGAAGCAAATGATCCGGTAGTGATCCATTTAAAAGATGATGTGGATATAAGCAGAGGAAATTCTATCGTTTCGATTGCTCATTTGCCAAAAACAGAAAAAGAGATAACCGCTACAATTTGTTGGATGGACAATGCCGCTTTCATTCCAGGCCAAAAAATACTACTTCAACAAAATAGTTTCCGCACAAAAGCAATTGTAAAAGAGGTTATTAGCAAGATCGATATCCACTCCTTTTTAGAGTTACAAAGTGATGGCTCGATGAAACTGAACGATATTTGCAAAGTTTTAATAAAAACTGCCGAAGCTATAAGTTTTGACGCTTATGCCGATAACAGGGCCACCGGCGCCTTTATACTTGTCAATGAGAACACTAATAATACCATTGCAGCAGGAACAATAAATTAAAATTTGGTTATTAAATGAATAATTCTTTAATTTGCTCCAGTGAAAACAATTATGCACATACATCACCACCATAACTTACAAAAGGTAGGCTGTAAATGTATTGTGTTTTAATAGGAAAATAAAAACTTAATATATCAGGCTTACCCATTCGGTAGGCCTTTTTTTATGTCAAAAAAATAAAATATGCAAACAAAACTAAAAATAGCAATACAAAAATCAGGGCGCTTAAGCGAAAGCTCTCTCAAATTATTAAAAGAATGTGGAATAGAATTTGATAACGGCTTAAACAAACTAAAAGCAGAAGCATTCAACTTTCCATTAGAAGTTTTCTTTTTAAGAGATGATGATATTCCACAATACGTTGAAGACGGCGTGGCAGATATTGGCATAGTGGGTGAAAATGTAATGCTGGAAAAAAATAAAGAGGTAAAACTAATTGAAAAACTTGGTTTTGGAAAATGTCGTTTATCCATTGCAATTCCGAAAGAAGAAAAATACAGATCCTTAAAAGACTTTAACGGAAAACGCTTCGCCACCTCTTACCCTAATATCCTTTCAACCTATTTAAAGAAAAATAAAATTAAAGCTGAGATCCAGGAAATTAGCGGTTCTGTTGAAATAGCGCCCGGAATTGGCTTAGCAGATGCTATTTGCGACTTAGTAAGTTCAGGTAGTACACTTTTTACAAATGGTTTAAAAGAAGTGGATGTTGTTTTAAAATCAGAGGCAGTTCTAATTGCTAACAAAAAATTAAAAAAAGAGCAGCAATTAATTTTAGAGAAATTACTATTTCGCATTACCGCAGTTCGTAAAGCAAAAAAAACAAAATATATCTTATTAAATGCGCCAAATAATAAATTAGAAACCATTTGCAAAATATTACCCGGCGTAAAAAGTCCGACAATTTTACCGTTAGCCGAAAACGGATGGAGTTCTGTGCACTCTGTGGTTGAAGAAGATCAGTTTTGGGAGATCATTGAAAAATTAAAACTAAATGGCGCACAAGGAATTTTAGTTGTGCCCATAGAAAAAATGATATCGTAAAATGAAAACAATAAAATATCCTTCAAAAAATGATTGGCCGGAAATATTAAAACGGCCAACTCTTGATACAATTTCGCTTGAGAAAAAGGTGAGTGAGATACTTTTAGATGTTGAACAAAACGGTGATTCCGCTGTTAAAAAATTCGCTATACAATTTGATAAAGTAGAAATAAGTGATTTACAAGTTTCAGATGCAGAATTTGAAGCGGCGGAAAAATTATGTAGCCCCGAATTAAAATACGCTATTCAATTAGCAAAAAATAATATTGAAACCTTTCACAGTGCTCAAAAAGAAGACATCAAATATATTGAAACGATAAGTGGTGTAAAATGCTGGAGGAGATCTGTTGGCATTGAAAAGGTTGGTTTATATATTCCAGGCGGCTCCGCTCCTTTATTCTCAACTATTTTAATGTTGGGTATTCCAGCAAAATTAGCAGGCTGCAAAGAAATTATTTTATGCAGTCCGCCAAACGCAGAAGGAAAATTAAACCCAGCTATATTATATACAGCTAAATTAGTTGGCATTACTAAAGTATTTAAAATTGGCGGGGTTCAGGCAATTGCCGCTATGGCCTACGGAACAGAAACAGTTTCTAGAGTTTATAAAATTTTTGGGCCGGGTAACCAATATGTAACTTGTGCTAAACAATTAATAAATAAAAATGGGACGGCAATTGATATGCCAGCAGGTCCATCAGAATTAGCTGTTATCGCTGATGAAACATGCGAGCCATCATTTGTTGCCGCAGATCTTTTATCACAAGCAGAGCATGGAGAAGATTCGCAGGTAATTTTAGTTAGTGATAATGAAGAAGTAATTGCAGATGTTTTGTTAGAAATAAAAAAACAATTACCACTTTTATCTAGAAGCGAAATTGCTGCAAAGGCCTTAGAAAATAGCAAAGCAATTTTAGTAAAAAATAGTGATGAAGGTATTGAGCTTTTAAATGAGTATGCGCCTGAACATTTAATAATTGCTTGTAAAAACGATGAAGAACTAGCAGAAAAAATAATTAATGCAGGCTCTGTTTTCCTGGGAAATTTTTCTTGCGAAAGTGCGGGCGATTATGCTTCGGGCACAAACCATACATTGCCAACAAATGGTTATGCAAAAGCATACAGTGGAGTTTCGCTGGATAGTTTTGTAAAAAAAATTACCTATCAAAAAATTACAGAAGAAGGAATAAAAAATATTGGTCCAGCCATTGAATTGATGGCTGAGGCAGAAGGATTACAAGCGCATAAAAATGCAGTTACACTTAGACTAAAAAAATAATAATGGATTTTGATTTAAATACTATCTTAAGAGCAAATATAAAAAAACTTGTGCCTTATTCGTCCGCTAGAGATGAATACAAGGGTAAGGAAGGGATATTTTTAGATGCGAACGAAAATTCTAATGGTTCACCGATTTTGCTTGAAGAATTTTCAGGTGTAAACCTTAATCGTTACCCAGATCCTTTACAATTAGAACTAAAAGAAAAACTAGGCAAAATAAAAGGTTTACCAATTGAAAATATTTTTTTGGGAAATGGTAGTGACGAAGCTATTGATATTTTGTTCCGTGCTTTTTGCGAACCCGGCAAAGACAATGCGATAATTTGTCCGCCAACGTATGGTATGTATGAAGTGTCGGCAAATATCAACGACGTGCAGGTAATAAAAGTTCCCTTAACCCTAGACAAATTTCAATTAGATACTGAAAATATTATAAACGGAATTACTACAAATACAAAACTTATTTTTATTTGTTGTCCAAATAACCCAACAGGCAATGGTGTAAAATGGGATTCTATAAGATCAATTCTCGAATCATTTAAAGGCATTGTTGTTATTGACGAAGCCTATATAAATTTTGCAAGTTACCGAAGTTTAATTCCCGAATTATTAAATTACCCTAATTTAGTAATTCTTCAAACGCTATCTAAAGCTTGGGGCTTGGCGGGTTTAAGAGTTGGCACGGCCTTTGCGTCGCAACAAATTATTGATGTATTTAATAAGATAAAACCGCCTTATAATATTAATTCTGTATCTCAAAAAATAGCTTTAGAGGCTTTAAATAATTTAGAACAGGTAAATAGTTGGATAAAAAAAATTGTTTTAGAAAGAAATAAACTGATCGAAGCAATTATTAAGTTACCGTTTATTATAAAAGTATACCCAAGCGAAGCAAATTTTATTTTGGTGAAAACTACAAACGCAATTGACATTTATAATTATCTATCAGAAAATAAAATAATAATTCGTAACCGAAGTACTGTTACATTATGCGAAGGCTGTTTACGAATAACAATTGGAACAAAAAAAGAGAACGAACTTTTATTGAACACTTTAACAAATTACAACAAATGAAAAAAATATTATTTATAGACCGTGATGGTACTCTTATCAGGGAACCGAAAGACTTTCAAATTGATAGTTTTGAAAAATTATCTTTTTTGCCGAGCGTTTTTACCTGGTTAGGTAAAATTTCCAGCGAATTAGATCTTGAATTGGTAATGGTAACTAACCAGGATGGTTTAGGAACTGTCTCCTTTCCAGAAGACACATTTTGGCCGGTGCAAAATTTCATTATTAAAACACTAGAAGAAGAAGGCATTAAATTTTCTGAAATATGTATTGACAGAACATTTGAAAAAGACAATGCACCAACACGAAAACCAAATACAGGCTTGCTCAAAAAATATATGAACGGAGAATATGATCTCGCCAATTCATTTGTTATTGGCGACAGGTTAACGGATGTGCAGTTGGCAAAAAATTTAGGAGCGAAAGCGATATTTATTAAAAATAATGACTTTGACCTTCCTGAAAATACAACAGCCTTCCAATGCAGCAATTGGGAAGAGATCTACCACTTTTTAAAATTACCCGAAAGAAAAATTATTCAAACACGCAAAACAAAAGAAACGGATATTACCATCGAATTAAATTTAGATGGGAGCGGAAGATCAACTATATCTACAGGACTTCCATTTTTCGATCACATGCTGGAGCAAATTGCTAAACACGGAAATATCGATCTTAACATAGATGCAAAAGGCGACCTACATATTGACGAACACCACACGATAGAAGATGTTGGCTTGAGTTTAGGCGATGCGTTTTTAAAAGCGCTTGGAAATAAGATCGGGATTGAACGTTATGGCTTCTGCCTACCTATGGATGATTGTCTGGCCCAAGTAGCTTTGGACTTTGGCGGAAGGAATTGGTTGGTCTGGGAAGCAGATTTCAAACGTGAGAAAATTGGTGAAATGCCAACAGAAATGTTCTTTCACTTTTTCAAATCTTTTAGCGACACTGCAAAATGTAATTTAAATATTAAAGCAGAAGGACAAAACGAACACCATAAAATAGAAGCCATATTTAAAGCATTTGCAAAAACAATAAAAATGGCTGTTAAAAGAGATATAAATAATATGAGTTTACCATCTACAAAAGGTGTGTTATAAATGAAAACAGTAATTATAAAATATAATGCCGGTAATACGCGGTCTGTTTCATTTGCGCTTGAGCGTATTGGAATTAACGCGCTTATAACGGATGATGCTGACGAAATTTTAACAGCGGACAAAGTTATTATGCCCGGCGTTGGAGAAGCAAGCAGTGCTATGCAATATTTACGCGAAAAAAAATTAGATACAGTTATCTGTTCTTTAACTCAACCATTTTTAGGAATTTGTTTAGGTATGCAATTAATGTGTAATTATTCTGAAGAAGGAAAAACAAATTGTTTAGGAATTTTTGATCAGGATATAAAATTATTTACTTTTTCAGAATTAAAAGTGCCTCAAATGGGCTGGAATACAATTACAGATCTTAAAACAAATTTATTTAGAGGCATTAAAGAAAATGAATATCAATATTTAGTACATAGTTATTATGCAGAATTAGGAAATAACACAATTGCTAAAACCAATTATGGCATCAATTATAGTACCGCTTTAAATAAAAATAATTTTTATGGGGTTCAGTTTCATCCTGAAAAGTCGGGTGTTGCCGGACAAACATTATTAGAAAATTTTATAAAGTTATAAAAATGGAAATCATTCCTGCAATAGATATTATAGATGGTAAGTGTATTCGATTAACGCAAGGGGACTATGCGCAAAAAAAGATCTACAATGAACATCCTTTAGAGGTGGCACTCGCATTTGAAGACATTGGTGTAAAACGTTTACACCTGGTAGATCTTGATGGTGCAAAAGAGGGGAAAATAATTAATTACAAAGTTCTGGAAAAAATTGCTTCTAAAACAAAACTTAAAATTGATTTTGGCGGAGGCATAAAAACAGATGAAGCGATCAGATCTGTTTTTGAATCAGGTGCAAGAATTGCAACCATAGGAAGTATTGCAGTAAAAAATAAAGATCTCTTTTTTTCATGGCTACAAAAATATGGTGCAGATAAAATACTTTTAGGCGCCGATGTGAAAGATGAAAAAATTGCTATAGGCGGTTGGTTGGAGACTACGGATATTTTAATTCTTGATTTTATTAAAGAAAATATGGCAGAAGGAGTAAATACTATTTTTTGTACTGATATTTCAAAAGATGGTTTGTTGCAAGGTCCTTCCATCGACTTGTATAAAAAAATAATTAACCAATATCCTAAATTAAATTTAATTGCCAGTGGAGGCGTTGCAAATAAAAAGGATGTAGAAGAACTAAAAGAAATAAATTGCTCTGGTGTAATTATTGGAAAAGCGATCTATGAAGGGCTAATTAGCATTAATGAACTAAAAACATTTTTATAGATGCTTGCTAAAAGAATTATACCTTGCTTAGACATTAAAGATGGTCGCACCGTTAAAGGTGTGAACTTTGAAAATATTAGAGATGCCGGAGATCCTGTAGAGCTTGCTATTGCATACGCTCAGCAAGGTGCCGATGAACTGGTATTTTTGGACATTACAGCAACCAACGAAAAACGAAAAACTTTAATTGAATTAGTAACACGAATTGCCAAACACATAAATATTCCTTTTACTGTTGGTGGTGGTATTAGTTCTATTGAAGATGTATCCCTTTTATTAAATGCTGGGGCGGACAAAATTTCAATTAATTCTGCCGCCATAAAAGATCCTCAATTAATAAAAAAATTATCAGATCAATTTGGTAGCCAGTGCGTAGTTTTAGCGATTGATACAAAATTTGAAAATAACGATTGGTTTGTTTATTTAAACGGCGGCAGAATTAAAACAGAATTAAAAGCGTTGGATTGGGCAAAACAAATTGTTGAATTAGGTGCAGGAGAAATTTTATTAACCTCGATGAATAATGATGGTACTAAAAAAGGTTTTGCTATTGATATTACTAAACAAATTTCTGAAGCAGTGAATGTGCCGGTGATTGCAAGTGGTGGTGCCGGAACCATAGAACATTTTAAAGATGTTTTTATTAACGGAAAGGCAGATGCCGCATTGGCAGCAAGTATTTTTCATTTTAAAGAAATTGAAATAATTGAATTAAAAAAATATTTAAAAAATAATCACATAGAAATAAGAATATAAAAATGAAACCAAATTTTAATAAATCTATAGACGGATTAATTCCGGTAATAATTCAGGATAATATAACAAACGTAATTTTAATGTTGGGCTATATGAATATTGAAGCCTTTACTAAAACACAAAAAGAAAAGCGTGTTACATTTTTTTCGCGCTCAAAAAATAGGTTATGGACAAAAGGTGAAGAAAGCAAAAACTATTTAAATGTAAATTCTATTTTGTTAGACTGCGATGAAGATACGCTCTTAATTAAAGTAACTCCCATTGGCCCTGTTTGCCACACAGGAGCTGATACTTGTTTTGATGAAAAAAATATCTCTATAAATTTTTTAAACGAGCTTGAAAATATAATTAGTGAAAGAAAAAATGATCCTAAAGATGATTCTTACACGTCGCAATTATTTAAAAAAGGAATAAATAAAATAGCGCAAAAAGTTGGAGAAGAAGCTATTGAAATAGTTATTGAAGCAAAAGATGATAATAAAGAACTTTTTTTAAACGAAGCTGCTGACCTACTCTATCACTATTTAATATTACTCAGGGCCAAAGATCTTTCTTTAAAAGACGTTACGGCAGTGCTTGAAAAAAGAAATAAGAAGTAAAAATTATTTTACGCCAGTTTTTGGTTTCGGCTTTGGTTTTTTATTATTCTCCACTTTTTCAACAGGTGGAACGTAACCAGGTTTTGGTTTTAATAAAAAATTCCTGTTCTTTTCAATGTCTACTTTTCCATAATCAGAAATAGTTATTTCTTCCTTGTAATCTGTATAGCCTTGCGATACAATTGAAAGCTTATAGAAACCTGCTGGTAGGCTCATTACAAATCTTCCTGTTTTTGAATGTGGTGTAAAGTTATATTCAATTTTGTTTTGCGCGTTTGTTACGATCATTGAAACCGTATAATTTTTTGGTTTACTCTTTGCAGTTGTATCACCCAAATAAATTTGTCCAACAAAGATCTTACTGATCTGATCGTTCTCATTAAATTTTATCCTGTAAAGATCAAGGTCGCCAAAACCACCCGGACGAAAAGCACTTATGTATGCAACCCTATCATCAGGTGTAACGCAAATATTTCTGTCATCATCAGTAGAGTTAATTGGGTAACCTAAATTTTGTGGTTCGCTAAAAGTATTCTCGATCACGTTCCATTCTGTTTTAAACAGATCGTATCCTCCCATACTATTATGTCCTTCGCTCGCAAAATACAAGGTTGCGCAATCGTTAGACAAGTAAGGGAAATCTTCGTTATACTCCGTATTAATTACAGGTGGTAATTTTTGTGCAGCGCCCCATTTACCGTTCGGTAATTTTTTACAAACATACAGGTCGCTATTTGAAGTAACTTTATCTCTTCTTGCAAAAACCATTATGCTTCCATCTTCATTCAAGCATCCGCTTGTTTCAACTTTTGCATTAATTAATGGGTCGCACAGTCTTGGTTTTGGGAATTCAGAACTCACATCTTTTCTTGCAGAAACGTATAGGTCACCAAATTTATCAATGTGATCTAAATACACGTACAACTCTAAACCATCGGGACGCAAACCAACAACCTGCTCATCTAAACCGGTGTTAATTGTTTTACCCGCATTAGCCGCTTTTGTCCAGTTATTGTTTTCGATCTTACTATAATAAACATCGCTACTGTGGTAACCATCCATCTCAACTCTTTTCCCACCAACATTTTCTTTTCTTCTTGAAGTGAAAGCAAGAACCGTTTCATCGGCACTTACAAATGGATAGTAATCCGGCTCATCGCTATTAATCTCTTTTCCTAAATTCTGGAATGTAACGTTTGAAGGCCCATCAATAAATTTTGCAGCGTTACTGCAATTTTCAAGATAGCGTTGAACTTTTTTTGCTTCTTTAGGTTTTAAACTTTTAAATTTCTCGAAAGCGGCAATAGCATCATCTATACGATTATTTAATAGATAAGCTCTTCCTAAATTGATCCAAACCTCGTCTTCACCTTTATCTTCTTTTGAATAATCTTCAAAATATTTAATAGACTCTTCGCGGTTGATCTTTGTGTTAAGGTAACAGATACCAAGATTGTATTTAATTTTTTTGTTGTTCTTGTCTTTTTTTAATTCGGCTTTATAAATAGGAATAGCCATTAAATAGTTCTTATGTTTAAAATGCTCGTCGGCATCGTAAATGTCTTGCTTCTTACTTACGCTTTTTGATTGCGAAAAAAGATCAACGCTTAAACATAAAATTATAAGTATGACAGAGAATCTTTGGTTCATTTTGGGAGGACTAATATAATAAAATATTAATAAACCTCATTTTTTTTGTGACAATTTAAAAAGCTCGTCTTTTTCTTTTTTTGTCAGGCTATCATACCCGCTTTTTGAAATTTTATCAAGTATTTCATTCATGACCTGTTCGGAGTTATAATATCCTGATTGGCTTTTGCTTACGATCTTTAGCTTGTTTTTCCTTCTCGAAAAGATGTCCAGGTTAAAAAGATCTACTCCTTTTCTTAAATTATAGCCGTATAAAACGCCAAATAAAGCCCCGCCTATATGCGATATTTTACCCCCTGTATTTACCGAAAGATCAATAATAGTGCTTACTCCAAAGGTGATAAGAAAAAAGTACTTATAAGGCAACTCTAATACCCCAAATAAATACACCTTATAATTAGGAGAATATATTGCCATAACTGCGCCAACACCAAGCACAGCAGCAGAAGCCCCTAACAACAAAGAATTACCGAACGATTCAGGGAATAGTAAACCAAGTGTTAAAACCAGACCACCGCCGCATAAGCCACTCATTACATATACATACAACATTTTTTTTTGGCCTAGAATTGTAAAGAATATTTGCGCCGTAAAATAAAATAAAACCATGTTCCAAAAAATATGGCCAAGGTTCTCATGGGCAAACATATAGGTAAAAATGGTCCAGAATTTATAGATAAAATCAACACCAATTGTCATTGCAACGTACGGTGTTAAATTTAAGTGAGATAGGTTACCAACTAAATTTAGTGTTAAGAAAATGGCAACATTTATTACAATTATCTGCGTGAGGACACCCTGCTGCTGGAAATTATTTTTTATTTTTTGAAAAAAGTTCATACTCAATAAAAATGTTGTTTGTCTTTACGCCATATTAAAACAATAATAATACCAACTACTAAACCGCCAATATGCGCAAAATGAGCTACGTTATCTCCGGGGTTATTTCTTAAACCTGAGAACAGTTCAATTGCCCCGTAACCGATAACCAGCCACTTTGCTTTTACGGGAAAAAGAAAATAAAGATACAGCATTCTGTTAGGAAATATCATACCAAATGCGCCAAGTAATCCGAATAATGAGCCGGAGGCGCCAACCACAACATGTGAGTTAAGGTATTGATTTTTATAGTCTAATAAAAACTGTGAGGCTAAACTCATTGCCCTTCCTTGGTTTTCCTGTAGAGCTAAATTATATTGCTTAATAAAACTGTTAAATTCAAAGACAAAATCATCCGATACACTCCTTTGAAATCTTGGGCTTGCGAATAATTCCTCAAAAGTAGTTGGTGATAAATTATTCTGAACAGCCTGTATAGAATCTACTAAGGGGCCAGCCGAAAAATAAATAACTATATATTGAGCCAATGCAGCGCCAAAACCGGTTAAAATGTAAAAGATCAAATACCGTTTAGGGCCCCAAACCTGTTCTAGTACTTGTCCAAAAATATATACGGCAAGCATATTAAATAAAATATGCGAAAAACTCCCATGCATAAAAATGTAAGTAACAAACTGGTGTGGTTTAAAGTCTGGAGCAGTAGGATAATGCAGGCCTAAGTATTTAGCAAGGTCTATATTTTGAGTGCTTTGTAAGGCAATGGTTAATAGAAAAAATACTACATTAATTATTAATATATTTTTGGTTACCACTGGTAAACCACCAAACGCCCCTGGCCTGTATTGATTGTTAAAGTTCATTTACTTTTTAAAAAACTTTTCTATGTCCGTATAATCCACTTCCATCATAATTGATTTGCCAGATGCTGTATGCAAAGGATTTTCGCAATTTATTAAATGTTCTAATATCAGCCGCATCTCTTCATTATCAAGTGATTTACCGTATTTAATACAAGTATTATACGCAATTGCGCGGCAAAGATTATCGTGTTTTTCTATCTTACTATCAATGGTGTTCAATTTAAAAGTTTCTAATATACTTTCAATTGTTTCGGCAGTTTTAAAATCTTTCAGATCGCTTGGTGTGCCATTAACAACAATACTATTTTTACCAAAAACCTCGAAGTCAAAACCCAACAATTTAAACTCATCGCCAAGGTCTTTCATCAAAATAAAATCATTGGCACTTAGTTCTATTTGTTCAGGAAAAAGCATTTGTTGCGAGGCGATTTTTGTTTCTTTTTTTGTTTTTAAGTAATGTTCGTAAACAATACGCTCGTGCGCTCTTTGCTGGTCGACAATTAAAACGTTTTTATTGTAAGTAGTAACAATGTATTTTTGATTAAGTTGAAAAAAAATAAAATTAACTGCTTCATTCTTTAATTCTTCCAACGCATTTTGTTGTGGATCATCTGAAGTAGTTATCGTATTTTCCTGCGTGTTCTTAAAGCCTTCAAACATGGTTTCCCAATGCTGTTTATTTGCTTTTTGTAAAGTATTTTCTTGCGAAATTGAAGTGTTAGAATTAAAAGGATTATAGTTTTGATTATAACTTACTTTTGGCTGAGTGATGATCCTATTCTCGGATTGCGCATCTAAGCTAACGCTCATTTCAGAATCAAAATCAAGCGATGGTCCAACGTTTGCCTTACCCAATGCGCGTTTGATAGAACTTACCAATAACATATAAACCGCTTTATCATCAGTAAATTTTACTTCAGTTTTTGTTGGATGAATATTGATATCGATATTTTTTGGATCCATTTCTAAGAACAAAAAATAACGTGGGTGCGATTGGTAAGTAATTAATTCTTTATATGCTTCGTAAATTGCATGGTTTAAAAAAGGGTTTTTTACAAAGCGGTTATTCACAAAAAAATACTGTTCTTTTCTTGTTTTTATAGCTGCTTCGGGGAGACTAACATAGCCGCGGATCTTTACAAAATTGGTGTCTTCGCTAATAGGAACCAATTCTTTTTGAATGTAACTTCCTATTAATGATTTGATACGCTGCATTAAATTTCCGGCAGGAAGATTTAAAACTTCGTTACCATTACTTTGAAAGATAAAATGGATATCGGTGTGAGGAATTGCAACACGCTCTATCTCATCAATAATATGTTTTTGTTCAACCTGATCGTTCTTTAAAAAATTACGGCGGGCAGGGACATTAAAAAATAAATTCTTAACAATAAAAGTTGTTCCGGTAGCGCATTGACATTCAGTTTGCTCAATAAATTTTCCACCTTCTATAATTATATGCTGACCAACAAGATCGTCTGCTTTTTTTGTTTTTAACTCAACCTGAGCAATGGCTGCAATACTCGCTAAAGCCTCACCCCTAAAGCCTTTGGTAGTTAAAGCAAAAAGATCATCAGCCGAATTTATTTTAGAGGTGGCGTGTCTTTCAAAACACATTCTTGCATCAAAAGGGTTCATGCCTTTGCCATTATCAATCACTTGTATGAGTGATTTTCCGGCATCTTTTATGATAAGCTTTATTTGAGTGGCGCCCGCATCAATTGCATTTTCTAATAGTTCTTTTACAACACTTGCGGGCCTTTGCACCACCTCACCCGCGGCAATTTGGTTAGCTACATGGTCTGGCAAAAGTGCTATAGTATTATTTGACATAAATCTCTCAAAAGTAACGATTCTGTAATTTTAAAAATTTTATTTTTTTTAAAATATTTTTGTCAAAACAACCAAAAACACACTTTAACCAAAACGTTAAAAAAATAATTAACAATTACCTGTTATTAAACTTGTTTTTAACTATTTGTAAATCAATATTTTACAGATTTGCCACTATTAGTTTCCTAGTTTTAAAGGAATTGTTCAAAAATATTTAATAAGTTAGCTAATTAAATTAAAAAATATGAGGTTTCATTACGTCCTTCTTTTTGTTTTGACTTTTGGTTGCAAATCTATTTTTGCTACGCATGCGTTCCCACTTGTCAATTATAACTTCTCTGCCGGCCCAACGGGTATAACTGTAAATGGCTCTTCGAATGGCGCTACATGTGGCGGCGGACCATATTGGATGCAAATTGAAGTTTCATGTTCTCCTACTGGATTTCTTGGTGTACAACCTCCTTGCTTGATCAACACCTTAACCAACTGGACAGGCCCTGGTGTTACATACGTTAGTTACCCCTTCTTTAACTCTTTATTGAATATTCCAGGCTACTCAGCGCCAACATGGGCTGATAATTGTGTTCTGGAACCATATAATTCCATATTAATTCCCTATTCTTATTTCTGTCCAGGAACTACTATGTACTTCAGGGCAAGGGAGGCTGTTTATGGCACTACCAGTACCGGGCCGTGGACAGCGGTCAACGCCTTTGTGGTGCCTGGTGTCGCGCCGGTTCCTTGTTCTGCGTCATTAACCCATTCGCCTTTTACAACCGCACTTACACCTAGTTGTCCAGGCCCAAAAACATTAACCATTAATAATCCAAACTGCCCGTTGCCTTGTGCCAGTCCTGCATTAGCGCCAAGTTGTGTTACATCAACTGTTTATTACAAATATTATGATAATGGTGGTAACTTACAAGGTATCACAACTTCGCCAACATTAGCATTACCAAACGTAACAGCTACAACAACTTATTCTGTTTTCAGGGTCGATTCTTGTGGTGGAAATGGTGTCTGTCCACCAAAAAGTTCCTGTGGTTTCCCCGGTGGGGGTTGGCCGCAGATGACGACGATATTTATTTCTGCGCCTAATATTATTGTGGCAGCATCACCTGCAACAATTTGCCCTACAACATCTTCAACTTTAACAGCCACCGGTGGTGTCACATACACATGGCAGCCTGGTTCATTATCAGGAGGTACGGTCACCGTCTCGCCACCAGTTACTCAAATTTATACGGTCACGGCAACAAACTCAATAAGTTGTGTCTCCTCCAAAACTATTCAGGTAACGGTCAGTCCGGCACCTTTTATTACTGCAAGTACTAATACTAATGTAGTTTGTGCAGGAAGTCCTGCAACATTAACAGCCGGAGGTGCGACCAATTATACATGGAGCACAGGAGCCACAACATCAGTGATAGTAGTAACTCCAACCACAACAACAACCTACACAGTTGTTGGTGGAAATGGAAGTTGTACAGGTTCGGCCACGGTAAATATTAGTGTTATTGGATCGCCTACTGTATCTGCGTTTAGTAGCACCAACACAATTTGCGCTGGTGGAACAGTGAATTTATTAGCCGGAGGTGCGTTAACTTATACATGGAATCCCGGTAACCTTGTGGGATCATCTGTAGTGGTGTCTCCTGCAGCAACAACAATTTATACCGTAACAGGATCTTTACTTTCTTGTACCGATACAGAAACTGTTCAAATATCAGTAAGCAACGGGCCAACAATGACCGTTGTAAGTTCGCCCACTACTATATGTAGTGCCAGTGGTGGTTCTGCAACTTTAACCGCGAGTGGCGCAGTAAGTTATACATGGAATCCAGGATCTGTTTTCTCTTCATCAATTGTCATAACACCAACCGTTACCTCTACTTTTTCAGTTACTGGTGCTAATGCCTTAGGTTGCCAAACTACAAATACATTATCATATTCTGTTACGCCTACACCAACTTTAAATACAACTTCTTCATCAACCGCAATTTGCGCGGGTAGTTCTGCTACATTAAGTGCAACTGGTGCAGCATCATATACATGGAACCCCGGTGCTTTGCCAGGCGGAACTGTAACAGTAACACCAGCAATAAGTACAACTTATACGGTTATTGGCGCTAATGGCAGTTGTATCAGTACACAAACAATAGCTTTGGTTGTTAATGCAAACCCAACCGTGAGTACTGCAGCTAATCCAACTGTAATTTGTAGTGGAGGATCGAGTACTTTAACGGCAACGGGTGCTTTAACTTATACATGGCAACCAGGCGCTTTATCTGGGGGAACTGTTACGGTAACTCCGGGGTCGACAACGGTTTACACTGTTACGGGAAGTAACGCCGCAGGTTGTACCAACTCAGCTACACGCCAGGTATCTGTAAACATTACGCCAACCCTTAATCCAATTTCAACTCCAACATCTATTTGTGTTGGCGGTACGGCAACTTTATCAACAGGCGGCGCAACAACTTATACATGGAACCCCGGTAACTTAAGCGGAGGAAGTGTTACAGTTTCTCCTGCAGGAACAACGGTTTTCACGGTTACGGGAGCAACTGCAAATTGTACCGATACAAAAACGATATCGTTATTAGTAAACCCAATTCCAACGGTTAACGCAACAGTTTCACCAACAGTTATCTGTGCCGGAGCTTCAGCCACACTTACTGGATCAGGTGCTTTAACATATACTTGGAACCCTGGTAACATTGTTGGAAATCCAATAACTGTTAATCCACTTGTTACTACTTTATATACTGTTACCGGAAGCAACGGAAGTTGTACTTCTGCAGCAACCGTAAATTTAATTGTTAATCCTATTCCTACTATTACTGCTATTGCTTCGCCTACAAATATTTGTGTGGGAAGTACAGCAACTTTATCTTCATCAGGTGCTACTTCTTATACATGGAACCCGGGTGCTGTAACAGGTGGAACTATTACTGTTTCTCCTTTAGCAACTACGCTTTATACTGTTACAGCTGCTAACGGTTTTGGCTGTACCACAACAAGAACGGTTAATTTAATTGTTACTCCAATACCTACTGTTAACGTGGTTGCTTCGCCGGGAACAATTTGTGCCGGTAATTCAACAACATTAACAGCCAGCGGTGCTACTGCTTATACATGGAATCCCGGTGCTTTATCCGGAGGTACTGTTGTTGTGACGCCAGCCGTAAATACTACATATACAGTTATAGGTTCTAACGGAGGTTGTTCAACTTCAAACACAGTTGCTATTATTGTTAATCCAAATCCTACTATTACGGCTGTTGTTTCTCCAACAAATATTTGTGCAGGAAGTACAGCTACTCTATCTTCATCAGGTGCTACATCTTATACATGGAACCCGGGTGCTTTAATTGGTGGAACGGTTACAGTGAATCCTTCATCAACCACACTTTATACTGTGACTGGTGCTAACGGTTTTGGTTGTACCACAACCAGTACGGTTAATTTAATTGTTACCCCTATTCCTACTGTTAACGCTACGGCCTCACCTACTGCTATTTGTGCAGGTGGATC
>DDPF01000018.1 GCA_002342065.1 Bacteroidetes bacterium UBA2475 | reverse complement strand
TTGACCAAATTTTTGAAAATGTTGTAGTAAATTTTTTTATCAGTACGATAAAAACTTCTCTTAAAAATTTAAATAATAATCTTTGGTAAATTCTTTATACGCCTCGGTATAATTTCTCGATTCGTTCTCTTCCAGTACCAGCGTGGACTCTGAGAACTCAGTTTCTTTAAATTCAAACTGCATTAAATGTCTTTTCTCAGTTTCTTTTTCTAACCTGGTTCTTATGCGTAACAATTTTGATAAGTGTAATCCTTTTTGCTCAGCCATTTTTCTAAAGATCCCGGCTTCATTCTTTGGAAGGATCAAACAAAATTTTCCTTTTATATCTAATAATTTTTTCACACTGTCAATAAGCTCTTCAAAAGGTAACGAATCTGCATGTCTTGCTATGGTCCGTGTTATTTCAACACCTTTAAAAGAATCAATAAAATAGGGGGGATTGGTAACTATAAGATCAAATTTCTCATCGCTTTCTTTTGCAAGATCTTGTATTGAAATATTCTTCACATCAACCTTCGCACTAAAAATACTTTCCGAAACATTTAATTTTGCCTGCTCGGTACTTTCTTTATTAATATCTATCGCGGTAATTTTTGCTTCTGATTTTTGAGCAAGCATTAAAGAAATTACGCCTGTACCTGTTCCAATATCTAAAATTGTTTTGCTGCCATTGGGGTAGATCCATGCACCCAAAAGAACTGCATCTGTGCCAACCTTCATGGCACATTTGTCTTGTTTTATAGAGAATTTTTTAAAAGCAAAAGTATCATTAGGCATAAATTTTGTTTTTTCATGTATAACTCTAACTATGAATTTAACCTATAACTTGTCTTTTTGTTTAAAAAAAAAAGCGTTAGATAACTAACGCTTAAGTTATTAATATGATGCTTTAGTATCTCCACGACCTAAATTACGGCCATATCCAGGCGATACATTATATCTTAACATGATCTCTAAACCACCATTTCTTTTTGAAGCCGGTGTTAAAGCAGAAACGTTTATATCATACGATGCGCCAAATGCATATTTATCATACTGCACTAATACCTGCGGCACTATTGCATCCCTGTAACGGTATTGCGAACCAACCGAAATAGCGCACGGTTTCTTATTTGTAGTATAAACCGATTGATCTACCAAAATAAATTTAAATAACGCGCCTACAATGAACTCGCTGCTTGGGCCCTGGCGCATGTATAAAAAGCTCGGCATAATTGCATTCTTAGAGTTTGGAATATTAAAATCGCCATTAGCATAAGCGCAATAGCGATTATATAGTTTTTCGCTTGTAATAATAAATGAATTTGCTGGAATGCCATAATGATAAGCAGCAAAACCAAAATCAAATTTATTACCATCTTTTGAGCTAAAGAATTTTTCGCTTTGAGCGTAATTAAAATTAACACCGCCACCCATATCATAAGTAGTGATAGCACTTCTTGGCGTAGCAGGCTCACCGCTTGGTAAAGTTGGGTCGTATTCATAACCGGTAAACTGCCTGTCCCAACGCAGGTTATTTATATCAATAGTTCTGTAAACCAAACCGCCTTGTAAACCACCGGAAAACTTCATTTGCTTATTGATCTTTTGAATATAAGAAATACCCAAATTTGGATTAAGGCTTTTTAATTTAGCGTCACCTGCGGCATCTTGAAAAACATTTAAGGCAATAGCAAAATAACTTCCTTTTATTTTTTTTGCTTTAATGGTTTGTTCAAACGATAAACCAATTGTTTGGTAACTTGTTGCAACACTTCCCCATTGGGTTCTGAAGTTTGCAATCACACGTGTGTTATAGTGCACACCGGCCAGAGCAGGGTTAATGCTGCTTGGTGTCTCCGTATACTGTGAGAAGTGAATATCCTGAGCTTTTGATAATTGGTTTACCATTAAAAAAGCTAAAAAAGAATGTACGATATATTTAGTTTTCATATGCTTAAGCCTTATCTGATTAATGTTACGTTACCTTTCAAACTATAACCTTTGCCGTCATAATCCTTGCCCTCGAGTCGATAGACGAATACTCCAGTATTCATAATATCGCCTTTAAAAGTTCCATCCCAGCCAATATTTTTATCGGTGGTTTCAAAAACTTTTTGGCCCCAACGGTTAAACACCATAAAGGTCAATGTTTCTAAACATTCTCCTCTTACATACAATACATCATTAGCACCATCATTATTCGGAGAGAAAGCATTAGGAACGAACATTTCTCCGCAATCATCAACCACAATTACATTTATGGTATCGAATGAAGAACATTGTGAACTATTCCATCCCTGTAAAATATATTGCGTTGTGTTTTGCGGACAAACCGTAACATTCGGAACCGTTATAAAGTTTGAGAGTTTATAGCCTGTGTTCCATTGATATGTTTTGGCACCATAACCGTTTAATGTAACACACTGTCCAAAACGGATAGTTGTATCACTTTTATATTGTCCCGGCGCTATAATTGTTACGTTTGGAATATCAACCACTTTAATATATTTATTCCTGTATGCAATTAATGTACTACCACCAGTTGCAATTGGATATGGATTTGAAACTTTTAAGACCACATTCCATGTACCGGGTAAATTATAACAAATAGTTGGGTTAGTTAAGGTTGATGTTGGTGGAGCGCCGCTTGGGAAAGTCCACTCATACAACTGTGGTAAGCCCGCCATTGTATCTGTTTGATTTAAAAAGGTTACGCAGGTTCGTGTACAGATCGTATCATTAGGTGTAGCTGTTTGAAATTGTATATTTCGCACAGGTCTACAATCTATTCCTCTTATCGTTACGGTATCAACACGTCTGCAACCTGGTATACCATTAAAACCTGAAAGTAAAGTATAAGTAACAAGAAATGGTAATCGGCAAGGAGCATTTACAATTACTGAATTATTATTTACAGGAGTTAAAATTGATTGTGAATTACACGGCGGATTTAAATATCCTGAGCTCCATGTATAAGTTGGAACAACTCCAAACGGTAAGCCCGGGTTATTATTATTTCCTGTTAAAGTAATAGTATTATCAGGCGCCCCGGGACTGAGTCCCACAAAGCAAACCGTATTGGTTGCAATGTTATTAATAGTTGGTATAGCTATAGATGTTAATGGTTGCGGAATAACAGTTACCGTTATTAATCTTGGTAACGAAACGCAGGCCCTTGAATCATAGATCTCAAAAGTATAAGTACATGTGGTTTGCGGGTATGCAGTAACAGTACCAGACAAAGGATTATCTAAACTTGGTGGTGGCGCATTCAAAGGCTCTGTCCAAACATAACCATTAGCGTTTGTTGCAGACGGAATAGGTAAAACAGCTAGTGTACCAATAGCCGTAGTTTTTAATACGATTGAATCGCCCAAACAAATAATTGGTTGCGCCGGCGTAACTGCCATTGTAAATTGTGGTATTACAGTAACACATACAACTGCAGATCCTGAACAAACTGAGGTTGATCCTGTAACAGTATAACAAGTTGATGTTGGAGGCCTTACGGTAATTGTTGGCCCAATACAAATGGTCATGTAAGTTGGATTACATTGTGACCAGTTATAGTTAGAAGCGCCTGTAGCATTTAATGTAATAGGTTTAGAGAATTGTGGAAAGTTACTTGCCATACAAGTAGTAAAACTTGATTGCGTTACCTGCACATTTAATGGCGGAGCTAAATTGATTGTGATAACTGAAAAGCTATTACAGCCAACACCTGTACTACCAAGAACAGTATATGTACCCGGACCAACAGAGATAGAAGGTTGAACAATTGAAGTAGTTAATGTAGTACCCGACCACGTATAAGATGTAGCGCCGGTAGCGGTTAATGTAGAGTTAAAACCTGTACAAACTGCAGAAGCCGTGGCCGAAACACCAATTGAAGCACCTGCACCCATACTTATAGTAATATTTGCAGTACCAGTACAACCTGCGCCATTATCACCTACAACAGTGTAGGTTGTTTGTGTATTGGGCGATGCGTTTGTGACCGAGCCACTCGTAGTACTTAACGAGCCTGCTGGAGACCAGGTATAATTGGTAGCTCCTGAAGCGGTCAATGTAGTTGTTTGACCGGGGCAAACCGTTGAAGAACTTGCCGCAACAGTTAATGACAAACCGGTAGACATACCAACCGAAAATGTAAGATTGCCATTACAAGTACCGGATGTAACAAAAACAGTGTAGGTAGTTGCAACGGCGGGATTGTGAACAATGCTCGGCCCCGTACCAATAGTATTAGAAGGCGGTGCTACCCAGGTATAGGTGGCTCCTCCGCTTGCGGTCAATGTCACAGCACTACCCGGACAGACAGAAGGGCTTGAAGGTCCTGCGGAAATAGCTAAACTGTTTGCAACAATTACAGTAGCAACTGCCGCAGCAGTACAACTGCCATTTGACCCAACTACAGTATAATTTGTATTTGCAACTGGCGAATCAGTAATTACGCTGGTAGTTGCTGCAGTATTCCATGTGTATGTGGTTGCGCCACTTGCAGTAATTGTAGCTGTAGCACCAGTACAAATTGTTTGAGAAGCAGGTGCAAGAGTTATTGTTGGAGATGGAGAAACTACTACAACTTGAGTTGCAGAAGCTATTGGTAAAATGCCATTTAAAGCAACACAAACGATAGAAAAAGTCCCAGAAGTTGGATAAGTGATTGTAACTTGTGTTCCTGTAGGAGGTGCAAAAGTAGGCCCTGCTGGCAGAGCTCCCCATGTATAGGTAGTTGCCCCGGCAACTGTTGTTGTAACAGAAGCATTTGTGGTTTGACCTGAACAAGCTGTTAATGGTGTTGTAAATGTTAAAGCAACAGGCGATGAAAGTGTGATGTCATCTACAGCAACCGATGGATCACCTGTTCCAGGCCCCCCTGTAACAGTGCCATTTTGCCATCTAAAACCAACTCTAACGGCAGCGTTATTATTTGCAGATACTGGTAAAACATAAGATTGAGGGGTCCATGATCCTTGGGGTGCACAAATGCCAACAACTGGAGCAAGAACTCCTAAAACATTCCAAACAGCACCATCAAAATACAGAGCCTCGCAAAAATCGCTACCTGGATTACCGTTTGCTAAATATTTAAAAGCCATTGTAATATTGGTTTGGCCAGTACAATTGATTACTCCCGATTCAGCTCTTTTATTTGTTTGTGAACCTGGGCCAATTAAGTAAGCAGCCCCCGGATCTAAAAATGGAGCAAATATATTTGACCCCATGTGTAATGTATGATTTGTTCCACAACCAGAACCACAAGTCCCAACAGCGTTTCCGTTTTCTGTAGCGCTTATAAACCATTCATTTGCTTGTGCCCCATTTCCTGGTCCAGTACCCAAAGCAGTAACTGCCCATGCGCCATTAGAGGCAGTAGGTACACCCGCTGTCGCCAAGTTTCCTTGGTTACACGCAGCGCCGCCAAACGTCTCAGTCCAAAAAACCTGGGCATATGAAGTTCCTGATAAAAATAGAGCAACAAATAAAAAACAAGAATGTATAATTCTTTTCATAATATAGGAGAATTTTAATTAGCTAATATAAGGTTTATGTTTTAAATAATCTAATAATTTAGGCAATAACAAACAGTTTTTACTAAGAGGCAATAGTTAATCATTTCTTCATTATCTGATCGCTTATAAACACGTTCTGTTTTGCATAAAGGTTGGGTCACATTTCATTTTTACCTCGTTTTTATAAAAAAAACTTCAAAATTTTGTTTAAAGGACGTCATTCGCCGAGTAAATGGATTATAATGGCTGTATAAAATCTCCAAGTTTTAAAAACAAATTAACATTCAAAAAAAGCAAATTAAAAAAAATGCAACTTTACGGTTTAGAATTTGTACTCTAATTATACTCTAAAAAAACTATGCATTTAAAATATTCTTCTCACCCAAAGGCACTCCTTGTACTCGAAGATGGAAAAGTGTTTGAGGGAAAAGCTGCCGGAAAAATTGGCACCACAACCGGCGAGATCTGCTTTAACACTGGCATGACAGGCTACCAGGAAATTTTTACCGACCCTTCTTATTTCGGACAAATTGTTGTAATGGCAAGCTCACACATTGGTAACTACGGTATCGAAGATAGTGAAGTTGAAAGCGACGGTATAAAAATTGCAGGCATGGTTTGCAAAAAATTCAATACCGGTTTCTCGCGCCCACGCGCACAAAAAAGTTTGCAGCAGTATTTCGAAGAGTCAAACATTGTTTCTATAAGCGATGTAGATACCCGCGCTATCGTCCGTTATATAAGAGATCGCGGCTCAATGAACTGTATCATCTCTTCCGATAATTTAGATGTTGATGCTTTAAAAAAACAATTGGCCAAAGTTCCAAAAATGGAAGGACTGGAATTGTCCTCAAAGGTTTCTACTAAACAAAGTTATTTTTATGGTGAAGAAAAAGCCAAGCATAAAGTAGCTGTTATTGATTATGGCGTTAAAAAAAATATTTTAAGATCACTGGCCGAACGCAATTGTTATTTAAAAGTTTTTCCAATGAAAACAACAATAGAAGAAGTTCTTGCTTTTAAACCCGATGGCATTATGTTATCTAACGGTCCCGGCGATCCAGGTGCTATGCCAAAAGATTCTGCCTTTGTAAAAGAATTGGTTGATACCGATATTCCTGTTTTTGGTATTTGTTTAGGACACCAGTTATTAGGGGAATCGCAAGGCATTTCAACTTTTAAAATGCATGCAGGACATCGCGGAATTAATGCGCCGGTACAAAATCTTATCAGTGGTAAAAGCGAGATCACTTCTCAAAATCATGGTTTCGGTTTAAATCCTGAAGACATAAAGAAAAATCCAAATATCGAGATCACGCATATAAATTTAAATGACGGAACCATTGAAGGTATAAGACTTAAAAATAAAAATGCTTTCTCTGTGCAATACCATCCCGAGGCTTGTCCCGGACCACTTGACGCAAGATATTTGTTTGATGAATTTGTGGTGATGATAGAAAAAGTAAAAAGTCTGAAGAAAGAAACAGCCTAAAAAATGGAAGATGTAAGAGGGGAAATGGAAAAGTGCTAACCTCCATCTTACCTTTGCGATATTACATTTTACATTAGTTTATTTTATCTCTTCAAAATCCACGTAGTCGCCTTCTTTATCGGCGCTTTTTTGAATTACTTCTTTGGGATCTTTTTTAGCGGAAAAGTTTGTGGTAGTAGTATTCTGATCGTTATGCAAGTTTTGATTGGCAGAATTATTTGCAAAAGATTTTTTAGTACTTCCTCTAAAAATATCTACCAGTTTATAAATTAACCAAACAACAATTAATGTCCAGATTATATCTCTCATAATATGTACAAATTTAGTTATTTGCAACTAATATTGGGGTTATTTTTGTTAATTTAACTCCAGTTCAGGTTTTGCCACTAATTACACTAATTATCGCAAAAAATTTCAAAACCATTGTTTGGTTTTTGGTGAAATTAAATTGTAATCCTTATTTAATAAGGATTACAACCAATTCACACAAAACAAAAGTTTGCATTATTTTTTCAAAGAATTAGAGAAATTAGTGAAATTCGTGGCTATTTTATTTAAGAGGTTTTTATAAACATTAATAGCTTACTTTATCAACAAAATTGGCCGTTCAACAAGGATTTGATACTTTTGCACAAAATTAATTCATTATGGAATCTTTAGAAAAAACAAACACGGATTATAAGTCTCAGCTTAACGATTGGATCAAACAAGAGAAGGCAGCATTAGACCTTATAAATATAGTGGGTAAACTATGGTTCGAAAGATCTATCGAGCTTATTTTGTTTCGTAACCAATTAGTAGATAGAAGTGCAAGTGAAATAATGAACCTGCATTTATACGCAAAAAATATTGTAAAAAAGCCAATTTCAATTTACGAAACAGTTGCTATTGCACAAGAGATCTCTGAATCAAAAGTAGGTGCTGGAAGAATTGATATTGGAAAATTAGCTTTTGAGTGGGATCAGGAAAAAGTAAAATACAAATCGCAAACCGATTTTATAAACGATAAATTAAAAGATATGCTGGGCGTTACAAACCCGGTAATACCAAAGGATGTAGTGCTTTATGGTTTTGGCCGTATTGGTCGTTTGGCCGCCCGCGAATTAATTGCGCAGGCAGGTAAAGGCGAACAGTTGCGTTTAAAAGCAATTGTTACACGTGGCAATAGCGATATTGAAATTGTAAAACGCGCCGATCTTTTACGTACCGATTCAGTGCACGGTCCTTTTCCGGGAACTGTTATTGAAGATCTTGAAAATAAAGCGTTGATCATTAACGGCCACACTGTTTATATGATAGATGCAAAAAATCCAGAAGATATTGATTACACAAAATACGGAATTCGTGATGCATTGGTTATTGATAACACGGGTGTTTTTAGAGATCGTGAGGAATTAAGCCGCCATTTAAAATCAAAAGGTGTTTCAAAAGTATTATTAACGGCACCGGCAAAAGGAGATGTGCCAAATGTTGTTCACGGTGTAAATCACGAAACAGTTGATGTAAAAAAAGAAACTATTTTTTCGGCAGCAAGTTGCACAACCAATGCCATCATGCCTATTTTACAGGTAATTGATAAAGAATTAGGAATTCAAAAAGGACATATAGAAACGGTTCACTCGTATACGAATGATCAGAATTTATTGGATAATTATCATCCAAAATATCGTCGTGGTCGCTCTGCCGCTTTAAACATGGTTATTACAGAAACAGGTGCAGAGAGTGCGTTGAAAAAAGTATTACCGCATTTAAGTGGAAAGTTCACTGCAAATTCAGTACGTGTGCCAACCCCAAATGTAAGTTTGGCTATCTTAAATTTAAATATCAATAAAGAAATTACTAAAGACGAAGTGAACGAAATTATTAAACGTTACGCTTTACAAGGTGCTTTGGTTGAACAAATTCAATACGCTTTTAGTAACGAATTAGTAAGTACAGATATTATCGGAAGCTCTTGTCCAAGTGTTTTTGATAGTCAGGCAACAATTGTTTCTCCTGATAAAAAGAGTATTGTGCTTTACGTTTGGTACGATAACGAGTATGGATACACTCGCCAGGTTATTCGTTTCAGTAAACATATTAGCGAAGTTAGAAGACCAGTTTATTACTAATCATTTAAGAAAAAAATAAAATGAAAAAAATAATTTTCGCATTTATAATTGTATTCATTACAAATTTAGCAATGGCTCAGCCTCCAGCAGGTAAAGCAAAAGCGGGAGATGTATATGGTGAAAAGACCGATAATAAAAATTCTGTTGCAGCAAAAGAATTACCAACTTTAATGAAAGGCAAAGATACTATTCCAGTAAAAGTTACAGGTAAAGTATTAGATGTTTGTTCGAGCAAAGGATGCTGGTTAACATTACAGGTTAACGATACAACAAAAGCATTTGTAAAAATGAAAGACTACGCTTTCTTTGTTCCAAGCGCACTTTCGGGCAAGAACATTGTGTTGGATGGCATTGCTTTTACGAAAACAACTTCCGTTGCTGAGTTAAAGCATTACGCAGAAGACGGTAAAAAACCTCAAAAAGAAATTGATGCTATTACAGCTCCAAAAAGCGAAATTCGTTTATTAGCGAATGGAATTTTGGTTGTAGAGTAGTTAATTGCGAGTAGTTATTAGTTAATAGAAAGCTCCGTTATGCGGGGCTTTTTTTATTCTGCTAATTCCCCCTTGGAGAAGGGGGTTAGGGGGATTGAATTTTTAACCACATAGAAACATAGAACGAGAGATCTAACTAGCCACATAAAAGGTTCACATAATTTTCTTTGCAAGGCAAAGAAAATAACTATGTTTTCTTACTCAAATTTTGAAAATAAATTTCCTCCTCCGCCCTCCAGGCACCTCCTCCAAAGGAGGATAACTATGTGTCTATGTGGTTAAATTTTTTTGTTATAAAGTGTGTGTTTTCTCCCTTTTTATGTTATGTTTGTAATTCCTAAATGAATCTTGAACAAGCAATAATACAAACCATCCGGGATATTCCTGATTTCCCGAAACCAGGAATTATTTTTAAAGATGTTACACCATTATTTTACGATCAAAAATTATGTTCACGCATTGTTGACGAATTTATTTCTCGTCTCGATCAAAAACCTGATGCAATTATTGGTATAGAAAGCCGTGGTTTTTTATTCGGTTTCTTAATTGCCAATAAATTGGATATCCCTTTTGTTTTAGTGCGCAAAGCAGGTAAATTGCCGTATAAAACTGTTAATTACGAATACGACCTTGAATATGGCTCAGCAAAAATAGAAATGCACGAAGATTCTTTGCAAAAAGGATGGAAGGTTATTATTCATGACGACCTTCTGGCAACGGGTGGCACTGCAGAAGCAGCAGCAAATCTTGTTAAAAAATTAGGTGCTTTCGTTTTAGGGTTTAACTTTGTGATAGGTTTAGATTTTCTGAACGGCGAAAAAAAATTAATTAATCATTCAAATAATATAACATGTCTGGTACACTATTAGAGCACGGAGTTGGTATGAATTTTCAATTGAACGAAAATCAAACAATGATCGCGGATATGATCCGCAAATTTGGTAAAGAACATATCTATCCTAAAATGATGGAGTGGGATGAGTCTCAGGAATTTCCTGTAGAAGTTTTTAAAAAACTTGGCGACTTAGGTTTAATGGGCGTTTTGGTTCCAACAGAATATGGCGGTTCAGGTTTTAGTTATACAGAATACGTAACTGCAATTACAGAATTAGGAAGCATTTGCGGTTCTATAGCTTTATCAATGGCTGCGCATAATAGTTTGTGTACAGGCCACATTTTACAATTCGGTAACGAAGAGCAAAAGAAAAAATATTTACCAAAACTTGCAACTGCAGAGTGGATAGGTGCATGGGGCTTAACAGAAGCTAACACCGGTAGCGATGCAATGCGTATGCAATGTGTTGCAAAACAAGATGGCGACTATTGGGTGTTGAACGGAACGAAGAATTGGATCACGCACGGCATCTCCGGAAACGTTGCTGTTGTGTTGGCACGTACAGGGGAACTTTTAGACAGTCATGGTATTACAGCATTTATTGTTGAACGCACAACTCCGGGTTTCCGTGGTGGTAAAAAAGAAAATAAATTAGGTATGCGTGCCAGCGAAACTGCTGAATTAATTTTCGAGAATTGTCGCGTACATAAATCACAAGTGTTAGGTAATGTTGGTGATGGTTTCGTGCAAGCCATGAAAGTATTGGATGGTGGCCGTATTTCAATCGCTGCATTAAGCTTAGGTATTGCAAAAGGCGCTTTAAATGCAAGTATTAAATATGCAAAAGAGCGTCAGCAATTTGGAAAACCGATTGCACAATTCCAGGGTATTGCATTTAAAATTGCCGATATGGCAACTGAGTTTGAAGCCGCAGAACTATTAACGTTCCAGGCAGCGGATATGAAAAATAAACATTTAAAAATGACCAAAGAAAGTGCTATTGCTAAATATTACGCCAGCGAAGTGGCTGTAAGATGTAGCACAGAAGCAGTTCAGATTTTTGGTGGTTATGGTTACACAAAAGATTTTCCGGTTGAGAAATTTTACCGCGATAGTAAATTGTGTACTATAGGCGAAGGCACCAGCGAAATTCAAAAATTGGTAATAGCCCGCGAAATACTAAAATAACTTAAAGCCGTCTGAAAAGGCGGTTTTTTGTTTAACTTTAATATATAAAATTTTGCAAATGAAACATTATTCAACACACGCCATCGATCAGCTCACGCGCCACTGCATGAATGATACTGCCGGTTTTAACTGGCTAATGAATAATGGTTATAAAGAACTTCTTGCAGTATTTGATGCAATACGTGATGACAAAAAAGCTTTTAAATATTTAATGGATAACAAACATTTTGTATTGGCTGCTTTTGTAAATTCTATTTGGGAAGATGAAAAAGCTTTTAAATTTTTAATGGATGCAAAAGCTTTTCAATGGGCTGCTACTGCAAATATTATTAATGGTGATGACAAGGCGGAGGAGTTTCTTAAAACTTCCGGTAACGAACATTATGTGCTTTTAGCGCATGCTATTCAAATGCGTATTCACGAAGATGGTGATAGAAATGTTAGTCCGTGGGGTGTTATGAAAAATTTACTGAACTTTAAAAAAGAAGTGGAGTGAGAATAATTGATAGTATACCACACCACAGCATGACCATCAGTATTTTTCAGATGAATGATAAATACCAGGTTAAATTTGAAGCCGGACCAATGGAGCAGATCTTTAAATTTTCTGTTGAAGATGTAAAGGGAGTTGAAAATCTTAAAAAAATAATTAACGAAGCCTTCATCGAAAAAACACGTTTACGTTTTAACGAAATGTTCATGGAAATGAAAGCCCTGAACTAAATACTATGATCATTTTCCATAATAACCGTTGTTCGAAGAGTAGAGAAGCCTTAGAATTATTAAAGGATAATAAATGCGAGATCGAGATCCGCGATTACCTTCATATCCCTCCAAGTAAAAAAGAAATAACTGAAATTCTTAATATGCTCGATTGCAAAGCAATTGATATTGTAAGAAAGAACGAATCACTTTTTATTGAAAAGTATAAAGATAAAAAGATCACGAACGCTAAGTGGATAGACATCCTTAGTAAAAATCCGATCTTGATCGAGCGCCCCATCATTATTGACGGAGAGAAAGCGATCGTTGGCCGCCCGGTTAAATTAGTAATAGATCTTATTAAAAAGAAGAAGAAAAAATAAGGCATGAAACATAGCGTAATAAAATTGGCGACTGTGTTACTTTGTTTTTCTTTCTTTTCTTGCACAAAAAATATAACAGAAACATCTTTCTATTATTGGAAAACAAAATTCCACCTTTCTCCAGCTGAAAAAAATACGTTACAAGAACTTCATGTAAGATCTTTATATGTACGGTTTTTTGATGTGGACATAGATCCGGATACTCAGGAGCCTATTCCTGTTGGCGTTATAGATGGTTTTGATTCTATTTATGAAAACGTAAATATTATTCCCGTTGTCTTTATTACCAATCGTACATTTTTAAATCCGGGTAAAGCTGATATTTCAAAACTTGCAAACAATATTATTAAAAAGATAAATTCGATTAAAAATAATTATAATGAGTTTCAAGTTGACTGTGATTGGTCAGGCAAAACAAAAGAAAATTATTTTTTCTTTCTTGAAGAGGTTAAAAAACTTATTTCGAAGGACGTTAAGCTTACCTGTACCATTCGTTTGCACCAGGTAAAGTATACAGTTAAAACCGGAGTCCCGCCTGTAAATAGAGGTATACTTATGTTCTATAATATGGGTGATCTTAGTGATATGAATGGAGAAAACTCAATTTATAGTACAAAAATTGCAGAAAAATATACACCCTTCTTAAAAACATACGAATTGCCATTAGACGTGGCTTTGCCCATCTTTAAATGGTATGTTCATTATAGAAACAACGCTGTTATTGGCTTAATTACTAAGATGGATAGTCCAAAAATAAATGATACCGTCAATTTTAAAGAATTCGAAAATTCCCCCTTGGAGAAGGGGGGTAGGGGGATTGATTCCGAAAATAATACTAAATTTAATGTTAGAACAGATCATTTGGAAAATGGGATCTTTTATCGAACAGGTGATGTATTAAAGTTTGAAACTATAAGTAAAGAGCAATTAATTGAGGCAGCAGAACTTTTACGGCAAAACCTCAAACAGGAAAACAGAAAAATAATTTTTTATGATCTCGACGAAAACAATTTAAATAATTATGACAAAGAAACTTTTACAAAGGTTATTACTACTTTTAATTAGCGGACTGGGTATTACAACAATTACCGTTTTAGCTTGTGGCGGTGGCGATTGGGATGGCACCGAAGGCTCTATGTTTACGCCCGAAATAATTAACCAACCAAAGTATAAACCTTTTTTTAGAACTCAGGCCACTCCTTTTTATGATGGCTACGACGATGCTAGCGCCGGCATCTTTAAAGAGCAAAACACTAAAGATTGGATGAGCTTTTTAGGAAATAATTTAAGTAAAGAAGCTGTGAGTTATTGGTTGTATGAAGCTTCCATCAATCAAATTGATTCCATGATCTTTGATATAAAAAAGAAACCTTCAAATCTCACTCCAAAGTCGCAGAGCTACAGTTTAAAAAGCGTGCAGCCGGATAGCAAAGCAACTGGTTTCTTATATTTTTTAGGTTTTGCCAAACGTAACGAAGAGTTTACTGTAAAAGAAATAAGTTATTGGGGAGATGAGAACAAAAAGAAAGAAGTTTATTCCATCACAAAACAAATTGCAGGAGGCGTAAATTTTTTAGCAAAAGCTACCGATCCATTTATGAAAGAGCGTTATGCTTTTCAATTGGAGCGTTTGTATTTTTTTAATAAAGAATATAATAACGCTATTAAGATCTATAAAGACAATGAGGCTGTTTTTAAGTCGGAGGATAATTTAAAATGGCGCGCATTAAGCTATTGTGCTGGCGCTTATTATAAGCAAAAACAATTCAGCCAGGCAAATTATATTTTTTCAAAGATCTATGATGGTTTTACCCCTCTTCAAAAATCCGCTTATTTATCTTTCCATCCTTTACAGCAAGCCGATTGGAATGAATGTCTTGCACTTGCCCAAACAACGCGTGAAAAAGAAGTGTTATGGCAAATGTTTGGTCTTTACAATGATTATGTAACGGCTATGAAAGAAATTTTAAAACTCAATCCCAAATCTGAACTGACCGATGTTCTATTGATGCGCGCTGTAAATATCGAAGAGGAAAAGTTTAATGGTAATTTCGGAAACGATCTATCTAAACAAAAAGAATTATCAGAAAAGATAGATAAAAACCTGGTAACCTTTTTAGATGAAATGTCGGCAACTAATTCAACAAACAATCCTGTGATATGGCATTTGTCTGCCGCTTATATAAATTACCTTAAACAAAATTTTACTACCGCCGATAAACAATTAAAATTAGCAGAGAAATATTCTAAAACAAGTAACATGATCAAGTCACAATACCATTTGATCAGTCTTGTTGGTAAAGTATCACGTATTACCGATCTAACGCCAAAAGCAGAGGCAGATCTTTTAATAGATCTTAAAGTAATGTTCAAAGATAAAGTAGAAGATGCTTTCAGGCCAAACGCGGCGCGTTCATGGGTAAGAAATACTTTAGCAAAATTAGCCCTTAAAAAAGATGAACACGAGAAAGCAGAATTAATTTCAAATGGCATAGAGCAAAATCGTTTTGATAAAATTGAAAATTTAAAAAGCATGATCTCTTATTGTGATAAAGAGCCAAAAAGCGAATTTGAAAAATTATTTACTGAAGTTTCTACCCTTTCAAAGTTTGATTATGTTGAATTGTTGGCAATTCGTTATGCGCATGCAGATCAGTTAGAAGATGCACTTAGAGCATATAGATCTATTCCAAAACACAATACAATTTTATTGGGTAATCCATTTACTATTCATATAAAAGATTGTCACGATTGCGATCATGAGGCTAAACAAAAAACAAAGTATACCAGTATTTCTTTTGTGGAAAAATTAATAGAAATGAAGAGCATCGCTACAGCAAAACCTACTGAGGCCGCTCAAAATTATTTTTTAATTGCAAATGGTTTTTATAACATGACCTATTATGGTAACGCGCGTTATTTTTCCGTTAACCGTGTAAATAATTGGGGTTATACATCGCCGCTTGACTGTGATATTGCTTTAAAATATTATTTACTGGCAAAAACAAATTCAAGCGATCCGGAGTTTAAAGCCAAGTGTACATTTATGGCGGCCAAGTGTGAGCAAAATAAATTTTTTGATAATAAGCCTGCTAATTATAAAGGCGATTTTAAGTCAGGGATCTATTTTGCGCAGCTAAAGAAAGAATATGCAACAACAAAATATTACCAGGAAATTATTAAAGAGTGCAGTTATTACAGACAGTATGCAGGAAAATAGTTTTTCGAATTTAAAATGAAAAAAATAGGATTTATATCTATTCTTATTGGTTTAATTGGTTTGGGTTGCAGTCTTTTATTTGAGCCAAATGACCAGGGAAAATTCGATTTCTTTTATTTTTTTATCTCCTTTTCTTCTATTGGATTATTTTTTTTAGGCATTTCCTTCCTAATGTTTCCGTTACCGCTTGAAAGGAGGAGAAGATTTGCCACCGGTCTTTTTATACTTACAGCATTCTTATTAGCATTATATTATTTCTTTAAGGAGCACCGTTTTCCAGGCGCAGCATTTATAGCCTTTGGTATTTTTTATGTTTTCTCGTTCCTCTTTTTACCGCTTCATTCTAAGAACCGTATCGAAAAATGGAAAGCCTACACAGGAACATGGTACGCGTATTTTTTAACCATTTGCGATCTGGTTAGCCTGGCCTCTATTTTTTGTGGGGTATTGTTCAGGGTAATGCACTGGCCATTTGGAGAAGCGCTAATTAATTTTGGAATATTTGTGTTAGCGATCACTTTAATAAGCTGGAACCGTTTATTTAGCAAAGAGATAGTTTTACGGAAAGCGGCAGAAGATAAAGTAAAAGAGTCTTTTACTGAGTTAAAAAAGCAACATATTATAATTGAGGAGAAGAATAAAGAGATCCTTGACAGTATTAATTATGCTAAACGTTTACAGGATGCCATTCTTCCTTCAGACAAGATCTGGTATAATTATTTACCGAATAGCTTTGTATTATATCAGCCAAAAGATATTGTTGCGGGCGATTTTTACTGGATCGAAAAAATTGGTGACCAAATACTGTTTGCAGCGGCTGATTGTACAGGTCATGGCGTGCCCGGCGCTATGGTAAGTGTGGTTTGTAGCAATGCTTTAAATAGAACTGTAAAAGAATTTAATATTACTGAACCTGGAAAAATTCTGGATAAGGTACGTGAACTCGTAATAGAAACATTTGAAAAAAGTGAGAGCGAAGTTAAAGATGGTATGGACATTTCATTGTGCGCTTTAAATATAAAAACAAATGAATTAAAATGGGCGGGTGCAAATAATCCACTTTGGTATATTTCAGGTGGAGAAGGGTTAAAAGAAATAAAAGCCGATAAACAGCCTATTGGTAAATATGCAGATGAGAAACCTTTTACAACACATTCATTGCAATTAAATAAAGGTGATACTATTTATCTTTTTACAGATGGTTTTGCCGACCAGTTTGGCGGACCAAAAGGAAAGAAATTTAAATACAAACAGTTATTACAACTTCTTATAGATTCTAATAACAAAGAAATGCCTGAGCAAAAAAAGATGTTAGATACTGCATTTAAAAATTGGAAGGCTGCTATCGACCAGGTAGACGATGTTTGCATTATTGGAATAAAAATTTAAATATGCAAACGAGCCTGTTTATCCTGAGCCCCGCCGAAGGAATGTTTGCATTATTGGAATAAAAATTTAGTCAAGTATTGTTTCTTTTATCAACATAAAAATTCCTACGGTTAATGTAAACCAACCAAAAGTGGGCTTTAATCTTTTTGCAGAAACTTTGTTTGAAAGCAGGCTTCCTAATAAAATACCGGCAATACAGGTTGCAGAAATACTTAATAAAAAGATCCAATCAATACTTTGTTGACCAATATTACCTGTAAATCCAATTAAAGAATTTACTGCAATTATGCACAGTGATGTACCAATTGCTTTTTTAAATTTTAAACGTAAAAAGAAGATCAATACAGGCACAATAATGAAGCCTCCACCAGCACCAACAAATCCGGTAATAAACCCTACGCAAATACCTAATAAAATTACAAATGGCAAACCCATCGGGCTCTTGGCAAACTCATCCCATTTAACCTGATTGATGGTATTAGGCTTTCTTTTTTTGATCATACTATAGGACGAAAACAAAATAAGGATGGCGAAAATAACCATGATGAAGGCGTCTTTTGAGATCTCTAAACCAAATAAAGTAAAAACTTCCGGAATAGATGGCATAACAAATTTTCTCACACAAAAAACAGTGGTCATTGATGCTATTGCAAATTGCGCAATGGCTTCTGCGCTTATTTCTCCTCTGCGTAAATAAGAAAATGCTCCAATTAAAGAAGTTAAACCAACAATAAATAAAGAGTAGGAAGTTGCAATGTCTGCACTATAACACATTAAATAAACTAAAACCGGGACGCCAAGAATAGAGCCACCTCCGCCAATTAACCCTAAGATCAATCCAATAAATAAAAAAGCTATAAAGCCTGCTGCGATCAATTTCTCTTTATTACGTTTTCGATATTTAATTCTTTTAATTGCTCATCACTAATTTCACTCGGAGCATCGATCATTAGATCTCTTCCTGCATTATTTTTAGGGAAGGCAATAAAATCACGGATGCTATCTGCTCCGCCAAACATAGAACAAAGCCTGTCGAACCCAAGAGCAATACCACCATGTGGTGGCGCTCCAAATTCAAAAGCGTTCATTAAGAAACCAAATTGTTTTTGCGCTTCTTCTTTTGTAAATCCTAAAATATCAAACATTTTTGCCTGTAACGCTTTATTGTGAATACGGATACTACCACCGCCAATTTCAACGCCATTAATTATAACATCGTATGCGTTTGCTCTAACGTCTCCGGGGTTGCTGTCTAATAATGCAATATCTTCCGGTTTAGGAGATGTGAAAGGGTGATGTTTAGCATGCCATCTACCAGCCAGTGAAGCCAGTAAATTAGGATCGCCTTCATTCCATTCCAGTAAAGGAAAATCAATTACCCAAAGACATGAGAATTTATTCTTATCTCTTAAACCTAAACGGTTACCCATTTCTAAACGTAATTCACTGGCGGCTTTCCTTGTTCTTTCTTCTGCACCTGCCAAAACTAAAATAAGATCGCCCTTTTCTGCACCACAGGTTTCTGCCCATTTTTTTAGCGCATCTTCGTTATAAAATTTATCTACACTCGATTTTAAAGTACCATCAATATTTACACGTGCGTAAACCAAACCGGTAGCGCCAATTTGCGGACGCTTCACCCATTCCGTTAATTCATCTAATTGTTTGCGGGTATATTCCGAAGCACCTTTTGCGCAAATAGCAATTACTGCTTCTGCATCATCAAACACTTTAAAGTTTGCACCAGCTACAACATTTTTAAAATCGATCAACTTCATTTCAAAACGTGTATCGGGTTTATCATTACCATAATGTTTCATAGCATCAGCGTATGTCATTCTTGGTAAAGTCGGAATATCAATTCCCTTAACTGTTTTAAATAAATATTTTACCAGGCCTTCAAACGTTTGTAAAATATCTTCCTGCTCAATAAAACTCATTTCACAATCTATTTGTGTGAACTCCGGTTGTCTGTCTGCACGAAGATCTTCATCTCGGAAACATTTTACAATTTGATAATACCTGTCGAACCCACTTACCATTAATAACTGTTTAAAGGTTTGCGGACTTTGAGGTAACGCATAAAATTGATTGGGGTTCATACGACTTGGTACCACAAAATCACGGGCACCTTCAGGCGTTGATTTAATAAGGACAGGTGTTTCTACTTCTAAAAAATTTAATTTATCTAAATAGTTGCGTGTTTCTATCGCAAGACGATGGCGTAGCTCTAAGTTTTTCCTTACAATACTTCTGCGTAGATCAAGGTAACGGTATTTCATGCGGAGCTCATCGCCGCCATCCGTTTCGTCTTCTATAGTAAATGGAGGAGTTAACGATCCGTTGAGCACTTCAATGTTTTGAAGTTTAATTTCAATATCACCGGTTGCTAAATTTTTGTTCTTGCTTTCTCTTTCAATAACGGTTCCGGTAACCCTTAAAACCATTTCTCTCGTCAAACCTTCCTTCCCCAGATCTTTGCTATTTTCATGATCATCCGAAAAAATAAGTTGAGTTATACCATAACGATCTCTAAGGTCAATAAAAGTAGCCCCGCCAAGTTTACGTGTTTTTTGTACCCAACCGCAAAGTGTAACGGTTTTATTTATATCTGAGATCCTTAATTCCCCACAAGTATTAGTTCGTAACATATCCGAAATTTAGGTTAAAAATAATGACTTTTAGTCAAACTAAATTAAAGAATTGATAATAATTTATTAAGATAAAAAAGACATTGGCCTTTTAATTTAGCTGTTTATTTAGAACATGAGAAAAGCCTTTTTTTTAGTGATAACAGCTTTGAGTTTAAGCCATTGTGGCGAAAAGCAAGTGGAACAGCTTAAAATAGCTGATAACGCTGAACCGGTAGGATTAATACGGATAAAAGGCAGCGAAACAGCGCGTAAAATAATTACATCTATTGACGAATTTTACAAAAAAACGAATTCTGCCGTGCCTGTTGAATACAGTGGTGGCGGATCTAATTTGGGAATAATGAGCATGATGCATGGTGATGCTGATGTGATCTTCGTTTCAAGGGACCTGAATAATGAAGAGATAAGTTACTTTAAAGAAAAGAAATTTACTATTGATACGATCGCTATTGATGGGCTTGCAATTGTTGTAAACCATAAAAACCCGCTTAAGAATATAAATTTAGTACAACTAAGAGGAATCTATGAAGGTAAAATCTCAAACTGGAAAGATATTGGTGGGCCAAATCAACCTATAAAAGTTTACTCCAGAGAGTCAACCTCGGGTACATATTCCATGTTCAAAGAAAAAGTATTATGTAATGGTAATTGTCTTGCAACACATACCAGTAAAACGTATAATGAAGATATTGTAGATGGTATTAAGCAGGATTTTTATGGAATTGGTTATGTTGGAGTAGGGTACACTTTAGGGAATGAATTGAAGGTTTTAGGATTATTAGATTCTTTAAATAAAAATCCACTCACACCTGATTACTCAACTATAAAAACGGGTGAATATCCTTTAAAACGTTATATAATTACCATTTATGACGGAACGAATGAAAAGATAAAAAATTATGTTTCCTGTATCCATAATAAAAATACTTATAAGATAATTAACGAGTCGGGATTTATTCCATACAGGAATATTCAATAATTACTAGAATTCAATTTCAGGAGCCAGTTTTTTTAACTCTCCTTTTTGTTTGGCAATAAATTCCTGTAATTTCTGTTGTTCCTGGCTTCCCGGGCTCATTTCGCGATGGTTTAGGGCAAGATTAAGCTTAGTAATTTGTTTGTTGAGTTCTATCGTTTTCTCACTAAAACAAGCGTCCGAAAATTTTTCCCAAACATAATTAATTGCTAATTCATTTGGATGAGCAAGGTCTTCTTTGTAAAAACGGTGATCGCGCAGATCATCAATTACCAATTCATAAGCCGGAAAATAAAAACAGTTTGCGTTTTGTTTAATAAGCTCGTGTACCGATAATATTAAAGTTGATTTGCTAAGATTGTTTTCTACAACACCATCTCTCAAATATTTTATCGGCGAAACAGTAAAAATGATCTTTAAGTTTGGATTAAAAACTTTTAATTTTTTAATTAAACCTGAGTAAGCAGAAACAATTTCGTTTGGTGCTAGTAAATTTTTTTCAAAGATCTGTTGGGGTTGTTTATGGCAATTAGCAACAACTTGTCCCGTTGTTAAATGATGGTAGAAAAAAGCAGTACCAAAAGTAATGATCAAAACATCACTTTTCTTTAAATGATCCTGTGCTTTTTTAGTTTGATAATTAATTGTCTCTTTTAATTCTTCGGTTGTATCAGCGTTTACTGACGTATGGTGAAGATAGCTGTAATAAAGGCCGTTACGGGATAAAATAAAATTATCACTCAGATCTTTTGCATTTAAAATATCAGTTAAGCTCTGATGAATACTGGCGGGATTAAATAAAATGCCACTCGGATTTGAATAGGTTTTAAATTTATTTTGCTTTAATAAACCTCCAATGTTCTCTGAAAAGCAAGAGCCTATCAAAAACAAATTTTGTTTATGATCGATCTCAAAATTAAATTTTGGTGGTGTATAGTTTAAATGGAATTGCATTTTATTTTGGTTTTACCTCTTCAAATTTTTTATCCAGGAATTGTTTTGCGCTCTCGTAATTATTCTCAACTTCTCCATCTAAAATAGCATCTTTTAAAGAATTCTTTAATATACCAATTTCTTTGCCAGGTGCGAGGTTGTAAAGTTTCATTATATCCTCGCCGCTAATAGGGGGTTGCCAATTTCTTATTTTGTCCTTCGCTTCAAGCTCTACTAATTTTTTACGCACCACTTCAAAGTTCAACATATAACGTTTTACTTTGTTTGGATTTTTTGTTGTGATGTCACTTTCGCATAAAAGCATCAGGTCATCTATCTCATCGCCGGCTTCAAATAATAAACGGCGTACCGCGCTATCTGTAACTTCTGTTTTTGCAAGTACAATTGGACGTAAATGAAGTTCTACCAGTTTTTGTACGTACTTCATTTTTTCGTTAAGCGGTAATTTTAAATTGGTAAAGATCTTAGGTACCATACGCGCGCCTCTATCTTCGTGTCCATGAAAAGTAAAACCATGACCTTCTTCAAAACGTTTAGTTGCAGGTTTTGCAATATCATGTAAAATGGCAGCCCAGCGTAACCACAAATTATCACTTTTTTTTGCGGTGTTATCTAACACCTCTAACGTATGATAAAAATTATCTTTGTGAGATTGACCGTTAATGGTCTCAACTCCCTGCAGTTTTACCATTTCAGGAAATATAATGTGTAAGAGACCTGTATCAAATAATAATTTAAAACCTACAGAAGGAACAGGCGCAAGAATTATTTTATTTAACTCATCGCTAATGCGTTCTTTTGAAACAATATTTATTCGCTCTTTATTAGTTGTAATTGCTTTTAAAGAATCTGGGTGAATGGTGAAGTTCAATTGTGCAGCAAAGCGTATCGCACGCATCATGCGCAATGGATCATCACTGTAAGTGATGTTTGGATCGAGTGGGGTTCTTAAGATCTTATTTTCAAGATCCTTTAAACCATGAAAAGGATCTAATAATTTCCCAAAATTTTGTTTTGAAACGCCAATAGCTAAAGCGTTTATTGTAAAGTCGCGACGGTTCTGATCATCCTCTAAAGTTCCATCTTCAACAATTGGCTTTCGCGAATCGCGGTTATAACTTTCTCTGCGGGCGCCCACAAATTCAATTTCAAGCTCGTTATATTTTACCTGCGCCGTACCAAAATTTTTAAAGGTAGAGAGGTGAGAACCTTCTCCTAATTTTTTATGTAAAGCAGTTGCAAGGTCAATTCCTTTGCCAATAGTTACAATATCAATATCCTTACTGTTGCGTTCCAAAAAAATATCACGAACATAACCACCAATGGCATATGCATCAAGGTTAAGATCGTCGGCACAATCTTTTATCTGTTTAAAAATATTTTGGTTAAGAAACGTGTACATTTAGCTAGTAAAAGTACGATTTTAACTCTAAAAAACAGCGAATATTATTGCCACAAAGGCACAATGTCACTATGGTTCACTAAGAATTTTATTTGTGTTTCTTTGTGTCTTAGAGCCTTAGTGGCAAAAGATTATTTCTTTAACTCTGACCTTCTTTTTTTCTCTTTCATAATGAGGTTTAGCTCGCGCCCCGTTTGACCTTTAACACTGGTATTCTCTTGAGCCCTTCTTATCAAATATGGGAGTACTTCTTTTACAGGTCCGTAAGGTACATATTTGGCAACATTATAATTATTTAAAGAAAGGTTATAACTAATATGATCACTCATGCCAAATAACTGCGAGAAATAGATGCGTTTATCGGCAGAAGGAATATTTTTTTGTTGCATCAGTTCTACAAGATATAAACTGCTTTTTTCGTTATGTGTTCCGGCACAAAGTCCTATAACATCAATATTATCAACGCATAATTTTAAAGCCTGGTCATAATCTTTATCGCTTGCCTCTTTGCTTGGTTGAATAGGGGATTGGTAACCCATTTCCTGCGCACGTTTTCTTTCTTTTTCCATATATGCACCGCGTACTAATTTTGCGCCAATATGGTAACCGTTAGTTTTTCCTGTTTTTATAGATTCAGTTAAGTAACTTAATCTATCATGACGATAAAATTGGTAAGTATTGTAAACAATGGCTTTTTGCTTATTGTAAAGTGCCATGTTCTCATTGGCAAGGTCATCAATGGCTGGTTGTATCCAGCTTTCTTCCGCATCAATAAAAATAGCCTGGTTACTTTGGAAAGCTGATTCGCAGATACTGCTTACCCGTTCTTTTACACGTAACCATTCCTGATTTTCGCCGTCGGTCAATGTTTTTTTTGAACTAACTTTTTCTAAAAGATCAAATCTTGCCAAGCCTGTAACTTTAAAAACGCAGAACGGGATATTCTTATCGTTCTTAGCCATTTTAATTGTTTCCAGCGTCTCTACTTTGCAATTATCAAAATCAACTTCGCTTTCTTTTCCTTCAACACTATAGTCTAAAATAGTGCCAATATTATATTTTCCCAATTCGGCAATTGTTACAGAGCAATCGTGAATGGTCTCACCACCAACAAATTGTTTAAAGATGGTGCTTTTGATCATGCCTTTAAAACCAACGTTTAATGCCAATGGGCCAAAGTTAGCGCCCATCTTTACTAATAGGGGATTGCCGATCAATTTAAATAACCAGCACGAGCGATTTAGTTCTGAGTTTGTTTTTGCTTTGAATGCGTTTTCTGTATTTTCGAAAGAAACCATTTTGATTTTAGATTTTTGAAATAGGATTTAAGATATGCTTAATATCCAAAAACTTCTTTTAAGGTTAAAAATTTAACTGTGCCATATTTTTCAAGCACTTTTAGATCAAGATTTTCTTTTTTCCCTAATACCAACACAGTAATAGGTTTGCCTTTAATATTATCTTTCTGAAATTTCTCTATGTCCTCGAATTTATAATTTTGAACTTTTTGATAGATATCTTTTCGCATATCGGTCTTGTTACCCATATTTTCGGCAGATAGATAACTGAAGAATATGTCTGATTTAGTAATACGATGTGTTCTCATTTCCTGCAAGATCAATTCTCTTGAAGAATTAAAACCCGCCTCCGACCTTGGCATATCATTCAACAGGTCGCTAAGGCCTTTCATCGCTTCACTTAATTTGTCGGCTTGTGAACCTATATAAGAACTATTAAAATAATTTTTGTTGAATTTGTTTGGCTGGCTATAGCCTGAGCCGGTTGAATAGGCTAAAGCTTTTGATTCGCGAAGGTCTTGGAAAACAATACTGCTCATACCGCCACCAAAATAATTATTGTATAACGTAATAATTGGAACATTGTTTGGATCATACTTTATGCCGTTAGACAACATAAGTATTTCGACCTGTGTCATATCAAAATCTACTACATAAACTGTTTTGTCAAGTGTTTTTTCTACAAAATTGTATAGTGGTGGTGTTACCGTTAATTTTTCTGGTACATTGTGATATGAGTTTACGAGCGACTTAACTTCTTCCAACTCGTTTGGTCCGTAATACAAAACCCTGTGCTCAAAGCTTGTTAACGATCTGATTTTATTCTTAATATCACTTACAGTTATTTTATTTATTTCTTCATCGGTTAAAACATGAGAGAAAGGATTTACTGAGCCATAACGCGCGTAATTAAGCATGGCTGAATTTAAGATCACACTTTTTTGTAATTTAAGATCGTTGCGAGACTTAATGACATCTGCTAATAAATTCTTTAGAACAGTCTCGTCAACTACGGGTTTATCCAACATCTTCTCAAATAACTTCAAAGCCTTTTCAAAATTATCATTTAAGCCAACTAAACTTATCCAGGTATTTTCGTTATCGCTAAAAACATTGAAGGAGCAACCCAAGCGGTAAAACTCCTGTTTGATCTTTGCGGCGTCCATTCCTTCTATTGCCAGGTATGGAATATACTTAATTGCTATCGGCAACAATTTATCATTGTTTTTGCCCATATCAAATTTATAATACAATTCAAACAATTTGTTCTCGGTATTCTTATTGTACAATAGTTGTATGTTTGATTTTAAAGTTGACTTAAGAATGTCTTTTTCATAATCTAAGAATTTTGGTTCTATTTTAGTTGGAACCGCAGTATTTATATTTTGAACAAATTTTGAAGTGTTGTTTCTGTCCACTTCAATAGGTGTAATAGCGGGTTTTACAACCTTTTCAGCTGGTGCATTCTCGCCTGTTTTTTTGTAAACTGCTACGTAGTTTGAATTTGTAAAGTTCTTATTTGCAAAATCAACAATTTCTTTTTTTGTGATCTTTGAGATACGTTCTATCCTATCTACCGATTTTTGCCATTTAATATTATTTACAAACGCATCTAACATTTCATATGCGCGCGAATAGTTTTGCTCGAGCTCTTTTGTTTTTCTAAGTTTTAGATCTGTAATAACAGCTTGCAATAACCAATCAGGAAATTCTCCTTTTTTTACCAATTCAATTTGGCTCAATAATAATTGTTCAACTTCCTCCAATGACTGTCCTTCTTTTGGCTCTCCGGTTAAACCGAACATAGCATAATCTTTTAAGACATAAAAAATATTGTTACTATTTAATACTTTTTGTGCCTGGTTCAAATTAATATCCATTAAACCGGCTGTGCCATTATATAAGATAGCGGCCATTAGATCGCCAAGATCTGCTTCAGTTGTTCCCTCACCGGCAGTTCTCCAGGCAAGATTAATGCTTGCAGGGTCGGGACCCACAACCGTTTTTACGATCTTTGAAGTAATGGGTGCTTCAGGTTTATATTCGTAGTCTTCAACAGGTTTAGAGGCGTAACTTCCAAAATGTTTTTCAATATCTACAATTACTTTATCAGGATCAAAATCGCCGCTCATTATAATTGCCATATTATTTGGAACGTAATATTTATTGTAGAATTTATTTATCTCAATAAGGGAAGGATTTTTTAAATGATCTATTGTGCCAATCGTAGTTTGCGTGCCGTAGGTATGATTTTTAAAAAGACTTGACATGATAGCGTCATAAACTTTATCATTGTCGTTATCAAGACTGCGGTTCTTTTCTTCGTAAACAGCTTCTAACTCTGTATGAAATAAACGCAGAACAGGTTTGCGAAAACGCTCTGCTTCTATCTTTAACCAGGTGTCAATTTGGTTTGCCGGAATATCGTTCACGTATACTGTTTGATCAAATGAAGTGAACGCGTTAGTGCCATCTGCCCCAATAGTTGCAAGCATTTTATCGTATTCGTTTGCAATGGCGTATTTTGCTGCAACACCGCTTACGCTATCTATTTGATGATAAATAATTTTACGTTTGGCTTCGTCTTTTGTTTGACGATAAACTTCATAAAGATTTTCTATCTTTTTTATCTCAGCCTCTTCTTTTTTGAAATCTTTTGTTCCGTAAGTATCCGTACCCTTAAATACCATGTGCTCTAAATAATGCGCAAGGCCTGTTGCATTTGCAGGATCGTTCTTACTTCCGGCTTTAACAGCTATAAATGTTTGAATACGTGGCGCATCTTTGTAAACCGAGAGATACACTTTCATGCCATTCTTTAAAGTGTATATGCGTGTTTTTAAAGGATCGTTTAAAGCGTATTCATAATTTAAACTAGATTGTTTAAGATCTACTACCGGCGATGAGTTACCTAAATGTTTATTTTTTTTTACCGGTGTTTGTGCAAATGAAAAAAACGTTAACAATAAACTGACAGGGAAGAAAATTAATTTTGTATTCATAATTTACTCTGGATTTTTTTGCATTGTAAATTTAATAATCTATTTCTAAATCGAAACGTTTTTTTAGCTCAAGAAGGGCTGGGTTCTTTTCGGCCATTTTCTTAAATATATCAACGGGCTTAAAGGCCTTGGCCTGGGCTTCGCTAGCCGTAGTCGCGATCTCAAGGCTAATTAAATTATTGCAAAGTAATTTGCGGAGCTCATCCAAAAACTGCTGCCTGATCTCCATCAAGGTCTCTTTCTGCGATTCGTTGTTAATATTCAATGTAATGGTTTTGTTTGAGAAATTTATTTGCGCCATTGATAATGTAGTAGCTAGTTGTTTTGCGCCACTTTTATGTTTATTGGCCGCATAGTTTGCAATTACTGTTTTAACATCATCAATTGTAACATCTTTGTTCGCTTCTTTGGGAGCGTCTTCAGATGTGTTAAGCGCCGCTTCAATAGGTTGTTTATTTGTGTAATTTACTTTTGTCTCATTTAAACTAAAAGCAGATTTTATTTTTAACTGATCAAAAGAAACGCTAGGCTTAGTTGCTAATTTAATCTCAGGGTTTTGTGTAGCATTAAAAGTGGATAGGGCAGTGGTGTTTGTTTGTTCTGTTTCTGCTTTTTTCTCGAACGAAGGTTCTAATTCGTCATTTTTTTTTTTCCGCATCTGGCGACGCGGTTAAAAAGGTAAGTTGCATAAGTGCCATTTCAACAAGGAGGCGTTGGTTCTTGGCGCTTTTATAGTTTACATCTGTTTTGCTTATTAAAGCCAAAGCTTTCAGTAAAAAAGTAAGGTTACATTTTTGAGATTGCTCTACATAACGTTTCTTAAGGGCATCACTAACTTCAATAAGCGAAATGGTTTGAGGATCTTTACTTACCAGTAAATTACGTAAATGTTCACCTAAACCAATTAAAAAATTATGTCCGTCAAATCCTTTTTTCAAAATATCATCAAAGGTGAGCATGATCTCAGGCATTTGCTGACTCAAAAAACAATCTGTTATTTTAAAATAATAATCGTAATCTAAAACATTTAAATTTTCTACAACTTGTTTGTAGGTTAAATGGTTCCCTGTAAAAGCAACCATCTGGTCAAAAATAGAACAAGCGTCACGTAAACCGCCATCCGCTTTTTGAGCGATAATATGAAGTGCTTCCGGTTCAAAAGTAACATGCTCTTCTTTTGCCATAAAAGCAAGGTGAGAGCTAATATCATCGGTTTTAATGCGGTTAAAATTAAAAACCTGGCAACGTGAAAGTATAGTTGGAATGATCTTATGCTTTTCTGTAGTAGCTAAAATAAATTTAGCATGTTTTGGCGGCTCTTCAAGTGTTTTTAAGAACGCATTAAAAGCAGCGGTACTTAACATGTGCACCTCGTCAATGATATACACTTTGTATTCGCCTAACTGGGGTGCAAACCTTACCTGGTCTACCAAATTACGGATATCCTCAACAGAGTTATTACTTGCAGCATCCAGCTCATAAACGTTTAGCGAAGCTCCTGAATTAAAAGATGTACATGAATCACAGGTATCGCAAGCCTCGCCGTTAGCGTTAATATTAAAGCAGTTAATGGTCTTTGCAAAGATACGCGCGCAGGTTGTTTTGCCAACACCACGAGGCCCACAGAACAAATAAGCCTGGGCCAATTGTTTGTTGACAATGGCATTTTTTAAAGTATTTGTAATATGGCCTTGCCCAACAACTGTATTAAAGAGTTGTGGACGGTATTTACGGGCCGATACTATAAAATTTTCCATGGGCAGACCTTAAATTTACATTAAATAAGCCTTTTTCTAAAAATTTTTTCTGCCTAAAAAAGGTTAATTTATTAACTATGTGTTTATAAATATAATTTAGAAAGTTAAATTTATAGCATTGAATCCTAATAAGCTTATACTACTGCTTGGGTTAACTATAATAGTTAACTGGCTCAACGCACAAAGGACCTTAAAAGGCGTTATTGTTGAGAAAGACAGTAATACCGTAATGCCCTTTGTATACATCATTAACAAAAGTAATGGTAACGGCACCATGAGCGATAATGATGGCAGGTTTTTACTCTCATCAAATAATAACGATACACTTATTTGCTCTTACGTTGGTTATTCAAAAGTTTATTTACCTGTAAGTAAACTTGTACCAAATAGCAAAGGAGAAATTAAGATCATAATGGATAGACAATTCATTAATTTAAATACTGTTACAGTTTCTTCTTTTAAAGTTAAGCAATATGAGCGTGAGTATATGAAATCGATCATAGACCGAAGTAAAATAAAGACCATGGATTATGCTACTAGTCCAATTACAGCGCTTTACATGCAATTTAGCAGCGAAGGCAGGCAAGTGAGAAAGCTGGCAAAGATCTTTGAAGACCTTTTGATAGAAGAAGAAGTACAAAAAAAATTAAGTCCCGAAATACTTAGAAAATTAACAGGAGATGATAATATAGATTATTATGCTTTTAGAAAATATTGTTATAATGTAAGTAATGAATTTATAATTACGCATGATGGGGTAGATCTTTATTCGAAAATAATGCAATGTTATAAACGCTGGAAGCAGGAGAAGGGCGCAGGTTATAATAGCGAGAAAGGCTATCAGAACAATAATAACAGCAATACAGAAGACGGACATAAACCTTTTAACCGCGTTGATTATAATAAAGGCGGGAAAAAGAAGGACGAATAAACTTAAGTATATTTTAAAATTGCGCTCATGGAAAATAATTTTTTAGAAGCCGCCAAAAAACAATTTGAATACTATAAATTGTTAGGAGAAAAAACATTTGATCAGTTAAATGATGAGCAGTTGTTCTTTATGTATAATGAAGACAGCAACAGCATTGGTGTTATTGTAAAACATTTACATGGCAATATGCTAAGCAGGTGGACGGATTTTTTAACCACAGATGGCGAAAAAGAAACACGTAACCGCGATGGCGAATTTGAGAACGATATTAAAACTAAAGAACAATTAGTTGATGTTTGGAATGCCGGATGGAGCTGTTTATTTACAACTTTAAATTCTTTAACAAAAGAAGATCTTCAAAAAACAATTTATATCCGTAATCAGGGTTGCTCTGTAACGGACGCTATCTTAAGGCAGTTGGCGCATTACCCTTACCATGTTGGGCAAATTGTTTTTATTGGAAAAATGCTGACCAATAATAGCTGGAGATCTCTATCCATTCCAAAAAATGCTTCAAAAGAGTATAATTCTGAAAAATTCGCAAAGCCAAAGCACAATGCGCATTTTACAGATGAGTATTTGAAGAAAAAGGATTAGGTTTTAAAATAAACCACATAAACACATAGTTTTTTTCTTATCCCGATTGTAATAAAAGGCTAACATAGTTTTCTTCGCCAAAGGCGAAGAAATATGTGTTTCTAATTAAGGGTTTAGTTTCTTTTTTTCTATGTTTCTATGTGGTTAAAATTTGAATACATCACTTAAGAATTTCACGCCATCTTCCTGATTCAGCAAAATCCTTAATCACAGTATTTCTTTTTAATAAAAATCCGGTAAGATGTTTTGTGAGAACAAGCGCATTAAATAATTTTCCAAAAATGCCATAAGGTGATTCATATTCAAACCTGTCTTTCATGATCACAAATTCGCCTTGCGTTTCAAAATAATGATCGTGTTTAAAATGTTTAAAGGCGCCTTTTTTTTGTTCATCTCTGAAATGGAAAGGGCGATTAACTATGGAAATAAAAGAAGTGAGCTGTTGGCGTATCCCAAAGTGCGTAGCCTCCCAAGTAACAAAATCATTTTGTTTTACACAACCGCTGGTTATACCATCGATGGCTTTTTCATCAGTGCCGTCTGTTGAAACAATATGCAGATCAATACTTGTTGCAAGATCAAAACAAACTTCAATGCTTGCTTTTATTTTTGTTTCTATCTCAATTACCGGCATAATAGTTATTATTCAATTCGTTCCCTGTATAAAAATCTTTCCTGTGTACTGTCAAACGGCCTGTAAACATAATACACATAGCCATCTTTAATTTTTATTTTTTCGGCGCTGTGATGTTTTAGTTTGTATGTAGCAACTTCCTTTCCGGTTTGATGATGGATCTGTTTTAAATAGTGATGACCGTTCTTGCTAAAGAAAGCATATACTTTATTTGAAAGTTCATCAACAAATAATTGTTTTTTCCATTCGCGCCAGTTCTTTGGGTGATGGTAAGAAATAGAGATGCTATCAATAAATTTATTTTGTTTGTTGTAATGATATAAATGATCGTTATGATGATTAAAAATGCAGATCGTATCCTTCAAAATAAAAATAGGAGCATAAAGAGGCTCATAGAACATGCTTTGAGTAAAGCCACTCAAAAGCGCAGCTACAATGCGTTTATCGGTCTTATAGCGTTGAGCAATTCTTCTTGCTTCTAATTGCAGTTGAGGTGGTAAATAATAATACTCTAAATTATAAAGTTTCATCAGATCGCTATTTGTAATAGTCGTTAATAAATGATTAAGGGAATCGTTTGTCTTTAAATAATAATAGTTGAATAAGGGATACTTTTCCCAGTTATCGTGATAGTAGAAATGGCTGTTGGCAGTATCTTCAATTGGTTCGATGAATTTGGTAAAATCTTTTTGTTGGATAGGCATGACCATTAATTCTGTATTTAAAACATCCAATCTAAAAACGGAATCTTTACAAATTATATCTGTATAACCTTCATAATCATGAAAAAAATGTTTTGCTTCACCGGCTTCTTTGGGAAGTTCGTATGATGAAATTATTTTTCCTTCGTAGGTAGAAAGTTGTATCTGAGCTTTGCTTAAAGAATTTTGTGCGGTTAACAAAATTAATTTGTCCTCATAAAAATCAAAATCAAAAATACTGTAATTTGTTTTGCCAACAAGTGTTTCGGGTTTGTGAACTGCATACACAGAAATGCTATCTAATAGATTTGATCTTTGCAAAAGAGAAATGGTTACAGAAAGGGTATCTAGCTTTCCTGCTTTTACCTCTTTAATAAAACTTTGGTAACTCACGTGAGATAACAACAATTTGTAAATAGCTTTTTTGGGGAGATCTAAAGTAAACTCGCCTTTTTTATTAGAAAAAGTTCCGAAAGACGTATTTGAAACCTGTATTGCAACTCCTTCAATAGTTTTATTGGAACCCGTTTCGGTTATTTTTCCTTTTATAAAGATCTTATCGTTTTGCGAGTTCACAATCTTAAACCCAAAACTTAAAAGAAAAATGAATATGTATTTTAACTTAAGCATTTCTTATAATAAGACGCAGTTTTATTTCAATTCCATAAGGATAATGGAAAATGGAAAAGGTAAGATGGAACATGTAGGTTTCAGGATATCGCTCATTTTACATTTGCCATTTTACCTTTTACATTTAGGACCATATTTCCCAACTTTTTTCGGCCTGGAGGTGTAGCATGCTTAGTCCGTTAATAGTTGTAGCACCCTTATCTTTTGCCTGTTTTAAAAAGGCTGTTTGTTCCGGATTATAAATAAGATCGTAGGCTAAATGTTTATCGGTAAATAAATGATAGGGCAGGGCAGGTGATTCAATAGCATTTGGAAACAAACCTAATGGTGTAGTATTGATGATCAGTTTAAAAGCATCCATTACTCTTTCGTTTATTTCATCATAAAAAAAAGTATTGGTATTTTTTTTGGCAGACGAGGTGACGAAAAAAACCTCTACACCAATTTTTTTTAAGGCATAAGCTACAGCTTTGCTTGCGCCGCCGGTACCTAGTATCAATGCCCTTTCGTGGGTAGTGTCTAAAAATGGTTTTATACTTTGACCAAAGCCGTAAGCATCGGTATTGTAGCCGGTTGTTTTGTTGTTCTCTATCTTAACGCAATTTACAGCACCAATTTCTTTGGCTTCAGCACTTAACTCATCTAAAAATGGAATAATACTTTCTTTATAGGGATTAGTAATATTTAATCCTCTTAAATTTTCGGTAGCCAATACTTTTTTGAATTGCTCAATGTTCTCTAACTCAAAATTTTTGTAATTATGATCTGTCAATCCCTTTTCTTTGAATTTTTTGTCAAAGTACGTTTTAGAAAAAGAGTGGGAGAGAGATCTGCCAATGAGGCCAAAGTTTAACATAATTAATCGATATAGTAAGATTGGTTAAATACAAATTGGGTCTTTCCAGTCTTTAAATTTACCCCTACGCTTTGGTGATTCGCTCCATTCAAATTTATAACTATAAGATCAGGGCCTAAATTGTATCTTAAATAAATATTATCACTTGTATTTTCGGCAACAATTTTTTTAAAGGTTGTGTCTTTGTTTTTCCATTCAAATTGCCCGTTCTTATCCACTAAGGCCAGCACACCATCAGCATGTTTCGAAAAATTAGAAGCATAAAAGAACAATAATTTATCGTTGTATTTTTCTATTGGCATAGCCATGGCATACACCGAATCGCCAAGAGGTTTTATATTTTTTATGTATGAGTTCATATAGTTGTTGCTTGATTTAAATTGCTCCAAATAACTATCGGAGATGTTGTAACTATCACTGCTATTTCTTTTCATATCACATAAATAAAGCTTTGCTTTTTTATTTTGCGATAAATAAATATTCTCTTCAAAAACACGTTCTTCTGAATTTACTTTTTCAGCTTCCTTTTCTGTAAGTAATAATTTCGAATTCAAATAATAATAAAGATCGTCGCCCGCCGCAGAACTTATTTTTATACGATCCCTGTAATATTCTTTATCTGTTTTTGTAATTCCATCTTTTAATAACGGAAATTTTTTCTCCAACCATTCGTTACCAAATAAACGCTTTCCGGTATAAAGGTCAAAACCCTGAACTCCACCCTCTTCAGAGACATTATAAGCGGTATCATTACTTACAAAAAACTCACTGTCAAATATTTTAGATTGGTTAAATAATTCTTTCCAGGCTTTTGGTTTGCCAAGAGGTTCTTCTGCAATTACCTTTTTTGTAACAGGATCAATCAAACGAAGCCAATATTTAACGCTATCTAACTTGTTGGTTTGGGTCTTTATTACCAACCAAACAACCGCGCCTTTGCTTCCTGCCAAACAATTATAATTATCCACGCCCGGTTTTTGCCAATCGCTAAAAAATGAAGCACGACTTGAAATAGCACTTTTGCCAACGCTCATTACAAAAACACTTACTCCAACCCCAACAACAGCCATTAAAACAGCAAAAACAATAATGATCTTTACTGGTTTTATGTTAACAGGAGTTACGTTAATTGGTTTTTGAGGATGAACCTGGTGAAAAGGATTTTCGTTCTTCACCAAAAATGTACTGTGGCAATAATCGCATTGGTAATTAATGCCGCTTAGGTGCGACACTTCTGTCGCGCCACATGATGGACATTTTAATTGTTCAACTTTTGCCATTGGTTAATTTATTACTTTTTGAATTTATTTTTTAATGCGGCCAAAGCAGAGTTTATATCATTGGGATCATACACTTCTTCTTTTTCAACTTTTGGTTTTGTTTGTTTTGCAACCGGCACTTCGCCCTTCATGCTTAAAGCAATGCGTTTACGTTTAACGTCAACTTCGCTTACTGTTACCCAAACTTTTTGTCCAACCTTTACAATTTTATTTGGATCATCTACAAAGTCATCAGCTAATTGCGAAATGTGCACAAGACCATCCTGATGTACACCAACATCTACAAAGGCACCAAAATTGGTAACGTTTGTAACTATGCCGGGCAAGCGCATACCTTCGTGCAGGTCAGATATTTTGTGAACGTTATCGTCAAAGCTAAATACTTCAAAACCTTTACGTGGATCGCGACCCGGTTTTTCAAGCTCTAATAAAATATCTTTTAAGGTTGGTAAACCAACTGTATCAGTTACATATTTTGGAAGTTGGATTTGTTTTCTCAGATCTTTGTTTTCAGTCAGTTCATCAATGCTGCAATTAAGGTCTGCCGCCATTTTTTCTACGATATAATAACTTTCAGGATGCACAGCACTTTTATCTAAAGGGTGAACGCCATTTTTTACACGTAAAAATCCCGCGCATTGTTCAAATACTTTTTCGCCCATGCGGGGTACTTCTTTTAATTGTTTACGCGATTTGAATTCGCCGTGTTCATTACGGTAATCAACAATGTTCTGTGCTAAAACAGGTCCAATACCTGATACATAAGAAAGTAATTGTTTAGAAGCTGTATTTAATTCTACACCAACAGCATTTACGCAACCACCAACTACTTCATCCAGTTTATTTTTTAAATGTGTTTGGTCTACATCATGTTGGTATTGACCAACGCCAATTGATTTAGGATCTATTTTAACCAACTCTGCTAAAGGATCTGCTAATCTTCTTCCAATAGAAACGGCACCTCTAACGGTAAGATCGTAGGCCGCAAATTCTTCACGTGCTACTTCGCTTGCCGAATAAACAGAAGCACCAGCTTCGCTTACAACAATAACCGGAATTTCTTTTGGTAAAATGTCAATATTGCGAATAAATTGTTCAGTTTCACGCGAAGCTGTTCCATTTCCAATTGCAATAGCTTCTATATTATGTTTTTGACAAAAGGCCAACACAACCATTTCTGCTTCTACAGTCTTGCGTTGCGGTTCGTGCGGATAGATAACGGTCTCTTCCAATAATTTTCCCTGCTTATCTAATGCAACAACTTTACAACCCGATTTAAATCCCGGGTCTAATCCTAGAATTGCTTTTTGTCCTAATGGAGGTGCTAATAATAATTCGCGTAAATTATCGGCAAAAACAACAATTGCTTTTTCGTCAGCAATATGTTTTGTCATTAAGCGCATCTCTGCTTCAATGCTTGGTTGCAGCAAACGTTTGTAACCATCTTCAATAGCTTCTTTGATTTGGTTAGCAGCTTCGCCACGCGAGATGATCATTTTTTTCTCAGCAATAGCAAGCGCTTCATCGGTATCAACTGTAATATCTAAAATTAAAATATCTTCTTTTTCGCCGCGGCGCATAGCCAATAAACGGTGCGAAGGACAGCTCATTAATTTTTCTTCCCACTCAAAATAATCTTCAAATTTTTCGCCGGCTTCTTCTTTTCCTTTAATGAGACGGCTTTTAATGGTTGCAGTTCTTTTAAAAAGCTCGCGCATATTTTCCCTGATGATCGCATCTTCGCTCATTATTTCTGAGATGATGTCGCGCGCACCTTGCAGAGCATCCGAAGCAGAAGCAACTTCTTTTTCTTCTGAAACAAATTTTTCAGCTTCGTCAAGAATAGAATTATTTTTTTGTTCTAAAATTAATTGAGCTAATGGTTCAAGGCCTTTTTCTTTTGCGATCGTAGCTTTTGTTCTGCGTTTTGGTTTGTAGGGCAGGTAAAGATCTTCCAGTTTATTTAAAGTTTCGGCAGCAAGAATTTGTTCTTTTAATTCGGGTGTTAATTTATTTTGAGAATCGATCGATTTTAAAATAGAGTCGCGACGTTGTTCGAGTTGTCTTAAGCGCTCGATCTCATCACGGATCTGCATGATCTGAACCTCATCTAAACTGCCTGTTGCTTCCTTACGGTAACGCGAGATAAAAGGGATAGTTCCACCCTCATCTAAAAGTTCTATGGTGGCAGTAACACTTTTCGAATCAATTTTTAATAGTGCTGCAATTTTAAGGTGCATCGATATTTCGGTCATAGTAAATGTCTTTTTTATAAAAATAACAAGCTTAAACCGCTTATTGAACTTGTTTTTTCAACAAAACTGGAACTTTTGTTTATATTTAAAGTATAAAAACCAAGCATTTCTAAGTGAAATGCGTTCTAATTAGTAACAGAAAACAAATAACATGAAATTTTTTTTACTTTTAGTTTTAGCACTAGTTACGTTAGAACTGCAAAGTCAGATACTTAACTCAAGTTTCGAAAATGTTCCAGGCAATAAACCCGATAGTTGGAATACAACTTTCTATTATTACAGTTCTTACCAGATCCGCGATACACGGGCTTATCACACAGGGAACCACGCCGCTTACATACGCGGATTAAGCGGAGCAATTTATAGCGTTCAGGGTGCGGTTTTAGGAGTATTTTCAACGGTAGGTTTACCATCCTCTGTTTAGGGTTGGTAAAAATGTAATATTGTACCGGGAGATTCTTTGGTTTTTAATCCTTATTTATTTCAAACAACAACTAATTCGCTCTATGCAATTGCGTATTCTTATACAACAAGTTCAAATTCCGTTTTTAAACACTTTACAGCAAGTTTTAATTTTACAACATTCCCAATAACTTCTGCTTATACCGTTTTTATAAGCGTTTATTTATCGGGCCAGGGTTTTGACGCGCAAAGCGTGCACATACCACAAACCGGTAATTGGGCAATTATAGATAATATTACAATGGGTCGGGATTTAAATACTGGCGTAAAAGAGACAAATGTTGAAGTGGGAATTGAGCAAGGGTATTCTCAACATTCAACAAATAAGGCTTTTTTGATTTATAATTTGACGGAAACCTCAATTTGCCAATTAAAAATTATTTGATGTGACTTGTAACGAAATGAAAACTATTTTTTACGATGATAAACAAACAGCGGGTAAATATAAAGCGGAGATACCCGTTTATGATATACCACAAGGTGTTTATTTTGCCCAATTAAAAGTTAACGGTGAAATAAGAACAGCTAAAATTGTAAAACAATAAACTAAGCCTGAGCAGTTGGTCCGCCAAAATTCATTGGAAAACCATTTTCAAGATCTTTGATCTTACCGTTGACTTGTTCAAATTTTTGAATATTTTCTGCAAGCGCCTTAACCAGGCGTTTTGCATGTTGTGGCGTTAAAACAATACGCGATTTTACTCTTGCTTTTGGAACACCCGGCATAATTTTTATAAAGTCAATTACAAATTCGCTTTGAGAGTGGGTGATGATAGCAAGATTAGAATAAATTCCTTCAGCAATTTCTTCGCTAAGTTCTATATCTAAATGTGGCTGGTTTTGATTTTGATTTTCTTCCATGATGATTTTTTTTAACGCATTGTGATGATTATTTGTTGCATTTCTTCTGCTATTTTTTTCGCTTCATCTGCCGCTTTTTCCGCAAAATCTTTTCCGTTGGAGGCATAAATAATTCCGCGGCTTGAGTTTACAAGCAATCCAATATCTTTTGTTAGGCCGTATTTACAAACTTCCTGTAAGCTGCCACCTTGTGCACCAATACCGGGTACCAATAAAAAATGTTCAGGGATGATCTTTCTTATTTCGCCAAGCATTTCTGCTTTTGTAGCGCCAACCACAAACATCATATTATCTTTTGTTCCCCATTTAGAGGAGGTTTCAATTACATTTAAATACAATTCTTTGCCATCGATCTTTTTTTGCTGAAAGTCTGCCGATCCTTCGTTGCTGGTTAATCCTAAAACAATAGCCCATTTGCCATCGTATTTTAAAAATGGAATAACTGAGTCGCTTCCCATGTAAGGCGCTACAGTTATAGCATCGCAATTTAACCGTTGAAAAAAAGCTTTTGCATACATGGTACTTGTATTACCAATATCGCCACGTTTAGCATCTGCAATTAAAAAATGATCGGGATAATTTTGTTTAATGTATTTTAAAGTGTTCTCTAAACTTTCAATGCCATTTAATCCATAAGCTTCATAAAAAGCTGTATTTGGTTTAAAGGCCACGCAGTATGGCGCGGTGGCATCAATGATCTGTTTATTGAATTCATAAATTGGATCATCTTCATCATTTAAAATATGTTTCGGTATTTTTTCAATGTCGGGATCTAAACCAACGCACAAAAAATTCTTTTTTGCTTTTATCTGTTCTATTAATTGGCTTCTTGTCATATTTTAATTTGATAATTTATTTAAACAACTCTCGATGAGTATATCTACACTTTTTTTATAATCACTTGTAAATTCTTTGCGTACGCGGTTAGCAATAATTACGCAAATGGTTAAGCATTCATGTCCTAATAATTTTCCAAGGCCATATAAAGCCGAAGTTTCCATTTCAAAATTTGTTATTCTATGATCGCCTAGTTTAAAGTCGGTAAGTAATTCGTTTAAATTTGGTGCAGAAGACCTTAAACGTATTTGTCTACCCTGAGGGCCATAAAAACCAGGTGCTGTAGCGGTTATGCCAACATGGATGTTATCTTTAAATTTATTTAATAACGTATTGCTTGCGGCTACGCAATAGGGGTAAGGTAAATTTTGTTGCCAATTGGTATGTTTAATAAATGCTTCGCTTATTTCGTTTTCGTTTATTGTTTTCCAGCCTTCGTAAAAATTTAGCAGGCCATCAAGTCCAATACCATGCGAGCTTGCAACTAATCCGTTTACAGGAATATCTCCCTGCAAAGCGCCACTTGTTCCTAAACGAATGATATTTAATTTTCTTGGTGTAGGATTTAATTCTCTTTTTTCTAAATTAATATTTACAGCTGCATCTAATTCGTTCAAAACAATATCAATGTTATCGGTGCCAATGCCGGTGCTTAGAACTGTAATTCTTTTTCCATTATAAATACCTGTGTGTGTAATAAACTCACGGTGTTCGGTCTTAAAATCTATTTTAGAGAAGTAACCGGAGATCTGTGCTACACGATTTTGATCGCCAACAACAATTACATCATCTGCAATATCTTCGTTCCTTAAATTAATGTGATAGACCCTATTTTGAGAGCTTAATATTAATTCGGTTTCTGGGAATTGCGACATAGGCTATTTGAAGAAATTATTGATGTAAATATAATTATAATACAGCTAAAAAATGGGGCAAAAAAAAACCTTCTCTTGTGGAGAAGGTTTTTAAATTTTATTTTTGAATTAGTTTACCATTCCGGTAAATCCTGCATCAGCGCGTAATTTCACGAATTCAACATCGTCTTTAGCATAAGCTTTTAAAGCACCATCTTTTTCGATAGCTGATTTTAAGTTGCTAAGAACGTCAGCGTTGTTTCCGCCACGGGCAGCAGCAACTGCTTTTAAGTAGTAGCTATATCCCATTTCTTTTTCGTTGCTTGCATCAATAGTTTCTTTAACTGCTGTAGGAGTACCAGCTAATAACTGAGCTAAAGCTTTGTTATGACCTTTATAATCACCAAAGTTAGAAACAGCATCAGAATATTTACCGTTACGTACTTCTAAGATACCCATGTTGTATTTTGTTTCAGGAGCACCACCAGCTTTTTTGTAAAGATCCATTGCAGCTACACGATTACCGTTTTTAGCTTCGATGATACCTAAGTTATTGTTAACTTCAGCTTGAGAAGCATTGATAGCAGAAGCGCGTTTAAATGCAGCGCCAGCTTCAGAAACTTTATTTTGTAATAATAATGCAACACCTAAGTTGTTAGCGCTTCTCCAATCTGTTGGGAATTGTTTCTCAGCAGAAGTATAAACCTGAACTTTAGTATTAACATCGTTAGTTAAGTTTGCACCGTATAATAACTCTTCAATAGATAAGCTATCAGGGTTAGAGGTCATTAATTTAGTGATCTGCTCATCAGTACGAGATTTTTTGTCAACGTTGATAGTAATTTCAGAACGACGTAATTTTGGTAATACTTTTTCAGCTAACTCAACATAAGTCTTAGAAAGATTTTTGATCTCTTTACGACGTTGCTCAGGATCTGAATACATCGTTAAAACACGTAAGATAAGATCTTTGTCAGCCATTGTAGAAGCTTCCATTAAAGATTTAAAACCTTCCCAGTCTTCTTTAGTAGTACCAACTTGATATTGTTCTTTAGTTTTACCAAAAGTGATCTCTTTATTTTTGTTTTTGTTGAACTCGCTCATTACTGCTACAGAACCTGTTTTAGCACGGTCTTTTGCTAAGTTTTCATTTTTTTCTGTTTCACCATCTGGTGAAGCGTAAGCAGATACATTGATACCTTTAAATTCGTACCAAGGCGAGCTTAAGTTTTGATTGATAAAAGCATTAACTGCTTTCATTTCTTCCGATTTCATTTCGCCTGGACGAACAGCTGACGAACTGATAGTGTAATATATATGAGTAGTTTGGTTTGCAGGTGTTGTTTTAACAAATGCATCTTTACCCATTATTCCTTTTTCGTCGTTACGAACTAATAAAGAAGTAACCATGGTAGCATCCGCTAATTCAACCGGATCAAACTTTTTCTCTTTCTTTTTTACGGTACCAACGGCACGCACTTCAACTTTAGAGTTGCGCATGTATGGTTCGTAAGCAAATTTCTCTGAAGTGTAGTTAAAAGTACCACCAGTTGAATAACCAATTTTTTGGCCTGAACCTGTGGCTTTTTCCCCAACTAATACTATTGGCTTTAAAGCTTTTTCCCCACCATTGCCTTTTACAACCGGAGTAAGGGTTAAAGTCACTTTTTTAGCAAATAACTTAGGGTTAAATTTACCGTTAACACTGAATTGAATGCTGTCTCCATGCATTTCAATCGGATTTGGCGACACTGTATACTTAATGTCTTTTTGTTTTTTTAGCATTTTTCCAAGCCCATCGCAGCTTGTTAAAATTACCGCCACCGACAAACCGGCCCCTATCGTACGTAAAAATTTTGAATTCATCTTTAAAGTTTAGATTTATTATCGCCACAAAAATAGAAAAATATTTTAATTAGTACCTAATTTTTTTAACATTTAAAAAAAAGTGGGGAATATTTGACCTTTTATCGGTTTAGTTCTTTTACGCTATTATTTTTTTTGAGTTGCATTCCCTTAATAATAGTTCTAAATTTGCAGCGCATTTGGAAAATACCCACAATAATATAGTAGGCCCCAGCTATTCGAAGTTTTCGGGTTTTCTTAAGTTAACCAAGTTTGGTTTGGGTTCTTTGGTTGTTTTTTCAGCAATTATCACCTATTTTACTGTTGCTAATGAGATTAATGTGAATGTTATTTTTGCGTTAACAATAGGAGGTATTTTAGTAACCTCTGCAGCTAATGGTTTTAATCAAATAATTGAAAAAGACCTTGACCGTTTGATGGACCGCACCAGGAACAGGCCTATGCCAACAGGCGTTTTATCTGATACCGAGGCTTTTATTTTTTGTGCCGTTTCTGGTATTGCCGGAACCATATTACTATGGGTTTTCACCAATCCGTTATGCGGTATTTTAGGTTTTATTTCTATCATTTTATATGCTGTTGTTTATACGCCTTTAAAGCGAATTTCGCCTTTATCGGTTTTTGTTGGCGCTTTTCCGGGAGCTTTACCAACTTTAATTGGCGCGGTAGCTGCAACAGAGGGTTTTGGCGAGATCTCTTTTTTTGCGTTTTTATTGTTCATGATCCAATTCGTATGGCAATTTCCTCATTTTTGGTCGCTAGCCTGGTTTTATAATGATGATTATGCAAAAGCTGGGTTTCATTTATTGCCATCAAAAGGTGGAAAAGATGGTGGATCAAAGTTTCAAATACTCATTTATTCGGTGTTTTTATTAATAACAAGTATTTTTCCGTTTGTGTTTCAATTTGTTGGCATCATTAGCGTGAGCGTGTGTGTAATTTGTGGTTTTGCACTGCTTTTACAGGCGTATAATTTTTACCGTTTACCAACAGATGCGTACGCAAAAAAACTATTTTATGTTACTCTGGTTTACTTACCGGTAGTTCAATTAGCATTAATGACCAAATCTTAAAAATTAAAAAAGTGGAAGAAGTAAAGATCAAAAAAGAAAAACCTCACAAAGAAGAAATACGACTGGCTAAACGTAAAGCCGCAAAGCCATTACTTTGGATAGGAATTGTAAGTATAGTAATGCTTTTTGCAGGCTTAACGAGTGCTTATGTGGTAAGGGCTCAAAATGGTAACTGGTTGGTTTTTCAACTACCGCCAATTTTATTAATAAGCACGGCAATAATTGTAACAAGCAGTTTAACCATGTTCCTGGCGCAAAGAGCTATAAAAAAAGATAATCATACATTGACTAGTATTGCTTTATTAGCAACACTTTTACTTGGTTTTGCCTTTTTTTATACGCAATATAGCGGCTGGAAGTTATTGGCAGCACAAGGGATTTATTTTGGAGGAAAATTCAGCAATGCATCCGGATCTTTTTTGATAATAATTGCTTTTCTGCATTTGGCGCACATGACCGGCGGTTTAATAGCCCTAATGGTTTCATTAACAAAATCACTGTTGAAAAAATATTCTGCCTCTGATAGCCTTGGTATTGAGCTTACTGCAATTTATTGGCATTTTCTTGATATTTTATGGGTGTATTTGTTTTTGTTTTTATATTTTTATCGTTAATATTGCAACAGTATTTTTAACACTATTTAAATTTAATTATGGCGCACGTAGCAGAATTTGATGCAAAAGCAGCTTGGGACGGTGGACAATCGCCCTTCAGGGTAAGTTACGGAAAAATGATGATGTGGTTTTTCCTTGTTTCCGATGCTTTAACTTTTGGTGGTTTATTGGTTTCTTACGGATTTATCCGTCACAAGTACGCTGAAGTATGGCCAAAAGCTGAAAATGTATTTACTCACTTTCCTTTCATTGAACAACATTTGCCTTTGGCTTATGTAGGTTTAATGACTTTTATTTTAATTATGTCATCTGTTACTATGGTATTAGCTGTTGAGGCTGGTCATAGAATGGACAGAAGAGGCGTAACAGTTTGGATGTTCTGGACAATTGTTGGCGGTGCTATGTTCGTTGGTTCTCAAGCCTGGGAGTGGTATCACTTCATCGTTGGAACACACGTTGGTGGTCCAGAAGGTCATGGTGGCGCTTTAAGAAATGTTTGGGATCCTGCTACAAGTACGTATGTTAAACAAGTTTACCATGGTGCAACTATGGCGGTTAACGAATATGGTGTTCCACAGTTTGCTAATTACTTTTTCTTTATTACAGGTTTCCACGGTTTCCACGTATTCTCTGGTGTGATCATTAACTTAACTATTTTCTTAAATGTTTTAAAAGGCACATACGAAAAACGTGGCCATTATGAGATGATCGAAAAGGTTGGTCTATACTGGCACTTTGTAGATCTTGTTTGGGTATTCGTATTTACCTTCTTCTACTTATTGTAATTTAATAATTAATTAAAGAACTTAAAACTTAAATATTATGTCAGAATTTCACGACGATTATCCACATTACGAAACAATGTCTAACCATGATGAGGCCTATGGAAAAAAAGCCCGTCGTACTTTATGGAATGTGTTTTGGATAATGTTAGCAATAACTATTTTTGAATTAATTATTGGATCTATGGCTCCGGGTCATGGATGGACAGGCACATTATGGTTAAAAGTATTATTTATTGGTTTAACTGTTGTAAAAGCTGCTGCCATTGTTCTTTGGTTTATGCACTTGGGTCACGAGGTTAAATTCTTTAAGTACATTATATTACTTCCGTACATTACTTTTATATTATATGCAGTATTCATTATTTTGGTTGAAGGTGTATATTCTGGTTATCCACGTAATGTTACACGTGTCGATCAAATATTTATCGATCAACAAAAAGAATTAAAAAGTCATTCAGCTCAGGGTGGTGGCGATGCGCACGCTACCGAAGCAGCGCACGGTGAAGAACATCACTAAAATTTTAAAGGCTACCAAAACGGTAGCCTTTGTTTTTTAAATTATATCAGAATTTCATGAAAAAAATTACTCTTTTATTTGCGTTGTTATTTTCGATCTGTATGAATGCACAGGTAAATACTTTTTCATTCACTATTACCGGCACGCAACCAACAGGATTAGCAAATGCTCTAACAATTGCCGGACAAAAATGGAGTAATTATTTACAGATCAATGTACCTGTTAAAGTAAATGTTTTTTTAGTGAACGCAGCTTTCCTTCCTTTTTCGGCTATAACATTTGCTAATGGAAGAAAAAATTTTCCAAACGCACCGGTTCCAAATACTTTATATGTAAGCACATTGGCCAATCAAATTGCCGGCAGCGAAGTAAATGTTGGCGAATATGATATGGATATTTATTTTAATTTATTTACGCCATATTATTATGGCACAGGAAATCCACCTTCCAATAAAACCGATTTTATTTCAACTGCTATGCATGAAATAGGCCATGGTTTAGGATTTTATAGCGACGGTTATGTAGATGGGTCCAATAAAGGTTCTTTTGGATATATACCCCCATCTGCTATTCCGGTATCGCCATCATTCCCATGGCGTGGACAAGACAGTGTGCCAAGCATCTTCGATAAATACATTACAAGAACATCCGGTAATCTTCTTACAACTTGCGCTCCTCAAAATTCAACAGCTTTAGGCGATAGTATTAAGAACGGCGCTCTTTATTTTAACGGACCATTGTATGCTAACGCTTCGCACTCAAACACACCAATACGTTTGGCAGGTGGAGCAGGTACTTATACTTTGGGTGTTGATCTTTTACACATTCACAAAACTTATGCAAATACAATTATGTCGTATTACTGGGGCGCCGGCGATACGGTTCGTATTCCTGCTCAATGGGAATTAGGAATACTAAAAGAAATTGGTTGGAATTTAAAAGCTGTTGGTATAAAAGAAAATAATAATTATTCTTTGGCAAGTTCTTATCCAAATCCTACAAACACAAATTTATTTGTTAGCGGTCAAAATATAAGCGAAGTAAAATTGTTTAATGTTATAGGTGATCTGATTTGCACAAACCAAAATAATTTGAAAGCAGAAGAACTATCTATAGATACTAAATACCTGGACAATGGTGTTTATTTTTTAAAGGTCCATTTTAATAATAGTGGTCATACTTCAACCAAAAAGATCATCATAAGGCATTAATAATTTCAACAAATCATTCGTTTTAAGGCCTTTTATTTTAAAATCTAAAATTATTTAGTAATTTCATGGTAACTAAAACCCAAAAGCCATGAAATGAGCCGCGAAAATATTTGCGAAGCATGCAAAAATTTGAGGTGAATTCCATGTGACATTTTAATAACAATTAAAAACACACCACATGAAAAAATTAATTCCAATCTTATTTCTCGCTCTTAGTTATTCATTTTATGCCCAACCAAGTTCTTTTGCATCTAGAGGCATTGGCGGAGGTGGAGCGCTTTTTGCAGTAGCTATTAATCCTGCAAACAACAACGAATATTATGTTTCCTGCGATATGGGTGAGCTTTTTCACACAACCAATTTTGGCGCATCTTATAACCAGGTAAATTTTCAACAGTTAATTGGCGGCCATAACTCAAAAGTTTGTTTTACATCAAGCGTGGGTCTATTGTATTCAATCAGTTATGTTAATAATATGGTGCGACCTATGAAAAGTACTGATAATGGTATAACATGGAGTGTGTTACCCGGAAACCCAAATAATACAGAAGAAACTTTTAGTATTGATGCCGATTACAATAATCCATTACGTGTAATTATTTCTTATTACGGTAATATTTATTTTTCAGGAAATGGCGGAAATACTTTTACAAGCATTCATACTGCAACAAACACAGGCGCAGGAAATGTTGTTGGTGGTGTTTTTTTTGATGGCAATAATATTTACATAGGAACAAACGATGGCGTTTTAGTTTCAACTAATGCTGGAACTTCTTTTAGCACTGTTGCAATTACAGGTATACCAACAACGCAAAGGATTTGGTCGTTTGCAGGAGCTAAAGTTGGGCCAATAACACGTTTCTTTTGTATTACTGCCGATGTTGGAGATATTTATGTTGGAGTAGTTGGTTCTGATTATTACCAATTTGCAAAAGGTGTTTATGCAGTGGATTTTGGCGCAGGAAACTGGCTCCCAAAAATGACAGGAATAAATTTAACCAACGATTTTCCAATGTTTGTTGGTATGGCAGGTAACGATATAAATACAGTTTATCTTGCAGGAAGTAACAGCAGTTCTTATCCAGATGTTTTAAAAACAACAAACGCAGGTACAGGTTGGTCGCACGTTTTTAATACAACCACAAACCAAAATATTATTACAGGCTGGAGCGGGCAAGGCGGCGATCGTCCCTGGAGCTATGGCGAGTGTCCTTTTGGTTTAGCTGTTGCCCCTAACAATTCGCAAAGCGTAATTTTTGGAGATTTTGGTTTTGTACATAAAACAAATAATGGAGGCACAGGTTGGTCGCAGGCATATGTTGATCCAACAGGACAACATCCGGCAAATGCTACTACACCTCCAAATACAAGTTATCAAAGTGTTGGTATCGAAAATACAACTTGCTGGCAGGTAGAATGGATGAACGCGAACAATATGTTTGCCTGTTTTTCTGATATCCGTGGTATAAGAAGTACAGATGCAGGAACCTCATGGTCGTTCAATTACACTGGTCATACTGCTAACTCGATGTACCGTATTGCAAAACATCCAACTAACGGTACGCTATATGCCGGAACGTCGAATATTCATGATATGTATCAAAGTACACGCTTACAGGATAATATTCTTGATGCTACTGATGCTAACGGAAAAATAATTTATTCAACTACGAACGGTGCTTCGTGGCAAAATTTAGAAATATTTAATCACCCCGTTTTTTGGGTAACATTAGATCCAAATAATCCTAACCGCGCTTATGCGAGTGTGATCCATTATAATGGTGGCACTGGTGTTGGAGGAGTTTATGTAACAAGCGATCTTCAGAATTTAGCAACATCTAACTGGACTCTATTACCAAATCCACCACGTACAGAAAAACATCCCGCAAGTTTGGTAGTATTAAATGATGGAAAATTAGTTGCAACATACTCAGGTCGTAGAACTTCCGCCGGAGCATTTACAGCAAGCTCGGGAGTTTTTATTTACGATCCTGCTTTAAATAGCTGGACCGATCTTTCACCCACAGGGATGTATTATTGGACAAAAGATGTTGTCCTTGATCCTAACGATCCAACACAAAACACATGGTACGTTTGTGTTTTTAGTGGTTGGGGCGGTGCGCCAAATGGTTTAGGTGGTTTGTATAAAACAACTAATAAAGGAGTAGCATGGACAAAATTAACGGGAACAACAATAGACAGAGTAACATCTATTACATTTAATCCTGGCAATGCCAGTCAAATATTTTTAACAACAGAAGGGCAGGGCCTGTGGCAATCAAATAACATAAATGCTGCAACACCTACATTTTCAATGGTACAAAGTTATCCGTTCCAACAGCCGGAGCGTGTATTCTTCAATCCTTTTAATGCAAACGAAATGTGGGTAACAAGTTTTGGAAACGGTATGAAAGTAGGAAGCTTATTACCAACCGGTAATTTTGAATTTAAAAATGCAACAGCAGATGGTATCGATCTTTTCCCGAACCCAACTTCAGACCTTGTAACATTTGATTCGAAATTAAACGGCAAATTCGATATGGTTGAGGTATTTGATCTTACCGGAAGACTGGTTTCTAAAACAACTTTAAATAAAACAGAAAGCACTACAACAATTAATGTTTCCACTTTTGCGAATGGCGTATATCTTGCAAAAATTTCGCAGGAGGGACAAGTTGTTTCAACTAAAAAATTCGTGGTAGCTAAATAATTTTTTTAAACTATAATAAACCGTCATTGCGAGAAACAATGGCGGTTTTTCTTTTATACCCATTCGAGTTAGCGTCCTAAATAGTTTAAAAAATTCATTCTGAGTAAGTAGAAATAAATCCACAAAAGAAACTACTGCAACTTGTACCCTAATCCCACTTGTAAGGCTTCTTTCCAACCCACACCTATTCTAAAAATAAATCGTTTGCTTTGGGAATCATATCGGTAGCCTACAAACGGTCGGTACATCCCGGCAATAAATGAAATGGGTTGACCTTTTAATCCTTTATCAAAAAGAGAAACAAATTCTGAAGAGTGCTCAAAATGATGGCTTTTTGAACCCAAAACATACGAAAAACCAATTGCGCTTTGTACACCTACATTATTAACAGACAGGCGTGCATTCCAAACACCAATTCTTATTAATGGCCTTATACTGTGTTGTGCAGAACTCTTTGCAAGGTCGATTGATTCATACCCAATAGACATTGTGCTGTACAAAAGCACAGTGCTTGTATGAAGGTTTATATTTCCTTTATCAGTTTTCGGCTCCGACTGTGCAATAAAATTAATGGGATTGATCGAAGCCAGGATTGTAAAAACAAGTAATTTAATTGTGCTTTTCATTATTTTCCGGTTATGGCTTTACCAATTTTTTCATATTCGTTTCTAACATGTTTTGGCAATTCTCTTGCGCCAATTGAGCCTTTTCTGTCAAATCCGCTTGGCCAAAAGTATCCTAAAATGCCTGCAATACAGGTATCCGTATTGGCGAACTTGTAATATTCGCGCGCAACAACGTCCATATCGTTTTTGCTTATACCGGCACTTCCATGCAGTATTTTTATCCAATGTGCATCAGCCACTAAAAAGATCTTTTGATGGCTTAGCAGGCGTGATTTCATAGTTTGATGTTCTGATAGGTAGATCGAGGATTTTGTAGAAGAAGGTAAAAAGTAATGATCAAAACCCACATAATCTACCGAGGGTGGTGCATACAAATAATCAATCGCCAAATAAGCTTCGATCAACATAATTGGAACCTGCGGAACCGTGGCCTTAGCATAATCACAAGCCACTTTAAAATCAGATTCTGGTATACTATTCCATGCAGGCTCTTCACCAATATAAAATGAGTGAATTTTGGAGTAATTAACAGTCCAATTATTTGCTGTTACAAATTCGTTCCATCTCTGTTCATAATCACTTCTAAGTCCAAGAACTACGCCACTTTTATCACCGCCAGTTGATTTTTGCTCGAAGAACATATCATTTAAATGAAGGATGGGTTTAACACCAAGAGAGTTCATATATTCAACCTTATCCATAATATTGGCCGATGGCTCAGTTATGAGAATATCGGCAATGTTACAGAAGTTGCTTATTTCATCAGTGTAATTAGTCTTTGAAGATTTGTCTCCCGGTGCATCCCAGCCAACATCGATCAGTGTAAAGCCAAAATATTTAAGGTTATTATTCGTTTTTTTCGGAAAGGGTTCTGTTAACCCGGATTTTTTACATCCAAAAAATGGCATTATAAAAAGTAAAAGGGCAGTAGTGTTTTTCATGTGAGTTTATAGATTTATCAAACATTATTACTTCTGTTTAACTACCTATATGTCGCATAAGAAACAAAATACCCTTCATCAAATACGTATTTACTTTAATTAGATCTACCAAACATTCTTTCAAAGCCCATCATTAGAATAATATTTGTAGTTTTACATTACTAAATGAAGAGGGTACTTATTCTTACTTATTATTGGCCGCCAAGTGGCGGGGCAGGCGTACAACGCTGGCTTAAATTTGTAAAGTATATGCGTGAGTTTGGTTTTGAACCCATTGTATATACTGCGGATAATGGCGAGATGCCTGTAATAGATGAAAGTCTTCAAAAAGATATTCCACAAGGGACAATAGTTTTAAAAACGCCCATTTGGGAACCCTATAACTTCTACAAAAAATTTATTGGCCGGAAAAAAGAAGATAAAATAAATGCTTCTTTTTTAAGCGAGAATAAAAAGGCAGGTCTTACCGAAAAAATAAGCGTGTGGATAAGAGGAAATTTTTTTATTCCCGATGCCCGCAAGTATTGGATAAAACCAAGTATTAATTATTTGAGCGATTACATTCAAAAGAATAAAATAGATCTTGTTATAAGCAGTGGGCCGCCGCACTCTATGCATTTAATTGCATTAGGCTTAAAACAAAAACACGGCAATTTAAAATGGATAGCCGATTTTCGCGACCCGTGGACCAATATAGATTTTTACGAAAAATTAATGTTGAGTAAAAGTGCAGATGCAAAACATCACAAACAGGAATTAAGCGTTCTACAAAATGCGAGTATTGTTTTAAGTGTTGGTCAAACCATGAGCGATGAGTTTTTAGAGATGTATAAAAAAGCAGGGGGAAAAGAGTTTGATAAATTTAAGGTGATCACCAATGGTTTTGATACAGAAGATCTGCAAACGGGAACCGTTAATAAAGATAAAAAATTCAGTATTGCGCATATTGGTACATTGGTCAAAGACCGAAATCCACAAGTGTTGTGGAAGGTTTTGAAAAAAGTAACAAGCGAGAATTCAGATTTTAAAAGTCAACTTGAAATAAAGTTAGTTGGCAAAGTTGATATTTACGTAAAAGAACAACTGGAACAATTTGGGTTAACGCAATTTGTAAATAAGATTGATTATTTACCACACAACAAAGTAATAGAAGAACAACAACGCTCTAAATTATTATTGTTGCTGGTTAACAATACAAAAAATGCAAAAGGTATTTTAACCGGTAAATTTTTTGAATATATGAGCGCCAAAGTGCCGGTGCTGGCTATTGGACCTGTTGATGGAGACCTAGCTAAAATAATTAACGAAACACAAACAGGTTTGATAAGTGATTTTAATGACGAAGTATCTCTAGAAAAAAACATTCTTGCCTACTTTAATGGTAAAGTAACTGATGCCATAGAAGCAGAAGTAAATAAATACAGCAGAAAAGAATTGACAAAGGAACTTTGTTTGTTGTTGGATAGTTTAATAATTAACTAATCGTATGAAGGTTAAACTAATTATATCATTTCTTTTATTATGTTTAATAAATGGTTTTTCGCAAGCAAAAAAGCAGGAAACCTTTTCAGTTATTTTGTCTCAGACAGAGATCAGGCAGGTTTTTAATGATAGCGTTAAGAAAAAATTTGGCATCGCTTATACTATTTTTAGAGTTTATTATTATTCAGATACTTCCGGTAAGTTTTACACAGTACTTACCGAAAAAAATGATAGTATAACAAATAAAGATACCCTTCATTATAAAATAAAAGCCTTTCATTTTAAAAGTTCTAAGAATGGTCTAGAAAAAAAATGGGAAGTAAATGATTTCATTATAAGCGGATCAGAGAGGTCAATTTGGTTTTGGACAAAATACTCTTCGTTTATTGATCTGGATAAGGATGGTTTAATAGATCCGGTATTAATTTATGGAACATCCGGAACAAATGGCTATGATGATGGAAGAATAAAGATCCTTGTTTTTTACAAAGGACAAAAAGCGGCGATAAGACATCAAAATGGCGTGCTTGATTTTGAAAGGAATACTCAGGTTGATGAAACATTTTATTTATTGCCTAATGTTGTTCAAAATCATATTAAAAATGTTATGAAAAAAATTTATGAAAATTCACAAGGTATTTTCCCCTATGGTTGGGAAGAAGCTATGAGAAAACGCAAAACAAAATTTCATGAATAATGTGATCAATTTATTAGATCTCCCACTTCTTCCTATAAGTCTCCGAATAAAAAGCAATACGCGAAATGGTTGCTATTGCTCTTTCCTGATTAAAAAAAGCAGAACATTCTATTGTTTCTTTAATAATAATATCGTCTTTTGCAACTGCAAATGAAGATTCAACTAAGCCATGATTTTCCTCCAGTAACATCATTAATACTTCTGCTTTTTTTGGATCTTGTAATTTTGTTACAGGGCTTAATGCCTGGAAGAACACACGATCATTTTCTTCCCAAACATCCAATAACACTTCTGTGCTTTTATCTTTGCTAATGTTATACTGTCCTTCGTTTACCTTTGCTTCAGTTGCATTTATGCCAAGGGTTTTAAGTGTTGCTTCAATAACTCCTATTATTTGCTGGTACATAATTATAATATTGCTGTTGTAAGTTGGTTTAATTTATCGGTAAATAATTGTGCTAATTTATTTGTGTAGTATTTTTGTTTGAACTGGCCAACCCATTGTATGCCTTTAATGCTGTTGGTTAAAAAAACTTCATCACCATTCATTAGCGTATTAATAGTAATTGGGCTTTCGAAAGTTAGAATTTTATTTTGTGTAGCTAAACTCATTATTTGTTTACGCATTATACCAGCCACGCAACCCTCTGATAAAGGCGGAGTGTAAAGTGTTCCGTTTTTTACAATAAAAATATTGGAACTTATGCTTTCGCAAATTGTTCCTGTATCATTAATTAAAAAACATTCGTCCAGCTTCATGCTTTGTTTTGCCAAACCAGCCATTACATAAAACAAAGCGTTAGCCGTTTTTAAATTAGACAATTTATTTAAAGGTTTTTTAAGATCAGAATACATATCTACCCAAAAACCTTTTTGATTTAATTCGTAAGGGCCTTCAATTTCATCGCTTTCAATTAAAAAAGAAATATCATTTGTTTCGGGTGTATAATAACCACCTTCATTCCTAAACACTGTTAACCTTATTCTTGCATTTGGCGCATGCGTGTTGTGTTTTAATAACTGCATTATTTGCTCGTGAATGTTCTCGGTGTTGAACTCCGCTGGCAGGTTCATGCGCAAAACTGTCATGCCTAATTTTAAACGTGTAATGTGGTCGCGCAGGAACATTACTTTGTTATTGCAAAAGCGGATGCTTTCAAACAAAGCGTCGCCATACCTGAAGGCGCGGTTGTTGAACGCAACACTTGGCTCATAAATGCTGATCAAGTGGCCATTTAATATGCAATAACTGTCTTTCACTATTTCTAGTACAAAATTTGCAAATTTTAAGGCTTAATTATCTCATTATCAATTAACTTAATAACAGCTAAAAGTTAATCAAACTGTAAATTCATGATGATTTTACTACTTTGAACAAAAAGTCCAATTCATGACAAATTAGCGTTAATAAAATTTTGCACATTATTTGAAAGAACAACATTCAAACACTACATTTGGTTTAATTAAAAAATTAAAATTATGTTCGACAATAATGAATTCAAAAAATATGCTACAAAACATGTAGGCATTAATAGTTTAACTTATGATAGTTATACTTCACGTATCCAGTCTTCTTTAACTCCTTATATTATTGAAGAGCGTCAGTTAAACGTAGCGCAAATGGACGTTTTCTCACGTTTAATGATGGACCGTATCATCTTTTTAGGAACAGGTATTAACGATCAGGTTGCTAATATCGTTCAGGCACAATTGCTTTTTTTAGAAAGTGTTGATGCAAAAAAAGATATCCAGATCTATGTAAACTCGCCGGGAGGCAGTGTTTATGCAGGTTTAGGTATTTATGATACCATGCAGATAATTAAGCCTGATGTTGCAACTATTTGTACAGGTATGGCTGCAAGTATGGGTGCTGTGTTACAGTGTGCGGGTGCAAAAGGAAAACGTACTGCTTTAAAACATGCACGTATCATGATCCACCAACCATTAGGTGGAGCTGAAGGACAAGCAAGTGATATAGAAATTACTGCTCGCGAGATCCAAAAATTAAAGAAAGAATTGTATGATATTATTGCTTTACATAGCGGACAAACTTATGAAAAAGTATGGGCGGATAGCGACCGCGATTATTGGATGATAGCCGCTGAAGCAAAAGAGTATGGAATGATAGACGAAGTTCTGGAAAGAAAATAATAGTAAAATATACTTTAGATCCCTCAAAACGCCGTTTTGGGGGATTTTTTTATGCTTTATAACTTTAAAAAATCATAAAATGGGACTTTAAATTTTGAGTTTAACGCATATATAAATATATTTGGTAATAATTAGAAATCTAAAATTATGAAGAAATTACTTTCAGCGCTTTTTATAGCTTCTACGGCAGTTATGATAGCTCAGCCTAAGGGAAAAGACCCAAAAATGGCTCCTACTCTTACGCCAGGTTATTATTGTAATTTAAAAGGCGATACAATCAAAGGCGAAGTACAATCTAATCCTCTTGGTGGTGAAGCTGATTTTTATAAAGGATTTAGTTTTAAAGCAAAAGGTCCGGGAAAAGTTGTTGCTATCAGTCCAAAAAAAGCAAAATGTTATGGCTTTGATGGTAGGAATTTTATTTTAATGCCGTTGGAAGACACTGAAGTTTATGTAGAATATCTTTCAAAAGGACGTGTTTGTTTTTATGAATATAAATTTGACGGGCAAGTAATGGGGCAACCTGGTATTGAAAGTATTTATTTTATTCAAGATACAAAAGCCGATCAGTCATCTATTGAGTTGCGCGACTTGAAACGCCTTAATCCAAAATTCTATAAAAAAGAAATTAAACCTTATTTAAAAGATCAAATTGCAACCTGGGAGAACCTTGATAAATTTACTTTCAGAAAAGAGCAAGTCGCTAACTCTGTAAATGAATTTAATAAGTATTACGATTCCGGCCCTGCAAATAAGTCTGAAGTTGAGGTTGAACGAGTGACCGACGAACCCAAAGAAGAAACAGAATAAAATTTTGAAACTCCCTCCAAAAAAGAGGGAGTTTTTTTTATATTTAAATTCGAATGAAAACTATTTCCAGTTGCATTCTCTCTTTCATTATTTATAAGCTGCTCAGATAATAAAACTGATGCGCCCTTACCAGATGTTGTAAAACTCAAAGTAGATACATCAGCAATAAAGTAGAAATGTTTTAACGGGCAAAAACTTTAATTTGTCTAATTTGGCAATTTGGAATTGTTAAAATTCTGGCATTTTAAAAACAAATTAATGATATTTATATCTGTATAAAAATCTCAAAAAAACCTGTATGGATCGTTTAATTATCACTGCTAACGAAATGTTCTTCTCGAAACATCTTTCGTATCAAATTCTTTTCGCATTTGTATTAATGATCTTAACAGGTTTACAAAGAAGTTAATCTTTTTTTGGAGTTTTTACTTCTTTCCAGCCAACAATATCTCGTATAACTACTGATGCACATGTTAGCCCAAAAGCTGCCGGCAAATAAGATATTGTGCCGTATGCCGATTTTTTAAATTTGCTTCCGTCTGTTTTCATGATTGAATGTTTTGCAGGTAACTCAGTACTAAAAACAGATTTAATGCCCTTATAAATATTCATGTAACGTAAACGTTTACGCACGTATTGGGCCATAGGGCAATTAAACGTTTGTGCAATATCTACTACCTGTATCTTTGTGGGATCCATTTTACCACCTGCACCCATACTCGAAATAATGCGTTGATTATTGTAATATGCAGTTTGTAATAAATACAATTTTGGCGAGATACTGTCAATCGCATCTATTACATAAGTAAATTTTTGCGCCATAAATTCTTTCATATCATCGGGGTTCTTAAAAGAATCAACAACAGTAAGATCAACTTCAGGATTAATTAATTTAATTCTTTCGCCCATTAACACAGCTTTATTTTGTCCGTGAGTTGAGGTTAATGCCTGCAATTGTCTGTTACGATTGGTTGGGTCAACCGTATCGCCATCTATAATTGTCATTTTGCCAACACCGCTTCTGGCAATAGCTTCAGCGGCATAAGAGCCAACGCCACCAAGACCAACAATAAGCACATGTGCATTATTTAATTTCTCTAATCCTTTTTTACCCACCAGTAGCGAGGTGCGTTCCATCCAACTTGTATCCATATCTATTTAATTACATATTATTTTTTAAACCACATAGAGTCATAGGATCATCAAAATTCGCACACATAGGAACGCATACATTTGAAGCAAAGCTTCAAATTCTATGTATTCTTGTATATATAAAGATTCATCTATGCAGCTCTATGTTTCTATGTGGTTAATTTTTTCTTTTCACCTTATAATGTTGTTTTAAAAACAGTTTCAAAATTACTTTGCATTTGTTGTTTAATTATCTCTTCATCAATTCCTAAAAGCTCTGCTGCTTTTTTATAAATATATTTTATAGAAAGGTCTGAATCATCGGTCTCTAAAAAGAAGTTCTTTCGTCCAACTATTCTTATTGCTTTTGCTGCATTTGATTCGTAACCTAATAGTGCTTTTCCAAACGAAAAATAATAACCTTGGTTAACTATAACTCTCGCAATATTGTCGTTATTATTATAGCCATGCACAATAACAGGTACTGTATTGTCATTTAAATTCAAACAATTAATGAGCTCGTTAAAAGCTTTAACACAATGCACGATCAAAGGTTTATTTATTTCATTGGCAATTTTTATCTGTTCAATAAAAACCTCTGTTTGAAATTCAAAATCGGTCTTGCATATTTTATCAAGTCCGCATTCGCCAATTGCAAGGCAACGTTTTTCGTGTGCTACTACTTTTAATTTGGCCAACTGCGCTTCGTAAGTTGTTTTATCCAGGTACCAGGGGTGCAAACCGTAAGAATAATGGTTAGCCTTTACGGTAGAATCCATATTAAGATTTACCAATTCTAATTTGGCATCGTATAATTGAAAATGTGTATGTATATTGATAAACATTCTGCTTTATATTTTTAACCACATAGACACATAGTTATTTTTCCTTTAATGATTTAAAATATTCATTAACATATGTTTTTTGGCCTTCTCCAAAAATGTTAGTACAATTAAAATTTATTAATATGCCTTTAGGGGCTTTTAAAAGTTTCATATAGGTTAGAAGCTGCGCTTCAAAAACAGAGATAGGACCATTTATTGACTTTAATTCAGTGACAAGGCAGTTTTCAATAAAAAGATCACATCTGAAATCAATATTAAGTTGAACTTCCTTATATATTAAAGGTATTTTCATCTCTGTGCAAAAATTTATTTTTCTATGTCGTAACTCCTCCTGCATACATTGGTGATAAACACTTTCCAACAGCCCGCGGCCCAAAGTTTTGTGTACTTCAATCGCAGAACCAACTACTTCATAAGTTAAATCATCTAAATATTTTTTTGTGAGATTTTCGTTAAACATTAATTAAAATCTATGTGTCTATGTGGTTAATTATTAAGCGCAAATTGTTAATTATAAGTGCATATTAAATTTAAACTGACAACAAAATTATTACTTTTATACTATTATTTTTAAATGACAAGTATTAATTATAACAAAGTAACGTCAATAACCTTTAAGGAGCTGGAAAGCATTGTAGGCAACGATTTTATTAGTTCTGACAAGGAACAACTCACAAAATACGGGCAGGACGAAACCGAAGATCTTATCTTTTTTGCAGATGTAGTTGTAAAACCGCAAACAGTAGAGCAGGTAGCGGCTATTGCTAAAATTTGTAACAACAATAAAATTCCATTAACTACACGCGGCGCCGGTACAGGCTTAAGCGGTGGGGCGTTGCCCATTAAAGGCGGTGTACTTTTAAGCATGGAAAAATTCAACAAGATCATTTCTATTGATGAACGTAATTTACAAGCAACCGTAGAACCGGGAGTAATAAATTATATTTTCCAGGAAGAAGTAAAAAAATTAGGTCTGTTCTATCCTCCCGACCCTGCGAGCTGGGGCAGTTGCAGTCTGGGTGGAAATATCGCACATAGTAGTGGTGGACCAAAAGCTGTTAAGTACGGTACAACCCGCGATTATGTTTTGAATTTAGAAGTTGTAATGCCCAATGGTGAAATAATATGGACAGGCGCTAACACTTTAAAATATTCTACCGGTTATAACCTTACACATTTAATGGTTGGCAGCGAAGGCACATTAGGCATTGTGACTAAAATTGTTTTTAAATTAATTCCGTTACCTAAGCATGATCTGTTAATGCTGATTCCTTTTACTTCTGCAGAGCAAGCCTGTAAAGCGGTTGGCGATGTGTTTAGGGAAGGAATTGTACCAAGTGCTATGGAATTTATGGAGCGCGATGCAATAGAATGGAGCATAAAATATTCAGGTGAAGTTAATTTTGAAATTAAACCGGAGTGGCAGGCTCTTTTGTTGGTTGAGGTTGATGGAAACAATATGGATGTTTTGATGGGCGATTGCGAGACGATAAGTGCCGTGATGCAAAAAAATAATTGCGACGAAATTTTATTTGCCGATAGTGCTGAACAAAAAAATGCTTTATGGAAAATACGCCGTAAAGTTGGCGAGGCTGTAAAAAGTAATAGTGTTTACAAAGAAGAAGATACGGTTGTGCCTCGCGCAGAGTTGCCCGCACTTTTAAATGGTGTAAAAGCTATTGGTAAAAAATATGGTTTTAAGTCTGTGTGTTATGGTCACGCTGGCGATGGAAATTTACACGTTAACATTATTAAAGGTGATTTAAGCGATGCTGTTTGGGATAACGATCTACCAAAGGGTATTACCGAAGTATTTGAACTTTGTAAAGCTTTGGGTGGTACTATTAGCGGCGAGCATGGCATTGGCCTGGTGCAAAAAAGTTATCTTCCTATTGTTTTTAGTCCGTACCATTTGGAGTTAATGAAGAACATTAAAAAAGTGTTCGACCCTTACTATATTTTAAACCCCGGAAAGATCTTTGATTAATTTATAGCCACTAAGACTCTAAGGCACAAAGCCACACAAAGAATTTTACTTTGTGATTCTTAGAGTCATTGTGACTTCGTGGCAATAAATCGTAAAATTTTATGTAGAATCTAAACAATTTTGTAATTTCAATTAAAATTTATCCCCTATGAAAAAAACATCTACTTATTTTTTGTCTTGCATTTTTTGCATTACTTCATTTATTTCTTATTCACAAAATAAACGAAGTTGTGGTAGCCAGGATCCAGGTAAAGATTGGAATGACTGGTTTAATAAAAAAGTAGAAGAGACAAAACAGGCTAATTTGGCGGGAAAAGGACAAGTCGCCAATTATTCAATCCCTGTAATTTTTCACGTTATTCATGGTGGACAAAGTGTAGGTTCTTATCCAAACATTTCGCAAGCGCAAATAAATTCTCAGATAACTATTTTAAATAATGACTTTGCCGGTTCGGGTTTAAATGTTGGAAATATATCAAGCACTGCCTTTGGTTCTTTTTTGGCTAATTGTAATGTGAATTTTTGTTTGGCTCAAAAAAATCCGGCAGGCGCAACATTGGCAGAACCTGGAATTGAACGAATAAGTTATATTGCCAATAGTTGGGCAGATCCAACATCGTTTGGTACAACTACTGATTTTAGAAATTATATTGAAACAACTATTAAACCAAATACGATCTGGGACCCGACACTTTATTTAAATTTCTGGATATCAGATGTAAATTCCGCAGTTGGTTTATTAGGTTATGCCACTTTTCCCCCAAGTTCGGGGCTTTCCGGTTTAACCAGTGGTTTAGGAACCGCAACAACAGATGGTGTTTGGTGCTGGACCAAAACAATTGGTGATGTTGGAACACTCTCACCACCATTTGATAAAGGAAGAACTGCAACGCATGAAATTGGCCACTGGTTAGGTTTACGACATATTTGGGGAGACGCAGCTTGCGGTAACGATTTTTGTAACGATACGCCTAATCAACAGCAAGCCAATACTGGTTGTCCATCCTATCCAAATGTTTCTTGTTCAAACGGTCCAAGCGGTGATATGTTCATGAATTTTATGGATTATTCGGATGATGCATGTATGTATATGTTCAGCCTCGATCAGCGTGATCGCGTTCAAACAGCCATGGCTAACTGCCCTTTCAGAACACAACTAACGGCAAGCTCAGCTACGTTATGTAGTGGATCATCTATAGCTTGTTCTTATACTGTTTCTAATTTCTCGAATACCGACACCCTTGCAAATCCACTGGGTATGAGAAGAGCAACTGCAAGTGCCGGCGATCCGGGTTGTATTCAAGGCCCGGGTAAGGCCGGTTATATTTCCGGAACTAATTGTTTTGGCGATAAAGAAAAAGCTGAATTTATTAGCGCTTCAAAATATTTAAGCGCAACTAATCCTGTAATTAGTGGTGTAGTGGTTTTGTTTTTTAATTATATCGGTGTAGGTACTGATGGAACAGCCAATGTGGATATGAATATTTACAGTGGAACTTCCGCAGCTTCTGCTCCGGGTACCCTATTAGGTTCAACTACTTCAAACTTGTCTACTATTGCTGCAACAACAAATACAACAAGTGTTAGTTATTGTGGTAATCCCGGACTGGCATTTGGAGTACCCGTAATTATGCCGTATAAATTTACATTTTCATCACCCATAAGCGCACCAACTTCCGGTGGTTTTTTCGCTTCGGTATCAATACCAAATACTGCCGGCGATACAGTAGTTGTTTTTGATAAAATGACCGGTACCACCAATACAGCATGGGAAAAATGGAGCGATAACAGCTGGCACGATATGAAAATATCATGGGGTGGCGCACGTAATTTTAATCTTGCTATTTTACCTATTATTGATTGTGCTACCGGTGTAAAAGAAAATACATTTTTAAGCAGTGCTGTTAATTTATTTCCGAATCCATCTACCGGAAATTTCAACATTGTTACCACTTTTGCAAATTCTCAAAATATTGAAGTAAAAGTTTATAATATGCTTGGTCAAAGTGTTTACTCTAATAAATTAAATAACGTAACACAAAATGTTTATCAGGTAGATCTTGGTAACCAGGCAAGTGGTGTTTATTTAGTGGAGATAAAAAGTGGAACAGAGAGAACAGTTAAAAGGATGATGTTCAGTAAATAGCACGCTGATAACGCTGATCAATATGATTTGTAATGATGATTAGAATCAGTGACTGTCATTTTTCAAATCTGCGTCATCAGCGTTCCATCAGTCTAACACTTTATCCTTCATATACTTTCTCCATTTATCCAATACGGCTTGCATATCGGCTGGGATCTCGCTATCAAAGAATAATTTTTCGCCGGTAATAGGGTGAGTAATGCCCAGTGTTTTGGCGTGCAATGCCTGACGCGGCAATAACTCAAAACAATTTTGAATGAACTGTTTGTACTTTGCCGTATTCAATCCTTTTAAAATAATGTCACCACCATATTCATTATCATTAAATAAAGGGTGACCAATGCTTTTCATGTGTACACGTATTTGATGTGTGCGTCCTGTTTCTAATTTACACTCAATAAAAGTTACATAACCAAAACGTTCAATTACTTTGTAATGTGTTACAGCATGTTTTCCTTCTTCACTTCCGGGAGGAAAAACATACATTTTTTTTCTATCACGTGGGTCACGTCCAACATTTCCCGTAATAGTTCCTTCATCTTCTTTTAAGTCGCCCCAACAAATAGCAATATATTTTCTATCCATGGTGCGGTCAAAAAAATCTTTTGCCAGGCGTGTCATGGCAAGATCTGTTTTGGCAATTATAATTATTCCCGAAGTATTTTTATCAATGCGGTGTACTAATCCCGGACGTTCTAAATACAGATCGTTATTTAATTTTGTTTTTGTTTTTGGTAAATTCTGAAAGTGATATGCTAACGCGTTTACCAATGTACCCCTGTAATTACCGTAGGCAGGATGAACCACCATGCCCGGTTTTTTATTTATTAGTACAATGTAATCGTCTTCAAATGTAATGTCCAATGGAATATTCTCAGGTACAACTTCTATGTCGCGCGGTGGAACCGTAAGCACAATAGAAATTTCGTCGAGTGGTTTTGTTTTGTAATTAGATTTAACAGATTTGCCGTTAACCAAAACCCTTCCTTCATCGCAGGCGTTTTGAATTTTTGTGCGTGTAGAATGTGCAATGCGGATCATGATAAATTTATCAATACGCATGGACACTTGTCCTTTTTCTACTTTAATGTTGTGATGTTCGTAAAGGGTTTGTTCTTCTTCGCCACTTATTTCATCCGGCTCTTCTTCCAACTTAGACATGGGCGCTTAATGCTGGATAATAATTTTATGTTGCTGCTCCAAACGGCCGTTTACTTTTAAGATCAAAAAATAAATACCGTTACTTAAATTTTCTGTGGATACTGTTTGTAGCTGACTTTCAATTTTATTTTCAGCAACTGTTTGTCCCATTGCGTTTATAACTGTGTATGAAGCATTCTCCATTTGTTCAGAGCGGATCATGAATTGATCGGAAGCAGGGTTAGGGTAGATGGAAAATAAATTATTCTTAGAGCTTAAATTCTCTTTTACGCCAACAGGTAACTCGGCACCAAACACAGGCCGGATCATAATAGAGCCGCGTATAGAAGATTGCGTCCAGCCGTTACCTGAATCGTAATATAAACTTGATGAGTGATCTATATTCTTATCAAAGCCAATAACAATACCTGAAGCCACCTGTTGTTGTATGCCAATATAATAAGTACCGGGCGATAAGATCAGCGCAGAAGTAAGAGCGTATTCTGAAAAATTATTGAAATTGCCATTTGGATAATAGGCCGGGTTTTTAATGCTATCCCTGTAAAATACATTGCCAGGACCTGAGGTGCCTTGTAGCCAAATGTTTATTCTGAAATTATAAGTTTGAGAAAGTGTTATAGAACCTACCGGATCAAAATAAATCCTAACGGCTCGTAGTGTGTCGGTTACACGGGTTGTATATTTTGCGGCCATTTTTCCACCAACTGCATTTACATAATAACCACCTTCGGCGCTACCGTCATCAAAAGCATAATAATTAGAGAAGGTTTGTTTTTGTATAACAGTATCATTTTGTGAAATAAAATCAGGACTTACTCTTGATATATAATGTTTGATTTTATATTCTTGAGTACCTGTCATGGTTGACATAGTGTAATTGTAAGTTGGGTTGGTCATTGGTGCATGTTTAAGCCAACCTGCTGTATTAAAATAACCTAAGTTTGGATAACTACCACCACTATAATTATTAACTAATACACCTGTTTTGTCGTATGTATCATTTGCGTAGTTAAGCGTTCCAATGCTGGTACTGTTATTACGAATGAACACGGTGTTCTTATAAGCCCTGTCGGCAGTATCGTATTGTCGCCATGGCATGGAAGAATAATTTTTCAAGTATGGAGATGGAACGTATCCGATGGAATAATCGTTGTAAGTACTATCTAAAAAAGAATTCCTGTTGTTATTAAAATATACATAATCAACATTCCAATGATCAAAATTTCCTGCTGTTGTTGCTTTATTTCTAAAACGGAATTTAAAACCATCATGCAAATAAGCGGTGTCTTTTACCTGTATAAATGCACGTTTAAACAGCGTGTCGTTTGTGTTTGGACTAGTGCTACCCCGCTTAAACCATTCAGTTTTCCATTTACCTTCAATCGGTTTAAAACAATCAACCAGTAAAGAATCTGTTATTTCCGGCGAATCGCCATTGCCGCGAGCCTGGTAATAAAAAGTTAAGGCTAAAGAAGTATCAACAACAGGCGAACCAAAAGGTGCTAAATTAATAGGTTTACTTGTTAAAGTATCTGCAGGTAAAGACGATGACATGTTTGCCAAATTAGGCGTGTAAGGATAGCCGCGTTTATTTAAACCATCAAAAGTAGCCACGCCAATACTTAAAGGTGCTATGGCAAAACCAGAGTTAATGTAAGTTGAAGAATCGCTCCATAATATTTGGTTTGGATACGACTTAGTAGGCGCATAAGAAAAATCATCCAAAAAAGGCAAAGTTAACGATGCTGCTTTATTTTGGTTAAGAGAAGTATTTTGTTCAATTGGAATAGACTTAAGATCACCATACAAATAATTAATGTTGGCAGTTAGTGGTTTTATTCCTTCCTGTGCAACAGAAATTGCGGGGAGAAGAATGAAAAAACTATATATGATATTTTTAAACATATTTATTCTTTGTCAAAATCCGGATCCTGGCTTGTTGCCGTATCTCCGGGATTAGAAATATAGCTGTTGTCTTTTATACCAACCACAAGACTAATTTTACTTCCTTTTTTTATCGCTGTTCCGGGTTCAATTTCTTTGCCATCAATTGTTTGCGACAAAACACAGCCATTGCAATCGGCTTGTTTTTCAGTAACATGACCAATTTTAAGGCCATAGGTCTGTATTATCAATCTTGCCTGTCTCTCGCTTCTGTCAATTAATTTTGGCATTTGAATTTGCGGTGCAACCATACCTGTAACGTATAAATAGACGGTTCTATTGTGTTTAACCTTACTTTTTGCTTCAGGCTCCTGGCGTAGTACAATTCCAGATTTTTCTCTGGGATCGTAAATGCTGTCAATTATTTGAAACGAAATATCTTTATTGGTAACAAATGTTTTTAAATTGCCTATTTGTTGGCCTTTAAAGTCTGGCACTTCAACAAATGCGCCATGATTAGTATATGAACTTAACCATTTAATAAGGCAAAAAAATACAAGAAAAATGGTGACAAGGATGATTGCAAAATGAACAAAAAATTGTTTTGATTTTAAAAAAGAAAAAAAATTGCTCATATAAGGTTAAGGGTGGTTTTTAGGCAATGCTCTATGAACTAAGCATGTTCATGAATAGGTTCATGAATAATAATTTTAAATAATACTACAACCATAGCCCCAATAGTTTGTTCGGCTATTTGCCATGCACAGTCAACCATAAGGTGATTAACACTTAAATGTTTTGTAAGAGAAATATTTACAATGGTAGAGATCATAAAAAGAGAGAACCCGGCTACAATACCGCAAAATAAGCCTCGAGCAATAAAACTTCTTATTTTTTTAAGCGGTTGCGATTCGTATAAAAAGTAGATGCCGGCTCCAAAAATGAGGTAAGTAAACGCTGCAAAAGTAACAAACCAAATAAGTGGAAAATTTATGCGTTTAAAGTCATTCAGGAAATAACCATGCCATACATAAAACAGCGTGAACATCACTATTGCAGATAAAAGCCAAGATATAAAAAACCGGATTCCGAATGTCATTTTCTAGATACAAATATAGTGAAAAAAACCGCTGTTTTTACAAAAACAAACATTTTTAAGGCTCGTATAAATGCCATATATTTGTATATAATGGGTCTTTTAAGAAAATTTTGTCTTTTATTATTGATTTTAGCTGCGTTTTACGCTTGCCGCAAACCTGCTTCTGCCAGTTGGGATGTTGACGTTGTTTTCCCCGTAGTTAAAAGCTCATTAAATATTAAGAATTTTATTGGCGATTCTATTTTTACTGCCGATAATACAGGACTTTTAAGCCTTAATGTAACCCGCGAAATTACTGCTATAAAGCTTGATTCTTTATTGAGCTTACCGGATACATCAATTGTAAATTCATTTACAGTGCCTTCACCCTTTGGTATTGCCCTTACACCCGGTCAGTCACTCACTTTCTTTCCTTCAACAGAGCTTAATTTTAACATTTCTAATGGGGTTGCGCTAAAAAGGGTAGATATAAGAAGTGGTTTGCTAAAGATCAAACTAACAAACGACCTGCCTCAGCCTTTGGATCTTTTGTATGTAATACCGAGCGCTAAAAAAAACGGACAACCTTTGACCATCTTTGAAACTGTGCCTCCAAATAATGACACACTTTTTAAAACATACGATTTATCGGGATATAGTTTAAACATGCGTGGTTTAAGCGGAAACGCTTATAATACGATCGTGCAGGCCTATACTGTTTCACTTAGTCCCGGTGCAAATTCAGTTACCGCCGCATACGGCTCAGGAGCCAAAGCCTATCTAACCTATTCTAAAATAGTGCCTGAGTATGTTGAAGGTTATTTTGGTCAGCAGACAATAGATGTGCCTTTAGATACCGCCCGTTTTGATATTTTTGAGAATTTCCAGGCATCTAATTTTTTACTGAATAGCGCCACTTTAAATTTTAAAATTTTAAATGAGTTTGGTGCAGAATTCACTGCCAGTCTTTCAAATATTAAATCCATCAACTCAATAAATAATTCTAGTGTAGCGTTAACAAATGGTTTGCTGTCAAATATAAATGTTAATCGGGCCTCAAAAGTTGGTTACACTATTTTCCCAAGTATTAAAACCATTTCTGTTACTAATGCAAATAGTAATATTGTTCCCTTCTTATCTAATCTCCCAAATAAATTAACTTACCAGGGCAGTATTAACGTTAATCCACTCGGAAATCTATCCGGGTATAACGATTTTGCTTTTTATAATACCGGTATCAAAGTATTGGCAGATATAAATATTCCATTACGTTTTAACGCCAGTTATTTTAAATTGATCTCAAATTCTACAGTAGATTTTACAAATGTAAAACAACTAGAAAATGTAAACTCTGGTAATTTTGTTATTTCAGCATTAAACAGTTATCCTTTTAGAGCACAGTTGCAGGCATATTTAATTAACGAACAAAACCAGGTAATTGATTCTTTATTTACACCCGGTAATAATTTTATGGAAAGAGGAGTAGTAGATGCACAAAATATAGTTATTTCAGCAACCCAAACAAAATTAAATGTGCCTGTAACAAAAGTTAGAATTGAGAATTTAAAGAAAACAAAAACAATAAAACTGGTTACATATTTTATTATGCCGCCAAATCCGCCGGATATTAAATTGTACGAAAATTATTCTTTTGATATAAATATTATTGCCGAATTAAATTATAATGTCAATCAAAATTAATGGGCAAGAATAAAATTTACATAAGTTTTTTGTTTTTTATTTTTTATTGTGCTGTAAAAGCACAATATAATACAGAATTCATAAATTATGAAAGTGTAAAACGCAGTGTATCTGTTAATGTTGATTTTGATGCCGGTAGCAATGGTATGAGCAGCAGCCTTACCAACAAATTAATATTTGGAGGTTATATTGATAACGACCTTAAAAAAGAATCGGCAAGGCACCTAAGACAAAAAAATAATTTTGGTATTAATTTTAATTACGGTTTAAGCACTTTTATTAAAGGCAACAGCAAATTCGATTATTTAATAGGCTTTAAGAATCAGGAAATATTAAATGCCACTTACTCTAAAGATTTTTACAATTTATTATTTTATGGTAACGATTCATACCGTGGTTTAACCGCCAATCTAGAAAATTGCAATCTCAATGCGTTAAGGTTTCAGGAAGTAAAATTTGGCGTTATCATGCATAAAGTAGATTCGATAGGCAAGATCGGCGTGTCACTTTCTTTTTTAAAAGGTGAGCAATTATTTTATTTAAAAACAAATAAAAATTCAGGCTTATACACGTCAGCCGATGGCAGTGAACTCGTACTTAATTCAAATTTTAATTTGGCCATAAGCGATACAAATAACAAAAGAATAACCGGTTTTAATGGTGTAGGGGCAAGTGCTGACATCTTTTTTGAAACACCATACAAAAGTAATATAGGTAAACGAAGTGTGTTAATTGCCAATGCCAATAATATTGGTTTTATTCACTGGCTTAATAATAGCGTGCAATACAATAGTGACTCAACCCTGCGCTTTAGCGGTTATACTGTAAATAATATTGCCGACCTTAAAGATTCAACGCTTAATAGGATAAACAGGGATAGTTTATTAAGAGGATTAACAAATGCAAGAACAGAAAATTTTAACACAAACATCCCAACCAATTTAATTATCATCAATAAAATTTATTTTGGAAAACAGGAATTATTTTGTTTGCAAACAGGATTCAGATATATTTTTAACGCTAATTACAAGCCTTATATTTTTGTTGAACCAGATTACCGCGTAAAAAATGTGAGTTTTGGTTTGCATGTGGGTTATGGTGGTTATGTACGATTAAACGTTGGCACATCAGTAACGTGGAATTGTAAGAACTGGTTTCTTCGTATTGGTAGTAATAGTTTGCAAGGGTATTTTGTTCCAAAAAGTGCATCGGGACAGGGTTTGTTTTTTAGTTTAGCAAAAAAATTTAAGTAACATGCGTAAAATAATTTTATTACAATTCTTACTTTTTTCGGTAACTGTTTTTTGTCAGCCGCCTTTACGATTCTTTACAAAATTTGGTGGTTATGGTGTTGATATTGGATATTCGGTGAAGCCTACAAAAGACAGACAGTATATTGTTACAGGCAGCACGTCGAGTTATGGCGCAGGAAATACGGATATGTATCTTGTTAAAGTTGATAGTTTTGGCGTAGTTATATGGCAAAAAACTTTTGGTGGTTTTACTAACGATGTTGGTAAATCTGTAGTTCAGTTACCTGATTCGGGTTATGTAGTTGCGGGTTTTACAAATTCTTTTGGTGCCGGTGGTTACGATGTTTATTTAGTTAGAACAGATAAAGCCGGAAATCTTATTTGGCAAAAGACCTTTGGCGGAACAGATTGGGATTTTGCAAATGATGTTGTTTTAACACCTGATGGAGATATTGCAGTTGTAGGTAACACCAGTAGTTATGGGCACGGAAAAAAAGATGGTCTGTTTTTAAAATTTGATTATTCTGGTAACTTAGTACAACAAAAATTTATTGGGGGTGTCGAAAACGAGGAGTTGCGTTCAATTATTGTAACAAATGATCTGTTTTTGGCTTCTGTTGGTTATACAGAAAGTAAAGGTGATTTGAACGGTGATTGTTATTTTGCAAAACTTGACCTTAATGGTGACACAATTTTTACTAAGACTTTTGGAGCAGCGGGAAAAGATTACGCAAACGATATCGTTCTAAAGCCAAATACAGATTTTGTTATTTGCGGTGCAAAAACATACACATCAAATCCAAAAACAGAATCTTTAATTTATAGTCTTAATGCAACTGGGGGATTTCTTTGGGAAAATCATTATTATGCTAGCTCTACAGATGAAGCTTTTGTTTCATTAGCAAATTCATATCAACCATCAATACCTGTTTTAACTGCTAATTTACGAAGTGTACCAGTGCCATCATTTAAAATGGATGGGAATATTTTTTTAACGGTTATTTTTGGTTATTACTACAAAGCTAATTCTTTTGTTGGGCCGGAAGATGAGATACTTTATTCCATTGAAGGTACATCAGATGGAGGCTACGTTTGCACAGGGTCAACCTTAAGTTTTGGAAGTATTGGGGAAGATGTATTTATGATCAAACTGGACAGTACAGTTATTACCTATTCAAATGTAGTTGGAGTAAAAGAAAATTCAAAAATTCAAAAACCTACTATTTTGTATGAAGATGATCTTAATCTTGCAATTGAATTTCTAAACGCCGAAATACCATACGCTATAGAAATTTGTGATCTGCATGGCAAAAAAATAAAGGAATATAAAAACGTCGAAACGAATTTAAAGATCAATATAATTGAACTTGATCCTTCAATGTATATTTTAAGATTTAGATACAACAATGGTAATATTTACAATGCAAAAATTATTAGGAAGTGAGTATAAATAATAAATACTTATTTTTTGTTTTAATTATAATTGCAAACGTAATTTTAAAATCTTTTTTTTTAGACGCAACTCCCTTCTGGTATGATGAGATGATCAGTGTCAAGGATACCCAACTTGATTTTGGACATATAAAGCATGAAGCTGAATGGGATAATAATCCACCATTTTATTATTACTGCTTGTGGGTATGGCACTCTGTTATTCCAATAAGCGAGTTCAACTCAAGATTTTTAAGTGTTTTATTTGTGGCTGTTGCCTTTGGTTTATTTTACCTATTTGCACGTAAACATTTCGACAATAAAACTGCGGTCATTAGCTCAGTGTTTTTAACACTTTCAAATTTTATTCTTTTTTATTCGCAGGAAACACGAGCTTACTCTTTGGTTCTTTTACTTGCCGTTATTTCAACCATTCAGTTCTTTAAATATCTAAAGGATCCAAAATTATTTAATTTGATCTTATTATCCTTTGTAAGTTTCCTCATAATATACACGCATTATTTAGCGGGTTTAATTGTGTTTGTTCAATATCTCATCATTTTATTTTTTCATAAAAAAAAATACGTTTCTTTTTTTGCGATACAAAGTTTAATTATCCTTGGATTTATATCGCTTAGGTTTACTAAAAAACAATTTTTAAATATCTTAAATTTTAATAAAAAGGATGATTTTTGGTTAGAACCCGCTGGTTTTAGCAACTTAATTTCAAGCCTTTCAGACCTTTTCTATAACCCGTTAACTGCCGTTATATTTATTGTTGTTTTACTTTTTTTTACCTTTATGTATTTTACAAATAAAGTTGAAGATGCCAGTCGTATAAAACTTTATTGTTTGATCCTTGGCTTTTTCTCGATCTTTTTTTTATTCATAATAGGATCTTTTAAACCTATGTTCTTACCAAGATATTTAATTTTTTGTGTTCCCTTTGCAACATTGATTTTTGTACACCAGTTATTTTCGTTCAAAAAAATCGGCGTGGTAGTTATCATCCTGTTAATTGTATTTGAAACGTATAGTATTAACCTTATCAAAAATGGACCAAGTGATTACAGGTCTTTAACAACCGTTGTAAAAGAAAACAAAAAAGAAAACGATATTGTTATTATAAATACGAGGGATAATTTGGGATTATTTTTATACTATTCATACGATGGGTTTCTGAATTATAAGGCTTTCGACTCAATTTGCTCTGTCAACCATATCTATGCAATGAATGATACTGCCGGTTTAAGCAAAATTAACTACCCTAATAATTCAAGTGTTTTTCTTCTTCAATCCTTTCATAACATTAAAAACAATGATAATCCTATTGAAAAACATTTCATAAGTAGAAATAAAAAAGTATTTTCAACAAAGTTTTATAAGGGCATTGAGGTTACCATTTTTAATGGTCAATAAAATTATGAGAATATTTTTAATAATTATTTTTCACATACTATTTTTTGCTGTTTCCTCCCAGATCACTAATACCCGTAAATGGCGTTTGGCAGAGAGGGATTCATTAGATAATGCTTTGTTATTATACGAAGAAACAAATTATAAAATTGCACTACCCATTTTTGAGAACATTCACCTTAGTCACCCTAAAGAAGATTTTATAAAGTATTTATACGGTATTTGCTGCCTATATAGAAGCGATAAGTACCAAGAGTGTTTAACTGCTTTGTCGGAAGTGTATGCTAATAATGCTAATATCGATCAGATAGAATACGATCTTGCACGGGCTTATCATTACAATTACAGGTTTGATGAAGCTATTGATCTTGTAAATAAACATCTCTCTTACAAACGAATAAAAGCGGCGGAAAAAGCTAAAGGCGAACTTTTAAAACGTTACATCAGCAATGCTAAAGTTTATAATTCAAATCCCAACAAAGCAAAAGTAACTAGTCTAACCGATCTTAACTCCGCCGATGAAGAATTTCTCCCCGCAATTTCAATTGATGAGGCTGTAATGATCTTTAACTATACAGGTACCAAAAGTAAAGGCGGTAAATTAAATGGTTATCTGCAGCCTGATGTAAATGGTATATACACCTCTGATATTTATCTTTCTCAAAACGTAAAAGATAAATTCCAGGAACCTGTTGCTTTAGATAATATAAATACAACAAGTAATGATGTAGTGCTTTCTTTAAGTCAGGATGCTTTGGTTATGTTTACGTATAAAGATGTAACCGATGGACATGGCGATATTTATGCAAGTTATTTAATTGGCGACACCTATTCGCAACCGGTAAAATTAAAAGGTAAAATAAACTCTTATTCATGGGATGGTCATTGCTCTTTATCTCCGGATGGTAAAACAATTTATTTTTCGAGCGAACGTAGCGGAGGTTTTGGAGGCAAAGATATTTACAGTGCAAAATTATTACCCGATTCTACCTGGGGAAAAATAATCAATCTCGGAGATTCTGTTAATACGGCTTATGATGAAGATGCGCCATTTATGCACGCCGATGGCAGAACATTATTTTACAGTTCAAAAGGATTAAAGAGTAGCGGAGGTTACGATATTTTTAGGGCTAATATGGATCTAAAAGATTCTACATTTAAGAAGATTGAGAATTTTGGTTATCCTGTTAACTCGCCTGACGATGATATTTATTTTGTATTGGCCGCAAATGGAACAAAAGGTTATTACAGCAGTGGAAAAAAAGGTGGTCGGGGGCTAAATGATATTTATGTAGTTGAAACAGGATTTGAAACTAACAAGCCTTCTGTACTTTTATTAAAAGGCGATATTTCTAAAAGCAACGAATCGGTTGATGCCGAAATAAAAGTAGAGATCGTTTCTGGAAGTAATTCGGTTTATAAAAATTTACGCTCAAACAAAGGTAAATATCTGGTATCGTTACCTCCCGGCGCACAATACAAAATAACATATTCAAGAACAAAATTACAGCCGCAAACAATTACCGTATCAACAAACGGAATTACCGGCTATGTTGAAAGGATACAAAATATTGATTTTGATCGTAAACCCGATACTTTAAAAGCCGTTGTTACACCAACCGTGCTCGTGGCTAAAATAACACCTACTGTAGCTTCTATAACGCCATCAGTTGCGGTTACAAAAGTTTCAACGCCAACTGTAGCTGTCGTTAAAACAAATACAATTGCATCTACACCAACGGTTGCTGTTACAACTCCCACGGTTGCAAAAGTTACACCAACAATTAATTCAACACCAACCGTAGCAGTTGTTAAAACAAATACAGTAGCATCAACGCCAACAACCTCTGTTTTAAAAGTAACTCCTACTATAAATTCTACACCTACTGCAACAACTTCCAAAGCAACATCAACACTGGCTATTCTTAAAGCTATGGAACCGTCAACGCAAATTGTTCTGTCACCCACGGTTCCTTCAACACCCAAAACAGTTGTAAGGCCGGCAAATATGACGGTTGAAAATTTTGTACCTCAAACGCCAGCACAGGAAAAAATAAAACTATATACAGATAAATACCCTGATGCAAGTGCAGATAGTTTAGACTTTAGGGTACAGATAGCTGCTTTTAAATTTCCTAAAGCGTATGATTTTCCACATTTAAAAGATTGCGGCAAATTAGAGAACCTTTTATTGGCCGATGGTATTACAAGAATAACAATTGGCGGATCGTTTAAAACATTAAGAGCTGCTTACCAACACAATAAAAAAGTTGTTGTTGCAGGGCAAAACGATGCCTTTGTTACCATTATTTATAAAAACAGGCGTATCCCTCTTGAGGAGCTTGAAACCATGGGCATTTTTAAGAAATAATCCAGGCAAAATTTTCTTTTAGTTCGCGGCCAATAACCAAAAAAATAGTAATTTCACAATATAAAAGCATTACTATGAACATTCCGTTTTTTTCATTCGCAGGAACGCACGATCCTCTTAAAGCCGAACTTACAAAAGCCTTTGAAAAAGTTTATGATAGCCATTGGTACATCATGGGCAATAGTTTAAAAGAATTCGAAAAAAATTACGCGGCATTTTCAAACACATCATACTGCACCGGTCTTGCAAATGGTTTAGATGCTTTGATAATTGCTTTAAAAACTCTTGGTATTGGTCCTGGTGATGAAGTAATTGTTCCCTCAAATACTTATATCGCTTCATGGCTTTCTGTTTCGTATGTTGGCGCAACACCAGTGCCCGTTGAACCAAGAGAAGCAACGTTTAATATTAACCCTGAGTTGATAGAGGCTGCCATTACAAAAAAAACAAAAGCAATAATGTCCGTGCATTTGTTTGGACAATGTTGCGAAATGGATAAGATAATGCCTATTGCAAAAAAGCATAATTTATTTGTTGTAGAAGATAACGCGCAAGCACAAGCTGCAACCTGCAACGGAAAGATCACCGGAAGTTTTGGCGATATTAACGCAACCAGTTTTTATCCTGCAAAAAATTTAGGTGCCCTTGGCGATGCAGGTGCAATAACAACAAACAATGCAGATCTAAATCATAAAGCAAATGTTATTCGTAATTATGGTTCTCAAAAAAAATATTTTAACGAGATAAAAGGCGTTAACTCAAGGCTAGACGAATTACAGGCAGAGATACTGAATGTAAAACTTAAATATTTAAATGATTGGACAAAGACGCGTGTTGATATGGCCGCTATTTATACCAAATTATTAAAAGGTGTGGGCGATATTGTTTTAACTGGTATTGCCGATAATTGCACGCACGTTTATCATCAATATGTTATCAGGACTAATAAACGCGATGCTTTGCAGGAACATTTAACTAAAAATACTATTGGTTCGTTGATTCATTATCCAATTCCACCACATTTGCAGGAAGCGTATAAAGAAATGAATTTTAAAAAAGGCCAATTTCCGTTGGCAGAAAAGATGGCTGAAACATCTTTAAGTTTGCCCTTGTATCCCGGCTTAAAACCTGAGGAACAAGAGTATGTTGCAGCAACCATAAAAAAGTTTTTTAATTAGGCTGTAATGCGTTTAATAAGCTATATTTTTATTTTGTGTTTGCCTTTAATTGCTGTATCGCAAAATAAAAAGTTAGACTCTCTATTATTAGAAGAAAAAAAATCTTCACACGATACTGTTAAGGCAGTGGTGTGTTCCAAGATAGCAGCTATTTATTCTAAAAATAAGGAATTCGAAAAGTCTGATGAATATTTTGCAAAAGCAAAAATTTTAACCTCTTTAAATTATAAGCATATTTATTTGTCGATTATGCGCGCCTCGGCAACAAGCTTAAAGCGTAGAGAAAATTTTGGGGCTGCAATTGATACTTTAAGAAAAATAATTAGAATTGCTAAAGAAAATAAAATAGAAAAAGAATTAAGCAGCGCTTACCTTGAAATTGGCGTACTTTATAGAACTACTGGTAACTTCAAATCTTCTATAGAGAATATTTTAAATTCGATACCAATTCGCGAAAAATCAGGCAACAAAAAAGATATAATGAATGCGTATAATAGTCTTGCAAACTCTTATAGCGCTCTTGGCGGAACTAATAGGAGTGCGAAAGATTTCGCAAAGGCTATAGAGTATTACAAGAAAGCTGAAGCGTATATAGAAAGTGACCCGAATCAAACAGCCATGATTTTATCCAACCTGGGTGTTACGAATGGGTATATAGGGAGAATTGAGAAAGATAGCAATCTGCTAAGTACGGCCAGGAGTTATCACATGAAAAGCTTCGAGATCCGTAAGCAATTAAATGATTCCATAGGTATGATCGAAACCTGGAGTAATATTGGTGTAATAAATTTTGATCTTGGATTAAAGTATAATAGTTTAAAATATTTATATTCTGCTGATTATTATTTTCAAAAGTCAATAGGCGCACAAAAAGCATTAGATATTCATAACTACAGTGATATTGCAAATATGGCAGGCAATATAATTTTAATCGGGCGATTGGAGCCTTCAAAAGAGAAATTATTTAAAGGAATAAAATTAGCAGAAGAGGTATTAGCAGATGCGAAAAAATCCAAAGATTACTTGGTGCAATATGGTATCCTGGAAAATTTAACAGTGGCCTACGATAGTTATGGTGATTGTAAAATGGCTCTTTATTATGCAAAAGAAAGTATTAGTATGAAAGATACACTGTTAAATTCTGAAAGTAATAATACCATTCAGGAGCTATCTACTAAATTTGAAACAGATAAAAAAGAACAGGAAAATCAGATATTAAAGCAGCAGGGAGAACTTAATGCCACGCAATTAAAACAGCAAAAAATTGTTTCTTATGCGCTGATCATTGGTTTAATATTTTTAATAGTATTTGCAATCATGATCTACAAAAATTTAAACCTGAGTAAAAAATCAAATCGCATCATCAGTATGCAAAAACTGGAAGTTGAAAAACAAAAACATTTAGTGGAAGAAAAACAAAAAGAGGTTTTAGATTCTATAAACTATGCCAAACGTTTACAAGATGCCATTTTGCCCCAGGTAAGTTCCATCAAAGAAAGTTTTTCAAAATTAAATGGCGATGCATTTGTTGTATACCAGCCAAAAGATATTGTTGCGGGTGATTTTTATTTTTTTGAAGATAACAACGAGCATGTATTTATTGCAGCTGCAGATTGCACCGGTCATGGTGTTCCGGGGGCAATGGTAAGTGTTGTTTGCAGTAATGCCTTATCGCGTTCGGTAAAAGAATTTAATTTATCTGATCCAGGCAAGATATTAGATAAAACAACAGAATTGGTTTTAGATACATTTTCAAAATCTGTTGGACAAGTAAAAGATGGTATGGATATTTCGTTACTGTGCATTAATAAAAAAAGTAAATCAATTAGCTGGAGTGGCGCCAATAATCCGCTTTGGTATATTGAACAAGGGATGGGAACTTCATTACAAGAATTAAAACCCAACAAGCAACCAATAGGGCAGTCTGATGATCCACAACCGTTTCTTACACAAATACTGCCTTCAGATGCGGGGCAAATATTTTATTTAATTACTGACGGTTATGCTGATCAGTTTGGTGGTGAGGATGGTAAAAAATTAAAGTCAAAGAATTTTAAGGAGTTATTACGTTCAATAAATACGTTGCCTTTGGGTGAGCAGGCAAATATGATAACTCAAAATTTTAATAGATGGAAAGGCGATTTTGAGCAAGTTGATGATGTTTGTGTTATTGGAATACGGATATAGGCCCTAATTAGCTCTATTATAAGCGTTAATTGTTGGTAATGCCTTAAAATTTTTAACCCTTTTAGTCCTTTTTTTATTTACTTTTGCTTACAGTTTGCAAAAAACTGTTATGTCTATAAATACTAAATACATCTTTGTTACCGGTGGTGTAACATCTTCTCTAGGAAAAGGAATTATCTCTGCAAGTTTAGCCAAATTACTACAGGCAAGAGGCTTTACTGTTACTATTCAAAAACTCGATCCATATATTAATGTCGATCCGGGCACTTTAAACCCTTATGAACACGGCGAATGTTACGTTACCGACGATGGTGCCGAAACAGATCTTGATCTTGGGCATTACGAGCGCTTTTTAAATGTTCCTACATCTCAGGCCAACAACGTTACTACCGGCCGCATTTACCAAAACGTGATCGAAAAAGAGCGTAAAGGCGAATACTTAGGAAAAACCGTTCAGGTTATTCCTCATATTACCGATGAAATTAAGAACCGAATAAAAATACTTGGTAAAACAGGTCAATACCAGTTTGTAATAACCGAAATTGGCGGTACTGTTGGTGATATTGAGTCTTTACCCTACATTGAAGCTGTTCGTCAGCTTAAATGGGAAATGGGAAATGACTGTATGGTTATTCACTTAACCTTATTACCCTATTTATCTACTTCAGGAGAATTAAAAACAAAACCTACACAACACTCTGTAAAATTATTATTAGAGTATGGTGTTCAACCCGACGTTTTGGTGTGTAGGGCAGAGCATGCAATTAATCAGGATATTCGCAGGAAAATTGCTTTATTCTGTAACGTTGAACCAAATGCTGTAATTGAAGCGTTGGATGCATCTACTATTTATGAAGTTCCATTGTTTATGGAAAAAGAAAGATTGGATGTGATCGTTCTTAAAAAATTAGGAATAGAAGCAAAAGGCGATCCTGAATTAACAAGATGGAAAAGCTTTTTGGATAAATTAAAGCATCCAAAAAAAGAAGTTACTATTGGTTTAATTGGAAAATATGTTGAGTTAAAAGATTCTTATAAATCAATTGCAGAAGCTTTTATACACGCAGGCGTTACCAACGAATGCAAAGTAAAATTAGACTGGATACATAGCGAAGATATTACCGAAGAAAATATAAAACAAAAATTAGGCGACTTAAAAGGAATTTTAGTAGCGCCCGGTTTTGGTACAAGAGGTATTGAAGGGAAGATTGCTGCAATACGTTATGCAAGAGAAAACAATGTTCCTTTTTTAGGAATCTGTTTAGGAATGCAATGTGCTGTAATTGAATTTGCGCGTAACGTTTTAAATTTAAAAGATGCGCATAGCCGCGAAATGAATCCTGCCACAAGCAGCCCGGTTATTGATCTTTTAGAGAATCAAAAAACAATTTCGCACATGGGTGGCACTATGCGTTTAGGTTCTTATAAATGTACTGTTGAAGAAGGAACATTGGCGCATAAAGCATACAATGCAACTCAGGTAAACGAGCGTCACCGTCACCGTTATGAATTCAATAACGAATACAAAAAACAATTCACAGAAGCAGGCTTAACACTTTCGGGAATTAATCCTGACGGTGGTTTGGTTGAGATCATCGAGATTGCTAAGCATCCATTTTTTATGGGTGTGCAGTTTCATCCTGAATATAAAAGTACAGTAGAGAACCCTCATCCCTTATTTGTTAGTTTTGTGAAAGCAACTTTAGGTTAATGGATCTTTCGGCTATTGGATATTTTAGTAAGACCCATGGCATTAATGGTCAGTTGATCTTAAAAGCAAACAAAGATTTTTATTTTGAAGATGTGCGGGCAGTGTTCATTGAAACACAAACCGGCGTTGCGCCTTATTTCGTTAAAGTTTTTTCGGAGAGTAATAATGGATTTATAGTTCATTTAGAAGATATTGATTCAATAGAAAAAGCAAAGCTATTAATTGGCAAAGAAGTCTCGATTGACACGGCATTAATTTATAAAACAGAAGAAGAATTTGATTGGATGGGTTTTGAGATCATCGATAAAAAATTCGGGGTTTTAGGAAATGTCTTTAGTGTAAGCGATAATGGTCACCAGGTACTTTTGAGTGTTAAACATGGCGAGAAAGAAATAATTTTGCCTTTGGTTGATGCTTTTATTGAAAAGATAGATGAAAACGCGAAAAAGCTGTTTTTTAATGCCCCGGAAGGCTTGATAGACGTGTATTTAGACGATATTTAATATTTAGAAAAAAATTGTAAAAATTATTAAAAAAATAATTAAATTTGCAATGCAAAAACGGAGAGATGCCTGAGTGGCCGAAAGGACATGTTTGCTAAACATGCGTACGGGAAACTGTACCGAGGGTTCGAATCCCTCTTTCTCCGCGAGTAAATTCTTCAAAACCCTGTAAGTCATAAGCTTACAGGGTTTTTGATTTTAGGGTGGACGGTATGGGGACGGTAAATTGTATTAAAAAAAGTACTAAATTTAGTTATGAGTTTTTCATTCGAAGGTTTTAATAATTTACTTTTTGTTTTAACGGGCGAACTGCTTGCAGTATTTTTGTCTTGGAGATGAAAACAATCTCAAGTTTTATTTAAAACATTGCCAATTGATTTCAATACTCCTCATATTCATTTTTTCCTGCATAGTTAGTTTTATAGGATCTTTGCAACTTGGCCCTGTAAATCTATTTGTTATTAATTCAGCATTATATCAACACAAAAGAACCGCTTATTTTGTAGCGATTGGTGGATGTATCCCTGAGTTCATTTATTGCGCTCTTGCAGTATTTGCAAATAGCTATTTAATAGAATATAAATCGTTAATTTTTTTACTAAAAATTGTTTTTATAATTGTTCTGATAATAATAGGTTTTAATTTTTATTTTAAAAAGCAATCAAATGTTGCAGTTAAAAATGAAACAAATTTAAATGAACAACCGATACAACATATTTTTAAAGGATTTTCATTAGCAGCGTTAAACCCTCAACTATTACCATTTTGGATATTTATTCAAGTATATTTCAATTCAATAGAATTTCTTCAAATCAAATCTAACCTTCACAAATTTTCGTACATATTGGGATCTGGAGTAGGCGCTTTTATTCTTTTGACATTTTTTATTTATATCACATTGAAATACAAACAGACAATTTTGAGGTACATTAACAACAAATATTATTTTAAAGCGTTATCTTTATTGTTTATTGCTTTAGCAGGGCATCAAATATGGCTGCTAACGAACCCATAATGATTTTAAGATATGACTAAAGACAATAAATATTGGTATTTACGAAATCACAAACTCTTCGAGCAATTAAATTCGAAAGAAATTGAAGATTTGTGTATTGTATCAAATATGAAAAATGCAGAAAAAAATGATGTTATTTATTTTTCCGAATCAGAGGTAAAGAAAATATTTATTCTAAAAGTCGGTACGGTAAAAATTTGTAGAGAAGATGAATCGGGCAAAGAAATGATTACTGAAATGTTAACGGAGGGTGATATTTTTGGTCATTTAAACACTAGTGGAAACCGTTATGAATACGCTAAAGTTTTAAGCGATCAGGTAAGGCTTTGTTTTTTTGAAGTGCCAAATTTCATGAATGTACTACAAAACAACCCTACTTTATCAATTAAATTTGCCGATGTAGTAAACGAGAAGCTTATCTCATTTCAACAAAAATATGAGGATTTGGTTTTCAAGGATGTAGATACAAGAGTGCTTGATTTTTTTAGACGATATGCAAAGCATCATGGAAAAATTAATGGCAATTCTATTGAAATGGAGATGATGCTCACTCATCAAGATATTGCTGATTATACCGCTTCCTCTCGCCAATCTGTAACTACAATTATAAACCGTCTGGTTGAGAAGGGAAAGATAGTTTACGAAGGCAGAAAAAAAGTTATCATTCCTGACTTGAAAGCCCTCAGTTAAATTTTCAAGCCTATTACAAGAACATCATCTGTTTGTTGCGTTGTACCTTGATGATTCAAGAGAGTCTTTTCAAGAATTTGACGTTGTTCTTCTAATTTCAAAGTGCAGGCTTCTGATAGCAATTGCAATAAGTTCTTCTTTAAGAATTTTTTTCCACTACTATTAAATTGATCGTAATAGCCATCAGAAAAGGAATAAATAATATCGTTTTTCAGTAGGTTAAATTCGATGCTTTTGAAAGGACTATAATTAACCATAGTTTCTCCTATTGGTCTTCTATCGCCTTTCAATTCAATAGTTTCTCCGTTCCTTACTATATAAACGGATCTGTTAGCGCCCGAAAATTGAAGCTTAAGTTTTTTTTTGTCTATTTTCAATAAAGCAATATCCATTCCCTCATCATTTAATTTTTGATTTTTTGCGTTCTTGTTTAAAGTTCTTATAACTTCAACGTGCAGTTTGTCCAATACTTCATTGGTATCTCTCAAACGATCATAATTAACAATGGCATCTAGTAGAAAATTACCTACAATGGATAACAATGCCCCTGGAACACCATGTCCGGTGCAATCCGCAACTCCTATAAAAATATCTTCTTCACATTTATTAGTCCATAAAAAATCACCACTTACTGTGTCTTTTGGCATAAATAAAACAAAAGAATCGGAAAATGACTTTGTAAGACCGATTTCATTTTGAATGATAGAATTTTGAATATTTTGTGCGTAATCTAAACTACTTTTAATTTGAGACTGTGCATCCTCTAAATTTCTATTTTTCACAGATATCTGTTGGTTCTTTACTTTTACTTTTCTATAGAACAAAACCGTCGAAAATATTATAATTAGTAGAAAAATGAGAATTATAATAAAGAGATAGAGTATTTTTTTATTTTGCTTTTTTTGTTCAATCTTATCTGCCTCTATTATTTTGTATAAGGTATTGTTGTTATAAAGAATATTTTGCGTTAGTGAGAAGGTCTTATCATACTTTTCGGTTTCTTCAAATAAGCTTATTGTATTAAAATAATAAGCAAAAGCTGAATCATACTCTTCTCTTAACTCATGAATGTAACCGATATCAATTGCTAAAGACTGTAAGGTATCATACCTAAGTGTTTCAAAACATATTTTATAAGCAATTTTAGCAAATTGCAGGTCAAATCCTTTAGCTAAATCAGCAGTATAGTTGCCGTCTAATGGCTGTTGTTTGTAGTGCAGATTAAGAAGGCTGTCTAATCTTTCTTTGTTATCTTTTGACCTGTCAATAATTTTAAGCTCACCTGTTGTCTCACGAACTTGAGAAAAGCAGCTAAAGTTTAGGGCGAATATTATTAATACGTTAAACTGAATTAATCTGAATCTCATTATGAAGCTAAATATATTTATATAAACCAAAGTATTTTGTCTTATAAATGACAATTCCTTTAACTAAAAATCCTTTTATTTGATTAAATATTATGGCTTACATAAATTTAATTATCCTCAATCTAATAATCTGTTTTTCGCTCGGCGCCAAACTTCAGAATGATGTACCGATAGATAATTATACTATTAATTTTAAGATAAAAAACGCAGGCTCAACAGTAACAGGTAGTTTTAAAGGTCTGAAATTAAAATATTCATTTGATGAAGACAATTTAAACACTTCTTTTTTTGAAGGCATTCTTGCCGTGAGTTCAATCAAAACTGGCATTGATATGCGAGACCGTCATCTTAAAAAGAGTGAGTATTTTAATGTTTCAAGTTTCCCTGAAATTACTCTACAAACATCCAAAATAGAAAAAGAATCTGGAAATAATTACAAAATTACCTGCAAACTAAGCATTAAAGGAATTACAAAAACGATAACAGTGCCTGCTACGATCATTGAAAATGATAATTTTCTCTCTATAAGTAGCCAGTTTGACTTAAATCGTTTAGATTTCGGATTAGGTAATCCAAGTATAGTGATGGCAAAAAATGTATTAGTGTCAATAGAAATGAAAATTAATAGAAATGAAAAATAAATCATTGTTTTTAATTTTTGCAATAATCTTCATGTTAAGTTGCAAAAAGAAAGAAAAAAATAAAACTTTAAACGATGGCTTTGATACGGATGGAGCTACTCTCGTTTCACAATCCAATTTTTCAAGTAATGCCCATACAACATCAGGATGCGTTCGTGTGTACTCTAAAAATGGATCGAAAAATTTGGTATTCGAAGGATTCAAAACGGATAGCGGCCCTGATTTAAGAGTTTATGTTTCAAAAACCACCGGCAATTCTGATTTTGTGGAAATTGGAACGTTAAAATCTACTAGCGGGAACTTCTATTATTCTTTTGATAATTCTATTAATACTACTGATTATAAATACGTGTTAATTTGGTGTGAAGATTTTTCCGTTTTATTTGGTAACGCTTTATTGCGATAGTCATGAGTTTAGTCAAAATTATTTCATGGATAACCGCAATAATTTCGTCATTGATAATTCTGCAAACTTTGTATTTCAAATTTACTGCTGCCAATGAGAGTGTTTATATTTTTACTCAATTAGGTTTAGAACCTTTTGGAAGAATTGGTATTGGTCTAGTCGAATTAATCTCTTCAATATTATTGATAATTCCTAAATGTAGGTTTTTAGGAGCGCTAATAAGTGTTGGTTTGATGATTGGCGCAGCTATAGGACATTTAACCATACTCGGTATAGAGGTTATGAATGATGGGGGCTATTTGTTTGCATTGTGCCTTATTGTGTTGACAAGCTCTTTTATATGTTTATATTTAGAAAGAAAACAATTAACCACATTTTTAAAATGTGCCTTTTCTTCACGATAAAAATACACGGCAAAAATTCTAAATATGGAACCAAAATTCATCCCATACTCCAAAAAACTTCTCCGAGGAGAAGAATTGCAAAATGAAAGCATAAAACACTATCATTTTATGAACAACAGAAGAACGGTTAGAGAGTTCTCAACGGAGCCAATTTCAATTGAAGTTATTGATAATATTATCATGTCTGCCTCTACTGCACCATCAGGAGCAAATAAACAACCTTGGACTTTTTGTGTAGTTACTAATGCTGAATTAAAATCACAGATTAGAGTAGCAGCCGAGAAAGAAGAGTACGATAGTTACAATGGTCGTATGCCTCAAGAGTGGCTCGACGATTTAAGTTACTTGGGTACTGATTGGCACAAGCCATTTTTAGAAGACGCTCCTACGTTAATTATTGTATTCAAAAAATCGTATGATTTAGAAAATGAAATTAAAAAAACAAATTACTATGTTACTGAATCGGTAGGATTGGCTTGTGGCTTTTTATTGCAGGCTATTCATCAATGTGGTTTGGTTGCTTTAACGCATACACCAAGTCCAATGAATTTTTTATGCAAACTATTAAATAGACCTGTAAACGAAAAACCATTTTTATTGATTCCAATTGGTTACCCTGCCGAAAATGTAACGGTACCGGATATAAAACGTAAAGGAAATGACAAAGTAATTGTACTTTACAAATAATATAATGCAAGTAAAAAAAACACTACAGAAGGAGAATTATTTCTATAAGTTTTTCTAAACCAAATAATTTGAATTACGTCTTAAATTGAGCCAAATTAAAACAAAAATGTTTCTAACTTAATTTTATTGAATAAATAATTTACCTGTTTTGATAATAGAATCTTTAGACTTTATAGAATATAAATAAATTCCCGCTGAAATTTCTGAGACAGGAATAGTTTCAATATTAGTCATCAAAACTCTATTAAATAAAGCTCTTCCTGTTATATCATATAATGTGATAGAATTGTTTTCCGAGAACTTATCCTGCTTAACCAAAATTCCATTTTCTGTTAAGGCTGCCGTAATAGTTGAGTTTGATAAATACAAATTAGAAATACCAGTTATTATGCTATTTGAACTTGCCGGTATTGATTGTGCTTGAACTACTGCTTTTGAAGTTGCTTCTTGTAGTATTGCCAGTGTAAAAATTTTAGAAAAATTCCAAGCTCCGTTTACCATGGATGAATTACTGTATACAACAGAATCTCCAACTGTAGCAGGTAGTGTAATATTTATTCCTGTAGCTCCTGTTAATGATTTCCTAAACACATCATAATGAACAGGCTCTCCATTTGAACCAGTATAATTTAGCGTATCTTCAGCTAAAGCCACAAATAATTTTAAGTTTCCTAAAGTATGTAAGGCCTCTGTTTTAATTACAATGCGAGATCTGATAGAATCATTACCATATTTTGATTGCGCAATTTTAATGCTTGCTGGAGATTGCTGCCCTAAGTAAGGGGTAAAAATAGAAGCAGAATTGTAATTTGCCCCACTAGAGATAACAACACCCTGGATTACCAGCCTTGGCGTACTGCCATAAATAGCATAATAATTCGTGCGGGCATCGTTTTCTAAAACATTGTGTTGACTTAAAACACAAGTACTATAAGGAGAACTTGGATGTACCGCTAAATGGATAACTCCGCTTTGCGCATTATAATTAGTATAAAACCCCGGGTTGCGAGTAGCGCAAACACTGCATTTGGTATTTGTAAAATGCTCTACAACTACCTTTTTAGGAACTTGAGAATAGCCAAGTTGAGCTATGTAAATAAATGCGATAAGTAAAATAGATTTTTTCATGATATGATGGATTTAATTAAATTACAAGTAATACCTTTTGTGTTTTTTGCAATAATACAAATTTAGATAGCTTAATAACACACTATTGTCGGATAAACGACTAATTAGCAATTATTTCAAACTTAAATTTGTCTTAAATCAATAAATTATGAAAAAATTAGCCTTATTATTAGTATTTTCTTTCATTGCATCTTCATTTATTACTAATGATAAGCCTATTGGTTTAAATGTTGGTGATATAGCTCCTGATTTTACTGCAAAAAATCAGAGTAATAAGGATGTAAATCTAAAAGAACTCTTAAAATCTGGTTCGGTAGTCTTACTGTTTTATAGGGGCGAATGGTGTCCTTATTGCAATAGACAATTAAAAGCCCTTGAGGATTCTTTGGTTTTTATTAAATCAAAAGGAGCGAGTATTATTGCTGTTTCTCCCGAAAAACTTGAGAACATTGCTAAAACAATTGAAAAAACAAAAGTAACCTACAACGTTGTTACTGATGAGAACTCGCAAATAATGAACGCCTATAAAGTAGCATTTGAATTAGATGAAAAGACAACAGAAAAGTATAAAGGCTGGGGAATTAATTTAATGGAAAGAAACGGATCAAGTGGAAATAACCTACCTGTGCCAGCTGTTTATATTATTAACAAAGAAGGAAAAATTACCTACAGGTATTTTGACGTTAATTATAAAAACAGAGCGAGCGTGCCGGAAATTCTTAAAAATTTATAGATCTTAAATGAATGGCCAGGTGGATAAACTTTTGTTGTTTTTTAAAGTAATAAAATTCTTCATAGTTTTTTTTGTTTATAACAAAGCGTTTTCCACTCCGGCTGATTCATTAAAAAAAATAAAAATTGGAGCCTTACCCTCTGCTTTTTATACTCCTGAAACACGTTTAGGTTTTGGAGCCTTAGTTTTCACCCATTTTAAAACTAATAAGCGAGATTCACTTTTAAGAAAGTCTAATACACAGTCATACATTTCTTATACTATTAATAAACAATTTGCATTTGAAAATGACTACCAAATTTGGTTGAAAGGTAATCTGTTTTATTTGACTGGCGCAGCCGATTTTAGTCGCTTTCCTGAATTTTTTTACGGGATAGGAAATGATACAAAAGAACCTGATAGATTAATGGTGTCTTTCGATTTGATTAGAGTACAAACAAAAAATCTATTAAGGATAAAGAACAATATTTACGGTGGTATACTATTCCATTACCAAAACTTGTATAATCAGGATGTAAAGTTGATGTCTAACAATTCGTGCATGGACGTATATGGGAATATGGGTTACACGGCAAGTGGAATTGGCCCTGTTTTTATAATGGACAATAGGGATAATCCATTAAACCCTTCAAAGGGAAGCTATGTAGAGGCCTCTTACGTGGATTACAAGAATATTATAAATAATGAAAATATGTTTACTGCTTTAACCGTGGATGCTCGAAAATATCACACATTTTTTAAAAAATTAATTTGGAATGGAAATGCTTACTTTTCATATAGTAAAGGAGAAGTGCCGTACCGAATGCTACCAGAAATTGGTGGAGCAAGATTTTTGAGAGGATATTATAGAGGAAGGTTTAGAGATAACAATATGTTCATTTTACAGCAAGAATTTAGAATGCCGGTTTATAAAATGCTTGGCGTTGCATTGTTCGGTGGTATTGGATCAGTTGCAAAATCGATAGATCAATTTAAAACAAATGAAATTCACTATAACTATGGTGTTGGCTTACGAATAAGAGTAAATAAAAAGGAAAATACAAATATTAGAATAGACTATGGTTTCACTAAAGACTCGCAAGGTTTGTATGTCGTTTTTGCAGAAGCATTTTAGATTATCACTCATTTTAATGTTTTTGTGCAACATTGGCCTTGCTCAAAAAGTAACCAAAATATTTTATAAAGACTCGGTGGGTCTTTATAGTAAACAAGATACTTTTTACACTAATAAAAGCATTCCTGTTGAATTTAACGATGTAATACATATTGCTTTACAATTTTATCCTGGGCTAAGTAAAATCAATGTAAAATTTAGAGTAAGAAAAAGCAAATCTCCACTTGCAGCAAGACCGACATTTTGGGCAATTTTCAGGAAAGCTTCAAAACGAAAGTATATTATAACTATTAGCAATTCTTCAAATAAAAAGCTAGCTCCAATTCTGCTGAAAAATTTAAGTTTTAACTCTCAAGTCGGTGTTATTGGTCACGAATTAGCTCATATAGATTTTTATAATTCAAAAAGCGGCATTTACTTTATTGGCTTAGCTTTAAAGCACTTTAGTAAAAGAGGAATAGACAAGTTTGAATTTGATACTGATAAAAGGTGTGTAGAGCGTGGTTTGGGCTTTCAGTTATTAAGTTGGAGTAAGGAGGTAAGAGAAAAGCTTACTTTAAAGCAGTGGGGTGGTTCCGATAACCCAAACGGTAAACGAGAACGATACATGAACCCAGTAACAATTATTAACTACATGAATACTCTTCCGACCTACATTTTAGAGTAAAACAATCAAAACGTCAGTTGCGTGACAATTTACTAAGTATCAATTAGCGAAATTTGCTATTAAATTCTAACTTTAAAATCATCCATGAAATATTCGCTACAAATTCTCATATTTTTACTTTTTCTAATGGGAAACGTAAATGCACAGGATACGCCTGAAGAAAAAAAAAGATATAAATACAATAATAACTTTGATTTAGTTCTAGCAACAAGCGGTAATCAATATTCCGGGGCCCTATCATGGGTTAAGTTTCATTCTATAACAAAAAAGAAACGTTTTAAAATTGGTTATGGTGTACGTTTTACTGCGCAGGGTGGTAAAGACCTATACTATACAACAGCACCAGCCATTTTAACATCAAAGCAAACTGGCCCACAAGTTTTATTTTCGGAAATTTTCTACGAGAACGTTGATACCTTCTATGTTTCAAAGTCACAAAACAATTCTTTAAACATTAGCATTAACCTTCAATACACCATAAAAGAAAAATTTGATATTGGTTTTAATATAGACGCAGTAGGTTTTTCCTTTGGTGGTAATACTACCGGAAAATACATCGCTTATCAGTCAGCTGATAATGGAACACAACAATCCGCAAGACCCACTTCTTATAATTTATTATTAGTAAGCGATAACGACATTGGAATGCTTAACTCTGAATTATATTTTAGGTATTGGTTTAATCAAAAGTGGGCAATTAGAGCAGGTGCCACTTTTCTATTTACTGAGTACACCACAGATAAAAAACTGCGGCTAGATAATGATCGTTGGAGAAATAAATCATTAATGGGTTTAGTTGGTATAACATTTTCACCTTTCAGATAATATTTCAATGAAAAATATATTCCTTTTAGCTTTAAGCCTAATCAGTTTTGGATTTGTTTCACAAACTGTTACTACACAAAATCAAGAATGGGTTGTAAGTTCATCTACTGTTAAATTCAAAATTAAGAACGCAGGTTTCAATGTTGATGGTAGTTTTTCTGGATTGGGTGCAAAAATAGTTTTTGATCCAACAAAAAATTATGCAAACTCAATTGATGCTACTATAGATTCTAAATCAATTAGCACCGGAAACGGAACTAGAGATGGCCATTTAAAAAAAACTGACTATTTTGATGTGGCTGGCTTTCCAACTATAAATATGAAAGCTACTTTGTTTGGAAAGGAGACGGACGGAAGCTTTAGGGGCTATTTTAAACTAACAATGAAAGGTAAAACTAAAGACGTGCTTGTGCCATTTACATTTACAGAAAAGGATGGGAAAGCAACATTGAAAGGAACTTTTACAATTAATCGTTTAGATTTTGGCGTTGGGGAATCGAGCATGATTCTATCAAATAGCGTAACTATAACTATTGAAGTTAATACAACAAAAAAGTAAGATGCTAAAACAAGAAGCCATAAAACAACTTTTAAGTGTACGCTCAATTTTATGTCAAATAAAAGATGAGGACTACACCACTTCACTTAAAACGCTAAAAGGCGCTTCTATTGGAAAGCATGTTAGGCATGTTGTGGAATTTTATGAATGCCTCCTTTTTAATGAGTTTGACGGTATTGTAAATTACGATACAAGGAAAAGGAACCTACTTTTAGAGGAAAATGTAAAATACTCGGAAGATTTTATTGCTGAAATCATTGATGCTCTTGAAAAAATTGAAACGAACTCAAGAATTTTACTTGTGTCAAAATACCAAGATCAAAACATTAGTATGGAATCGTCCGTTTATAGAGAAATTACTTATAACATTGAACACACAGTGCATCACTTAGCAATTATTAGTATTGCAATCCCAATTCATTTTGATTACATTAATTTATCTACAAATTTTGGGTATGCCGACTCTACCATTCAATATTTGAAAACACAAAAAGTTGGTTAAATTCTATGTGCACAGTTACATTTTTACCATTTAACCAAAGAGAGTTTATTCTCACATCTAACAGAGATGAAGATGTGAATAGAATATCTGCTTTGCCTGTTCAAGAGTACAAAGTAAATGACAGAACCGTTTTTTTTCCAAAGGATCAGAAAGCGAATGGCACTTGGATTGCTTATGATGTAAAAGGATATACACTTTGCTTATTAAACGGTGCTAACAAACCGCATACTCCTAAGTCAAATTATAAAAAAAGCAGAGGTTTAGTGTTGCTTGATTTTTATTTCTACAATGAGCCGGAAGATTTTGCAAAACTATACGATTTTGTCGGCATAGAACCCTTTACGTTGATACTTGCATATTCTTGCTCAGATACTGAAAGTGTTAAGCTTTATGAGTTAAAATGGGATGGATTGAAAGTTGAATTAATAACGCACGACTCTTCTTTACCTCAAATTTGGTCATCTGTTACATTGTATAGCCCTGAAATTATTAGCGAACGGAAAAATTGGTTTGAGGTTTGGCTAAGTAAACATAGCAGTTATACAACCGATAATATTTTATTTTTTCACCATTTCGGTGGTAATGGATCAACAGATAATGATTTAGTAATGAATAGAACTTCAAAAAAAACCATAAGTATTTGTTGTATCAACAAAAGTATAACCCACACCGATATTATTTACGAAGACATCGTTAATAAAAAGCTTCATAAAAGTAAGGTAATCAATTGCTAATGAGAGTTCCTCTATTCATAGCGAAATTCAGTAGATATGAATACTGGCCTTGGTGGTTATTTTATTTACCCGTACTTCCTTATTGGTTGTATCTTGCAGTTAAAAACAAATCGCTTGCCTATTTTACAGTTGCAAACCCCGGAATAGAGCTAGGCGGATTTTATGGTGAAAGTAAAACGGAGATCTTAAGTTTAATTGACAAACAATATTTACCAAAAGCTATTTCAATTGATAATTCAAATAATTTTAGTGATATTTTGGCGCGGATGAAGGAAATAGATCTTACCTATCCGGTAATTGCAAAACCAGATGTGGGCGAACGAGGAAACCAAGTAACATTAATTCATAATCAACACGAGCTTATACTTTATCATGTAAAATCAAAGTCGAAATACATTATTCAAGAATATATTGATTACGAAATTGAACTGGGTGTTTTATACAGCAGGATGCCTGATCTCCAAAAAGGTAAACTAACTTCAATTACATTAAAGGAGTTTTTAAGTGTAATGGGGGATGGAAAATCAACCATACTTGAATTAATGCAAAAAAGTTTGCGGGCAAGATTTCAAATCGATCGTATAAGCTTAGAACTGGATGATGAAATGAATAACATTCTTAAAGAAGGAGAAGTAAAACTATTAGAACCCATTGGCAATCATTGTAGAGGAACAAAATTTATTGATAATAATTTTCTTATTAGCGAAAAATTAAATGAGGTATTTGATGAAATATGTTTGCCGATCAAAGGATTCTATTATGGAAGATTTGATTTAAAAGTAAAGAGCATTGAGGACTTGTATCAAGGGAAAAACATTCGAATTATGGAACTTAACGGTGCAAGTTCAGAACCCGGACATATTTACGACCCATCATTAACTCTTAATAAAGCTTATAAAGATTTACTAAGTCATTGGAAACGCTTAGCTGATATATCCAAAGGAAATATGAAACTAGGATTCAAACCCGTTTCATTTCTACTAATCATAAAGAGTTATTGGAAGTTTGTTGTGCTAAAAAAATGAGTTTACGACAAAACCGTTCCCTACATTTTACAGTAAAATCACTGTAAAACACTATAACAGGCCTTATTCCTTAGCAACCCTAAACACCTTGCAGAAGTTAGTTAATCCCCTGATCCCAATAAGGATTAAAAATCCGCGCTAACGAATAACATAGATATTAAAACAGAAAACCTGTTCTATAAATACCTTAATTTAATACTCACCGTTTTGATTTCATTTTTTAGAATAAAATCAAAGCTTTCGAATTTTGGTCGCGTCATACCTGTATGATAATAATCCGAAAAGCCAAAACCTTCTTTAGGTAATACCCAACCGTAATCCATTTTTTGATTACTATTCTCATCATCCAAAATAGCAATTCCATAAATACCGACTTTTATATCAGTATAATTTATCTTCAAAACTCCATTCTCTATTCCTGTTTTAGGTTCAATCCTAATTAATAAAGGTTTTTCCTTTTCAAAACTTTCTGACGTAGTGTAAAAAGCCAGACGAATTGTACCGGAACTATTTCTGATGCCCGAAACATTGATCTTTAAAGATTGACCAAAAGAAAAAATACCTAAAAATAAGAGGCAGAAAAAAAAGTTAATTTTCATGGGTTAAAAATAGCCAAAAAAAATTGCGTTCTCTGGGCTTTTAATCAGATTACAATTTCATGATTTCTTCTACAATTAATTTTACTTCATCAAGTGTATTATTTTTTCCGAAAGAAAAACGAAAAGAATTTTTTATCTCTTCATCACTTAAACCCATGGTTTTTAATACATGTGAAGGCTCTGGGTTTGCTGAAGCGCATGCCGAACCACTTGAGAATGCAAATTTATTTAACAGCCCTATAACCTTTTTTTCTTTTGGGAATGTCAAATTGCTGGTATTATAAACGCGATGCCTGGTACTACCATTAATTCTTAAACCTTCAATATCCAATAACTGGTGTTCGAAATAGTTTTTTAGTTTAGAAATGTGTGTACCCATTTCCCAAAAATTACTTGAAAAAATTTCAGCAGATTTTCCAAATCCCGCAATCAGTGGTACATTCAAAGTGCCCGAGCGTTTTCCGTTTTGATGTCCACCACCGTTTATCTGTTCAATTAAATTTACCCGTGGATCTTTTCGTCGTACATACAAAGCACCAATACCTTTTGGTCCGTACATTTTATGCGCACTGAAGGCCATGCAATGCACGCCAAGTTCTGTTATATCACAACGCTCTTTGCCAACAAATTGTGTAGCGTCGCTAAAAAATATAATTTTTTTTTCGGTACAGATCTCAGCAATTTTTTCTAATGGTTGTATTACACCTGTTTCATTATTGGCAGCCATAATACTTACCAAAATAGTTGTTGCTTGTATACTGGTTTTTAATTCATCAATATCTATCAGGCCTTCTTTGTCAACATTAAGATAAGTGATCTTAGCACCTTTATTCTCTAAGTACGAACAAGTGTCTAAAACAGCTTTGTGTTCTGTTTTGCAGGTAATAATGTGGTTGCCCTTTGTAGCGTAGGCTTCATAAATTCCTTTTAAAGCCAGGTTAACTGATTCTGTAGCGCCTGAGGTAAATAGTATTTCGGTTGGCTCACAATTTATTAAAGTGGCAATTTGCTCGCTGGCTTTTTCTACTGCTACCTGTGCTGCCCATCCCAGAGCATGGAGTTTACTGGCGGCATTCCCATATTCACGGTCAAAAAAAGGAATGATCGTTTCAACAACTTCTTTATCCACTTGTGTTGTAGCGTTATTATCAAAATAAATTAAATTGTTTATCATCTTCAATAAATTATCTTTGCATTCATTCTTCCAATGTTTAAAGGTATAAATAAACATTATTTTCTGCTTCATATAATTGTATTTATTTGGGGTTTTTCTCCTGTTTTAGGGAGATTTATAAGTGCCGACGCTTACCAATTGGTTTGGTTTCGCATTCTTATAACAGTTGGTGTTATGTTCTTGTATTTAAAGATCACAAAGCATGATCTCAAGATCTCATTCAAACACCTTTGGCAGTTAAGTGGAATAGGCATCATCATTATGGTTCATTGGCTCATGTTCTATGGCGCTATAAAAGAATCAAACATTAGTGTAACCATGGTGGCCTTTAGTACCGGGACTTTATTCAGCTCTATTATCGAACCAATTCTGTATAAACGCCGCATCCGTTTTTATGAAGTAATTATTGGTCTTATTATTATGGGTGCTATTGCTCTTATTTTTTCAATCGAAACGCACTATTGGATAGGTATCTTATTGGGAATTGGCGCAGCATTCACCTCTTCTTTATTTGGTGTATTCAACGGCATCATGGCGCACAAATTAAGGCCGGGCGTTATTAGTTTTTATGAATTAAGTGCGGCACTTATTGGCCTCACTCTGTTTTTAACTGTAAATGGAAACTTTAAAGCTGAGTTTTTTGTGCTGGATAATTACTCGATCGTAGGACTTTTATTATTAAGCCTGGTATGCACGGTCTTTCCTTTTATTGCCTCGGTAGATCTTTCTAAATATATTAGTCCTTATACCATTGTGCTTACTGTTAACCTCGAAACTGTTTACGGTATTATTTGGGCAATATTATTCTATAATGAGAATAAAGAAGTAAAACCTACGTTCTATATTGGTGTTTTGATCATTTTACTCGCTATCTTCTTAAATTCATATTTAAGGCGTTTAAATGATAAAAGACCGTTTCAGAATAAATAATTATCTTTAACTATCTCAAGGTAAATTTGAAAAAAATACTCATAATCCGTTTTAGCTCTATAGGTGATATTGTTTTAACTACACCCGTAATTCGTTGTGCTAAAAAACAACTAAATGGTACCGAGGTTCATTTTGTTACAAAAGAGGCTTTTAAAAGTGTTTTAATTCATAATCCTAATATTGATAAGCTGTATACTTTTAAAGAAGATGTTTCTGAATTGTATGACCAGCTTAAAGCAGAGAATTACGATGTATTGATAGATCTTCACAAGAACCTTCGGAGCCTTCGCTTAAAGCAAAAATTAAAAGTAAAGAGTTTTTCGTTTAACAAACTGAATATTCAGAAATTCTTAGCTGTAAAACTTAAACAAATAAATAAATTACCGGACATACACATTGTTGACCGGTATTTTGAGACAATCGCGCCAATTGATGTTACTAACGATAGCAAAGGCCTTGACTATTTTATTCATGAAAATGAAAAAGTGGATGTTGCATCTTTACTTCCTTTCAATTCGCAAAAAAAATTTATTGCTTTGGTAGTGGGTGGCTCATACTATACAAAAAAAATTCCTTTAAATAAACTAGCAGAAATTTGTAACACAGTTAAACTACCTATTATAGTTTTAGGAGGAAAAGAGGATAAACCAATTGCAGACGAATTGCAAAAACAATTTCCACAGATCGTTAATGTGTGTGGGCAATATTCTATCAATCAAAGCGCCTCAATTATTGAGCAATGCGAATGGGTAATTACATCAGATACAGGCTTGATGCACATTGCTTCAGCATACGATAAAAAAATAGTTTCTGTTTGGGGAAATACAATTCCTGAATTTGGCATGGCACCTTATTTACCAAATAGCGAAAATAAAATATTAGAAGTTAAAGGATTGTATTGCCGCCCTTGTTCTAAGCTGGGTTACAAGCGCTGCCCGCAAAAACATTTTAGATGTATGAATGATATAGATCTCTCGGTGATCAAGGACTTAAAATAAAAAAGCCGGAAAATTTTTTCCGGCTTTTTAAATGAAATTTATTTTTTATTATTCAACAATTAATTTCTTCCTTATTTTATCTTTTCCAATCTCCACTTCAATTAAATAAATACCTTTTGCAAATTCATTTAAATTAATTAATGCTTTGTCAATGTTGTTTTTATCTGTTGCAATTAACTGTCCTAAGTTATTGTATAAAGTATAATTAAATATTGCGCCCTGGTACTCTATAGTAACATTGTTTTGTGCAGGATTAGGATATACCAGTAAAGCGGCACTACCATTAAATGCATTTTGTAATCCAGTACTAAATCCAACGCAAGTTGATGTTGAAACAGAACAACCGTTTGCGTCCATTACCACCACAGTATAACAAACAGGAGCTAAACTACTTGCAGTTGCAGCGTTGCCACCGCTTGGCGACCATGTGTAAGTGTATGGGGCAAGTCCGCCGGCAACGTTCACATTTGCAATACCTGTTGAGCAACTGCTGCATGCAGAATTAGTTACTGTAATATTGGTCAATAAATTATTAGTTGGCGCGGTAATAGAGAAGCTATTAGAAGTAGTACAACCAAAAGCATCATTTGTTACTAGCGTGTAGTTACCTGCACATAAACTCGAGCAAGGTAACGAAGTACACGAACCGCCTGTTAAACTATATGAGTAGGGAGCAGTTCCTAACGTTGTTATTCCATTTGCAATTCCTGAACAAGGATTGCTACAATTTGCGTTAGTAGATGTTAATGATGTTAAAGGATTATTTACTACTGTAATAGCAACAACACTGCTTGTGGTGCAACCGCCGGTGCCAAAGCCGGTAACCGAATAATTTGTTGTAGTTGCAGGTGTTACTGAGTAGGCCGAAGTTGTTGCGCTTGGTGAAGACCATGTGTATACAGAATAAAATCCGCTTGCTGTAATTGTAACTGATTTACCCGCGCAAATTGTTGGCGAAGGTGAAGCTGCAATTGCAAATGATGGAGTAGGAATTACACTAACTGTTGCAGTTGTAGATCCTGTACATGCGCCACTTGAACCTACCAATGTATAAGTAGTGGTAATTGGCTGATTAACAACAATTGATGTTGCATTGGAGGCACCAGGAGTCCATGTGTAATTTGTTGCACCACTTGCCGATAATGTAGATGACCCTGCGGCACATTTAGACGCAGGATTAGTGGTAATAAGAACCGATAAAGAACTTCCAACTGTAACACTAACTGTTTTGGTATTGGTGCAACCTAAAGTTGTACCTATTACATTATATGTTGTTGTTACAGGTGGCGAAACTATTAAAGGATTACCGGTAAAGCTTGTACTCCATGAATATGTAGTTGCGCCTGTTGCAGTAATTGTTGCAGTACCACCCGGACAAATAGTTTGATTATTTACAGTTACCGTTGGATTAGAATTTACAACAATTGTTGCTGTTTTAATCGTTGAACAACTACCGTTATTTCCCGTAACAGTATAAACTGTTGTTACTGATGGTGAAGCAGTCATACTAGCTGTTAATGGTCCTGCTGTCCAGGTATAGTTGGTTGCGCCGGTAGCAGTTAATGTTGCAGAAGTTGAAGCACACACAGTTGGTGTATTTACATTTATTACCGGTCCGGTGGTAATTACAATGGTTGCAGTTTTAACACTCGAGCAGGTTCCGTTACTTCCTGTAACAGTGTAAACCGTTGTAGTAAGAGGATTTGCTGTCATGCTTGGTGCTGTTGGTCCCGCTGTCCAGGTATAACCTGTAGCGCCACTCGCAGTTAAAGTAGCTGTTTGTCCTGCACACACACTTGGTGTGTTAACTGTAATTGTTGGACCATTAATAACAGAAACTGTTTTTGTAATAGATGAAGTAACGTTGCCATTTATACCTAATAAAGTAATACTGTAAATTCCGGTTGCGGCATACGATACTGTTGGGTTAGTGGCTGTTGAAGTGGCAGGTGTTCCGCCTGTCATAGTCCAGGTGTAGCTTGATGCGCCAACACTGGTATTCAATAAATTCATAGGCGCACCAACACAAATTGTTGGCGTAAGATTGAAGTTCACAGTTGGCGTTGGAAAAGCAAGATTAATATTATCTAAGTAAAGCGCTTGTCCGTAATGTCCGCGGTTAACAAAGCTGAACATAACATTTCCTTGTCCCGCCGTTAATGCAGAAACGTCAATTGTATCTTTGCGCCATTGCGCTGCTGTTGGTGTAAATATATTTGCTTGTAATGTTCCGGCAACACTTGATAAAGTTGTGCCACCTTTACTGTAAATACTCGTCCAGCTAACACCGCAGTTGGTAGATAATCTTACTTCAAGCGTATCTGAATATTGAGCGTCATATGGTCGGTATGCTACATCAAATCTTAAACGCGCACTGGCTACATTACTAAAAACATATTTCGGTGTTCGCATTTCATCCCTGTCGGGTGCTGCGTCAATATTATAATTATCGTACGTTGCACAAGCTGTGCTGGTTCCAAATCCTCCAAGGGTTGGTCCGGTTACACGCGTAAAATAATTTGCGTCATTATAAATGTTGAAAGGTGTCCAGTTAGGTGGTAAAAATTGTGTAGCCTGGAAACCTTCTTGCAGAGGTAAAGCAATTGGTCCTGCAATAGTAATGTAAGATGTTTTTGTTTTTAGATTACTTCCATTAGCATTTGCTGCAATTAAAGAAACAGAATAAGTTCCGGGTGTGGCCCAAAAAACACTGGGGTTAGAGGACGTTGAGGTAGCCGGAGTTCCGCCCTGGAAGGTCCAGGTAAAATTGGTTGGTGCGTATAATGAACTGTCAATAAAAGAAATATTTACGTTAGGACATGTATTTCTTGTCAGCGTATAAAAATTAGCAATAGGTGGTAAGGTTAAAAACGCAGCAGCGCAATTCATGGCTTGAAAAGCTTCAATTCTTCCTGCGCCTAATTGTAATCCTGTAGAATAAGTTGCGTTAGCTCCAATAGTGTAAATATTTACTGCCGTGCTTGAGATACAATTTAAAACATCTGTTTGCGTCATAAACGGACATTTAGATAACATTAAACCTGCCAACCCTGCAACTAATGGAGTTGCCATTGATGTTCCTGACGAACCAAAGTAGTTGTTACTGGTTCCTGTACTAGTAATATTCTCTCCCGGAGCAGAAATATCTACCCAAGTACCAAAACATGAAAAACCTGACTTAACATTGGATGTTGAAACAGATGCAACGCAATACGAATTGTTGTATGCGCCGGGATAATGTAGAATACTATTATTATCATTACCTGCAGCGCAAACTACTATACAACCTCTGTTCCACGCATAATCAATAACTGATTGTTCTGCTGATGAGGCTGTACTGGCGCCACCCCACGAACAAGATATAACACGCGCTTTCATTTTAGCAGCATAAATTATGCCCTGGTAACCCGCAGCAATACCGGTTGTACTTCCTGTATTGGTTTGACATTTTACCGGAATTATTTTTATGTTCCAACCAATAGATGCTATACCAACACCATTGTCTGTTCTTGCACCAGCTATTCCGGCGCAATGCGAGCCATGATTCATTCCAAGATTAGATGGAATTGGATTATTATCATTGTCAGCGGCATCCCAGCCATTTCTGTCATCAACATAACCGTTGCCATCATCATCAATTAAATTTCCGGCAATTTCAAGGGTATTTGTAAAAGTATTTGCAACAAGATCGGTATGCGTCCATGACACTGCGTTATCAACAATAGCAACTGTGATGTTGGAATTTCCGTTAGCTGTGCTGTTAAACACATTCCACGCGTTTTGCGCATTTATTTGATTAAGATGTGTTCCAAAAGTAGGATCGTTTGGTAATGCATCAACAGTATTTAAACTAACTTTCTCGGCATATTCAACCCCTGTTACATTTCTCAATTCATTGATAAAATCTTCTACTTTAGTTATCTGAGAAAATTCAAATTTTAAAATGTATGGAAGTTTTGCATCGTCATCCGCCTGGTAAAAAGGTTTGTAAGCCCTGGTTACACCATATTTAGTCAATAGTTTACTAACAGAGGTTAGTTTTGAAAGTGGAATATTATTAGGGTTTTCCTTAGAAACTTCCTTTAAGGCGGCTTTCGTAAATTTTACATAAATTTCGCCATCAACCTGGTGTTTATAAACGGTTTGTGCAAACAAGGAATTTAAGCACAAGCAAATAATAATTGCTGATAAAAGTTTTTTCATATCAATTAATTGGGTTAGTTAGATATTATAAATATAGTGAAATCGCCCAAAAAACGAAAGATTTGTATTAAAAAAGCGTTATTTTTAACAAATGAGATTGGCTGTAATAGATTGCGGAACGAACACCTTTAATTTACTAATTGTAGAGTTCGACAGTCAAAAAAAATATTCAAAAGTATTTAACTCACGTATCCCTGTAAAGCTCGGCCAGGGCTCAATTAACAGAGGTTTTATTGGTGACGAACCTTTTAAAAGAGGGGTGGATGCGATGAAAATTTTAAAACATGAGATCTCTAAATACAACGTATCTAAAATTTTAGCTTTTGCAACTTCAGCCATCAGGGACGCTGATAATGGCAAACAATTTATTGAAGAGGTTAAAAGACAAACAAATATTGATGTTGAAATAATTAACGGCGATCGTGAAGCGGAATTAATTTATTTAGGAAATAAAGCAGCTGTTGATCTAAAAGATACTGTGTCTTTAATTATGGATATTGGCGGCGGCAGCAACGAATTTATTCTCACAAATAATAAAGGCTTATTATGGAAACAAAGTTTTCCTATTGGCGCTGCACGCATGCTTGAAAAATTTTCACCATCCGATCCTATCACTCTTAAAGAAATTGCAGATATAAAAGAACACATGAAAACGCAGCTTGCACCCTTGATGGAAGCCGCAAAAGAATTTATGCCAATGGAATTAATAGGTTCATCCGGTGCTTTTGATTCTATTGTAGAAATAATTCATGGTGAATTAAATGGCGAACCGATAGTTGAATCTAAGACTTGTTATGATATTAATATGAATGATTATCTTCATGTTTCAAAACTCATTAAAAATTCTACACTCGAAGAGCGAAGAAAGATCAAAGGTTTGGTAGCAATGCGTTTTGATATGATCGTGATCTCCTGTTTAATGATAGATGTTATTATAAAAGCCTTCAACATCCCTCAAATGCGTGTATCAACCTATTCATTAAAAGAAGGCGCGTTAATTGATCATATTATAAAATCAGGTAAAATAATTTAACCCCAGAAGCAGAAACCTTGTTTCGCTTCAGGGATTTAAAAAATAAAGAAAATGGCAAAAATATTAGTGATAGATGATGAGAAAGCGATTCGCCGCTCAATAAAAGAAATTCTTGAATTTGAGAAACATGTTATTGACGAAGCGGAAGACGGACAAATGGCATTAGAGATGGCTTTAAAAAATAATTACGATATTATTTTAAGCGATATTAAAATGCCAAAATTAGATGGAATTGAACTACTACAAAAACTGGTAGACCATAAAGTGAACAGCGCTATAATTATGATGAGTGGTCACGGCACTATCGAGACTGCGGTTGATGCCGTTAAAAATGGCGCATACGATTACCTTGCAAAACCAATCGACCTTAACCGCTTATTGGTATCTGTTAGAAATGCTTTAGAAAAAGGAGACCTTGTTACTGAAACAAAAGTGCTTAAAAAGAAGATCACTAAAAGTGTGGATATGATCGGCAATTCAAAAGCCATACAAAACATAAAAGATATTATTGAAAAAGTAGCGCCCACCGATGCCAAGGTTTTAATTACCGGCAGTAATGGTAGCGGAAAAGAATTAGTGGCAAAATGGCTGCACGAAAAAAGTAACCGTGCTAACGGTCCCCTTATTGAAGTTAATTGCGCAGCTATTCCATCGGAGTTAATTGAGAGTGAATTGTTCGGACACGAAAAAGGTTCATTTACAAGCGCGGTGGCACAACGTAAAGGCAAATTTGAATTGGCAGAAGGAGGTACTTTATTTTTAGATGAGATAGGCGATATGAGTTTAAGCGCTCAGGCAAAAGTATTACGCGCCTTGCAGGAAAATAAAATTACAAGGGTAGGGGGCGATAAAGAAATTAAAGTAAATGTAAGAGTTGTTGCCGCCACCAATAAAAATTTAGAAAAAGAAATTGAGAAAGAAACGTTTCGCCAGGATTTGTTTCACCGATTAAGTGTTATACCTATTCATGTGCCATCGTTAGATGAACGCAAAGATGATATTCCGTTATTGGCCGATCATTTTTTAGATATGATCTGCGAAGAAATGGGCATTGCTAAAAAAACATTTTCTAAAGATGCTTTAAAGGCTATGCAAGAAAGGAATTGGCCTGGTAACATTCGCGAATTTAGAAATGTAATAGAACGTTTAATTATTTTGGGTGGAAAAGAAATTACACCGCAAGATATAAAACAGTTTGGGTAATCAATCAAATTCAAAATTTAAACACATAGAAACATAGGAAAAGGTTATCAACTAACCGCTTAGAGAACACATAATTTCTTCGCTAGCGAAGAAATACAATGATCTTCTTATTTGTTTAATTATTACAACACAAATTAGAATTCTCTATGTGTCTATGTGGTTAAGAATTTATTTGTTCTTTTTCTCTTCTTTTATCAGGGCCTTAATAGGCACAATATCCATTCACTTGGCTTCCGGACAAGTTCCCCTGTAAACTTTTTTAACCTCCGGGTTCTCTAAAACCTGGAAGGTCATAAATGGTTCGCCAAATAATTTACAGTATCTATCCTGATTCTTATTTTTCGCGATCTCTAATGCTCTTGCAAAAGTTCTTGAATAATATTTTTCCTGCAACCTGCTAGCAGCAGCTATATACATAAATACTAAATTCTCATTTACATCCGGTGCGCTTAAATAAGGTTCTAACACAGTAGATGAGTATCTAAAATCTTTTGCTCTCGAAAATACATACGATAATTTTAAAGCATTTTGCCAGCTGGCATCTTTAATATTATAGAATGATTTGATACGGGCAATACAAGCATCAATTAACGCATCTGCATTTTCCATTGTATCTAAACTTTCCATGATCTTAAATTGCCACTCAATATTTAAACCGTTAACTAAATTACTATCCAGCTTGCCATATAAGCCATCAATGGTTTGTTGCACTTTAGACTGGTGTTCTTGGTTACCGGCGTTGCTGTCTAATTTTAACTGACAATACACTTTATTATATTGTAAGATCGGGTTTATAGGTTCAAATTTTAATAAACGATCAAAGGTGGCTTCATCATCTTCATCAACCGTATTATTTGCCTGGTATTTATAATACACACGGTTGTTTATTAACGGAACTGTTTTTGCGCTTTCTTCAATTTTTATACTGTCGTAAATGTTTACAGAGTATTTATTTTCAGCAACACGCTTATTCATAAACTCCATTATTTTGTATGCCTGGTTATAGTTACCGGCTTTTAATGCGCGCTCAAAACTTACTTTAGAGAATTTTTCTTCTTTTGCACCGCTCACATCATAAGTAATATCCATGATCATTTGCGCGAAGCGTTCTTTGGCTAAAATGGGTTCCAGTTCTTCCTGTAATTTTTTATCCGAATTAATTTGCGCAATGGCTTTACGTTTTCCTTGTGCAACTAAGCTGGCGTATTTACCGTCCTCGTTCTCCAATAAAAATAATCCCCAACTATCTTTTGTTTCAATAGTTGGTGTGATCTTATTTTTTTGAAAGCTTTGCAATACTCCTAAAACACTTTCGCCACGTTTACGTTGCAGTTTTGCATTGGCAACCGAATCTCCTTCAATAGAAGAGTAGGCGTAGATATACAAACCGTCAATAATAAAATCAGGTTCGTTCAATGCTTTAATAAATGGTTGAATATCTTCTGTTTTATACTCGAATTTATTTTTCTCGAACGGAATAGTAAAATTAATGATAGAGCTTTCTGATTTTGGTTCAAAAGGTGGCTTTAATCCTGTTGTATTGTTATAAGGTAATAAACCAATGGGGGTTTTGCTATCTACCCTTCCGTTCTCGTAATAACCTCTTGTAATTGTTCTGCAAACTCTTCCATCCTGTATCACAATTAAATTTACTTCGTAGGGCCCGGTGATTTTTGTTTCAAATTTTCCAAGTTCTACTTCTATACCTTTTGCCCTGTTCTTGCGGTTTACTTTTGGATCTTTACTTATTAAAATATTCTTTTTAAATAATTTCTCTTTATAAACTACTTTGCTCATAATACCTTTATTGTAAAGGTTATTATCTACAATGTTATAATCAGCATTAATGTATTGCTCGCGTTGAACGATATCAAAAGCAAGACCATCTTTTGTTTTTTTAAGTAAGCGACGGAGATCTTTTGCGTTAGGATATTTTAACCACACCTTACCATTTTCAACGTACACACCTTTTTCAAGCACGTCGTAATTACGCCAGCGGTCGCAGTTCTTGCAAAATTTTGTTTCAGGCCCTTTTAATTTTTTTGATTTTGTGTTGAAAGGGATAGCCAATTGTTTTTTATAGATAACCCCGCCGTTGGTAATATCGTAACCACCAAACACTGCGCTTACAAAAACTTTTTTCCCACTTTCATCTGTTTCGCAGGAGATACCAACGAGTGTATATTTTGGGTTCATTAAAATTGGTAATGTCTTTTGGTAGCTTTCCCAACGGTTATAAATGGTCTTTGCAATATCTTCTGTTTTATAATTTTCGCGGCCTTTACTAACGGCGGCCTTCATGGTCAATTCCTCTCCACGTTTTGTGGCGCCTGCTTTTTTTAGATTTTTTTGTGTGGCCTTAACTTCTATCTTATCTTTTCCGGAGCCTGCCATTTTATCGGCGCTTATTTGGGCGGCGAATTGCAGCATTTCGCTCATTTCTAACGAATCTAAACCTTTGCTTTTTCTAAAGCGGTTCAACTCTTTTAAAATTACACGGGGTAATTCTTCAATGTTAAAGTTCTCGTCGGTGCCCATTGCCATTTGGGTGGTTGACACCTGCGCGGAAAAATTGAGCGACAAGAACGCAACAAATAAAAATAAAAGAAAACGTTTCATAAACGGATTTTGAGAGTGTAAAATAAAAAATATTGCTTGAGGAAGCAATTATTTGTTAAAAAAAGATTTACAGGGATGTTATTAAGGCTATAAGCCTTGTGGCTGTTGAATTTAAAGGCTATTGTACCTTGCCGGTCTTAAGCCATTCTTCTATATTATATTGGTTCAATTCGTAATAATCTACTTTTTTAACCAAAATACCATTGTCTAAATAATAGATCCTTGGGAGGTTAGGCCCAGTAAAGTTTATGAATGTTTTACCAAGGCAAAAGGTTCCGGGAATATTATCAGCATGTGTGTCATCTATAAATTCTTTCAGCTTTGGTTTATCGCCATTTAATACAAAGTAAATTGGCAGATCGGGATTGTTCTTTTTTATAAGCCTGAATTTTTTTGCAGCAATACGGCAATGCGGGCAAGACAAACTTAAAAAGGCCACAACATGTTTTCCTGTACGCAGATCAACGGTTGGAATCTCTACTTTAGAAGTATCTTCCGGCTCATAAAGTGTTTTTAACTCTAATGGATAATTTACTTTTTCATCAAGGTTGTTAGAGGTGTAGGCATAATCAACCGGGTTAAAAAGAAACGGAACAAGTATAGCTGTTACACATGTAAAGCTTAATAACTGTTTGTTGTATTTTATTTTCCAGCCGTCGAATAAAAAGTAAACTACTAAACAACCGGCTATCATGATCACGTTTTTAATGATGGCCTCTAAAGGTGTCATTTTAAGATGCTCGCCAAAACAACCACAGTTGCCCTCGTTGCCGCTTGATGCGATCTGGATAATTAAATAAATAATAAAGAATAATAACAAACCAATTGTAAAAGGGAGTGTGAATTTTTTAAGGTTGTAATTCATTATTAAAAGTAGTCCAAGAAAAAACTCGAGACCAATTAATAATCGTGCAATGATAGGGGCGGCGTACCAGTTGGCAATACCAATTTCTACAAATGTAAATTCAAAGGTCTCTATTACCGGTAATAATTTTGTGTAACCCGAGTAAATAAAAATAAGTCCTAACCCAATGGAAACAAGAATGGCAATTATTTTTTTTACGATCTGCATTTAGAGGATGTAAAGCTAATGATTTGCCACAAAGGCAGCAAGTCACAAAGGCGCACTAAGAGTTTTTTTTAAATCTTTGTGAAACTTAGAGCCTTGGAGTCTTTGTGGCTCTTTAAAAAACAAAAAACCCCCTTTGTTTCCAAAGAGGGTTCTCAAAAAATATAAAAGGAGATTTATTGTCCTAAATATTGTTGTAGCAATTTGCTACGGCTGCTATGACGTAAACGACGAATAGCTTTTTCTTTGATCTGACGAACACGTTCGCGGGTAAGATCAAATTTATCACCAATTTCTTCTAAAGTTAAACCGTGGTTCAAACCAATTCCGAAAAATAATTTTACGACATCGCGTTCTCTTTCAGTTAAAGTACTTAAAGCGCGGTCAATTTCTTTGCTTAAAGATTCGTTCATTAAACCTGAATCGGCTTTTGGCGAATCTAAGTTTACCAATACATCCAATAAGCTGCTTTCTTCGCCATTAGCAAAAGGAGCATCCATACTAACGTGACGGCCCGAAACTTTCATCGTATCAGAAACCTTGTCAATTGGCAGATCTAAAACATCAGCTAATTCTTCGGCACTTGGCTCACGCTCAAATTCCTGCTCTAATTTGCTGTATGCCTTATTAATTTTATTTAATGAGCCTACCTGATTTAACGGCAAACGTACGATACGACTTTGTTCTGCTAAAGCCTGTAATATACTTTGACGGATCCACCAAACGGCGTAAGAGATGAATTTAAAACCACGGGTCTCATCAAAACGACGAGCCGCTTTTATCAAACCTAAATTTCCTTCGTTAATAAGATCGGGTAAACTTAAACCTTGGTTTTGGTATTGTTTTGCTACCGAAACCACGAAACGTAAGTTAGCACGGGTTAATTTCTCAAGAGCACTTTGATCACCGTCCTTAATTTTCTTAGCTAAAATTACTTCTTCTTCGGCTGTGATCAATTCTTCACGGCCAATTTCTTGTAAGTATTTATCTAAGGATGCACTTTCACGATTTGTGATGGACTTGGTAATTTTAAGTTGTCTCATGGGTTTGTGTTGGAATTAAGAGGGTAAAGTTATATAAAAAACAGCAATTATTAAAGTATTTCTACCAGTATAACGCATTAAAAACTAAAAAGTTTCCCTTTTTTGTTAAAAAAGTGACAATTTTTCTTAAACCAGCTTTAAGAAGTAAATCTAATTGGCCTTGCTTGTAAATTAATTGTGAGCGCGTTAGACGTCCACCCGCAAAATTATTTTTGCTTTTGTGTTTAAAAAACAAGCATTTTGACTTTATATTTTTAGCAATATTACGGCCAAATAAAATTTAAAAGTTCTGCAAGCCAATAAAATCAGGCTTTTAGCAAATTACGTAATTAACAATTGACTCTTAATAACGCAAGGGGTAATTAACATTATTGTGTTTAATCATAACGGCACTGTAAGGTTTTATGCCTGCATTAGTTATCTATTTTTATAAAAATCAAAACACGAATTAATGAACGCAGAAAGTTTAAAAACCGAATTACAGCAAGTTTTAGAAAACGATTTAGTATTGCGCAAAGAATTTAATGAGCTAAAACGCTCGTTAAGCGACTACCGCAATCAGCTAATAATGCGCGATGAAGACTGCAAGCGCCTGCAGGTAACCATTGATGTTTTAAACACCAAATTGGTTGTGATGGAACGCGACAACACCAATTACAAAGGTGAATTGGCCTCGTTCAAAGAACTGCGCGGCTCTATAAAAGAACAATTGCATGCTAAACAAGAAGAAATAGAACAACGTTTAGCTGAAATAGAAAGTTTAAAATCTGATCTTAATACCATTTCTGCCGACTACGAATTAAAAATTGAAGGCATTAAGGCAGAAGCTGCAACTAATTTAGAATCAGTTAAACAGGAATACAGAACTCAAATTGAAGAACTTCGCTCAAACTCATACTATAAAGAAGCAGGTATTAAAGAAGAGTTTGAGAACCGTGTAAATGAATTGACTGCAAACTTAGCCGACAAAGAACAATCTTTATCACTTAACCACCAGGAAGAAATTTCTAATGTTAAGATGTCTTACGAACAACAAATTACTTTTTTAAAGAACGATTATAATTCTCAGATCTCTAACTTAACTTCAACAAGTCAAAGTGATATCAATGCTTTGAAGATCTCGAGCCAATCTGCTATCGAAACTTTAGAAACTAATTATACTCAAAAAATTGAAGGTCTTGAGTTCTCATATAAGACAGAAATTTCTGGTTTAAAATTAGAGTTAGAAGAACAACGTAATACCTTAACACACGATTTTACTTCTAAATTAGAAACTGCAACTTCTGAATTTGCCACGAAAGAAGCTGATCTTATTGCTTCTTACGAAAAACAAATTGAAGAATTGAAGTCTACTACTAATTCTTCATCAGAAGAATTGTCTACTTCTTTCCAAAACCAAATAAATACTTTAAAATCTGAGCACGAAACTTTTGTTAGCGAGTTAACAAGCTCACATACTTCGCAAATTCAAGAGATCACCAGCGGTTACGAAGATAAATTATCTAACGCGTTGATCCATTCAAATGGCCAAAACACAAGACTTAGCGAAGAATTAACTAAAGTGCAATTAGAGAACGACCAGGCTAAAGAAAAAATAAAAGAACTTGTTATACATATAGACTCTCAAAATTCAGAATTCGAAAATTTAACCGGGCAATTAAACAATTACCAGTTCCAATTAAAAACAGAAGCTGAGAAATTTTTAGAGTTAACTAATGAGTTTGATGCTTTTAAACAAACATCTTCTTTATCAAACAGCGAGCAGGTTACAGAACTTACTACACAAATTGAGAATTTAAATACTGAGTTAAACAATTTAACTGCTGTAGTTGAAACTACAAACAATACATTAGGTGAGACTGAAGTTTCTTTAGAATTAAAAACTTCAGAATTAGAGAACGCTTCGCAACAAATTGAAAGTTTAAACGAGCAAATCGCCACTTTAGTTAATGCTATTGCTAATAAAGAAAAAGAATTAGAAGGCGTTAGAGCTGAAATTGAAGAAACTGTTAAACAACAATTTTTAGATAAAGAAATTGAATTCCAAAAATTATTGGTTGAAAATACAAGCCTTATAGTTGAAATAGATGCTGCACAGGATAAAGTTGAAGCACAAGAAGCTGAGTTGACTTTAATAAAAGCTGAATTAGAAGAAATAAGAACTATTAGTGCTGCAAAAACTGAAGAATTCAACGAAATTTTATCTGTTAAGAATTTTAATGCTACTAATTTAGAAGGTCAAAATGCTGCATTAACTGAAGAGATCTCGCATTTAAAAGCTGAGGTTGCTCAATTACAAGCCGGATTTGACCAATTGAATTCAGAAAAACTTGATCTTTTAACACAATTAACCGGACTACAATCTTGTATCTCTGATCTCAATTCCACAGTTTCTACCTTAAACGATAAGATCGCAGGTTACGAAACTGAGATCGCTACTTTATCAGCAGCCACAAGCACTACCGTGACTGAAGAGCAGGATGCATATGTAGACAGGCTGTTTAAACAGATCGACGCCCTGAATGATGAGCGCTTAGTGCTTTTAGACGAAAAGGAACAAATGGCCACGCAGCTGTTAAAAATGAATGATGTTATAGGTGAACTATCTCAAAATGTTGATAGTCAAAGTATTGACGTAACAGACTTGAATAATCACAGAAAGAATATTATCTTAGCCAATAATTCAGGTGGGAAGAGTGAACAGTCTCAAATGAAAAAACAAATAAACGATTTGGTGCGTGAAATTGATAAGTGCATTACGTTATTAAGTGCTTAATGTTAACGCCCTCTTTAAATGAGCGAAGTAAATATAAAAGTTGAAATTGCCGGAAGTGTTTTTCCCTTAAAGGTAAACGCTGATGACGAAGTAAACATTAAAGAGGCCGTTAATTTAATAAATACAAAAATTGCAGAGTTCGAAAAGAACTACGCAGTTAAAGATAGAAAAGATGTGTTGACAATGGTGATGTTACAATTAGTAGCAGAGCTTTATAAAAAAGCCAACACTGCGGAGGGAGAATTAAGTCATTTAAAACAGCTATTTTCAAGTGTGGAGGATATGTTAAAACAACATATGCAAGACATTAAAAATATTAACGAATAAGTAAACCCCGGTTTACAAACTTACACGCACAAAATTTGAGATACGTCTTAAATTTTTGTGCGTTTTTTATTTTAGTGAATTTTTAAATTAAAAAAAAGAAGGAAAGATGGATATATTAACAATTAGTTTTATAGCAGGGGCCCTGATCCTCGGGATCGTGGCAGGATTTATACTGGCAGGCAGCAAAATAAACGCCAGCGCCAAAAAAGAAAAAGAGAACTTAATTAAAGAAGCTGAGGTAAAAGCAGAATCTGTTAAACAAGAAAAGATCTTACAGGCCAAAGAAAAATTCTTACAATTAAAGTCAGAGCACGATAAATCTATCCAGGAAAAGAACGCCAATATTTTACAGACAGAAAATAAAGTAAAACAAAAAGAAGGCGAGATAAATAAAAAGATAGAAGACCTTAACCGTAAAGATAAAGAAGCCGAAACTTTAAAGAATCAGGCGCAACAACAAATAGATCTTTACAAACACCGTTTGGAAGAAGTAGAAAAAGGTCACCGCAAACAGGTAGAAATGCTTGAGAAAATTAGCGGGTTAAAAGCAGACGATGCCAAATTACAATTGGTAGAATCTATTAAGGCCGAAGCAAAAACACAATCTATGAGTTTTGTAAAAGACATTATGGATGAGGCAAAATTAACTGCCAATAAAGAAGCGAAGAAAATTGTATTACAAACCATACAACGTGTGGCTACAGAAACAGCAATAGAAAATTCTATCTCTGTTTTTCATATTGAAGGTGACGAAACAAAAGGACGTATCATTGGTCGTGAAGGTCGTAACATCCGTGCTTTAGAAGCTGCCACAGGCGTTGAGATCATTGTGGATGATACACCTGATGCTATTACTTTATCTTGTTTTGATTCTATAAGAAGAGAAATTTGTCGCTTGGCTTTACACCAATTAGTAACAGACGGACGTATTCACCCCGCGCGTATTGAAGAAGTGGTTGAGAAGACCAAAAAAATGCTGGAAGAAGAAATTATTGAAACAGGTAAACGTACTTGTATCGATCTTGGTATTCATGGTTTACATCCGGAGTTAATTCGTATGGTTGGCCGTATGAAATACCGCTCATCTTACGGACAAAATTTATTACAACATAGTAGAGAGGTTGCTAACCTTTGCGCGACGATGGCCTCTGAAATGGGCTTAAACCCTAAGGTTGCCAAGCGTGCAGGATTATTACATGATATAGGAAAAGTACCCGATAACGAACCTGAATTACCACATGCTTTATTAGGTATGAAGCTGGCAGAACAATACAAAGAAAAACCGGAGGTATGTAATGCAATCGGAGCTCACCACGATGAAATTGAAATGAACACTTTATATGCACCTATCATCCAGGTGTGTGATGCCATCAGCGGTGCCCGTCCGGGCGCTCGTCGCGAAATCGCAGAACAATACATGAAGCGTTTAAAAGATCTTGAAGCATTAGCATTAAGTTATGACGGCGTAGAAAAAACTTACGCTATACAAGCAGGACGCGAAGTGCGTGTAATTGTATCAAGCGAAAAAGTGACAGATGGCAGAGCAGAAGAATTAGCATTTGAAATTTCGCAACGCATCCAAACAGAAATGACCTATCCCGGACAAGTAAAAGTTACAGTAATAAGAGAAACAAGAGCAACCGGTTACGCGAAGTAACCCTCGTCATTGCGAGGACGGAGGACGAAGCAATCTCATAAACTGTCACCCTGAGTTTGTCGAAGGGTCAATGACCGCATAATATTTCAAAACCCACATTTATTAATGTGGGTTTTTCTTTTACCTTTGATTAGCTATGAAAAAACTACTTCTGATCGTTATTTTTACTCCTTTTATTAATCTTCTTGGGCAAACAAAACAGGATACTTCAAAAAGTGAAATTCAAAAGTCTATTCAATACGAAAGTATTATTGAAGAGCCACCATCTTTTGCAGGAGGGCAGGAAGCCTTACAAAAATTTATGAATGATAAGCTTATAGTTCCTGCAAAAGTGAAGGAGAAGAAGCTAAAAGGCAAAACATTTTTAAAGCTGGGAATACATAATGACGGAACTGCAGTTGTATTAGAAGTTCTGAAAAAAATGGATGAATGCATTGAATGCGACCAAGCAGCTATAGAAATGATAAAACTTATGCCAAAATGGACCCCTGCAAAAAAAGACGGCAAAAATGTAGCAGCGCCATTTAATTTACCTGTAGAGTTTTCATATAAAAAGTAATTAATCTCTTTAAAACATATTCAAAACCCACATTTATTAATGTTGGTTTTTCTTTTATATTTGATAGTAAATGCCTAAAAACTTTTACAATTATTTATAAATGGATTGGTGACGCTTAGTGACCAGTTCATTGGTGAAATATTTGTAAATTAATGTTCTGATTTATGTCCTACAAAAATTTAAATATTGATAAGATCACCGAAGCAATTCATATTCTTTCGTTAAGGATCAACGACCGCTTTCCCGAAGCTGGTCTGCTGAATGTGTGTAACGAATTAAAGGCATTATCTATTTCAAGCAAAGCAAATATTGAGCGCATTAACAAACCTTATATCTTTTTTAGGATTGCATTTTATCTTTTAATATTAGTTGCTGCCGCAGCAGTGTATTATACTTTTTTTCATATCAAGCCCGATCCTTCCTTAAGTAGTTTCGCCAATCTTATAACCGTTAGCGAGGCTTTTATAAGCGAAACAGCTACCATTGGCGCCTGTTTTTATTTTTTATATAAGCTGGAAGATATCATTAAACAAAAACATGTTCTAAATGCTTTACATGAACTTCGTACCATTGCGCATGTAATAGACATGCACCAGTTAACAAAAGACCCAACTTATATCTTATCCGACAAAACAAAGCATTCTCCAACAAGGGATCTCACAAAGAATGATCTTAGTCGTTATTTAGATTATTGCTGCGAGATGTTGTCGTTAACCTCAAAAGTAGCGGCCAATTATGCCAACGACAATAAAGATGAGGTTGTTTTAAGTACAATTAATGATATTGAGATCCTGACTACAAATCTTTCGGGTAAGATCTGGCAAAAGATTGAACTGAATAAACTATTAAAATAAATTATATACAATTTTAAACCACATAGACACATAGAAGAAAGTTAAAACATAGGGTCACAATTTTTCTTCGCGCAGCGAAGAAAAAACTATGTTTTTAAACTCCGCGTTTTTTTCTTTATTTTCTATGGGCCTATGTGGTTAATTTTTTTTATTTGATGTTATAATTTTGACAAAAAGCTTTACATATACAAAGAACACTATCATAAAAGCCCCTATTGATAGCGTTTGGGCTGTGTTGACCGACCCACTTTGTATTCCGAAATTTTATTTTGGAATGGAGTGGAAGACCGATTGGCAAAAAGGCAGTCCGATAATTTTTAGCGGTGATTACGATCACCAGAAGTTTGAAGACAAAGGAAATATTTTAGATATTGAAAAAGAAAAATTTATTCTCTTTAATTATTTTAATCCGGATTGGAAAAAAGAGGATGTCCCTGAAAACTATACGATCATGCGTTTTGAATTAGAGGCCAAAAATAATGAGTGTATTTTTACCGTTTCAGAATATGGTTTTGAAAGTGAGGAGAAGTTTGCTACTGTTATTACAAAATGGGATTCTGTTTTATATACCGTAAAACAAGAAGCAGAGAAATTATAAATGAAGATCAATAAACATATAGTATTATTCGTTTTTGTATTTGCCGCAATTTTCGCGTGTATTGCGTTTACATTAAAAACGAAAGCAGAAGATGATCGTTTTATTACTAAAATAGTTGATCCTAAAACTGAAGAGTTAAAGCTATACTGGAAAAATGATAAAAATGAAATAATAAAAAGTCTTCAGGGATTGGCCACTTATGTAGAGAGTAAAAACAAAACGCTTGTATTTGCCATGAACGGCGGCATGTATATGGAAGACAACGCCCCACTTGGATTGTATATTGAAGATGGAAAAACAATACGGAAATTAAATACGGGTTCGGGTAGCGGCAATTTTCATTTAAAGCCAAATGGAGTTTTTTATATTACAAACGATAAAATACCTAAAGTTTGTACAACTGAGAAATTCAAAACTGATGAAGAAATAAAATACGCTACACAATCCGGACCAATGCTGGTAGTGGATGGTAAGATACACACTGCTTTCACAAAAGGCTCTGAGAATTTAAATATCAGGAATGGTGTGGGTATTTTACCGGATAATAAAATTCTGTTTGCTATGTCTAAAGGCATGGTTAACTTTTACGACTTCGCGGATTTTTTCTTAAAACAAGGCTGTAAGAACGCCTTGTATTTAGATGGATTTGTATCGAGAACCTATTTACCAGAGAAAAATTTTATTCAGAAGGATGGTAACTTTGGCGTTATTATTGGTGTAACAAAAGCTAATAAAAAGTAGCGTTTTAAAATTTCGAAAAGACTAACGAATTTTCTTCGCAAAGCGAAGAAAAGCCTATGTTTTGAGCTCCGCCTTTTTCTTAAACTCTATGTGCCTATGTGTTTAAATTTTTATACCGAATCTTTTTAGCAAGCTTTAACGAAGGCCTTTCAACAACAATATAAAAAAGCCAGGCAAAGAAAATAATTACCGGTAAAGAAAGGCACATTAGCCAGATCCTGCCGCTATCTGTAACAATATAATTCTGAAGAAAATTAATAAGTCCGTCTGTACCAAAAGGCGTATGAATAAGGTACAAAGAATAAGAGATAGTTCCTAGAAAAATTAAGGGCTTAAACGGTTTATTTAAAAACTCAATAAAACAAATGGAAATAATAGGACAAATGACACCTTCAATACCTGATTTAAAATAACTTAAGATAACTAAGACAATCGCAAGAGGAAGATACACCGAAAAATTAATTTGTTTGATCTTAAAACAAAAAAACAGTATACCGGACAAGAACATAAGTAGATAATTAGTTACAAAACGATCATCAGTTAATAAAAATGGAATTGCACTTAAAGCAAGAAGCAGTAAAATTGTATACAACCATTTAACTTTTAAAAGCGGGTAGAGCAATCCGAGAAAAAGATAAAATTGAAACTCAATGGCTAAGGTCCAAAATACAACGATCAACCATTTGCCATTTAAAATTTCGACAAGATAAAATAAATGGTACAAAGTGTTTTTGCTTATTGGGTCAATTAGCTCGGAGGTATGATGCGGTGAGAGTTGTGCGAGCCATGATAACGCAAAGATGCCGATAATGGTTAAAATGTAAGGAGGATCTAAACGAACAATTCTCCTCAACAAAAACTTTGGATAATCTGCGATCTTATAACCTGAATTGTATAAAGAGTAGGGGATAATAAAACCGGAAATAATAAAAAATACAGAAACGCCCCAGGTACCGTATTGTCCAATTTGTTTTAGGCCTTCAGAATTAATGGTACCTGTTAAATGCGCTATGCAAACGCCTAAAGAGGCAATGCCACGCAGCATGGTAACGGAATGAATCTGTTTATTTTCGAGGCTTTGCAATTGAATTATAAATATAAACTAAAAAATCAAGAAGAAAATAAAATCAGGTCTCGAACGACTTTATGCAGTTAATTTTTTTTCTTAAAAATCCCTATATTTATACTATGACCATTGAAGACCTCCAAACTATCAGTAAAAATTAAAAGGTGTTACCGAAGACATTAAATGGGAAGACCATTTGTGTTTTAATATTGGCGAAAAAATGTTTTTAGTTACCTCGCCGGATACTATTCCTAACTCTGCTACGTTTAAAGTAAAAGATGAGGATTTTGATGAGTATTGCAGTCGTAAAGGGTTTAAACCCGCGCCATATTTAGCCAAACATAAATGGGTGCATGTAGATGATATTAAACGCCTCTCTAAAAAGCAGTGGGAGCAGGCTATTAAAACTTCTTATGAATTAATTGGCAGTAAACTACCGGTAAAATTGAAAAAGGAATTTGGGTTAATAAAATGATTAACCACATAGGCAAATAGAAAATGAAGGTTAGGAAAAACGAGGGCACATAGCTTTCTTCGCAACGCGGAGAAAGTTCTATGTTTTTTGAGCTTTGCTTTTTTTCTATGCTGCTATGTTTCTATGTGGTTTAAAAATTTAGGAGATAATATGATAAAGGAAGAAACATTATACAACACCATTGAAAAAAGAAAGAAAATTAGGACACATAATTTATTTTTTTTATTTCTTGCAATAAGCTGCACGCTTTTTTCGCAGACAGATTATGTAGATACTTCCAATTACTCTGATCTGCGCGGAAGAATTAAAAGTCAGAGCTTTTTTATAAAAATGGATCCAAATAATGTGGATGCCTATTTAAGACGAGGTGTTTACAAATTACAATTAAGAGATTATAACGGCGCTATAGAAGATAACCGTGAAGTAATAAATATAGCAGGCGAAAAATCAGAGGCCTATAATAATATTGCCATGGCTCAGGTTGGTCTGCGGGACTCCATTAATGCGTTGAAGAACTTCGAAAAAGCTATTGACTTGGAGCCTAAAGCAGCCATGGGCTATTTAAATCTCGCCTATGGAAAAGCCACCTTCAGGGATTACAAAGGCGCTATTAAAGATCTTACAAAAGCTATTGAATTAAAACCCGATTATGCAAAAGCCTATCATAACCGTGGTTATAATAAAAATTTAATGGGCGATGCAAAAGGCGCTTTAGAAGATTATAATAAAACGCTGGAAGTAAAACCCGATTATTTTGAGGCTTATTATAACCGCGCCAATGTATTGGCAAAAATGGGGAAGTTTGAAGACGCTGTAAAAGATTTTAATACAACCATAGTTATTAATCCCGGGTTTTATCCGGCTATTATCGACAGGGCTTCTGTAAAGGCTGAATTAAAGGATTATGAAGGAGCTATTAAAGATCTTGATGCGGTATTGGAGATGGACCCATATAACGTTACGGTGTTTGCCGGTAGAGGAAAAATAAAAACTGATACAAAAGATTTTGAAGGTGCTATAAAAGATCTTGAGAAAGCTATGGAGTTAGAACCCCGTTACACATCTTTACGTTATTATACAGGTGCCATAAAGAACGAACTTAAAGATTTTAAAGGGGCGATCGAAGATCTTGATAAATATATTATTGAAAATCCCAACGATACTATGGCCTATTTATTGAGAGGCGTTGCTAAAATGGGTTCGTTTGATAACAAAGGTGCGCTAAAAGATTTTACCAAAACAATTGAACTGGATCGTAAACATGCTATAGCCTATAATAACCGTGGCGTTATAAGAAAACGTTTGAATGATATTGAAGGTGCTATCTCTGATCTTAACAAGTCTATTGAACTAAAAAAAGATTATGCTAAAGCTTATGCCAATAGGGGTAGTATAAAAAATGAAATGAAAGATTATGATGGTGCGCTTGAAGATTTTAATAAAAGCATCGAACTAGATCCAAAAGATATGGAGGCCTTGTGTAACCGCGGACTTTGCAAATACAATAAAGGCGAGGCAAAAGAAGCTATTAAAGATTATAATAAAGCAATTGAGATAGATCCTAATTCTGCCATTGCATATAATAACCGCGGATTAGCAAAACATGATTTAAAGGAGTATGCAGGTGCTATTGAAGATTATACAAAGGCGCTTGCAATAGATCCGTATTTGGCTAATGTATACAGTTACCGCGCCTTGAGCTACGAAAAAACAGGCGATCTTAAAAATGCAAAACTTGATAGCGAAAAAGCTGCTTCGATGAAGAAATAGATAGAACGCTGAGTTCATAAAAATCTGTTTGAGCCTACTTCAGATGTAAAACAGTACGTGTCACTTCGAGCGCAGTCGAGAAGCGGATACGTGTCTCGACTGCGCTCGACATGACAATTGTTAATTGGTGTTCGCGGCTTCTTTGGCTTTAACTGTTTTGCTTCCTCGATACTCTGCAGAAATACCAATTAAAAAAGTATAGAAATAAATAATCGGTAAACTGAACTTTGATTAACTTTGAGGATTAATAGTATAGTAATGATCAGGAAGAGAATAAAAAGAAGCATCAGACTTTCGCGCTACGTTATTTACAAAGAAACCTTAGTTGATTTTAAAGAGCATTTTTGGGCTTTTTTAGGATCATTCATCGGTATTGGTTTAATTGCCTATATGCAAAGTCGAGTATTAGGCACAAACGATAATCTTTTTTTAATTGGTTCTTTTGGTGCATCCAGTGTATTAATTTATGGTGCTATTCAAAGTCCACTGGCGCAGCCACGTAATTTAATTGGTGGCCATTTGGTAAGCGCATTAATTGGTGTAACTGTAAATATTTTTTTACCGGATATTATCTGGCTCACAGCTCCGTTAGCGGTTTCGCTTTCTATTGTATTTATGCAGATCACAAAAACGCTGCATCCTCCCGGCGGCGCTACAGCTTTAATTGCGGTGATAGGTTCCGAAAAGATTAAAGCATTGGGTTATTTATATGTTCTTTCGCCTGTATTAAGCGGGTCGCTCATATTATTGGTGGTAGCACTCATTTTTAATAATCTAACTGAGAACAGAAAGTATCCTTCAGATAAAAAATATACAAGAATAATTCAGAGAATGTTTTTTAAAAGATCTAACCACGAAGGCCGCTAAGAAGGATCAAAGCGCACTAAGATTTTCTTTGTGATCTTTGTGAAAAAAACTTTGTGATCTTAGTGGTTAAAAATCTACTGCTTAATAAACTTAAAATTAGAAAGCGCTTTAGAATTACTGATAGAAATAAAATAGATGCCGTTTTGCCACTGACTGCAATCAAAAGGTTTTGCATCTCCTGCTAAAATTATTTTTTCTTCAATTATCTTTCCTGAAATGTCGGTTACTTTAAAAACAGAATTTTCGGGGCTGTTAGAATAGCTAATTACATTTATTTGTTCGGATGAAGGATTTGGATAGATGGAAAATTGTTGCGAGAATAAAAATTGGTCTTCAAATCCGCTAACAGCATAGGCCCAAACGCTATCGGCGTATTCAGGATGATCGATATAAGGATTACGGTTGTTTTGATAGCTAGAATAGATAAGATTATTTCTACCTGTTTCTTTGGCACTTACCGGATCCTGATGATGCCAGCTTAATAAAACAGTTATCTGCCAAGGTAAAATAATAGATTTGTTTGTAGCGTCTGTTGTACCCCAGGCAGCGTCTTCAGAATAATAACGCGTGCTCATATAAAAATAGCCTCTTGCAAGATCGCCTTTGTATTCGTTAATAGGTTCAAACACAGTTTGGGTATAACCTGCATTTGTGCAAGGCCCTAATTTACCTCCGTTCATACTTGTCCAACTTGGATTGCTAACATTCCCGTAAGGAAAGTTACTGCGTTTGCCGTTTACTTCGCCATCTGTTGGATAAATATGGAACATGTCAGAATCTGGCCCTGAGGTAGAATTAAACCAGCTTTGCGGCCAACTATGTTCGCGGTTGTAACAATCGCCTTCAGAATTATAACTTCCACATTGATCGGTCACAAAAGTATATTCGTATGGCTGAGTCCCGGTTGGATTATGGCTATACATATCCCACACTTTATTATTGGTTTTTTTATCTGTTTGTTGAAAAGCAGACCATAGGCCGTTATACGATACAATTGTATGATTTTTAATGATATTGTGTAACGCAACTTTTAAATTGTTACCTGTTAAGCCCTGCGCTGCATTATAATAACCTAATGGAATTTGTGCTAAACAAAACCCGGAAATAAAAACAAAGAGAATAAATAATTTTTTCATGTTATGGATAAAGGTACAAAATTAGAGTAGGGCAATATATTAAGCGAAGGTTAATTTCTGTATTCTTTTGTTTTTTCAAACACTTCAGAAAGAATTTCTTTTTCAGTAGCATCTAATTTAAGACTTCTGCGTTCAAATACTTTTTCGGCAGTTTCAAATAATTTATCCAGTTTGTAAGTCTCAAAACCTTCACTACCGCCCCAGCTAAAGCTTGGTATATGTGTTGCAGGAAAACTACCACCATAAATATTTGCTCCAACACCCACCACAGTGCCGGTGTTAAGCATAGTATTTATTCCTGTTTTAGAATGATCCCCCATTATTAAACCACAAAATTGCAACCCACTATCAACCATTTTGTTTTGTAAATAATTAAATAGTTTTACGTTGCCGTAATTGTTCTTTAAATTACTGTTATTGCTATCGGCACCTAAATTACACCATTCGCCAACTACTGAATTTCCTAAAAAACCATCGTGCGCTTTATTACTAAAACCAAAAATAACAGAGTTGTTTACTTCGCCACCCACTTTACAATGTGGTCCAATAGTAGTTGGACCATAGATCTTAGTACACAATTTTAAAGCACTGTGTTCGCCAAGGGCAAAAGGGCCGCGAACCGCAGAGCCTTCCATTATTTCGGCATCTTTGGCCAAATAAATTGCACCGCCGCTTGTATTTAAAACACAGGCCTCGGCTTTTGCACCTTCTTCTAAAAAAACAAGATCTTTATTTCCAATAATTGTAACAGAAGAACTAAGAGCTTGTGACTTTTTATTTTTAGTCAATAATTCAAAATCCAGTTTTAATGCTTCACCATTTTTTTGAAACACATCCCAAACATTTGCAATATTTAAAACCTCTTGTTTAAATTCAATTTTCTCGTGATCGAGTAAAGCCTTCAAATGTTTTGCCTCGCCAACAAGCGCCAGCAATTCGTTATTTTTTACAAGCGCCTGTAATGGTTTTAATTTTTTTATTTCTGCCATTAATGCAGGGGTAGGGCATAAGCTACCATTTATAAAAAGAGAATCGGGCTGCTCTTTTATCGGGAATTTTTTTGATAAATAACTTTTGGTTGAATAACTACAGTTAGTATTTAATTCCTTATCCCATTTTTGTTTAATGGTTAAAATACCAATTCTAATTTCAGAAACCGGGCGTGTATAAGTTAAAGGCAATAGATTTTTCCTGGGCTGTTCTGCATCAAATAAAATAACGTTCATAATTATAAGTTGGGCTGTTCGTTAATTTTAAATTCGGTTCTACGATTGATCTTGTGCTCATCATCAGTGCATTCAATATCATTGGCGCATTTGTTCAATAACTTGGTCTCGCCATAACCAATAGCCTTTAATCTTGTTTTAACGATGCCTTTTGCGATCATATAATTCACCACAAAATCGGCACGTTTTTTTGATAAGGCTAAATTAAACACATCGCTTGAACGGGAATCGGTGTGCGAGCTAACTTCAATTACCAGTTTTGGATTAGTGTTTAATACAGTAATGATCTTATCCATTACTTTTTGTCCTGCATCATCAAATTTAAAATCACCAAAGGCATAATAGATATTCTCTACAATAGTTAACTCTGCCTTTTCTTTGTTCTTCATTTCTAAAACAGCTAACCATGGATCGTCAACCACAAACTCGCCCATGGCAGCTTTATCGGCGTCTAACAATTTAAAGATAAATTTACCCGAACCGTCCTTATCCAATACTTTATAGATCCTTCCTTTACTATCTGCAATATAGATACGTGTAACACCCTTAAAATTTGGATCGTTCTCATCTACTTCAAACAGATAATTCTTATCGCCTTTTAAATTCCTGAAATTAAATTTTCCTTTATCAGATGATGAAACTTCTTTTACTTCACCACCTGTAATATCTTCTTTAATTTTAAGTTTAGCATTGGCAATTGGTTTTTTGTTTTGGTCATACATATAACCATATACATCCATCACCAGGTTTGCATCTTCTGCATTCATTTCCTGCAATAGATTTTTTTCGGAGCTTAAGATCTTAAAGTTGAATTTATCTTTTCCGGTATAAAATGTTTTTAATTCTTTACCGCTTTTGTTGGTTAATGTTACTTTGGTGTTTGGTGGTAAAGAAATATCAGATTCAACAATAGAGATCATATAATTTTGATCGGCAGGAATATTTCTAAAAGCAAAGGCTCCAAACTCATTGGTAGTTGTTTCTTCAAGAACATCGCCAAAATCATTTACAAGTTTTAAGCGGGTGTTCTTTATAGCCTTACTTGGATTTTCGCCATACAATAAATTTCCTGCAAGAGTTAAATTATCATCGGTGAACATATCCGGTAAACCATTTGGATCGAAGGGTAAATTCTTAAATACAAATTTTTCGCCGTTCACATTATTTGTAACACGGTGAATCGTTCCTTTTTTATCGGCTAAATAATAACGCGCTTTGCCTGTAAACTGAGGATTTGTCTCATCAATAGAGGCCATGTATGTTTTTTCGGCATCTAAATTCTTAAATTCAAAATTACCTTCACTATCTGTTTTCGTACTATCTAAAGCAACACCGTTCTCATCCATTAAAACAACTTTCACCTTCGAAGCAGGATCAAGTGGATTCTCGGTTAAGAGAACAGTACCAGAAAGTGTCATTGCTTTATTGGTAAAGGCATACCAGTAAATATCATCTTTACCTTTTCCACCTTCACGGTTTGATGAGAAATAACCAATTGTATCATTTAAAAAAGTAATTCCGAAATCATCCATGTTGCTGTTAAGGTTCATGCCTTCGTTACGCACCAATAACCATTTATTATCTACCGGCCTTGCGGTATAAATATCTAATCCACCAAAGCCGGGTAAACCGTTAGACGAAAAATAAAGTATTCCATCTTTGCGAACGCTCGGAAACATTTCGTCGCCACTTGTATTAATATCAGGACCAAGGTTAACAGGTTTGCCCCAGTTGTCACCACTTTTCACACACATCCATATATCTTTGCCTCCAAGACCACCGGGCATATCGCTGGTAAAAAATAATTTTGAATTATCGTTGCTAATGCTTGGGTGCGCAACAGAATAATTATCGCTGTTAAATGCGAATGGTTTTATATTGCCCCAGTTTCTTTCTTCGCCTACTGCAATATAGATCTTTGCAGTGTTCACAAAATCTTTTTTCTTTTTATAATCAACACGTGTAAAATAAAGTGTTTTACCATCGTTACTTAAACAACCCGGTCCGTCGTGGTAATCGGTATTTATTTTTTTTGATAGAGATTTTGATTTGTCAGCGTCTTTACCCTTTATGTCGGTAACATACATATTAAGATATGGTTCGCCGTTATAATCGTTAACGGTGTAATCCACAAAATTAAAAGATTCTCTTTCTGCCACGAACATTAATTTATTGTTAATGATGAACGGAGAGAACTCTGATTTTGATGAATTTATTTTTTCAATATTCTTTACTTCATATTCAATTGGTTTTGAATTGTAATATTTTATTTCTTTACAAAACTTAATGGCATTCTTTGCATTAGCATCATTAGGACTTAGCTTAATGTAACTGGTATATTGCTCAACCGCTTCCTGATATTTGTTATTTGTTTTTAATACCTGCGCGTAATTGTAATGTACTTCGGCCGGAACATCAGAGCTAATAGCTAAAGCGTTGCGGTAAGACAATTCGGCATTAGTGTAGTCGTTTATTTTTTTATAGCTGTCGGCCAATTTAATATAAGCCTGCTGCTTTATTGGCGAAGGTGCTTTTGTCGCTTTTTTATAATAAGAAATAGCCTTAATGAACTGATATTTATTATAATATTTATCGCCTTTATTTATTTGTGAAAACAAAGGTGTTATGAACAGAACAAAAAGGAGAAGGTAAATAGTTTTCTTTAACATATAGTACTATAAAAATCTTGGGTTTAACATTTTTGCTTTAGTGCCTGAAAAATCAAAGCCTATCATTACCTCATGACTAGCGCCTAACTTTCTTGCATCTTTTAATCCTGAATCGTAAGAATATGCTACCCTAAATTTGTTAGAGATATAGTATTGAAATAAAAAGCCCGGACCATATCCACCTCTCATAAAAAGGCCAACCCATAATTTATTGTTAATGAAAAAATTCAGGTTCAGGTCACCACTTCCATGGGTACCAATGCGTCGGGTCATAATGGTGGGTGCAAAAATTAAGTTATCGTTAATTTTAAAAGATTTACCAATGGTGAACATGGTGTGTGTTCTTAACCTGTAACTTACATTGTACGATCCAGTCTTTCCACCTGTTGTATCAACCGCTATCTCATAATCATACAAACTGTTATTTTGAATGTGAGTTGCGCTAAGGCCAACAAAAAAAGTATTTGATCTTAAGTAAAATCCGGCATTAATATCTAAAGCATTGTACGACTGGTTTTGCAGAATGTAAGTACTATTCTCTGTAGTTTTAAAACGGATCTCATTAAAGTCAAACTGAAAACGGTTATATCCTGCGTTAACTCCAAAAGATAATTTCCAGTTAGAGTTAAGTTTTAATATGTAGGCTACATTCCCGTATACACCAACCATATTACGAGGGCCCATTACATCGCTAATTACAGTTAAGCCAACACCAAGGTTCTTGTTTAGAACAGGGCCATGTAAGCTCAAACATGATGTTTTTGGAGCTCCTTTAAAGCCAGCCCATTGGTTCCTTACCGAAGCCACAACCGATAGGCCGTCTCTTGCACCGGCATAGGCAGGGTTAATTACCATTTGATTGAACTGGTAAAGATTGTATTGCGGATCTTGTTGTGCGTTAGCTGCCAACGCAAATACAAAACTAAATAGTAGTAATATCTGTTTTTTCATTTTCATCAATTTGTCATTAATTCAACCCAACCTTTTTCCATTTCAACACCTTCTCCATAATTTATCACGTAAAAGTAGGTTGATGGTATAAGTGTTTTTAAATGTTCAGGTGTTGGCCAGTAATTGGTTTTATTATCATAATTGTTTACAGTAAATATTTCTTTACCCCAACGGTTATAAATTTTCACCGAGTTGTTTTTGAATTTTTCAATATTCTCTATTTCAAAAAATTCGTTATTACCATCACCATTCACAGTAATGCCGTTGTAAACTTTTGGATTACATCTTGGATCAATATCTATTGTTACACTTTTTTCTGAACTGCAACCGTTTGCATCTGTAAATACTAGTGAATAAATACTTACAGCAATTGGTGTAACGGTTGCAACTGCATTATTACTGCCGTTACTCCAGGTAAAAGTTGATGCACTTGCCATACTTAAAGAAACTGCATCGCCAACGCAGGCCGGATTTTTAGAAGTACTAATTACATCAGTGTTCAGCGGATATAAATTAAAACTTACTGTATTTGTTCCTTTGCAACCGTTAGTGAGTTGACCTGTAACGGTATAAACGGTAGATGAGACCACCTGGATGGAAAACGTTGGTCCAAAAAATATTGGTGAAGCGGAAGGGGAGACCCACGTATAGGTTGCCGCACCCGAAGCGATACTGGTTGCAGGATCGCCATAACAAACAGTTGTGTTTTGAGTTGAAACATTAATTACAGGCGCATTAGATATAATTTCCAAAGTATCGGAAACTAATGTGCAAGTATTATTTGGGTTGTACATATTAAAATCAACATATGCTTTATAAAAACCGGGTGTAGTGGTTGTAAAAGAAGAAGTTGTTGGCGGTATTGATGAAAATGTACCTGTGGGACTTGCGTATTCCCAATTGTAATTTGTTGGAACCGTAGCGCTAATAGAAGCTGCTATGGTTGCAGGAAATGCTCCGCAAATAGCCGAAGGAGTTGCACTGGAAGTAACCTTGTACGAAAAGTTAGGGATCATATAAGTTCTGTCACTATTTCCTTTCCATGGCTTTATAATTATATCATTTAGTCCATTATTATCAACATCGCTTAATTGTATTTCATCAGGGCTCATTATATTATTTGTAAAAGTAATGCCGATGGATTGATTTAAATAACTTGTAGCATTTTCATTACCGGGATATATTAATAAACCTGAAAATGTGGTGGCGGAATATTTGCCTACGCCAACAAAATCACGCTTATTATCATTATTAATATCTTCAAATTTAAAGTCGTGTATATCAAAACCAACAATAGGAATATCAATATGGGTATTTAAGGTAAAGCTATTAGTTCCAGCATAGATAGCTATCTTATTACCGGCCAAATTTGTACTACCATAGAAAATAAAATCTAATTTGTTATCACTGTTAAGATCTACTACTTCCGAACTTGAAATTGCAAAATCAGGTGTAAAGCTTAAGGTTGGTACTATTCGTACGCCTAAAGTATTTAGTAAAATAGAATTAGCGATAGAATTATTATCTAGAAAAAAAACAGAATCTTTAACAGCGGAATAAGTGATCATAAGATCTTTTAAGCCATCATTATCTCCCTTAATATCGCCAATGCAAATATCCATTGATTGACCAATTAAACTTCCGGCGCTTTTAAAAACAACACTTGAAACCGCAGGACTAAAATTTCCGGCAACATTTAAAAATGGCATTACAGTGATTCCGGGGAATGAAGGAAAGTTAGAACTTAAAAAATAAAATTCATCATTGCCTGTATTATCTATATTGTCAACTTTTAAATAGTGGTCCTGCCCTTTAAAAGCAGATGGAATGTTAGCTGCACTCAATAGACTAAATGCAAAATTAGAAGCCGCATTATGTTTGTATATGAAAATAGAATCGGAAGTTGTAAAAACAATATCCATTAGTTGGTCATTCGTAAAATTGCCGGCTGCAACTGCTTGAAATTTACCCATGCCCGCACCAAAGCCACCATTATTAGCCACGTTTATTGAATTTTGAAATGTAAATGAACCTGTAGTTGCGCTAAAACTGTAGATCTTAATGAGGTTATTAAGCTCATCAGTAACAATCACTTCTTTGTTTCCTGCATTATTTAGATCTTCAACAACTAAATTTTTTACATGCGTAATTAAACCGGTGTTAACATTAATTAAGTCATCAAGACAAATATTGTCTGATACATAATGCAAAACGTTTTGTGAAGTAATGCTCAATGCATTAAGACACAGTAAAATAAATAAGCTTATCGTTTTTTTTGCTTTCATTATTTAATTGTTTTAATCTTTCAAAAGCTCTATCCAACCTTTTATGAGTCCGCTACCATCACCTAATTTTAAAACATAAAAATAGGTTGTGGAGTTTAACTTTGTTAGTTCATCTTTTCTTGGCCAGAATTTTGTAACATTATCATAACCGTCCTCATCATAAAGTAATTGCCCCCAGCGGTTATAAATAGAAAGATGGTTCTTAGGAAATTCGCTAATATTATCTATTGTAAAAACATCATTAACGCCGTCGCCATTGGCAGTAACACCATTGTAAATTTTAACTTTGCAAGGCTCGTTAACATCATCAATAGTTACTTGTTTTGTAATACTGGTATCTTTTTGCACAGAGCCAATGTAATAAGATATTTTTACTGTAACGGTGTAAGTTCCGGGTTTTAGACTGTCAATACTATTACAATCATCAAGTGGACAAAGTGATTGGGGTATCCAAAAATAATTTATTTGCGGGCTGGGTATGTTAGATGTTAATCCGATCGAAATATTTCCATCATTTTTATCTTTGCAGCTTACATCATTTTTTTGCACACTCACAGAAAACACATTTGCAATTACAAAATTTTGCAAAAAACCTTGTGTAATTGCATTGTTACCGTTTGCGATAGTTGTAACAAATGGTTCGCCAACATTATCAGAAATAGTTGTACCGTTGGGTAATGTCCAATTGCCGCCGGCAGAGTTTATTACCTGCGGTGTAATTGTTTGAGCACTAATATTAGTGAGCGAAACAAATAAAAATAAAAATAATATTTTTTCGTAAAATTTTATTTCATGTATTTTTTTAATGTCTTTCATTTTAAAAAATAATATTAATTTCCTTCAATTACTATATAGTTAAAATACATAGTGCAACTTGGAATTGGATAAGCGACGTTAAAATTAATTGTAAAACCACTTGTGGAAGTTGTAACAAATACATCACTTAAAGCAACCGCTTTTGCACCATAGAAATTATTCATTGGTGTAATAACAACAATAGGGGAAGTGTTATAAGTTTTATTAAATGTTACAGTAGCCTGCGCACCAGGTAATGGCGAGGCGTTTATTTGGATCTCAATTATCCCGGCAACGTCAGTTGAGTTACCATTCCAGAAAGCTGCTACAGCATTATTATTACCTATTATCGTTGGCCCAATTGTTTGTTGTGTTTGAAAATGCCCGTCTTTAATTGCTAAACGTGAATTTACAGATGGATTGATCGTTCCAATGCCAACGTTACCATCATTTCTTACAGAGAATAAATCTGTATTAACAACATCTTTTACGAGTAGACTAAAAGCACTGTTAGCACTGTTTTTTCCTTTTGTTATAATTCCGCCATCAAAAAAACCAGCATAAGCGTTCGGAAAAACTGAAGGGCTTTTAGCGCTTATAGCAAAGCCACTTCCTTTTGCTTCGGAATAAAATGCGGGTTTTGAGCTGTTAAACTGATAAACGGACAGCGACGTATCTCCAACATTAACGGAGTTGTTGACTACTGTAACTCTACTAAGAAAAGGGAATCCTCCGGCAGGGTAAGGAACACCAAAAACGATCCGGTTAGTTGTAAAACTTGAAGCCGCATGTATGTAGTTTGCCGAATTAGTAAATGGTCCGCTGCCAACGGCGCCAGGTGTTTGCCATCTTACTTTTCCGGTAGAACTTCTGGTTAATACATCACCAAAATTTCCCGGGTTTGCAGTAGACCCAAAAAATAATGAATCATTTATTAAAACTTTTCCTTTATCGAAAATTGCAGCAAAATTATCACCCGTAGGAAGTGGCGAAGAGGCATACAAACCAATCGCTTTCCCAGTAGAATTTGTAACTGTTGCAATTCCTGCTAAACCAATAGCGAGAGAATCCGCAAGTCCTTGACCATAAGACCCAACAGCAATTCCTGAGCCACTATTAATGCCAAAATATTGAGATCCAAAAATTGCTGTTGAAAATGGATTACCGCTGTTAGAAGGACTACTTCCACTTGCAATACCTCTAAAAGCGGCAGTTTTTGATGTTGCATTAAGGTGTACGCTAAAAACAACAGAACTGTCATTGGGATCTATAGTTGTTACATGTAGTCTGTTTTTTAAACCTGCGGGAATTATACCTATACCAACATGATTTCCATCGTTAGTTAAATTATTATCTATTTTCCATGCTGGAGGCAAAGCAAAATTGTCCCAAAAAAGTGTTTGGCCATTTAGCGTACCTGTGGGTAAAGCGTTACCAGATCTTAATGCATATAAGGCATAAGGCACACTAGCTAATGTCTGTGTTGGTAATGGTGTGAAACCGTTACCATCATTTATTGATACAGTTAAAATAACTGGTAAATTTTCCCAACCTGTTAAAGGTAATGGGATTATTTCGCCAATTTTAGTTGCAAATAACCCAAGTGAATTTGTTTGAACCGAAGGCTGAGTTTCGGTATAAAAATTAGAACTGGCTGAGGTGGAAATTTTAAATTGCAAACCAATAGTTTGGTTTGCAATTGGATTACCAATAGAATTTCTTGCAACGCCCTGGTAGTTAATTTTATTAGGCACCTGCGAAAAAACAGGAAGTGTAATAAGTGCTAAAAGTAGTATATGTAAAAATTTGTTCATCAATGCCCTATTACAATATATGTGTATTGAAAATTACTGAATGTTGGTGGCGAGCCAACGAAGAATATTGAAAAACCTGAAATAGAAGGAGAAACGAAAAATGGATAACCTGCGGCCGTGCCATTTCGTGGACTTACAATTACAGATGGTGTTGTATCATAAGCTCTAGCAAAAGTTACTTTTGCAACTTCAAACGGCGATGTACCTGAAATTGGTGATTGAGTATTAAAACTTATTTCACCGGCAACATCCGTTGTTGGTCCTGAACCACCAATTGTAGCATTTCCAACGGCAGCTCCTTTACTAACAATAGCAGAGGCTGATTGCACCGACTTTATATGTCCGTTATTAAGTAGTAAAGATAATGCTGAGGCTGTTGATGTGCCTGTTGCGGCATGAACTGCGGCGCCTGTACCTTGAGTTATAGCAAACACTGCATCATTATTATTACCTACTGCTTGTATCTCAAATTTACCTGCACCACCAATTGTTACGGTAGAGTTTTTTATTCCACGCACGGATGGACCCGCACTTGTGTTTTCGCCCAAAACGCCGGATGCATTTGAATTAGTAGAGTTTGTTCTACCTATTACGCCACTACCATTATTTGTATTATTACCAAATACACCTGCTGCGTTAACGTCTGTATTATTTGTTTCACCTAAAATACCTACAGCCGAACTATTTCCTGCGGCGCTTGTGTTTTTAGCTGTAATAGCAGGAAGACTCGCCGTAGATTCAAGCACATCCAGCTTTGTGTTTGGAGATACTGTACCAATACCTACGTTTCCACCTACTTTCACAGTTACTTTAGTAGTTCCGCTTGTTCTAATTGATAAATCTGCGGCATCACTTGTGCCAATATAATTAAGCGCACTTGTGCCACTGTTACCCATTAAGCTCCATCCAGCAGGAGCTGCCGCGGAAAGACTCGGTGTCCATGCACTGCCATTATATGTTAAAACCTGATTTGCAAAGGGAGTAACATTGGCTATAGGAATATTTCTTAAAGCAGCAACAGTGGTTGTAGAAATAGGCCCAAAAGCATCGCCATTAATAGTTGGATTAAAAGGAGTAGAAGAAGTAACAAATGTGCCTTGCGAATAAATTAATGTATTGGCAGAAAAATTTATTGTTGGTGTTGGTACATTTACTGTATAAATCGGACCAGTATTTGGAGTTACTGTAACAAGGCCTGTTCCGTTAATTGTGGGAGTCGCTGCCGATCCTGATGAAATGCTATAAGAATTGGCACCAATTGTTAGTACATTACTATTGTATGAAGAGTGAACATCATTAGCAAATAAAGCATAAGGCACACTTACTAATTGCTGTGTTCCAACCTGTGTAAAGGTGGCGCCCGCTTTTATCCAGATCTCCAATTGCAAATTGCTACTGCCCCAGCCGCTATAGGTAAAGGTAGGCGAGATGCCGATTTTAGTAGTAAAAAGACCTAAAGCGTTTGGTTGTATACCATTTTGCGTTTCGTTATGAACGACCTGTGAAATGTCTTTTATAATAAATTGAATATCGAATGGCGCAGTAATTGGAACTCCTGCAGGGTCTCTGGCAACACCCTGGTAGTTGATGAGTTTTGGTGCCGAGGTTTGAGCACTTACTTTAAAAGTAACAAGAAAAAATAAAACAGTAAAAAACCTTAGCATGCTTTAAAAATATATAGCTAAAGATATAAAAAAAGAGGATAGATGCCAAATTTTAGGGCATAAATCCTCTCTAGATTTCTGATTTGTTAAAAGGTTTAGTTCCTGAATACGAACTTATTATCGATCATATCCAAAATAATCTCCTTTTCCTTATTTATTTTACCTGAAAGTATTTGCTTTGAAAGCTCATTTAAGATCTGTTTTTGTATGACACGTTTTACCGGCCTTGCTCCAAATTGAGGATCGTAACCAAGTTGTGCCAACCAATCAATAGCTTCTTCGGTTATTTTTATACTTACATGTTGCTGAGCCAATAATTCCTGAATTTGGTTGAACTGAATTTTTACAATTTCAGTGACATTTTCTCTCGTTAATGGTTCAAACATGATCACTTCATCTATTCTGTTTAAAAATTCTGGGCGAATTGATTTTTTTAGCAACTCAAACACTTCCAGTTTTGTTTTTGCTAGTACATCTTCTTTATTTTTTTCAGTTATCTTATCATAGTTTTCCTGAATAATGTGCGAACCAATATTACTGGTCATAATGATAATTGTATTTTTAAAATTAACTACCCGGCCTTTGTTATCGGTCAATCTTCCATCATCCAATACCTGTAGCAAAATATTAAAAACATCAGGATGCGCTTTTTCTATTTCGTCCAGCAAAATAACAGAGTAGGGGCGCCTTCTCACAGCTTCGGTCAATTGCCCGCCTTCATCGTAACCAACATAACCCGGAGGCGCGCCAATTAATCTGCTTACAGCATGGCGCTCTTGGTATTCGCTCATGTCAATTCTTGTCATAGAATTTTCATTATTGAATAAAAATTCCGCAAGTGCTTTTGCTAATTCTGTTTTACCTACACCGGTTGTTCCTAAAAAAATAAAAGAGCCAATAGGGCGTTTACTATCCTGTAAACCCGCTTTGCTTCTACGCACCGCATCGGCAATACTTTCAATTGCTTCATGTTGACCAACCACACGTTTGTGCAATTCATCTTCCAATAAAAGTAATTTCTCTTTTTCACTTTGCAACATTCGGCTAACCGGAATACCTGTCCATGCGCTAATTACAGCAGCAATATCTTCGCTGTCTACTTCTTCTTTTAATAATTGCGAACCATTTTCTTTTGCTTCGGCTAATTTTGTTTCAAACTCGGATAATTTTGCTTCGGCTTCTTTTACTTTACCATAGCGGATCTCGGCCACCTTGCCATAATCACCTTGTTTTTCGAAATTAGTGGCTTGCTGTTTTAATTCTTCAATTTCTAATTTTATTTTTTGAACGCCTTCAATCACTTCTTTTTCAGATTGCCATCTTGCGCGCAAAATGGTTCTTTTCTCCTGCCAGTTAGCAATATCTTTATTAAGTGCATTGATCCTTTGTTCATCATTATCACGTTTAATCGCTTCCCGTTCAATTTCTAATTGCATTATTTTACGCTCGGCTTCATCCAATTCAATTGGCATAGAGTTGATCTGCATTCTTAATTTAGAAGCAGCTTCATCCATTAGATCAATTGCTTTATCCGGCAAAAAACGATCGCTGATGTAACGCTGACTTTGTTCAACAGCAGCAATAATAGCCTCATCTTTTATCCTTACTTTATGATGCGCTTCGTATTTTTCTTTAATACCACGTAAAATAGAAATGGCATCTTCAGTACTTGGTTCATCCACCATTACTTTTTGAAAACGACGTTCTAATGCTTTATCTTTTTCAAAATATTTTTGATACTCATTTAAAGTCGTTGCTCCAATAGCTCTTAATTCACCACGCGCTAATGCAGGTTTTAAAATGTTTGCGGCATCCATCGCGCCGTCGCCACCACCACCGGCTCCAACTAAAGTGTGTATCTCGTCAATGAACAAAATAACATCGCCATTACTTCCAATAACTTCTTTTATTACCGATTTTAAACGCTCTTCGAATTCACCTTTAAATTTTGCGCCTGCAATTAAAGCACCCATATCTAAGGCATAAACTTGTTTGGATTTTAAATTCTCGGGCACGTCACCATTAATTATCCTGTGCGCTAAACCCTCTGCTATAGCGGTTTTACCAACACCGGGCTCTCCCACTAAAATTGGATTGTTCTTTGAACGGCGCGAAAGTATCTGTAATACACGGCGAATTTCTTCGTCACGCCCAATAACGGGATCGAGCTTGCCGTTTCTGGCCTGCTGATTTAAATTAACAGCAAATTTATTTAAACTGTTGTATGTTTCTTCTGCCGATTGGCTTGTAACCCTTTCGCCTTTTCTTAGTTCTGTAATGGCGGCTTTAAGGTCTTTTTCTTTTAAACCTGCATCTTTCATAAGGTTAGAAGTGCTATCGCCAGCGCTTAGTAAACCAAGTAATAAATGCTCTATAGATACATACTCATCTTTATATTCTTTTAAAAAAGATGCAGCTTTTGCTAGGGCTTGGTTGGCCGCGTTTGAAAGATAAGGTTGTCCACCAGTTACCTTTGGGTAAGAGTTGATAACGCTCTCAATTAGCCTTGTAAATGTTACCTGATTAACATTTAATTTTTTTAATATAAAGGGCGTTACGTTCTCATCTGTTTCAAGAATAGCCTTTAAAATGTGCCCTGTTTCAATTGCCTGGTTACCATTAATGGTAGCTAATTGTAAGGCCTGCTGAATGGCTTCCTGCGATTTTATGGTATAGTTATTCAAATTCATAATAGTAATATTTACAATTAAGCAATCATAAAACGTTCCAAGTTTAATTCAGGAAAATAAGGCGGGTTTTTTGAAAATACTCTGACGGAATGACCGATAAATGATAAAGATCAGTTTATTTTGTCTGATTTTTGCCCTGGTATTTAGTTAAATTTTTTTCAATATATTTTTCTGTTGGAAGCAGGGATTGCTGAATACGCCGGGCGTATGTTATACTTTCTATAATTTCTTTTTGCTTCTCTTCAATTAAACGTTTTTTTTCTTCCACCTCTTGTTTTTGACTTGAGATAATAACATTTTTGTGTTTACTGAGTTTAAAAGCCTTAAAAATAAAGAATGAAAAAATAAGTGTAAGTAACAAAATAAATGAAATGCCCACTGTAACAAATTTTTGTTTTCTTTTTTCTGATCTTGCTTTTTCGTCTTTAATGGCCTGTTCTATTTTAAAATCCTGTTCTTTTTTTGCGTATTCGAATTCATAATCTTTCCTTAAGGCATTTCGCCTCAGTTCTGAGCCATTAAGTAATTTGTTTATTTCATATTGTCTTCGGCGCATTTCCAGTTCTTTTGCATTATCACCTACATTATAGTACAGGACAATTAGATTTGTAATTATTTTCATTTCATCTTGCAATGAACCTATCTTACGGGTCAGTTTTATTGCTTTTTCAAATTCAATAATTGCCATCTTATTGTCGCGCAGAGATGAATATAATTGTCCTTTTCCTGAGTGATATAACTGTTGCACCTGGAGATTACCTGTTTTAGTAGCTATAGGCTCGACTTCATTTAAATAGTTTTGCGATACCTTATAATTCTTTTCTACCATGTATAATACCGACAGATTCATTTTAGATTTACAAACTCCGGCAAGGTCACCAATTTCTTCCCTGAGCGCTAATGCTTTTTTTAAGCAAACAAAAGCATAGTTTTTTTGTCCGCGGTTATAGGCCAAAATACCAATGTTTTGAAACTCCTGTGCGATTATTCTTTTATCACCACTTTGTACCGCGGTTGATAAGGCCCTTTTAATATAAAAATATGCTTTGTTTGTGTCTCCTAAAAACAAATACACTTCGCCAAGGTTATTTAATAAAGGTGTTAAACCATTAATATTTTTAAGTTCTTCCTGCAATTTTATTGTTTTATGGTAAATATCAATAGACTCCAATATTTTGCCATTTGCGTAATATAAATTAGCAATATTATTATTTGTTACTACCAGGTTTGTTTTATCTCCTATCTCTTCTTGTATTCGGGCAGCTTCGTTATAAAGTTTTAAAGATCTAATAGGTGTGCTTGTGTAATTTTGAATGTAAAAACCATAATTATTTATAGCTAAAGCTTTTTTAGAAAGGAATTTATTTTTGAGGAAAGTGTTTTGTTCTTTTTGGGCCAAGGCTTCTGCTGTTGAATACATTAAACGATTATAACGTGGCCAGATATTTTCGTCGTTGCAATTTTCAATGATCTCGCTTAAAAGGTTGAGCTTTAAGGTGTCCGAATTACTTGCGTTAAATATTTTTAAGTTAGAATCAATTAATATAAAATCGTTTTTATTGGTTTCTTTTTTTTCGATAGAATCAACCAAATAAAATTTTTTATCTAAAAACTGGGCCCGGTCTTTTAGAGCAATCGAACACAGTATAAATACGAATAAAATTCTCTTTAACATTCAATCACTAATGTACAGAATTTTAGGAAAAAAGAGACGAATTATTTTTTCATTAAGGAATCAAATGGGATCCTGTTGGTAATAGAACGACCAAGAGTTACTTCATCAGCATACTCCAGTTCATCGCCAACAGCAATACCGCGTGCAATCGCACTTAACTTAACTTTGTAAGGCGCCAGTTTTCTGAAAATATAAAATGAGGTTGTTTCACCTTCCATTGTAGCGTTTAAAGCAAGAATTATTTCGGCTACATTACCCGAACTAACTTTGGCAACAAGGGTCTCAATATTTAAACTGGAAGGAGTTACGCCATCAAGTGGCGAAATAATACCACCTAAAATATGGTAATGTCCTTTGTAAAGGCCGGTGTTCTCAATGGCCATTACATCCCTGTAATCCTGCACAATACAAATTGTTGTTTCATCGCGTAAAGGATTTAAACATATCTCGCATGTATTTTGTTCTGAAATATTATGACATTTCTGACAAAATTTAAGATCGGTCTTTAACTGTGAAATTAATTTCCCTAAAGCGTCAACCTGCATTTTGTCCTGCTTAATAACATGCAGCACATAACGCAAAGCAGTTTTCTTGCCAACACCCGGTAATTGGGCAAACGCCTCAACAGCCTGTTCTATAATTTTTGAACTGAATTCCACTACCGTAAAATTAATTATTCTACCAGTAATATTGGCTTTATTTATTCACTTTATAATTGTTTAGAACTATTTTAACATAAAGCCATTTAAGCTCTAAAAAATGAAATCTTTGTAATAAGAGTAAATTTATTTTCTTAAGATTTAAAATGTCGCCCACATTACTTTTTATATTCGTTATTTCTTATTTTTTGATACTGCTGGCTGTAGCATGGGTTACTGGCAGAAATTCAACAAACGAATCTTTTTTTATCGGGAATAAGAATAGCAATTGGATGCTGGTGGCATTTGGAATGATAGGTACCAGTTTAAGCGGTGTTACTTTTGTGAGTGTGCCAGGTGGAGTGGGAAGTGGCAATTTTTATTATTTCCAGATCGTTCTTGGTTATTTATTAGGTTACATGGTAATTGCATTTGTATTAATTCCCTTATACTATAAATTAAATCTTACTTCCATTTACACTTACCTCGAAAAACGCTTTGGTGTTAATGCCCATAAAGCAGGTGCTTTCTTTTTTATCTTGTCGCGTTTGGTTGGCGCAACGGCTCGTTTGTATTTGGTGATAAGTGTGCTTCAGGTTTTTATTTTCGATAAGTTAAATATTCCTTTTGAACTCACAGCTCTTGTAATTCTGATTCTTATTTTACTCTACACATTTGAAGGTGGTGTAAAAACGATCATTTATACAGATACATTACAAACTACGGGTATGTTGTGCGGACTGGTTGTTTGTATAATAGTTATTGTAAAAGCAATGGGACTTGATTTTTCAGGAGCACTTACCCTAATGAATGAAAAAGGTTTTACTAAAATTTTTAATACGGATGTAAAAGCGGGTTCCTATTTTTTAAAACATATTATAGGCGGTATGTTTATTGCGATTGCCATGACGGGGCTTGATCAGGAGATGATGCAAAAGAATATTAGTGTTAAGAATATAAAAGATTCTCAAAAAAATATTGTTTCATTTTCAATTGTATTAGTAATAGTTAATTTATTGTTCTTGTTCTTAGGGGGCATTTTGTATTTATACGCAAGTCAAAATTCCATTTCAGTTCCTCCTGATGATCTGTTCCCAACAATTGCCTTAAGCGATACCTTTAGTGGTGTTATTGGAATTATTTTTATTATTGCCCTTATTTCGGCATTATTTCCAAGTGTGGATGGCGCTATTACCTCTATTACATCTTGTTTTTGTATTGATATTTTAAGTATTAATAAACGTGCCGGAACGGAAAAGCAAAACAGAAATACCCGTTTAAAAGTTCATTTTTCATTTGCAGTCATATTTTTCATCATGGTATTGATCTTTAAAGCTATTAATGATAAACTCATCATTGATTTTATCTTAAAGTTCGCAAGTATTACTTATGGACCATTACTGGGTTTATTTTCTTTCGGAATTCTTACCAATAAAAATTTAAATGATAAACTGATTTGGCTTGTTTGCATTATTGCACCAATTTTAGCTTTGAGTTTGGATGTATTATGCAGTCCGGAGTGGTACGAAAAGAAATTACATATTTCTTTAGGCTTAAAGTCTTTATCGGAAAGTATTTTTAGCGGTTATAAAATTGGGAATGAGTTGATTCTCATCAATGGCATCCTTACTTTTACAGGATTATTCTTTATCTCATCAAAAACAACACAAACACAGGTTGAGCGAAAAGCTGTTTAACTATTAAAAAAACGATCTTTTTCCAGGTCGGTAAATTTTATCTTTCCTTTTAAAAAATGATCAAAAACAATGTTTCCTTTATAAGTAAAACTTCTACTGTATTTAAAATTTCGTTCGGCTTTCTGTTTTTTTCTTTTGGAAAGAGTTTGCGGTAATAAGTAATAATAAGCAAAGTGCGATCTAATGACCGCCCAAAAATGTTTTGGTTGCGCAGCGAATAAAAATTTTAAGGCTGCAATGCCATCTAATACAAGACGATAAAATATCTTAAAGAGTAAAATATTTTGAGGATGATTTTTTGTAAGGGTGATGAGGTTATTCCTGAAGTTTAAAAATGTTTTGCGTGATGAAAGTTTGTTCAATGTTCCACCACCAACATGATATACAACTGATGCCGGTTCAACATAAATGGAATAACCAACATTTTTTAATCGCCAGCAAAGGTCTATTTCTTCCATGTGCGCAAAATAATCTTCATCTAAACCACCCACTTGCCAAAATGCATTCGCATTCACAAAAAGACAAGCACCTGTTGCCCAAAAAACTTCTGCGCTGTTATTGTACTGACCACTATCTTTTTCGAGAGAATTAAAGATCCTTCCCCTGCAAAACGGATAACCGTAAGTGTCAATAAAACCGCCTGATGCACCCGCATATTCAAAAAGGTCTCTGTTCTTAAAATCAAGTAATTTGGGCTGGCAAGCTGCGATTTTTTTGTTCTTTTGCATTAGATCAATAATTGGTTCAATCCAATTTGGAGTAACTTCAACGTCGCTGTTCAGCAATACATAATAATCGGCAGTTATTTGTTTTAATGCAGTATTATAACCTTTTGCATAACCACAATTATCTTTTATAGCAATAACTGTAACCTGCTTAAAATTTGCATCTAAAAATTTAATAGAGTCATCAGTGCTTCCGTTGTCGGCAACAAATATTTTATGTCCTGGAGAATTTTGTATAATACTTGGTAAAAATTTTTCCAAAAAGACTTTACCATTAAAGTTTAAAATTACAACAGCTACGCTTGGTTCATTCATATGCTAGCGTGGGTTATTGTAAATTTCGTTAAACTGATTGAACTCAGTATTAGAAGGGTTTACATTGTCGGGATTGGCAGTACCATTATTATTTCTACGCGTCACCTCAAAACGCCACCTGTCATTATAAAGTTCGCCTCTCATATCGCTATGCACAAGAACGTGGCAATCGTCGCCAATATTTTTATTTACAAATACAAATTTTCTGTTGTTAAAGAACTGGCCGTTAACACCATCGGTAATACGGTAGTATTGCCAGATCTCATAAGGGAAAGTATTTGCTTCTGTATTTTGAATACTACGCTGATCGGGTTTTCCATATTGCAGATATACTCTTCCTCGCTCTGTGTAATAGCCTTTTTGTTTGCCACATTTAAAAAGCACCATCGCTTCTTGAACATTTTTATAATATTGCCCCCACATTTTTAAAGCATTACCGGTATCGCCAGCACGGCGTTGCCAAAAGTCTATAGCAAAGTTTTTCATTAATTCAGGATCTTTTTTTATTGCCTGGTTAATTATCCGTTCTTTATCCACACCATTAGCAATTGGCCATAAACATTCTACAAACATTTTTAAAGTATCGATATTATTGCATGAGCCAAAATATTCTGTAATTGTTTTTTTCTCACTGTATTGGTATAAAGCAACAATATCTACAGATTTATTCAAACGTTGGAAAAAATACTTCTTTTGTAAGTGCATGATGTTTTTTTCATCCTTAACTTCCAATACTAAATTATAGTTACCGCTTCCAAGTGCGCTAATATTCATTTTTGCTAAAAGTGGATTTACTTTGCTACTTGTTTGTTTTTTAAAATCACCATAAGTGTTCAGTTTGGTTAGGTTATCGCTATTCTCGATATAATAAACATAAACAAAAGGTTTGTTTTTTCCGAAAACTGTATCGGTATTATAAGTTTCAAAATAAAAACTAAGTTCTTTTGTTGTTTCTGGAAAATAATTTACGTTATAAGGAATAAGATCGAAACCACTTTTTGAAATAGAAGTTGGGGTAGTGGTTTTTTTATAGCTCTCTAATACTTGTATGCTGGATGATTGAATGTTCTTTTGATCAAAAGCTATTAAAATAGTTTGTTTTATGAGGGTTGGTTTTTTTGCCGGCTGATTTTTATCGCTAATATTCATTTCTAAAGTATAAATACCGTTTGGCAGTGCATAACGCTGATTATCAATAAACGATGGTCTGTTTAATGTATCGGTGTATGAAGGCCCTAATAAATTGTATTTGTTTGCTTTTACAATATTTGAGTCCTTAAGTATCTTAACCTCAATATTAACGGCATTTTGATATTGACCATCCGTTTTTTTTGATGAAAGTGAATTTCCTACAATAGTCAAATAAGTTTCTAAATAAGGCTGATTTGATGGCGTATTAAAGGCTCCAACATTAAAATAAGACATAACCTGACTGTTTACCGAAAAAGACAAAACAACTGTAAATAGCAGAATAATCAGCCTTTTTTGGATATTTTGATGTTTGGTCATGGTATAAAATATAAAGTTATCGATTTTTTTTTGCAAAAGTAGCTTGAGAAATTAAAAAAAATAGTAATTTTACCCCCGGAGAAATGGCAGAGTGGTCGATTGCGGCAGTCTTGAAAACTGTTGTACCGCGAGGTACCTGGGGTTCGAATCCCTATTTCTCCGCTTAAAAAGCAAAAGCAACCCCGCGCAAGCGGGGTTTTTTGTTTTTGAGCGGCGAGGAAAACTTGTTTTCTTGAGCATGCGAAAAAACAAAAAAGTACCCGAAAGGTTGCTTTGCTTTACTGTCCGCTTTTCCCTTGGATCAACGAGCGAAGCGAGTTAATCCTGTTTTCAAATCTTTTGACTGAAAATAAAAATCGCTTCAGCGTGCGTTTCGCTTTACTTCTAATACCCTCTTGGATCAACGAGCGTAGCGAGTTAATCCAATCCCTGTTAAAAAAAATACATTTTTTGATCTCTCAAAGAACTTCTATATAAAGTTAAATATTAAAGTAAAAAACGCTTTTATGCTTTTATAAATGGCTTAATATTATTGGTAAATGGATGCATTTAGACTTAATTTTTTAAATGTCTACTTTTATCAATAAATTTCTTTTGCATGATCACTTTTTTTAAGAGAATACTGATTAAAATTTTTATACTTTTTGTTGGTGGATTGGTTGCATTTTCCTGCAATGAAGTCAAGTTAGAAAAAGATAAAAATGTTGCCGAGGATACTATTCATTTGAATGATACAGTTGAATCTAAGTCATTACTAAATGAAGATAGTATGAGTCTATTTACAAATATGGAGCAGGTTGAATATTGCCTTTCACTCCCATTAAACGACTATTCTGAAGATTTTGAGAAAAATGATGTAAGAGCAAAACATGTTTTTAAACATAAAATAAAAAAGAATGTCGAGATGGAGCTACAGGGCTTTTTTAGAGAGGATCCTTCTGTTTCGATTGAGGATTATTTTAAAAACACATATTTAAACTCCGAAGAAGAGGGAAAGATCATTGAAAAAAGTGATCTGATAAAAAGTAACAATTGCTTTTATGCAAAAGGCTATTGGTCAAATTCAATTTACGAAATGCGTTTTATTGAAATTGTTTGGTTAAAAAAAGATGAAATGGTTAAGTTGTATTCTTCGTTTGATGTGAATGATTCTTTAATTTGGAACTCAAGGCTTCAAACTTTAATAAACTCAAGCAGCAATTGTAATTAATTAATTAATAATTATTTTCCGGGTAATTGTTTTTGAATCTGTTCTTATATCAAGAAAATAACTACCAGGCTGAATTGTTTTTAAATTTAGTGTTACTTCATCTAGCGATTCTGTTATTATTTGTTCCATTACTTTTCTTCCTAAAATATCCGCAACGGTTACTACAGTGCCTTTGCTAAATTTATTTCCATTTAGTTTAACTGCGATCTTGTCTGTTGATGGGTTTGGGTAAATGATGATCTCATCACTACTTATTTTTTCTTGTAATCCAACAGTGCTAACACTTTGTGTAATAGTTAAAAATTGATTGGTTGAAATATTTGTTAATGTTTCTATTGTTCCCGGCATCCACTCTACTTTAATTGAATCTATTTGCGTTGCATCACCCAAACCAAAATGCGCACGAATATCATTTTGACTACAATAAGCATTCTGTGCCGAGATCTCGCGCATTTGCCAAACAGGATTGCCGTTAATGATCGCTTTTACTTTTATTTTTGTTCCAATAGCTGCTTTGTTTGCCTGCGTGCCAATAAGTTGAATAGTTATCCATTTATTTGAATTGCCATTGTTATGGTATAAAAGGTCAGGTCGGTCTAGGTTTGCAAAACGTGTTGTTGCCACGGCAAGATCTTCAAAACCATCATTATCATAATCACCAAAAGCGCAACCAAAAGCCCAGGTAGAATCCATGGCGATGATATCTGTGCCGTTTCTTGTAAACGAGCCGTTGCCGTTATTCAAATAAAAAAAGTTCAATTGTTTTAGTGCCGTATTAAAAGCATTAGTAACAAATAGGTCAATGTCGCCGTCATTATCAATATCCGACCAGGATGAGCTAAACGAATGTCCTATACTTTTTACAACCGTATCATTAATTATTTTAGTGAAATTAAAATTGCCATCATTTCTGAAAAGTGAATTAGTACTGCCATCATTTGCTAAAAAAACATCCAGGTCACCATCATTGTCATAATCGCCCCAGCTGCCGCTCATAGTATTTCCAAGATTATTCAATAGAGGGCCTGTGGTTAATTTTGTAAATATTCCACCACCGTCGTTACGATAGATATTTTCGTTCTGATTAGTTTCATTGGTAACAAAAAGATCAAGGTCGTTGTCGTTATCAATATCTGTCCAGTTAACACTACGCGACTCATTTGCATCGTTAACATGGGTGCCAACAAGTATTTTTGTGAACGTGCTATTGCCGCTATTATGGTATAAAAAATTCTTTTTAACTCCCCAACTATTTGTTACATACAAATCAACCAAACCATCATTATCATAATCGCCCCAGGCAGCAGTCTCAGAATAGCCAAACTCATTTACCATTGGGCCAGAAGATATTTGTGTAAAAGCACCGCTACCATTATTGGCGTATAACATATTATTTACATTGTACCAGTTAGCAACAAAACAATCCATATCCCCATCATTGTTCATATCAGCCCAGGTTGCGCCATCTGAGGGTTTGTTGTCTTTTACAATGGTATCATTTGTAATTGATGTAAAACCACCTGTTCCAGTATTTAAATAGACTTTATTGTTTTGCCCGCCGCTTGGTCCGTTAGTGATCATACAATCCATAAAACCATCGTTATTTATATCCACCCAATTCACTGAGCGTGAATCGCCGGAAGATGTAACCAATGGGCCTGTTGTTATTTTTGTAAAATACTGTGCTTTATAGTTTACCGAAAAAAAAATGCAGCTCGAAAAAATAAATACAAGTGGTTTCATAACTTAAGTTTTAATATTTTACTCAATATTATAATAAAAATAAATGTGTTACTGGCTTTTTATATCTACTACGGCTTGTTGCAAACCAACACTACTTTAACCTGTTTAAAAACACTTTGTGTGTAATAAGGGGTGTTTTGAATAGTTTTTAATGTTGTTTGTATATTTTTTTTGAAAATCACTATTTATTATTCAATTTTAATCATGATCTGGCAAAAAAGAATAGCGCTCCATATTAGCTTCTGGCTTATTTATTTTAGCGCCATTCTTTTTAATGACCTTTATTTATCTTCTTCTTTTTTAGCCGACCCTTCTATGAAATGGTTCATTAAGGCTTTATTAGCGCAATTATCGCTTATGGCCGTTAAGGTTCCGGCTGTTTATTACGTTAATTACTCTTTAATACCTAGATGGCTTAGATCCACCCAAAAAATAAAATTGGGTATTGAATCTTTATTTGCGGTTGTTATCTTATTAGGCGCTAACAGGGCCATTGTTCATTTTATAATATGGCCGCATATTTATGAAGAGAGTCTTGAACTGCCAACATTAACAGTTATAGCACGCTTTTTATACTCGTTTTTAGAGATCTTGCAAATAGTTGGCATTGCGGCCACTATTAAATTATTCCGTTTAAGAATTGGCGCCATTAAAAATGAAAAAAAACTATTGCAAGAAAAATTCACATCCGAGTTACAGCATTTAAAAGCTCAAATAAATCCACATTTTTTATTCAACTCGCTTAACAGTATTTTTTCTTTATCAAGAATACAGTCGGATAAAACACCTGATATGGTTTTAAAACTATCTAATATTTTGCGCTATATGCTGTATGAATCTGAAAAAAAGATGGCAACACTTGAGGATGAGCTTAAAATAATAAATGATTATATCGATCTACAACTTATGCGTTATGGCGAAAAGGTGCAGGTTATAAAAGAAATAAATATTGATTTTGCGGGTGCTCAAATAACTCCTTTATTAATACTTCCGCTTATCGAAAACTCTTTTAAACACGGTATTAGCGGGGCCCAAGAGATTTCCATGATAAATTTTAAGTTACAATTAAATAACGATGAGCTGGAGGTACAAACTAAAAACATACTTTCAAGAGAATCGGTTGTGCTCGAAAAAAAAGAAGGAATAGGTTTAGTAAATATTAAAAGACAGTTAGAATTGCTTTACAGAGATTATTCTTTAAATTATTTTGAAAAGGAAAATTTTTTTATCGTAGATTTAAAAATAAAATTAAAAAGTTATGTCGGATCTGAATTGTTTGATAGTAGAGGATGAGCCTTTAGCAGCAAAGATCATTGAGGATTATGTTGCGCAAATACCAGGACTAAAATTAAAAGGTATTTGTGGCGATGTGTTTTCTGCAAATGAAAAACTACGCAATGAAAAAATTGATATCATTTTCCTGGATATTAATCTTCCAAAAATAAATGGGTTAGAATTTCTTAAAACAATCAATAACAAATACGGTATTATAATTACTACTGCTTATCACCAGTATGCTTTGGAAGGCTTTAATTTAAATGTGATCGATTATTTGTTAAAGCCAATTGAGTTTAGCCGTTTCCTGCAAGCGGTAAATAAAACCTTTGCTCAATACCCTGAAAAAATTACTGAAGTAGCTAAAGAAACTTCAGAGCGTAAGTTCCATTTTTTTGTTGCCGATAAAAAACGTCATAAAATTTATTTTGAAGAAATACTTTATGTTGAAAGTTTAAAGGATTATGTGAAGATCCATACGGTAACAAAATCATTAGTTACCAAATTCCAGATAGGCGAAATAGAACAGCTTTTAAAAGATCATGATTTTTTCAGGATCCATAAATCGTTCATAGTTAATATGAAACACCTTAGTGCTTTTAATGCCAACGAGGTGGAAATAGGAAAAACCAACCTTCCTATTGGTAGAACTTATGCAGAATTGTTTAAAAAACAGGTAGGGGCGGAATGATCTTTATAAATTACTTTTTTAAACTTCCCCAAACGCCAAGAGGTAATTTGATCCCGCTTTTAGCATTTAAATACAATTCGCCGATTTCTAATTCTGATTTATTCTTTGTTGCAAAAGGCTTTAATAAATTTTCGGGTACTAAGGCAGAAAAACCAAGAGAGTAGGCGTTTAAGATTAGCAAATGTTCCTTTGGGTCAAGGATCTGTAACACACCATTTATCATTTCAGAAATATTATCTTCAAGCTTCCATTTTTCACCATTTGGTCCATGTCCAAAAGCCGGAGGGTCTAAAATTATTCCTTGATAAAAGTTCCCACGTCTTACTTCTTTATTTACAAATTTTAAAGCATCATCTACTAACCAGCGAATGTTATCAAGATTAGAATTTTTCATATTCTCGTTAGCCCATGTAACTACTTGTTTTATACTATCCACGTGTGTTACATCAACTCCTGCTGCTTTTGCTGCAATGGAGGCGCCGCCTGTATATGCAAATAGATTTAAGAACTTTGCTTTTGGCTTATTTTTTAAGAAAGCGTGGATCTTATCCCAATTCACTGCTTGTTCTGGAAAAATGCCGACATGTTTAAAAGAGGTCAATCCAAGCCTGAAAACCAGGTTTAAAGGTGCATAATTGATGGTCCACTGGTCGGGCATTTGTTTAAATTTTTTCCATTCCCCACTGCTTGAGGACTTAGAGATAAATTTTACATGTGCTTGTTTTTCCCAATCAGCATTAGAATATATTTTTGGCCAAACAGCCTGTGGCTCGGGCCTAATGGTAATATATTTACCAAAACGCTCCAATTTTTCAAAATCACCGCAGTCTATTAATTCGTAATCAGTAAAGTTGGTAGGGCTAAGTAATTGCATTTTGCGCTCTTTAACGAGGGTAAATTTACACAAATTAAAATTAGCACGTTAACAACTTGACTTTTTTGCCATACAAAATGCCCTTAATTTCAGATATATTCGGTAAAATTATTATTATGCAAAAACTACAATCATCTTTTGTGGCGCTTATTTCTGTTTTTTTCTTTTGGGGCTTTGTTGCAGCCAGTAATGGCATTTTGATCCCCCTTTTTAAAGAAAAATTCGTACTCAGTCAGTTTCAATCACAACTTGTAGACCTTGCATTCTATGCGGCTTATGCTGTTGGGTCTTTAATTTATTTTTTTATCTCAAGATTAAAAGGCGATCCAATTAATAAAATCGGCTATAAAAAAGCTTTAACCTTGGGGTTACTTATTTCATCCTTAGGATCGTTATTTTTTATTCCTGCAGCAAGTTTGTTTTCATACCCATTATTACTCTGTGCTTTATTTATAATTGGCTTAGGTTTTGCTTTACAGCAAATTGTTGCAAATCCATTCGTAATTAATTTTGGAGCTAAAGAGACAGGTGCTCAGCGTTTAAATTTAGCAGGAGGTATTAATTCCTTTGGTACAACTATAGGCCCGGTAATTTTAAGCTATGCTTTATTTGGAAATATAAATGCTCCAAGTGCGGCGGACAGCAGTCTTGACGCCGTTAAGGCACCGGCACTTATTTTGTTTGGTTTATTTGTTTTGTGCGCAACCATATTATGGTTCTCTAAATTACCGAGTATTACAAATACCGAAAAACTGGATAAAGATCTCGGCGCCTTAAAATACCCACAACTTACTTTAGGAATGATCGCAATTTTTGTATATGTTGGTGTAGAGGTAACTATTCAAAGTAATATGGGCGCTTTATTAGCGATGCCAGAAATAAAAGGGCTGGATCATCAGCATATCTCACATTTTATTTCATTGTATTGGGGTAGCTTAATGATTGGGCGTTGGACTGGCTCCTTGGCAGTTTTTAATTTTAATAAGTTTACGAAAATAATTATGCAGGTAATTATGCCGTTAATTGCATTTGGCGTTATTTATTGCATAAATTATTTTAGAGGAAGCGAAGTGTCTGATTATTTATATTACATTCCTTATGTTTTATTAGCAACTGCAATTTTTATTTTCTCTGGAGAAAATGCTGCACGTACATTAATGATATTATCTTTAACAGGCTGCTTAATGATGATCGTAGGCTTATTAACAACAGGAAATCTGGCTTTATACTCTTTTTTAAGTGGCGGATTATTTTGTTCTGTAATGTGGCCATGTATTTTTGCTTTATCAATAAACGGTTTAGGCAAATATACTAACCAGGGATCTTCTCTTTTAGTAATGATGATACTTGGAGGTGCAATTATACCGCCTTTGCAAGGATTATTGGTTGATGCGATTAACCCTCACAGGTCGTACATTATTACAGTTTTTTGCTTTGCTTATTTAGCATGGTATGCGTACAAAGTAAAAAGTATTTTTAAGAAACAGGGTATCGAGATTGAACAGAGTACTTCTGCCAGTCACTAAACCAAATTTATTTTATCCGACTTTTCTTTTTAAATTTACTTAATGACCGAATTACTCGATTTTTTATATTCCAGCGTCGTATGGATGACAGTTATAATGATCGTTATTTTATTTTTATGCGTTGGTTTTGCCTTTGCAAATCCTTTTAAAAATAAAAAAATTAATTACGCGTATAAAGCCTTCTTGTATTTTTTTGCCTTTTGTTTTATGATGAGCTTTCAATTCTTCTATTACGGATATACTGAAGAATTTAAAGAAATGCGTATTGGTGAAACGACTATTTGTTTATTAGAGTCGTATGAACGAGGTGGTGAGGGGCCATCGGAAAACGTTTGTCGTTTGCATGTAATTGACAAAGCAACGGGTGTAAGAAAAGACAGGTATTACGTTGGTAGCACCGCACAACTGGTTGGAATGAGGAATGACACGCTTTGTTATTTTAAGAACTATGACCTTGTTTTGTTCGATGCTGCTAATCTTAAAGAAATTTACGTTATAAAAAAAGACGAGTGGGGGACAATCTCTCCCGAACTAAGTGTTGGTATGGAAGGTGTTTATGGTAGACACGGTGTGGGCAATTCGATCTCTTCTTTGGTAGAATTGGATTGTAAGAATGCAAAAAAGTACTGGTTCGACCCTTTCTCAAAAAAACTTTTAAATAGAGGTCAAAAAGTTAATTATGTACGCGGGTTTTCAAATAACACTTATGAGCTTACTGTGGAGTTTGGTTTAAATAAACAGGTAAATTATTTGAAAGATGAGTATGCGGGCGGCAATAGTCTAAAACGAATAGTGCCGGGTTACAGCTCCCGTAATTTATTTACTGTTAAAGATTCCTCAACTTATATTGATCCATTTTTTCTTTGTATTGATACAGTAAAAAGAGTTTTTGTATTTGGTCATTTTACTACAACCGATCGTTTTGATTTTTATCTTGAATCGAAAGATTTTGATTTTATAACAAAATGGAAAAAAATAAGTACGGATCTTGTAAAGGAAAGTTATAATAAACCTAAAGTTAATGTATGGCAATACATAGATGATATACTTTATTTTAATAACGGCGGTTTTATGGTCGCTATTGACCCTGTTACTTCTAAAACCTATTGGATAACACGACTATGACAGATGTTTTAACGAATAATCTTATCTTTGAATATGCTTATGTTTATCTGTAAAAGAACTTTTCTTATTTTATGTTCACTGTTTTCTTTCGCAGTTTCTAGCCAAAAAATTATATCCCAATACGTTAACCCTTTTATTGGCACCGGTGGCCATGGTCATACTTTTCCAGGTGCTGTTTTACCGTTTGGAATGGTGCAATTAAGTCCGGATACCAGAATAGATGGTAGCTGGGATGGTTGTAGTGGTTACCATTACAGCGACAGTATTATTTACGGTTTCTCGCACACGCATTTAAGCGGCACTGGTGTAAGCGATTGGGGAGATATTTTAGTGATGCCAACTGTTGGTCAACCATCATGGGATAAGAAGGTATATTCTTCAAAATTTAGTCATGGCCAGGAAGCTGCAGGTGCAGGATTTTATGAAGTAAGATTGCAGGATGATGATATTAAAGCAGAGCTAACAACGACATTAAGAACAGGCATACATCGTTATACTTTTCCTACAACTAAGGAAGCAAATATAATTTTAGATCTTTTGCACCGCGATAAAACACTTAACTGCAACATTAATATTATTGATAGCGTAACCATTGGTGGATTTAGAATGAGCGAGGCATGGGCAAAGAACCAGGAGGTTTATTTTGTGATGCGTTTCTCAAAACCATTTAAAAAAATGGAATTTATTTATAACAAATCATTTAAATCACAACTTGTTTTTAAGAAAAAAGAAAAAGCTCAGGGTGCCTATTTTCAGTTTGATATTACTCAAGAGGAACCTTTGATAGTTAAAGTGGCCATTTCTTCAGTAAGTATAGAAGGGGCTTTAAAAAATTTAGAAGCTGAAGCAAAACACTGGGACTTTTATAAATACAAAGAAGATGCAAGAAATGTATGGGATGAGCAACTTAAAAAAATTGAAGTACAGGATGAGGACCCGAATAAATTAAAAGTTTTTTATACAGCCCTGTACCGCACATTCATCCATCCTTCTTTAAATATGGATGTGGATAGCCAGTACCGTGGTCGCGATGGACAAATTCACACTGCAAAAGGGTTTACAAATTATTCTGTTTTTTCTTTATGGGATACTTACAGAGCGCTTCACCCATTATTTACAATTATAGAACGCAAAAGAACTTCTGACTTTATAAATACATTTCTTGTTCAATATCAACAGTCAGGTCGTTTACCTGTTTGGGAACTTTCGGGTAACGAAACAGATTGTATGATCGGTTTCCACTCCGTTTCAGTAATTGCCGATGCTATGGCAAAAGGTATCGGCGGCTTTGATACGAGCCTTGTTTATAAAGAAGTGCAAGCTGCGGCAAATTATTCTTTGTTTGGCATTCCAACGTTTAATAAAAATGGATTCCTGCAAATTGATGATGAAAGCGAAAGTGTTAGCAAAACATTAGAATATGGTTATGATAACTGGTGCATTGCGCAAATAGCAAAACAATTAAATAGAAAAGAAGATCATAAAAAATACTTGAAGCTTGCACAAGGATACAAAAATGTTTTTGATGCTTCAACAGGTTTTATGCGTCCCCGAAAAAATGGCAATTGGTTATCGCCTTTCTCTGCCGGCGAAATTAATAACCATTTTACAGAAGGTAACAGTTGGCAGTATTCGTTTTATGTGCCGCATGATATTGAAGGATTAATTGCGTTACATGGAGGCAAACAAAAATTTGAGAATAAACTGGATGAATTATTTATGACCAATGAAAAATTACAAGGCAGACAACAGGCTGATGTTACTGGTTTAATTGGTCAGTATGCGCATGGCAACGAGCCCAGCCACCATATGGCCTATCTTTATAATTTTGTTGGTCAGCCACAAAAAACGGTTCAGCTTATTAGCCAGATAAATAAGAATTTTTATAAGAACACACCTGATGGTTTAATTGGTAACGAAGATTGCGGACAAATGAGCGCCTGGTACGTTTTTAGTGCTATGGGTATGTACCCTGTTTGTCCGGGTTCTACACAGTATGTTTTAGGAACTCCTTTATTTAAAAATGTAAAAATTAATTTAGAGAATGGTAAAACACTTATCATTACAAATGAGAGAAAGAACGAAGAAGTAATAAAAGGCTATTCTTTAAATAATAAAAAATATTTATTGTCAGGCATTGAACATGCGGATATAATGAATGGTGGAAAAATGAATTTTGAATATGCTGCACCAACCGACACTATAAATAAATACGGCAAAGGAATAAATATCCCTGTTTCAAAAATGGATGCAGTTGCTATTTTGCCCGCACCTGTTATAGTCTCCGGTTCTCAGGTCTTTAAAGAAAAAGTGGAGGTAAGTTTACAGGCTATCAATACAGAGCCAGCAAAAATAGTTTATACACTTGATGGAACTGAGCCAAAGTTAACTTCTAAATTATATACAAAACCATTTTTTATTGATAAGAATTGTGTGGTAAAAGCAAAAGTTTTCGGTAAGAAAGAGAGTAGTGTTGTTACTGAAGCAAACTTCTTTAAATTAAAATACAATTACGATATAAAATTAATTTCTAAACCTAATCAACAATATACTGCAGACAGTGCTCAAACGTTAATTGACGGTATTTATGGTGACATTGATTGGCGTAAAGGTAACTGGCTTGGTTTCCAATATCAGAATTTTGAATGCTTACTTGATCTTAAAACAAATAAAGAGATGGAGCAATTGAGTTTAAATTGTTTGCAGGATAGTAGATCATGGATATTATTTCCTACTGTAGTTTCTTTTTATACATCAGATGATAATAAGAATTTTACTTTAGTAGATACTGTGGCCTATACCGTAAAGCCTAACGATTACAATGTCCAGATACATAAATTTGAAAAGACATTTCAAAAAAAGATCAGCACAAGATATTTAAAAATTGCAGCCAAGACCTATGGTAAGTTGCCGGATGGGCATCCGGGCAAAGGCGATGAGGCTTTTATCTTTGTAGATGAATTAGAAATTAAATAATTTTATAAATGAAAATTTTTAAGAGAGTAATCCTTGCTCTTATATGCGTATTTGGTTTATATGCTTGTACCTTGTTCAAAAAAAGTATTTCTAAACCTTTAGTTGTGGCCATGCCCGATACTTCAGTGCCGGTTAAAATAAATTCAACTGCTTTTAATTCTAAATATGTTAACGGTTTATCGCAAGAACAATTGGCATCCGATTTTTTAAAGAATTTTGAAAGTGATGCTAAGATCACAAGAAATGTAACGTTTAAGAATGAAGAGGCCGGAGCAGATTTTATTGTAAAAATTATTTCGTTGAATATCACCGAAAGTTCTAAAGTTGAGAAGATCTCAGATGAAAAATCGCCTTACAACGGGCAGGAAATGGTTTTAAATACAATTGATTGCAGCGCTGAAGTTGAAATAACCGATGTAAAGAAAGGTAATAAAAAATTAAGCAACTGTTACAATTCAAAAAGCCGGTCAGAAAAATTAAAGAACAACCGCGATCTGGGCGACCTGATAATGGGTTCAAACAAAGACCATACAAACTACAGGACTAAATTATTGGCCGACGATATTTGTAACGAACTGGCCAAGGATGTTGGCAGGAGGGTATGGGTTCCGATTTCAAGAAGAATAGCTAAAGCCATCAAATAATTTTACATTACTTTAACCTCCGTTTCAGTTAAAATACCCGGTTTCTTTTCTTATCTTTGTTCTCTCTTTATTACATGGATCTTTCAAAAAAATACTGCAATAGTTTAACGCAATATTCACGCTTTTTAACGCGCGAAGTAACTATGGGCGACCTTAAAATGGGCGGCTTAAATCCAATACGGGTTCAAAGCATGACCACAACAGATACCATGGATACCATGGCAACTGTTGAGCAAAGTATCCGTATGATAAAAGCCGGATGTGAATTAGTGCGTATTACAGCACCAAGCATAAACGAAGCAAAAAATTTAGAGTTAATAAAAAAAGAATTAGTTGCGCGCGGATATAATACACCCATTTGCGCAGATATACATTTTACACCAAATGCTGCAGAGTTTGCAGCTAAAGTAATTGAGAAAGTGCGTGTTAATCCCGGTAACTACGCCGACAAGAAAAAATTTGAGACCATTGATTATACGGACTCTGCTTACGAACAAGAATTAGAAAGAATACGGAACCGCTTTACACCATTAGTAAAAATTTGTAAAGAATATGGCACTGCCATGCGTATTGGTACAAATCATGGTTCGTTGAGTGATAGGATCTTAAGTCGTTATGGCGATACGCCGTTAGGAATGGTAGAAAGTGCTCTGGAGTTTTTACGTATTTGTGAGGATAATAATTATTTTAATATTGTTATCTCAATGAAAGCCAGTAACACACAAGTAATGGTGCAGGCTTATCGTTTATTGGTTGCAAAAATGATAGAGACCAATCGTAACTATCCTTTGCATTTAGGAGTAACAGAAGCAGGTGACGGTGAAGACGGAAGAATTAAATCAGCAGTAGGTATTGGAACTTTATTGGAAGATGGTTTAGGCGACACTATTCGTGTTTCGTTAACTGAAGAACCTGAATACGAAATTCCGGTAGCTAAATTATTGGCAGAAAGATATTCGCAAAGAAAGGATCACGCAAAAATAAAAGGAATTGATTTCGCGTTACCATACGATCCTTTTGAATTTAATAGAAATAAAACAAAAGAAGTTATAAATATTGGTGGTCATAACGTACCCCGCATAATTGCAGATTACAGCATGAAACCGGAAGTAACCGCTGCGAGTTTATTTGGTGTAGGTTATAATTATTCTGTACCATTAGATAAATGGAATTTAACAGATCTTGCGGTTGACTATTTATTTTTAGGAGATAATAAAATTAATTTTGAAATTCCCGGAACATTGGGATTGATCTACAATTCACAAATTTGGTTAACACAAAAAAGCAAAGATCGTTCTTATCCTTTATTTTGTGGTCAAGAATATTTTGAGACAAAAGAAAAGTCAAGTGAATTAAATTTTGTTGCGGTTGATGTAACAGTTCTCACAAAAGAATTCATTCAAAAGATAAAAAATGAGGGAACTGTTTGTTTAATTATAGATTCATTCAATGCACACACAATGCCTGAATTGCGTCGCATGGCTATGGACCTTAAATTGAATGATTGCCAATTACCATTTATTATAAAGAGCAACTACAGTAAATTAAGCGAAGAAGAGTTTCAGTTATACAGTAGTACCGATAATGGCGGATTGTTATTAGACGGATTTGGAGATGGTATCTGGATAAAACAGAAGGATTGCGTAAGCACACAAGTATGTAACTCAACTGCATTTGGAATTTTACAAGCTACACGCAGTCGCATTAGTAAAACAGAATATATCTCTTGTCCGAGTTGCGGACGAACTTTATTTGATCTGCAGGAAACAACACAAAAAATTCGCGAACGAACGGATCATTTAAAAGGTATTAAAATTGGCATCATGGGTTGTATTGTGAACGGTCCTGGCGAAATGGCCGATGCTGATTACGGTTATGTTGGTACAGGTGTTGGAAAAATTAGCTTATACAAAGGAAAAGAAGTAGTAAAGAAAAACGTTACTTCAGAAACCGCAGTTGATGAGCTTATTGGACTTATTAAAGAACATGGCGATTGGGTAGAGAAGGTGGGTTAATTACTTCTTTGAATTAAACAGCTCATCTATTTTTTTATGCCTGTACTCAAAGATCTCTTTTAATTGCTTTTTTACGAATAAGCTATTTGCTAGTCTGCCTAAAAAGCCAAACGGTAATTTGTAGTGAATAATATCTATCATTTCGATACCACCTTCAACCTGTTTAATAAAATGTTTGTGATGCCAGAATGTGTATGGCCCAAAACGTTGTTCATCTACAAAATAATAATTGTTCTCTACATGAGTTATTTCTGTTACCCATTTTAATTTAAGTCCTAAAGCCGGTGAAACATAATATTCTATTATTTGTCCAGCGTACATCTTTTCCAACGGCTTTTTTTCATTAATGATCGTAAAATTCATATAAGCAGGAGTTATAAGAGCCAGGTTGCCCGGTGAGCTCATAAAATCCCAAATGGTTGCTATATCACTTTTAATAAGTTGGTTAGTTTCTATTTTATGAAGCATAATCGAATTTTAGACAAATTTCGCGTATTTTATTCTGTTTAACAAATTATTTATTTTATTGAACAAAATAAATGTATCTTTGTTTTTAAATGAATAAGGAAAGAGTTTCAGTTTTCAGGAAAGAGCATTTTAATGCGGCTCATAGGCTTAATAATTCAACGCTTAGTATAGAAGAGAACAAAGCTGTTTTTGGAAAATGTAATAATAACAATTTTCATGGGCATAACTATGAATTAATTATTAAAGTAACAGGCGATGTAGATCCTTTGACGGGTTACGTGATCGATATGAAGATTTTAGGTGATATTATAAAAGAAGCGATCATTGAAAGATTTGATCACAAAAATTTTAATCTGGATGTAGTTGAATTTAAGGAGCTCAATCCTACCGCCGAGAATATTGCTATAGTAATTTACAATATCCTCAAAGCAAAGATCAATGAAAAGTATGAATTAAAAATTATGTTATATGAAACAGATAGAAACTATGTTGAATACCCTGCATAAAAAAGAAATAGTAATGAATGAAAGTATGATAGAAGAAATTGGTAATGATCACCTTAGCTCAGGTATTGAAACGCCAATGATGAACAATGCATTTTTTTTAAGCGATGAGGAGAAAATAAAAAAAATAGAAATTCATTTTAAAGATATAATGGAAACGTTAGGCCTTGATCTGAAAGACGATAGTTTAAGTGGAACGCCGCATCGTGTTGCAAAAATGTATGTAAAAGAAATTTTTAACGGCTTAGATCCGGCAAATAAGCCTTTAATTAAATTATTTGATAACAAATATCAGTACAACCAAATGTTGGTTGAAAAAGACATTACATTTTATAGTAATTGTGAGCATCACTTTGTGCCATTTTTTGGTAGAGCACACGTGGCGTATATATCAAACGGCAAAGTAATTGGTTTGTCAAAACTAAACCGCATAGTAAACTATTATGCCAAACGGCCACAGGTGCAGGAGCGTTTAACAATGCAAATTGCAAGAGAATTAGAGAACGCGTTAGGTACTGAAGATGTTGTTGTAGTGATAGAAGCGCGGCATTTATGTGTATCATCCAGAGGAATAAAAGATGATAATTCTTCTACTGTTACTTCTTTTTATGGAGGCAAATTTAAAGAAGAGCAAACTAAAAGTGAATTTCTTAATTATTTAAATTTAAAAAATAATTATTAATGATCAATCCAATTGATAAAGATAAGGTTGCTGAAAATCCAGGGCTCATAGCGTATCCTCATACTATAGGAAGCGTTGTGGTCAGGCCTGAAGATATGGGTAAATTAAAATCAAAAGCGCTTTCGGCAATGCAGGAGCAAACAAATATGCATTTGTTGCAGATCCAAAAGCAAGTTGAATTATTAATGAGCCAGGCCAATGAAATTAAACATCGTATTGAAATAAGCGAAACGATCTATAAAGCTGTTATGTCGTTTGAACCCTTAATTGGGCACACATATCATTTGTATAAAAAAGAGAACGAATATAGGTTGATGATGATAGCACCTCATGAGTGGGGCAGATCAAAAGTCACAACTTTGGAATATATAAATTCTGTAAGGTTATTGAGCGATCATACCTGGGAAATTTTAGTATAAACAATAAAATTTAATTTGCTTAAATTAGCAGTGTAGTACAGTATGAGATTATATCAAATAACAGAGTTAGAGCAATTAACGGGTATTAAGGCTCATACCATACGTATTTGGGAAAAACGTTATAACCTTATTGAGCCGGATCGTACGTCTACAAATTACCGACGTTATAATGATGATCAGGTAAAAAAATTATTGAATGTATCTACACTTTTATCCAGCGGTTATAAAATATCAAAGATAGCGGCTTTAAGCGAAAAAGATCTTCACGAAAAGATAATTGAAATGAAAGTAGGTACTACTGAAGATATTATTTGCAAAGGTTTTATAAATGATCTTGTTTCTTCTATAATCAGTTTTGATGAAGTTGGTTTTGAGAAAATATATTCGGCAGTCATAAACAGGCTTGGCCTCTTTGATGCTATGCTTCAGGTGTTTTATCCGTTATTAAATAAAATAGGTCTATTATGGATAACAAGCGATTTTAGCCCGGCACAGGAACACTTTGCGTCCTGCCTCATCAAACGAAAGATAATGGCCGCTACAGATGGGTTAACTAATACAAAAAATAAAAGAAAGAAATTTTTGCTATTATTAATTCCCGGAGAACTACATGAGATAAGTCTTTTATTTGCAAATTATATTATTCGATCAAGGGGATTTGAAACTATTTATTTAGGACAGGATGTACCTTATGAAAATATTTCTATGGTTATAAAACAAACTAAACCTAATGGCATGTTCACTTTTTTTACAACGCCACAAGACCCAAAAAATGTTTGTAATGATCTTAAGAAAAACCTGCATTTAACAGATAATTTTAAGTTACTTGTAAGTGGCCATACCGAAATAACGGATCTTTTAAAAACCAAACTTGGCGCTCATGTTATCAAGCAGCCACAGGATCTTTTAACTTATTTATAATTGGGTTTTGTAATTTGGTGTTCGGTAAAACCCTGCATTGCTTTCCATTATCTTTACTTTAGCGCAGTGCTAAATGAAAAAGCAAGGAGCTTTGAAAGAAAGACGGGAATAACATTTTTTTACGTCCAAATGCTTTTAGCATAGGAACTCATATTTGATAGGTTTTTCAAGACACATTCATTTTCATTGTTGATCGTTCTGCAAAACCAATTTCTATTGACCTTGCCCACCTCTTAAAAAGTAAATACCATATTTTTTGAATTCAGCATTTAAGTCTCTAAATTTATTGTTTAATAAATTATTAAATTTAATAAACAAAATGTTAATTATTATCACTTAATTTTACATCAGATTCTGTATTTAATTATTTAATTTTTGTTAAATGTCGACTGTTTGCAGACGCTTATTTGTATTGTAACAGTCATATTTTAAAGCTATTAGAATAAAGAGGTTTAATTGTAGTTATATATTTTTTAAGTTTGTTGATAGTTTAAATTTGTTTAAATACATTTGTTTAAGTATATTTGATTTTTATTAAACAAAAAATTGAAAACAGTCGGCATAATAGGTTCGGGGATAAGTGGTTTAAGCGCTGCTGCAGTTATAGCAAGTGAAGGCTATAAAGTAACGGTCTTCGAAAAAAATCAGCAGCTTGGTGGTCGTATGCGCCAGTTTGAAGCAGAAGGTTTTGTTTTTGATATGGGGCCAAGCTGGTATTGGATGCCGGATGTATTTGAAAGATTTTTTTCACGTTTTGGATATAAGAGTTCAGATTTTTATGAGCTTGTAAAGCTCGATCCCGGATTCCAGGTTATTTATGATAACGAAGAAGTGATAAAAGTTCCTGCAGATTGGGATGAGCTTTTAGAGTTGTTTGAAAAACACGAAGCGGGAGCCGCTCATAAACTTAAAAAATTTATGATAGAAGCTGCTTATAAATACGAAGTAGGAGTAAATAATTTGATCTATAAACCGGGCTTGTCAATTAAAGAGCTAATTAATGCAGATACGATTAAAGGAGCTTTTAGACTTCAGATCTTTTCCTCGTTCAGTAAACACGTAAGAACATACTTTAAGAACGAAAAATTAATTTCGTTAATGGAATTTCCTGTTTTATTCCTGGGTGCTATGCCTCAAAATACACCAGCTCTTTATAGCCTAATGAATTATGCAGGGCTTAAACAGGGTACATTTTATCCAATGGGAGGATTTAAGAAAGTGGTTGACGCTTTTATTAAAATTTCAAAGGATAAAGGCACAGAATTTTTTACTTCAGAAGCTATTGAATCCATTCATAAAAACGGAGCATCCCAGATACAATTAACTACAACTTCACGTAAAGTTACTTTAGATGGATTAATAGCTACGGCCGATTATAACCATATAGAATCTAAATTATTGCAAAAAGAGCATAGAAATTATTCTGAAAAATATTGGAAGAGTAAGGTCTTTGCGCCATCATGTTTGCTATTTTATATTGGTGTTAAACAAAAGGTCAATAAACTGGAGCATCATAATCTTTTTTTTGATACCGATTTTTCTAAGCATTCACATGAAATTTATACCGATCCCCAATGGCCAAGTAACCCTTTGTTTTACGTGTGTTGTCCTTCAAAAACAGATAAGTCAGTTGCACCCGAAGGAATGGAAAATTTATTTGTATTAATGCCTATAGCGCCCGGCTTAGAAGATAATGGAAATATACGCCATGAATTTTTTACAGTTATTATGAGGAGACTTGAGAAATTTACCGGAACTGATATTATTAATAATATCGTTTATACAAAAAGCTATTGTGTTAAAGATTTTATTTCGGATTACAACTCTTATAAAGGCAATGCATATGGTTTGGCCAATACACTTAATCAAACAGCCAATTTAAAGCCAAAAATTAAAAACAGGCATATAAATAATTTCTATTACGCAGGCCAGCTTACAGTGCCGGGTCCGGGAGTTCCACCATCCATTGTTTCCGGGCAGGTGGCTGCAAATGAATTAATAAAAAGTTTAAGCGGCGTAAAATGAAACAATTATTCGATAGTGTTTCTGCTAAATGCAGCGAATTAGTGACTAAAGAATATAGTACTAGTTTTTCACTTGGAATAAAATTCCTTGATAAAAAAATGCACGCGCCTATTTATGGTATTTATGGCTTTGTTAGATTAGCAGATGAAATAGTGGATTCTTTTCATGATTACGATAAGAAGACATTACTGGATAAATTTAGAGAAGAAACTATCTCTGCAATAGACGATCGAATCAGTTTAAATCCAATTTTAAATTCTTTTCAAAAAGCGGTTCATGATTATAACATTGAATGGGAGTTGATAGATTGCTTTTTAAAAAGCATGGAGATGGATCTTGAAACGGTTGAATACGACCAGGTAAATTACGAGAACTATATTCTTGGTTCGGCAGAGGTTGTAGGGTTAATGTGTTTGCATGTGTTTGTAAAAGGGGATGACGCCCTTTATTTAAAGTTAAAACCATTTGCCATGAGCCTCGGTTCTGCCTTTCAGAAGGTAAATTTTTTGAGGGACGCTAAAGTAGACTATGAAGTTTTAGGACGTATTTATTTTCCAGGCGTTAACATCGGTTCGCTTGATGCACAAAGTAAAAAAGATATTGAATTGGATATCGAAAAAGATTTTAAGCATGCATTGTTGGGTATAAAACAACTTCCTACCGATTCGCGGATGGGCGTTTATCTCGCTTATTTTTATTATAAGAATCTTTTTAATAAAATAAAATCATTACCAGCGCAAAGAATTTTAACAGAACGTATAAGAATACCAAATGCGCAAAAATTTGGTCTTATGTTTCAATGTATGATAAGACATCAGCTAAATATATTATGAGAAAACTAATTCCGATATTAGCCATTTTATTTTTTCCTGTATTTTTAAAAGCGGGGGATGACTTAATTAAAATAAGACAATTGTATTATAAAGCCTCTACAAATAAAACGGATGCAGAAACATTTTACAATACATTGCAGGCTACTTCCGTTATAGATAAAGTATTAATAGAAGGTTATAAAGGTATGGCCTTCATGATAAAAGCTAACTTTGCCTTTAACCCATATTATAAATTAAATTATTTTATAAAGGGAAAAGGCTTGCTGGATAATGCAATTGATTCTGACCCTAAAAATATTGAATTAAGATTTTTGCGCTTTTGCGTTCAAACAAATGCACCAATATTTTTAGGCTACAGTGGTAAAATTGTAGACGACAAAAAAGAGATACGTAGCGGATATACAAGTTTGGAAGATAAAGATCTAAAAGCGCGTATTAAGGAGTTTATGCAGTCTTCTAAATATTGTGCTAAAGAAGAAAAAGCATTTTTTAAGTAAAAGAAGTGAAATGGATTTAATGATTAATATTTGTGTTGCTATTGTTTCGTTTGTTGCCATGGAAGGTGTAGCATGGCTTGCACATAAATATATTATGCATGGATTGTTATGGAAATTACACAAAGATCATCATGTGCCACACGATAACAAAACATTCGAACATAACGATTCTTTCTTTTTTATTTTTGCCACACCAGCAATTATTTGTTTTGCTTTTGGTTTTCAAGATTTTTCTATTCCATTTTGGATAGGACTTGGTATTACTTTTTATGGACTTGCTTATTTTTTCATTCATGATATTTTTATACATCAGCGTATAAAATTACTGCGAAACGCCAATTCAATTTATTTTAGGGCTATTCGAAAAGCGCACAAAGTGCACCATAAACATTTGGGTAAAGAAGATGGAGAATGTTTTGGTATGCTGTGGGCACCATTAAAATATTTTAAAGACGTTAAAAAAAATGTCAGCTAATTTAACCTACCTGTTAATTAATATTGGAGCATTTATTGTCCCTTTTATTTTTAGTTTTCATCCTAAAATTAAATTTCATCAGCTTTGGTATGCATTCTGGCCTGCAAATTTACTGATAACGGTTGTTTTTCTGGCTTGGGATATTCTGTATACTAAGATCGGTGTGTGGGGTTTTAATGATCGTTATATCTTAGGAGTTAAATTGTTTAACCTGCCGCTGGAAGAAATACTATTTTTTATTTGCATTCCCTACTCAAGTGTATTCACATATTATTGTTTTAATTTATTTTATCCAAAGTTAAAAACCTATTCGTTTGGTTTAGTATCTTCAATTTTAGTTATAAGCTTATTAATTGTTGGTTTTTTTAATGTTGCAAAGTTATATACGTGCGTTACGTTTTTGGCCCTTGCTTTAATGATCATTTACGTTGCTTTCATTCAAAAAGAAAAATGGCTGTCAGCTTTTTATTTTATGTTTCTGATAATATTGTTTCCCTTTTTTATTGTTAATGGAATTCTTACGGGCACGGGAATAGAAGAGCCTGTAGTTTGGTATAATAACCATGAAAATCTTGGAATAAGAATACTCACAATTCCTGTTGAAGATTTTTTTTATGGAATGCTCTTGTTGCTGCTGAATACTTTTGCATTTGAAAAATTAAAGAAAACAAATGCTTAAAAAAAGAATCTTGATATTTCCTTTTGATCTAATGTCGCACTACCTGCGGTGTATTACTTTAGCCCAAAATTATAAAGAGTATGATATTTTATTCGCTCATTCAGATAGGTATGATGTTTTTGTAAAAAAGGCAGGCTTTGGTTCGTTTAAAGTAGAAACATTTAATTCCCAGGAGGTAATGAACTGTGCCGAAAAATTTGATTTTTCGTGGCTAAATTTAAATAGTATAGAAAAGATTTTTTTAGCACAAAAGCAGGTTATTAAAGACTACAAGCCTTACATGGTAATTGGTGATACATCTCCAACCTTAAAGATGGCTGCAGAAATTTTAGGCATTAAATACATTTCTTTGATGAATGGTTATATGACCAGATTTTATGCTCATGTAAGGCCTGTATCGCGAAATCATTATAGCTATCAATATGTTTCAAAACTGCCGCCAAAAATTGCAGATACAATAACAACATTTGCCGAGAGAATGGCATTTAAGAAAATACATAAACCGTTTCGCGACATAAGAAAAAAGTACGGACTCAGAAATATTAATGATTATCTAAGCGAACTTGAAGGCGATGAAAATTTAATTTGCGATGAAGTTTATTTGTTTCCTCAACGTAATTTACCTGAAAATTATAAAATAATTGGTCCACTGCTTTTTTCATCAAATGAAGATGAGTTACAGTTATTAGCTCAACTAGACCAAACAAAACCAACTATTTGTGTGTGTTTGGGTAGTAGTGGAAATATAAAAGCATTATCCTTTTTATCGGAAAAAGAATATTCGCGTGTAAATATTATTGTGGCAGGAGATCAAGAGCAGGTAATAAATGGAAATCATGTTTATCATAAAGATTTTGTAAACCTTGAAAAGATCTTGCCTAAATGCTCTTTTTTAATTTGCCATGGGGGAAATGGAACATTATACGAAGCGCTAAGACATAAAACATACATGCTTTGTTTAACAAGTCATTTTGAGCAAGAATGGAATGTTAAACGTCTTGAACAATTAAATTTAGGAATTCTCATTGATGATTCACCTCGGGAGTTAATAAACAAACAATTGGAGACAGTATTACAAAAAAATAAAAAAGCCATTGTTTTATAAAAACAATGGCTTTTAAAGTAAAAATAAATGTTACCAGCCTAATATCCAGGCAAATATTAATGGCGCAACAATTGTTGCATCACTTTCTACAATAAATTTAGGTGTATTAATATCTAATTTACCCCAGGTAATTTTTTCGTTTGGCACTGCGCCCGAATAAGAACCGTAAGAGGTTGTTGAATCAGAGATCTGGCAAAAATAACTCCAGAAAGGAATGTTGGTCATTTCCATATCCTGATATAACATAGGTACAACACAAATTGGAAAGTCACCAGCGATACCACCACCAATTTGAAAAAAGCCTACGCCTTTTCCACCGCTGTTCTTTGGATACCAATCTGCCAACCAGGCCATATATTCAATACCACTTTTCATGGTGCTTGCTTTTATTTCGTTTTTAATAACATAAGAAGCAAAAATATTTCCCATCGTACTGTCTTCCCAACCTGGAACAACCATTGGTAAGTTGCGTTCTGCTGCAGCTAACATCCAACTGTCTTTTGGATCGATCTCGTAATATTGTTTTAATTCGCCACTCAATAAAATCTTGTACATAAATTCATGTGGAAAAAAACGTTCGCCTTTTGTATCGGCATCTTTCCAGATCTTATGAATATGTTTTTGTAAACGACGAAATGCTTCTTCTTCGGGAATACAAGTATCTGTAACACGATTGTAATGGTTCTCTAAAAGATCCCACTCATCCTGCGGCGAAAGATCGCGGTAATTTGGCACACGTTTGTAATGACTGTGCGCCACTAAATTCATAATATCTTCTTCTAAGTTAGCACCTGTACAAGAAATAATATCAATTTTTCCCTGGCGGATCATTTCTGCTAAAGATTTTCCTAACTCGGCAGTACTCATAGCGCCTGCAAGAGTAACCATCATTTTACCACCTTCGGTTAAATGCGTTTCGTAACCTTTTGCAGCATCAACTAAAGCGGCTGCGTTAAAATGTTTATAATGAGTTTCTACAAATTTTGAAACGGGACCTTTATTTGCTGCCGACATAGTTTTTATTTTAGAAGGGCAAAGATAAAATTTTTACTGAATAGCCCTTATTAAATAAAGGTTAAATGCTATCAATTTAAGAGAATATTTTGGACATCTCTTCTGTATTTTTTCTTCTGAATGCCATAATACTTGATATCACGGTATATTTGCCTGTAATCTATCCAAACCCCAAGCGAATAATATAAACCGTCGTAATCAAGCAAATTTTGTTTATAAGGGATGTAACGATAACCTATCATGGTAGAAAGCCCGATCCACCTTACCGGTTTTACAATAAATTTAACACCGGCGCCCAATGGTACGAACCATTTTGATATATTACTTATCCCGGTTGCCGAAGTATCACGTAGATTTGCCTTGAATCCACCAACGCCTACCTCAAAAGGCAGATCTATTTCCAGATAACGCTTGTTCAATAAAAAATATTCATAAAAAATATTCACATATCCAAAACGGTTAAATTCTGAAACAGCATTTAAAGGTGAATTACTTTTTGAGAATTTGGTAAGTGTATAAATACCAACACCAAAAGTATGGTACTCATTAACAATAATTCCCAGTTGAAAACCGCTTAAGTTAGTAAGGTTTGAAGGAACAAATGAATTGCGACTATCGATATTGACATAAGGACGAAGTTTTTTAAAACGGTATGTGTGTAAAGAATCGAGTACTAGTTTTTTTGTTAAGGAATCTACTTTTAGTCTTTTTAAGGAATCGCTTTGCGCAAACGAAATTTGTAAAAAGAGCAGGGTAGCTATAAACGTAAAAAAGATCCTCATTAGTTCTTTGATACTGAATTTTGAAGAAAGTTTAATTTAAAATTGACCCTCTGGTAGCGCATATAAACGAAATTACGCAAAAATCATGAATTGATCTTGATCAAAAAAAGTTAAACTACGGTTTTAAAATTGCCGGCTAAATTTTCGCAAGCTTTATACACCAATTGAAAAACATCCTCAAAGCCTTGTTCTGTGCCATAATAAGGATCGGGTACTTCAAGGTCTTTGCCCGGATAAACGGCATTTAAAAATAAACTTACTTTATCTTTTTGCTTTTGATCTTTTGCAAGTGCCAGAACATTTTTTAAGTTGCTATGGTCCATTACATATATCTTATCAAAAATATCAAGATCTTTTTTATCTAATTGTCTTGCACGGAGTGAAGAAAGATCTACTCCGTTCTTTTTAGCTTTAGCTATGGTTCTCGTATCCGGTGCTTCGCCAATATGATAACCTGCTGTTCCGGCAGAATCTATTTCTACATGTAAACGGTGTTTGTTTTTTAAATGCAGCATAATGCCTTCGGCTAAAGGCGAACGACAAATATTACCCAAACAAACAAAAAGTATTTTTTGCATTAATTCTGTTTTACAACAGTTTTTAAATTCAAAAGGTTCATAGAGTTGTTACCTAAACCTTTTATTTTATGATTTACAAGACGAATAACCTGATCGTAATACAAAGGAATAACAGGCGCATCATCAATTATCATGCGATCCATTTTTTGATACAGATCAATTTTAATAGCTTCGTTCGTTTCACGTTGTGCTTTTTCGAAGGCTTCGTCAAATGCCGCATTTTTATAGTGAAAATAATTTACACCTTGCGGCGAAAAATTCTTGCTATAAAAAAGTGTCATAAAATTTTCTTCGTCAGCATAATCACCCACCCATGATTTTTTAAACATTTCGTATTCACAATTGCTAACCGCTTGTGTTAGCACAGATTTTTTTTCGATGCTTATTTGTAAGTTGATACCACATTTAGATAATTCAGATTGAATAAATTCTACCTGTTCTTTGCTGGCAATATTATCGGTTGTGTGCAAAGTAATTTCCGGTAAACCTTTTCCACCAGGGTAGCCGGCATCTTTTAAAAGTTCTCTTGCAAAATCAGGATTATAAGAATAACCTTTAACTTTTGCGGGATCGTAACTTTTCATTCCTTTTGGAATAAAGCCTGCGTGTGCAGCAATACCAATATTATTTCTTAAATATTTGATCATTTTATCCCTGTCGAAAGCATAGTTAATTGCTTTACGAATAGATTTTAATCTTAATGGAGAATTACGAACCGATTCAATTTTTTCATCAATTAAAATACCGATGTAATCTGTTTTTAAAAATGTTTGTTTTTGCAAATAAAATTTACTAGTGTAAATATCTCTCAGGTCGCCTTCTTTATCCAACACTTCATTAATATTAAATGCATCGGCACCACTTAGCATATCAAATTTTCCGTTTAGTAATTCCATAAAAGCTGTTTCACGATCTTTCACAAACGAAACAGAAACTGCATCTAAGTAGGGTAGGCGAATGCCTTTTTCATCCCGCTCAAAATAATTTACATTTTTTACAAGAATAAGTTTGGTGCCTTCTTCCCACATTTTAAAAGAAAAAGGGCCGGTGCCTACAGGGTTTCTTCTAAAATCTGTCTTGTAAAATTCTATTGCTTCGTAAGGCACAACTGAAAAGAATTTCATAGTTAAAATACTTAAGAAGGCGCTGAAAGGTTCTTTTAATTTTATAACCAATGTTGAGTCGTTTATAGATTGAAAACCTTTGTATTCGGTCTTTTCACTTCTATCAATATTATTTAAAAGAGTAGATGCACTACTAACTTTACTATCGTACAAACGATTAAAACTGTACACAAAATCTTTTGCAACTACGCGTCTTCCTCGGGTGCTTTCAAAACATTGGTTGTCCTGGAAATAAACATCGCTTCTTAAATTAAAAGTATAAACCAGTCCGTCATCGCTTATAGTAAATTTTCTTGCAATGCAGGGAATTACATTTAACCGGTCATCCATTTGAACAAGACCGTTAAAAATTTGATTAACTGGCCAAATGTTTTCGAAGCTAATAGCAGCGGCGGGATCTAACGATGTTATTCCGGCCATTTCGTTATAGCTGAAAATTGTTCTTGTATCTTTTTGTTGTTCAGGGTTTGAACATGCAAATAAAATAAATAAAGCAACAATTGGAAAGGAGATTTTTAAAATGCGCATAACACAAATATCTCAATTGCAGCGCATGATATTACCAGTACGCTGTGCAATTATGCACATAGGGTTGTGAAAAGAGAATTTAAGGTGAATTAAGGAGCAACCGCAGCAGGGTCTTTTTCCTTGCTTGCCGCGTCAAAATTAAAGCTCAGGGTTATTCTCCAGGTACGTTGAAGCGGGTTATTTAATAAAGTTGGGATCAAATAAGAACCATCTACATTAATAACTTTAAATTTAAAACCCATACCAACAGTAAAGAACTGGCGCGAACCTTTTGTTTTTGGCTCATAAAAATAACCTGTTCTAACCGCAAAAGTGTTATTGTACCAGTATTCAAGACCTGTGCAAATGTTTACTTCCTGTAATTCTTCTTTAAATCCACCCGGGGCATCATTAAAAGATTGCAGAATACCTTGTGCTACCGGCACATTTGGATCTTTTCCTTTTTCAATTACTTTGGCGTTTGTGGCGGGATCAATTTCAATTTCAGTTGTTTGATTGCCGCTAGCGTCTTTTTTGTATTTGTAAATTGGCGGTGTAGGTACTAATAATTTATTAAAATCAACATAAACACCTATTGTGTTAAACTCATCAATATCTGTTTTTAAACCGCTACCCAAACGCATATTCATTGGAATAAAGTTTTGATCGTTTGAGTATTTAATTTTTGCACCAATATTTGTAAAGGCTAAACCGCCGGTGTATACCGCTTTTTTGTCACCCATTTTAAATTTATTAGATTTATAGTACATGCTAACATCAACAGCGGCAGTACTTGCAGCGTTACCCTGGCTTCCGTTAAAATACACTCGGCTAATGCTTGAGTTAATGTAGCGCATGGCCACACCTAAAGCAAAATGATCGGATAATTTTTGAGAAACAGCAAGATCTACTGCAAATTCATTGGGTTTAAAATCACCAGTTTTTACACCGGTTGCATTCGTCAATTCAATATTTCCCAAGCTAAAATAACGCAAAGAGCCGCCAACGGCTGTTCGTTTATTAACCTTAGCGTAACCACCCAAATAATATAAATTAATATCTGGCACTAATAATCTTAGCCATGGTGTAACGGTAAAACCAACACCAAATTTTTTATCAGAAAAAGCTAGTTTACTGCCATTCCAGTGAATGGAGTTAATATCGGGATCGGTAGCGCAACCAACATCGCCCATACCACCTTGTTTGCTATCAGGACTAATTAATAAAAAAGGAACCGCTGTTGTAATAGGATTAATGGTTTGACCACCTATTTGTGAACTGCTGATCTGCCCAAATACAGATCTGGTGGCAAGAGCACATGTTAATATTAAAATACTTTTATTCATTCAATTGTTTCAGATAAGCCGTGTAAACAAAGATAAACGGCAAATTTACTAATTTAGTATAACTAATTTTTCAGTTTTTTCAGCTTTTTGATTATCGGTGTTAATTATAGCCAATTTATAGACGTAAACACCTCTTCCCAACTTGTCTCCATATTCATCTTTTCCATCCCAGTCAATACCTTCAGGCCTAAAACCTTCACAGGTTACATTTTTTTGAATGGTTTTAACCACTTTACCGCTTATAGTAAATATCTGAATAGTTATTTTTAAGGGGTTGCAGGCCTGGTTATGTTCTAAATAAAATTTAGTAGTAGTAGTAAAAGGATTTGGATAATTTAAAACATGTGTCAAAGCCAGCTCAGCACTATGTGCTACCACAAAGTCTGTACTAACAGTACCCGAATTGTTTTGAATATCCCATGCCTTAAAGGTTAGGCGGTGATTGCCCTCGGGCAGTTCCTCAAAAGGATAACGTAATTTACCACTTTGATAACTGTTTAAATTGGCTTCGTAATAATCATTTAAAACAGTTGGCTTGCTGCTGTTCTCATCTAAAATAACTGTAATATCATGACCAATACTTGATCCCACAGTATTTATACCGCTGGAATCTGTAAGGTTTGCATACAAAATTGGTTTTTCGTTAGTTGTACCACCATTTACAAAACCTTTTTCGTTCAAATAAATGCCCAATTGCGGAGGATCATTATCAATTACCGGATTTTTCGCACTTCCGCCAACTTTAACTTTATCGGTATAACCGGTAGCGTCTATTTGGCCATCAGTTGCATAATAACTTATTTTTCCTGGCCCAATTGCAAAACTTATATCTTTTGGAACGATGAACGTAAATGAAAAATCGCCATTGGTTACCTGTGCTTTACCATGGTATAAAATATTTTTTTGAAGTGTAAAATTAAATGGAACTCCTACTGCATTATAATAAGAATCCGCATCATTCAATAAGCAGGTAAGGCTCTCTTCTTTATCAAAAACTGTTGGATAAACAATTCCGTTAAAACTTGACAGTTTATTTCCCATTGTATCTGCCACAAAGCCCGTAACCGTTATTTTAGCAAGTGCTGCAATAGTATCAATACTTGTTGCTGTAACTAGGTTATTATTTATTTTAGAGGTAATTACTTTTTGTTGCGGGTAAGCCAGTGGCAATGCCGGATCTCCCAATAAATGGAAGTTAGCGTAGTAAATAGATTGGCCTAATATTGCTTTTGTTTCTTGTATAACATCGCCTAAAGCAGGCATTTTTCCATTCGGTAATTTTTTAAATAAATAACTAAATAAGCTTGTATTTAAAACAAAATTGGTTGATGAAAATGCAAGACGACAAGTAGTTAATAATGCAATTGAACCGCCTTTTGGATTTAAAAGACAAAGCTCGCCCGCAGAGGTTCTGCCCGGATCATCGTAACGACTGAACTCGCAAGTTGCTGTTACAAAAAGTGGTAATCTATTAAAATTATCTAATCCGTTAATGGTTGGCACGTCTAATATCCTTTCGCCGGTAATACCAACTTCGCCACCATGGCCAGTATAATTAAATACCAGTGCGCCTTTTTTAAAGCGTCGCAAAAGATCTTCAGCAGCATCAGGATATCTTTGACCTCCCGGCGTTGAAAATTGTTGGTACGAATCAAGATAAATTTTATCACTATTATAATTTGGGTAAGTAGCCTGTAAAATATTCGATAACTGATCGGCCTGGTACATGTGAGTAGATTGATCTTCATCATCACCAAGAAAAACAACCCAATTTCTCCAATCACCCAAAGGTGATGAGGTTGAAGAATTACAGTTTTCAGGCGCCGAATCTTCAATTTTAAAATTAGGATCTTTACGATAATAATTCTCAATTTTATTTACAACATTTATAACCTCTGGTAAATTTCTACAGGTTAGGCGGCCAACTCCAATATCTATTGTGCCAGCGCCTTCGGCATAGGCACCTTCATTTGGGTCCATCAAACCATAAAAATCATCAGAAGCTGTACTATTTAAAAACGATTTTGAATCCAAAGTTTCGTAGGTTGGAATTAAATTACTGTTGGTTAAAATATTTCTATTGATATTATCATAAGAACCATCGCCAACCAATACAACATATTTTACTTGTTTGCCTGATGTGATGTTTCTGCTGTAAAGCATTCTTATAAAATCCCTTATCCCTGAAATATCCGGTCTTCCGCTGCTAAACTCGTTATAGATCTGGTCAATTGTTGCAACTATATAAGTTAATCCTTCCTTCTGTTGATGAAGTGTTGCTAGGCGTTGCGCTTGTGCAGTAAATAATGGATGTGTAATAACAACGTAATCGGCCTGTTGAACATTGTGCAGGTTTTGATTAGCAATTTTGCCCACGAATTTAGGTGTATAAAGATCTATACCGGATGTAACTGCATATGTATTTAAAGAGTCGGCATTTGCTATAAAATTAATTACACTGTTGCCTGAGTAAGCTTGCACGTATGGATTAATTGGGTCGGTAATATTCCAGATTATTGGCGTTGCGCCTTGTGCATTTGTAATATTAAAACTGCAAATATTGCCCGGAGCGGTTATCCTTGTATCTCTGAACTCAAATTGTTTATTGGTAAAGGTTAAATTTCTGCGGGCGTTAATAGTTATCTTATCTAACCAGGCTATGCAATTGGATGTTTGTTTTGAAATATTTAAACTAATTATGTTTGGATCATTCAGTAAGCCTTTGCCTTGTTTTGTGGCATCTGCAACATAATCAGCAAGGTAATTATTTACATTTACAGCACCTGTGCTTAAAGTATAATTTATTCCTGCGCCACTTACCTGGTAAACACCACCGGCTATACCTCTTCCGGCAATAGTTACTTCAGAAACAACGGTATCACCAACCGTAAAATCACCATCGCTCCAGTTAAATGCATAATTGGTAGTAATATCAAAATATTCGCCATAAAACTGGCGACCACTTTTTACGAAATTTGTTTGATTGCTTTCGGTGTAATTGTAATAATCGTAAGAGGTAGTTGTAGTGTTAGAAGGCGCAGTAATTGCCGTTGGAGAAGCAACACGTTTTCCTGCACCAAGATCAACATTGATGAAATAAAAACTTGTATCGCTGTAAAGATTTTTTTCGTGCCTAAATTTTAAACCCGTTTGCACACCTGTTTTTGTCCAGCCGGTAGCGCCGCGGCCATAAAATAAAATATAATCTGTATCATTAAAAACATTATCACTTTCGCCAATAACCTGTATTGCATTTTCTTCAAGATCATCATATCTGAAAGCAGAGTTTAATTCCGGTAACATACGGCCACCGTTACCGTAGATCCTGATATTCTTAGGGTTAAGGCCATTTAAATTTACACCCATGGCCGCTAATAATTGTTTATCAATTTTATAAAAACCCGTTTTAGTGATACCAATTTTAAACCAATCGCCGATAGCTAAAACAGAATTGTTCTTAAAAGCAGAAGTGCTTGCTAACCTGCGGCTATTATCGGTAGAGAGTTGCCAGGTAAATGAATAATCAATTAATTCTTCTACCTGATTTAAATTATTTAATCTAAATGGAATTAAACGATGTTGATTTAGGTTCTCATTTTTGCATAAACTTTCGGTAGAAATAAGCTCAAAATTTTGGGTTAAAAATTTACCAAATTGTTTTTTAATATTCGTAGCGTGAGGCTCTGTAACTATTTCTGTTTTTTGTATTATTAAAGTAGGCTTTGCGTTTTGATTATATGGCGTAGTCCTTGATATGACAAAGTATGGAAGGTTATTTTTTTTGTGATCGTAATGTGCATTTTTCACTTCAACTTTAAGTAAAATTGAATCAATTTGATTAGAAGAAATTATATTTGAAGTTTTATTTTTAGTTGTTTGCTCAATATTTAGATTTTGAGCTAAGTTTCTTTGACTAAAGAGAGAACCGCTAAAAATAAAACCTACTACAAAAACGCTATTTCTAAGAAAAATCATATATTTGGTAAAATTAAAGGATTTACAACATATAAACGATTTAGCGATCAAATTATTGTTAAGATTTATTTTTGTTTTTGAAAAGGTTTTTATATATTTGTGAAATAGGTTAGGTTAACAATTTTTATGAATCGACGCATACTGTTACCATTATTAGTGTTCTCAGTGTTTTTATTAGACTTAAAAGCGCAAGATCCACAATTCACGCAATTCTACGCGAACCCTTTATACTTGAACCCTGCTTTCGCAGGTACCGCAAGATGTCCAAGGATATGCATGAACTATCGTAACCAGTGGCCCAACCTTTCGGGTACTTATGTTACTTACTCCGCTTCTTACGATATGCATTTGGATGCATTGGCTGGTGGAATAGGGGCTTTAGTTACTACTGACGATCAGGCTCGCGGAACTTTAAAAACTACAAATTTCAGTATCTTATACTCATACCATGCTGCCGTAACGAGGGAATTCTCTTTAAAGTTTGGTATCCAGGCAACTTATATGCAAAAATCATTGGATAAAACAAAACTAAACTTTGGTGATATGATTGATGCCAGAAGAGGTTTCGTTTGGAATACACAAGAAGCTGTACCTTCTCAAAGCAAGCGTAATGCCGATTTTTCTGCAGGTTTATTAGGTTACAGTAAATATTATTTCTTTGGTTTTGCAGCTCACCATATTAATCAACCCGACGAAGGCTTATTAGGCACTTCAAAACTACCGGCTAAATTTACAGGTCACGCAGGGGCAATTATCCCATTAGAAAAAGGAAATGCCAGCTACCTGTCGCCAAACATCTTATTTCAACAACAACAAAAGTTTAGCCAGCTTAATTTAGGTCTTTATTATGTTAAAGGCTCTTTTGTAGCAGGTTTATGGTATAGAAATGCGGATGCTGTTATTGCCCTAGTAGGTATTCAAAACGCTAATTTTAAATTTGGCTACAGTTATGACATAACTGTCTCAAAATTAAGTGGTAACACTGCCGGCTCGCACGAAATTTCGTTGCAGATCCAGTTCGAATGTAAGCCTAAACGTAAGAAATATCGTACTATCAGTTGTCCATCATTTTAATTATTTTTGTAACCTTTTAAATAAAATAACGTTATAGCGTTGTACCAATAGTTAATACTATGAATATAAAATGGATAAAAAAACCAGGATCGTTAGCCTTAATAGTGGCAGCAATTTTGGTTTCATGTTCTCAGGAACGCTCACCGGTTACAGGTTGGGCTTATAATGATCCTACTAACGGAGGTTTTGAAAAACCACCTTACGAGGAGCAAGAAACAGGACCAGGCCTTGTGCTTATTGAAGGCGGTACCTTTTCTATGGGACGTACAGAAACAGATGTTACATATGAATGGAACAACGTAGCCCGCAGGGTTACGATCTCTTCATTTTATATGGATGAGACAGAGGTAAGTAATTTCTCTTATTTAGAGTATTTATTCTGGACAAGCCGTGTATTTGGACCAACTTTCCCGGATATTTATTATAAGGCATTGCCTGATACTTTAGTTTGGCGCGAAAAATTAGCTTACAATGAGCCTTACGTTGAATATTATTTACGTCACCCTGCTTACCGTGATTATCCGGTAGTTGGTGTTAACTGGTTACAGGCAAATGATTTTTGTGCCTGGAGAACTGACCGTGTTAATGAGTTTATCTTAATCCGTGAAGGTTTATTGGAACACGTTCCAAGCCCTTCAGATCAGGATTACTTCTCAACTGAAGCTTATTTATCAGGTAAATGGCAAGGACAATTAAAACAAAAATTACCTTCTTTTGACGAGCAAAACCCAGAGCGTGATGTACGTATGGAAGATGGTATCTTTTTACCAAAATACCGTTTACCGACAGAAGCTGAGTGGGAATATGCTGCTTATGGCTTAATTGGTAATACTATTGGTGAGCGTATCACAGATCGTCGTATCTATCCTTGGAACGGACACGGTGTTCGTAACGCTACAGATAAATACATGGGTCAGATCAATGCTAACTTTGTGCGTGGTGCCGGTGATTACATGGGTACTGCTGGTTTCTTAAATGATAATGCTGACGTTACAGCTCCTGTTTATTCATACTGGCCAAATGATTACGGTTTATATAATATGTCAGGTAACGTTTGTGAGTGGGTAATGGACGTATATCGCCCTAACACTTTACAAGATGCTGATGAATTCCGTCCTTTCCGTGGTAATGTATTTACTACTCAAAAACGTGATAGTACTACTTTAATTGGTGGTTTAGGTGGAGAGATCCTTACTAACGTTGACGGACCGGTTTACCAAAAATTCAAACACAAAGTTAACAACCCTACAACTCACGGTGTGAGTGGTGAAACAGCTGAGGTTACTGATAGCGTTTTAACTATTATGACAAATGATATTAACGGTAACAATAACGCTACGCAAGAAGGTAAATCAGATATCCCGGGACGTGTACAATGGAGAGAAGTTTCCAGTGCAGTGTCAACAGATAACTTAGATGAGCGCAGAAATTATAAAACAGCCGATTATATCAATTATATGGATGGTGATGTTAACTCAAGTATTTTCTACGAATCTGGTGAAGATGCTTACACTGACAAAGCTGATAAATTAATGTACGAATACGCAAAAACATCTTTGGTAAATGATAAATCTCGCGTTTTTAAAGGTGGTAGCTGGAGAGACCGTGCATACTTCTTGAACCCGGGCGTACGTAGATTCTTAGATCAACGCCAGGCTAACGCATGGTTAGGTTTCCGTTGTGCTATGACGCGTGTAGGTAGTCCTGTTGGATTAGGAAAATAATATTGTTAATAATATAACAAAACCCTTAAGCAAATAGCTTAAGGGTTTTTTTTATTTTGTACCATGCCAAAATATATTTCCACAGAGGAACTTTACTCCTTTTATTTAAAAGCAAAGCAGCAGATTTGTACTGATACCAGGAAGTTGGAACCTGGTTCTGTTTTCTTTGCACTAAAAGGTGGAAATTTTAATGCGAATGAATTTGCGCAAAAAGCAATTGATGCAGGTTGCAGTTTGGCAGTGGTTGATGAAGAAAAATATGTTACCGATACTAAAATTGTTTTGGTGGCCGATGTTTTAAAAGCGTTGCAAGCTTTGGCAACACATCACCGCAGGCAATTCACTATTCCGTTCTTAGCCATTACTGGCAGCAACGGAAAAACAACCAACAAAGAATTAATTAACGCTGTACTTTCAAAAAAATTTAAAACCCTTGCAACTATTGGTAATTTAAACAACCATATTGGTGTGCCGCTTACTTTATTAAATATAAAAGCAGAACACGAATTTGCAATTATAGAAATGGGTGCAAATCACCAGGGAGAAATAAATGAGCTGTGTGATATCACAGAGCCTGATTTCGGATTGATCACAAACATTGGAAAAGCTCATTTAGAGGGCTTTGGCGGTGAAGAGGGAATTAAAAAAGGAAAAAGCGAATTATATAAATACATTAAAACAAAGAACGGAAAAGTATTTGTAAATGGCGATGATGAAGTGTTGTACGATCTTGCTTTTAAAAATGATAAGATCACTTACGGCTGTAAAAAACTGTATGATGTAATTGGAAAAGATTGCACCACATCGGAAACAGTTAGTTTAAAATTCACTACGCGTTATGGCGAAAAAGATTTTAATAAATTGTCTGTTATTAATACACAAATTGTTGGTTCTTACAATTTCATTAATTGTCTTGCCGCAGCTTGTGTGGCAAATTATTTTAAAGTAGAGGATGAGCTTATTAAAGAAGCGTTAGAGAACTATTTACCTAACATGAACCGCTCACAATTGGTAAAAACGGGACGAAACACCATTTTGCTGGATGCCTACAACGCCAACCCTAACAGTATGTCAGCAGCTATTGAGAATTTTGCCAATTATCGCTCTGATAAAAAGTTACTCCTTCTAGGTGATATGTTCGAATTAGGAGAATATAGCCACGATGAACATCAAAAAATAGTTAACTTGCTGCAGGAAAAAAATTTAAGTAACGTGGTGTTGGTGGGCGACGAATTTTTCAAGCTCGACAATCCATTTAAAAAATTTAAGACCACGCAAGAATGTTTAACGTATTTAAAAGATCTGAATGTATCTGACAATACTATTTTAATTAAAGGTTCACGCGGAATGAAGATGGAAGTGTTACAGGAAGTATTATAATATGAATTATTTCAAAAAAAATAAATTAATAAGTTTTATAATTGTGGCCATGCTTATTGGTCTGGTGGTGGGCTACGCGGTAAACCTATCTATTACACAAAATAAATTCGAGTACGATAAAAGCAAATTAAATTCTATCTCAAATCCCGAAATAAAAAAACAGGTTGAGAAAGCAATTATTAAATACGAAGAAAAACAATTTAAGGAAGAAAAGAAAAATACTGCATCTAACTTTTCTATTTTAAGCGATATCTTTTTACATCTTATTAAAATGATCATTGCGCCGCTGGTGTTGGCGGTTTTAGTGATAGGTGTTTCAAAGGTTGGTGATTTTAAAAGTGTAGGAAGGATAGGATTAAAAACCCTCATTTATTTTACTTCTGCTACCTTAATTGCTTTAGCTCTTGGTTTAGTGATCGTAAATCTTTTTGAACCCGGTAAGGTCATGCATCTCGATCTGCCGGAGGCCAATGTAGAGACGGGTGTTAAGATCAGTAAACAAACTTCTTCTAATTTTATAGATCATGTTATCCCCGAAAGTATCATGCGCTCAATGGCAGCTAACGATATTTTACCAATAGTTGTATTTGCTTTATTTTTTGGTGTGGCTGCTGCAAGTATTGGCGAACATGGTAAACCCATTATCAGGGCTTTTGACAGTTTAAGTCATGTAATGTTTAAGGTTACTAATTTTGTAATGAACTTTGCGCCCATTGGCGTTTTTGGCGCCATTACAGCGGTCGTCATACAGCAGGGATTAGATGTTTTGGGTGGTTATCTATACCTGATACTTTGTTTCTTTGGTGGTTTGATCTTCTTTGTATTTGTGATATTACTTGCGATCTGCTATGCATTTAAAGTAAATTATTTTAAACTTTTAAGGGATATTAAAGAGCCTATTTTATTAGCTTTTAGTACCGCCAGCAGCGAAAGTGCCATGCCAAAGACCATTGAGGCTCTTGAGAAGCATGGCATCAGTAATCGTATAGTAAGTTTTGTTTTGCCCCTGGGTTATTCTTTCAATTTGGATGGCAGTATCATGTACATGACCTTTGCCACTGTGTTTATAGCACAGAGTTATGGTATGGATATTGGTATGGCTGACCAGATAAAAATGATGCTTATTCTATTAATTACCAGTAAAGGTATGGCCGGTGTTCCAAGAGCTTCTCTGGTGGTAATTGCCGGTATGTTAAGTATGTTCAAGATCCCCGGCGAAGGTTTATTGCTGCTTTTAGCGGTAGACCAACTTCTGGATATGGGCCGCAGCGCTACTAATGTGGTGGGTAACGCTGTAGCTAGCGCCGTTGTGGCTAAACTGGAGGGCGAAAAATTCTAATTTGCCTTTTATCCCTTTTGTGAATTTTTCTGAGCGATAATCTTTCAAAAAATGCTAAATTTGCCCCGTTTTAAATTAGTAAACAGTGGATAAGAAATCGTTAATTGGATTAGGATTAATTGCCGGAATTTTAGGTATTTGGTTATATATAAGTGGCCCTTCAAAAGAAACAATAGCACGTAACAAAGCAATAAAAGATTCTATTGCTCTTGTTCAGCAAAAGGAACAAGCCGAATTAATGGCGAAAGACGCCGCCGTTAAAAAAGTTGCCGATACATTAAAACAAACTGTTGTATTAAGCGATTCTGTAAAAACAGCTTTATTAAATGATCAGTATAAAGATTTTACGCCTGCGTCTATTGGCAAAGAAGAAAGTTTTATAATTGAGAACGAAAATATTAAAGCCACCATTTTAAATAAAGGCGCGCAACTAATAAAAGTTGAATTAAAAAAGTATCACCGCTCAGGTAAAACAGAACCATTAATTTTATTTGATCGCGATTCACTAAACTTCGCTTTAAAATTAAATGCTTACGATCGTTCACGTATCTTTTCTACCGATAGTTTTTATTTTAAATCTGTAAAACAAACAGCAACAGGTATAGATCTTAAATTAGAAACTTCTAAACCGGGAAGTTATATTGAATTCTCTTATTCTCTTAAGCCAAACGATTACATGATCAGTTCGGAGATACGTTTTGTGGGAATGCAAAACATAATATCTCAAACCGAAGATCAGTTGCAATTAAACTGGGCTATGCTTTATCCAAGCCAGGAAAAATACATTAGGTTAGAAAAAAAGGCAGCTACTATTTATTTTAAACAAACTATTAATAGTCCTGATTACATCAATGCTTTAAAAGATGAAGAAAAAGAATTGAACGATGCGGATATTAAATGGGTAGCTTTTAAACAACAATATTTTAACTCTGCTATTATTGCTAACAACTCTTTTGCAAAAGCGGGAAGTTTTATTAAAACATCGTCACGCCCAAATTCTGAAACAGTTGTAAAGGCTGTATCTGCTGAGGTGGGAGTTCCATACCAACATTTACCGAACGAAAAATTTGGTTTTAAATTTTATTTCGGACCAAATGATTACAATATCTTAAAAGGATACGGAGATGATCTTGAAAACATTGTTCCAACAGGTTGGAGCATTTTTAGTTACATCAATAAATGGATGGTTATTCCTTTATTTGATTCGTTGAATTTTATGAATATGGGTATTGTAATTTTAATTTTAACCCTTATCGTTAAAATTGTTCTTTTACCTATTGCTTACAAAACATATATGAGCGGTGCGCGTATGCGTGTGTTAAAGCCTGAGACAGATGCTTTAGCAGCCAAGTACGAAAAAACGCCTGACCCAATGAAAAAACAACAAGAGCAAATGGCGCTCTATCGAAAGGCTGGCGTTAATCCGTTATCAGGTTGTTTTCCTTTATTATTACAGTTCCCTATTTTAATTGCTTTATTTGCTTTCATTCCTGCGGCTATTCAATTGCGCCAGCAAAGTTTTTTATGGGCTACCGATCTAAGTACTTATGATACCATCTGGGATTTTGGGTTTGTGCCGTTTATAAACTGGGCTTATGGCGATCACGTAAGTTTATTCGCATTGTTAATGTTTGTGAGTACACTTGTTTACACATACATGAATAGCAGTATGATGCCGCAGCAAAATAACCAAATGCCGGGTATGAAATTTATGATGTACTTTATGCCTGTTATCTTTTTGGCTGTGATGAATGATTACGCTGCAGGTTTAAGTTGGTATTATTTCTTGGCAAATATGTTCACCTTCTTGCAAAACTGGATCATGAAAAAAATTATCAGCGATGCCAAGATCAGGGCACAACTGGAAGCGAACATGAAAAAACCCGCTAAAGTTTCTAATTTCCAGAAACGTTTAGAGGATATGGCTAAACAAAGACAACAATTGAACAAAAAATAAGCCTGTTTATAGGGCTTTTAAGGGATTTGTTAATTTTTTGCCTTATCAAAAAGAATGTTGTTATTTTGTAGTGTAAAATGTTTAAGACCAAAGTCATAAAAATATCTTTATCTATTTCTGTTTTGCTTATCGCATTATGGTTTGCAACACCAAGAACGTATACTAATTTTTTATTTCCTTATAGCGCTAATTCTCTTTCTATTGAGAATCAAACAAAATTACAAACACCCGAGCCTTCAGATATTGAAGAGTACAACAAACCGGTTTACTTTAACATCTTTAAATTTGTAAATAATTTTATCCCTTCAAAACGATAAGATCATTCCCGTCATTGCGAGCGTTAGCGAAGCAATCTCACACCCAAAACAATAGAACGCAGATGACACAGATTTAGCAGATTTTCGCTGATTTTATCATTTTTGATCATATTAATCTGCGTTATCAGCGTTCTGTCAATTTTCCGCATTATTAAACCAAAAGAGTATTTTTTGGCAAAACATTTGTTATCTTTGTTAGTAGTGTCAAATAAAATGAAGAAGCTTTATTCATATATTTCAATACTTGTGTTGGGATTACTTCTTTTTCCAATAGCGGAAAAAGCGGCACATGATTTAGAGCATTTTAATGAAGATCATTGTGAAATAAAAGATACTCATTACTGTAAAGCGGAACATAATTGTTCAATTTGTGATTATACTTTTTCGTCTTCTTCTATATTACCTAAAACCCAGGATCAAATTACTGTATTTTCAATAATGGCTGATGATTTGGCATCGGTTATTGTATCCAATCAAATAACATCTCCAAAATTCCGCCTTTCTCTTCGTGGACCCCCAATAAGCTAATAGTCCTAGGCTTAATTTTCTTTTTTTAAAAACAATTATTTATTGCAATGCATTTGCATTGATCTTAATGTTTATTTATAAACAAATATTAGTATTTTTTATACTGCTATTTTCTTTTACAGCTGGTTCGCAAACATGCGACCTTGTTTTAAAAGGTGTAGTAAGAGATGACGATAACAGCGAGCATCTTGGCTTTGCTGTTGTAAAATTGTTGTCTCCTGAAAAAGTTATTCAGACCAACGAAAAAGGTGAATTTATTTTTGAGGAACTATGTATGGGCAATTACAAAATTTTGATTCAGCACGTTGGCTGTAAAGACACTATTTTTTCGATCGATTTAGTTAGATCAAAAAAAATAATTTTTAATCTTCCACATAGTTTTAATCAATTAAAAGATATAGAAATAATAGCGGAAAAAAGTTCAGATGAAATTTTACCACAGGCTATGGAAACTATAAGCATTAAAGAACTTGATAAAAGTAAAGGCTTACCATTAGGAGAAGTTTTAAAAGGCGTAAACGGAGTAACAACATTTAATAATGGTGCAACTATAAGTAAACCTATGATAAATGGAATGCAAGGTTACCGTATTATGACTTTAAATAATGGTATCCGGCAGGAAGGGCAAAACTGGGGTAATGAACACGCGCCGGAGATCGATCCATTTATTGCTCAAAAAATTACTGTTATAAGAGGCACTTCAACAGTGCGTTATGGTAGCGATGCTATTGGAGGTGTTATTTTGATAGAACCAAACTCACTTCCCGATTCAGCATCAATAACAGGCGAGTTTAATTCAGTTGGTGCAACTAACGGCAGATCAGGAATTGTATCAGGACAATTACAAGGATATTTTGATAAAATAAAAGGCTTTAGCTGGCGGGTTCAGGGAACAGTTAAACAAGGTGGTAGCATGAAAACACCAACTTATTATTTGAAGAACACAGGTGTTGAAGAAAAAAATTTTTCATACGCTTTAGCGTATCATGGTAAAAAATTTAATGCAGAAATATTTTACAGCCAGTTTAATACAGTGATCGGTATTTTTTCAAGCGCTCACATTGGAAATTTAACCGATCTGCAAGCGGCGTTTAATCGTTCAAAACCCGCAGATTCTTTAGCTGATTTTAGTTATATAATAGATAGGCCGAAGCAGGTTGCCGAGCATGAATTAATAAAATTTAATTTTCATTTTCACACTGGTTTACGATCCAGATTTTATGCTAATTACGCATACCAATATAATAAAAGGCAGGAGTACGATAAACACAGGCCCCGCAATAATCAATTGGCCGACCTTAATTTGCCTGATTATGATTTTAGATTAACTACCCATTATGGCGAAGTTTTATGGGAGCATGATTACATAAACCGCTTTAGTGGAAAATTTGGTGTTCAGGGAATGTACCAAGAAAATGCTTATACAGGAAGGTATTTATTGCCCGGTTTTTTTAGTGGTACATGGGGTGTTTTTGCATTGGAAAAATATATTTTACCAAAGATCGAATTTGAAATCGGCGCACGTTATGATGAAAGATATATTACACCTTATGTCCTGGAACAAAATCAGTTTGTGCGTTACCATAATTCATTTAATGGCTTTAGTTTTAATACAGGCTTTATTTACAAGCCGCTTACTAATTTAAAAACCAGTTTTTATGCTGCCAATGGCTGGAGGTCGCCATCAGTAAATGAGCTTTATACAAATGGCCTTCACCATGGAACGGCAACAATTGAACGTGGCGATAAAAATTTAAAGACCGAAAGGTCGTTTAATGTTATAAGTAATACGCAACTAAATTTTAAAAAATTTGAAACGGAATTTACCGTTTACAATTATTATTTTAATAATTTTATTTATTACTTTCCAGGCGACAGGCCTGAGCTTACAATCCGTGGTGCTTTTCCTGTTTTTTATTATAAACAAAATAACGCAAACATTTTTGGAACTGATGGTTCGGTAAAATATACTTTTCCTTTTAATTTATATTTAAAAGTACGAGGGATGGTTGTTCGTGGATATAACATAGACGATAAGCAGCCATTAATTTATATGCCCGCTGATCGGCTGGAAGGAACGATCGGTTATACATTTAAGGACAAAAAACATTTAAAAGATACCTACGCTGAGATAGTGTCGCAGGCAGTAAATAAACAAACCCGTGTGCCTGTTAATGTTGATTACGCGCCTCCACCTGATAGATATTTTTTAGTAGGTGGAAATGTTAGCACAACATTATTAATAAAACGCCAACCTTTAATTTTTACTTTGTCGGTTACAAATGGTTTAAATACTATTTACAGGGATTACCTGGATAGGTTTAGATATTATAACGATGCGGTAGGAACAAACATAACCTTTAGATTACGTATGCCATTTACCTTATACAATAAGAACAAACAAACAAATAAATAAATAAATATGAAAAGCAAAAACAAATGAAAACAACAACAAAAATGATCTTAAGCGCCGCTGTAGCAGTGGCACTGATCGCTGTATCGTGTAAAGAGAAAAAAAAGGATCCTCAGCCTACACCTACGCCAACAACAACAGGCGGGCCAAATCCTGACCCGGAAGTAATAACTACCATGAAAGTAATTGTAGATAACGGTACTACTACCGCTACTTACTTTTACAAAGATCCTGATGGTGATGGCGGAATTGCAGGTTTTTACGGACCGGGTACAACCACAACTTCTGCACAAACTGATTCTGTAATAAATTTATTGGCAAGTAAAAACTACACAGTTAATCTTTTATTGTTAGACGAAACTAAAAATCCCTTTGATACTATAAGCAACGAAGTTTTAAATGAAGCAGTCGATCACATGTTCTTCTTTAATCAATTAAGTCCTTCCGCTTTGCCAAATGCATCTGTATCAATTAGCGGCACTAATTTAACCATTACCTATAAAGATTCAGATGGTGCATCAACACCAAAACCAATTGGTTTATTAACTGAGTGGATGACAGGAGCTACTTCTGCTAAAAAAGAAGTGAACATTGAATTAAAACATCAGCCCGGTGTTAAAAACGGAACCTATGCTCCCGGAGATGTTGATGTTGCCATACCTTTTAAAATAAAAATTAATTAAGATATACTGCTTGATTAAAAAATGAAAGTGATTCGCAAATATATTTCATTATTTGTTTTGTTGTTGGTCCTTTTTCCAATAGGAGAAAAAGCGATGCACGATGTTGAACATTTTAATGAAGATCATTGTGAAATAAAGGAAACACATTATTGCAAATTAGAACATGATTGTCCAATATGCGATTATATATTTTCGTTTCCTTCGTCACTCCCAAAACAGTTATACCAGGTAAGTTTATTCTCAACAAAGTCTGGTATTATAACGTCCTATACTGTTGGAAATTTAAATATAATCTTTCAATACGTCGTTTTTCTTCGTGGGCCACCCGGATCGCTATTCGCTCAAAAAAACTAAAACGATCCGAAGTGCTCTTTAAACTTTTGAAACTTTGGATCTTTAAATATTTTAAGGGAAGAAAATTTTTACTTATCCCTTTACCTTCTGTCACCAGCAACCAACACCAATTTCTTAATAATGGCTATTTGCCCCAGGTGATAATGACTGTGCTCAATAATACCGTGTAAGTTTCGATAATAATTACCGTATTTTTTATCGGAAAAATCTTCCCAAAGTTTACTTTCCGGTAATTGTTCAACCAATGTTGCAAATTTTTCGGCATCAGAAAAACATTTGTTGCACAATTTTTCCCAGTCTTCTTTGCAATTAATTGGTGGATGGTCAAAACTGAATTCATCTTTTGAATCGAGTTCTTTTCCTTCTAATACTTTTAAAGCAGCAACAACAAAATAATTAATATGATACGTTAATGCAACAATAGTATTAAAAGAATCGAGCTTTGTAGTTGCTTGTTCCCAGCTAACATCTGCCAGGTTATCTTTCAGGTTCGACCAGGTCCAGTTGCAGCCAAAATGCACTTCCCTAAAATGTTTTGCTATTTGTGTTGTTGTGCTCATGTTATTTTGAGTATAGATCGTTTATCAAAGATATAAAAAGCCTAAATTATTGCTACTTATGTCGCGTTTTTTTATTGTGAATAAAAGACTAAATTTGGTAGTAGTGAAATTATGAAATGAATAAATTCAGGAAATATTTTATTGGGGATATATTAGCACGAACTGATGATGTATTTGAGCAAGCGAGGGCTATTATGATCCTGCGTTTAAGTATTATGTTCTCTGTAATTTTTATGCTCCCTTTAATTACCGATTTTATATTGGGATATCAAAAAGCACAAGTAATTCATGGTCTTGCCTTTTTAACCATACTTTTTTTTCCTTTTGCTATAAAAATGCAACAAAATGTAGATAGGTCCATCAATCTTTTTTTTACAATAAGTTTTCTTGTCTCCTCGGCTTCGTTTATGTGTCTTAATCCTGCGAGGCTCGATAGAATAGGAGTGTGCTGGGCTATGTTCTTTCTTATTTTAGGCATATTACTTCAACGGGGTAAAATGAGGCTCCTTTTTTGCTGCTGTTTAAACTGGGTCCCCATGTTGTATGTGATCGTAAATATGCAATTAAAAGGCGCGTTAACATGGGAATGGATGGTGCAAAAAGGAACAGAAGATCCTCCGATATTTTTAATATTCATACCTATAACTTTATTAATGTATGCCGCATGGAATCACTCTTCCACTATTGAGCACGCCAGACAAACTATTACTTTACAGAAGGACGTTATCAGCGAAAAAAATAAGGATATAACTGCCAGCATCCGTTATGCTAAACGCATTCAAATTTCTTTAATGCCTACTGAGAAATACATCAGCCGTATTTTAAATAAAAAGAAGGAAAATACATAAAGGTAGCATCGAGCCAATTTTCTTTCATTTTTGCCTTATTTTTACTATATTTGAATATATAAAAACAAGCTCATGAAAAAATTATTATCTATTTTATTCGCATTTTCTATTTTCATTTCGTATAGCCAAACGGCTTCAAATTTTAATTGTAACGATTGCGCAAGTGTCAATCACGATCTTTTTACTGAGTTAAACTCTGGAAAAATAGTGGTAATTACCTGGGTAATGCCTTGCAGCGCTTGTGTTAGTGGTGCCTTAGCGGCACAGGCTGCGGTTCAGAGTTTTTCGGCCTCTAACCCGGGGATGGTTTTAAATTATGTTGCCGATGATTATGCTAATTCCTCATGTACCACCATCCAAAACTGGTGTACAACAAATGGTATTACTGCCGCAACTAAATTTGCAAATGCTGCTGTAAGTATGTCGCCCTACGGTACTGCCGGTATGCCAAAAGTAATTGTTGTTGGCGGTAGTGGTTATACTGTTTATTATAACCAAAATAATAGCACCGTAACACAATCCGGTATACAAAATGCCATTACCACAGCTCTTGCAGCTAACGTAACGGCTTTAAAAGAGAGTAATGGTAGTGTATCTCTTATGGAGGTGTACCCTAACCCTACTAACAACGCTGCTACTTTAAATTTAAATCTTGTAAAAGAAACAAAAGTAAAAATTGAAGTTGAGAATATTTTAGGACAAAAAGTAATGGATGTATACAACGGAAATTTAAACGCGGGAGAAAACTCGGTAAAAATTAATACGACAGAATTAGCAAACGGTAATTATTTTATTTCCTGTTCTGACGATAAAGCTTCTAAAAAAATAAAACTGATCGTTAACCATTAGTTATTTTTCAAGAATTTTTTTCAAATTGAGCAAACTTATATATCCATGTCTTTTGCCAGCATTTTTTCTATAATGGAGAGCATAGGGTTCATTGTAGTTGTTTTGGTTTTAGAATGTTAATTTAAGAATAATATTTACTCAGCAGAGAAACTACAATCAGTATAACCTTCTTTTTCTTTATCCTCGCATCTCTTTTTATCTGCCTTAAAGTTATTTAAAGAATTTCTTGTTCCCCAATCAGGGTCGAATGGTTTAAGATTAGAATTAGGAGGAGTTTTACACACGCAGTATGTATGTCTTCGTTTGCAGGAAATTAGAACCAGGCAGATGATAGAAATAAGTATAAGCGTTTTAAATGTTTTCATAGTCTATATTAAACTGAATAAAAGTAAAATATAAAAGCAAGAGTAACAAAAAAGCCTTGGTTTTTGGCCTTAAGAAGTGGCTGATACTCAGTAACTGCTTTTATAGAAGCACGAAATGCGCTATTTTGCAACCCCACTGTTAGCGGGTTGTTTTTTATTTATTAACCAAATTAAAACGGCACTTATTAATGTTACAATGGTGAATGATCTTTCAAAGGTTGTTTTTGCAAAAAGGTTACTGTAAGCTCCCCCAAATTGG
>DDPF01000017.1 GCA_002342065.1 Bacteroidetes bacterium UBA2475 | reverse complement strand
AAACGGGAGGGCAAAGATACGTAGAGTTTTGATGTTTGCAAAATTAATTTTTGATTTTTTGGCAAAAAAATAAAAACCTGTTTGAACAGATATAAATACGGAATTTGCGTTAGGGATTGCAGTGGAAAGCCCACAGCCAAAGGTTTTTGAAGAAAATCTTTGGCGAGGACTTGCAACGGAAAGCCCGCCCATTGTTGAAAACTTTGTTCTTGTTTTTGACAATGGGAACGCCCAAAATATATGAATTGGCTAACCTTAAGCTTAATTTTACATAAAGATCTAAAAAAAACAAGAAATGGCAGGAGTGAATAAAGTAATATTGGTTGGACATTTGGGAAAAGACCCTGAAATAAAGTATTTGGAAGGAAATATTGCACGTGTACATTTTAGCTTGGCTACTACCGACGCTTACAAAGACAAAGCAGGCAACCGCGTTGAACAAACCGAATGGCATAATATTGTTATTTGGCGGGCATTGGCAGAGAGCGCACAAAAATTATTAAAAAAAGGAACGCAGGTTTATATTGAAGGAAAGATACAAACCCGACAATGGAACGATAAGGACGGTGCAAAAAAACAAATAACCGAAATTAACTGCGAAAGTTTTGTGATACTGCAACGCAAAGACGGCGCCAATATTGATACCAAAGGCTTTGACTCGAGCGCTAATTTAGATAACCTGGATAGCGCAGGTTTGCCTTATTAACAACAAAAAAATTAAAACAAAAACTATATACCGCGTTATTATTAATGTGGTTGTATATTTTTGTAACGATTATGAAGTTAAGTTATAGAACTATTTTTTATGTTTTAATTGCTGTTATTGGCTTTGCTGCTGTTAGCTGCGATGATGAGGAAGAAATTTTTTCGCCAAAACCAAGAGGTTATTTCAGAATTAATTTTCCTGAAAAAAAATACAGGTTATACGATAGCATTTGTCCATACACCTTTGAAATACCGGTTTACGCTACTATGAACCAAGATAAACACAATGGTGCTGAGCCTTGCTGGTTGAATTTAGAATTTCCCAAATACAGAGCTACTGTGCATTTAAGCTATAAGGCAGTGAATAATGATATTGGAAAATATTTGGAAGATGCTCACCAGTTTGCAAACAAACATCAGGTAAAAGCCACCGGATTAGATGAAATTGCTGTTATGCGTGATAGCGCGAAGGTTTACGGCTTAGTATTTGATATTGCGGGTAACACCGCCTCGGCGGTTCAATTTTATTTGACAGATAGCACACGTCATTTTTTACGTGGCGCCCTTTATTTTAATAGCGTGCCAAACATAGATTCGTTAAGAATAGTAGTTGATTTTATTAAAAAAGATATTCTGCATTTAATAAATACCACTCATTGGAAAAATGGAACTACAGCAGGACTTGATCTCAAAAAAGAAAAAAGTAAAAGCTAGTTCTTAATGCGCAGCGCATTACCATCGTAAGTTGTACCGTATACCCTTAAACCCCATTGTGCCGGACCCTGCGTAACACCACCATCAAAAATTTGCCAGCGCGAATCGCTTATTGTATCTCTACAAGTAAAATTATCTGTCATAACTTTAGCTTTAGCGGCTGCATTATCGGGTAAATGAGATGAAGTGCGCTCTAAGGCAATAAATTCCTGCTGCGATTTGCGGTAAATTATTATGCCATTAATACCGCCGTTTATATAGAGCCAGCCACCAATGGCCTGTATCTTAAAATTTAAAGGATCGTTTGGGTAAATGGTAATATCAACCGGCACATAAGGCACCGGGTGCTCGGCTATATTTTTTGTTTCTTTTTTCCTTTTACAACCAAAAAGGATCATTAAAAAAATAACGCCAATTAATAATATATTTTTAAGATCCATTTTTTACTAAAATAAGTTATAATTTAAAATGAAAGCTACTAATTAATTACATTTGAGAATTAATATACAAAAATACAAAATAGATCGTGCTAATACCAGAAAATAACACGGATAACAACTCACAAAAAAAGTTTAATCCGTTTATGCCCTTATACTTTGCCCTTGTGCTGGCCTTTGGTGTTGGCGTTGGCTACTATTTTACCTTTAACGCAGACCTTAGTACAACACAAACCGTTTTTCACAAAAAAAGTAACGGTAATAAAATAAACAATTTACTGGATTACATTGAAGCGCAATATGTAGATACCGTTAACAGAATGCAACTCGAGAATAAGACCATTACCTCGATGCTAAAAAGTTTAGACCCGCACAGCGATTTTATTCCCGCATCTGAATTTAGTGCCGTTAACGAACCTTTAGAAGGGAATTTTGATGGCGTGGGTATTGAATTTAATATTATTAACGATACAATAAGGGTTATAAACCCCATTATTGGCGGGCCGTCTGAGAAGCTTGGGATAAAAGCCGGTGACAAAATAATTAATGTTGACGGTAAAACAATGACCGGAAAAAAAATAACCAGTAAAGATGTTTTTGATAGATTAAGAGGCAAAAGCGGCAGTCTGGTAGACGTTAGTATACTTAGGGCCGGTATAAAAAAACCAATTGATTTTAAAATTACGCGTGGTAAAATTCCTTTATACAGCCTTGATATAGCCTATATTGTAAAACCCGGTATTGGCTATATGAAAATAAGTCGCTTTGCAAGCACCACTTATGATGAATTTTTAAGCTCATTCAATGCTCTTAGCAAACTGGGTATGAAAAAATTAATATTAGACCTGCGTGGTAATGGTGGAGGCTTTTTAAAAACTGCCGTTGAATTAGCCGATGAGTTTTTAATGGAAGGTTTACAAATTGTTTATACCGAAGGAAAAGCGCATCCAAAAAAAGTTTACAATGCCTCATCGCGTGGTGGTTTTGAAAATAACGAGATGGTTGTTTTAATTGATGAAGGAAGTGCGAGTGCAAGTGAAATTGTAGCGGGTGCGTTACAGGATAACGACAGGGCAACCATTATTGGCCGCAGAAGTTTTGGAAAAGGCTTGGTGCAGGATCAAATAGATCTTTCAGACGGATCGGCTGTGCGTTTAACTATTGCGCGTTATTACACACCTACGGGGCGCTGTATTCAAAAACCTTATAATAAAAGTTTAGACGATTACTATAACGAAGAATACACACGTTTTGAGCACGGCGAATTATATAATGCAGACAGTATTAAAGTTGATAAGAACAAACAATACAAAACACCGGGCGGTAAAATTGTTTATGGTGGCGGTGGCATTGTGCCTGATATTTTTGTGCCTTTAGATAGTGTAAAATACAGTCCAATAGTTAACCGTTTATTTTATAGTGGTGCGTTAAACGCATTTGCTTTTGAGTTTACAGATAAGAACAGAAATGCGTTCTTAAACAAGTACAAAACTGCAGCAGACTTTATTTTAAACTATAAGATCGCTAAAAACGAAAGCTCGGAATTAAATAATTACCTGGCAGCAAAAAAAATAAACAACATTCACGTTGAAGGTAATGAGAAGGGTTTTGACCAGATCTTAAAAGCATTAATTGGAAGAAATTTGTTTGATAAGGATGCTTATTATCCGATCTTAAATCAAACAGATAATTCGATATTAAAAGCAATAAACGTATTAAGCGGTAAAACAAAATAACCCTTTTAGATCTTTACCAGTTTTTTACTTAATGTTCTATTCTCTTCAAACACAGTAACCATATAAACTCCGGTTGGCAATTCGGCAATGTTTAATTTAATAGCGCCCTCGTTATTCAAATAAGCATTTTCCATTACAACTTTGCCTTGTAAAGAACGAACCATCACTCTCACTTTTTGAGTTTGGTTAGTTGTAAGTGTAATATTTAATTCGTCAACACAGGGTAAAGGATACATTGTCCATTCACTTGCTGAATTATTATATTCAGCTATTCCAGTACTGAGATCTTCAAACACTTGTAGTTTAGAAACAAATACAGCATCGCCGCTACTACCACCGTTGCCATTAGCTTTTATAAATCCACCATAAAGAGATAAAGATCCGCTGCCAATTGCCGGAGCTACCCATTGAAAGGTCCAAGTGTTGGAATTAGCTGTACCCACAGTACCAGCAGTTTTGTGCATGATATATTTTGTTCCGCCGGTTAATTGCGTACGTGTAGGATCGGTTACAACCAATGTCCCTTTTTGCACGCCTGTTGCGGTTTGTGGTGAGATCTGGAAACCAAATTTATTAAAACTGGCATGCGAAATTGTTGCAGTAACGTTATAAGTAGCACCGGGAATATAACCGGTTACAGGAATATCGGAAGTAATAAAATTACCATTAACAGCCGAACCACCATGACAGGCGGTGCAACTGTTGCCGTCGCCGGGAGAACCGGTAACACCGGCAGGCGGACCACTTTCATAAGTAGGTGTAAATTGGGAGGTTGCCAGGATAATTACCAGCAAAAATATAGTGAGTGTTAATGATCTGATCTTCATAATAGTTGATTTATAAGCAAATGTATTAAAAACGAAAGCCAGAAAATTACACAAAACAGGCTTCGTATTGCACTTTTCAACTATTTTGAAATTGTTGCCTATATTCGAGGGGTGTAACGGCCATATTTTTCTTAAAAAAGCGGTTAAAATAGGCCACATCCTCAAACTCTAGGGAGAAGGAAATTTCTTTTACACTTAGGTTAGTGCTGTATAATAAACGACGGGCCTCTAAAAGTATACGTTCGTGAATGAGTTGAATAGCTGTTTTGCCTGTTTCTTTTTTGCATAAAGCATTAAGGTAATTGGGCGAGAGATTTAGTTTTTCGGAATATTGCTGAACGTTTAAATGACCTGAATAATGTTTGTCTATTAAATTCTTAAAATCGTTTATGCGGGCATCATGATTATGTGTTTTATTCTCATCATCTTGCCTGTGTTCTAAAAAAAAGTGTTTTACTTTTAATAAAATGATGTATAGATACGATCTTATTATCTCTATTTTATACGGATGTTCTGAATAAAAAATATCATTTATAATATTTACGGTTTGATAGAGCTCTGCAAATAATGCAGGAGTGATCTGTAGATAAGGCAAATTGGCATTAAAATCGTAAAAAGGAAAATTACCTGTAAAACCTTTATTTTTTCCCTGGAAAGGATACATGAGATCACTTGTAAAACATAACACAAAGCCTTTAGAATCTTCTGCTTTTAATTTATGAACCTGCGTGGGTGAAACAAAATGCAATGAGTTAGCTTTGATCTTATGGTCATTAAAATCCACTTCGTGAATACCGCCGCCTGCCGTAAAAAAAAATAGTTCGTAAAAATTATGGCGATGCGGAATAATACCATCGTAATTACGTTCGCCTACTCCATTCAAAGGTATAATATCAAATTCAGCATGCTGAAGATCTTTGATCATTAGATCATGAACGGGAATTACTGACATTTAAGATTAATTTTAAAAGTAAAATTAGCATAAATGCGTTAACGAACAAATTATGATGGATAAAAATAAAAAAACAAACTTAAACCCTTAACGAGCCACGAAAGCCTCTTGCAGCATAATAAGATTCTGCACCATTATGATAAAGGAAAACAGTGTCGTATCTGCGATCGCAAAAGAGAGCACCTTTTAGTTTTCTTATATCTGAAGGTGTTTTTATCCAGTTCGATGTTTTGAGATCAAACTCTCCAAGCGTTTGTAATTCGTGGTATTCTTCTTCAGTTAATATCTCAATGCCCATATCAGCAGCCATATTGATAGCGCTGTCTTTTGGTTTATTTTCTTTTCTTGACTCTAACGCTTCGTGGTCGTAACAAACACTTCTGCGGCCTTTCGGACTTTCATCTGAACAATCGTAAAAAATATATTCGCCGGTTTTTTTATCGTAACCAACAACATCCGGTTCGCCGCCGCTCATTTCCATTTCTTTTAACGACCATAACTTTGCGGGATAAGCTTCCAGCTTTGCCTGTACTTTAGCCCATTCAATACCTTTATGACGTTTTATGTTCTTTTCAAAACGTGCTTTTAAAACTTTAATAAGTTCTTTGCTTTGGTCGGGTGATAATTTTTTTTTGTTATTCATGTTCTTCATTTTAATCATCTAATCCTTTTCCATCCAAAATTTGCGGAATGCATTTTTCAATTCTTGCTTCGCGTGTTTTTTCTTGTTTAGCAGAGGAAAAATAAAGTAAATAACCTCGTTGTCTACCAGGTGTTAAAGCATGAAACGCTTTTTTTAAGGCTGCATTCTTATTTAACTTAGTTTGGAATTCTTCGGGAACAGAAAACTCTTTGGTTTTTTTCACTGGCACTTTCAAACCTTTTTCTTCTATTTCAACGGCTTCGAAAATATATTTTTTAAGTGTTTTTTCATGCTTTGTAATTTCTTTAACACTTGTAAACCTTGCCTGACGAGCCGCCTGCACATTTTCAGTTTGTTGAATAAGGATCTTTTTTGCATCCTTTATTAAGGCGCCTTTAAAAAATAAGAACGCGCAATAATCTTTAAATGCATGTATTAAAACAATATTACTTTTCTCGAACGTGTAGCAAGGACAACCCCATTTTAATTCTTCTACAAGATGACAGTCAAGCGCGATCGTTCTTAACTTCTCCATTTCTTTCTGCCATTTTTTTGCTTTATTAAAATAAAAATCAACTTTAGGGTTCATTTAATTTATTTATTTACTCTCAAAGATATAAATTTTCTACATTTGTGCGCCTAAAGGAGACTTGTCAGACCCGCCCCGTAAAAACGGGGCGAGGCCTCGCCAACAAAGTTGGCGGGGTGGCCCAACAAACTATCCGACGTGGAATCGAAGTATAAAATATATATTCTTTATAGCGATCAACATAAAAAAACTTATGTTGGATTTTCAGAAGATATTTCCAAAAGGTTGGAAAAACATAATGCCGGAAAAGTCACAAGTACGAAAAATTTCAGACCCTGGCGAATAGTTTTTGAAGAAGAGGTTGACGATTATAAAGATGCTAGAAAACGAGAATTATATTACAAAAGTGCCGCAGGAAGACGAAAAATTAAAGCTATTTTTGACGACTTAGGAATAAATAATAAATAGGAGACTTGTCAGAGTGGCCGAACGAGCACGCTTGGAAAGCGTGTTTACCGCAAGGTAACGAGGGTTCGAATCCCTCAGTCTCCGCTGAATAAACCAAAATGAAGCCCCGCTGTTGCGGGGTTTTGAATTTTTAGAAAAGACTGAAAACCTTGTTTTCAAAGTCTTAGATAAAAATTAAAAATAATGAAGTGCTTCATTTGATTTTGACTTCCGAAGATAAAGGGATCAACTTTGTTAATCCCTCACGCAAACAGGCCTTAGCGTCTGCAGAAATAGATCATTACTTTATTTTTGAATTTTTAAAAAGCCCAAAAATAAAATCTTTTACGATCGTATCAGTATACGTGTATGCCGTGAACTTAGTATAATATGTATCAGGCGCAAGATCATTGGTAGTTCTTAAATTGTTCATGTAATTATTTATTTCTTCTATATCTGAGCTTTTAGATTCAAATTGAAGAAGCTCCTTACCTTCCCGGTTAGAGATATTTACTTTATACTTTATAAATTTACATTTAGAAATTATTCTGAAACAATCTGAAACTCCGCAATTAACTGAAATAAATTTTGTGTGCGACAGATCAATACAATCTGGCTCATCCTTAAAGGAACAAAAAAAAAGTAAAATTAAAAAAGCGCAAATTTTCATGATCAAATGTATTGTTTTAGATATAATAAACAAACATTAAGATCGGTTAGCGAATACTTTTTTTAGAAGATCTGTTACACGCGCATTTACATTTGTCCTGATCTTTGTTTCTTCTTTACCTATTAGTAACATTAAACCGTTAATTGCTTTATTGGTAACATATTCGTTCAGATCGGGATTAACTTTTTTTACTGTGGGAATAGCGTTGTAAACATTGGCGAGTGGTGTCCAGTAGGCTGTTACATTTACTTTATCAATTGCAGCTTTAACCTTTGGCGAAAATTTTGATTTTAAAGGCGCATATGTTTTTTCTCTTAAATAATGTGTTGCCGCGGTATCGTTACCTCTTAAAATTGTAAAACCATCAGTTACATTCATAGTTGTAATAGCATCTATAAAAATTGGCGCGGCTTCTTTAGCAGCTTCTTCTGCTGCGCGGTTTAACGAAGTCTCGAATTCATTAACCTTACTTTGAAAGCCTAATTGAATTAATTTTTCTTTCATTGCAATTGCTTCGGCAGGCCATGGAATAAATAGTTGCGGATTTTTTAAAAAACCATCCGTTCTTGCGGCCATTGCGGTAGAATTATTGGTTCCAACAGTCAATGCTTCTTTTAAGCCGCGTATTACTTCCTGATTAGTTAAAAGGTCTATACCGGAGCCTGATGTAGTTGTGGTTGGAAGGTTTAGAAGTGTGCAACCGTTTAAACCGATTACGATAAGGGCAAAGAAGAGATGTTTCATTTTGTAATAACAATACAAAAGGACAAATGTTTGCCTTTTGATCAAAAGCTTTCAGAAATTGATTAAGATGTGTATTGAAATGGCAAAGAGATTTACATCTTTGCAAGATCGAGGTTAAAAGTATAACCAAATCTTTTAAGCATGCGAATATGAGAGCCCATAGCGTCTTTAAAAGTTGGTGCACAAAGATAAGGCACATTAAATTCTTTTGCAGTTTGCTCAACAATAGTCGAGATCTGTGGGTAATGCACATGACAAATATTTGGAAATAAATGATGTTCTACCTGAAAATTTAGTCCGCCAACATACCAGGAAATGAATTTATTATCACGCGCAAAATTAACTGTGGTTATCATTTGATGAATTGCCCATTCGTTTTCGATAATATTTTGATCGTTTGGTAATGGAAACTCTGCTTCATCAACCGAATGCGCCAACTGAAAAACAATACCTAATACCAAACCGCCAATGGCCTGCATTAATACAAATGCCCATATAATTAAACTAACAGAATAACCTTGTACTACTATTGGAAGCACGATCATGTAAGTGAAAAATAACAGCTTTAAAAAAACCATACTCACAAAGTATTTTGTGTTCTCTGCTTTTGTAAAACGGTTGGTACCTTCTTTTCTGTACTTAAAGTATTGTATAAAATCTTTTGCCAGAGCCCAATACAGGGTTAAGATCGCGTAAAAGAAAAACACATAAATAAACTGAAAACGGTGTACTTTTTTTGGCTCTGAATGTGGCGAAAAACGTAGAATTAATTTATTAGCAATATCATCATCTACATTATGTACATTGGTATAAGTATGGTGCAACACATTGTGCTGAAGTTTCCAGTTAAATACCATACCACCAATTAAATTAAGCGAATAACCTAACCAGTTATTTACTTTTTGTTTTTTTGAATAAGCACCGTGATTAGCGTCATGCATAATAGACATGCCTATACCCGCTAATGCAAAACCCATAATAGAGAATAGAACAAGTACAGCCCAGGCTTGTAACACCATTAAATTGATCATTAAAACCGGGATAACAAATGCTGACAAGAGAATAATAGTTTTAACAACCATGGCTCCATTGGCATTTTTAGAGATATTCTTCTCTTTAAAGTGATCGTTTACCCTTTTTTGTAGGGTTGAAAAAAACAACGATTTATCTTTTGGAACAAATCTTGGGAATTTTTTTTGAGTAGCAGTTTCCATGTTTTACAGTTACAAAAGTACAAAAATAAATGAAAAAGGCTCCCGTTTGCACGGGAGCCTTTTTAACAAATTATTTTTTTTAACTAATTAGTTAGCAGTAAAACCACCAAAGTTAAAGTTAGTTGCATTTCTGATCTCGTTATTAAATAAACCAGCTTGATTAGTATTTGAACCATTAAATACACCAGCAGGACCGTTAGTTTTTGGAGCATCAACACCATTTACAACTCTCATTGTATCTCTGTTAGAAGCATAATCAGCAACCCAGATAGTTGCATTTTGAGCAAATCCAGGAGTTCCAGCAGCAACAGTATTAAATGAATTAAATGCATAACGACCTGCAGCATCAGTAGTTGTAGTATAGATCTTAGTGTTTAAAAGAGTTGGATCGTTAGTTAAACTCATGTAAACAGTAATACCAGCAGGAACCGGAATAACTGTACCACCTGGTTGAACAATAGCAGGGTTTGTACCTGTTTTTGTAGTTAATACCATATTAATACCTACCGAACCACTTAAAGAAGCTGTTCCGATATTAATGTTGTTAGGGTTAGATGAAACGTTTGTAGCAGTGTAGTTATGGTCAAATGTAGTATTTGCACCCATGAACAAGTTCCTTGTAACACTTGTACCTGCGTAAGTAGCATACAAACCTGTTTTAGCTACACCATTGATAATGGTATCTTGTGTACCTGTAAAGCCATCAATTGTAATTAAAGCAGAAACACCTGTTGCATTTGATTTTACGCTGATAGCGTAGTTACCATTTGCATCAGTTGTAGCTGAATACACATCAGCGCCGTTTGCAGTTGAGTTAGGATATAAACCTAAAGCGCCACCTTTGTTAACTTTAACAGTTACAACAACACCAGCCATGTTAACACGGTTAGTACTGATCCATCCACCTGCACCATTTGGTGTAATTACGTTCTTATTTACGTTACCTTTTACTACAGAAGTTCCTGTTACGTCAGTTGCAGAAAAGTCGCTGGTTGTTTCTTTTTTCTTACAAGAGAATAATGCTAATGTAATTGAAAGTGCTAATAATGTTTTTTTCATGATTTTATATTTTAATTATTTATATTTTTTTTAATTGTTTATTATTTAGAAATGGAAGATCAAAGTTAATGCACCGGCTCCACCACTTAAAGCAGTATTACCACCTAAAGTGTTGTTCATTGAGAAAATAGAACCATTGTTGTTATCAACTGAAAAACCTTTTAATTTTTCTGATGTATCAACGTCAAGATCTTCAAAGAAAACTTCCGGACCATTTTGTCCATTATTATAAACTTCTTGAGTAGATGTTGCACCTCTTCTGGTTGTGATTGAGTAACCCCAACCATATTCAGCACCTATCGAAATTTTTGAGAAGATAAAATACTCGATTCCGATAAAACCTCTAACACCAAAACGGATACCACCTCTGTTCTTTGCTTCAGTAGTTCTTGCAGTTCTACCTGGAGCTGTTGGATTTACAGTTGTGATACCAAAAGAGTTAAAGTTGTTTGTGTATTGAACTGGGTATTGATCAGAAAATTTATTTCCATAAACAACTGATTGGCTAGAACCATTAGTTCCAAAACCTATCTCGCCACCATACACACCTTGTAATCTGCGGTAACCTCTTCTTTTTTCGTAACCTACAGTAATTAAAGTGTTATTTTTTTTGAATTTTAATTTATCGTCAACTCTTATTAAAGATGCTGCTGCGATATCATCTGCGGTACCTAAAGTAGCCTTGTACATAACTTCGGCATCCTGAACCTGATTGGTCATTGATCCTGATAATGTATTGATACCGATACGAACACGAATAGCTGTTTTAGCATCCAAAAAGTATTTTGCTACGATCTGGTTGTTTGATGCTTGTGTGTATTGAACCACGTTGCCAGAACCTGCAAATGGTGTGGCACGGTTTAATGTACCTAAGAACATGTCAAGAACAGGAATTGTGTTAAATCCTAATCCAATATCACCTGCTTTAGGTAATATTTCATGTCCTTTTTTGTTTAATAATATCTCGTCGTCACAGGCGCATTTAACGCAGTGTGACCCGTCGGATTTCGTCTCTTGGGCGTAAGTTAACATTGAGGATAACAATGTTGTAACAATGAGTACTTTTTTCTTCATTTTATTTGATTTTGGGTTAATTTTTAAACTTTACTTTCTTAGTCTATTTTCGACTAAATACACTTATACAAGGCCAAAAATAAACTTTTTTTCCCTGAAAATAAAATAAAAGAATGCGAACTGAATGTTAATAAATAGTATAGATCTACCTTAAAACCGTTACGTGCCCCTTTAATTCATGGATCTGATCAATGTTATCAGTAATTTTGATGCGCCAGTAATAAATATCTAATTTATCGGGCTCATCTTCAGTCACTTTTCCATCCCAACCCTCTAAATAATCGTTTGTTTTAAAGAGCCTGTTGCCCCATCTATTATAAACTTCAAAAATATAATCTTTTGAGGCCCAGCCTGTTCCAAGAGGTATTAAAACATCATTTACTTTATCGTGATTAACAGTTATGCAATTTGGCATATAAAAATTAAAGCCTTCAATCACACAGATAAATTTATCGGTAGTATCAATACAATTATTCTGGTTCTGCGCGATTAACCTGACATAATAACAACCTGTATCACTAAAAGTATAGGTAATGTCTTTTGCATCGCCTAAATAAGCGCCATTGATACGCCAGTTATAACTACCACCATTAGCGGTAAGGTTCTCAATAAAAACATTTTCTGCATTGTTAAGCGTTATAATTTCGGGATTGGTTATGAAATCAGCTTTGGGGCTTGCTAAAACCCTAATAACATTTGAATAGGTAAACGATGTTTTACAATTGTTTGAATCGTTAACCGTTAGCTTTATGTTATAGATGCCCGCTTTTTGATAACAGTAATTGGTTATGGTTCCCTGAAGTTCAAAAGGTTTATCTCCGTAATTCCAGATAGCATTTGTTGATTTGATAGTTGTATTTGTAAAGGAAGTGCAGAATGTTTCGCAACCAACTGTATCACTGGTAACAAAATGAGGCATAATTACGGGGAATAAATTAATTGGGATAACCTGCACTGCTGTCGGCGATCCGCAACCATCGTTCACACTTAAAGTATACTCTGGTACGGCAGCATTTTGTACAAAAATAGATCCTGAATTTAAATTTCCGGGTTCCCAGGTATAACTATAATTACCATCACCTCCTGTAATTGTGGGAGTAATTTGCGCCGTAGTACCTGGACAGATACCAACATTTGAAGCACTTATATTTATTGAGATAGGAGCATTTACATTTATGGTAAATTGATAAGGAGCCAGTGTACAGCCATTAGCATCGTAAACATTTAAGCCGTAAACTGTTGTTCCATTCGGTATAAGACTTACAGACTGGCCGGTTATATTGCCGGGGTTCCAAACGTAATTAAAACCTCCTGCGCCACCAAATGCCGATCCTTGCAACAATACAGGTTTATTAAAACAAACAGATGCAGGCGCGTTTGCTGAATATGAAAAGGCCGGTGGCGATGGAAAATTGACGGTAGTAGTGGCCGGACAACCAATTCCATCTATTGCCTTTATTGTATAAAATCCAGAACAAAGGTTTGAAATTATGCTACTGCTTGTAGTTGGGGTGTTAGTAACACTATAAGTTACCGGTGGTACTGCGTTTTGTACATTTAACTGTATACCACCCGTGCATTGATTATAACACAATACGGGTGTTGAGCTTGCGATTGAAACTATAACGGTACTGAGGTTGCCGACATTAAAAATAAGTGTATCTAAACAATTGTTACCATCGGTTACAACGGTTGTGTAACTGCCACTGGTTAACGAATTAATAACGTTGCTTGCATGAGAACCAATCCCTGGCTGTGTATTGAAACTATAAGGAAAATTGCCGCCAGATACATTTAAAGTAGCCGCACCGTCAACAGCACTGCAGTTCTCAGGATTGGTTGTAGCATTGGTGGTCATGCTGGCTGCAGGTAAAACCACAGCAACACTTTTTGTAACACAGGCGCTTCCATCTGTAACACTTAAGGTATAATTACCAATTGGTATGGGCGATAACGATTGAAAATTTGAGATGACAGGTTGCCATGTATACGTAAAAGGTGCAGGAGCCGATGAAACCAAAGCAGAAACTGAGCCATCTGATTTACCCGGACAACTTGGTTTTACAATTGTAAAAGCAATAACCGGTTGCACAACTTGTGTAATTAAAACAGTATTAGTAAACAAACAACCCTTACTATCTTTAGTTAAAACAGTTTGTGTGCCTGCAAATAAATTATTAGCAATGTTTGTAGCACTTGTAACTCCGTTAACCGTATAAGTAAACGGAGCCGTACCACCGGTTGTGCTATATGCTGAATTTATGCTTGTTCCAAAACAGGTTATAAATGTATTTGAAAGTGTTGTATTAATTTGTGCAGGTTCGCCTACAGAAACGGAATTGGTAACCATACAGCCCTGCGAATCTTTGACTGTGACGGAATAAACCGTATTGGCTGAAAGGCCCGTTGCAGTTGAAATAAACGAACCTGTGGTCCATGTATAAGTATAAGGTGGAATAAAAAATGAACTGTTCACGCCAGCAAATACTGCACCGTTATTACCCCCAAAACAACTCACATTAGTTGGTGTAAAAACAATGTTAGAAGGAGAAAAAGGAACAGCAACCTGAAATGAAGTACTTGCAGTGCAACCATTAGCTGCTGTCATAAAAATATTATAATTACCAACCGGAATACTTGTAACGGTACCTGTATTACCAACTGTTGAGCCTGTTGCTATTGTGGCGCTACTTGAAGTATTTACAAATGTACATGTGTAAGGTGCTGTTGCGCCACTAATTGTAAAGCTAGTGTTTGATAGGTTAGTAACACAATCATAGTTATTTGTAAAAAAATAAAATAACGAGCATTGTGACCGACCATTATAAAAAAAACCAATGATCAATAAAACTATGAACCAATTATATTTTAGGGTTTTCAAAAGTTAATTTAACAGTCTAAAGATAAGAAATTGAAGGCTAAAAACCGCTAAAACTTAATAAATGGTAGCTACAGCTCAATAACTGGATAACTATATAGTGGCCGATATCCCGAAAATACTGGAATTGCCGGGGAAAGCCATTTTAGCAAAGGAGTATGAAAATCCAAAACGTTTAACTTTTAAACTAAATCCAAAACTTAAACCATTTGCCCCTCGCCTTTCCGGCAGGGTCATTTCACGCTGGCGACGATAGTTATATGCAATTCGCAAATTAAAATTTTTGCTAAGAACGATCTCTGTGCCTATGGTCATATGCCTCATAAAATTATCGGCCCTGTTACCAAAACGATTAGAGAATTTTTGGTATTTTGTTGAATCTACCGGCGTTTCTGAAGCATTGAATGGGTTGCTTTTACCTGTAGTATCAATTGGACTGATGTATTTTAAATTCCAACGCAATAAATTATCACAAACTATAAATACTTTAAAGGGTGCTTTTGAAGCTTTGTAACTGGCACCAAGTTGCACATTCCTCGGTAATACCTGAGTTTGTCCCTGGCTATTTGAATATTCCTTCCAAACAAAACCCACATTTCTTGCCAGCAAACTAATTACAAGGTTTTGTTTACTATGATATGTTATACCAAAATCAATAGCATTGGCATATGATTGATAAACATCATATTGCGAAATAATTGTTTTTAAAGCAACCCCAACATTAAAAGAAGAATCTTCGAAAGGCTTAGCATAGTTTAAATTTATACTGTAATCGTTTGCCTTAAAATCTTTGGTCTTTTGCCCAAACTCATCGTATCCAACAAATTTTCCGTAATCGTAAAACTCAATGCCACCACCAACATTACCATACTTTTTTAGGTGATGTGCATAAGCCACATACCCAAAATTAAGGTCGCCAACATAATTACTGTAATTGAGAGCTACCTGCCTGCTCATTGTTGCATTTAATAAAGCTGGGTTGCTGTAAATTAAATTAATATCATCGCCCCAAATGCTCATATTGCTACCTCCGGCTCCGGCGGCGCGCGCTGTCATAGGAATATCCAAAAAACGATAAGAAGTTGTACCCCCGATCTGAGAAAGGCCGTTTATTGTTAGGGAAATAAATATAAAAGCTATTACTTTTTTCAAGTTGAATAATAAACGCTAAAATAATAGAAATATTGTGAAGGATAAAAGCAACTTATAAACTCATCATATCTTTTAATTTAACAGCTTGCCTGCGTGAGATCTCTACCTCTTTGCCATCTTTCAATTTTACGTTCAATCCGCCGTTAAACCACGATTCTACACTGGCAATATAATTCAAATTAATAATGTGTTTTCTGCTGGCTCTAAAAAACTCTTTTTCGTTTAAACGCGATTCTAAACTATTTAAACTGCGCAATATTAATGGCCTGAAAGTTTCAAAATAAACGCGTACATAATTTCCTTCCGATTCAAATAAACGGATCTCGCTTAATTTTACAAACCAACATTTTTCACCATCCTTAATAAAGACCATGTCGTTTTTAGTAAGCGGAGAATTATTATCTGTTCTTGTTGAAGTTTCTTTTATAGATAATTTTTTTATGGTCTCGGCTAAACGTAAAGGTTGTATTGGCTTTAATAAATAATCAAATGCATTCAATTCAAACGCTTTTATAGCGTGCTCATCGTGAGCAGTGATAAAAACAACATCTACTGCGCCGGAGATCTCTTCCACTAATTCAAGTCCAGTTTTGCCGGGCATTTGAATGTCGCAAAAAATAACATCGGGTTTTAATTCGTTTATTTTTTCTTTTGCCTGTGCTGCATCTGAGCATTCTGCAATAACTTCAATTTCTTTATGTGCAAGTAATAAATTCTTTAATTCCTGGCGTGCCAGGCGTTCATCATCAATAATTATTGCTTTCATATTTTTGTTTTTAAATTTTTAAACCACATAGATACATAGGTTTTTCTATTCTTTTGCTAATTGACTAAAATATTCATTTACATAGGTTTTTTGACCTTCTTTAAAAATATTAGAACAATTAAAATTAATTAAAACCCCTTTAGGACACTTCAATAGTTTCATATAGGTTTGAAGCTGCGCTTCAAAAATATTATGCATTTCATTTACAGCTTTTAGCTCTACCAATAAACAGTTTTCTACTAAAAGGTCACATCTAAAATCAATATCAAGCGTTTTGCCTTTATAGATTACCGGGATTTTCATCTCTGTGAAAAAATTTATTTTTCTATGCAAAAGCTCTTCCTTTAAACATTGGTGATAAACACTCTCAAGTAAACCGCGTCCCATTATTTTATGAACTTCAATAGCTGCGCCTATTACTTCATAAGTAACATCGTCAAGATATTTTTGTGTTAATATTTTATTTTCAACCAAACTATGTTGCCTATGTGGTTTAAATTTATATCATCTGAGTGGTATATTGATCTCAACAACCACAAAATTATGTAATTCATTTATAAATATTTTGCCGTCTATCCCATAAAGTAATTCTAAACGTTGAATGGAATTTTTAAAGCCTACTCCAGTTAAAGGAGTTTCGTTATTTAATTTGCCTGTGTTAGATACTTTTACTTTTAAAACATTCAATAATTTAAAGGCTTCAATAATAATATTGCCATTGCCCGGCAGTTTTGAGATACCGTGTTTAATAGCATTTTCAACCTGCGTTTGAATAATAAAAGGCGGGATCTTACAATTTAAAACATCTTCTGCAATTTTAAATTCGTAACTCAAACGTTCTTCATAACGAATATGTTCGAGGTTTAAATAATCCTTAACTAAATTTATTTCATCTTTTAATAAGATCTCTTTGCCCTTATCCATCATCAATGTATTACGCAAAATATTTGAAAGCTGTGTAATGGCAATTTTAGCTTTTGCAGGATCTTCATCAACCAAAGCACGAATGCTATTCATACTATTGAACATAAAATGCGGGTTTAACTGTGCTTTTAAATTATTTAATTCAGACTCTTTACTGGCCGCCAAATAACGAAGCGAGTTGATCTCTGTACGTTTGTAATTTTGAAAATACTGGAATCCAAAATAAATCACATTCCACAAACAAAAAACAACAGTAAAATTAATTACTGAAGAAGAAATGTAAACATAACTAAGATCTGTTTCTATTAGGCCAAACATTTTTGACAAGCCAACGGTCATAAAAAAGAAAACAATGGCTTTAATAATACTGAACACAACAATGAGAACCAGTTGTAAAGGAATTTTAAAATTGAGAACTTTTTGTTTGATTATAATTAAACGGTAAACATGCGAAATACCAATACCAATGGGCATTGTAAGAAAATAAAAAAGATAATCCTTTAAAGTGGTTTGATAACTTAAGCCTAAAAAAATGGAGTTAACAATAACAAAAAAAGCCCAACCAAAGATCTGACAATACCAGTAAATATTCCTTTTATTTGTCAAAACCTCAGGCTATAAATTTTTATACTTTCAAAAAATTAATTACTGATGGTCCATTTGTTTTCGAAAGTGCAGGTGTATTCGGGGTCAAGCTTTATATAAGTGATCTTTGATCTTCTTCTGATCCACTCTTTTATTTGATTTTTATTGTGTTCTGAAGTTGCCATTAAAGCTAACTTCTGATAATCGTCTTTTAAATTTGTTCTGTGCGGATCGATCCTGTTCTTTAATTTTAATAATCGAAAACCGGGCTTACCATCAGTTTGACTCATGAACTGCATAGGCTTACTGATATCACCAATTTGCATAGAGTTTAATGTAGCCACTAAATTCTGATCGATCTGACTCAGGTCTTCGTTATCAAACTTAGTGCTTGCCGTATTACGGTTGATCATTAAACCGCCATTTTGTTTAGTGTCTCCATCATCGCTGTATTTTTTTGCAGCATCTTCAAATGTTATTTTTCCTTCTTTGATTTCATTATAAATAGAATCAAGAATTAGTTTACTTAAATAAAAATCTTCGTTAGACATTTTTGGAACCAATAAAATATGTCTAAGATCTAATAACTCTCCTTTACGCTGAACCAACTGAATGAAGTGGTAACCGTAAGCAGTTTCAAATACGGGTGATAATTCTCCTTGTTTTAAACGAAATGCATTCGATTCAAACACGGGATCCATTACCCCTCTTCCAACATTTGCATAAAAACCTCCTTTACTTGCAGAACCCGGATCTTCGCTATACAAAACAGCAAGGGTCTTCATTTTAGAATCCTGTTTTTCTTTTGCTTCAGCTAAGATCTGTTGACGGTAGATCTCTAATTGTGATTTTGCTATTTGTTTTGCTTCAGCGCTAAAAGTTGGCTTTTTTACAATTTGTTCCAGTTCAACTTCCGAATTAATTAAAGGCAAACTATCTTGTGGTATTGAGTTGTAAAATAAACGTACTTCGGCAGGAGTTAATTTTACATCACCTGTAATTTTGCCTTGCATTTTTTGAGCTATAAGTTGTTCTTGAATATCACCTCTTAATTCATCTTTAATAACATTAGTACGTTTGCCATAAAATTCTTCTAATTTTTCTTCACTTCCAAATTGTTGAATGTAGTAAGCCATTCTTTGGTCCAACTCATGATCAACTTCTGCATCAGTAATGGTAACGCTATCACGGTCTGCTTGCGCCACCAATAATTTTTGAAAAACAAGTGTTTCAAAAGCTTTACATTTATCAAAACCTGCTTCTTGTTTCTCTCTTTCGAGCATAGAGTTTTGAAGGTCGGATAATAAAATTGGGTATTTACCAACTATACCAATTACCTTATCTAAAACCTGTTGTTGTGCGAAGGATGCACTGAAACAAACTAAGAAAAGGAGAATGAACTTTAACTTTTGCATGCCTTAAATTTACACATTTAATGTTTTAGGCATTAGGAGGAATTCTTAAAAAATTACAAAAAGAACCCCGGTTTTAAGTGTTTTATTAAGATTTATGGCTAATTTTAATTTACCTATGAAAAAGCTCATTTTAGTTTGCTGTTTAATTTTTACAAGCGTTTTCTATTCGCAAAACAGTCAAAAGTATCGTGAATTGATAAAAAAAGCAGATTCATTATACAAGGCTAAGAATTATAAAAACTCTGCTTTTACTTATTCGGAAGCATTTATAGAAAATGGTGGGAAGGCTCCTATTAACGATCGATACAATGCTGCCTGCTCCTGGGCTTTAGCAAACTATCCTGACAGCGCATTTTTTCAAATAAACAGGATGGCAACCAAAGGCAATTATACGGATCATCAAAGGTTAGATTCGGACGAGGACCTGGTATCACTTCACAACGACCCTCGTTGGAAGTCTTTACTGGATCTTGTTAAGCAGAATAAAGAAAAAGCAGAGGCCAATTTAAATAAACCGTTGGTAAAAACGTTAGATAGTATTCATTCGGAAGACCAAAATTATAGATTACAAATAGATGGAATTGAAAAAAAATATGGACACAACTCCAAACAAATGGACAGCATTTGGCATATTATTATGGAGAAGGATATTTCTAACTTAATTATAGTTACAAAGATCTTAGATAAATATGGTTGGCTGGGGCCAGACGTTGTTGGTGGCAAAGGAGCGTCGACTTTATTTCTTGTTATTCAACATTCAGATCAGATTACACAAGAAAAATATTTACCAATGATGCGTGAAGCCGTTAAAAACCGGAAAGCTAATGCCAGTAGTCTCGCGTTACTCGAAGATAGAGTTGCCATAGGTCAAAATAAAAAACAAATTTATGGTAGCCAGCTCACACGAGATCCTTCAACCGGTGTTTTGTATGTTTTACCATTAGAGGATCCTGATAATGTAGATAAACGCAGAGCGGAAGTTTACTTGCCGCCAATCGCGGAGTATATTAGCCACTGGCAACTAAAATGGGATGTTGAGGAATTTAAAAAAGAACAATTATTAAGAGAAAAGAATAAGAAATAAAATTATTTTTTTTCTTTTGGAATTACCAAAATATGTCTGATATCTACTAAGTCACCATGGTGTTTAACCAATTGAACAAAATGGTAACCATAAACGGTTTCAAAAACCTGTGATACTTGCCCTTGTTTAAGACCAAAAGCAACATTTTCAAATTCGGGCACCAGAACGCCTTTACCAACATTTTCGTACAAACCACCCTTCATAGATGAACCCGGATCTTCACTGTATTGTCTGGCAATATCTTCCATTTTTTCGCCTTTAACAACGCGATCACGAAGTTTTTGTGTTTGTTCTTTTGCGGCTAGTTTAGCTTCTATACTATGTGTTTTATTTTGTGAAAGATTTTGTGAATTTGAGATCACAAAAAGAAACACAAAAAATAAACTCAAAATAATTTTTTTCATCTGTACGAAACTACACAATAATTAATTTTTGGAAAGATTTTGAAATCATAAAAAAATAAAAAAATCGACCTTCTTTTACTTCTTAATTTCAAAGGTCTGAAAGCCCATGAATTCTGTTTCTTCTGCAGCTACTTCTGTAACCTTTGCCAGGCGGGAGCCTAAGTAACACCAATCAATAAACTTATTGATATCTTCTTCTTTGCCTTCTACATGCGCAAATACAGAACCATCATGCTGATTTTTTACGTAACCGGTTAAATTTAATTTGTGTCCTACTGCCTGCGCATTAAAACGGTAGGCAACGCCCTGCACTTTGCCTTTAACGATGATCTTATAACTGCGAAATATAACTTTTTCCATGATACTAAAACAAATGAAATAAATACAAGTTTAAAATAGTGTTATGGAAAAGGGAAAATGTAAGACGGAAAATGTACAGAAATACATTTTCCTTTTTACCTCTTACATTTTACATTAAATTACTTTGTTTTATTAATGATATTGATATTAGATTCGCCAATAACCCTGAAGGCTGTACGACGATTCTTTTGATGAGCTGTTTCGAACTCTTCGCTTTTCGGCACCATTTTATTGATCTCTGCTTCAGGAATAATTGGTTTTGTTTCGCCATAACCAGTTGCCTGTATACGTTTTTTAGCAATGCCTTTTGCAATTATATAATCTACACAACTTTGCGCGCGACCTTGAGATAATTTCATGTTATACTCATCGTTACCCCTTGCATCGGTATGTGAACTTAATTCAATAGTTAAGTTATCATTCAATTTTAAGATATCAACGATCTTATCCAAGATCTCCATTGATTTTGGACGCAATGTGTATTTATTAAAGTCGTACTCTACTCCTTCGATCTCAATATCACCTTCAGGTATCTTTCCTAAAAAGAAATCCTGTTCAAAATCTTTTGAATCGGTTAAGCCTTTGGTAGCAACACTTGCCGCCTGACCAAAATATTTATTTTTTTGGGCTTTTAAGAAGTATTCTAAATTTGGTTTTAAAGGTGTGCTGTAAAAACCTTTTTCATCGGTCACAATAAAGAAAGGTTCTTCGCCATCATGCACATCTTTAATAGTTACTAAAGCACTTGGAATTGGATCATTTGTTTCCGCATCAAACACAGATCCACTTAAGTTAAAAAAGATTGGTGCGTTAACGAAAGAATAAATGTCATAACAATGTCCGCTTGGGCAATCTTCTCTATCACTAGAGAAAAATCCTTTTTCACCTAAACGATCCATAATGTAATAAGCATCATCTTTACTAGAGTTAATTGGCGCATTTAAATTTACCGGGAAAGTATAAACACTGTCATCTGCATTTAAGCTGGCTTTAAAGATATCTAAACCACCTAAGCCAGAGTTACCATTAGAACTATAAAATAAAGTGCTTGCGAGGTCGTGGAAGAAAGGTGTTACTTCATCGCCGGGTGTATTAATTGGTTCTTTTAAATTTTGTGCTTCGCCAATAAATCCGTTACCGTCAATTGGAGCCATCCAGATATCAAAACCACCTTTACCACCGGGGCGGTTTGATGAGAAAAATAATTTTGTTCCATCGTTACTTACAAAAGGTTGTTGTGATTTATAACCCGGTAGGTTTACGTTGGTACCTAATTTCATAGCGTCGTAAAATTTACCTTCAATACTACGGGCCATGTAAATAAATGCTTCACTCTTATTATTATCGCTCCAGCGTGTAAATAACATTACACCATCTTTTGTAAAATAACTTGCGCCTTCGTGTAAAGATGTATTTACAGGGCGGCCAAAGTTAACTGGTCGCTGCCAGATAGTATCATCAATAGTAGATGTGTAGACGTCGCAATAATAACGCGAGTCTTGTTTTTCAGGATCCGTTACAACACCACCTTTACGTGCACTTGTAAATAAGATACGTGTATCGTTCTCAAAATACATTGCTGCAAAACTGCTGGTTCCCCTGTTAAACACAAGCGAATCCATCATACGCACTTTAATTGGTTTGCGTGGCGATAAAGTATCTAAAGCAAAATAACATGATTTTTGTTTTTTAGCCGCCTCCTTCACTAAAGAATCGGTTGCAGGTTTAGGCATTGTGCCTGTTGAATCAGGTTTTGGATGTTGATAATCATCAAACACTTTAAGCGCTTCAGAATAGCGTTTTAAACTCATTAATGATGTTGCGTAATAATAAGGAGCATCAGGATAAACTTTTCTTTCTACACATTTTTTATATTGATCAACAGCGTGTTTGTAATCAAAATTTAAACGGTAGCTGGTAGCCAAACGGTACATGATAAAATCGTACTTACTTGAGTTTACCAGATTTTCCTTTACAATATTTGTGCTGTCTTTTCTTTTAGTAACACGTAACTCAGGCACCTTAAATAAAGCTTTGGTATTTAAGTTAACTAATTGTGTTTCGTAAGGCAATACATAACTTCTAAGTACTGTAGTATCGTCTAATACTTTAGCATAGTTTGCAGCCGCGGTTGCATAATCTTTTTTTGCAAAAGCGTCGTCAGCAATTTCAGTCCACAATTTTTTAGATTGAGAAAAAGTTATGGAACTTATTAGAACTAATACTAGTTGGAGAGATTTTCTTTTTAACATAAAATACTATAGTCTAGGGCAGTTTTTAACATCTTGATTTTTTCCTTTCTTACCTAACCAGGTTAAAGAAAGTTCGTACGCGCCTCTTGTTTTAGAAGTACTTCTTAAAGAAGAGGTATTAAAATCATAAGCAACTTTAATAATATAGTTGTCTTTTTTAAATCCAACATAAGCAATACTTGCATCTTTGGCCCTGTAAATATATCCTGCTAAAGCATAGAATTTTTCACCCTTAAAGAAATAACCTCCATCTAATGCATACGTTTGCTGAACAATATTAACCTGATTATAAATTAAAACTTTTGGAATAAAATATAGTAACTCGCTTACATTAACCCTCACCCCAACGTGTGTGTACATTCTTATTGGTAAACGGTTGTTGCTTCCAAAAAAAGTTTCTTTTGGTCTTGTTAAGTTAAACGCGCTGAAGCCTGCAAATGGATTGATACGTGATTGTTGTTTACCGTAAAAATATAATGCACCAAAATTAACTGCTTCCTGGAATTGAACTCCGCGGTTAAAATTCTCGTTATTTGAAATTGATTTATCAAAAGATCCGCCATCTAATCCACTCCATTGGTTATCGAAAGAATAGATCTGGTATTCGATACGTTTTTGCGTGAAACCTAATTGCATACCTAATGATAGATTGTGGTATTTATTTTTATCAATTGGCACGGCATAAGCTACCGATCCTAAAGCCTGAAAAACATTATAGTTACCAAAACCTGCACGCATGTTACTTACTTGTCCACCAAAACCCCATTTTCCTTTTGGCATATCAAAGCTTATCAAAGCAGTTGTAAAAGGCTTGTAGGCAATTGCGTTCCATTGGTTTCTATAATGCGCGTGCAATCTCATTTTTCCGTCAACCAAACCGGTCATGGCTGGGTTTAAGAACAATGGCGCGGCATCGTATAAACTTAAATGAAAATCTTGTGCTTTAGTGGCCGTAACCAAAAACAAGCAACAGATAATTGAATATTTCTTTATAGTTCTCATCATTTTTATCTAATAATAGTTACGTCACCATTTTTTTTCACCTGGCGATTGTTATACATATCCACAACTAATGTCCAAACATAAACACCAACGGGTTGGTCTTTGCCGTTCTTGGTCCCATCCCATCCTATACTTTGATCAGTGGTCTCAAATAATAATTCTCCCCAATTATTATACACCCTGAATAAGATCTTTTCAAATGGACCTCCTTTTACAAAAAGCAAGTCGTTATTATTATCCTTGTT
>DDPF01000007.1 GCA_002342065.1 Bacteroidetes bacterium UBA2475 | reverse complement strand
AAAGTATAAACTGTTGTAGCAGTTGGTGTAACAGCAACTGTTGTTCCAACCAATGCACCAGGATTCCATGTATAAGTTGTAGCGCCGCTTCCTGTTAAGGTTGCTGATGCACCTGCACAAACCGCTGTTGGATTTGCTAAAGCAGTAACCGTTGGATTAGAGTTAAATAATAAAGAAAGAGTAGTAGTGTTGTTACACCCCGAACCGTTGGTTCCGGTAACAGTATAAACAGTAGTTGCTGTTGGTGTAACGGCAACGGTTGTTCCAACCAATGCACCGGGGTTCCAAGTGTAGGTTGTAGCGCCACTTCCTGTTAAGGTTGCGCTTGATCCGGCACAAACCGCTGTTGGATTTGATACAGCACTAACTGTTGGATTAGAATTAAATAATAAAGAGAGGGTAGTTGTATTTGTACAGCCAGTTCCATTAGTTCCGGTTAAAGTATAAACTGTTGTAGCAGTTGGTGTAACAGCAACTGTTGTTCCAACCAATGCACCGGGGTTCCAAGTATAAGTTGTAGCGCCACTTCCTGTTAAGGTTGCACTTGATCCGGCACAAACCGCTGTTGGATTTGATACTGCCGTAACTGTTGGATTGCTGTTTACCGTTAAAGTTACATTATTTGTATGGGTACATGTTCCGTTGGAGCCTGTAACCGTATAAATAGTGGTTGCTGTTGGTGTAACTGCTACTGTAACACCTGTTAATGCACCCGGATTCCATGTGTAAGTAGTAGCTCCGCTTGCAGTTAAAGTAGCTGATGAACCAACACAGATTGCAGTTGGAGAACTTGATGCTGTTACAGATGTTGCCGCTGATGATGACAAAGCTACGGTATTGTTTGCAACCGAACACTCGGTACTGCCAGAAGTAATTGTTGACGTTAAACCTCCAAAAGTTGTATTATTTACAGTTCCGGAAAAAATTAAAGTTTGAGTTGTATTAGCCAACATGGTTCCTACTGTCCACGTACCTGATGCATAAGAACCGGTAGAAACATTTACAATTGTAGATGTTAGATTAGCGGGAGCAGGAATGTTTACAGAAACACCAGTTGCTGTATTACAACTTGTATTTAAATTTCGAATTGTTACAGAGTAAGTTATTGTTTGACCAACACAATAAGGCCCTGCGGGAGATAATAATGCCGTGATTGACAAATCTACTCTTAATGGAATACCAACGAAAGGGGTATTGTTTATTATGGTTCCAGTACCACCAATCGTTGCCCCATTAGGGGGAAACTCAGTGACTCCGCCCGAAGTTGTAGTGCCGTTTAAACCACCAATAACCGTTCTCACAACACCTGTTGTTGTTGTTAAAATATAGCCGCCTGAACCGCCGCCTCCCGGAGGCCATCCTCTGAGATCTGCTACCGGAAGAAACTGATTTCCCCCATTACCACCATTAGCATTTACAGTAATACCGGTGATTCCGCCTTGAGATAGCAACACTATTGCTCCGCCACCACCACCACCACCGGCCGCATCTATATGCGTCGGTATAGAATTTCCACCCGCTATTCCATTTGAAACTACACTACCCGCTCCTGTTACATTACCGGAACATAATAAAAAAACGATACCTCCTCCGTTTCCTCCGGCACCACCAAAACCATTATTCTCATCTCCTGCACCACCACCACCACCAAGGAACAATTTTGTATTAGCAACGTAATCCAATGGTCTGCCCCCTAAACCACCTACACTCCTTCGGGAATCGGCACCCCAAGCGGCGTTATTAGGCGCATCAATTAAAGCATTTAAATTATTTTGCGACATACTATACCCGCCTTTACCGCCTCCAGGCGAAGTGCTTGTGGCAAAACCTGCTGCTTCTAAATTCCAAGCAGCCGTATAAGTAACAGAGGTTGTTATATCCGGATTACCCAATCCTGTATATCCAACTATGGAGCCTGCATTGGCTCCACCTCCACCGCCGGCGTTAAATCTATTGCCTCCACCTCCACCATTTGCCGGAGCGCCTCTGGCGTATCTTCCATTTAAAACGTCATAATCGGTTTGGAAACCAGCAATGCTTTCACCTTTTTCTGCTCCCAAATTTAAATTTGTTGTAACAATAGGAATTGGGTCACCAAAAGTCGCAGCTGGTGTATCATGCAATGCTCCGCCTCTAAAACCTATCCCGGTGGCTATAATTTGACCGTTAACAATAACATTGCCTGATGTTTCTATTGAAACTATTCCACCGGTATTGCCAACATTAGCCCAAGCCCTGCCGGTTAAACTTTGCCCGGCGTTAATAGTTAAGGTTGTTAGCCGTGGTACACGAATCACTTGCACTCTTTCAGTTGCTGATACTGTGTATCCGTTAATTAAACTACAACCTGATGCTAAAGTAATTACATTGCCTACAATACTACCAACCTCAATAAACTCATAAGTACCCACACCATTATAACCGGTAATGTTTCCGTAAGAATTTGTATTAGTGATGTCGATTGATGACCCTTGCATTTTAACTATCATTAATAAATCGCAAGGGCTTAAAGCAGCAGTTGTGTATGGATTATTTGCAACGCCTGCAATAGCCGCCGCCGCCAAATTAGCAATATTACTTACTGCAATTGTATTTGACCCGACTGGGGCATTGCTTGCAAGAGCATCGTACCTGTTAAAAATAGCTCCAACAGTTGTAATAATTTCCGCCCCATCTTTACCTTGCTGCGCTAACATTAAACTCTTTGAAAATACCGTTAAAACTAACAGTATTATAAATCTCTTTAAAAACATAGAAGTTTTTATTAAATTAATAGTTTGCATTTATTCAATAGGTTAAAAATATTGAGCAAATATAAAGTATTTGAGGGGGGAGGGTGTTTTTTACGATGAAATGACTACTTTTATCGGTAAATGAATTGTATAGTTATAGATGATGATAAGGTAGCTCAAAAAGCGATTGAGTATCAGATCAATAAAACAACTCCTTTAAAACTTTTAGGAACCTATAATGGTATTAACGTTGCGTTAGAAGAGATTAAAAAAAGTGAAATTGATATAATTTTTTTGGATATTGAAATGCCGGGTATTAGTGGCATTGATTTTTTAAGAAATTTCGGAGATTTACCCCATATTATAATTTGCTCGGCAAAACGTGAGTATGCTGCCGAAGCATTTGATTATAACGTTACAGATTATTTAGTAAAACCGGTAAAATACGAACGTTTTTTAAAAGCAATTGATAAGGTAACTCAAGTACAAGAAAATTTTACTCAAGATAAAGTTAGTGATGCTTTTTTTATAAAAAAAGAAGGTCGCTATATAAAAGTACAAGCATCTGATATTTTATACATTGAAGCGCTATCTGATTATGTTAATATTTATACGAATGATAACAGGTATACTATTTGTTCAACCATGCGGGCAATAGAATCTAAATTACCAACTAATAAGTTCTTACGAATACATCGGTCTTATATTGTGCAATTGGCCAAAATAACCGCTGTTGAAGATAATACAGTTTGTTTAAATGATAAATTACTGCCGGTAAGCAAATCACATCTTAGCAGTTTAACCTCGAAGTTAAATTTTTTATAAACTATTATTACTGTATTTTATTATTTCACTTATTAATAACACGCACTAAAAATGTATACGCATATTGAGAAACTGACAGCAGTGTTTAAAAAGAATTAAGTAATAATAAAATAAGTCCTCTTAGGAAAATATATTTAGTTGAAAAAATCAAACTACTAAATGAGTTTTTAATTAAACGGCGGCATAATGTTTATGAGATTAGTGGAAAAGCGCCATTGCCTTTAACGGACGAAAAAAAGAATTAAATTCATATTTTGCGCTTTGCTCCTAAAACGACATGACACTAGTTTACCGTCTTTTCGAGTTCACTCATCGAAAAAAAAGGCAAACCTAAATCGTTTCTCCTACTTTTGATGCATTACTTTAATAGTATGAGAAAAGAAATAGTGTTAATATCAAAAAACAAAATGCTTGGCCTTTGTTTAGGCATGTATTTATCTTTCCCCGAACAACACAATAATACAACACGAATTAACTTGTTTAGTAATATTGATGAGTTAAACGCAAAACTTGATAGTTTTTCAATATCACCCGATTTAATTATCTTCGTATGTACATATAGTTCTAGCGAGCAAATCAGCAGAATAAAAAAAACAAGTGTTTTAGAGCTTTCAACACCTCTAATTTTACTTTCATCCTTTAATAACAGCGAAATGACTACCCTAATAAATAACTTTAGCCAATGCCATTTTGTATTTAAAACCGAAGGTTATACTGAGTTGCTGAAAGAAAAAACAGATTCACTTCTTCAATTTCAAGAATTCAAAAATAGAAATAGTGCTTAAAAAAATTATACATATTATTTTGTTGTTAGTTACTTATACTAACCCGTGCTTCGTTTATTCGCAAGTCGATAGTACTTTGTCGCCCATAAAAATCCAAAATTTAGGCACTAACATTAATTCTCCGGCCAACGAATTGGCTCCTGTACTAAAAGCTGATGGGAGTTTCTTTTTTCTAAAAAATAATTCGAAAAGTGTCAATTCTCATGAATTTGAAAACGGCGCTTATTTGGTTCAAATAGATTCAAGTAAGACCAATTATGGCAAATCAACATTATTAAGTAGCACTTCAAATAATTTCAGTAAATTTTCCGATCATGATGCCATCATTACATTAATTAAAAATGATTCGGTATTATACACTCTTAAAAACAATTCTATACATTATTCAATCCTTCAAAATGAAATTTGGACAGAATCGAAAAATTTAAGTTCAGAAATTAATTTTAATATTTACAAGAATCATTTCTCAATAACAAATGATGGTAAAACAATTTATTTTTCGGCGAAAAATAAAATTGGTTATGGGGGTTACGATATTTATTCTGCCACAATATTAGCTACGGGTAAATGGGATATTCCAAAAAACTTAGGTCATTTTATAAATACTGTAAACGATGAACTTAGCCCCGAAATTAGTAAAGACGGCAAAACACTTTACTTTTCTTCAAACGGTCATAAAGAACTTGGCGGTTTTGATATGTATAAAACATATATGGTGAACAAGTATTGGACAGAACCCGTTAATATGGGCTCGCCAATAAACACAGCCGGTGATGAGATTTTTATGAAAATAAGTTCCGATGAACAGTATGCCTTATATTCCTCAACACGAGCTGGAGGAAACGGGGGTTATGATTTATATAAAATATCAAGCAGTGGTCTTGTATCAAAATCTTCCGGTATAGTTGATATTAAAAAAGCAAGCATTACTTCAGATTTTCCTTTTGTGGTAAATGCGCCCGCTAATTGCATTCCTTATATAAATAAAGATTTTATTGTAACGTTAGACGCTTCAAAATCTATTGACTCATCGGGCAAAAACATTGAAATTGAATGGGTATTTGATGATGGCACGAAAGAAAAAGGAATTAAAACTACTCACAGGTTTAAAACTCCGGGTAAGCACAATGTTGCTATAAACGCTATTGACCCTGCAAATAATAAAGTGGAACTTGAAGATGCTTTTCAAGAAGTGCTTATTGAAGGAATAGATTATGTTGGTTTTATTTGCCCCGACACAATAAATATTAATGACACCGTAATTTTCGACGGCTCATACTCGTATATCACCGGCAAAAAAATAACTATCTATTTATGGAAGTTAGGAGAATCTGTTTTAAAAGAAAATCCTGCTAAACTAATAAAAGCAATTAATACCTCGGGGGAAGTCAAACTTGAAATGACAATTTACACAGAGGATAAACTAAGCTATTGCTTTACGAAAACACTTATTGTAAAATCAAAATGAAAAAAATTCTGCTTATTTTAGTAATGTACACTAACTATATGTTTTGTCAGTTGGTTCCTGCAAAGGAATCTAACATAGAATTTTTGGCAACATTTGGCAGTAACGCAAAGGGTACATGGGGTGATGATGATCATACTCAGGTTTTCTTCATCTCCTTAAGTAATACACAAAAAGATCCTTTTTATATAAGGATATACGATCCTGAATGTGGTGGTAAAAATGACCAAATAAATACTGCCTTTAATACACAAACTAAGTTTACAGTTTATGGAGGTAATGATTGCTATTCAAATAAAGATGCAAGGCAAGTTAACCCAAGCGGAAACTATAAAAGCGGAATCCAATTGGGCTCCAAAACTTTTAATAACGAAACAATTTATGATGATAAGTGGTATACTTTTGGCCCTTTTAACCCACAGGAAGGCGAGTTAGATAAAGAATTGAATGGGTATGTTTTTAAATTAATTATTGAAGGTATTTCCGGTGACGATGGAAATATGTATAAATTTTTTGTGAGCACACAGGCTGATAATAATTATGCCCCTGAAGGAACCAATGCATTTGCATACGAAATGTGTTTCCGAATAAACGCTCAATCGCCAAATGCACTTGCTCACCTTTACCCATTTATTGATAAAAACGTACTCTCAGTAAGGCAATACAATTTTGATTTTGATAGTGATGGCGAGATCCGTTTAACCACCATTGCTAAAAAATTGCATCCGCAAGCAATTTCTAAAGATGGTACTTGGGAGTGGTCGGCAAATAAAGTTAAAGATGAAGAAAAAAACACCTCCTTTGATTTACAGATTTCAAAAAAAGGAGCAAAATCCAACGACATGGTAATGTATATGGTAAACCAGTATAACGAAGCGGTTCCTTTTTTCTCAAACCCTATTGGCGGAAAACCAAAGTACAAATATAAAATTGATGTACAGGTAAAACAGGAGAAATAAATCAACTAACAAAGTGTGCAGTGGTAAAATTTAAAATGCTTCAGTTATGCTTACAAAAAATAGTCGCAATTATTTTATTACTTTATTGCAATTATTTTATAGCACAAACATATAATTTCAGGCTAATTGACGAGAACAGGGGTCTAACAGAAAAGTACATAAATCATATATCGCAAAGCAAGAGTGGCGTTTTATTGCTCTCTTCTGAAGAGGGTTTTCTGCGTTATGATGGCACTGATTTTATTAAAAATAGTTCGTTAAAAAAACTACACGACGAATTTATAACGGCACATTTATCAAATCGCAGGGGCAAAATTTACCTTGGCACTCAAGCGGGCTCCTTATATAAAATCGTCTCTAACGACTCTGTTGTGTTACTGGGAAAAATCGATTTTTCAATAACAAAAATAATCGAAATCAGCGATAGTTTGTTGCTTATAGGCACAAAGGGTAATGGCTTATGGCTATCTGCATCTGACGGTTTAAAAAAAATTACCTCAGTAACAAGTACGCTAATTAATGATATTGAATTTGTAAATAACTTTGTTTATGTGGTAGGTGAAAACGGCATTGAAATTTGTACCATCTCAAATGAATATGTTTTAAGAATAAAGGGAGTAGATAAATTCAATTTTAAAAATGTACTAAGCACTTGCATTCTTTCCGGTGATTCAATGTTATTGGCGGTTGAGGACGAGGGACTTTTTCTTTTAAAGGATACTAATGGCACTAATAAAATAACCCGACTTGATAAAATTTCGGAGTTAATAACATCTAAAGTTACCTCAATTATAAAATCTAAAACCGGTGATATTTGGATAAGTACAAGAGGGAATGGTTTGTTTAAATTAAGTACACAACCAAATTCAAGCACTTTTACTATAAATCAAATAAATTCTTTAAACGGCTTACCCTCTAATAATATTGAGTGCGTTTACGAAGATAACTACGGTGGTTTTTGGTTTGGCACATACGGTACAGGTTTAATTCATCTAACCGACCCGTCAATTATTAAATATCACGTAACCCAAAACCTATCAAGTCCAGACAACAGCATTTCGTGTTTTGAAACCTACTCGAAATATGAATACATTGTTGGAACGAGTAAAGGGCTGTACTTATACAGACCTAAGGTGTCAAGCGTAACTTTTTTCAAGAAAAATAAACAATTGGAAACTGAAGCCATTAATTGCTTGTACATGGATGAAGACTCAATACTTTGGATTGGTACAGAAAACAAAGGAATTTTTGCATATAATAAAATAGAAAACAAATGGATTAGCGAATATTCTATAAATAAAACCATTACTTCTATAACCGGAAATAAAAAGAAAAAAATATTTATTGGAACCAACGAAGGGATTTATATTGTGGACAAAGAAGCTAACGGCTTTAAAAGATACACAACCAACGAGGGCTTGGCTCACAACAATATTCTTAAACTTTATTCAGATTCAAAAGAAAAGCTATGGATTGCATGCAACCAAAGCGGACTGCAATGTTTGGAGAATAACGAGATAAAATTATATAAGGATATAAAGGGTTTAAAATCATTTGATATTAGTTCTATTTGTGAAGACGAGGATGGTAATGTTTGGTTTTGCACCAAGGGAGATGGCGTGTTTAAATATAATGGCACTGCATTCTTTCAGTATACTACAAAACAAGGCCTTGCTTCCAATTTTTGTTCAGGGCTTGTTGGGATTAATAATGGTAGCCTTTTTGCCTTTCACAAGAACAATTACAGTACACTTAAATTGTCGGGTACTAATTTTATCCCTTCAACTAAAGAAGAAAATGATTTTATTGGAGAAATCATTCAGAACTCATTTTACTACGATCAAAACTTTGGCCTCTTACTTGGTACAGGCTCCGGATTTATAATAAAAACAAATAAAAAACTTTATTTTAAAAGGCAGGAAATTGTTATTAATTCCTTATTAATTGATAATGTTGAAAGAACCCAATTGGAAGATATAATACTCCCGTATAATGATTATGAGTTTAAAATTAATTTTAGTGGGATTTTCTTTTCTTCACCTGAAAAAATAAAATATAAATATCGCTTATTGGGATATGATGTAGATTGGAATATAGGTGATTTTAAATTCAAATCAGTAACATACAAAAAACTTCCTGAGGGGGATTATACATTCCAGGTACAAGCTATTGTTGAAGGTAACGCTTCCTCAACCATCGAAGAGGTTAAAATTATAATTGAGAAACCATTTTGGAAAACCTGGTGGTTTATTTTGCTGTGCGTTGGTACACTATTTACCATAGTAATATCTTATATTCGAATCAGAACAAAATCATTAATAAAGCGAACAATTAATTTGGAAAAAACAGTAAAGGATAGAACCATAGATTTGCAAACTAAAAATAGTGAATTAGAAATTACTCAACATGAGTTAGCGGAAAAGAACAAAGACATAACCGATAGTATTACGTTTGCAAAAAGAATACAAGAGGCAATTTTACCTTCTGATTTAGATTTGACCGATGGCTTGGAAAATCATTTTGTTTTATACATTCCCAGGGATATAGTAAGCGGCGACTTTTATTGGCATTATAGAAAAAATGACAGTTTTTATTTTGCTGTAGTGGATAGTATGGGGCATGGCGTTTCCGGCGCTTTTATGAGTATGATTGGAGGTACTTTGCTGAGTAAAATAGCGCATCAATCAAACAATTTAGTTCCTTCTGAAATTCTAAATGATTTGGATAAAGAAATTATTGCTTCATTAAAACAACTGGAAAACAAAACCGAAGAAAGCATGGATGTAGCACTAATAGAAATAAATGCTAAATCAAACTCGATGATTTTTTGCGGTGCTAAAAGAAGTTTGATACACATTAGAGATTCTCAACTAACAGAGTATAGCGGTGATAAATTTTCGGTAGGTGGTTTTTATACCGGAATCAAAAAAACATTTACCACAGAAAGCATAGACATTATTAAAAACGACATGATTTATATGTTTTCCGACGGTTTAGCTGACCAATTTGGCTCAAATAATAAAAAATTTACAAGTAAAAAACTGAAAGAACTTTTAATAAAAATTAGTGCGGAGGATACTGATTCACAAAAAAAAATAATACAAAACACCCTTGCAGAATGGCAGGGTAACGCTCCGCAAACCGACGATATTTTGATAACCGGTATCCGAATCTGATTTAGTATATTTATAACAAAGGCTGCCAATTATTAAGGAATGAGACATTTTAAATTCATATTAACTTTTTTAGTTTTTGTTTCCTGCAAAGCAATTTTTGCCCAAAAATATCCTTTTGTACTTTATGATGAGGATAAAGGGTTGTTTCAAAAATACATTTATAACATATCACAGGATGTAAACAACAATATATTACTTTCTACAAGTGATGGATTTATAGTATTCAATGGCATTGATTTCAAACAAATTAACACTCGCGATAGTTCAACTGAAAAATTTGTTTCCACACACTTTAGCTCTGAAAATGGCACTATTTATTTAGGATATAAAAGCGGGGTAATAGAAGTATATAGTAAAACTGGCGAAATAAATGAAATTTATAAAAACCGTATCCATGTTCCAATTGTAAAAATTATTTGCTTAAAAGACCAAATTTTTATTGCAACTAACGGCTCCGGCTTATGGGTTTTAAAAAACGGCAATATGAGCCGGATACCTCGAATTAGCAACGAAAACATTTGGGATATGGATAGTTTTGATGAAAAAATTATTCTTACCGGCGAAAATGGTGTAGAAGAAATAAGCATATCTGAAAACAATCAATATAGTTCAAAATTACACCGAGAATTCGCAAATGAAAGTATCCTCAAAATTTTACATATAGGGAAAGCGAAATTTATTAGTGTTAAAGCGGATGGTGGAATAATAATTTCGGATTTTAATTTTAAAGATAAAGCTATTCGGGTTATCCAAAATATTTTCGACTCACAATTTAAGCCAACATCAATTTGTAGGGCCGATAGTACGACTTTTTTTCTTGGTACTTTGGGCGGAGGCTTAATTAAAATTCAATTTGGCAACACCTTATTTAATAAATACACAACCTCGCATTTCAATATTAATAACAATCTACCATCGCGTAATGTCCAAAGTTTATGCGTTGATAACAATGGTGGTTTATGGATTGGTACTTTCGGATTTGGCTTGAGTTACTTAAGCACCGATAAAATAAAATTTATTGAAGATACGAAAAAGAGAATTTTTTTATCATTTATTGAAACCAACAATAAATCACTTATTGTCGGTACCGATAAGGGTATTGCAATAATGGATTCAATTTTAAATTTTGTTGAAGATCCGAATTCTTTTGCTATTTTAAAGAATGATGAAATAAACGCATTATACAAAGATGAAACCGGACAAATTTGGATTGGAACTGAAACCAGTGGTTTATATTTATTTAATTCTAAAAATAAAACACTTCAGTCGGCTAATACTATTTTTAATATTTCCGTGCGCGATGTACAATGTATTGCCGGTAATAATGATGGTTTAATTTTTGTTGGGGGATATAATGGACTATTTATTATAAACCGAAATAACAATAGCACAATAAAATATACTACATCTGACGGACTGGCACACAATTATATTTTTGATCTGCTTCATGATAGCAAGGGTAATTTATGGATTGTTTCTCCGCAATCCGGTCTTCAGAAATTTAGAGATGGGAAATTCCAATTATTTAATAATATCGCAGGGTTAGAATCCTTTAATATTACCTCGATTTGTGAGAGTTTTAACCGGATAATTTGGTTTAGTACCGAGGGTGATGGTGTTTTTAGTTACAATGGAAAACGGTTTTATCATTACACTACGAAAAATGGTTTAGCCTCTAATTTTTGTTACGGAATCACCTGTAATTTACAAAATCAAATATTTGTAAAACATAAAAACTTAATTTCAACAAAACCAAATTCAAAAACTGCTTTTTCTATCTTTAATACACAAAAACTAAATAATGAATTCACGAACAAGTCTATTTATACAACCGGCAATAATTCAACTCTGCTTGGAAGCCTTGGCGGTGTAATGGTAATTAAAAGAATGCCGTTAAATGAAATTACGCCTCAACTATATATAAAAGAAATAATTGTTAATGGTAATATATCTGATAGAAATACTTTGCAAAGTTTGAGCTACAATGAAAATGAGATTAGAATAAATTTTAACGGGATTTATTATTCCAGCCCTGAAAAATTAAACTACAGGTATAAACTTATTGGTTATGATTCTATCTGGAGGTATTTATCGTATAAGGATAATTCCGTCTTTTTTAAACAGCTTCCTCCCGGCAACTACACATTTTTAATTCAGGCTGTTATTGATGAGGAAAATACATCAAATATTTATGAAGTAAAATTTATTATTCAACAACCTTTTTGGAATAAGTGGTGGTTCTACCTTTTGGTTTTTCTTTTCATTGTCGCCTCAACAATGCTTTATGTAAGAGTACGTAATAAAAATATTCTTGAAGAAAACTTGTATCTTGAAAAATTAGTTTCACAACGCACAGCCGAACTCAGGCAGAAGAATGAACAGGTAGCCGGTATGTTAAAGTCGAAGGAACTCTTTTTTGCCAATATAAATCATGAAATACGAACACCATTTAATGCTGTAATTGGGTTCTCTGAATTATTGTTGGAAACGAAGTTATCACCCCAGCAAATTGATTATGTTAAAACCATTCACACCTCAGCCGATGGTTTAATAAGATTAATTAATGACCTTCTTGAATTGTCAAGAATGGAAGCGGGGAAAATATCGTTTTCTTCTAAACCATTTAAAATCTTAACGGTAATTGAAGAGGTTGAAAAAACAATTAGCTTGAAGGCGTTAGAAAATAAAGTGAGTTTAGTAAATGTCCTCGATAAAGCGATTCCGGAAGTGTTAATCGGGGATGCATTCAGATTTAAACAAATTTTACTGAATTTGGTTTCTAATGCTGTTAAATTTACAAAAAACGGTAAAGTAAGTATTGCCGTTCAGCTAATTAAAATTGCTGAAAGCGAAATTTTACTTGAAGTAAAAGTTACTGACCAAGGAATAGGTATGGAGGAAAAACGCTTGGACAAAATATTTGAAAGTTTTACACAGGCTAATTCCGCCATTAGCGCTAATTATGGTGGTACAGGGCTTGGCCTCTCAATTACAAAAAACATTCTACAACAACTTGGTGGAAACATTTCGGTTGAAAGTAAATTAGGTTTTGGTTCTACTTTTAAATGTATAATTCCATTTAAAAAATATGGCGTTAGGGATGTGATTAATGTTGATTTAAGTATTCCTGAAGACGTAACGGTAAACAGAACTTTGGGTCTTAAAGTTTTATTAGCTGATGATTTATTGGTAAACAGAGTTTTGATTGAAAAATGGTTAACAAAATGGGATTGCGAAGTCGAAGGCTTTGCGAATGGGGCTGATTTAATCGCGAAATTAAAGACGAGTAATACCAATTATGACGTTATACTATTAGATTTACAAATGCCGGTTTTGGATGGATATGAAACAGCTAAAAAAATACGTGAAGAGCTTCTGATTGAAACACCTATTGTTGCAATAACGGGAAGTACATCAGGTGAAATTATTGAAAAGTGTTATTCATTTGGAATGAACGGATATATTACAAAACCGTTTCGCTCATCCGAACTTTTTAATGCCATTAATAATGTTTGCAATAAAAAAACGGAATACAAGGGTTCTAATGAATATGGCACATCATCATCAAATAAGGGCTTCTCATTAAAGTATTTAAACGAGGAATACAAGGACGACCATGATTTTTTAAAACAAATGATTTCGTTAATGCTTTTGACTTGTGATAAGTTTATAGTACAATTAAATAATCTTATAATTTCAAACAACAAGTCGGAGATCAAAAAACTAATTCATAAAATCAGACCCACACTTGAAATGTTGTCGCTACGTGAAGTAAGTGAAATAGTATTTAAGATTGAATCTATCTGTAATGATATTAATGCCAAAAGCGATTTAAATGGGCTTTATGAAAACCTCGAATCTAAATATTACGACCTTAAACCAAAAATAATAATAGAAGCCGGATTGTAAAGACGTAAATCCAATTTAAAGGCCTATCATTATTATCTAAAATCATATTGATTTGCCTTCATGGACTACTAAAATAATAGGTAGAAAATACCGATTTCCGGTTGAAAAATGCTTTTGTATAGAATTCATTCATCTACTCTCAAAACTTTCGTATTTACGCTAATTTTAGCGTAAATGGCCGTAAACCGTCCCTATAAGGATAGTGAAGGTCTACTATAACAATAGTCCCTTAAATCTGTGCATTTGAAATTTTCTTCAATTCCTCAAGGATTTCGTTCGAATCTAGCCCTATGTCGCCCACAAAAAACCTCGCCTTTGGCGGGGTTTTTTTATGCTATTATGTTTCATCTTTGCATATTATTCTCTCCCACAAAAAATAAATATTTTGTTGGTCATACGGGGGACGATCTTGTTGAACGTATTCGAAAACACAATTCCAATCACAAGGGGTTTTACTTCGACTTTACTGATCTCTCTTCCTGAAAGCAATGTTGCTCCTTTTTGTTTAAAGGTTATTTCACAGCATTTGCAATCCTAGAGTGGATTTTTATTGTCTTGCCCAGATAATTGTTTTATGCAATATTCCTTTTCTTACAATAATTTTTAGTTTACCGGGCTCCAATATTAATTCACAATTGGCAACTAAATGTTCTTTTGGATTTAAAACTACGGCCTTCCATTTACCATTGGCAAACTTTACATCTTTCAACACTACTGCTTTTTCTAACTCTGTTTTACCAATAAAACTATCAGCAGTTTTTGTTACAATTATAATTGCACCTTTTGGCGCTTTCCATTTACCTGTAAAATCATCATTTATTTTTTGCGCAGATATTACCTGACTAAAAAACAAAATTCCTAAAAGAGTAATTATGTTTTTCATTTTAGGGTTTTTTTAGGAAGTGTAACTATTTAGTATGTAAAATTTAGCTAGCCACTTGTTCATCATCAATATGCATTACCATAATAGGTGTAATAACAGATAGCGCCATGTTTTCAGTAATACTTTCATGCATTAAATTCTCCCAAAAATTACGATGTTTACTTACAAACGCTAACAAATTTATATTATTTTTTTCACTATATTTTTTTAATCTATCTATTGGATAATCTCCATAAATTGTATGTTTTTCAAATAATATACCAGACTCAACCTCTACAATAAATTGATCCCATTCTTTTTCCTTTTCTTCAGGTGAAAGATGTGCTTTTTTTATATTTACAAAATGAATTTTTGCTTGTATAATCGTAGCAAAAGAAGTTATATACCGTACAACCTGTTTAGTTGTAGAGTCATAATTGCTCGCGAACATAATATTTCTGATAGGCTCCCACTTCGCGTCTCTTGGCACTAATATAACAGGGCATCGTGCTTTATTAGAAACTTTAATAGATACCGAGCCAAATATTTTGGCCAATACATCTGATAAGCCGGTTGTGCCAATAACTATTAAGTCGGTTTCAGTATTATTTGACAACTCTGTTAAAACAGTAACCGGGTCGCCCTGTAATATTTTTATATTGACCTTTCTTTCAATTATATTAGGGGTGGCAGTATTCTCTTCTGCTATAAGCTGCTCGATATCTTTAATTAATCCTTGATCCTCATCATTAGGAAGGCCTTCCTTTATATGAACAACTGTAAGGCCAGCATTTAATGTGTTTGCCAATGCACTTGCATAACGATATGCATTACGCGCGGTAATTGAGAAATCGGTAGCAACGACGATGTTTTTTATCTGTTTCATTTTACTTATTTTTTATATACAACAAATCATGCCAGACAAAAGTTTAAAGTAGAGAGCCTGAAAAACCATAATAACGACCTTAACCTATTTTAATATATTGTTACGTGAAGTATAACAAGCATTTTTACCGGTACTACCTCACAAACACAAACTCCACCCTCCTGTTAAGTGCTTTATTATCGCTAATAGGTTTTGAATCGCCAAAACCATTATAAGTGATCCTTCCTGCTTTTATTCCTTTTGATACTAAATAGTCTGTTACAGTTTTTGCACGGTTTAAAGATAAGATCTTGTTCTCTTCTTTTACACCATTATTATCGGTATGACCATTTATCTCTACTTTTATTTTAGGATCTTTGCTCAAAAGGTTGAGCACTTTATTTAATTGGGTGAACGATTCAGCACCTTCAATTTTATATGAAGCTGTTTCAAAATTAATACTCAAATTGATCGATACCGTATTACCAAGATCGTTGATTATCTTATCACCAAATTCCTTTTTTGCCCATTGCTCAAACGAAATGATCTTTGACGACATTATTTTAAATGATCCTGCTTCTAAAAATATGGCAGAATCATACAACCTATCGCCAACATCGGCAATGGCAATTTTAATATGATATTTCTTTCCGGGAATAACTTTTGCGCCTGCATGCAGCACAACTGTAAAACCATCAAACTGAAACGTGGAGGCCATCTCTCCACCGGGTTTATTATTATCAAATTTCTGCGGATTTTCAGAATCCCAGGCATAATTGCGAATAAAATATTTTTTATTTGCGATTGAATTAATATTGTCAACCGTAATTGGTATATGACGTTCTAATAAAGCTAAATTTCTTTTTCCCGGCGGATCTTCGCTACTCAGAAAAAAACCAAATATGTCATTTACATTTTTACTTACATATTCAGGGTATTCTTCTGAAGCAAAGAAATAATTAAAGGCAATACTATCGTCGACCGGTATAAAATCAAACTCTAAAATAGCCGCGTCATATGCAGGTCCTCTTGCAATTGAGCTTAGCGATGCGTCAGTATTATTTTGTGTTTTAGAACTTCTGTCAGGTGTATCATTAGGACCTATAGCATGAAACACGTTTCCGGTTGAGAGAATCAGTCCTCTTGAAATAACTTTGTTGTGAACCATTGAGCAATTGAAAATGCCCAACGACTTTTTATAGCCTTTGTATTTTACATTCTCAATTTTAGAGCCCTCAGCATTATCGGCAAAAATAGTTTTAACCATTTCTTCGGCAGATAATGTTGTATCAATACTTAATTGGGCGGTTGCCAATTTTGAAATAAAAAGTAAAGTGCTAAATAAAAAGAAAGTAATAGTTTTAGCCATATTCTAAAATTCTCAAGCAATATAATGCACAAAATAACAAAAGATACTGAGCAAACCTTAAAATACATCACAAAATATTCTTTGCTTTTGTTTTGCTGATAGTTTTGTTAACTTTATTTACCCATGATAAAAATAATTAAAGCTACTGTTGAAGACGTTGACCTTATATCTGAAGTAGGCAAGATCTCATTTCTTGAATCACATGGCATCTCAGGTCCTGATGGAGACATAAAACAATATATGGATAAGGCCTTTTCTATAGAAGCAATAGCGAAAGAACTGAACGACAAAAAAAATAATTATTACCTTATTTATTATAACAATAGCATTGCCGGTTATTCGAATATCATTTATAACGCTCTCAATCCAAAAATTGAAAGTCCAAATATTACCAAACTCGATAGGTTATATATCTTAAAAGAATTTCACGGACTTAAATTGGGTACATCACTTTTTGAATTCAATATTCAACTCTCTAAAGAAAATAAACAAACAGGTTTATGGCTTTATGTATGGACAGGTAATAAACCGGCACTTGCTTTTTACAAAAAGGCGGGCATGGAGATAATTGCCAATACTTCTTTTAAGATCACAGAGAATCATTCCAATCCAAATTACTGGATGTATAAGGTCTATTAGGATCTAAACTTGGCATGGAAGTTGTTAATATTTCTTAAACAAAAACGCTTATGAAAAAATTATTTACTCTGGTTGGGATGTTATTCCTTTGCTCAAGCTACGCGCAGGTGTGTACCAATTTTGATTTTGAAAGTGGGAACCTTGGCGGCTGGACAGTTACCAGCGGAACAGTTTCGGGCTTTAACAATATCGCTATGATGGGTTGTTGCACTCAGACTGGAAGCCCGGAAGCCATAATTAAAACAACTCCTTTTTTTGATACACAATTAGGCACCATCCCCCACTCGCCTTTTGGAGGAACTAAAGTAGTGATGCTTAACGACAGTAATATTACTGTAAATACAGGATTGATAACTCGAATAAGTTATTCATTAGTCGTTGGCCCTACATCTGTTTTTCAGTACGCGATCTCTTCTCATATTAATGGTTTGGGGCATCCTTGTACCGATCATGCCTACAATAACATCACTGTAAAAAATTCTTTAGGAACCCCGGTATACAGCTTACATATTATACCTCCAGCCTCATCAGGCACATGCAGCCCGGTAGCATTTACAAATACAGTTAACAATACCGCATTCTTCTGCTGGAAAACATTCAGTCTTAATTTAAGTCCTTATATAGGGACAACTGTAACTATTGATGTAACTTCCGGCGATTGCACAGCTTTTGGACATTATGGTTATTGTTATTTTGACGCAACCTGTACCACCGCTACACCAACAAATGCAATTTGCGGGTCGTTACCTACAGAATTAGAAGAAAGATCAATTGAAAACTCTGTTCGTGTTTGGCCTAACCCTGCTAATGATGTATTGCATTTTTCTTTAAACGGCAGTTCTGCAAACACGTTATTAGTTTTTGATCTTTTAGGAAAAGTAGTTTTAAAACAAAATGATCTGAAGGAAAAAAACACTATTTCAATTAAAGATCTTCAACCGGGTGTATATTTTTACAAAGTGATTAATAGCTCTAAAGAAATTTCAGGAAAGTTCATTAAAGAATAGTTTGGGTAATATAAGCTTAACGCTTACTTTCTAAGATCTTTTTACTGTAAAAAGAAATTGATGCGTCTTTTCCGGAATTATTTTTTTCGAATATAACCAGCATGTTTGAACTTATCCATTCACTACTTTTCTTTGCAGCATTCAGTTTAGGTTCACCATAATTTTCTTTTAATACCTGAAGAAATTTTGAGCCGGTTGCATTTTTTGTTTGAATTGAAATAGTAGATAATTTATTTTTGGAGAACGTTACACGTATGTATTCAAATTCTACATCATCAATTTTAATGTTATCTTCCGGTAATGAGTAGAGCTTAGTATTATCCTCATCTATCTCAAGTGTAAGATTTTTAAGTTCGGTTGGAGAGATACCAAAAATATAATTTTTAAATCCATTCTGCCCTTCTAATGTATTGTTCTGCGTAAATCCTATAAAAGGAAATATTATAAGTAGAATTATCTTCTTCATATTTTATTGTTCTATATATCAAATATATTATGAACCAAAAAATATTAGTATACAATAAAGTTATTTTTCTTACATATGTCAGGCAGGCCAATAAACAGCCTGCCCAAAAAAGGACAGGCTTAAAGGCCTAATTTTTTACAACTTTACATCTTTGGCCATTAATTGCCGCGATCTGGAAAATATAAATACCTGCGGGCAGATCTTTTATCTCTATTTCAGTTGTTGAATGCGTAATTTCTCCGCTTAACACCTGTCTGCCGGTATTATCAGTTATGGTATAATTTAAACCAACTAATTCATTGTTGGAATTTATTTTAATTAAATCAGTTGCAGGATTTGGGTATAAAGAAAAGCTTCTCACAATTTTATTTTCATTTATTCCGCTAACAGGCGCAGTATAAAGTGAAACGCCATCCATTGTGCCTACCCATAAATTTCCTACATTATCAATAATAGAAGTATTTACCATATCACCAATTAAACCATTGCTTGTATTATAATTTGTAAAAGCACTGCCATTATATTTTGAAATACCTGCAGCGTTTGTGCCAAACCACTTATTGTTTGCCTGATCTATAGCAATAGCGTAAACATTATTTGCAGGCAAACCATTGGTAGTTGTATAGTTTGTCCAAAGCGTCCCATCAAACTTTTTTAAACCCGACGCCGTACCAAACCAAATATTTCCACCCGCATCAGGTTTTACAACGTGTACATAATTTGCCTGCGAATAAGTTGTCCAATTAGTACCATCGTATTTAGATACTCCTCCACCCCATGTTCCAAACCATAAATTATTTGCCTGATCTATGGCCATGCCCGGTACAATATTATTTGCCAAACCATTTGTAGTTGTATAAATTGTCCAGCTAACATCGTTAAATTTTGAAATACCCATGTTTGTTGCAAACCATTTATTGCCAGTTGCATCTATTTCAATTGCATAAACAAGGTTGTTAGACAGGCCTTCAAACGTTGTATAATTTGTCCAAACCGCACCATTAAATTTTGAAACTCCACCATCGGTTCCGATCCATAAATTTCCTGAAGCATCAATTTTAATTACTCTTACATAATCATTCACTAATCCATCATTAACGCTGTAGGTTGTCCAGTTAGTACCATCAAATTTAGAAATACCGCTGCCATAAGTACCAAACCATTTATTACCAAAAGCATCTATTGCAATAGTTTGTACATTATTGTCTGCCAAACCATTTGTTTGATCGTAAGAGGTCCATGTTTGTGCTTTCATAAATAAACCTGCGATCATAAAAGCTAATACCAGTAGTTGTGTTTTCATTTGTGTTTTGTTTTATCTAGTTAATTAATAATTTATAAAACAAAAATCGGCTTAACGAGGCGCGAAAACTTACGGAAAAATAAAAGGGATTTTGGGAAGTCTTTGAATTTTGAAAAAAACCTTTCGGCCAGTAACGAAGACTTGATTTTTTTGCATTTTTTGCAAATACCTGCTCTTAAACGGTTGATTTTTGCAAAATAAATAAGTCGAAATAATTAGTTCTTGCCAAAAAAAATATGAGGGTATTTACAAACGAACGCCTATAACACAAACGTCGTCCACCTGCTCCAGTTGGCCTTTCCAGGCATTAAAAGCTTTTTCGAGTACTTCTTTTTGGTCATCCATTGACCGGGAAATATTTGCCAGGAGTATCTCTTTTAACATTTTATACTTGAATTTTTTGCCTTTGGGCCCGCCGAACTGGTCGGCCAAACCATCAGTGAAAAGATAAATTGTATCACCTTTATTTAGTTGGACCTTATGAGAAGTAAAGGGTCTTTGAATGGCATATTTGCCAATTGGTTGTTTATCTCCTTTTATTTCATGTATGTTCATATCGTCAGAAGAAACATACCAAATGGGATTGTTGGCACCGGCCCACCGTAATTCCTTTGTTTTTGTATTTAAACAACAAAGGCTAATATCCATTCCGTCTTTTACCTCTTCACCACTTTTTTCGAAAGTAGAAATAACCAATTCACGGGTCTTATCTAAAATTTTGCCAGGATCGTTTATACCAAACTCCAAGACCGATCTGTTTAAAGCATTACTACAAACTACCGAAACCAATGCGCCCGGCACACCATGCCCGGTGCAATCTGCAACAGCAAACATTACCGTATCACCAATTTTTTCGAGCCAGTAAAAATCACCGGCAACAATATCCTTAGGTTGATAATAAAAAAATCCATTCTTAAAATTCTGGCTCCAAAAGATCTCTGCCGGCAAAATTGCTTCCTGTAAACGTTTGGCGTATGTAATAGAGTCAACGATCTCTTTTTGTTTTTCCTCAACAATATTCTTTTGTTGCTCAATAACTATTTTTTGTTTTTGTGTTATCTTAAAACGGTTGAACATAAAACCTGCAAATATCAGCACTAACATTAAGCCACCATACAAAGCATAACGTTGTGTTTTTTCTTGTTTTAACTGTAAGGCAACAGTTTTTTTCTCTTCAATAGTTCTTACACTATCGGCAGTAACTTTTTTATCATATTCGTATTGAAATTGTTTTCTCACACTTGATTTACGCGTTTCCTCGTTATTAACACTATCCTTCATAAAAATAAAAAGTTCATGCATTTCGAGGGCTTTTGCAACATTATTTTGTTGTTTGTATATTTTAAACAAGAGCTTTGCTGTAGAGCTTATGTTTCCGGGAAAACCAAGGTCTTTAGATATTTTAAAACCATTCTCGGCATACGCAAGGGCTTTTGTGTAATTTTTTTGCTTATAATAAATAAGGCCTATGCTACTATATGATCTTGCTATTGCACTCTTATCGTTTATCATTTTACGGATCTCAAAGGCCTGCATATAATAATCAAGTGGTTCATTGTAGTTACCGGAGTTTTGATCATCCCTGATCTCATAAGCAGCACCAATATTATTAAGACAGGCGGCTATTCCTCTTTTATCGCCGATCTCTTTTCGGATGCTTAAACTTTGCATAGCATATTTTAATGCATTTGTAACATCTTTTCGGTTTTGATATATTACAGAAAGATTATTATAAATACCTGAAATACCAGGCTTGTCATCGATCTCTTTTGAGATCTTTAAACTTTTATAATAATTTTCAAGCACTTTAATTGTATCTCCTTGCCCCTGATATAAAAAAGCGATATTATTTAAAAGATATGCCTCATTTTTTTTATCGCCTATTTCTTCAAATATTTTTATTGCTTTATGATAATAATCCAAAGCCTGACTTATATCACCAAGGCTTTGATATATAAATCCAATATTGTTTAACGATTCGCCAATGCCTGCTTTAAAATCTATCTTTTGCCTTATCTTTAAACTCTTCTTGTAATACACTAATGATATTGGCACATCACCCCGATCGTAATAGATATAACCAATTACGTGAAGACTATGCGCTACCTCTTTTCTATCGCCGATGTCTTCAAAAATTTTCATAGCCTTATTAAAAGCAGCAAAAGACCTGGTAGTATCTCCTTCATCTATCTCATCATACACTGTACCAAGTCCGTTCAAAGCAAGCGCTTCATAATATTTATATCCTTTCTTGTTTGCTTCATATAAAATACTATCCCAATAAGGTAATCGTAATATCGGTTCTAAAATACCTATCCTGCAACGGAGACCAAGTTTTACTGTATCATGCTTGGCAACTTTTAACGCTTTAAATAAAGGTTCTACCTGCTCCTCTTGCGCAGGAATTTTTATTCCTAAAAAGAAAAAAAGAATTATTAAAACAACTCTCATTTATTTGATCTTTAATGTGATTTCTTTTCTATGGTCTTGTGTATGTTATTGACCTCCATCACAGCAGCAGAGCCATACCAGGGAAGATAGTCAACAGCAAATAAGTTAATTTTAATGGCAGGATCCTTTTCGCATAAGAGTTTTGCCTCTTCAACAGTCTTTACATTAAAGATAAATACTCCTCTATAAAGGTCGTTCTTACCAAAGGGGCCTGCAACAGCTAATTTTCCGGCATTGGCCAGGCTATTTATATTATCCATATGTCCTCTGAAAAGTGAATCGGATTCTTTTTTATCTTTTGCTTTATAAGTTCCTGTTTTTAATAACACCATAATATAACTTTTCATGCCATAGTCATCAGCTCCAAGTTTTTTAGCTAGAGTAGAATCGTAAGTCGCTTTTGTTTGCGCGTTCAATTGGACCGATCCTATAAAAATTAAAATAAATAAAATATGTTTCATAGCGTTGTTTTAATTACAGTTAAAAATTCAAATATTAATTAATAATTTATATTGGCCTCTTTTTTTATTCTCTCCAGTAAAAACTCAAGACCGTTTAGTTTTATCTCGTATAAGGTATTTAATAACATACCTAATTTACCCGCAGGGAAACCTTTACGATTAAACCATTCCAAATAAGAAACAGGAAGCTTGTAAAGTATTATGCCATTATAACGACCATATGGCATGGGCATTTTTACCAACTCTAATAACATTTGTGGATCGGGCTGGCCTGACATTAATTATTTATTTTTTCGAGATCGTTTAAAAAATCATTTTGAAGATCAGGATGCAAAGTGGTAATTAAAGTATTGATCTTTTTTATTTGCTGCTCCATCAAATTTACCAGCATCTGACTTTTGTGATAAGGAATACCTGAGTTATTTAACTTAGTACAAAAATAAATATACATTTCGGCAGAAAGCCCTTTGTCATCTACATACTTGGTGTATTTGGTAATTATCCGTAAAAGTTTACGTAGACTTTTTTTAACGTAATATAAGTTGGATTGTGTTTTTAATAATTCAAAGTGCTCATCAATTTCTAATTTTACTTCTTTTATGAATTGTGGTTTATCGTGTTCTTCAAATAACAAAAAACCTAAATACTCTTTATTTTCTTTTTTATATTTTGCTAATGCAATACAAAGTTCCAACAACTTCTTAGGTTCAAGAAATTCCAATTCTTTTTTTATATCGCTTAAACCTGCCGCTTTCATACTATCTGACAATTTACAAAAAGTTAAAGGGATGCAAGACTAAAGGGATTCAGGATTCAAGACAACCAGAAACAAGAAACCAAAAACTTTTCAACCTTAAATTATTTCATATGTTTTTGTTTCACATCACCAAAGCCCGGGAAATTATTGTGATGCCAGTTGGCGATCACGCTTCCGTCTTTTACAAGCATTAAGCCCGGGTTACTACGGATCATGGTTTTCAAAACAATTCCGTCTACCGATGCAAAATCAAATAAGGCATTATGTTTGTGTTTAAACTCATCTATATCACTTGCACCGCTCGCGGTAAAGGCAATAAATTTATGTTTCTCAAGCGTCGCTAATTTGTAAAAATCATTGATCTTGGCAATAAGTGTTGGGTCATCTTTTGTTTCTTTAAGATCGTAAACAATTAACCAGAAACTATAATTCTTATCATTTAAAACCGAATCGGTAATGGCAACACCGTCTAAATTATTTACGGTAAAATCTGTTATCCTAGGCGCATCAACAGCATCTTTGATCAGCACATTATCTGTTGCTGCCCATTTCCAGGTAAGCGTATCCTGCCATGGATAATTCTTTAAATTAAAGTGTTCTTTTTTACCGGTCTTTAAATTTTCATAAATAAAACCTGTTTCATACTCTGCAGGTTTATAAGTAGGCAAAAGCTTCATATTATCTTTAATACTTTCGCCTGGTGCATAAGCCCTGAAATCTAACGGTGGTAAATTACGGTAAGCATAAATAGGAAAACCAATTGAGAAAACAACACCCATTAAAAATAAAGTACTGATGATCATTGGCGCAAATAATTCGCGAATATTATCTTTTCCTGCAAATAAAATAGTAATGAGGATCATTAAGGCAATGTCTTTCCAAAAACTTTCCCATGGTTTTAATTTTAAGAAATCGCCAAAGCAACCGCAATGCGTTACTTTGTTGAAACAGGCAGAATAAAAAGTTAAAAAAGTAAAGAATGCAATTTGCGCGAACAATAACCACAGCGTTAATTTAGTACGGTAACCTATTAACAACATCACCCCTAAAATAATTTCACTGGCACAAACAATAATTGCCAATGGTAATGCAATGTGCGCAAACCATTCAAAAAAGGCCATGCCAGTATCATTTTGAAATACCTCAAAATATTCTTTTAGCTTATACGAAAAGCCTAATGGGTCATTCGCCTTAATAAATCCTGAAAAAATAAACAGACCACCAACTAAAAACCTTGCCACATGGGTTATCATTGGTATTCTTGCAATATACCCGGCGCCGTTAATTAAGATCATTTCAATAGCAATTAAAATAGCTAAGGTTGTTTTACTAAAACAAGGCGGCGTTATCATATAAATGATAACTGCTAATCCGGCCGACCAAATAAAACGAAATGCGTTTGAGGCTAAAAATTTTTTCATGTGTAGATTCTATTGTTTTTAAAGATATCCCGTAATCTTTACTATAAAAGTTAAATTAATTTTTTTTAACTATTTGGTCAGCTTAATTAAAGCAAACACCGAATAGTTTATCATATCCATATAATTGGCATCAACTCCTTCGCTAATAATGGTCTTGCCCTGGTTATCCTCTATTTGTTTTACCCTAAACACCTTCATTAATATTAGGTCGGTTAAAGAGCTCAATCGCATATCACGCCAGGCTTCGCCATAATCGTGGTTCTTATCTTCCATCAATTTCTTGGTTTGGTCGGCATATTTAATATATAATTTAGCCACTTCTTCATAAGGCAGGTCTACCCTTGTATCATTCGCCAATTCAAGCTGAATAAGGGCTATAATGCAATAATTAATTATACCGATATACTCACCCTTTATATCATCTACTACTTTTTGAGTGCCTTTTTCCTCTATACTCTTTACCCTTTGGGCTTTTATAAAGATCTGGTCGGTTAAAGAAGTAGGCCTTAAATTGCGCCATGCAGTGCCATAGTCTTTCATCTTCTTTAAAAAGATATCTTTGCATTGAGAAATGGCTGCGTCGTATTGTTTTGATGTAGTTTGCATATAAGAAATGGTGACTAAAAATAGCGAAATTAACCCAATGGAATACACTTGTAATAGCAAAAGATTAACATTTATTAAACCTTTAATAATGGCTATTGTGAACATTACCCCCGATAGCTTTTACGACGGCGGGAAATACAGTAATGTGAACGATATTTTGCAGGATGTAGAGGAGAAAATTAACCAGGGCGCCGATATTATCGATATTGGGGCTGCCTCTTCGCGGCCCGGAGCTACAACAATAAGTGCTGAGGAAGAATGGGAAAGATTAGAGAATTATTTACCGGCAATAAGGAAAAAATTTCCTGATATTTTTATAAGCATTGATACCTTTTATGCTTCTATAGCTAAAAAAAGTGCCGATCATGGCGCCGATATTATCAACGATATTAGTGGTGGCGATATGGATCCCGCCATGTTTGAAACCTTAACTAAGATAAACTTACCCTACGTTCTAATGCATATGCAGGGCACACCCCGTACCATGCAGCAAAATCCTGTTTACGGAGATGTTGTAGCAGAAGTTAAAGATGCCCTTTCAAAAAAATTAGAAAAATTAAGTGCCCTCGATTTTAAAAAAATAATTATAGATGTGGGTTTTGGGTTTGGCAAAACACAAGAACACAATTACCGACTTTTAAAGAACTTACATCAGTTTAACGATTACCCCATTTTGGCGGGATTTTCGCGAAAAAGTATGGTTAATAAAATAATTGGTACCAACCCTGTAACTTCTTTGAACGGCACAACCGTTTTAAATACTATTGCCTTGCTAAACGGAGCTTCCATCCTGCGTGTACACGATGTTACAGAAGCTAAACAGGCAATTAATTTAGTACAATTCTATAAAAATGTTTAACTTTAAATACTAAATTTCATTAAAGCAATGCGCGTCTCTTTTTTAAAAAAAATAATTTGTCTTTTTTTTATTTTGCTTTTTAGTGAAGGACGATCTGCTTTAAAAATTGGTGAGTATTATGCTATCCCTCCTTACAGTTTTCAAATTGCAGTATTAAAATATAATGGTGGCGGCGATTGGTATGCCAATTTAGAAACATCGGTACCAAACCTAATTAAATTTTGTAACGATAATATAAAAACTACTATCAATCCCGAGCAAGCTATTGTAGATGCCGGAAGTATGGAGATCTATAATTATCCTTTTGTGCACATGACCGGCCACGGCAATGTTATCTTCTCTAACCAGGAAGCAGAGAACTTACGAAACTATTTAATGGCAGGCGGCTTTTTACATGTAAGCGATAATTACGGCATGGATAAATTTGTACGTGTACAATTAAAAAAAGTATTTCCCGAACTAGATCTTGTAGAATTACCTTTTAATCACCCGGTGTATCATCAAAAATTTGAATTCGCCAATGGTTTACCAAAAGTACATGAGCACGAGAATTCTGCACCAAAAGGTTATGGCTTAATTTATAAAGGCCGACTGGTTTGCTTTTATGATTTTGAATGCGATCTTGGCGATGGCTGGGAAAGTCCTGAAATACACAAAGACAGCGAAGAGACCCGAACCAAAGCTTTAAAAATGGGCGCTAACTTAATTTCATACGCCTTTATGGGCTTCGACAAAAAATAAATTTGGTTCGAGCGATGCATAAAAAAATATTGATCTTACTTTTTTTTGCTTGCAGCAAATTTTTAATTTCTCAACAATTTATTCTCTCAGGAAAAATTACCGGAAACGGCGAGAGTTTACCTTTTGCTACCATTTATTTAAAAGGTACCACCAAAGGTGTGAATAGTAATGACAATGGCCTTTATTCTTTAAAATTAGATGCGGGAAAACACATTGTAATATTTCAATATATTGGTTATTCAAAACAAGAAATTGCAATTGATCTTACCGAAAATAAAACATTGAATGTAAATTTAAAACTGGATGGTGTAGCTTTGCAGGAAATAACCGTAAAAGCTGGCGAAGACCCCGCCTACCCCATTATGCGCAAAGCCATTAAACGTAGAAAGATCTATTCGAATCAGGTAAACGAATACACTTGTCAATCATACATAAAAGGTTTACAACGGTTAACCAACCTGCCGGAGAAATTTAAAAAATTAATTAAAATAACAAGCGGCGAAGAAATAGATTCTACTTTATACGGTGTTATTTACTTGAGTGAAAGCGAAAGTAATTATTATTTTAAAAAACCAAATAAAGAAAAAGAAATTATGTTCAGCAGCCGTGTGAGCGGTGAAAGTAAAAGTTTTAGTTTTAACCAGTTGAGCCAGATGAAATTTAATTTTTACGAGAACTTAGTTCCTATACGAGGTATTAGCGACAGGCCATTTGTATCGCCATTAAATGGAAATGCTTTTTTGTATTACAAATTTAAATTACTGGGAACTATCAATGAAGACGGAAAGATCTTTAATAAAATTGAAGTAAAACCAAAACGCAGCACCGATCCCTGCTTTACCGGTGTAATTTATATCCAGGAAAATTCGTGGCGAATAACAGGTATTGATCTTAAATTATTTAAAGACAATAAAATAAAATTTGTAGATACACTTTCTATCAAACAGCTCTACGCTCCCGTGGCAGGCGACAGCATTTGGATGCCCGTGAGTCATAATTTTGGTTTTCACTTTGTGTTTTTTGGGATCTCGGGTGACGGATACTTTAATGCCATAGTAAAAAATTACAATTTAACGCCCAACATTCCTGATAATTTTTTTAGCAATGAAGTTTTTGTTGTAGAAGATGGGGCTAATAAAAAAGATTCTAATTACTGGATCATCAACCGTCCTGCACCATTAACGTCAGAAGAAAATAAAGATTACCGCAAAAAAGACAGTACCGAAAAAGTAAAGGATACAGACCGATATAAAGATTCGGTTGATAAACGCGGAAATAAATTGCGCATGAACGATATCTTTTTTGGCTACACATATAATAAAACAAAGAAAAGAATAAGCGTAACTATACCCGGTTTAGTTACTAACGGGTTTCAATATAATACTGTTGAAGGTTTTAATGTAAGTTACAAGTTCTCGGTAAATAAAGAATATGAGAATTTAAAAGCGCATCGATTTACCGGCCAGTTGCGTTATGGTTTTAGTAATTATTTATGGGGCGGCGAAGTTGGTTATAATTATTTTTACCGGCCAAAAAAATTCTCACGTGTTGGTATCAAATTCAAATCTATTTCAGAACAATACAACCAGTTAGATCCTATATCGCCACTGGTAAATTCATTATACTCTTTATACCTGAACGAAAATTTTATGAAGATGTTTAAAGAAACCGGCGTTGAGACCAGCTACTTTACGGAGGTTGTTAACGGTGTTTATTTTTCGTCGCTTGTAAAATATGTTGAACGTGATGCGTTACGAAATACGAGTGATCTTTTAATCATAGATGACAAACAAAAATTATTTACAAGTAATGACCCAAGGAACGAATTTAACCACGATTCTTTATTTACAACCAATAATGCCTTTACAGCTGAAATAACTTTTTCGTTCCGATTCAAACAAAAATATATAACACTGCCTAATCAAAAGATAATTACAGGAAGTAAGTATCCAAGACTAAGCGTGAGTTATAAAAAAGCATTTCCTGTTTTAAATACTACGGCAGATTACGACCTGGCAAGTGCCATGATATACGATGAACTAAACTTAGGTCTCTTTGGCCGCCTTGGTGTTCGATTAAAGGGAGGAGGATTTGTAAACACAAAAAAATTATTATTTATGGACTTTAAATATTTTTTAGGGAACCAAACGCTGTTTAATACCAACGATTACTTAAGCAGTTTCAGGTTGTTGCCTTATTACACATTTAGTGCCGACAAGTGGTTTGCCGAAGCTCATGCAGAACATCATTTTAACGGTTTTATCATTAACAAGATCCCGGTCTTTAAAAAATTAAAAGTGCAGGAAGTTGTTGGTGGCCATTTATTAATGAGCAATAAATTAAAACAGTATTACGAAATAAATTTTGGCTTCGAGAATATCTTTAACGTTCTGCGGTTTGACTATGTATTGGGTTATGGTATTAATAATAAAGTAAACTCGGGCTTTACCATAGGGATTAATACAAGTTTATAACTGGTACCGTATTATTGTTTACCGGCTTTTACTTTTCTTTTTTTTGAATTATACCCAGCTCCGCAGGATTTGTAATCCTGCGGAATATTTAAAAAAACCTAGGAATTTGCAATTCATATAAATTATTTTTCATTAATTATATGTTATTAAACGCTGCTGCAATATTTCTACTTCAAGAACAGATTCTAAACCAGCGTAATTCGTTGCTGAGGAATAAATCCAATCTTCAGCCTTTGTCACAAATTTTTCCTCAACAGGGTTTTGGTGAATATAATTTATTTTATCCCAAACAAATTTTTCTGAATACAATTCAATAGCATGATTACCTTCTTGCCAAAAACGATAATTTTTGTGTTTTTTGCTCATAGCTGCAGCAGAAGCGAAAAGACTTAATAGCCACTCTCGGCGACTTTCAGGTTCTGATTCGATCTGAGCGATTATTTCCTTTGAAGTGAATTTTTTGAAATCCCTTATAGTATTTTTTAGTAAATGAGGTTCATTACAATTGACGATCATATGCAAATGATTACTCATTAAACAATAAGCAAAAATAACTAAGCCTTTATTTTCTCTGCAATAATTTAAAGCATTTATAATAGCCTCTTTGTGATTTTTACGTGTGAAAACGTCTGCCCAACCAACGACTGTGAGCGTCACAAAATAAGCCTTGTCCGATTTAATTGTATGTTTTACACCTTGTTTGATAATTAAACTTAAACATTTTTCAGATTAATTTACAAAACGGATCACAGATCTTATTGTTTGAAGGTTATTCCGCAGGATTGCAAATCCTGCGGAGCAAATAACTCAGGCTTTACCATAGGCATTAACACCAATTTATAACTGGTATTGAATTATTGTTTAACGGCTTTTACTTTTATTTTTTTTGGATTATATTTACATATGCTTAAAAAATACATATTTTTATTTTTTGTGATCACCGCTTCTTCGGTTTTTGGTCAAACCTCAAGTACCAGTCCTGAATACGAAGCAATAGCAATTGGCGGCAAAGAACAAATTGAACGTGTGCTAGAAACACAGTTAACGTTGCCAAAGATCCTCTTAACTTCCAATTTTGATGTAGAGATAACTACTTTTTTTGATCTTGATTCAGCAGGAAAAGCTGTGAATATTAAGTTTGAAGGGTTAAAGAACAATAATAACAATGTGTTGCGAAACGAATTGACCCGCATGTTTGGTTTTTGGAAATTCAACAAAACATTGCATTTACCTAACGAAAGCAGGCCTTACTTTTTGATCTTTAAATTATCTACCGAAAAATATAACCGATACTTTAAACAAAAAAATAAATTAAATCTTAAAAAACCATTACCGGCAGATAGCAGTTACGTTATATATACAAAAGCAGATAAATCGCCCGAATATTATAAAAATGGAGACGATGGTTTAACGGAATTTATACTTTCTCAAATTGAATACCCAAAATTAGCTATCGAAAGATCAGTTGAAGGAACAGTAGTAATAGAGTTTGTTGTTGAGACGAATGGCTACATAACAGGCATAACTGTTAAACAAGGCGTAAATACAGGCTGTACAGAAGAAGCCTTAAGACTCATTAAAGAAACTAAATGGCAACCCGCTGTGCTTAATAATAAATTTGTAAGATATAGGACGAATTACCCAATAACATTTAGCCTTAGAAATATTAATAAAGACGCTTCGGGTTCATCAGGATCAATTGGCCAATAAACGTGAGAGTATAAAATAAAAAATTCTTTATTTATAATAACTGTAGCCTATTAACAAGCTCATTATTCCAAAGAAGAAAACAACAACGTACATCACAATACCATTACAGAACATAACAGATTCCTGTGGATCTTTAGGGTTTACAAAAATAGTCTCACTCTCTTTTATTGCATTTATTTTTTTATTAGCTGCCGATTCCATATGATTGGTTTGACCTCCAATTAATTCTACCAAATAAACTTTATCGTTTGTATATTCTATGCCATTGTAAGCATATTTATACTCTACCCTAACCGCGTAAGGCGAATTTCTTGTAGAAACTTTTTTATGCAATTCGACTTTCTTTGAAATAATGGTAGCATTTACTTTTTCCCAGCCATTTACTTTTAAATACAACAAAATGAGTTTAATACTTGACCAAAAACATAGCGCTGCAATAAGAATAGAAAAGATAAGCGTAAATGTTCCCATATTAATATTTTTTTAGAGCGGCATTCTCTTTGCTTCTCATCAACTTACTGTCTTTCTCGCTTTTATCTTTATAACCGCATAAATGTAATACACCGTGAATGATAACGCGTTTAATTTCGGTCTCAAAGTCTGTTTTAAATTTCTCAGCATTTTCTTTCACCCTTTCAACAGAGATAATAACATCGCCGTTGATCTTTTTCCCTTCGCAATAATCAAATGTAATAATATCTGTGTAGGTATTGTGTTTTAAATACTGAACATTTTTTTTTAAGATCTCTTCGTCGGAAGTAAAAACAAAATTTAGTTGGCCTAATTGCTTTTTTTCTGATTCAACAATTTTTTTGATCCACAGTTTGGTCTTTACCTTAGCCGGTAAATTAAATTCTATGTTTTGTTCTTGAAATGAAATTGCCATAATTATTTTTTTGCCACTAAGGCGCTAAGACATAAAGTTACAAAAAAATTTCTTGGTGATCCTTGGTGGCGTTGTGTCTTTGTGGCAAGAATACTATTATAAAGAAAGAGTGTCTTTTATTATTGTTGGCAATTGCCCATTGTTCCTGGCTTTTATAATATCTTCCACACCTTTTAAAGAGGTTTTAAATTCCTGCAGACTGGTATAAAATAACTGCTGTTGTTTTTGGCTTGCTTCAATTAAATTACCCGCCTCTTTTTTTTCCTGGTTAGTAAATTCAATTAATTTTTCTTCAGTTATCGATCTGTTCTTTGCATCGGTTTTTAATTTCTCAATTTGCGAGTTAATTAAATTCGTTCTTGCTTTTATCGATCTTCTGTTTGTAGCAAAATTTTCTAAGCTTGTGCCACTTGTATAAAACTGTTGCGTAAAATCTGCCTCCACTTTTGTAAGCGTATCTTTTACATTTTGTTGAATGAATTGTTTGTATTGGTTAAAACGTGAGATCGCTTTATCTAAAATAACCGTATCTGTTTTATCCACTTCTTCAGCGGAACTATTTACGGCGCCACTTAAACTATCTAGGGATTGCATTTTAACAGCGTAAATATCTACCCTGTTACAAGATTGAAATAATGCTCCTGCAAAAAATATAATTATTAAAGTATTTTTAGCAGTCTTTATCATTTTAGTTTATCATATCAAAACCACAATAAGGAACTAATACTTTTGGAATTTTAATTCCTTCAGGCGTTTGATTATTTTCTAACAATGCTGCAACAATACGCGGTAATGCCAATGCGCTGCCATTTAAGCTGTGCGCTAATTGCGTTTTACCATTAGCATCTTTAAATCTGCATTTTAAACGGTTGGTTTGAAAAGTTTCAAAATTACTAACGCTGCTCACTTCTAACCAACGTTCCTGCGCGGCAGACCAAACTTCCATATCGTAAGTTAAGGCGCTTGCAAAACTCATATCACCGCCACATAATTTTAAAGTACGGAAAGGCAATTCTAATTCTTTTAAAAGACCCGCAACATACTCACGCATTTCTTCTAACGTTTCGTAGCTTTTATCAGGATGTGTTATTTGTACGATCTCTACTTTGTCAAATTGATGCAAGCGATTTAAACCACGCACATCTTTTCCGTAGCTTCCTGCTTCTCTTCTAAAACAAGGCGTGTAGGCTGTATTTTTAACCGGCAGATCGGCTTCTTTTAAAATAACATCACGGTAAATATTTGTAACCGGCACCTCAGCGGTTGGTATCAAATATAAATTGTCAATGGTGCAATGATACATTTGTCCTTCTTTATCAGGCAACTGGCCGGTACCATAACCGCTGTCTTCGTTCACCACAATTGGTGGTTGAATTTCCAAATAACCTTTTGCTGTAGCGCGATCTAAAAAGAAATTAATTAAAGCGCGTTGTAAGCGTGCGCATTTACCTTTATAAACAGGAAAACCAGCACCGGCAATTTTCACGCCTAATTCAAAATCAATTAAATTATATTTTGTAGTTAAGTCCCAGTGAGGAACAAAACCTGGAGCCAATTTCGGCTTCTCGCCATGTTCAAAAACAACGGCATTATCTTCATGTGTTTTTCCTAAAGGCACAGTTAAGTTTGGCGTGTTTGGAACCAAAACTAAAAGTTGTTGGATCTCGTCTTCAACGGTTTTTAGTTGTTCGTCAAGTTCTTTTTCTTTTTGCTTTAATTCAGCAGTACGAAGCTTAACTTTTTCTGCTTCTTCTTTTTTACCAGCTTTCATCAGCTCGCCAATTTGTTTGGCAATTTGATTCGATTCGGCTTTAATAGCATCACCTTCCTGCTGTAGTGATCTACGTTGCGCATCTTTTATCAAAACAGAATTAATAATGGTTTCAGCATCTTTAAAATTCTTTATGGCAAGACGTTTTAAAACCTCTTCTTTATTTTCCCTGATATAATTTAATTGCAACATAGAGTTCTGTTTATTTTAATACAAATTTAATTTTTTAAATGATGTTGAGTGGCAAAGATCTAAAAACAAAAAAAGCCCACCAATTTAATGGAGGGCTTTATTTTATATAAAGTATTTATTACCCCTCAATAGGAACAACCGATACGTACGAACGATCGTCTCTTTTCTTTTTGAATACTACTTTTCCATCAATTAAAGCATATAAAGTATGGTCTTTTCCCATACCAACACCTTCAGATGGATTGTGTTTTGTACCACGTTGACGAACAATAATGTTACCTGCAATGCAAGCTTGACCTCCGAAAATTTTAACGCCTAAACGTTTACTATGCGAATCGCGACCATTATCTGATGAACCCGCGCCTTTTTTGTGTGCCATTTTCTTTTAATTTTAAATGTTAAATTATAAATGTTAGATGAAAATGTTCAATTTAAAATTCAACATTTTGCATTTATCATTTCTTTTAATCTTCTTTTTTCTTAGTTACTTTTTTTGCAGGAGCTTTTTTAACTGCTGCCTTTTTAGCAGGAGCTTTTTTCTCAACAGCTACTTCGCTTACAGTTGTCTCAGCTTTTTTAACCGGACCTTGTGTGCGAATTTTGCGAACTGCAGTTAATTCTGATTCTAATTTATCACCTTTAGCTAAAACACCTTGAATAAGGATCTGAGTTAAAGATTGACGGTGATTGTTCCATTTTTGATAACCCTTACGGCGTTTCTTTTTGAAAATGATCACTTTATCTCCTTTTAAGTGGGAGATCACTGTGGCTGCTACTTTAGCGCCCTCTACGGTTGGGTTTCCAACTGAAATTTTGCCGCCGTTATCTAATAAGAAAACTTTGTCAAATTCAATCTTAGCGCCCTCGTTAGCCTCTAGGCGGTGAACGTAAACTTTGTTTCCACGTTCCACTTTAAATTGTTGCCCGGCTATTTCTACAATTGCGTACATTTAATTTGGTTTAAATTGTTAATAATACCCTTAAAAAGGGGACGCAAATATACTCAATTGATATGAATCAACAAAATTTAATCCCGGTTTATTAAATAAACGCTTAAAATGATGACCACAATGCTAAAAATTTGGTAAAAATTAACCGTTTCCCCGTCAAAAAGTCCCCAGCCAATGGCCACTACAGGAATAAGATAGGTGCAACTGCTGGCAAAAACGGTACCCGAGTTCTTTATAAGGATATTATAGGCAATTACCGATATGGCTGACCCAACAATGGCCAGAATGCTGATATAGCCTAAAGACGGCATTGCCGAAGGTGAATTTGCCAAATGAATAGTAAAATCTGAGAAACCAAACAGGTAAATAAGTGAAATTGGTCCGGTGATACAAAAGGCCCAAACCGTTGCTGTTATTGAATTTATATCACTCAGGTATTTTTTAATGCCGCAAACACTAATGGCATAAAAGAAAGTGGCCGCTACTACCAGTAAACCGTAAATAATGTTCTTGGAACTTCCACTACCCGCATCAAAGATCATTAGGCAGGCGGCGCCAATAAAACCAACAATAATGCCCACAATTTGCATGGCCATTGGCTTCACTTTCAGCCAAAACAAGCCAACTAAAACTGTAAATAAAGGGGTTAAAGCGTTTAGCATACCCGTTAAACTGCTGCTGATCTCGGTCTCGGCCTTTGTAAATAAAAAGGCAGGAATAAGGTTCCCAAAAACACCCATTAAAATTAAACCGGGCCAGTATTTTTTAAGATCTATTTTATAGTATTTAATTAAAAGCGGCGCTAAAAATAAAAAAGCAATGGAGATGCGTAAAGCGGCTACCTCATCGCTGCTGAAGGCATCCAGGCCACGCTTCATTAATATAAATGAACTTCCCCAAACAACCGATAAAATGATAAGCAGCGCCCAGGCCAGCTTTTTATTTTGCATGCGCGAATTTAACTGTTAATTTCTAATCTAAGTGAAATCTACAAACAGCATACAAATCTTTATGGCCCAGTAACATACTTTAAGAACCTTATCAATTTTATAATAGTTTTTCTTGAATTTTCTCAAAATTCTCATTAGTGCTTTCTTTTCTTTTCTCATTGTTAATTTTTAAAATGTCTTATTCCTGCATATAGAACACAATTATTTATAAGTGGCTTAAAATAATTGGCCAATTGAAGCAAGAAGTTGACAGGACTTTTAAACTTTCTAAACCTTCCAAACTTTTAACTTCGGTTTAAACCGTATCTTTGCAGGATGATTGAAATAGGAAAAATAAACACGCTAAAAGTTTTAAGAGAAACCGAAGTGGGTTTGTATTTAGGAGACGAAGAAAAGAATGACGTTCTGTTACCTGCATCTTACGTTAAAGAAAAATATAAAGTTGGGCAAGAACTGGAAGTGTTTGTATATCCTGACTCTGATGGAAAGGCAATTGCTACCACTTCAAAACCATACATACAAATAAATGAGTTTGCTTATTTACGTGTAGTTTCGGTTGGCGAAGTTGGTGCTTTTTTAGATTGGGGAATTGAGAAAGATCTATTAGTGCCTTTTAGCGAACAAAAACATAAATTAACTGAAGACAATTTTTATGTGGTGTTTGTTTATTTGGATGAAGTAACAAATAGAATTGTTGCTTCAAATAAAATTGACAAATTTGTTGATAACGAAGATCTGGAGTTGAAAGAAACAGAAGAAGTTGATCTTATTGTTTATGAAGAATCTCCACTTGGGTTTAGTTGTATTATTAACGGGCGACACAAGGGCTTGATCTATCATAACGATATTTATAAAGACGTTGAGATCGGTGATGAAATGAAAGGTTTTGTGAAAACTATTCGTGAAGATAAATTGATCGATATTAGCTTTCAAAAAAGCGGTTTTAAAAATGTGTTAGATTCTACCGAAGTGGTAATGGAATATCTGGAGAAAAATAATGGCTTTGTCAACCTACATGATAAAAGTACACCTGAAGAGATCTCTATTCGTTTAAGTATGAGTAAGGCTACGTTTAAAAAAGCCATTGGTATTTTGTATCGTCACCGCCGTATCTTAATTAAGCCCGAAGGAATTTATATTGCAAAAGAAGAAGATAAAGAAAACGAAATTTCTGATGTTAAAAGTTAGAGATAAGATTTTAGATCTGGAATATTAGAATTTATTATTTTTATAAAAAAATTATTAAAATGAAAATTGCAGTTGTTGGCGCTACCGGTTTGGTAGGCACAAAAATGTTGGAAGTTTTAGCTGAAAGAAACTTTCCTGTTAGTGAATTAATTCCGGTTGCATCAGAAAGATCGGTTGGAAAAGAAATTACTTTTAAGGGAAAGAAATATAAGGTACACTCCATGCAACAGGCAATTGATGCAAAACCACAAATAGCTTTGTTTTCAGCCGGTGGTGATACTTCTAAAGAATGGGCTCCAAAATTTGCAGAAAAAGGAATTACTGTAATAGATAATTCTTCGGCATGGCGAATGGATACAACAAAAAAATTAGTTGTGCCGGAAGTAAATGCAAATGTATTGACAGCAGATGATAAAATAATTGCCAATCCAAATTGTTCTACAATACAAATGGTTGTTGCTTTAAATCCGCTTCATAAAAAATATAAAATAAAACGCGTTGTTGTTTCTACATATCAAAGTGTAACCGGTACAGGTGTAAAAGCAGTATCGCAAATGATGAATGAGCGTAAGGATGGCAAGAGCGATGAGATGGCATATAAATATAAAATAGACATGAACGCCATTCCGCAAATTGATGTATTTATGGATAACGGTTATACCAAAGAAGAAATGAAAATGGTGAACGAGACCCGTAAGATAATGGGCGACGATTCTATTGCGTTAACCGCTACAACTGTTCGTATACCTGTAATGGGAGGCCATAGCGAAAGTGTGAACATTGAATTTGAAACTGAGTTTGATGTAAAAGATATTTTTGAGATCATGAAAAATACGCCCGGCATTATTTTGCAGGATGATATAAAAAATCAAATTTATCCAATGCCAATGAACGCGCACAATAAAGATGAAGTATTTGTTGGAAGAATAAGAAGAGACGAATCGCAACCAAAAACACTGAACATGTGGATAGTTTCTGACAACCTGCGCAAAGGTGCTGCTACCAATGCTGTTCAGATAGCCGAACATTTGATCGCTTCAAAAATTATTGCTGCAGAAAAAATTCTCGCTTAATTTTTTTGAAAAACTATTGCCTATTTAACTATTAACTAGTAACTTCATTGTATGGTAACACGTCCGTTCAATTTCAAAAAGTGGATCGAAGAAAATCGTCACTTATTAAAACCACCTGTAAATAATAAAGTTGTTTATAAGGATGCAGAATTTATTGTAATGGTTGTTGGCGGCCCAAATTCAAGAAAAGATTATCATTATAATGAGAGCGAAGAATTCTTTTATCAATTAGAGGGTGATATTATTGTTCAAATTCAAGAAGAAGGAAAAGCAGTTGAAGTGCCAATAAAAGAAGGTGATATATTTTTATTGCCCGCAAAAGTTCCACACAACCCACGCCGTTTTGCCAACTCAATTGGTTTGGTAATGGAAAGAAAACGTCGTCCTGATGAAAAGGATGGACTTTTATGGTTTTGCGAAAAATGTAATCACCCATTGCATGAGGCTTACTTTATGTTAACAGATATTACTTCACAATTTCAAATAGAGTTCAAGCGTTTTTATGAGAATAAAGATCTAAGGACCTGTAAAAAATGCGGGACCGTTATGGAGCCGCCTCCCGTAATATCTTAATAATCAATATTTTAAAATTTACTCCGAGGTTAACAGCTTGTTCACAAGCTGTTCATATTCGTAAAAAAGCGTTTGTTTGTTAAAAAACCAGCCTTTTACGTCTTTTTTTTGTAGGTAACAATGAGTAAGTAACCCCTTTTACTTATTGAAAGGTTCACATTTTCTTCATTTTTGAACTAAATTTGTAGTATATAAATTAGATCATACATGAAAGCAAACGTTAAATTCCTTTTTCTTGGCATTTTTACTGTAATGTCACTTTTTTCTTTTTCGCAAGATTGGAGTAAAATAAAACTTGATCCTATTAAGGAGAAAAAGTTTGAGCCGTATGTAGAATTTAGACACGCATCTACAAAAGCAGAATATCAAACATGGAAAGCCAATAATAAATTCCAATACGTAAAAGAGATGTGGTATTTTTCTGAGTCATTTTATGTAAAACGTAATGTTTCAAATGAAGGAGAAACACTTAATGAAGAGATCATTGATATCAGTCGTTTTGAAAGTAACAGAAAAGCAAACGAAGAAGCTACTATTGTTATGCCTGGCTTTAAAGATGTTATCGTTCTACTTCCTACAAATAAACTTATTTACAAACCGTAATTTATTTTAAATGAAAAATATACTAAATAAAATAAGCCTTTTTATTGTTGTTGGGATGATGTTCTCACAGGCGAAGCTTTCTGCACAGGCATTGGTTCCTCCAACGCCGTATTGCTTTCCAATGTATTCACAAATTCCTTGTAACCAACCGGGTCCATCAAACTCTCCCGGTAATTTCATTAATGACTTTATCAATAGTTTTAGTACCGCTGGTGCTATTTCAAATATCACAAATAATGGCTCAGGTTGTAACGCACAAACTTTTCCGGCTGTGGGTATAAGAAATTATTTTTATTTTGGTTGTCAACACTATTTAGTTACACAACCAGGACAAAATATTACCTGTACATTTCAATCTGGACAAACTTATGCCCAGGGTTTTACAATTTTTGTCGATTGGGATCAAAACGGTGTTTATAATTTAACCAACGAGCGTGTTTGTTCTGTACCAGGCGTTCCGGCTGCTGCAAGTTTTGCCAACGCAAATTTTGTAGTTCCAGTTGCTCAGGCAAATGGTGTTTACCGTATGCGTGTTAGGGCTGCATGGGCAATTACAGGAAGTGCAATCGACCCTTGTAATAACTATGGCTACGGAGAAACTGAAGAATACAATTTGTATATCGGTCAAACTCCTGCAGGCGTTATTACTGCAACTGCTTCAACAAGTACACCATCTTTATGCAGTGGACAAACTATTAATTTAGCAGCTGTAGGTTCAGGTACTGCTCCATTAACTTATACATGGACTGGTCCTGGAAGTTATTCAAGCACAGCGCAAAATCCAACTATAGCTAATGCTACTGCTACAATGAGCGGTGTATATAGTGTAACTGTTTCTCCTGGTTCTTGCCCTGCTACAAAAACTGTTCAAGTAACTGTAACAAATTATCCAACATATACTGTAACACCAATAACGGCAACTGTTTGCCAGGGTGGAATATTAACACCTTCAGTAATTTTAGGAACATTACCGGGTACGCCATGTTCAACAGTTGGTGTTGGGCCCGCCTGTGCGAGTCCAATAATCGTGAATGTTGGCACAGGTACAACATTTAATTCTTCGTGGCAACCGCCGTCTCCTTATGATAAATATTATTATGATACACATCAACAAATAATTTACCGTGCTTCTGAATTGTTAGCTTCAGGTGTATCTGCAGGCTATTTAACAAGTATGGCTTTTGATGTTGCTCTTACAAACGGTATTGCTAACTTAAGTAATTACACAATTAAAATTAAATGTACAGCTGCAACTTCTGTAACTGCTTTTGATAATGCAGGCTTAACGCAGGTATATAACTCAGCTAACTTTTCACCGGTTGTTGGCTGGAATACTCACACGTTCTCTACTCCATATTATTGGGATGGTGTATCAAATATTTTAATTGACATTTGTAGAGGTACTGCTCCTTGGACCTTTGTATGTGCTTCTGTAAGATATACTTCAACAACATATAACTCATGTATTTGGGGTGGTTCGTTTAATCTGGCAACCACCAGTTGTGGTGGTACTGCCACTCAAGGTTTTTCAATGAACAGACCTAATACACGTTTTGGAAATTGTGTTTCAAATTTACCAACTAATTTCACTTATAGCTGGAGTCCTGGTCCTGGTATAGCTGCACCAACTGCCACAAGTACACAAATTACTACGCAACCAATTACCGGAACTGTTGCAACAGTATTTTATAGCGTTGTTGTAACTCCTACAGTTTATAGCTGTCCGGTTACGCAAGTATTAACGGTAACTGTTGTTAATCCAATGTCACCAACAATAACACCTGTACCGCCACTTTGTAATAGTTATGGAACTGTAGGTATAACTGCAACTCCGGGAGGTGGTTCTTGGTCAACAAACCCTGCAATTAGTGCAGTTGGTATTGTTACACCTTCATTAGCTGCGATTGGAACAAGCACCGTTTTGTATACTGTTGGTATTGGATCTTGTATTGCCACTAATACGGCATCTATTGACGTATCACAATTTAATACTGCCGCTTTAACCGCAAGTATACCGCATATGTGTAACACCTCTGCGCCAACAAATTTAATGAGCATAGTTCAAAGTACGGTCACGGGGATCTGGAGCGGAATTGGTGTTGCAGGAAATAATTTTAGTCCTAATTTACCTACTGGTCTTTATACTCTAACGTATAATACTAACTCTGTTCCAAATACAACTTTATGTCCTGATTCGCGAACAATAACTGTTTCGGTATTAAATCCACCGCAACCTACTATTACGCAAGTTGGTCCATATTGTAATAACGCACCAAATTTCCAATTAGCAGTTTCACCTGGAACAGGAACATGGACGCCTACAATGTATAATAACATTGCCGGTACATTTAGCCCTGCTCTAGCGGCAATTGGTGTAAATACAGTACAGTATGTTATTGGAACAAGTACATGTAACGTACAGGATACAAAAACAATTTCGGTTGAAGCTTATGTGCCTGCTGTAATAACAGGTAGTGTGCCCGATCTTTGTGTTACTTCTGCACCTGTGAGTTTAGTACCAATTACTACAAATAACTTAGGTGTTTGGAGTGGTTCTGGAATTAGCGGAACTTCATTTAATCCTGCTAACTCAGGAGTTGGTACTATTGTTATCAGTTACAATACAGCATCTTCTCCGAGTGGTTTATGTCCTGCACAGGCTACTACTGCAGTTAACGTATATTCATTGGCTACACCTGGAATTACTAAAGTTGGGCCATTCTGTAATGCAGGTGCGCCAATACAACTACAAGTTACACCTTTAGGAGGTGTGTTCAATGGAGCTAACAATGGAGCAACAACACCTACAGGAGGCTTTAATCCTGGTTTTGCAATAATTGGAGATAACCTTATTAATTATAGCGTAACATCTGGTCCGTGTGTGGCTTACGCACAAACAACCATTACAATTGAACAATTTGTTTCTGCTGATCTTGCTCAATATGCAGGACCATATTGTAGAAATGATGCGCCTATCAATTTAAATAGTATTGCTCAAAATCCAGGCGGAACCTGGTCTGGACCAGGAGTTGTTGGAAGTTTGTTCACTCCTGCAAATGCTAATATTGGAAACAATAATATTATTACTTATTTAACGCATTCGATGCCAACTGCTAGTTTATGTCCTGATTCAAGCGCTATTCGTATACAAGTTAACGAAGTGCCTAATGTTTCAATAGTTGGTAATATTGAAAAAGGCTGCTCTCCGGTTGAAGTTACATTTAATACTCCAAGTACAAACACCGGAACCGGTCTTTGGAATTTAGGAGACGGAACAGATCCAGTAAGTGGTTTAAGTACTACACATATTTATTCTACACCAGGTTCTTATACTGTAACTTTTAATTATTATGATGAGATAGGTTGTACTACACAGGCTACACTTCCAAATCCTATAGTGGTTTATGAAGTGCCTCACGCAGGATTTAACTATAACCCTGATGAAGTTACAATTGCTAACCCAGAAGTTACTTTCTCTAACTTAAGTACAGTTTTAGGAAACAATATTTACCAATGGCAAATAGCAAACCTTTACCAGTTAAACGATGTAAATCCTAAAGTTGTTTTCCCTGTTGCAGGTGATTATGAGATCACTTTAACAGCTACTACAATTAACGGTTGTAAAGATGTTGTAACCAAAGTTATTCAAGTGAAAAATGATCATGGTATTTATATTCCAAGTTCATTTACACCAAACTATGATGGTTTAAATGATATCTTCATTCCAATATTCTCACCATATGGTTTAGATCTTAAAACATATGACATGGAAGTATTTGATCGTTGGGGTCACTCAATGTTCCACACTAAAGATTTTACTTTAGGTTGGGACGGAACAGTTAACAACAAAGGAAATGATCCTTTAAAACAAGATGTATTCGTTTACAAAGTAAAATATAAAGACATTGACGGTAAGATCCATAACAAAACCGGACACGTTACTTTAATGAAATAAATAAACCCTTTTTATTGAAAAGCCTTACCTTTACGGTAAGGCTTTTTTTATGGAAAAAATTAATGCATTTAAACAACAACTAAATACCGGTTACACAACAACCGGAGCTTCTATAACACTTGGCGCAGCTCTTTTTGAAGGCCAACCACAAAAAGATGTGGCCATACACATCCCATTAAAAACACTTAACAGACACGGTCTTATTGCAGGAGCAACAGGAACCGGAAAAACGGTAACATTGCAGATCATCGCCGAAAGCATGTGCCAGCAAGGGATCCCCGTTCTATTAATGGATCTAAAAGGAGACTTAAGTGGTATTGCAAAAGCGGCAACACTTAATCCGAAAATTGAAGAGCGTCATAAATTAATTGGTATTGATTTTAAAGCCAACGCAAATACAACAGAATTTTTTACTTTATCAAAAGAACAAGGCGTAAGATTACGCGCTACTGTTTCGGAATTTGGACCGGTATTATTTTCGAAGATATTAGACCTTAACGATACACAAAGCGGTATTGTTGCCATACTTTTTAAGTATGCAGATGATAAAAAATTACCATTACTGGATCTTAAGGATTTTAAACAACTTCTTCAATACGCAACCGGTAACGGAAAAGAAGAAATAAAAAAGGAATACGGAAATATTACCAGCACAAGTACATCAACTATTCTGAGAAAAATAATTGAGTTAGAAAGCCAGGGAGCAGAGTTATTTTTCGGAGAAAAAAGTTTTGAGGTTTCTGATCTTGTAAGAACAGATAACAATGGTAAAGGAATTGCCTCTGTGATTCGATTAACCGATATACAGGATAAGCCAAAATTATTCTCAACATTTATGTTAAGCCTTTTAGCAGAAGTGTATGCCTCTTTCCCCGAAGCAGGCGATCTTGAAAAACCCAAACTTTGTATTTTTATTGATGAAGCACATTTAATATTTAACGAAGCCTCAAAAGCATTATTAGATCAATTAGAGTCTATTATAAAATTGATACGCTCAAAAGGAGTTGGCATTTATTTTATCACGCAAAATCCTTACGATGTGCCGGACGCTGTGCTTTCGCAATTAGGTTTAAAGGTTCAGCATGCTTTAAGGGCATTTACCGAAAAGGATAGAAAAGCTATTAAAAAAACGGCAGAAAATTATCCAATCTCCGAATTCTATAAAACAGATGAACTATTAACAAGCCTGGGAATTGGGCAAGCTCTAGTAACTGCATTGAACGAAAAAGGCATCCCTACGCCACTTGCAGCTGTTCATTTAAAAGCACCGGCAAGCAGAATCGGTATTTTATCCCCCGAAGAAATTTCAGAGAACATTGCGGCAAGTAAAATTGCAGCCAAATATAATGAGGTAATTGACAGAGAAAGTGCTTATGAGATATTGACAGGCAAAATAAGTGAGGCGGAAGAAGAGAAAAAAGAGAATGATGAAAAACCTAAAACAAAACAAAAAGCCGAAAAATCAATAATAGAAAAAGCTTCAGAAAACACCATGGTAAGACAAGTGGGCCGTACCGTGATGAAAGAGGTTGCCCGCGGCTTATTGGGAGTTTTAGGTCTTGGCGGGGGCAGTAAGAAGAAAAAAGGTTGGTTCTAACATGTATTAACAGTATGTTAAAAACCCTTGTTTTTTAAGTTTAATTATTTGGTAATTTTGTATCCTAAACTATTTATAAAATGAAATTTGGCGTTGTTGTATTTCCTGGCTCTAATTGTGATGAGGATATGGTGTATGTTTTAAAGAATCTTTTAAAGCAGGAAACCGTTAAGCTTTGGCATAAAAATACTGACCTTGAAGGTTGCACTCATATTATTTTACCCGGTGGCTTCTCTTATGGTGATTATTTAAGAAGTGGTGCAATAGCAAGGTTTTCGCCTATTATGGATAGTGTTATTAAGCATGCTAACAATGGTGGCTTTTTATTTGGTGTTTGTAATGGTTTCCAGATCTTATGCGAGAGTGGTTTATTGCCCGGCGCCTTATTACATAACAATACCCGTAAATTTATTTGCAAAAATGTATACATTAAAGCTGCAACCTCTAATTCATTAATTACTTCTATGGTTCCGGCCAATAAAGCATTAAAGATACCTATTGCTCATGGCGAAGGAAAATATTTTGCCGATGCTGATACGATAAAAAAAATAACAGCGAACGATCAAATATTATTCAGGTATTGCGATGAGAACGGGAACATTACTGATGAAGCCAATCCAAATGGTGCCATTGAAAATATTGCAGGTGTTTGTAACGAAAAAAGAAATGTATTTGGCATGATGCCACATCCTGAGCGTGCGGCCGATAAAGAACTAAGTAACGAGGATGGAAGATTCTTATTTGAGAGCGTTTTAGAAAAAACACTCGCGTAATCAATAGTTATATTCCTATTTGTAATGAATACTGAGTTTGGATGATCATTTAACCAATCCAACTGTTTCTTTCTACGGCTTTTATTCCAATAATTCTTTCTATTTTAGTAAATCGATTGAAACTCATTTAAACTAAATGCTCAAACTGCTAAGAATAAATCATTGGATAAAAAATCTTTATATTTTTGCTCCGGTATTTTTTTCGGGTCAAATAATAAATTCCGAAAAATTATTACAATCGCTGTACGCTTTTTTTGTTTTTAGTCTTGCCGCCAGTTCAATCTACGTTTTAAATGATATTATAGACGTAGAAGATGATAAAGCTCATCCGGAAAAGAAAGACAGACCTATTGCATCTGGAAAAGTTTCTAAAAATACCGCTTATTTCCTTTCTCTTATTTTACTTTTAGCCTCTTTAACCGGTGCCTTTTTTATCAACCTACAATTATTACTGATCATTATCGCCTATATCTCATTAAACATACTTTATTCGATAAAATTAAAGCATATAGCAATTGTGGATGTGACCATTATAGCTGTAGGTTTTGTTTTAAGGGTATTTGCCGGCGGAGAAAGTTCAGGTGTTTTAGTTTCGCACTGGTTAATAATTATGACCTTTTTAATTTCTTTATTTTTGGCTTTAGCAAAACGAAGAGATGATCTTGTTATTGAAGATGAGACCGGGACTATAATGAGAAGGTCAATAAAAGGATACAATAAGGAATTTATTCAATCAGCTATTAGTATTTTGTGTGGTGCATTAATTGTGAGTTATATTCTTTATGTTACATCCAGTGAGGTTGTTTCCAGATTTAATAATAAGAACATTTATTACTCAACTCTGTTCGTGATATTAGGAGTATTAAGATACCTGCAACTATCCATGGTGAAAAATAAAAGTGGATCGCCAACAAAAATTATGTTTAAAGATCTTTTCACTCAACTGGTAATAGCCGGCTGGATCTTATTTTTTGTTATTTATATATATTTTATAAATTAAAATTGTAACTTATTTAATTAATTATATTTACGTTCATGATAACGAACAAAGAAATTATCAAATTTTTGACTTCAACAACTATCAATGCTTCTTTCGTTGACAAACTTAAGATAAAATACCGGCCAATCATTTGCCCTTTTAATACGCTTTTAAATTACGCTACAGAAAATACAAGTGTGTTTGACATTGGCTGCGGCTCAGGTCAATTCTGCGCTCTGGTTGCAAAATTTACTCCGGTAAAAAAAATAATGGGCATAGAAATATCTCAACGACTAATAGATAATGCAAAGATTGTAAATAGCCGCTTTGAAACAAAAGAGTTGATCTTTCAAGTGTTTGATGGTGAAAATATTCCTGAAAATATTAGCGAATATGATTTGGTGTATATGATCGATGTTTATCATCATATCCCTAAAAATTACCAGGTTCAATTTATGAAGAACGTTTATACAAAAATGAAAGCCGGTAGCAAACTTATTTTTAAGGATATAAATGCCGGACACCCATTTGTGTACTTTAATAAGTTACATGACATTGTATTTGCCGGAGAAATAGGCAATGAAATTTCGGATAAGACAGCAAAAGAACTATTACAAAAATGTGGGTTTAAAATAATTGAAGAATATAAAAAAACAAGTTTTGTTTACCCTCACTACTTTACTATTTGTCAAAAATAAATGAAAAAGCTCATTCTATGTGATTTTGACGGAACTTTATTTAAAAAGGACTCATTTCCCTTATTTATAAAGTTTCATTGCGGCGCGTTAAAGCTTTATTTTGGGTATCTCCTATTTTCACCTCTTATTATTTTATATTATTTGAACTTATTTGATGGTGAGCTTTTGAAAAAAAAAATGTTCAATTTTTATTTTAAGAATTCTACCGAAACAGAATTAGAAAAAAAAGGAGAATTGTTTGTGAATGAAGTTTTATTAAAAGATGAATTACTAAATAACTCTCTTTTGAATACACTACAAGGTTATAAAAAAGAAGGTGCTGAAATATGCATCGTATCTGCATCTCTGGATATTTGGATCAAACCGATAGCCACACGTTTTAATTATAATTTTTTATGTACTGAACTAAAATACACTAACAATATCTACCTTGGAGAGTTTTTAACAAAGAACTGTAACAATATCGAAAAAAAAATAAGGGTGCAACAACATTACGATCTAGATCTATTTGGTGAAATAATAGCATTTGGAGATAGTAAAGGTGATAAATACTTAATGGAACTGGCTACTATAAAAAACTGGGTGAAATTTTAAATAATGTAATTACTCTCAACTATTTAAATCTTTTTTTTTCTTCCTCGTGAACGAGAAATTCCGCATCAATATTTAAGATATCGTCTACCGTTTTATTAGTTTCTTTCGCCCTTTGCTTAATGGATTCCATCCACGAGGGAGTTTGCGTGTCCAATAAAAGTTGTTTCGCATTGCGGAGCTTTTCCTTTCTTAACATAGCATAAATTTCATCACCGTTCTTAAGCATCTTAATATCATTTGTATTCATATATCCCCAATCATAGTCATCTTTATAAGTGCTAAATTTTGAAATATTAGCGTTATTGAGACAATACTTTTTTAGTTTAGCCAGGTTTTGCTTATTAAATAATACTTTTTTTATTTCATGCTGCTTCGTAAAGTAAAAAACAGGTTCTTTATCTTCGCCAATAATATCTGAATGATCGGTTCTAAAAGAAAAAATAACCGGGTCAGGATTATAAAATTCAGGATAATTATCTAGCACCCATTTAGCAACTTCTTTATGTTCTGATTGTTCCCAATCAAACTTATTAATTGCCTGGAAATAAAAACAAACGAATATTTGTGTCCATAAAAAACTGCATAGCAAAACTTTTTTATCTCTATGAATTTGGTCCAATAGATAAAAGGCATGAACAAAAATTACTGCTCCAATCCAGGTCGTATACCTATGAACAATTGCTTGACCAGGATTCCATATACCCATACTTGAAGCAATCAAGGTCATACAGATACAAATAACAGGTATTAATAAGTGAAACTTTAGTGTTTTGATATTTTTAATAAGGCTATTAAAATATAATACAATGTAAGAAAGAAGTATTAACGGCATTGCCAATATCATCCCCTGGTTAAGATCAAAATAGAAGCCAAACAAACGCGTGCCTGTAATATATTTGTTATTTAAATAGCCAAGATGACCAATAAGATTAGTTGTACCGAAATGATAATAGTAATAGATCATAGGGCAGAAAGCTACAAAACAAACTAAAAAAGTGTATAGCATGTATTTGATGTTGAATTTTTTCTCGTAAACCGCCCAAAAAGAAAGCGCGACCAACAATAACATTAATGTTTGAGTTTGCGAAACTGCAAGGGCAATAAAAAATAAACCCAAAAGCCTTTTTTCATTTAAGAAAAATACCAGACCCCAAACAACTATACTGGTAGTAAATATTTCTGAATGCTCCCAGCCTAAATACCAATAACAAGAACCGAAACAAAAGCACAGAGCAGAAAAAACGGATACATAAACATTTTTACTGAAATAAAACAGGAGTATAAGGCATGTTACAATAACCAGTATAGCATTTGTTTTAGAACATGTATGCAACATTGGTGAATCTGTCCATTCTCCTATGATCCGCGCAGGCAGGCAAAATAATGAGTACGTATAATAATGATAGGAATAATACTTATTTTGTTTGGAACAAAAATAACCAATTGTGCATTCCATAAAATCACTCTTTGGTTTACTTACAGTAAACACCGCGTGTTCAAGATATCCCAATTTTGGGAAATCTATTTTTTTGTAGGACGTCTCAATATTATGTTTTAGAGATACAAGATCCTGGATCTGAAGGTCGGGACTACAGTGATTGTAGAAGGATTCAGTCATCAAAAGATATTCAAATCCATCACCTTCTATATATGGCTCTTTTTCAAACTCATACCCTGCTCTATTCAAATAAACTGAAGCAATAAAACATAATACTAAAGCTTTTAAAAGGAAGATCCTGTGTGTAAATAAAATTTGTTTAATATTCAAAAAGAGCTTTTTCATTTAGGTGTAATTTGATTTAAAGAATTTTTTTGGTCATGATAACCATTTGATCGTTTATACGATCATTTCTTTAACATCACCTTCTACAATTAATTTTCCGGCTGTTGCATTTTTTATTTCGTCTACACTTATTCCGGGTGCGCGTTCTAATAATTTAAAACCTCCTCCGGCAACAATTTCATAAACACCTAGTTCAGTAACTATTTTTTTTACGCATCTAACACCTGTTAAAGGCAGATCGCATTTTGATAATAATTTTGACTGACCTGCTTTATTTACCTGTTGCATAGCAACAATAATATTTTTTGCACTGGCAACAAGATCCATAGCTCCACCCATACCTTTTACCATTTTTCCAGGTATCTTCCAGTTGGCAATATCACCATTTTCACTTACTTCCATTGCCCCAAGTATGGTAAGATTTACCTTTTGAGAACGGATCATTCCAAAACTCATAGCACTATCAAAGATACTTGACCCTTTAAGAAGGGTAATTGTTTGCTTTCCTGCATTAATAAGATCGGCGTTTTCCTTTCCTTCTTCAGGAAAAGGGCCCATGCCTAAAATGCCATTCTCAGACTGAAGTACAACATTAATTCCATCAGGAATATAGTTTGCAACTAAGGTTGGAATACCAATTCCTAAATTAACAAACATACCATCTTTTACTTCCATGGCGATTCTTTTCGCTATTCCATTTTTATCTAACATAATTAATACGCTTTTATATATTCTTTTGAAAATTGTTCTTTTAATGAAGAGGCAACATTTTTTGCTATTGTCATTCTACCTTTATAACCATAGTGCTCTGTTGTCCATGTTTGATCTGTAAATTCAAGTCCATTTACTGATTCTAAATTATCGACTACTTTGCAATTACCTTTATTATATCTTCTAACTAAATAATCCCTGTTTTGTTTCATTAAAAATACTAATTCTTTCCCAACTAAACTATCTGCGTATTCAATGTTTTCTGCTAGTAAATTTAGATACAGGTTTATATTATTTTTTTTACACCAATCTGTTATCTCATCGAAATCTTTTATCCGGGGGTTTTCCTCATTTAAATTAAAAGCATATGCCTTTACATAATGACAGGTTAAAAGTATTTTATTTCTTTCAGGACCATCCGGCAGATCCCAGCCAAATTGCCCAAACGACACATCCCATTCTCTAACTGTTTTATACTTAAAATCGAAGGGAAAGACCAATTTTTTATTTATCCAATCATCCTGCATATCCTTATCGCGCTGCTCATTGGTTTTATTGTCGAAAGCCTGAAGTGAAAGTAAGAATCGATTTACTAAATTAGGATAAGGTTGAATAAGAACAACCGATTCCTGCAACTGTGTTTCTAAAATGGAATGTACCCAGGCCGCGTCAAACGAACGGAGGTTTAATGTAATAACTACTGCTTTTGGCTTGTTTTCATTTAAATTAATGTTCTTAAGCCAAACCTTATAAATACCAGCATGGGTTGCCGGTTTATTTATTGCAGTAAGTCTTAGTGAAGGAAAGAACATACCGGTAAGGTCAGAAATACTACTTTGTATTGAATCTGTTTCCCTTGTATTGAAATTAGATGATTCGGCAAAATAAAAAATATCCGTCTCTGCTTGTTTATCCCTTATTTCAACAATTTGTTCGCATTTTTCATTCAGGTCTCTTTTATAAAGTGTAACATTATAAATGAAATTTAAACCAGTTAATATGACTGTAAGCACTAAAATTTTTATGACAATTTTTTTTACCATTAAAATTGAAAATAAATAAAAGTAAATTTTTGAGTGCCCGATAACGCCATTAAACAAAATAACAAAACAGTGTAAAAAGCCCAACGGTAAGGTGTTTTAAAATTATTTAATTTTGTATCGAAGCGTGAGTTGTATAAAAAAAGATCTAACGTGATCATCAAAGCCGTAACTATTAAAGGCATTAACATATCCAATTGTAGAGGATAAATATTTTGATTTTTGGTTAGCGCTTTAAATATATCTTTTGCCTTCTGAAAATTTTCAGCCCTGAAAAAGATCCAGATAAAAGAAGTTATTACAAAGGTTTTTACAACTAAAAAAACATTTAATACATTCCATTCTTTCTTAATTTCAAATTTAAAAAGCACAGAAAAATATCTTTCCAATAACAACATTATACCATGTAAAGCGCCCCAAACAACAAATGTCCAACTGGCACCATGCCACAAGCCACTTATCATAAATACGATCAGTATATTAATACTCCATCTTGGGATCTTTACACGATTGCCGCCTAAAGGGATATACAAATAATCACGAAACCATGTACTAAGTGAAATGTGCCACCGCGACCAAAACTCCGAAACACTTTTTGCGAGATAAGGTGTTTTAAAATTATTCATGATATTGATACCTAATAATTTTGCGCAACCTAAAGCAATGGTTGAGTAACCAAAAAAATCAGCATAGATCTGGAAGGAAAATAAAAAAATCGACATTAGCACTTCAAAAGAGCTATATTTTAATGGATCGAGATATATCTGATTAACATAAGGTGCAATGTTATCGGCAACCACCATTTTAATAAATAAACCAAAGAGAACTAATCTAAAGCCATCTGAAAAATTTTGATATACAGGTTTATGAACCGCTTTTAATTCGTTACCGAGGCTCTCGTATCTTTCAATCGGTCCTGCAACCATTTGCGGAAAGAAAAGAACGTAGTTAGCAAAATAGCCCAGGTGCCTTTCGGCCTTTTGCCTTCCCCTATATACTTCGATAGTATAACTCATTGATTGAAACGTGTGAAAGGAAAGCCCTATTGGTAAAATAACGCTTAAATTTATTGGGTTGAATTCTTTACCGAACAACGAAAACACCGACACTAAATTCTCATTTAAAAAATTAAAGTATTTGAAAAATGCCAAAAGGCAAATATTTGCAGTTAGGCTCGCAATGAGGTAAAATAATTTTAATCTACCTGTAACCCTTTCTATTGTGATGGCTGCCACATAATCAATAACAATGATCAAAAAAAGAATAAGGATATATTTTGGCACAAACACCATGTAAAAATAACAACTGGAAATAAAGATCAGTATCCATCTGAATTTTTGTGGCAATAAATAATAAAGCCCAACAACAATTGGAAGAAAAAATAAAAAATGTATCGAATTAAATAACACCTTCTTACTCTTTAAGTTTAAATACCTCTACGTGAGCCTTCTTTACGACACAGGTAAAATAATTGTTAATAGCACTGTATGAAATCTCATTTTTTAAACTTGGGTCATTCAGCACCACATACTTTATTTTTTTTGAAACAAAAGATCTGATCACACTTGAATCACCGATAAATGCTTCGCGAGAAATTGTAAATCCCTTCTGATCCATTAAATAAAGAGAAACATCAAAACTCTCATCAGGAATACTTAAAGTAAGGTCCTCTCTTTTAATACCTGCTTTTCTCAGATCCGGAGTTATTGATTCAAGGGGCTGAAAGGTGCTATTATACCTCCACCTTAAATACTTTGCCAGGCCTTTATCTTCTTTTGAGAGAAAAGGGTACCAGGCGCAAAGGCTATCATCTTCTAAATTTTCTATAGTTCTTGAGCGAAAAACTGCCGCCGAATATAAAGAGTTGAAAATTATTAAAATTACCACGAAGGATCTGAAAAAATTAATGTAGTTATTTTTAAATTCCATTTTAAATATAATATCTCCCACGCACACAAAAGTAACAACAGGATATATCATAAGGTTATTTAAATAGTAATCATGCGCATTAAATACCTGGAAGAAAAACAACAAATAAAAAATAAAAAATAATGTGGAAAACACCATACAATACATAAGAAAGCCCGTAAGCTTTTTAAAATTCGAATAAACAAATATAATGGCAGTAAAAAATAAAAAAAACATTGGTTTGCTAAAAAAAATAGGAAACATAACATTAAACAACACTTGTAAATTATTAAGTATTGCTTCTTCCGGCATTTCCCAAATTGGAAGAACTGTTAAAAGGAAAACACCATTCGAACTTCCCCCGTTATAATAAACAGCATATTTGTACCACGCAATAACCAGGCCAATTGATAGAATAATAAAAGTTATCGGAAAAGCTTTTTTTGTAAATAATCTTTCTGTTCTAAAGAATTTGTTAAAGTTAAAAATATCAATAAAAGAAAAGAACAACAATAAAGCAATTGGCACAATTGCACTTGCCTTAATAAGAACGGCTAGTGTTGAAAAAACCAAAGCAAAATAAAAATATTTAATTATTTTGGTATTAATAAATGAAAATAAAAAACAAAAGCCCATTATTGCAAAAGATAAAGCCGGCACATCAGCAATAAAATTAAAACTATAATATACAAGAAGTGGCGATGTTAAAAATATACTCACAATAAAAAAAGCATACAGAGGCGATACTTTAGATCTTATAAGTGTATTAAATAATGTACACATGGCAATTACGAATATTAAATATTCTAGCATTCTATAAATATATTCATGCTCGCCAAAGATCTTCCATAAACCGGCAACCGTGTAATTCAGTATCGGAAACTCACTAACAGCTTTCCCGCCTGTACCTCCCTGGAAATGAATTTTTGGTGAAAAAAAAGACATTCCCTCCTCATAAAAATTCTTTGTTATGGACAAACAATCAGTTTGTCGCCATTGGTGAGTAATTGCAGGTCTTTTTGAAAGTGTAAGGTTATATGCATTTAAATAAAATAAAATAGTAATGAAGCAAAGCAAAAGTAAATTCGTTATAAAATTTTGCTTGTTACTAATTATTTTTGAAAATGAGATCCTTCTCTTCATTTTTTTGTTTTTATCTCGTATAGTGTGCAATAATTGTCTGCAGATTGGTATTGTTTAACGCCATTTGCCTGAATAAATTGCTTTAATTTTTCGTTTCCTTCATTATTTAGTTTTGAAAAAAGACCATATATTAAAATATAATCCGGCAATCGTGTTACTTTATCTGTACTATCAATCTCCCAATTTACAGCCGGGCGATCGCCTCTCCATCTTATAGGAAACCATCCCAAAACAGCTTCAGGATTATACAAGTTTATTATATTTTTTTTGATTCCGAGGTAATTAGAGAAATTTATTTCTGTCCAATTATCTGAAAAATTTATAGAGAATACGGTAGAATTATCTTTGACTTTATTGGAAGCAACAACTATCTTTTCAGCATTGTTGCTAAGTTGTGCAATGGAATCCTTCCTTTTTACTGATAGTCTCCAAAATACAGTAACAACTAACATAGTTGTAACAAAATAAACCCCTTTAGATTCTATGAAATTGAAGGATATCCATAAAGCTATTACATAAAAAAACACTAATACCAATCTATCAGTTAACATTCCACTTAACATACCGCTGTTTGTATTTATAATAATAGGTATCAATCCCAGTGCTATTACCAGCAAAATATCAAAATAAAGGAATTTTTTTTCAGGCGAATTTCCCGAAAAACGTTTAAAAAAAATGAAATTAACTAAAAAGAAAAAAACAAACAGATAAACACTTGCCTTTATTCCTTCCGTTTCTCTATTGTAAACTATTGCCGGGGCAAAGGTTAAAATTTTTGAAAATTTTTCATAATCAGTTGTTGGATAATTATAGTCAGGAATTTGGTATTTAAGATAAAATACTGCAAATAAAATGCATGAGGGCAGATAAAGTAAAAACAAATAAGCTACTTTTTTTACAACAACTTTCCAGCTGGGTAAAAAATATAAAAAAGTGATCAAAAAGGTGATAATTAAAGTTATGCCAAAAATAAAAGCATGACAGTTAAAAAGGACTATTGAGTTTAAGATAAATAATAATAAATGATACCATTTACTTTTTTCATGCAAAAAAAAGTAAAGAAGTGCTAACTGAAAATTAAGAAACACAAAGGCAAAACAAAAATTAAAAAACCCAACATGAAATAAAAAACCAAACATTAAAGGAAACACTAAAAAGGAGTAAAGTGTGTTTTTTGCGTAAAGCTTGGCTAAATATCTAAAACTGAGAGGTAATAATATGACAAATAAGCTAAAAAATATTTTCTCGCTTGTAAAAGGATCAAAAACAAGGAATAAATTACTTAAAACAATATGCGAAAAATAGTTTGGTAAAAAAAGGTCGTTTTGAACATAGAAACTTTTTAAAAAAGCATCATTACCAATTAAGTTTAAAAGACCCGAATTATAAAGATGTGTTGGCCCATCAATAGTAACATAAATATTCTGGGACCAAATATTTACAAGGCTTATAACTAGTAAACCGTAAAAAAAAAGATTTTCAAAAGTAAAGTATTTTTTATAAAACATTCTTTGACTTATTATTTTATTTCTTTCTTACAGTCCTCTGTTCAATTCTCTTTTCATATTTTTGCCCCTGGAAGATCCTGTGAACATAAATTCCGGGAGTATGAATGTGATCAGGGTCTAGTTCACCTGCAGGCACTAACTCTTCAACCTCAGCAATAGTAATTCTTCCGGCCATTGCCATTAATGGATTAAAATTTCTTGCCGTGCTGTTATAAATTAAATTTCCAGCTGTATCACCTTTCCAGGCCTTTACAATAGCGAAGTCTGCTTCAAAAGCTTTCTCCATTAAATATTCTTTTTCTTCACCGTTAAAAGTAAATTTCCTGGTCTCTTTACCAATTGCTACTTCTGTTCCTACACCTGCAGGCGTAAAAATAACCGGCATACCATAACCTGCCGCCATACAACGTGTAGCCAACGTACCTTGTGGCACTAATTCAACTTCCAATTCACCACTTAGCATCTGGCGTTCAAATTCGTCATTCTCTCCAACATAACTCGAGATCATTTTTTTGATCTGTTTTGTCTGAAGCAATAAACCCAATCCAAAATCATCTACACCTGCATTATTACTTATACAGGTTAAATTCTTTACACCTTTTTTTACAAGCTCTGCAATACAATTTTCTGGTATGCCACATAAACCAAAGCCGCCAACCATTAAAGTATTTCCATCTTTAACATCTCTTAAAGCTTCTTCAACATTTTTTACAACTCTATTGATCATACTATTGTTCTTTTAAATTATCAAATTCATTTTCTTCGCCTGAAACCTGGTAAAGATCGTTATCATATTTACTGCAATCCATTTCCAAATTCGGATCTAAATTTTTTGGACGAGCAAATTCACTTTTGCTAACTTTCAATTTTGGATCTGCATAAACTTTACTAAAAAATTTACCCCAGATAGGTAAAGCCATTGTTGCACCCTGTCCTTCAACCATCGAGTTAAAGTGAATACTTCTATCTTCGCCCCCAACCCATGCGCCGGCTGCTAATTCAGGTGTTAAACCAATGAACCAGCCATCTGCATTCTTTTGCGTAGTTCCGGTCTTACCTGCTATCTGGTTCATTAATTTATGGCGAGAGCGTAAACGACTACCGGTTCCCCCATCTACAACACCACGCATTAACTGTATCATTACATATGCTTTTTCTTCGCTAAAAACCTCATCAGTTGTTGGAATAAATTCTTCCAGAACTTTACCATTCTTATCTTCAATACGTGTAATAAATGTTGGTTGAATATACGTGCCTTTATTGGCAAAAGTTGAAATGGCACCAACCATTTCGAAAACATTTATATCCGGTGTTCCTAAACAAATAGATGGTACTTCAGGAATCTCCGAAGTTACACCAAGACGTTTTACCAAACTAACAACTGCGTGCGGACCATATTGCTTCATGATCCAGGCCGTTATATAGTTAATTGAATTAGCCAACGCTTTTTTCAGGGTGATCATCTTCCCATTATTTTTATCGTTTGGTCCGTCTGAATTACTCGGACACCAATCTTTACCGTCAGGCAATGCAATACAAGTTCTAACGTTTGGCACCTGGTGACAAGGCGAGAATCCCTCCTGTATGGCCAAAGCGTAAACAAAAGGCTTAAAGGTAGAACCAACTTGCCTTCTACTAACCTTTACGTGATCATATTTAAAATGTTTGTGATTAATACCCCCCACCCATGCTTTAACATAACCTGTTTGCGGTTCCATAGCCATAAAACCGGTTTGTAAAAAACCTTTGTAATATTTAATACTGTCAAATGGTGTCATTAAGGTATCAATATCGCCACGTAAACTGTAAACAGCCATTTGCACGGGTTTATAAAAAGTAGCAATTGCATCAGCATCACTCATCCCTGCTTTTTTTGCTGCGCGAAATCTATCACTTCGTTTGATAGACGAGTTCATGATATTTTCTATTTCCTGTTTATTTACATTCCACGCAAAAGGTGCATTCTTTTTTGTGTGAAGGTCTTTATCAAAAATTTTCTGAAGATCCTGCATGTGTTCAAAAACAGCTTCTTCTGCATATTTCTGCATGCGCGAGTCGATAGTAGTATAGATTCTTAATCCATCCTTATAAACGTTGTAAGGTTTATTTGTTTCGGGATTAATATGTTTTTCGCACCAGCCTTTTAAAAAATTATCGCGTATGTATTCTCTTAAATATGGAGCTAAACCATCGTTATGATCTTCAGGACGAAAACTAAGATCAAGAGGCAACACTTTTAATGAATCGTATTTTTGTTTTGAGAGATAACCATATTTTACCATTTGATTCAATACAACATTCCGTCTTAATTTTGTTTTATCAGGAAAGCGTATTGGATTAAACAGTGAAGGGTTTTTTGCCATACCAACTAACATAGCGGCTTGTTCTATCTTTAAACTATCCTGCGAACGGTTAAAATAAATTTGCGATGCCGACTTTACACCAACTGCTAAATTTAAAAAATCGAATTTATTTAAGTACAGTGCTAAGATCTCATCCTTGGTATAATATTTTTCTAAACGCGTAGCAATGATCCACTCCTTCATTTTACGAATGGCTAATTCGGGTTTGCTTAATTTTTCGCGAGGAAACATCATTTTCGCTAACTGTTGAGTAACAGTACTTCCGCCACCCTTATTACCTCCCATAAAAGCACCTGCAACAGCGCGGCCTAAGGCTTTAATATCTACGCCGCTGTGTTCGTAAAAGCGCGCATCTTCAGTTGCAATTAATGCCTCTACAAGATCTTTATCTAATTGATTGAAGTTTACATTTACACGATTTTCGCTGTAATACTTTCCTAAAATTTTCATATCGCCACTGTAAACTATGGTAGCTAAATTGTTCTTAGGGTTTACAAGCTCTTCTACATTAGGCAGAGCGCCAAAAGTGCCCATGCCTGTAAGTGTTACAATAATAAAAATTACTAAAACAGGACTTAAGAATAGGATCCAGAGCCACTTAACGTATTTACTTGATTTTTGAGCCATTTTGAAAGGGTAAAAATAGCAAAAACCCTTAATGAAAAAAGTGAAATAAAGTAAAAATAGTAACAATATTATGCCTTAAAAAGGCCTTATTTACTGAATTAGCGTAATATCAGCAATCTGTTAGAATCTAGTTTGATGAAAATAAACAATAATATCGTGAACGACCATAGTGAAGAGCCACCGTAACTGAAGAATGGCAAGGGAATGCCAATAACCGGCATTAAACCAATAGTCATACCAATATTTACAGCAAGGTGAAAAAACAGAACAGAAGCCACGCCGTAACCATATATCCGGCTAAAGTCAGAACGCTGCCTTTCTGCCAAAAAAATAACTCTGAGGATCAAAAATAATTCTAAAAATATAACTACTGTACTTCCAACAAAGCCCCACTCTTCGCCAACAGTACAAAAAATAAAATCGGTATCCTGTTCCGGTACAAAATCGTATTTGGTTTGCGTGCCTTGTAAATAACCTTTCCCCAAAAAGCCACCACTGCCAATAGCGATCTTAGCCTGGTTTACATTATAACCTTCTTTTTTTAGGTCAACAGTTCCTCTACCCAACAATACATCAATCCTAACTTTTTGATGATCTTCAAGATGATTGTAAACGTAATTAGTGGTAAGCACCACACCGCATGCGGCAATAAAAACAATAACAACAAGAATTAAATTTTTACGGCTTCTATTAATAAATAAAAACGCAGAAGCACTAATTACAGCCAACGTTATTAGCAAGCCACTAATACTTGTTACGACCAATGCCATAACAAATAAAATAGCGGTTAGTATTCCAAAAATTAAAAAGCCTACGCTTAATCCTTCGCGATACAAAACAATAATAAAAGCAATAAATACAATAGCTAAACCCGTTTCATTCTGCAATTTTATAATTAAAATTAATGGTACAACAATAAATAATAATGCAAAAACTGTATTCTTATAATTCTTTATGAGATCTTTCAATCGCAATCTGAATTGTTGATTGATAATAATATTCTGATTGCTCAAAAATTTTGCGAGTGCAAGACCGGTGGCAAACTTCATAAATTCGGCGGGCTGTATACCAGCGCTACCAAACCTGAACCAGGAGTGACTGCCCTTAATCTCTTTTCCTAAGAACAAAACCAGAATATTCATGGCGAGAAAAAAGCCATAAAAACCATATGAGAAAGCGGTGTAAAAATTGGCATCAATTAATAAAACACTAAATGCAATTACGGCTGCGCCACCTATCCAAATTAATTGCTTACCATACTTTTGAGTGGTATCAAATATATTTTGATGTTCTTCGTCATATACAGCAGCGTAAATATTTAGCCAGCCCATAATAACAAGCAATACGTAAACGATCAGCGTTACACGATCAACACCATAAAATACACTATTTTCGTTACGTGCCAAAGGTTAATGATGTTTTATTTTTAAAGCGTCTTTTTTATTATTCTTGGTAATAAGATCTCCTTCCAACATTCTTTTCTCCACTTCAGGTCTTTCGGTTTTTCCTTTTAAATATTTTTCTATCATCAAAGTTACTATTGGAGCGCTCCAGGTATTACCGAAGCCTGCATTTTCAACAATACATGCAATGGCGATCTTTGGATTTTCGCGTGGAGCAAACGCTAAAAAAACAGCGTGATCATCACCATGCGGATTTTGCGCTGTACCTGTTTTACCACACACAACGATATCTTTTAACCTGTTGGTAAATGCAGTGCCGCCGGGCTCCATTGCACCCTGCATACCATCAATTACATTTAAATATGCTGTTTGATCCTGCACAGCTACATAATGCTTTACCTTAAAACGGTTGTCCAATTTCTTATCTATACCAACACCTTTAATACTGTGTGGTGTAAAATAATAACCCCTGTTGGCAATAATGGCAACAACATTTGCCATTTGTAATGGCACCAACGTTAACTCTGCCTGACCTATTCCTAATGAAACAATAGTGTTACTGCGCCAACCGTTCTTTCCAAAAACTTTATTGTAATATTCAACAGAGGGAACGTTTCCAGGCTTGTCGTAAGGAAGGTCTGTGCCTAAGCGTGTACCTGGACCAAATGTTTTAACTACATCGCGCCAATGATTATATCCATCTATAAAATGTGGATATTTTCGTTGATCAACAATTTCGCGAAAAACATAAGAGTAATATGAGTTACAGGAAGCTGCAATAGAGCCGGTTAAATTTTTCCCGCCACCATGGGCGTGGCATTTTGGTTTACCACCCATTGGCGGATAACCCATTTGACAAGGATAAACTGTATTACGATTTATCAATCCGTCATTTTGCGCTATCAATGCATCAATTAATTTAAAGATAGAACCGGGAGGATACATTGCTGTTAAAGCACGATTAAATAAAGGCCGATTTAAACTATCGTAATACAATTTTGTAAAATTCTTAGAACGCTCTTTTCCACCAACCAATAAATTTGGATCGTAAGATGGGCCGGAAACTAAACATAATATCTCGCCGGTAGAAGGTTCGATGGCAACGATGGCACCTTTTTTTCCCTGCATTAATTTTTCGCCGTACTCTTGCAGATCTCTGTCGATAGTGCAATACAAAGCTTTGCCGGCAATGGCTAAGGTATCATACTTTCCATCCATGTAACGGCCAATAATTTTATTGTGCACATCGGTAATGGCAATTTGTGTTCCCTTTTTTCCTCTTAGTACATCTTCGTAACTTCTTTCCAGACCAGTGATGCCGATATAATCGCCTTCTTTATAATACACATCTTTTTCCGCCTGCTCTTTGCCGATCTCACCAACGTATCCTAAAAGATGTGCTGCTATTGGTTTTGGATATCTTCTTACAGTACGTTTTTGTACAAAGAACCCTTTAAAACGGTATAACTTTTCCTGGAGTGCCGCATACGTTTGTGCAGACATTTGTTTTTCGAAAATACTTTCTTTACGTGGAGAGTTTGGAGCCTGGCAGGCTTTTTTCATTCGCTTCAAATAATCTTGCTTTGTAATTTGTAATACTTCACAAACACCCATAGTATCGCAGCCTTTTGTTTCGCGGGGAATTACCATGAGATCATAAGACGGAGCATTAAATACTAGTAATTTTCCTTTACGGTCGTAAATATAACCACGCACAGGGTATTCGGTCATGTAACGGAAAGCATTTTTCTCAGCGTCTAATTTATATTGTGGATCTATTACCTGGATATAAAATAAACGGCACAAATAGATGACGACGATCAAACAAAAAAATCCGCCAATAATTAATTTTCTATTTCCCAGTTGCGAATTTGTACTCATGATCTTTTCCGCTCAGTGAAAAATAAAAACTGAATGAGGTACACCAAAATAAAAGTTCCTATACTGCTTAGAACAGCTCTTAAAAAAGTTCTGAAAAATTCGTTGAAACGAAACACTTCAAGATAAAAAAAGAAAAAATGATGAATAATGATCAACGTGCCGGCATAACTTAAGAACCATGCCAAACCCATATCGTTAACAGTTGGCTGCACACCAATATCGTAACCATCACGTGGCGAAATGAATTTTAAAACATAATATCTTCCAAAGCCCATTAAAGTGCAGGCAGAAGTGTGCAGGCCGGAAGAATCGAAAAAATAATCGATGCAAATACCTAAGAAAAACGAGATCAATAAAACAGTTACACGCGATAATTCGAATGGCAACAAAATAATTACCAAAACATAAGGCAACAAAATAATGTAACTGGACAGGTTAATATTTTGAATAATAAGAACCTGTACCAGTATTAGCAGTATGAACCGAAAAATATTTTTAGCTATATCAGTCGTCAATTTGTTTTTGTGTTATGTTTTCTAATGAATCGCGTTCCGTTTTAAATTTATTTTTAATAACATAAACGTGATTTACTTTTTTAAGATCGGCGCTTAATTTAATTTTTGCAGTATAAAAACCTTCGTTCTGGCGTCGCTCAAAACTCTCAACCAAACCAACCATAATTCCTTCAGGAAAAATACCCGACAGCTCACTTGTAATTACTGTATCGCCTGCTTTTATTTTTGCATGCGTTGGAATATCCGTTAGCAAACAATAACGGTAATCTTTTCCATCCCAAATTAACGGACCATAACTTCCATCTTTTTTCAACTGGCAATTTACACGCACATCTTTATGTAAGATACTCATCACACTCGAAAAATTAGTTGATGCGTTTGTAACTATACCAACAATGCCTTCGCTGCTCATTACGGCCATATCCTGTCCTATTCCTTGATTGGCTCCAAGATTCAACGTTAAAAAATTACGACGCTTGTTTACTGATGAGTTAACCACTTTTGCGCTCATAAAAGAATACTGTTGTTTGTAAAGCGTATCGTTTTTTTTGAACTCACGCAAAGGCAAAATAGAATAATTTGATTTTAAAAAATTTCGTAATACAGAATTTTCCAAAGCGAGTTTATCGTTCTCTTGTTTTAATGAAAAATAATCTTTTGTATTTGCAGCGGCAGTGTAAATACCTGCAACAAACTGGTTAGAAGAATTTAAAACCTGTGAACCCTGGTACCCGTTGTTGTGCACCATGAACCAAATACTTATTGTTTGTAAGAACAAAAAAATAAATATGAAGTGATGTTTTAGTACAAATGCAAGTAGGTTTCTCACGTGTTAAATTATTAGCGAGTGAAACAAAAGATCCACTACTTAAAGCTACGATGTGCTTAAGGTTTTTACTTGATTAGGAAAGGGAATTTATGAACATTTTTAAGTGCAATTCCCGTACCACGAGCAACCGCACGAAGAGGATCTTCGCAAACGTGAACCGGCAATTTTGTTTTCATTGAGATACGTTTATCCAAACCTCTCAATAACGAACCACCACCAGCCATAAAAATACCTTTGCGATAGATATCAGCAGCCAACTCAGGCGGTGTCATCTCTAACGCATTCAAAATAGCTTCTTCAATTTTAGAAATTGATTTATCCAAACAATGTGCTATCTCAACATAACTGATATAAACTTCTTTAGGGATGCCACTCATTAAGTCGCGCCCTTGCACAGCAAAGTCTGCCGGCGGATTGTCGATCTCTGTCATAGCAGCACCTACTTCAATTTTTACTCTTTCAGCACTACGCTCACCAATTAAAATATTGTGTTGACGACGCATGTACTCTTCAATGTTCGCATTAAAATCATCACCTGCAATACGTGTAGATTTATCACAAACAATACCACCTAACGCAATTACAGCGATCTCGGAAGTACCACCACCAATATCAATGATCATATTTCCCATTGGCTCTTCAACGTCAATGCCCATACCAATTGCAGCAGCCATAGGTTCGTGGATCATATAAACTTCTTTTGCTCCTGCATGTTCCGCGCTATCGCGAACGGCACGTTTCTCAACTTCAGTAATACCACTTGGAATACAAATTACCATACGTAATGATGGTTTAAAAAAACGATTTCCCGGATTGATCATTTTGATCATACCTTTTATCATTTCTTCAGCAGCCTGGAAATCGGCGATAACTCCATCTTTCAATGGACGAATTGTTTTTATGTTCTCGTGTGTTTTACCATGCATCATTTGTGCTTGGCGACCAACGGCTATAACTCTTCCTGTAGTTCTGTCAACCGCAACTATACTCGGCTCATCAACAACAACTTTATCGTTATGAATAATAATTGTGTTTGCAGTTCCTAAGTCAATTGCAATATCCTGGGTTAAGAAGTCAAATAAAGCCATAAAAAATATAAAGAATAAGTTGTAAAGTTATAAAATAAGAAAGGCAGTTGCTAATGTAAAACCAGCATTTCCAAGAAAGATTTAAAGAAGAAGTTAACAAGTAAATTTCATGTTTCTTGTTCCAGGTTTCTTGTTTAACAAGAAACAAAAAACCAGGAACTTGAAACTAGTAACCTAAAATCTTCAACATGCTCTTATAACTTTGTTCTTTTGCGAAAAGACGTGTTGATATTTCTCCGTCCTCATCTTTATCAATTAAAACATGTTTTGGAGCGGGTATCAAACAGTGCTGTGTACCGCCGTAGCCGCTTAAAGCCTCCTGGTAGGCGCCCGTATGAAAGAAACCAATGTACTGTACTTGCTTTTGATTTTTTTCGATCAGAGGTAAGAACACCTGATTGGTGTGAGCTTCGGTATTGTAATAATCCATACTATCGCAGGTCATTCCGCCCAAATTGACCGGCCCGTAAGGCTTATCCCAATTATTAATAGCCAGTAAAATAAAACGCTGATTAATTCCCCAGGTGTCAGGCAGCGTGGTAATAAAACTGCTGTCAATAAAATACCAGGTCTCGCGATCGTTCTGCTGCTTTTGATCTACTACTGAATAAAGGGTTGCGCCGCTTTCTCCAACTGTATAAGAACCAAATTCTGTAAAAATATCCGGCTCAGGAATATCGTTTTGTTTGCAAAATGCTTTTATCTGCTCAACGATCTCTTCTATCATGTACTCGTAATCGTATTCAAAACCTAAAGAAGTGCGGATTGGCATACCACCACCAATGTTCAGCGAATCGAGAGTTGGACAAACAGCACGCAGCTCTTTGTAAATTTGCAAACACTTGTTTAATTCTGTCCAATAATAGATCGTATCCTTAATACCGGTATTGATGAAAAAGTGCAACAATTTTAAACTGAATTTTGGATTGGTCTTTATTTTTTCGTTGTACAAATTCATTATTTCGCTGCTACGAATGCCCAGACGAGAAGTATAAAATGTAAAAGATGGTTCTTCCTCCGTACTGATTCGAATTCCAAGATTTACATTATCAACTTTGCTGTACTTTTTATAATGATCAATTTCATCCAAATGATCCAGAACGGGAATAACATTAAAACCCTCATTTATTAGCTCTACAATATTCTGTTTGTAGTTTTGGCGCTTATACCCATTACAAATAATATATGTATCTTTGCTTAACGCTTTTTTTTGAAATTGCTCTTTGATAATATTTAGGTCAAATGCCGATGAAGTCTCAATATGGACATCATTTTTAAGGACCTCATCCAGTACAAAACTAAAGTGCGAGCTTTTAGTGCAATAACAGTACACATATTTGCCTTTATAGTCTACTTTAGCCATAGCAACGTTAAATAAACGCTTAGCTTTTTGGATCTGGGAACTAATTTTTGGTAAATAACTGATGCGCAAGGGAGTACCGTACTGCTTAATAATATCCATTAATGGGATATCGTTGAAGTACAATTCGTTGTCTACCACATCAAAGCCTTCCTGAGGGAAGTTAAATGTTTGGTTTATAAGGTTGGAGTATTGGTTATTCATCTTAAATGCAAGTTAGTTACCTGGTTAAATATTATCTAAAGTAAGTGATCTACTTTATACAAAAGTAAGCCTAATTATTAATAAAAAGTTAAATTATATGATAAAACCCATCAAAATTATAGAAGTAAAGAGTGAGATAGGTGCAGGAACCCGTGGTTCAAGTATGGGGGTTGACGCCATTAAGATAGCGGCTTTAGACTTTGGTAGCGCGTTCTTTAAACGTTATAAGTCCGTTGAGATACCTAATGAGAACAATTTGCTATTGGAACCCGTTGTACATGATTACGCTAAACGTATTAAAGGTATATTTAGCCTGAATGAGCGTATTTCCAAAGAAATACAGAAAACATTAAAGGCCGAGCAGGTTCCAATTGTATTAGCTGGCGATCATAGTTCTGCCCTGGGAACCATAAGCGGTATACGCATGGCATACCCAGATAAGAAGCTTGGAGTAATATGGATCGACGCCCATGCTGACCTTCATAGTCCCTACACTACCCCAAGTGGTAACATGCATGGTATGCCTTTGTGTTGTGTTTTAGCTGAAGATAACAGAGATAGACAAATGAATAAACCTGATGATGAAACGGTTGAATACTGGGAAAAACTGAAGAATTTAGGGGGTATTTGCCCGAAAATAAATTATGACGACCTGGTTTTCATTGCCTTACGCGATTTTGAACCGGCTGAAGACCACCTTATTAAGAAGAATAAAGTGAGAGTGTTTAATTTACAAGAGATCCGTAAGAAAGCAGTTGAAAGAGTTGCTATTGAATCGTTAAACTACCTTGACCACTGCGACATTATATATGTAAGCTTTGATGTAGATAGTATGGATTCAAGGATATCAAGTGGAACAGGTACACCTGTACCTAACGGAATTACTGAAAAAGAAGCAGGTAACCTTATTTATTACATCATGCGTAGTAAGAAGATCGTATGTTTTGAAATGGTGGAAATAAATCCAACATTAGATAAAGAAAATTTAATGGCAGAGAATGCTTTTGAGATCCTGCAAAAAACAACCAATCAATTAAGTAACGATTTTTAATCGATCACAATTTTCTTTACAAGGCTTGTATTATTTGACGACGTGATCGTTAAAAAATACAGGCCTTTTTTTAGTTGAGAAATTTCTATTGAATTATTTATCATTTTTACATCAAATGTCTGGCCAAGGCAATTTGTAATTAAAACGGATCTTAATTCTACTTCAGATTTAATTGTAATAAGATCTTTTGCAGGATTAGGATAAACTGAAATTTTTTGAGAAAGATCTGTTTCTTTTATTGATGCAGTGTTACAAACCAATTTGTTTATATAATCCCACAACACATTATCAAATGCAGATGCAGCTAAATTAAATCCACCGGCAGTATTTCCTTGTCTTATAACTACCAATTTTTGACTTGGAACAACATAAATTTTTTGATCATTCTTTCCTAAAGCAGCGAACATATCTAATGGAGCATTTGACATTAACGTACCAGGAAATACAATTTGAGAGCCAGGAGTCATAAAGTCGGTCTTACCATTTAACCACCATAAATAACCATATGCTTTATTTAAACTTTGGGATGAGTTTACCATATCTTTAAAATAAAGAGAATCTTTCATAATAGTATCATTAGCCCAAATACCTTTATTTAAATTTAATAAACCAAAGCGAGCCATTCCTCTTGCCTTACTATAATAAACCTGCTGAAACCAAAATCCATCCATCCCTATTTTATTTTTCACCCAATTTGTGGTAACGGTATTATAAGATTGTCCTGCAGTAACACTAATTACATCTTGCGTTTTTTTATAGGCTCCGGTATGGTAAGCCCATCGTGTACCTGCATTTGCCTGGTATAGTAAACAAGCTTTAGCTGTATCTTCATTATTGCATGGTAAGGGCGGAATATCATCCATGCCGCTTGACATTTGCAATAAATGTTTTACATTAATTAAATTTTCTTTAATAAGGGGTTCGCTGGTCCAACCTGTACCAAGGTATTGCGATACTTTATTGTTTATGTTTATTAATCCATTTTGTTGAGCTACACCAGCTAAAAAACCTGTAAGACTCTTGCCAGCAGATGCCCAATACCATGTTGAATCTACTGTGTAAGTTCCAAAATATTTTTCTAAAACAATTTTACCATTTTTTAAAATAATAAATGATTTGGTGTTTTTTACTTGCAGATAATTAAAAAGAGAGTCTATTCGTTGTTGACACCAATTAAGACTTTGTGGCGACATAGTATCCCATACCGTTCCGGTTAATGGTGGAAAGTACAATGACTGTGCCTTTAGAAAAGAAAGGCTAACTGCAAATAAAAAACCAAAGTATATTTTTCTCACAACTTTTAGACTAATTAAAAGTAATAAAGTTTAACGAACTATGATAATAATTTTGTTTTTAAAGCAATTTGTTACGTAATTTGGCTATACCAAAAAAATTATGGATAGCCTTTTTAATAAAGAAACGACTCGGAAATTTTTTGAACGTATAAATAAATTAACCCCACACTCTCAGGCGCAATGGGGCAAGATGAATGTGGGTCAAATGTTAACACATTCTCAGAAACCTTTTGAAATTGCCTCGGGTAAATTGGTACCAAAAGTAAATCCACTAATAAAATTATTATTTGGAAAAAGTGCGAGAAGATCAATTTTACGTGATCCTCAATTCAAAAAGAATATTCCCACTTTTGCAGAAGGAAAAATTATAGATGAGCGTGTGTTTGAAACCGAAAAGAAAAAATTAATTGAATCTATAGAATATTTTCACAGTAAAGGCCCGGAAGGAATTACAAAAGCACCTCATCCATTTTTTGGCGCAATGACCATTGAAGAATGGGATACTTTGCAAACCAAACACCTTGACCACCACTTACGTCAATTTGGAGTTTAATTATTTAAAAAAACAATTATGAGTTTAATTTTAGCTGAACAAAAAAATAATATTTTAATTCTAACATTAAATCGTCCGGATAAGTTTAACAGCTTTAACCGGGAAATGGCTTTAGCTTTAATTTCAGAATTGGATAAAGCCGAAAAAGATAAAAGCGTTAGGGCAATTGTTTTAACTGCTACCGGTAAAGCGTTTTGTGCGGGACAAGATCTTGCAGAAGCATTGGACCCAAATGGACCAGGAATAAAACGCATTGTTGACGAACATTATAATCCCATTATTTTAAGGATAAGAAATATTGAAAAACCAATTATTGCAGCTGTAAATGGTGTAGCAGCGGGTGCTGGTGCAAATATTGCTTTAGCCTGTGATATAGTATTGGCGGGCAAGTCGGCAAGTTTTATTCAAGCCTTCTCTAAAATAGGATTGATACCTGATAGCGGTGGCACTTTTACATTACCACGTTTAGTGGGTTTACAATTAGCAAGTGCATTAATGATAACCGGGGATAAATTAACCGCCGAGGATGCCAAAGGTTTTGGCATGATCTATAAATTATTTGAAGATGCCGAGTTAGCAGAAAAAACTTTGGAATTTGCTACTACAATTGCTGCTATGCCAACACTAGCAATTGGCCAGACAAAACGTTTATTAAATGCGAGCGCCACAAATAATTTACAACAACAATTAACTTTAGAAGGCGACATACAAGTAAAGTGTGCCAACAGTTATGATTATAACGAAGGCGTAAAATCGTTCTTAGAAAAACGTAAACCTGAATTTAAAGGAGAATGATATTAATGTAAGACGGAAAAGGGAAGATGGAAGATGTTCACACCTTTTGAATTTTACCTCTTACATTTTCCATTTATTTAAACCAACTACTATACATTAAATAGTTGTTGGCTATCCTGTCTATTTCGCCACTAATTAATTCCTGCGAAATATCTTTTATTTTTTTTGCAGGCACTCCTGCAAATATGCAACCGCTTGGCACTTTTGTGCCTTCGGTAACCACGGCACCTGCTGCTATAATCGTATTGCTGCCAATTTCGCAATTATCCATTACAATCGCACCCATACCTATCAACACATTATCATGCACCGTGCACCCATGCACGATAGCATTATGACCAATAGAAACATTATTACCTAAACTTACTTTTGTTTTTTGATAAGTACAATGCAATACCGCGCCATCCTGTATATTTACTTTGTTACCAATACGAATACTATTTACATCTCCGCGAATAACAGCATTGAACCAAACACTGCATTCATTTCCCATTACTATATCACCAACAATAGTGGCGTTGGGTGCTACAAAACAATTTTCTCCTAATTTTGGGGAGATGCCATTTACAGGTAATATAATAGCCATAATTTTATTTTTTTAGTGCCACAAAGTCTCTAAGACATAAAGTTGCACAAAGATTTTTTTTGTGACGCTTAGTGTCGTTTTGCCTTAGTGGCAATTTTTATAAGCCCGGCAATAAACCGCCGGCCGCTTTTTTCATTTCTTCTTCGTTCAATTTGTCGGCAGCTTCAATAGCTTTATTAATTGTAACCGTTAACTGCTCTTCCAATTCTTCTTTACTGCCATGTTGCAAGGCTGCTGCAATTCTAATATTCTTAATTTTTCGGTTACCGGTAATTTCAATTTTAATATCGCCACCTGCTCCTTCAACATTTAATGTAATGCCATCGAGTTTATTTTTTATCTCGTCTGCTTTTTGCTTCATCTCCTGGAGCTTGCCCAGCATATCGCCCATTTTTCCAAACATGATCTTTTATTTTAAGTTTTGTGGTATTGTGCAAACAGGTATAGCATTTATTTTATGTTTGTTTGCATTATGCCTTGTTGTATAAATATGTAATACTTCTTTTTGTCTAGCATCTAATTCTGTTGTTACTTTTTTTGCAAGATATTCCATAGCCCATTCCAATTCCGGATAGCTGGCCCCTATTTGATCTTCATCATTTCTGCCATCATCAAATAATCCATCTGTTGGTTTTGCTTGTTGTATATTAATTACAACACCTAACTCTTTTGCCAAAGCATAAACTTCCGTTTTATAAAGATCGGCAATTGGACTAATATCAACGCCTCCATCGCCATACTTCGTAAAAAAACCTATTCCAAAATCTTCTACTTTATTCCCTGTGCCTGCAACTAATAAGCGGTTATGACCTGCAAATGCATATAATGTTGTCATACGTAAACGCGCACGCGTGTTGGCCATGGTTAAAAAATCCTGAATGTCCTTTGGAAAAGTTTTTTCAAGACTTTCAAGTGTACTACTAAGATCTACAGTTGCTGCTTCTACATTTTTGTAATTTGACATCAGCCAATTAATGTGTTCGCTGCTAAGGGCAAATTCTGTTTTAAACTGGCGGATGGGAAGATTTAAAACAATTACTCTTTTTCCCGTTAAAGCGCATAAAGTAGATGTTACAGCGCTATCAATGCCGCCAGATACACCTACCACAAATCCATCTGTTCCAGATGAATCAGAATAACTTTTTAACCAGCTAACAATATGGTCTATTATGGGTTTGGCCTGCATTTTAACTAAAATATGTTTGTAAAGTTACAACTTTAGGTAAATTATTTATACTAAAGATAATTAAATTTACGACGTGGATCCAAGAGCGCTTCAATACCAACGCAATTCGGCAATATTAAAAAAATATTTGCCCGAAGAGACCGTAGGTATTATTGCCGAATGGATAATTGACCTTGATTTTAAACTGAAGATAACCAAAGAGCGTAAAACACGTTTGGGAGATTATATGTCGCCGCACTCTGGTTTAAATCATACGATCACCATCAATCATAATTTAAACAGGTACGCTTTTTTAATAACACTGGTTCACGAAGTAGCGCATTTAGTAACGTATAACGAACACAAAAACTCTGTTAATCCGCATGGTATTGAATGGAAAAAAAATTTCCAGAAATTAATGCAGCCATTTTTGAGCACAGATATTTTTCCTTTGGAAGTTTTTGCTGCGTTAAGAAAATATCTTCAAAACCCTGCAGCATCAAGCTGTAGCGATATTCAATTATTACGTACGCTAAAACTGCACGATGAAGATAGCGGTACTATTTTTTTAGAACACTTACCTTTTAACACTTTATTTTTGTACAATGGCGAACGCATTTTTAAAAAAGGCGAACGCATACGAAAAAGATTTAAATGTATTGAATTAAAAAGCGGGACCGTTTATTTATTTAATCCATTAACAGAAGTTGAACTGTTTGACTCGCACCAACTTTCGGTCTCAAATACATATTAGAAACGAAATTATTTTCTTTTTAAGACGATGATAAAAATTATTGCATAGTTTAAGCTATGGAATAATTTTTTGAAGAAGTATTAATAAAAAAGAATGAGTTTATAAATGCTATTTTAGACCGAATGTTGGTGCCCCCCTAGCGCTCAATTAATTTAGTAGACAGCACAATATTAGATTTATTGGTTTGCTTTCCATCCATAATATCCAATATCAGTAGCGATGCGTTCTTACCAATTTCTTCAACCGGCTGCGATACAGAGATAATTGGCCTGTCGATAATATTAAAAAGTTCAATATCATCAAAACAGGCGATTTTTATTTTCTTTCCTTTTTCAACCAATTCTTTTTTCTTTAGAACATTTAAAATAGCAGTGGCAATATTATTATTCAATGCAAAAATAGCGTCAAGGTCAGGTTGTGTTTTTAATAATTCGGTTACTGCTTCTTCTACATCGCTTTGTACTTTTTCAAAATTAATTGGGCGTAAAAGCGATGGATCGAATTTTAATTTATTTTTTGTTAAAGCATCTTTATAACCATTCACACGATCTTCGATAGTACTAATAAAAGATGGTGTGATAGAGAAACAAGCAATTTTTTTACAGCCTTTTGAAGCTAAATGATTTATTATTTCGAGTGCGCCACCGTAATTATCAATAACCACATAATTGGTATTGAATAATGGTAACACACGGTCAATAAATACTGTTGGAATAGAAGAATATCTTGGTTGGTCGTAAAAAGAAGAATCTTTAAATGTTGAAGCAATAATTAAACCATCAACACCTTGTTGATTGATCATCATTTCTACAAGACGTTTTTCTTTTTCTTCATTTTCATCGGTACTACAAACCATTAAATTATAATTCTTTTCAAAAAGAACACCTTCAATGTTCTTTGCTATTTTAGAATAGAATGGATTTGCAATATCTGCTACGATCAATCCAATAAAATTACTTTTCCCTGTTCGCAATGCTTTTGCAAATTTGTTTGGGGTATAATCTAATTTCGCAACGGCATCTAAAACTTCTGCCTGCGTTTTTTTACTTATACCGTATTGATTTCCTTTGCCATTTAACACCATCGAAATAAGTGTCTTCGAGAACCCAAGCTGCTTGGATAAATCTTCTAACTGCAGTCGCTTCATAATAAAAAGGCTTTAAATTTAAAAAGGTAAAAAACACATAATTAATACCTTTGTTATACAAATCTAAATAATATTTAGGATAATTAAAAGGATTTAGACGGGGGTTTGCTGGAAATAGACCATTTAGGCTAAATTAAAGTTAAGAACTAATAATTAACATAGCAACATTTAATTTGAATACTTCCAAAATAAATCTAGGTTTGTAACCTAAATTTAAAAAAAAGGGAAAAAATAGAGCAAAATGAAGGTTTCTAAGCTAGCAGAGAACATTATTGGGTCCGAAATTATAAAATTGGCCGGTGAAGTAAATGAGAAGATAAAACAAGGTGAAAAGATCTATAATTTAACCATTGGCGACTTTAACCCTAATGAATTTCCTATTCCTGCAGAATTAAAGCAGTATATAATAGAAGCTTATAATGCTAACCAAACCAACTACCCTGCCGCAGATGGCATGCTTGAATTGCGCACTGCCGTTAGTAATTTATTAAAACAACGCGGTAATTTAGATTATAAAGCCGACGAGATATTAATTGCCGGTGGCGCAAGGCCCATTATTTATAGCATTTTCAGGGCTTTGGTAGATGCTGATGATACCGTGATCTTTGCAGTTCCATCCTGGAACAATAATCACTACACGTATTTAAATGGCGCAAAGCCCGTTATTATTGAGGCTACACCTGGGCAAAACTTTATGCCGTTGGCAAAAGATATTAAACCGCATATTTCCAAAGCTACTTTATTAGCGCTTTGTTCGCCCCAAAACCCAACAGGCACGGTGTTTACAAAAGAAGGGTTAGAAGAGATCTGTGATATGATCTTAGAAGAAAATAAAAGACGTGATCCTTCTCAAAAGCCTGTTTACCTGATGTATGACCAGATCTACTGGGCTTTGACCTTTGGAGACATTAAACATTACGACCCGGTAAGTTTAAGACCGGAAATGAAAAATTATACTGTTTTTGTAGATGGTATCTCTAAATCGCTTGCTGCTACCGGTGTGCGAGTTGGCTGGAGCATGGGACCAAAATTCATTATCGATAAAATGAAAGCTATTTTAACGCATGTAGGTGCCTGGGCACCAAAAGCAGAACAAATGGCAAGTGCAAAATATTTATCAGATCTAAAAACTTACGATGCGTTTATAGTAGAACAAAAAGAAAGAATTGATAAACGTTTACAAGGTTTTTATAAAGGCTTTCAGGAATTAAAAGCTGCGGGATATAAAGTGGATGCAATTACGCCACAAGCTGCTATTTATTTAACTGTGCAATTTAGTTTGCACGGACAAAAAACCGCAGACGGAAAAACATTAGCAACCACATCAGACATTACAAAATATTTATTGGACGAAGCAAAATTAGCCATAGTTCCATTCTCGGCTTTTGGTGCATCGGCAGATTCAAGCTGGTACCGTTTATCGGTTGGTACTTGTAAAATTGAAGATGTGAATGGCGTGATCAGCAATTTGAAAAGCGCGTTGAGTAAACTGTCTTAAATTATCTTCCAAAAAGATCGCTCTCAAAATTACGGGCTTTTTCTTTTATGATTTCGCTTTCAAGATAAGCACCCTGTCCATGGTTTACAGACTTTACAGACCTGTCGAACAAATTATTTTCTTTACTTATTTGTGAGGCAAAATAATTTCTTTCGAAAACATCTCTGTAAGTTATTGGTTCATCCGATAAATAATTCTTTGCTGCAAAGGCATTAAATAAACCTTGCCACTCTAAATAATACAACCAAAACAAAGGAACGATTTTGTCTGTTTTCTTATCTCTCACCAAAGGTGCAAAAGCAACAATGTATTTTTCGAGCTTACCAGAATAGCTGTTAACTATCCAATCTTCTTTTATTAAATAATTTACAATGTCTTTTGCCATGATATATCTTTTTTCTACAACAGTATTTTTTGTTTCGTTACCACCGGAATCAAAACCTGTTATTTCTGAAGAATCTTTAAAAGAGAGAGCAACAGATAATTGCTTTGCACTCAATACAGTTTTTTCTACTTCATTAAAATTATCACTATTAAACGCGTTAAGCTTTTTCTCAAACAAGCCAAACTTTATTACTTCTATTAAACTTATCTGTTCGCATTTTTTATCTACTGAAAGCAATAACTTATTTTGTTTGTTCTCTAAATTTATTGTCCGCCATATTGTAGATCCTTTTAAAATATAATTCGGCTTAAAAGGCCTACTATTAAAACCAGAATAAAAAAGGGAATCCTTGAAACAATCCTTTACTGTATATTCTGTATAAGGGGCCGGTCCGCCGACTCCACTGTCCATTTGAGGGAATACCACATGAACAGCAAAACAAAAGATAAATATGAAGGTGTATTTGACTTTCACACAGATAAATATATAATACAATCGCTTATAAAAGCTACAGCTTTTGAGTAAAATTTTGCTTATATTTATCTCTTATTTTTAACACATGAAGATCTCATTCAACTGGCTTAAAACCCTTGTAAATATTGATATTTCTGCGCAGGAAACGGCAGACCTCTTAACGGCCTCTGGCCTTGAAGTAGAAGCTGTTGAAAGTTTTGAAAGCTTAAAGGGTGGTTTAAAAGGTTTAGTAGTTGGTCATGTTTTAGAATGTATCAAACACCCCGATGCCGATAAATTAAAATTAACCAAAGTAGATATTGGCGCTGCAGAACCTCTTTCAATAGTTTGTGGTGCACCAAATGTTGCTGCCGGACAAAAAGTAATTGTTGCAACTATTGGTACAAAATTATATCCAACCGAAGGAGAGCCTTTTGAAATTAAAAAATCAAAGATCCGTGGTGAAGTAAGCGAAGGAATGATCTGTGCCGAAGATGAATTTGGTTTAGGAAAAAGTCACGATGGTATTTTAATTCTACCTGCTGATACAAAAACCGGTTTACCGGCTGCCGATTATTTTAAAATTGAAAGCGATACAGTTTTTGAAATTGGTTTAACGCCTAACCGTAGCGATGCGGCTTCGCACCTTGGTGTAGCGCGTGATGTTGTTGCCATTGTAAACTCTGTAAAAGATACTGCGAATTACCAATTATATTTAAGCGGCTTAAATCAATTACCCGAAGCAAACAATTCTGCTAACGTAGAAGTTGTTGTCGAAAATAAAGAAGCTTGTCCGCGTTATTCAGGTTTAATAATTAGCGGTATAAAAGTTAGCGATAGTCCCGATTGGTTAAAGAACCGTTTAAAAGCAATTGGCCTGCGCCCAATAAATAATATTGTTGACATTACTAATTTTGTGTTACATGAATTAGGTCAGCCCTTACACGCTTTTGATCTTGAAAAAATAAAAGGAAATAAAGTTGTTGTAAGAACGGCCAAAGAAGGCGAGAAATTTAAAACGTTAGATGGCGTTGAGCGCACATTACGCGCGAACGACCTGATGATCTGTAACGAAAGCGAACCTATGTGCATTGCCGGAATTTTTGGAGGCTTAGAAAGTGGTGTAACAGAAAAAACAACTTCTATATTTTTAGAGAGCGCTTATTTTGATGCAGGTTATATTCGCAAAACAGCAAAACAACATGCCCTAAAAACAGATGCCTCATTTAGATTTGAACGCGGAACAGATCCTGATATGACGGTAACTGCATTAACCCGTGCCGCCAATTTAATTTCTGAAATTGCCGGTGGATCGTTAAGCATGAACGTAGTGGATATCTATCCTGAAGTTTTAGAACCTTACCGTGTTGCTTTTTCTTATACAAATTGTAATGCTTTGATCGGAAAAGAAATTGATAGAGCAACCATTAAAAATATTATTACCAATTTAGGAATTACTGTTGATTCGGAAGGATCAGATGGATTACTTTTATTAGTACCAAGATTTAAAACTGATGTTACCCGCGAAGCGGATGTGATAGAAGAAGTGTTGCGTATTTACGGTTACAATAACGTAGAAGTTAGTAAAGCCATTTCGTACACCGCATCTAACGAAGCAAAAAATAATGATGTGATCGTAGAAAATAAAACCGCTTCGTTATTGGAAGGTTTTGGTTTTAGCGAGATCATGAGTTTATCATTAACAAAAGAAACATATTATCCAGCAGAAAATAACAATGTAAAAGTTGTTAACCCACTCAGCAACGACTTAAACGTATTGCGTGGCGATATGTTATTCAGTGGCCTTGAAGCAATTGCCTATAACATTAACCGTAAAAACGCAGATCTTAAATTCTTTGAATACGGAAGAACTTATTCTATTGCAGATAAGGAAGCTCCAAAATACGCAGAGCAAAAACAGTTGACCTTATTTGTTACAGGAAATGCTTTTTCTGAAAATCCATTTCATTTGAATCAAAAAGCAGACCTTTCATTTTTAAAAGCGGCTGTAAATAATTTATTGCAAAAATGCGGCATCAGTAATTATAAATGTGTTGAAAGCACCTACACTAATTTTGAATACGGTTTAAGTTACCTGGTAAATACAAAACCATTGGTTGAATTGGGCGCTGTTTCAAAAGCACAATTAAAAGCATTTGATATTGGCCAGCCGGTTTATTATGCTGTATTTAATTGGGACGTATTAGTAAAAACATTCTCAAAACAAAAAATAGAATTCGAAGAGATCAGTAAATTTCCTTCAGTACGACGCGATCTTGCATTATTAATTGATAAAGCTGTTAAATATCAGCAAATAGAAGAGCTGGCATTTAATACCGAAAAGAAATTATTGAAGGAAGTAACCCTCTTTGATATTTACGAAGGCGAAAAATTAGGCAATAAAAGATCTTACGCTGTAAGTTTTACTTTATTAAATAACGAAGCCACATTAACCGATAAACAAATTGAAGCTGTAATGGAAAAATTAATTTCTAATTACAAAGAGAAGTTGGGTGCAGAATTAAGATAATTGCCACAAAGGCACAGCGACACAAAGCTTCACTAAGGACCTCGTGTTTCTTTTTGTCTTAGTGACTTAGTGGCAAAATACTCCGCAATGAAAGACACTTTTAAAGATCTTAAAATTATTGAACTGGCTAGTGTACTTGCAGGCCCAAGTGTTGGTCATTTTTTTGCTGAGCTTGGCGCTAAAGTTATTAAAGTTGAAAATCCAAAAACAAAAGGGGATGTTACCCGCAGTTGGAAATTAAAAACCGAAGATCCTAAAGAAGATACAAGCGCTTATTTCTGGAGCGTTAATTCTAACAAAGAATTTTTATCCTTAGATATTTCCAGTCCAACACAACTACAAAAATTATACGAATTGGTAAAAGATGCCGATATCATTATCGGTAATTTTAAAAGTGGCGATGATCTAAAATTAAAGATCGATTACCCTACTCTTTCAAAAATAAACCCTCTACTAATTTACGCTTCTATTAATGGTTTTGGTAATGATAACCCGCGCACTGCTTATGACCTGATCTTACAAGCCGAAAGTGGTTTTATGTTCATGAACGGTGAGCCAAACAGCAAACCCGTTAAAATGCCGGTTGCCTTAATTGATATTTTAGCAGGACATCAATTAAAAGAAGCTATTTTAATTTCGTTATTGAATCGTTATAAAAGTAAAAAAGGTTGTCATGTTTCGGTTTCGTTATTTGATAGTGCCATTGCATCTTTAGCTAACCAGGCTACCAATTGGTTAATTGCAAAACAATTGCCAAAGGCTATGGGAAGTCTGCACCCAAACATTGCACCCTATGGCGAATTGTTTGATACAAAAGATAATCAGTTGGTAACATTTGCTATTGGTAGTAATACGCAGTTTAAAAATTTATGTGAATTAATGCAATTTCCATCACTGGCAACAGATATAAAATATGCCACCAATCAATTGAGGGTGCAAAACAGGATACAATTGTATCACATCATTTATAATTACATAAAACAATACAATTTTAAAGACCTTTATAAATTATGTTTGGAACGCGAAATTCCGATCGGAAAAATAAGGGATCTTAAAGAAGTATTTGAATTGGCCGAAGCAAAGGCAATGGTCAATAAATTTACTTACAAAAAGAACGAATTAAAAAATGTATCAGGAATTGCCTTTAAATTTTTAAGCTGATGAACGTAAAACGAGCGAGTAATAAAAAAGAAATTGAGGCCATTATCGACCTGCGAGATAAGGTCTTACGTAAACCCTGGAATCAGCCAAGAGAGACGGCTACAGATACTTTAGAAGAACAAAGTATTAATGCATTTATTGAAGATGAGATTGGAAATGTAGTTGCTTGTGGCAGATTACAAGAGAACGAAAATAAAATTGGCCAGATCCGTTTTATGGCAGTAGATAATTCGCAACAAGGAAAAGGTTTAGGTAAAAAAATTGTTGAGTTCTTAGAAGAAAAAGGAAAAGAACTTAATTTAAAAACAATTGAATTGCAGGCGAGAGAAAATGCCCTTGAATTCTACAAAAGTAATGGCTATACTATTAAAGAAAAGTCTTTCTTATTGTGGGGACTGATTCAACATTACTTAATGACGAAGGATCTGTAAGAACTCATTATTTATTTTTTATGATCTTGAATGCTTTTTTTCCTAAATCATTTTGTACAAACATATAATATATTCCATCTGACAAAAAACTTAAATCGATTTCCTGTTCCTCTTGTAAGTTTTCTTTTGAATAAACAACCTGACCAAAAGTATTAATTATACTTAATGTCATATTTTCTATTTCTTTTGCTTGAAGTTCAATAAATAGATTTACCTTTTCAATTGCTGGATTCGGATAAATAAAAATTTTCTCTTCAGTTTTAGAATTTTTTCTGACCGAAGTGTAAGTGAAATCACAAAAATACTGCGGCGAAGAACAAAAGGTCAGATTAAATAACAAGCCGGTATTAACATCAGGAAGACCGCCATTTGTGGAAGATAGATCACAAAAATCAATATTTGCTATAGTTCCTGTATTTTGACTCAGCCCAGCTGTTCTAATTGACGGTGTCCAGGTGAGCGCTGAGGAGTTATTGATTAAACCATTATTTATAAAGCTAGAATCAGCACAAATAAAAATAATTCCACTAACAATTGAACCATTTCCAACACGAAACAATTTCCGTGCAGAAATTGAACCATAAAAACTATAATATTGTGAATTTGTATCTTTTAACTGAAAATAGTCCGTTTTAATGAGTCCTTCAGAATTTAAGAGGCTCCCTTGCGCTATAATTAAATTATTTACGTCCATTAAGTAATGATTATCTACAACGGAATTATCCCTTAAACTTATTTCCTTGCATATTAAAGTGTCATTATTATGAATATGCCCGAGAGAATCGAGAAAAATTGTATCACAAATCATCATATTATTGTTTTCTAAAACATACTGATTATTTGAAGTCGATTGTTTCATGGAAATTTTTTGGGACAATACACTCCCACAATTATATAAAGACGCATTATTCAAAGATATATCTCCTGTAACAGTTGCAGACGACGCTACATAAACAATACTTCCATTTGTTGCATTTATGTTAGAAGTATGCAACCCGGAAATTACAATACTAGGATTAACCGGCGGGCATTGTGCTTTGATATTTTTAAAGCCACATAAAAAACAAAGAAAGAGTATTTTTTGAAAATTCATCTTTTATATAACTCGACTTCGTAATTTTTATTGTGGGACTTATACAGCATTATTTGATGACGAAGGAATTATAGAACACGGATTTAACTGGTCACCGCTGATAAAAAGATCCGTGAATACCTGTTCCATCCGTAAGATCCGCGTTCTAATTCATAGTTATTCCCAGAAGTTCCATTTCTGAGGCCAAAAATCGATTGTTCTGAGTTCAAAATCCTTTATAACAAATTTTTCTTTGGCCTGATTCCAAATAAAGAGTTCGCATTTTGCAGTCTCTTTCCGGTATTTATATTCTGTACCACAAAAATTATCGACATAAATAGTGACAGTAGAGTCAGGTTTCATTACAAATTCACCGGCAGATTTTGCATTAAAAATAGCATGCTCACCTCTTTTAGTACCTGTAGTAGAATTGCAAGCCAAAACCTCGTTGATCTTTTTATTCGCTTTTAAAGTTGTTTTTAAACTTATTACCTGCCCTTCTTTTGAAGTAATTTTGTTTAATGCTACTTCTGCGCCGAACGGATACTCCATTGTAGAATCAACAGGAAATATAAACGATCCCTTATCCGTAATAGGCTTTTGTTTAAACGTAATGTCTTTTTTTTCAAAATAATTAGCAAAATAAATTACACTCTCCCCCTCAACAACCTTATTTTTATCTTCAGGTCTCTTAGAATAGAGTTTATAATTTATAGCCTGCGTTTGTACATTTTCTATCAAATAAGGATAATAGTCTGACGCTATTGATTGATATAACGGGTAAGCGGATGTCAACACGAGATACTCACTTTTGAGGGAAGCAACAAATTGAGAAAAATGTTTAACAGAGAAAGTGACAGAATCCTGCGAGCCTTTATATTCAAAACTACCATTATACTTTTTAAAATAGATCCCTTCCATTACTTTATCTGAATCAAAAAATATGGGATATACATTTTCATTTCCAAAATATTTTTTGTGTTCAAAGGTTCTTTCGTACTGGTATTCAAAAACTGTTTTTACACATTGATGATAATAATCTTTTTTATAATATGTTTTAAAAATTAAAACGCCGGCAATTATTGTCATTGCTAAATTAAAATATAGCTTATTATTAAAATCCAACATTGAGCTTGCCAGTACAACTATTCCTACACCTGAGAACAGCATCACAGAATTCTGGAAGATGGGTGCATTAAAAATGGAATAAACATACACCACTAAAAAATTTAATAAAAAAATGATCAATAGATACATTTGCTTTTTATTGAACGTAATTTTTTTGTTCAACACAAAACAAGCCATGATCAAAATTAAGAATACAAGGTAAGTTCTTCCTGTGCCTAAAAGGATCTTAAAAAAACCTATTACAGAACTAAGTTCCGGTTTTGGCAACCAGCCTCCCTGCTCATAGCCAATGCCACCAATACTTAATTGATAAAGCGTTACAGGCAAATGCGGCAAGTAAGCCAATACAGTCAAACCTAAAGTAATTGAATAAATTTTAAAATTAGTCTTATTTAAAAAGAAGATCCCCGAAGCACAAACTGTAAATGCAAAAAGTGCGTTCACGTGCTGGTTAAGTCCCGAAAGCAACGCAAACAATCCAAGAAAAAAATAATTTTTCCTTTTAGTATTATTCAAAAAAAAGATCTCGAAAAAATAATACACTAAGGCCGTGCTAAAAAACACACCGGGAATATACATCCTTGCAATTGGCGCGTAAAAAACAAAAACCAGAGAGAAACTGAAAATTACAGCGGCAATATTACCAACCTGTTTAGAAAAATTCCGAATACAAAAAAAGTAAGCGTATATAATAGCTCCAAAACTGCATAATAAAAATGGCAATTTAATTATCCAGTTAGCGTAACCAAAAAATTGAGATAAATAATAAATCAATACCTGGATCAAAGCCGGGTGAGCATCTATCTTAACACCCTTCTCAATAAGCTCAGAAAAAGAATTAAAATGTGTCCTGTCAATACCACTTAATTCATCTAATGTATATTGATAATCAAAAAAAGGTATTGCTCTAAGAACTATACAGGCAAATAAAATAAAAGTGAAAACGCTGTGTTCCTTTACAAATTTAATTACCATATACATGAAAAAATAAAAGCTGAGTGTTGTTTCCTCAGCTTTCAAATTTAATAAAATTTACTCTCTATATTTTCATCATCCAGTTCAAAGTATCTTCTGCTTTTCCTTTACGGATCAATCTCAACGTTTCATCAACCTTAGTTGAGAATTTTCTCTCTTCTACCGGTGGTAAAACAAAATCTTTACCTTCAAAGCCAATACCAATGATTTGTGCTATAGTAGCCGCTGTGCCACAACCAAAAGCTTCTTTTAATTCGCCTTTTTCGTATGCTTCAGCCACCTCCTTTAAACTTACTTTTCTTTCTTCCACTTTCATGCCCCAATGTTTTGCCAAAGCAATTACACTGTCACGAGTAATACCTGCCAAAATTGTATCACTTAGAGCAGGTGTTAATAAAGTATCACCAATAACAAACATTAAGTTCATTGTTCCACTTTCTTCTACAAAATGATGCGTAGCACTATCTGTCCAGATCACTTGCTGATAACCTTTTTGCTGTGCTAATTTTGTTGGATATAAACTTCTTCCATAATTTCCGGCAGCCTTTACAAAACCAACGCCGCCATGTACCGAACGAAAATAATCCGTTTCAACAATAACTTTAATTGGATCGCTATAATATTTTCCTGCAGGGCAAGTAATAATAATAAATTTATATGTCTCACTGGCTTTAACACCAATAGCTTCATCGGTAGCAATTAAAAAAGGACGGATATATAAACTTCCTGTTTCGCCGGTTGGTACCCAGGCAGAATCTAATCTTAATAATTCCAATAAACCATTCATAAATATTTCTTCCGGAACTTCCGGCATACACATACGAATAGCACTTTTGTTTAAGCGTTTAAAATTTTCAAGCGGACGAAATAAAGAAACTTCACCTTTGTCATTTTTATAGGCTTTCATACCTTCAAAAATTGCTTGGCCATAATGCAAAGCACTCATCGCATAACTTAATGGCACATCGCCATAAGGACAAATGGTTGAGCTCTGCCATTTACCATCGGCGTATTCTGCAACAAACATGTGGTCGCTAAAACATTTGCCAAAGGGTACGTTATTTACATCGTAATCTGTAACCCTACTTTTCGCAATTTTATCAATGCGAATATTCGCTGTGCTTATCATAAAATATAATGTTGTTTAACAAATAACTATAAAATTTTTGAATTTGCAAATATTTTCATCAATAAATTAGGGGGTTTTGGTCGATAATTTGAGTGCGAACAGGCTTTATTAAGCAATAAAGGCTTAAAAGGTGACTATTTTTCGAATTTCTTAAGCGCGAGTGTTTCCCCGTCGAACACGGCATAAGTTCTATAATTGATCCACTCTCCCAAATTAATATACTTCGCTTTACCATCTACATCTAACTCAAGTGGTAAGTGACGATGACCAAAAATGAAAAAATCTACTTTGTGATCTTTTAAATACTCTCTGCTAAAAAGAAATAACCACTCCTTCTCATTCCCTAAAAATTTTTCGTCAGAATCACCCGTAGTAATTCTGCTTCTTCTGCTTGTAAAACGCGCGAACCAAAAAGAAAAATTTGGATGAAGTCGCGAATATAACCAATGACATAATTTGCTTGTAAAAACGATCTTTAATAATTTGTATCCTTTATCGCCAGGACCCATTCCATCACCATGGCCAATAAAAAAAGTTTTGTTGTTATACACTTTTGTAATGGGTTGATGATGGATAACAACATTTAATTCTTTTATAAAATAATCCTGCATCCAAAGATCATGGTTACCGGTAAAAAAATTAACTTTTATTCCAGAATCAGTTAGCTCAGCTATCTTTCCCAATAAACGCGTGAAACCTTTAGGGACAGTATATTTATGTTCAAACCAAAAATCAAAAAGATCGCCTACCAAATAAATTTCTTCAGCATCAGTTTTAATAAGATCCAACCAACGGCAGATAGCTTTTTCTCGCTCCAGACTATTTTCTAAAGTTGGAACTCCTAAATGAAAATCGGAGGCAAAATATATTTTTTTATTACTCACTTAAAATAAATTGTCCTTTACTAAATTTTTAACGACTAATTTATGAATATTAATTGTAAATCGAACAGTATTAATACCTCTTACATTATTCAATTCTAAAGTTTTTCTAATATTGCTGCTATAAAGAAATGGAACATAAACATCTACTACATCTTTTATTATAGGTGTGTTTATACCTAGGTCCCACAAAAAAGGTTCAGTATTTAATGCCCTACCATCACACACAGCAATATCGGCAAATACTTTAAAAGGAAAAATAAAAATGGGTGGGGATTTTATATTGGCAGAGATCAACCATTCGGGAGATTGGCCTAAAGGAGTCCATACTTTTAAAGCGCCATCCACATCCGCAAACTGGCTAAAACCAAAACCGCTATATTCGTTGCGGGCGATAAAATTTGTTTCGAATAAATAATCCTGGTAACCATTGTAACCACTGGCTCTGAAAGCATAATAACTGCGTTCAGAATAAGAACCTGCTAAGAAAGCGCCTGCAAATAATCGTATATCAACAAACTGTTTTTTTGCAAGTGTTATTTGATAATTAAGTGTTGCCGAAATTTTTGCCATACTGGCCGTATGTTGCAAATTGACATTTAGAATGAATGGATTGATAATTCGTTTATTACTTAAACTATAATTCAATTGGTTTACAAAAGAGACCGTATTTTTTTTAGTAGGTACAAATTCTAAGATCTGTGGATTGAACGATGTGTTTAAACTATCTATAAATAAATTGTTGTTGGTATATGTAATATACTGATGAATCGGGCTTGTTGCATTTTTCTTTTTGATCTCGAATTGTATATAAGGTGCAACTTTATAAAAATTAAAAACAAGATTTTGATAATTTGTACCATTAGCCTGATTATTGATTTCGGCATTATAAAAATCGTAAGAAAAAGATTTTGCCTTTACACCAAATGTAATTTGCTGAAAAAGATTTTTTGGATAAAAGTTAACATTAAATTCTGCAAAACCAACAGGACTCTTTGTTTTAAATGCAAACATTGGTGTTATTGCAAATTCAAACCTTCTTTGATAAAGACCAAAATTATGAATAGCTGCTCCGGCCATAAAACCATTATAAGCATTGCCACCAATTACCGGTAAATAATTGATCTGGATCTTTTGTGGATCTTCGTACTTGGTTAAAAAATTAAATTGCAGTGGCTTCATTTTTTTGAACAGGCCTTTTGCCCGTATGTAATTATTCCGCCTGTTAACATCAGGCATCCTGTCCAAACCATCTATTTTAAAATAATCTACATCAATTGGTGGGAACTCTATTGTTTGCTCTTTCTCAAAACCATTATACCAAATCAAGCCCACAGATTTTCCGTCTTTAAAGCCATAAATATTCAACGGTGTTGCAATACCTGTTTTGTTCTTTATTTTTATGCGGAAACTTCCGTCTTTATTTTTTTTGAGATTCTTTATCTTGTAATCTATCTTATCGGTTGACGAAATTAAATGTGATGTGAACCAGGTAAGATCTAACCCACTAAAAAAGTTCAATGTTTTTGAAAGGTCTTTTGGTGATGGATGTTTGAATTTAAATTGCTCATAATAAAACTTCATGGCTTTATCTAAATTATCCTCGCCCATATAATCCATCAGGTAATCAAAAACAACAGGGGTTTTGCTGTAAACAATACTTCCATAATTAAATTCAGTGAAGTCTTGCGAAGGAATTTCTATGGGTTGATCTGTTCTTGACTTAGCTGAGATAAAATAAGCCATTTCTTTTTCGCGCCAATACGCCACTTTATTTACACCAAACAAATTTAAATTCTCATCAATACCAATAAGATCTGATATTTTTTTATCGGGATATTTTGCCCTCATGTAACGCATTTCGTAAAATGAATTCAATCCTTCATCCATGCCGGGATGATCTCGCTCATTACTTGCTAAAATACCATAGAACCAATTGTGACCGACTTCATGTGCAATTGTTATATCAAGATCGAACTCATTACTCATATCACCAATAACAGTGATATTTGGATACTCCATACCGCCGCCGGCCATAATGGTTCCATCAATAGCTGTAACATGATTGTAAGGATAATCGCCATTTAAATATGAATAAAAAAGAGTTGACTCGTTCACATATGTGATCGCATTTTTCCAAACATTAAAATTTTTATTTGTAAAAAATATCCAGGTATCAATAGTTCTTTTTGTTGCAGGAAGCTCTATCTGATCATGCAAAACATTAAAACGTTTATCGGCAAACCAGGCAAAATCGTGCACCCTGAATTGTTTAAAACGAATCGTCTTTGTTTCTTTTGATGACACAGGAAACTCCATGTCTTCTGCACGGAAATCACTTTTGTCCAAACGGTCTAATGTTTCTTTTACTTTTTCGTTTAAAAAATATTCTTCGTCATCAGCTTCGATGCGATCGCCAGTAGCAGATAACAAATAATTTTTTGGCAGCGTTATTTTCACATCAAAACTTCCAAACTCGCTAAAAAATTCTCCCTGGTCTAGGTAAGGCATTTGGTGCCAGCCTTCATTATCAAACACTGCGGGCTTAGGATACCATTGTGTGATAAAATAAGCCTGTCCTGTATGTCCCAGCCTTGAGAATTTAGCATCTGGGATCTTTACATAAAAAGGCGTAGTAATTTTTATTGTATCTAAAGATCTTAAAGGTTCATTTAAAATAAGTTTACAGATATCGATGTTCTCTTTGTCAAATTCTAATTGAACAGTTTTACCATTTACCTTAAAATCTAAGCTGTCAATAAACCCTCTTTCTTCGGGTTTAGAAAAATAAAAATCTGTTTTTTTATGTTGAAGCAATTGTGCGGCAAGCGCAGTAGAATGGTCTTTGTAAGCATTTGGCCATAAATGAAAATAAATATAGCTTAACGACTGGTTAGAATTATTGATGTATTGGATCTCTTCTGTAGCTCGCATCGTATGCGAAACATCGTTTAGAGTTACATCAATTTTATAATTTACTTCCTGCTGAAAATAGGTTTGTTGCGAAAACAAATTATTACTAATAACAAAAATCGCCACAAGCCATTTGCAGCGATCAAAGTTTATTATGTTTATGAATTTATTCAACAATTATTTTCCTGCTATTGCTTTTTCAATAGCTTTTTCTAATTCAGCGCCTCTTAAATTTTTCGCGATTATTTTTCCTTCTTTATCTAATAATACAGTGTATGGAATTCCTTCAACTGCGTATAATTTAGCAGCGTAACTATCCCAGTATTTCAGGTCACTAACTTGTGGCCAGGTAATTCCATCTTTTGCAATGGCTTCAACCCAACGTGCCTTATCCTGGTCGAGCGAAACACCATAGATCTCAAAACCTTTATCTTTATATTTGGCGTAAGCCTTTACAACATTTGGCATTTCTTTTCTGCATGGTCCGCACCAGCTTGCCCAAAAATCAACCAACACAATTTTTCCTTTAAAAGAAGAAAGCGCTAATTCTTTATCGTCAGGTGTTGGTAAAACAATTTCAGGAGCCTCTTGGCCAATAGTTGTGGCCAACATTTTATTTACAACATCGTGAAAGATCTTTACACCTTTATCTGAAGGAAATTTTTTGCTCAGACCTTCATCTAACTTTTTGTACACCTCTGAATATTTATCCGGTTCCATTCCTTGTATAGCTATCATAGAAGCATATTTATCAGAGTTCTTCAAGATCTTTTCTCCCATAGACGCATTGTATGTATCCATAATACTATTAAATGGTTTTTCGAAAATATCACTTAACGAATCCATTTTAAGAGAATCCATTTTAATGGTTTGCACAATTGCCTGGAAAGCCTGGTTCAATGAATCCATTTGAATATTCTTTTTCTTAGTGATCTCGTTATATTCAACAAACAAAGCGGTTTCAGGCGAACCTTCTACTTTATATGTATTTCCAAGATCTTTTATGTTAGCTGTAACTTTAACTTTATCGTTACTGTCTAAAACCAACATAGCAAAGTTTTGCTGATTTAATTTTATACGATAAAAGCCAATGTTTGGTGTATAGTTCCTGAACTCAAAATTACCTTTCTCATCAACCACTGTACTATCAACTGTTACCGGTTGAGGGTTGATCAACTTTTCCAAATAAATAGTTTCTCCATTTGAATTGCTCAAAGTTCCCTTCAATTCAAAATTACCGTTCCTTTTGGTTTCGCTGCAACCTGATAAAATTGCTATAACAGCAATGGCGCTAATTGTTTTAAACATATTTTTATTTTTCAAGTGTTTCTTTTACTAACTGATTTAATAATTTTGGATCGGCTTTACCTTTACTTAATTTCATTGCTTCACCAACAAACATACCAAGTAAACCAACTTTTCCATTTTTATATTCTGTAACTTTTTCAGGAAATTTTGATAATGCAGAATCAATTATGCTTTGCAACTCACCGCTGTTACTGTTTTGCAAAAGATCGAGTTCTTTAGCGATTTGTTCAGGTGTTTTATTCTGATCTTTCATTAATTCGGGAAAGATACTTTGCGACGCGGCTGCGTTACTTACTTTTCCTTCATCAATAAGTTGAATTATTTCTGCGATCTTTTTTGGATCTAATGTAAATTCAGAAATAGTTAAAGCTCTTTCATTCAAAAATGCTTTAACAGGACCCATTACCCAATTAGCAGCATTTTTATAATTTTTAGTGAATGTTACAAGTTTATTGTAATAGGCTGCTACTTCTTTAAGATCTATTAATTGAAGCGCATCATATTCTGTAAGCTTATATGTTTTTGTGTATAAATTAAAAAGCTCATCAGGCAGTGTTGGCATGTTGGCTTTTATTTCATTAATATACTCTTGTGTTACAAAAACAGGTTGCAGATCAGGTTCCGGAAAATAACGATAATCGTTTGCGTTCTCTTTGCTTCTTAAAGAAAAAGTCAATCCTTTAACGGCGTCAAAACTTCTTGTTTCTCCTGCAATTAATTCTCCTGCTTCAATAAGATCGATTTGTCTTTTTATTTCAAAGTCAATGGCGCGTTGAACATTTCTAAATGAGTTCATGTTCTTTACCTCAACTTTCTTTCCAAATTCTTTTGCGCCTTTTAGCATTACAGAAATATTCGCATCGCAACGTAACGATCCTTCTTCCATATTACCGTCACAGATATCTAAATAACGCACTAGCTTTCTAACTTCAGTTAAATAAGCGTAAGCTTCTTCCCCACTTCTAAAATCGGGTTCTGTAACTATTTCCAATAAAGGTGTACCTGCCCTGTTAAGATCTATCAATGTTTCAAAAGGATCAATATCATGCAAACTCTTTCCGGCATCCTCTTCCATATGTATACGGGTAAGGTTGATCTTTTTTGTAGCGCCGTCTTTTAATTTTGCCACAATATATCCGCCATTGCAAATAGGAGTTTTATCCTGCGTTATTTGATAACCTTTAGGAAGATCGGCGTAAAAATAATTTTTACGGGCAAATTGGTTTTCTTCGCGAATGTTTGAGTTTACTGCAATACCTAGTTTTACCGCAAATTCAATAGCTTTAGAATTTACCACCGGCAAAGTGCCAGGGTGACCCAAAGTTACTACACTTACATTTGTATTTGGTAACGCGCCATATTCGGCTACATCACTGCTATACATTTTTGTTTTTGTAAGCAATTGAATGTGACATTCTAAACCAATAACGGTTTCGTATTTATCGTAAACGCTCATAATTTTGCGCTTTAAAGATACTATTTTTACCGGTAATCAACCCTGATAATTATTAGGTGTAAAACAAAAAAGGCGTTCCGGTAACCGGAACGCCTTTTTAAAAATTGAGGTAACTTATTCTTTTATTAATTTACCTTCTTTAATTGCAGTTTTAGTTGTTAAAGAAGTGATCTTATAAGTGTACATACCGTTAGCTAATTCTTTAATGCTTAAAGCACTTTCAGACTTGTTTAAAGTAGTTTTGTAAACTATTCTTCCTGAAAGATCCTGAACCTCGAACACATAACTTCCGTTGCTATTCTCAATTACAACATTAATGTTTCCGCTGTTTGGATTTGGATATATGAATGTATTATTATCTATCACAGTATTCTTAGCTACACCTGTACAAACAACCACAAACACAGTTACGTTAGTGCTGGTAACACAACCACCTACACTATTTGTCGTTGCAACGTTGTAAACTGTTGATATAGGAGGTGTAACAGTAATTACAGCTGTATTTTGTCCTCCAGGCGACCAAGTATAATTACCTGCACTTGAATTAGCTGTTAATGTAGTGCTCATACCCGGACAAAGTGTTAATGAAGGGGCGGCAGAAACAGAAAGTGCGGCTGAAGGATTTACAGTAATACTGATAGTTTTAGTATCAGGACAACCCGGTACGTTCTCGCCAACTACAGTATAAGTTGTAGTTACTGAAGGCGTAACAGAAATAGAACTTGTAGTTGCAGCTGTATTCCACGTATATGTGGTAGCACCAGATGCAGTTAAATTAACAGAAGTCCCGCTACAAATAGTTGTTTGCGAAGCAGAAAGAACTACAGTTGGTGTTGCACAGCCAGCTGTAATATTAATACAATAATCTTCTGTTTCACCCCAAGTGAAGTTTCCGCATGGTAACGAACCTGTAGCACTTTCAACTGCAAGTACTCTCATACGAGTAGTTCCGGGTGTTGCAGTCAATGGAATTGTAACAACGCTACTAAGAGTTGTTCCGGCTACAGCAAATACTGTAGTTGGCGAAGCATAAACCATTTCGCCCGGATCTGTGAAAACACCATTTTGATTAAAGTCCATATAAACAGTAGCACCACCAGAGTAAGCGGTAACATTACATTGACCAACAGTAACGTTTAGAGTATAATTTGATCCGGCATTTAAATTCGGCGCTGCCAAAATACCGGCATAATTAGAATATAAACTTAGCGTTGAAGTTGGGCCACCGGTTTGACTACAGGTAGATGTGTTATTTAAAGTTCCAATAGAAACATTAAATATTTCTTCATCGTTAATTGAAGTTGCGTTTGAAGCACAATATGCCGCACACTGACAAGGGCTACCGCCAACTAATACCTGAACCGCTGTTGCAGTAGTACTCGCAGGGCCATTAGTACATGTTATAACAACCTGATACCATGTTGAAGCGGTAATGTTGGTAGCAGTATACGCGCTTGTTGTTGCCCCCGAAACAGAAGTGTAAGGACCAACAGAACTTGTTGCTGTACTCCATTGATAAGTAAGGCCGCCAACTGTATAAGAAGTAGCTAAACTAAAACTGGTAGAACCACCTGGACATACATTTGTAGATGTTGCTACAACTGAATTTGCTCCTGGAGCACCCGCGCAAGCAGATGCAGCTATTATATTAATACAATAATCTTCAGTTTCGCCATTAAAAAAAGTACTACAAGATAAAGGCGCTGTTGAACTCTGAACCTCAATAATTCTCATACGTGTTATTCCCGGCGAAGCCGTTGGAGGTATTGTAACGTTAGCTGTTAATGTAGTTCCGGCCACCGCAAAAGATGTGAAAGGCGAAGTGTAAACTAATTCACCTGCATCTGTAAATAAACCGTTATTATTAAAGTCCATATATGCTCTTACAATACCTGAGTTTGCAAAGGTGCCGCACATACCAACTGTTACATCTAAAGTATATGTAGCTCCTGCTGTTAAGTTTGGCGCTGCCAGAATTCCTGTATAGTTTGAATATTGGTTTAGTATAGACCCAGGGCCACCAGTTTGACTGCAATTTGAAGTATTATTTAAACTGCCGATCTTAACGTTAAATATTTCATCGTTTGCTGGCGATGTAGCATTTGACGCGCAATATGCTGTACACTGGCAAGGGTTAGTGCTTATCGCAACATTAACCGCAGCTACTGTAGTGCTTACGGGGCCATTTGTACAAGTGATCACAACCTGATACCAAGTAGATGTAGTTATATTTGTTGCAGTATAAGCCGTATTGGTTGCACCTGAAACAGAAGTATAAGGCCCTACTGAACTTGTAGCAGTGCTCCATTGATAAGTTAATCCGCCAACTGTATAAGAATTTGCAAGACTAAAACTTACTGAACCATTTGCACAAACGTTTGTAGCTGTAGCAATAATAGTATTAGCGCCGGGAGCACCAGCACAAGGCGTTGCAGGTGTAATATTAATACAATAATCTTCCGTCTCACCCCATGTATATGCCGCACAAGGCAATGTTGCTGTAGAACTCTCTACTGCAAGTACCCTCATACGGGTAATACCAGGCGTAGCACTTGCAGGAATAGCGATCACACCGTTAAGAGTGGTTCCTGCCACTGCGAATAATGTGCTGGCTGAGGCGTAAACTTGTTCGCCCGGATCGGTAAAAACACCATTTTGATTAAAATCCATATAAACTGTAACTCCACCCGAATATGCACCAGCTCCGCATTGACCAACAGTTGTTGCAAAAGTATAGTTAATTCCGGCACTAAGATTTGGGGGAGCGATTATCCCAGTATAATTTGAATACCTATTTAAGATAGAACCTGGGCCACCAGTTTGTGTACAATTCGATGTATTGTTTAAGGTACCGATCTTAAAATTAAAGATCTCATCATCTGCCGTAGAGCTTGCTGCTGAAGCGCAATATGCTGCACACTGGCAAGGATTACCACTTACCAAAACCTGAATTGGAGTTGAAGTTGTGCTTGCAGGACCATTTGTACAAGTAATCACAGCTTGGTACCAAGTTGATACTGCAATATTAGTTTCTGTATATGCACTATTTGTTGCGCCTGTTACAGCGGTATAAGGACCAACTGAACTGGTTGCTGTACTCCATTGATAAGTTATTCCTCCTACTGTGTAAGTGTTAGCTAAAGTTAATGCTACTGTTCCATTTGGACAAGCTGACGTTAAACTGGCAATTGCAGAATTAGCACCAGGAGCGCCTGAACAAGCTACAGCAGAACTAATTGTTACTACGTAGTCTTCTGTTTCTCCTTCATAAAAATTAGAACAAGCATCACTTGGACCATTTGTTGCAAACTGGTCATGAGATCTTACCCTCATTCCGGTTTGACCAACAAGAGCGGTTGTTGGAACGTTAAATAGCATTACCGTTGCAACGCTTGCTGTTGAAGGATTTGCAACTTGAGTATGTTCACTCGCATCAAAAGAACCATTTTGATTATAATCAATCCAAAGAGAGATGATATTATTTGCGGTTGTATTTACACTTATTGAATAACTTCCACCTGCGCTTAATGTTGCAGTTGTTCCAACCGTTGGTGCGTATTGCGAATAACTTGCTCCCAGAGCGTTTAAACTACAACCTGAGCTATTATTAAATGCCGATGATAGAATTGAAACATTTGAAATATGGTTGCCAAAGCAACCACCGCCACCAATGTTTTGAACGCAATAGCATAATAATGTAGGATTATTTGGGTTCACAGAAACAACCGCTGTAGTAGCGCTTTGCGCACTGTTAGTACAGGTAATTACCATCTGATAAAAAGTTAACGCAGTTAAAGATGTAGTTGTTAAACTAGTTGTATTAAATCCAAAACCGGTTGTCACATTCGTCCAAGGGCCTGCGGCAGCAGGAGCCTGCATCCATTGATAAGTTATACCAGTAGCCGCGGTAGCGCCAGTAGCGGTAATTACAGCCTGGGTGTTTGGGCAAATAGAAAATGATGCTGGCACAATACCCGCTGTTGGTGTGCCTGCGCACGGAGGAAGTGGAACAAAAATCAATCCTGTTCTACAACTGCTTTGTGTAGTACAACCAGGAGGGCCTGAAGCAGAGTAATGAACTCTATACGCTCCTACAGTCGGAATAGTAGCTGCTAAAGGATTAAATCCAAAAGCCAATACATTATTAGTTGCATCTGTAATCGTAATGTAATCTGTTACGATCGAAGAACTAAAAGTGAACGATCCCGTTACATTAAATTGTACTGGGGAATATTCTCCTCCAAATAAACAAGTTGATAATGTTACCGATGTGCCAGGAGCAGCAGAGTTAACAGTACCACTACCAAATGGGCTAGGGGAAATACATTGCCCGAACATTTTAACTGAAAACAACACAATAAAGATGCTTGTCAGCTTAATAAAATTGTAAATTTTTGTCATTTTTTCTTTGTTTAATAAATAATAATAACACTTCAATAAATAGAAATACTATGTCACCGCAAAGTTAACCAAATAATAAGCTATTTGTTTACGAAAAATGAAGAAATTCTATAAATTCGACGAAATTAAATTTAAATATTATAGAAATGTTAAATTTCTTATTTTAGAAAATGAACCGGGTGAGCGTCATTGTATTTTCTAATATATCTAAAAATTTGTTCCTTTTGTTTTCTGCGGTTCAGTTTCTTAAACTCTGCATATATTAATTTATCCCTGCTTAATAATAACTCGGCTTCTTCCATTTTAAACTCGGTAATAACACCATCGTAAAAATTAATTAAAAACTCTCTTACCTCCTGTCTCCTGCCCGATCCATAACCAAACATAGGGTCATAAAAACCTGCGCCAACTATTTCTACTGTAGCAACTAAATAACAAACGGAACCAAAAACTGGCACCCGGTAAAAACTACCTTTATAATTAATGTACAATGTTTTATTTTGAACAAAGCCCCATACTGTATTGGATTTTATCTCTGCGGTTTTTTGATTATCAGAATAACTGAGAGTTTCTTTATCGAGCGATTTACCCATAAAATCCAACTGTTCTTTATCTACGGTAGATGAGATCTGCTCTTTTAAAATGCCTTTATTATGCCTGAAATCGTAATAGGTAAGGTAAATTGCATCGACAATACCAAGGTCGGCGGGTACAATAGTACTATCGCTTTGGCCAAATAAAAGGCCTTTTAAAAGTATGCAAAATAAGAATACGACTAATTTAGTCCTCATGATAAACAAATGTCGGGTTTTTTCATTAATTTTAATCGAAATAACCTGTAAAATGAAGCTTAACTTATTTTTTGTCTTACTTTTTGTTAGATCTTTTTTATTTTCTCAAAATACTAACTTTAATAACGCATTAAAACTTAAACTTAATGCGGGAGATAATTTTATTCAACATAACGTTTTAGTACAAGGAGATATTTCTAAACTCATCTCGTCACAAAAAGAATTCAATTATAAATTTAAATATTCTGCTGGTAACATTGCTTCTATTTCCTGCAATTTGTCTGTACTCTCGAAGCTCATAGAAAATAAGATTATTTCTTATGCCGAATTTATTGAACCCGGCAAACAACCTACTAATGATACCATGGTTATTAAGAACAAGATAAAACCTGTAAAGCTTGGCCAGGCGCCTTTAACAATGGCTTACGACGGTACAGGTATCGTTGTTGGAATTATTGATACAGGCACAGATTTTACACATCCCGATTTTAAAGATTCATTCGGAAATACGAGAATAAAATTTTTGTGGGACCAGGTTCCTGTTTCAGGATCAAGCATACCTCAACCATATAATTATGGTATCGAGTGGACAGATACACAAATTAATGCCAATCAATGTACGCATAACGACCTTCCACATTATGGCCACGGCACACACGTTTGTGGTATTGCTACAGGTAATGGATTAGCAAATGGAACACATGAAGGCATTGCTTCTAAAGCAGATATTGTTGTAGTTGCTCTTGACTTCAATGCAAGTGGACCAACCATTGCAGACGCCGTTCAATATATTTTTAGTAAGGCTACATTGCTTGGTAAACCTTGTGTAATTAATGCCAGTGTTGGTAATTATTACGGCAGTCATGATGGAACCGACCTCGAAGCAAAATTAATTAAGAACATGGTGCAAAATATTCCGGGCCGTGTTATGGTGGCATCTGCGGGTAATGCAGGCAATGTTAAATTTCATGTAAAAACACAACCACCATTAAATGATACAAGTTTTACCTGGATAAAAAAATCTACAGCTGTTTTAGATTACTGGTGTTATGCTGACACAAATAATATAAAAAATATACAAATTAGTGTTGGTGCCAACAGGAATAATAATTTTAACCTTGGTAGGATAGGTTTTAAAAGTTATAATTATGGTTTAACTTCCATTCAAAGCGATACATTAAAATTTAATGGTAATCGTATTGGAATTGTAAAAACATCTGCCAGCATAAATCTCGACGGTGTGTATGAACTTTACTTGCAAATTACGGCCGACACTTTAAATTTAAAATGGCGCATAGAAAGTAAAGGTGTTGGTTTACACGATGCATGGAACTTTGATTTTGTTTCTACAGGTTTGCCCTCTTCAACATCTTATCCATGGATAACAAAATATGCCACTCCAAATTTTAATAGCACTATTGTTTCAAGTTTCCAATGTTTGGATGATGTTACAACAGTTGCCAATTACGTAAATGTAAATCAGTATTACGACGTGAACAATGTTACACAAAGCTGGGCAGCATTAAATCCGGGTGAGAATGTAAATACTTTAGCAGCTAGCAGCAGTTGGGGACCAACACGGGATAACAAACAAAAACCCGATATCTCTGCCACCGGCGCGGGAGTTTTTAGTGCGATGGCTTTGGGTATGCAAACAAATTTAATTACTAACGCACCGCAGGTTGTAGCACAAGGCAGTTTACATGTGCAAGGTGGAGGCACTTCAGCCGCAGCGCCGGTTGTTGCAGGTTTAGCAGCTTTGTTCCTTCAAAAATATCCAACAGCCACAAGCATCCAGGTTAAAAACGCTGTAACCAATTGCGCATATCAAGATGCGTTTACAGGTACAGCCTTACCAAATTATAAATGGGGTTATGGAAAATTAGATGGACACGCAGCAATGACCTGTATCATTACCGATATCAAGAACCAGGTAATAACCAATAATGTAAAGTATTTTCCAAATCCATTCTCGGATAACATTACTTTTAATTTTGAAAGGAATCTAATTGGCCAGATCTATGTTTACAGTATTGATGGTAAATTAATTTATGAAGATGTTGTTGAAGGCAACTCATATAAATTATCATCGCACCAATTAACCGAAAAAACTATTGGTTTATTATTTGTAAAAATAATAACAGCAAACGAAAATATGGCTTTTAAAGTTATTAATGCTAACTAGTAATGCGTGTTGCCTCTAATTCCCTTGCCCATCTTATTGCCTTTTATCATTCAGAATTAAATTCTGTTTATGAAAGTTCCGAAATTGACGCTATTCTTAATTTAGCATTGGAGCATTTTTTGGGCTTTTCGAAAACAGATGTAGTAAATAAAAAAAATGAAAATCTCAACCAAAGCGATCTTTTGAAATTATACTTTTGTTGCAAGGAGTTAAAAAAAAATGTTCCCATTCAATATATTTTAAAAGAAGCCTGGTTCTACAATTTAAAATTTTATGTCAACCAAAATGTTTTAATTCCACGACCTGAAACAGAAGAATTAGTAGATCTAATTTTAAAGGAGAATCAAAGTGCTGGTTCATTTTTAGATATCGGTACCGGCAGCGGTTGTATTCCAATTTCTCTGAAAAAGAATAGTAAAAACATTACTGTTTCCGCTTGTGATATAAGCTCGGAGGCCATAGAAGTAGCTAAAAAAAATGCTGAATTAAACAAAGCTGAGATCCATTTTATTGAAGTGGATATTCTGAACGAAAAAGAAACTGCCAAAAAAATTGAAACTACTTTTGATGTGATCATCAGCAATCCACCGTATATTAAAGCAGATGAAAAAGATTCTTTAAATCAACACGTAATTAATAACGAACCGCATTTGGCTTTATTTGTTAACGGACAAGATGAAATCATCTTCTATAAAAAGATCATCGATCTCTGTCACCAAAAATTAAATGCAAAAGGAAAATTATATTTTGAATTGAATCCTTTAACTGCCAAAAATGTTCTAGACTATGCTAATTCGAGCAAACAATTTTCTAAAGCAGAACTTATAAAAGATATGAGTGGAAAAATAAGGTTTTTAATAGCGAATAAAAATTAATTCTCTTTTAATCCCCTACCCGTTTTAGCGATCTTATTATCGCGTTTTAATTCAGCAATAATTTTATCCAATACGCCATTTACAAATACTTTAGAGTTGGGTGTACTATACTCTTTGCTTATATCAATGTATTCATTAAGTGAAGCTTTTACCGGCACATTTGGAATGTGCATGATCTCGGCCAAAGCCATTTGCATTAACAACATATCCATATTAGCAATACGTTCTACTTCCCAGTTTTGTGTATGGCGTCCGATCAATTCTTCGAAACTCTGCCTGTAAATAATTGTTTTTTTAAATAACAGACTCATAAACTCCATGTCATCTGTTTCGTCTTTTAAAAGCGGACTTAATTTAAACTCGCCGTTAAAATCTTCAAAGTTTCTTATTACAGAATTAAATGCTACAAATGTATCATCCGCCCAATGCATATTTTTTTCTTCAAATAAAGAAATTAAAACTTCATTCTCACTTAAATGTTCAGTTATCATCGAGATCACAAAGTCCCTATCTTCAACAACGGTTGAAGATGTAGATTCCATGTAGGTTTTATACGACTCCCCATTCCTGATCTCAACAAATAATTTACGTACAACATCAAAATCATTTTGCCACGAAATTTTTCTCTTTTCAAGAAGTTGTTTTAATTCTTTGTTTTCAGAGATGCCAATAAGCAAAGAATTTTTTACGAATTTTAAATTGGGATCAAGATCGGAGGAGTTTGGAATGCGTTTATTTTTATTCTCATCCATCATTACCAATGCCACATGATGAATATCGCTAACTAAACCTAAAATAGAAAGGTATAATTCGAAGATCTTATCAAGACTCTTGAACATTTCTTTCTCGAACTGAGCCATATCAGCCTTTTCGTGCTGAAAGAACGAGTACAGGGACTGCATTACTTTTATTCTTAAGAACCTTCTGTTTAACATTTTATTAGTCGTTAGATGATAGTCATTAGTTGTTAGTCAGCAAGGTTATTTCAAATTACAATACCGCATTAATACGGGCAATTGCTTCAATACGTTGTTCGCCTAATTTATTTGCAGCCTGGTAAGTTAAAATGTTTTCTTTTTTAGCTAATTGAAATAAATTGAAAGTCGTATCATAAATTTTTTCAGCGTGTGAAAGAGCTCTCTCTCTATTATATCCTTCTAATTCATAAAACACATTAATAATTCCACCAGCGTTAACCACAAAATCAGGAGCATATAAAATTCCTTTTTTAGCAACTAAAGCGCCGTGAACTTTTTCATCAGCTAACTGATTGTTTGCTGCACCGCAAATAATTTTACATTTTAATTTGTTTAATGTATCATCATTTACTGTTGCTCCTAAAGCACAGGGTGCGTAAACATCAATATCAAGATCGAACATTTTATCTGCTGCAACAACTTCTGCTTTGTATTTATCTGCCACTTCTTTTAAACGCTCCTGGCTAATATCATTTATATAAACTTTAGCGCCTTCTTTGGTCAAATAATCAACCAACACTTCACCAACATGACCAATACCTTGCACTAAAACTTTTTTACCACTTAAACTATCATTGCCCCAAACTTCTTTGGCGCTGGCTTTCATACTTACATAAACACCGTATGCAGTAACGGGACTAGGATCGCCGCTGCCACCCATATTTTCAGGTAAACCGCTTACGTAATCAGTTTCCATTTTAATGATCTCCATATCGCGGCTGGTCATGGCCACATCTTCTGCAGTAATATATTTACCGCCAAGACTATCTACAAATTTTCCAAAACGGCGAAGTAAAGCTTCGTTCTTAATTTTTTTGGCATCACCAATTATCACTGCTTTTCCGCCACCAAGATTTAGACCTGCAACAGATGACTTGTAGGTCATACCACGTGACAAACGCAAAACATCGTGTAGCGCTTCCATCTCGTTAGCGTAGTTCCACATACGTGTACCGCCCAATGAAGGCCCAAGTACTGTATTGTGAATTGCAATAATTGCTTTTAAGCCGGTAGCGTTATCATTACAAAATAAAATTTGCTCATGATTATGAAGGCTCATTTGGCCAATAACCGGATCTTTAGATAGATCGGAGTTTTTTAAAGTTGTGACTTCCATGGGTTTTTTTGTTGAAGTGGGGCAAAGTTAGGGTATTTTTTGGTATTCCAAACAAAAACAAAACATCAAAAATTACATTAACAATAAGAGCTTGCTTAAATTTTATATGATAGTTTTGTTATAGAGTATTTTTAGGCGAAATGAGGGAATTTTTGCAGTCGAAATCGGGTATATTCGGCGAAAAAATTAACGATGTTGTAGCCAAAAAGAGTCATAACAAAATAATTAGATAAAATTTAAATAAGCTCTAAATTAGAATTACCTTTGCTGCGTGAAACACCTTAAGGTAATAAACGCCTATTTTCTTAAATACAAATGGCACTTTTTGTGCGGCCTTTTATTTGTTTCGCTCTCAACTATATTTAGTACTTATCAGGGTGTTATTGTAAGAAATGGCACCAACAAAATAATTGAGGTATTCAAGAATAACCAAACGTCTGATACGAGTGTTTTTTTAAGTTATGGTTTCACCATTATAGTTCTTGCGCTTACCAGTGGTTTATTTTTGTTCTTAATGCGGCAAACCATTATTGTAATGAGTCGCCATATTGAGTATGATCAAAAGAATGAGATCTATAATCATTACCAGGTGTTGGATGCCAGCTTCTTTAAACAAAACACAACAGGCGATCTGATGAACAGAATAAGTGAAGATGTTGGAAAAGTGCGTATGTATAGCGGCCCAGCCATTATGTACTTGGCCAATACTATTGTTACAACAATTACGGTTTTAATATTTATGTTAAGTGTAAATGTGAAACTAACACTTATTGTTTTTTTACCATTACCACTACTCTCTTATCTTATTTATCGTGTTTCGGATATGATAAATAAACAAAGTGGGAATGTCCAAAAAGAATTAGGTAACTTAACTACACAGGCTCAGGAAACTTTTAGTGCCATAAGGGTAATTAAGGCTTATGCGCGAGAGACATTTTTTGTTGGAAAGATGCAGGAAAAGAATGAGGTATATAAAAAGACTGCATTAAAATTAACTACTATTGAATCGTATTTTGGTCCTGCAATGGTATTAATGGTTGGCCTTAGTGTCTTACTTACAGTATGGTACGGTGGCAAACTAACAATTCAAGGTAAAATAGAACCTGGAAACATCACAGAGTTTATTTTATACGTTTATAAATTAACCTGGCCATTTGCCTCTTTAGGCTGGGTAACATCGTTGATACAACGTGCTGCAGCATCGCAGGAAAGGATAAACGAATTTTTAGATACCAAACCAAACATTACAAATGCAAATAGTAATACATATTTAATTAACGGCGAGATTGAATTTAGAAACGTTGATTTTATTTATCCCGAAAATAATATTCAGGCAATAAAAAATATTTCTTTTAAATTAAAACAAGGGCAAACACTTGGTATCACTGGTAAAGTAGGAAGCGGCAAATCGAGCATTCTCAATTTAATTACCCGTCAATATGATGTTACAAAAGGCGAGATATTGATAGATGGAAAAAATATTAAACAACACAACTTACATTTATTAAGAAAGAATATGGGCGTTGTGCCGCAGGAAGTTTTTTTATTTAGTGATACTATCTCTAACAACATTTTATTTGGAAGCTCTGATAAAAACACTGGCAAAACAAAAATTGAAGATGCGGCAAAACAAGCGCAGGTGCATGATAACATCATGAGCTTTCCTGCCAGTTATGAAACTATTGTTGGTGAACGTGGCGTTACTTTAAGTGGCGGGCAAAAACAACGCATCTCGATTGCTCGTGCGTTAATAAATAAACCGCAATTGTTGATCTTTGATGATTGTTTAAGCGCTGTTGACACTGAGACTGAAGAATTGATCTTAAATAATTTAAACAAGGAAATGAAAAACAAAACGGCTATCATTGTAAGTCATCGTATTTCGAGTTTAAAGAATGCTGACCTTATTCTTTACATGAAAGATGGCGAGATCATTGAAATGGGAACGCATGATGAGCTTTTGGCCCTGAAGAAAAGTTATTTTCAATTATATCAAATGCAAAGCAATTAATCTTTATCTTTATAAAAGTTAAAAATGAAACTTACTATATTCATACTTCTTCTCTCATTATTATTTGTTTTTTCGTGCAAAAAAAATAATGATACAACGCCACAAGGCGATAACGAGGTTTGGTTATTGTACAAACGTTTTAACCCTACTTTTATAGATATCAAAAAAGGAACTACTCTTACTTTTATCAATAAAGACAATGCCAACCATTCTATAACCGAAGTAAATAAGGCTTTTTCGAGTGGAAAAATAAAAACCGGTGATCAGTTCGAACATACCTTCAACGATTCGGCTACCTACGGCATTTATTGTAGTTATCATCCTGATAATTTACAGGAACAGATATCGATAAGCGTTAAGTAATTTATTTACTCTTTTATTAAACGTTTTGTTATGGAACTATTATTTCCACTTATTTTAACAATGTAAATTCCTTTAGGTAGATCAGATAATTCAATTTTCAATTTATTTCCCTCAATAATATTTTTAGTTTCGATCTTTTGACCCATAATTGAAAATAAATTTATTTTCAATTCAGAACTATTAATAACATCTATAAATAGTGTTTCTTTTATTGGATTTGGATAAATATTTAAGCTACTGATCCACTCATCTTCATTAATGTTTGTTGGAGCACAGCCCAATATACCCAGCTGCTGTTTAGCAAATACAACTTGCGATAAATTTACACTATCCATAAAGCGCGTTCCTTCGGTACAAATACCTTTTAAATTAAAATCTAAAAAAGGATTTACAAAGTTCATGTACAACTTTAATGCCGTAGTATTAGTTACAGTACTCGGACAATTACTGGTATTTTGGCCAAATGTGCAGTTAAAATTTCCTCCATTACCGAAATCACAGTGCGTTAAGTTTTTAATAATAATTTCAAATTTTTTTGTTGAGGCTGTACTATCCCACATTTTATTTTGATTAGTTGCGGCAGGGGCAACGCAATCGGCCTGACCGCCTATAATTAATGTAGGCACAACAACTTGTTTTGCGGCCTGGCTCGATGCCGGATTGGTTTGCGCTGCTGCAAAATTAAATAAACAGGTTACACTTGGGTTATTTTTTGCTGCTAAAAAAGAAGAGCCTCCACCCATAGAATGACCGGCTAATGCAAGTTTTTGGCTAACCTTTCCAACAAAAATTGGCGCTAAAGTATTGGTAACATTTAAAAGCATTACTTTATTCCCAACTAAAGAGAGATCTAAACCAAACTCAGAATGGCTTGGACTAAAGCCACCCTCAGTTCTTGGTAAAGCAACTATATAACCACGTTTAGAAAGTTCTGAATAAATATTATCATAGCTGTTCCAATCCATTACAAAACCATGTCCTATCACAACAACAGGAAATGAACCGGTTGCCACAGCTACATTTGATCCGGCAACTGTAGCGGGGTAATAGATCTCTGTTTGAATTTGTCTTCCGGGGCCTCCACCACTGCCAAATCCTCCGGTTCTTGCCGGGTCGTTAAAAGTAACTGTTAAGGTACCTGTTTGAAAAGTTTGACTACTTAAAAGTGTAGTGAAAAATAAAAGGCCAAGTAAAATTAATTTCTTCATACTATTTTTTTGTAAAAATAATCTCAAAACTAGATTATCAAAATAAAAAGGGAACTACGGCAAATTATATTTTCTAAATCAATATAATTTAATGATAAGTGGAAATTAGAGAAATTTTTCGATAGCCTTTGGCAAATGCTCAAATTCTAAGGCCTGGATCTTTTTTGCCAATGATTCCGGAGTTTCGTTTGGATCGATAACACATTTAGCCTGCAGGATTATTTCACCTTTATCATATTCTTCATTTGCAAAATGAACAGTGATACCGCTTTCTTTATCCTTATTGGCGATCACTGCCTTATGCACATTTATACCATACATGCCTTTGCCACCATAATTTGGAAGCAATGCCGGATGCAGATTAACTATCTTATTTGGAAAAGCTTTTATAAAGGCTTCAGGGATCTTTATTAAAAAACCTGCTAAAATAATAAGATCTATTTTTTCAACTTTTAAGAACTCAATAAATTTATCGGTATAATTTTCTAACGCAGCTTTACTTATTATCTGCACGTTCTTTTTGTGCTTTTCGGCGCGGGCAATTATCCCGGCATCATCTCGGTTGGTAACCACCAGTTTTATTTTTATGCGCGGGTCGTTTGCAAAATAGGTGAATAAATTCTCGGCATTTGTTCCTTCTCCACTCGCAAATATGGCTGCATTGATCATTGGCCAAAAATAGTTATTAATTAGAAATGCTATGGAAGAATTTACTAATTTTGCTAACCATGTTACTTAACTATATAAACTGGAACCCCGCTCCTGAGATCTTCACAATTCCCGGTATTGATTGGCCTGTGCGTTGGTATGGACTAATGTGGGCGCTGGCTTTTATTGCCAGTCACTTTTTTATGAACCGCATATTTAAAGCCGAGAAGCGTTCTGACAAAGCCTTAGACTCTTTAACGCTGTATATAATTTTAGGTACTGTTTTGGGTGCAAGAATAGGCCATTGTTTATTTTATGGGCCATGGTTTGATGAAACTCTTGCAAACGGTGCTGTTATTGAAGGTTATTTATCTCATCCTTTAAACATCTTAAAAGTTTATGAAGGTGGTTTAGCCAGCCATGGTGGAGCTTTAGGTATTTTAACTGCCATGGTATTATATTGCCGTAAAGAAAAAGAAAGCTGGCTCTGGTTATTTGATCGGCTGGTAGTGGTTGTGCCTCTAGCAGCAATGTGCATTCGTTTAGGTAATTTAATAAACAGCGAGATCATTGGAAAAGTAACCGATGTGCCATGGGCATTTATTTTTGTTCAGGAAGATAATTTACCGCGTCACCCCGCTCAATTATACGAAGCTATCTTCTGTTTCTTCTTATTTATTTTAATGTACTGGCTTTGGAAAAACAAACGTGATAAAGTTGGTCCGGGTTTTATGTTTGGTGTAATGTGCGTGTTACTTTTTACCGAACGTTTTTTTGATGAATTTTTAAAAGAGAATCAAGTTGATTTTGAGAATAACAATATTTTAAATCAGGGTCAGATACTTAGTATTCCATTTGTTTTAATTGGTGCCTTTATGATCTGGCGTTCATTTAAATTAACACCAGGCGCTTATCGTAAAGAAGAAGTTGAACAGACTTTATAAAAGTGATTTCTTCAATGGAAAAAACATCAAAAAAATTTTGTTGTAAAATGATGTCATCTCAATTTGATAAAAAATGTGACATACATGATTCTATATATGATTGCCCAGATGTGCTTTTAGACGTAAATAAAACTAAAACAGAGTTCAGAATTCTAATTCATGATGGTGGCACCTCAGGTATTGTAATTAAATATTGCCCGTGGTGTGGTAAAAAAATAAAATAGATTTACATTCTTATTGTCTGTTTCCTATCAGGCCCCACAGATACAATTGTGATTTTTGTATCAACAGCTTTCTCAATAAAACGAACATATTCCATTAATTCTTTTGGAAGATCGTTCTTATTTTCAATTGCTGTAAGATCTTTGTTCCACCCTTTTAAAGGCGTTGTAATTGGCTTAAGATAATTAGGATCGATATTGTATGGTAAATAATCAATTACTTGTCCGTTATAATTGTAGTGTGTACAAACTTCAATGGTTTCAAACTCACTCAAAATGTCAGCTTTCATCATCATTAATTCTGTAACACCATTTACCATTACTGCATATTTTAAAGCGGGGATGTCTAACCAACCGGTACGGCGCGGTCTGCCGGTTGTGCTTCCAAACTCACGTCCTATCTGACGAATTTTTTCACCAACCTCATCTTCCAATTCTGTAGGAAAAGGTCCGCTACCAACGCGTGTGCAGTATGCTTTGAAAATTCCAATTACATTGCCAATTTTATTTGGAGCAATTCCTAGACCATTACAAGCACCTGCACAAATTGTGTTGCTACTTGTTACAAAAGGGTACGATCCAAAATCAATGTCAAGTAAACTTCCTTGTGCTCCTTCAGCTAAAACACGTTTACCTGAAACCATGGCAGTATTTAAATAATGTTCGGTCTCAACAAACTGCAATTCTTTTAATGATTCAATAGCTTCAAACCAGGTTGGTTCCAACTCAGCTAAATTGTATTCAAAATTATAGAACGATAATAATTGTTTATGTTTTTCAACTAAGGTGCTATATTTTTCTCTGAACTCATTTGTTTCAATATCACCAATACGTAATCCATTTCTTCCTGTCTTGTCCATATAGGTTGGACCAATACCTTTTAAAGTAGAACCAATTTTATTTTTGCCTTTGGCTGCTTCGCTTGCGGCATCAATTAAACGGTGAGTAGGTAAAATTAAATGAGCGCGTTTGCTTATTAGCAATTTTGCTTTTACATCAACACCTAATTTTGATAAGGCATCAATTTCTTTTTTAAAGATAACAGGATCTATTACAACCCCGTTACCAACTATATTAATAGCGGTAGGATGAAATATCCCGCTAGGGATCGTATGCAGCACGTGCTTAATTCCATTAAACTCCAACGTATGTCCTGCGTTAGGTCCACCCTGGAAACGGGCAATAATATCATAATCAGGAGTTAAAACATCAACTATTTTACCTTTTCCTTCGTCACCCCATTGTAATCCTAAAAGTACGTCTGCTTTCATAGTATTTTTATTAAAGGGCAAATTTAAATTAAAAGCAAAAGTGAACCACCCTTTTTAATAACTTTTTAAAAGTAAAAAAAATAAGACTATTGGCCGGATTCGTATAAAATGTTGATTTTTTTACAAAAAAGAAATTTGTAAATTTATAGCAGTGCAAAAAATAACCATAGCCATAGACGGGTACAGCAGTTGCGGAAAAAGCACACTGGCAAAAGCTTTGGCTCACAAACTGGGTTATAATTACATTGATACCGGCGCTATGTATCGCGCAGTTACTTTATATGCCTTAGAGAATAAGATCATAGATGATAATGACGAAATTAATGTAAAAGCTTTATTAAAAAGCCTTCCAAAAATTGAAGTTGAATTTGAAGTAAATCCCAAAACACATAATTCGGATGTGCTTTTAAATGGTGTAGATGTGGAACGCGACATAAGGACCATGAAAGTGAGTGGCCTTGTAAGTAAAGTAAGTGCCATTAAAGAAGTACGCGAAAAAATGGTGGCGTTGCAACGTGTAATGGGAAAAAAGAAAGCGGTGGTAATGGATGGCCGCGATATTGGCACACATGTTTTTCCGAAAGCAGAATTAAAATTATTTATGATCGCCGATCCGGATGTACGCGCAAAAAGAAGGCAGGATGAGTTTAGTAGTAAGGGCCAGTATTTTACTATAGAAGAAGTAGAGATGAGTTTATTAAAACGCGATATGGCAGATATAAGTCGCGAAGAAAGTCCGTTAACACAAGCAGATGACGCAGTAATATTAGATAACAGCGACCTTAGCCGAGAAGAACAATTAGAATTTGTTTTAAAATTAATTGCCGATCTTCAATTTATTTCAAGGGATGAACAAGCGCATCATTGATTCAAACTAAAAATTTAAACACATAGAAACATAGTTTTCATTTTTCTATTTACCATAAAAAAGTAAAGCATAGAATTTCTTCGTCTTCGACGATGAAAGCTTTGTGTTTCTTTAGGCGCTCTGTTAGAGATTCTTTCTATGCGCCTATGTGGTTAAAAAAATCTACCGCAATACAAATGTTTCTTTTAACAGGAAAAATGTTGTTACCAAACAAATGTTGTGTATCAATTGATCAAAGCCGATCATTACAAAAAAGAAACGCATATTCTTTTCTTCCCAAAATCGCGATGTTACTTTTGAAGTAAAAAAATCAGTTATAAAATGTAATGCAACATTTATACTCCACCAATAAAAAGCAAGCAAAATATTTCCATAGGTAATTGCTAAAAAAGCAAAAGTGAGAAGGGAAACAGATGCGTAAACACCAACATGGATAGTTAACCATTTTAAACTTTTACTTTTGCCTGTTGCCATTTTAGAAGATTGAAAAACAAAATCTGCTAAAAAGTGAACAACAAATATTATTAAAAGTGTCATCATTAAACTGCTACATTATTTTCACGCAAGGCATCGTTCAAAGAAGTTTTAAGATCGGTACTTTCTTTACGTTTACCAATTATTAACGCACACGGCACCTGATAGTCGCCTGCAGGAAAAGTCTTGGTATAACTTCCGGGAATGACCACACTTCTTTCGGGCACATAACCTTTTGTTTCAACAGGTTTATTTCCTGTAACGTCAATTATTTTTGTAGACATAGTAAGCACTACATTCGCTCCCAAAACCGCTTCCTTACCTACTCTTACACCTTCAACCACTATACAGCGTGAGCCAACAAAACAATTATCTTCTATAATAACCGGCGCAGCCTGCACAGGTTCTAATACACCGCCAATACCAACACCACCACTTAAATGCACATTTTTTCCAATTTGGGCGCAACTACCCACAGTGGCCCAGGTATCAACCATAGTGCCGCTATCAACATAAGCTCCAATATTTACATAACTTGGCATCATAATTACACCGCTTGCTAAAAAAGAGCCGTAGCGGGCAACAGCGGGCGGCACAACACGTACTCCCAATTGCTCATAATTTGTTTTTAAAGACATTTTATCGTGAAATTCAAAAGGACCAACCTCAATTGTTGCCATTTTACGGGTAGGAAAATACATGATCACTGCCTTTTTTACCCAATCATTCACCTGCCATGTTCCGTCTATCAATGGCTGGGCAACACGCAGGGTGCCTTGATCCAACAATTCAATTACTTCGTTAATGGCAGTTAAAGTTGTTTTTTCCTTTAGTAGTTCCCGGTTCAGCCATGCGGCCTCTATTATATCTTGCATAGGTCTTTTAAATAAATCCTTTGCAAGGTATTAAAAAAATGTATATTTTTGCAGACGAATTTTATGGTTATGTAGCTCAACTGGATAGAGCACCTCACTACGGATGAGGAGGTTTGGGGTTCGACTCCCTACATGACCACTCGTAAGGAAAGCACATCTAAAAAGGTGTGCTTTCTTTTTTCCCCACCTTTGAAACGCACTTCGTTACTGCAAATTAATGAAGCTACCCTATTTAATTTAGGGGTTCGATACTTCTTATTTTCAATTGGAAGTTTATAAATAGATGTCCGAATATTATTATTTAGTCGCACTTCAGGAATTTGATCATAAATAGTATTATAATCTTGAGTTGTATTTTCATAAGTTGGCGTTTCTGTAGATTTTACGCTAATGTTTCATTGGCTCATGACATATTTTACCGGTTTTTTGCAACTGATAATAGTTATACGGTAGAGAAAAAATAAAACCAAAACCCATTGCAATTGTCATCATGCCAAAATCATGTGTTGCGCCCATATCCATTTGCATTTGATGAGATGAAAATTTAGGAATTATAAAAAGAAGAATTAAATTTTCGGTTAGCATCATTATCATAATTGAAACAAGACTCATTTTATAGCTGTGTTTAATCGCTTCTTTTAAATTCATTTTATGCACTATAGTTTCCCATGCAATCATGAATCCCATGCAAGTAATAAAACCTGCAATAAGCGAAGTAAGCAGAACTAGGAGCAAATTATAACCAATAAGATAATATGCTGTTCCCATTGCACCAATTGAACAACCGATAAGGCAAATAAACGTTGAAATGAAACATTGCTTCCAAATTTGTCCGTCTAACCACTTCATTTTTTAAGGTTTTAATGAAAAAGGGAGACTTTTCAGCCTCCCTTTTAATTGTTTTTATGCGCAGGCTTCTGCACATTTTTTACAAGCTTCTGCACATGCTTTGCAGCTTTCATGATGTTCAGCGTGTTTAGCACATTCTTCAGCACAGGCTTTACAAATTTTTGCACATAAAGCACATAATTCATTTGAATACTTAGAACCCCTTGCACACAATCTTGCACATAAAGCACAAATATCAGCACAATCGCGGCATAGCGCAGCGCAATCCTTACGACCATCATTAATACAACTTGTTAAACATGTTTCGCAAGTTACTACGCATGCCAGGCAAGCGTCAATACATTTTTGTTTGTCCATTTTTATTTTTTTAGAGGTTTATAATTCTTCAATTTTAAAAACTAAAAGTAGTGGAGTAACTCCTTTTACGGACTGATTGTCATCATTAGCCATTATGATTTTTATCAGCTGCTCATTAAAATCTACACCTTAGAATATTAAATTTATAGACTTATTGCATTGCAAAAATCATACCCTTAGAACTTCTCAATGATAGCATCGACTGAGGTTTTAGAAAATTGAGATATTCCCAAAAAGAGATGAAAGTTTTCCCATACGGGATTTAAAAATTAACTAATTATAAATTTTTAATAGTTTAAATTTAAGCCTACTCCAAATCCCATATCGCTATCATAGTGGGTTCTAACGCCCATATTTTTATTTAGAATATAACGTAAATCAATCATATACTCCATATCCGTATTAACCATAAATCCCGCTCTTATACGTTTTGAAATTGGAATGTCTTCTCTCATTAATTGTAATCGTACATTTCCATCCTGATAAAATTCGGCCTGGGCAATTATTAGCATGGGCAACGTATAATTCACACCTAAACTAACCTGAGTTCTGTTATCCTTTGTATTGGTCTGACCGAAAATATTTTCTTCCTTTTCGTCGATACCTAACTTGCGATAACGCCAATCGAAACCCACAAAAGGCATTAACCATTGCATTTTACCAATATAACGTCCAACATGTGTTTCGGTTTCGTACCCATGTATATCATGGTAACCCAAACGCCATTCAGTGCCAATGCTCCAACGCTTGTTTTGTAACATAAACGTTCCATCGTTTCCATTGGTCGCAATATCATTTTCCGCCATTAAATGATATTTCCTATCATCAGAAAACAATTTACGCTTTGCGAATTTAGGATTTGTAATAAGTGGATTTTTAGCCTGATTTTGATACGTAAAAACTCTGCCCATTCCACTCATCATGTGGTACAAAATATGACAATGAAAAAACCAATCACCTTCTACATTAGCATTAAATTCTAAGGTGTCAGTTTCCATTGGCATAATATCAATGATATTCTTTAATGGTGAATAATCTCCTTGCCCGTTTATCACCCTGAAATCGTGGCCATGCAAATGCATCGGGTGTCTCATCATAGAACCGTTGAACATTACAATTCTTACATTTTCACCTTTTTTAATTAATATTTTATCCGTTTCAGAAATTACTCTATTGTCTAAACTCCAAACATAACGATTCATGTTTCCGGTTAATTCAAAATGTAATTCTTTTATTGGTGCATCTTTTGGAAGGTTTGTTTTTATTGGTGATTTCAACATTGCATAATTTAGAGTAGTGATGTCACTCATTGCATTTGAATTATACATTTGGTGACTACTGTGATCCATTCCTTTCATGTCATGATCCATTTTTTTTCCGGTACTGTCGGTTTTCATATCCTGCATGTCATGCTTCTTTTCTTTGTTTAATTCACCTGTAATTTCAGGATACATCACCACATTCATGTCCATTTGATTAAGACTCATCTGCATGCCCATATCATCCAAATCTCCATTCATCTTCATCATGCCATTCATCATCTTCATGCCTTCAAAATATTTTAATTTTGGCAAAGGTGAATCAAGTTGTTTAACACCATTTCCTAAATACAATGAAGCTGATTTAATCCGATCTTCTGAGGTTACTAAAAATTCAAAGGATGTACTATCAGAGGGGATGCTTACGATTATATCATATGTTTCAGAAACTGCAATTAATAATCTATCCACTTCAGTTGGTTCTAGATCATTTCCGTCACTGGCGATAACAGTAATTTTCCCTCCGGCGTATGTAAGCCAAAAATTTGTAGAAGCGCCTCCATTAGCAATACGCAATCTTACTTTATCTCCTCCTTTAAGTTGCGTAAGCTGACTTTCATTTTTTCCATTTATTAAAAACCTATCGTAATAAACATCGCTTACATCCATTGCTAACATCCGTTTCCACTCGTTCTTAATCTTAGTGCCAAAATGTCTGGCCTTTATAGCTTCAGCATAACTTTGCGTGGTTCCTTTCCGGATGGCAAACCAATCAGAGGCGTTGTGCAACATTCTATGTACGTTTTCTGGTTTATAGTCTGTCCATTCACTTAGCACGATTGGAATCGAAGGCAGGTCGTCAATCCCTTTTCTAAATGTAGGATCGCTCTTTTTTTTATTCATTATAAAAGATCCATACATTCCTATTTGCTCCTGTAATCCTGAATGACTATGATACCAATGTGTACCGTGCTGTATAATCGGAAATTTATATAAATGTGTTGTGTGCGGTTTGATAGGCATTTGTGTTAAGTAAGGAACACCATCCTCTTTATTTGGTAAGAATAAGCCATGCCAATGAAGAGAAGTTGATTCTTTTAACTCGTTATGCACATAAATTTCTGCTGTATCGCCCTCAGTAAATGTCAAAGTGGGCATTGGAATTTGTCCGTTTACTGCAATCGCCCTTTTTTCTTTCCCGGTAAAATTTACAACTGTATCACGAACATACAGATCGTAACGAACTGTTTTTTGCGCTTTTATTTCAATGAGAAGTATAAGCAAAGTTAGCATGAAAAAATATCTCTTAACTAAATGGAGCATAAACTTTGAAATTATTTGAGGGTTTCTTTTATCTTGCCACAGGTTAACATTTGCGAACCATAGTATGGATTTTTAATACTACTTTCTTTGCTTATCCAATTAGCGCCCTTGCCATCATTAAACATGGGGCAATTATCTAAGTAAATTGTATAAGGCGGCTTAGCAACTTTCATAAGCTCGTACATGTTTTCTGAAAGGTTTGTGAAACGCTCTCTTTGACTGGAAATATCTTTTGTTTCAGCAATATGTCCGACGTCGGTTTTCAAATCAGCAAAGTATTTCATAAAGGCGGCGTGTTCTTTACCACCTAATGCTTCCATCTTCACTGAGTTTAATTCACTGAGCAACTCCTTACTTTTTAAAGAAGCTAATGACCCATCATCTTTCACGAGCGCATCTTTTAGCAAGAAATACAATGAATAAGTTTGCTCAAGCGGATTTGTTTTCTTTTGCTCAACAACCTTATTTTCTGATGCCTCTTTGATATGTTGTGAATGATCGTTCTGATTTTCACTAGCTATTTGCTTTGTGTTTGATCTTTCATACTTGCAGCATTCATGCAAATTCGCATAGGCCTCATCAGGAGCCTTATACTTTGCATTATCATATCCAGCGTAAGCTACACGCTTAAGAATTTCTTCTGAATTTGTTTTTTTACTATTGTAAGTAATTTGCAAAGATTTTTTATCAACGTCCCAATCCGCTTTAACTAAGCCCTTTTTATTTGCTGCCTTTTCAATAGTTTTTTCGCACATACCACAATTACCCGAAACTTTAAAAGTTTCCGTTACGGCATTCTTTATGCTTTGTGATTGAACTATCAGACTAAGCGAAAGGAATAGCATGATAAAAACGCCAAGAATTATATTTTTTTTATTTGTTTTCATATATTGATTATTTATATTCTATTAGTATTAAAGCAACAATTACACTTCTTTCGATTGGTTCAATTGCGAACTCGTTAGGTTGCGTGTGTAAATTATATGTAGAAATAAAGTACCATTCCTACAGACATTGTTATCATAAGCGCATCCTCTATTATTGTAACGGTACTCATAGGCAAATTAAACACATCACCTAAACAAGCGCATTTAATCTTTTGATTGCTTAGTACACTTTTTAATACACCTATAATACTCACTCCCATAACTAAAATAGTAACACAATTAATGATTAAAGGTTGAAAATTGGTAAGGTATGCTAAACCTAAGCCTAGTTCAATAAAAGCGTAGATGAAACCCCAGGCTTTAATTTTTTTCGCTACCACGTCGTACATGGCATAACTTTCGGCAAACCCTTTTAAGTTTAATAATTTAAAAAAGGAGAATACTAAAAAGAAACCTGCCATAAAATGACGCATCCAACGCATCCATTCAAATGATTCGGATGTTACTTCAATTAAGACGGTAACACCCGTAATAAAACTAAAAATAAGAAGAATGGGTTTATACGTTTCTAACCAGCTTTTAGTTTGCTCGGCAATTTCGTTATGTTGGGTGGCCGAGATTTGGTATTTACTTGAAGCACCTCCAAGAACTTCTTGCAAATTAGTCAGACTGATATGTTTTTCCATACCAATTGTGGCCGTATTTGTATCTTTTGAAACTTCTACAGAGGTAATATCCGGCAAGGTTAATAATTTGCTCTTTACTTTTGCTTCACAAGCTGAACAGGTCATTCCTGTTAATTGATAAGTGTGTGTCATAATCTTGATATTTATACTGCAAAATTACTGCCAGTTCTTAAAAGCGCTATTATGTAATTTCCGGTTTGTTTTATGACATTTACTGGAATTCCTTTAATTATAATTCCTCAATCTTTTTTCGCTTATCCTCTTTTAGCGTTTTAAAATAAGATGGAGTTAATCCTGTTACTTTTTTAAATTGACTTGACAAATAAGCAACGCTACTGTAATCTAATTTATCGGCTATTTCAGAAAGCGATAATTCATCGTAAACAAGTAACTCTTTCACTTTCTCTATTTTTTGGGAGATAAAATATTTTTCAATTGTTGTTCCTTCAACTTCGGAAAATAAATTGCTTAAGTAATTATAATCGTAATTTGTTTTATCAGCTAGAAAAGAAGACAAATTCACATTAAGCCCATCTTCTGAATGATGAATGAGATCGACGATCGCGTTTTTTATTTTTTCGATCACTTTTCCTTTCTTATCATCTATTATTTCAAAACCAATTTTTAAAAGATCTTCGTTTAGTGATGAAAGTTGAGTTGCTTCAATTGTTTTATTTATTAAATCAACCTCACCTAAGCGAACATTTGTTAGAGTTAATTGATGATTTTCAAAAATAGATGTTACTGCCATAATACAGCGGGAACAAACCATATTTTTGATAGACAGTTTCATATTTACAAAAATAAGTAATATTGAATATTTACTAAATACATTGGATAACTTCTAATATACGAGCGATTTACTAATGGTAAAGCCGTTGAAAAATCTAAGCGAAGATTTGATTTAATTATGAACTGGATTGCCGGGCGAAACTCAACATAATTGCCTGCAATAAAAGCGTTATTGTGATGTGTAACAATATCCTTTTCATTTTTCGTTATACTAATCCCATTGTAGCTTTTACCTAAGAACTCAGCATACAAATTTATATTTGTTTGATTAAAATTTTTGTATTTAAAAGGGTACACCAAATAACCGAATGATAAACTATAATTATACGCATTGCCATAATTTATGGAAACATTCGATGCGTTTTCTTTATACGCAAATGGTTTTATTATTCCACCTGTAAATGATACTGCCAGTTTTTTTATAAGTAATGTTGAAATAACACCACCACCAATGGCTTTATTATCACCCATTAATGTTGTTTCAGCTTCATCATGTGGTTGAAAGGCATAAACACCATTTGAATAAAGCGACATTCGGAAATGTTTATGATCGCCATCTAAATTTAAAAAACGGTAGCGGAACCCTAAATTGATAGATTCAAATCCGTAATCATATTTTTTTGCAGCTTGGTTTGTTTGCACAACTTCAACCTGATTGGTATCAGTATGAATGAAATTAGAAGGTAATTTTTTATAGTGATGATTTGAAGTGGTAAACATCGCACTTACCATTAATTTTGAATTTATTCCATACATAAACATCGCTCCATGCCACGTTTTTGTAATCTTATCTTTGTTATATGCTTCGTTCATCAGTCGAATGCCCAACGTATTTTTAGGATTAATACTGGCTGGCTCTGAATTGGGATATAACTCTTGCGCTTTTAAGTTAATAAAAACGCAAGAGGCAATAATAAAAACAACTATTTTTTTTAAAGGTTGCATTATATGGTTATATGATAAATTCTTTGTTTGTCGTCTGAATGGCAGCAATTCTCAGCTTTTCCGGTTTTAATACACTTACTTGTAGTTAAACTCACGTACTTTTTATATTCCTTTTGTGAAGTAAAACCTTTGTCTACAAATCTTATTGCTACTGCATCGTTTAAACTTTGGTTTTTTACATTCACAAAATGATATGTATTGTTTTGAAATTGATAATGAAAATCGTTTGTAACAGAAATATTACTGAATTTAAAGTCGGCAATTAGTTCGCCAACGGAAAACCCCGCACCTTCTATTTTACTTTTTATTTCATCAATCACAACATCTTCATTTTGTTTGAACGTAACAGTAAATATTGCTTTTTCCAAATCTACCTCAACCTTATCGACAAATTTTAAAGAGCTCAGTGCTTTGTTTACGGAGTTTGAACACATGCTACATGTTATTCCTGTAACCTTAATTTTTGCGCTTACAAAATTGGCAAATGATGAACTGCTTATCAGCATGGCGATAAACAATATAAATATTGATTTTTTAGTTTTCATGATTTTTTTATTTTAAAATGATACCATTTGGTTTAGATCCTACATTTATTGTATTAGTTACCGTATGGTTTGAAACATTTATAACAGAAACTGTATTTGCTCCTTGATTGGTAATATATGCTTTACTTCCATCACCACTAAAGGCAATAGCATGTGCATCTGCACCTGTAGTAATATTGCCTTGGTTAGTCCAGATACTACCTACTAAGGTGTAGTATACTACTTTTCCATTAGTTGCATCTGTTACCCATAATTCTGCATTTAAAGAATTGTAAGCTACATACCCCGGCTTAAAGCCCAAATTAATTGTTGCGGTAACTGAGTTTGTAGTAACATCGATTTCTGAAACTGTTTGCGAACCTTCGTTATCAGCATACATTTTACCATTACTTGCTGGCCATGCTCCAACTGGCATAATTCCAACAGCAATAGTTTGCATAACAGCTTTAGTGCTTGGGTTAATAACCGAAATACTACCATCCTTTGTATTGGCAACATACACTTTTGATCCATTGCTAGCAAACGTCACTTCAGAGGGTAGCTTACCCACATTTATTGTATTTAAAAGTGACCAATCACTCGTTTTATACACTAATACAGTTCCTTGAACCGAATCGCCTTGAGGTATCCAAAGCTCATCCCCGGCAACATTATAGGCTGCGTTGTGAGGCAATTTGGCTACACCTATTTCTTTATCAATGTTGCCTGTTACTACATCAATAATTTGGATTTTTTGTCCGGCAAGTGAACCCCCATGTCCTACATGACCACCACTTAAATCTTTGCTTGTAATAGCTACCGCTAATTTTGTTTTAGCAGGGTTTAAGTATATATGATGGGGAAAAGTAGAACCATTTAATGAAATAGTTTCGGCCACTGTGTTATCAGATAGCTTTATTACAGATATATTATTTGAAGTTCCGTTTACCACATAAGCCGCAGGATAATTAATATTCAAAGGCACGGGAGCTGGGGTGTGTTGATTATGGTCTTCCATTGTATCGGCTTCCTTTTTTTTGCATGAAGTCATACCAATTAATATTGTGGTAATAGCAATGTTTAATATGAGCGTTTTTGTTTTCATGTTTTTTGATTTAATTAATTATTAATTTTTCTTTTAAGATTGTTTTCTTACCCATTAATTCAAGAAAGTAAACTCCTTTCGGCCATTGGTAAACGTCTATAAAATCTTCAACCTTTACATTTTCTATTTTGTGGTAGAGTGTTCCCTTACTATCAATAACTTTTAGGTCAAGAGGCTCATTAACCGCTGATTTAAACTTAAAAAAAATTTTATCGTAGGACGGGTTTGGATAAAACATAACTTCATTTGCAGTTAAGCTTTTTTCATCTATACCTATCACACTTCCATTAAATAGTAAATGATCTATGTACATGTAACTATTATTTAATGGTACATTATTACTTGATGATATTACTATGCACGCCGAATCGGGGTTATCGCCACTTTTATAATTTAAGTAGGTTGAATTGGTAAACCAAGTATGAGCCATTGCATTAAAGTTGCTAACTCCATATGCAACAGTATCGCGCCTTAGTAAATTTACGTTCCATTTAGTTAAAAGTACTGATACAAAAGCTGTATCAGAAGGTAAAGCTACCATATACTGCATGTTATAAGAAAGGCTAAGAGGTCGTAATGTAAATGGATAACCTGACACAGCTTTATAATTTATAGTATCAATTTTACCCGAAACAACCCTGCCCGGTATTAAACCTTTTCCTGTTACGCTTACAGTTCTAACAACTAAATAAAAACTACCGGGATTACCGGGACTTAATTTTCCACAAGTTGCTACTGAATAGGATTTAGTTATTTCATTCAAATTACCCCAATCTGTTGGATTTTGATAGCCATTTGTACTCGTCCATATTTCAAAACCATTGTTAGGTATTTGAGCATATCCACAAACAGTTAGCATAATTATAGAAAATAGTATTTTAAATTTAGCTTTCATTTTGATAGAAGTGAATTAGTATATAATTAATTTTTGTGTCAACTGTTTGTTGTCAATATTAATTTTAATAAAATAAATTCCTGATTGAATGTTTAAATTATTAACTGAAAATTCTTCCTTAACCAAGCCTGCTTTGTACGTTTCAGTTGCTAAATTTTTAATTTTCTTTCCTTGCAAATCATACAAACCTATCTCTATTTTATTTTGTGATAAGTTATTAAAGCTGATTGTGAAAAGGTTTGAAGCTGGATTAGGTACAATGGTAGAATTTATTATTTCGCCACTTATTTCATTTAACCCCGATGTGGCAGAAGGCGTTAACGTAACAGAGCGAGTATAAGGCGAATCGCCACTTGTAGCATGATTATGATTTGTAGCTAAAGCACCCAAATACAAAGTTATGTTTCCTACATTAGTAGAAGGAGCTTGCCAATCAAACGACCATTGATTAACGCCAATAGTTACAGCGTCTGCGGCGCAAGGTTTATGGCTTACATAATTTCTTATTCCGTCCACGTATGTTCTCGTTCGTAACGGATCTGTAAGTGTAAAGGTTCCCGTTGTAGAATTATTAAAGTCGCGTAGTGCTAGGCACGAAAAGCCCATTTTATCAACGCCACTTTGAGAAATACCAACGGTACAAGAGTAAACTTGTCCCGGAACATATTGCGTTATGCCACCACCTATATTAAATGTAAGCGTTGCTGCACCGGCATTATCTGTTCCCGAATGGCAACCTGAACAGCTTGTTTCTCCCGGAGCACCAGTATGTCCTCCTACAAGTGGCGCATCGCAGGGGGAAGGGTTACTATAAATAATAGTCCAACTAGCTATAACAAAAACTGTAATACATAGACCTAATAGAATACTAACTTTTTTCATGTTTTTTAGAATTTATGGTTTTCTTTCGTATTGGCAGCAATCATGTAATTCATTATAAGCTTTATCATCGCCTTTATATGCATCATTATCATAACCGACAGTAGCTATATTTTTTTGAATTTTATCCAAAGTAATTTTTGTCGAATCAAAACTTACCGCAATCATTTTGGTATCAGTGTTCCAATCTGCTTTTGAAACACCCTCTACTTTTAGCGAACCCTCTATTGTTTCCTCGCACATTTCGCAATTGCCCCATACTTTAAAGGTAGATGTCTTGTTGGCTTGCACCAAAGTTGGTGTTTCGGAATTATTGCAACTAATTAATGTTATAATTAGCGCAGATACCATTATTATAATTTTAATTGTTTTCATATTAAGCGTCTTTTTTAGTTTCTGTAATTTTTGATTGTAATAAATTCTTGTAATGCGTAGGCGCACTTCCTGTAACTTGCTTAAATTGATTTGTAAGGTGTGCAGGGCTGCTATAACCTAATTTAAAAGCTATTTCACTTACGTTTAATAATCCGTCATCTATGTATTCTTTTGCCTTTTCTATTTTTAATAAAATATAATATTTTTCAATACTCGTGTTTTCTATCTCAGAAAATAAATTACTTAAATAATGATATTCATAATGTAATTTGTCCGCAATATATTTGCTCATATTCACTTCCAAATTAAAACTTTCAGTTTCAATTAAATCTGCCAAAACAGATTTTATTTTTGAAGTTATTTTAGCCCCATTATCTGTTATTAACTCATAACCATATTGCTCAAGCCTTAACTTTAAAGGCTCAATTTCTGCTTTGGATAGTTTATTTTGCAAAACTACTTCACCTAAAAAAACATTTTTAGGATACAGGTTAAAATCTTTAAATAGTTGAGTAATAATTAATTTACACCTATTACTCACCATATTTTTTATGAATACTGAATTTGGCATTGATATTTGAATATTAAATAAATAGAAATAAATGCCCATAATAATAAAGGCATAAAACATATTCATTTTAAAATCAAATAATAAGTGAGCGGTGAAGAAGGAATAGGGGGTCTTCAGGAAGCGGAGGAGAATGTGAAACTTTAAAACAAATCTCTTCCTTATTAGGTGAAATAATGTAATTGAAAATTGAGGATATAACTAAAGATTGCGAAAAGCTTAGTTTATTTAATTGTAATGAAGCTTGTAATTTGGATTGATCGGTTGCAGCTTTTACCCATTTACTATCACTTTTGCAGCAACTTTTCTTATGCTTTTTACCATCATGTTTGCAGGCGCAAGCCCTCTCTTGTGATATTGAAACTCCCCATACCGTGCTTGAAACCTTAGTACCACAATGATGGGTGCTATATAACACGCCAACTGACGTTAGTGTAAAATAAAATGTAAAAAGTATTAAAAGTGTGTTCTTCATCTACTACATACAAAGTAACTAAAAAAATGTGTTAATTTATAGCCAAAGCAATAAAAACCATAAAATAGTGTAAGAAATTTACGAGTTTTATTCCTTATTTTGTACAAAACAATAGACATTATGAAAAAACTATATTTTATTCTTTCAGCTATAATTTTAACATTTAATATAAATGCGCAGCTAACTGTTAAATTAAATATCAATCATAAACTGCTCAGCCAAAACTTTGCTTTTAATCAAACCTCTACTAATAACTTGGGGCATAGCTTCAATCTTAACAGAATGCAATATTATTTATCCAGCTTTGTGATTATACATGATGGAGCACAAACCACTACTGCCACAGGTGTTTATAATTTAGTTGATGCCTCTACAATTACTTCAATTAATTTGGGAACCTATACCAACATTACAAATATTGAAGGAATTAAATTTTCAGTGGGTGTAAATACCCCAGAAAACAATCAAGATCCTGCGCTTTGGCCTTCCAATCATGCTCTTTCACCTAAGTCCCCATCTATGCACTGGGGTTGGGCGTCGGGCTATTTCTTTATTGCTTTGGGAGGAAACTCAAGTCCTTCTTTAAACCAACAGCTTGAGTTACATGCTTTGGGCAATACAAATTATTATAGTCAAACAATTACAACTGGAGCAACGTTAAACGCAACAGAATTAATTATCACTATTAATGCAGATTATGCACAGGCACTAAAAAATATAAATATATCCAGCGGCTTGATTTTACATGGTTCATCAGGGTCAAACGCTGTTATGGCTACTAACTTTAGAGATTTTGTTTTCACTCCGCTTTCAACAGTTGGTATTAACGAAAATTCATTATCTACAAATGGAATAGTAGTATATCCTAACCCGTCTTCAACAGGTCTTTTTGCAATAAGCGCAGATAATTATCCTAAAAATAGTACGACTTTAAAAATTACCAATGTTACTGGCAGAGTAATGGATGTTAAAAAATTAAATGAATTAAACAACAATGAAATTTCAATTGACACAAAGGGTATCTATTTTATTTCATTACTGAATAATGATGTTCTTATAACTACCCAAAAAGTAATTGTGTATTAGAATAAATGCGTATTTGTAGATTTAAAAAAAACACGATTTACATTAGTTTTGTATCGGCAATTTTAACCGCTTGTTACAGTAATTCGTTTTTTCTAAAATCAAATTCATTAAAATCAATTGAAATTCCAAAAGGATTTCCAGAGATAGAATTTCCCGCCGATAATGCATTTAGCATTGAAAGATGGACGTTAGGTAAAAATTTGTTTTACGACAAGTCACTTTCGTTGGATAGCAGTATTAGCTGTGGTTCTTGTCATAAAGTTGAATTGGCGTTTAGTGATGATGTGGCGCTTAGTTTAGGAGTAAAAAAAATGCTCGGCACTCAAAATGCCCCTACTTTAAGTAATGTAGCTTACCATCCCTATTACACAAGATTAGGAGGAGTTTCTACTCTTGAGAAACAAATCTTAGTTCCAATTCAAGAACACAATGAATTTAATTTTAATATTATTGAAATAGCTAAACGATTAAAACACAATTCAAAATATCAAATATTAAGTAAAAAGGCATATAATAAAGAGTTGGATTATTATGTAATAACAAGGGCTTTAGCAAATTTTGAAAGAAGTTTAATAAGCGGAAATAGTAAATACGATAGGTACAAAAATTCAAATAACAATGAACTTTTAACCGAAAGCGAAACACGAGGAATGAATTTATTTTTTAGTGATAAAACAAATTGTTCAAAGTGCCACGAAGGTTTTAATTTTACGAATTATGCTTTTGAAAATAATGGCTTATATGAAAAGTATAAAGATATTGGACGGAAACGATTGACTGAAAAAGATGAAGATTTGGAAAAATTTAAAGTGCCAACATTAAGGAATATTGCTTTAACCGCCCCTTACATGCACGATGGGTCTGTAAAAACGTTAACAGAAGTTGTTAATCATTACAATGCTGGCGGTAAAAATAATGCACATAAAAATAAATTAATTAAACCGCTAAATCTAAGTGATACCGAAAAAAATGATCTCATTAAATTTTTAGAAACCCTAACAGATATTGAATTTACTAAAAACCCCAAGTTTAAATTGTGATGAAAATGAAATCAAAAATAATTGCTTTGGCATTTGTTGCACTAGGTGTAGTTTTGTACAGTTGTAAAAAAGATACCATTACAGAACCTCTAACGGAAACACCTGTACAGCAGGATAACACACCGTATGTATTAGAAAATGGTAGTTTTCCTTCACCTTCAATTGCAGTAGATAATCAATTAACACAGCAAGGTGTACAATTAGGTAGAATGTTATTTTATGAAAAATCGCTGTCGAAGGATAACTCAATTTCTTGTGCCAGTTGCCATAAACAAGAGTTTGCTTTTGATGATACAGCAAAATTTTCGATTGGGGTACTTGGTCTAAAAGGGAAACGACAAGCGATGGCTATATTTAATACTGCTTGGCATACCAATCAGTTTTTTTGGGATGGCAGAGCAAATTTGTTACGTCACCAATCATTATTACCGATACAAGATACTCTAGAAATGTTTGAAACATTACCAAATATAGTTGCCAAATTGAGTACTAGTCCGATGTATAAAAATCAATTTATTAAAACCTTTGGTTCGGAAGAAATAAACCCTACGAAAATTTCTTTAGCGTTAGAACAGTTTATGAATTCTATTGTTTCAAATAATTCTAAGTATGATAAATACCTTGCAGGAACAGCTACTTTAACAGCGAGCGAAGATAATGGGCGTAAGTTATTTTTTATGGAATACAATCAGTTTTTCCCTTCTCAGTCAGGTGCAGAATGTTCGCATTGCCATAGTGGATTTAATTTTACAAATAACGATTATATGAATAACGGAATGGATACGGATGCTTCCATTACAGATATTGGCAGAGAAAAAGTTACAAATAATGTAAGCGACAAAGCCAAATTTAAAGTGCCAAGTTTAAGGAACATTGCTTTAACAGCCCCTTATATGCACGATGGGCGATTTAAGACGTTAGAAGAAGTTGTTGACCATTATAATTCAGGTTTAAAAGCGTCAACTTATATTGACCCTGCGCTTGAAAATACAAGAGGCACAGGATTAATGTTGAACGCACAACAAAAAACTGATTTAGTAAACTTTTTGAAAACATTGACTGATAATGCACTTACAACTAATCCAAAATATAATAGTCCATTTTAATTCTAAAAAAACAACCCATGAAAAAAATAATACTTGCCTTAACCTTTGCAATGAGCATTAATTTTGCTTCGGCGCAAACTGCAACAAACTTTAATTGTAATGATTGCTCTAGTAGATTGAACAATAAAGACGTATCATTAATTAAAGGGTTCGATTTATTTTGTCAGTAGTCTCCACCAATGAAGCAGAAAAAGCCTTTTCGATTAATTTCGGAGAGGCTTTTTTAGTTTTAAATAATAAATTCGAGATGTTGCATTGGCACATGTTGAAATCCAAAAGCGCCATCCTCATTAGGAGTTTTAGCAATTATATAATCATTGCCGATCGAAACTTCAATTTTTTCACCTGTTTCGGTTTCATGAGGTTCTTCTTTTGTAGCTATAATTTTATATTTTGAAACGTCGCCAAATTTCCATTGCACATCGTCTCCTTTTTTAAATTTTTTCATTGTAAATAGTATTTATAGTTATAACACTATTTATTACTTATTTGTTTAAGCTGATCAATTGTTGTAAACTAAGATCCTGTATGTAAGCATACAAAACATCATCATCATCCTGAATATTAATATTTACTAATTCTTTATTTTTCTTATCTATAAAGATCTCTACAAAAAAATTATCCAATAAAAATAAAGTAATATAATAGTCAACCGTTTCAATAGATGTTATAAGTTCACCATAATTCCATGTTAATTCTGTTTTAGAATTCGTATCTATTTCTGTAAAATATTTTCTCTGCATAATATCGTTTTTAAATATCTTCACTTTATATCCATCAATTTAAATGCCAGATATTGCAAAAAAATTTAACAGTTTTGGGTGGATCGACAGGCAAAATATGAACTAAAAAGACGTCCAAACGCAAGCTAGTTATATAACAGCCTGTTTTGCTTATTTTTTCCTTAAAATGCTGTTTTGTGAAAAATTGGGGTAATTGGCATTGTTATTAAAACACCCTATTATTTATTGAATAGAATTTATCTTAAATATTAATTTAATAGAGTAACGTGTCCAACAAGTGTTTTAGCTACACTACGTTGACTTCCATAAAGAAATTTATATGAAATTTTATAAATATAAGTATCCATCTTACATTCTTGTCCTTTGAAGGTTCCATTCCAACCCTGGGTAGGATCGTTTGTTTCATAAATTTTTTCTCCCCATCTGTCAAAAACAAGCATACTAAATTCATTAAAGTTAATACCTTTTACTGCGAAAACATCATTTAAACCATCTCCGTTTTTAGGTGTAAATGCATTTGGAACAAAAATAGTAGGTATATCTTTAATTTCAATTTGTTTGGTAACAGAATCAACACAACTATGAATATTAGATACAATAAGTGTTACATTAAAGTAACCAACATCGTAGAACGTGTGTGATGGATGAGTTTGAGTTGTAAAACTTCCGTCGCCAAAATTCCAGGCTGAATTAGAATAGTTACCTGAAGAAGAATTTTGAAATTCGATCTTAGGATTCATTATATCTATATCAATTATTGAAGAATAAATAAAATCGGCTTTTGGTTTTGGATAAACTGTTATATAACTATTCTTTGTATTTGAATTTACACAACCGCTATCTGATGTGGCAATTAAAGAAACACTAAACGTTCCGGGATCATTAAATATAATAGATGGCGATGCTGAATTAGATGAGTTTCCATTATTAAAATCCCATTGATAGAAACTGATGTTTGGAGCATTACCTGAAAGATTTGTAAAATTTACTAGTAAAGGTTGACAACCCGATTTAATAGCCGCGTCAAAATTTACAACAGGCAACTGATTAACATTAATGCTTACGGTATCATGTATCAAACAATTATTCTTATCGGTTAATAAGGTGCTGTATTGACCGCTATTAGTTGGGGTTAATACAATTGCGGAAGAACTATTTAATAAATTAGTATTGGTAGCTCCGGTACTCCAATTTAATACATATGGTTTTGTACCTCCTGCATAATTTGCATTAAGCTGTAAAGGTTGATTTCTACAGAATGAATAATCATTTGCAGTTAAACTATGCGTTAAGATCATGGGTTCAAAAACAGTTATATTATCCAAGGTGTCAGAACAGCCCATAATATCTGTTGCAATAATTGTATAGGTGCCTGCAATTAAATTTGTTTTTATTGTATCAGTAGAAACAAAAGAATTCCAATTATATGAATTAACCCCATAACCAGGCGTGGTAGAAAACTGAATAACACCATTATTTTGTCCGAAACATTTTACGCTGTCTATATTTAAAAGACCAACACTTAATTGCCTGTATTCGCCCAAGGTAAACACACCATAATTGGTATTATTTGTTACCGTTTGTTCGTTTAATAATGAGTTATTAGTGCTTGTGATGGGGGTCCAGCCAGTTGTTGAATAGTACCAGGTATTTAGTAGTGGTTCGGTTATTATATTAGTACTTGAAAAATTAGTATTCCACTCATCATCTACATATGTTACTTTTTTGGTAACGGTTGGCAAGCTGCTGTAATTATTAGCATTGATCACCCAAAAACGATCTAGCATTTTTATAGCATGTTCGGTACCACAATTATTAATTAAATCCGCAACACCGGTTGGAAGCGGCCTGTTATTAATAGCTGCACTTGTAATTGTTGGATAGGTTGATGCGCTAATGCTTCCCGCAGTGGTTTGAGCCCCTGCGGCCGATATATTATAATAAAATGGAATGTAAGATGCAGTAGCGGTACCAAAAGGAAATTCGTAATTACCTATGTTATTTCCCAGGTTCCATTGTATAGTTCCATAGCCCGGAATTGCCGGAGTCTCACTTAAAATATAACCTGTTGTTCTTATAATGGCAGATTGCAAAGCGTTAGTAACGAATAAAGTATTGCTATTCAGATCTAATGTTCTTGCCGTTAAATTTAAAACGCCTGTTGTGCCGCCAACAATTGTATTAATATTTAAGCGTTTTATATTGGTGCCCAATAATGTTAAATTATTAAATGTAGTAGTTGTTGTTCCGGTAATTAGTTGTAAAGCCCCGTTTAATTCAACAAGTCCGGTTGTGGCGGTAAGCGCAGATGTAGTGGAGTTATTGGTCCAGTCGCCTGATAAGGCTATTGTACCGGAATTATTTATTAAACCAATATTTACCCCATTATCGGTATTGATCACTTCGCCCTGTACAAAAATTAACCCGCCATTTTGCACGGCAATCGAACTTCCATTATTAAAAAATTCGTTTTGAGACGATAAATTAATCGAAATAACAGAGAGCAATAATATTTTAAATAAATTCTTCATTTAATTGAATTCAAATGTTTTTAATATTTAATACAAGGCATTAAAGCAACGTTTCTTGGTCTTGAAGCACTGATCATACCTTGAGCAGGCGCACCTGAATAAACTACCCAGTTACCAACCGGCGATGCGGCATTACCGCGCCCCCAATAAGCATTAGGAATAGAACCAACTGTAACTGTTGGCCATGGGTCAGACAGTGTCGTAGCAGCATTATCCATTGAAAAATCTGTATCCTGAGCAGCAGCGCCCCCTGTATCATCATGAATCAATGGTGATGGACTTTGCCAGGTTCCCATAACGCGACCAGGATCAGATCCCTTACCATTATCAAAACCTCTCACAAACTCACCTCTCAGATCAGGTAAATTAAAAGTTGTAACACCATCACCCGGGCCATATGTTATGCCAATGGCTGCAAATAATTCTGCATAAGTTACTCTATTTACTGCTGCACCGTTACATTCTAAATAGCCATTTGGTGCGGTTGTATTAGCAAAGTATTGTACTGTTCCGGCAGGGTTATTTGCACAATCCCATTTAGTGCCATCCCAGTAATAAAAGCCCAAAAGATTAGTGTCGTATACTTGCACGCCTGCAACTGGGGCAACAATCGCTTTTCTTTGAGCGCTTGTCATTCGAGGCATTGCAAAGCCATTAGCGGTACTTACTACATCTAAATAAGCCTGTGGAGCAGCTGTACCAACGCCAACAAAACCACCATAAGGATTAATTGCTAAAACACCTGTAGTAGCAACATTTTCTAATGCCGGCGGCGCACTACCGGCTGGTGTGTAAAATTGAATAATTCCGCTCGTATTCGCATCAAATGTAATATGAGAGTTAGAATTATTATCATAAATTCTTAAACTATTATCTGTGTAAGGTTTTATGTTATCTGCAAAAATAATTGTAGCAGAACGTCCAACCGCGAAGTTACCAGCAGCAAAAACATTATCAGCTATGTATGCATCACCATTTAAAACATCAAATTTTCCGCGAGGGGCGTTTGTACCAACTCCCACAAATCCGTTTCCTTTAGCGGTAAGCACAGGAGCTCCGGCAGTTCCCTGCACTCCGGTTGAAACATCCAGAATTGTATTACTGATATTAGTAGCTAATATTTTTACTGCAAGGCCTCCGGCATTTGGCAAAACACTTTGATTATAAAAAGATCCGACATACCCTCCATTGTTAAGCCTCCAAAATAAAGATGCTCCCCCTCCCACACTGCTATTAGCACCTTGTCCATCAGAGCCAATAGTATTTATAAAAGCACCTTGCATATTGTGAAACAAACCTGAATTTTCAAATCTGGCCTGCTCAATATTATTTGTTCTAAATACCAAAGCAACATTATCTGTAGTACCTAAAAAATTGGTTGCAGGAAGTGTACCGGCATTACCTAACAAATTCCAAAAAGTTCCATTTGTAGGGGTCCAGCTTGTACCATTAAATTGTAAAATTTGTCCGGTAGTTGGTGTAACTGCTGCTACAGGTGTTGTTTGCAAACCAACAACCGTTAACGCAGGATAAGTTCCACTAACATCATTAGTGCCGGGTGGCAAAGGTGGCGCGCAAAGCGATTGCCATGCGGCCAGAGCTGCATTATAAAAAAACAAACAATTAATTGTAAGATCGTAAACCAACAAACCGTTTGCAGGTGTAGCAATAGCAGTGCGTTGAGCAGTTGTCATTCTCGGAATTAATAAACCTCCTGTAGTAGAAACCATTTCTACCAAAGCAGTGATATCTGGAGCAGCTGTTCCAATACCAAATCTACTAGCAGCTGTAAAGCGAGCTACTTCTATATTATTAGTTCTAAAAATCAGGTCATTGGCATTTGTGGTTCCTAAAAAATTAGTGACACCAATATTAGCATTTCCGTTAATAAGCCAATCTGCGGCGACAGGCACTACAAGACTATCATAAATGCGGCCGTTAGGAGCAGAAAATACATGTCTTACTGCCGGACCTGTATAAATTAAAGTATCAGATCGGATCGCACCGCTAACATGCAATTTAGATTGAGGATTATTATTGCCTATCCCAACATTTTGCGAATAAAAACAAAAGGACAAATGAATTAAGATTATTATAAAGGCTATTTTTTTCATTATTCAAATATTAATTAAACGGATATATTATTTAGTTTCAAGCTTCGAAATACGTTTTAATAATTCATCGTATTTCTCATTTAATTCTTTTATTTCAGATTTTTGTTCATTAATAATAACCTGTTGCTCTTTGATACCCTGCAAAAGGTATAAACCAAAGCGGCTATAATCAACCGACCATGGTTCTTTGTTCTCGTCTTTTGGTTTATATACAACGCCCGGAAATAATTCGTATAAGTCCTGTACCAAAACACCAAAATCGTTTTCTTTAATTATAGCGCCTTTTTCTATCACACCACCATTTTTTGAAACAGGTTGGTGCATATTGTAAGTATAGGTTTTTACTTGCATTAATTTTGCTAATACAGGTTGATCGAATGCTGTGATTGAGGTTTTAAAACGTTTGTCGCTAATTGCAAATGTACCATTGCTAAAAAATTGTCCCAAGCCATCAATCCGCGCCATTGTTCGTTCAGCATAAGCATTATCGTAACCTCTGAATTCAAAGCCCCTATCTGCATTTGTATTTGCGGCAACCTGCGTTACGTCTGAAGTGTTCCAAAAATCCACGTGACTTCTTCCTGAATTACGGTTCATACCAACAGCCATGGCGCCAACACCGCCTATCCAGGTTGTACCAGGAGCCTGGCCTCCAAGAGGATCTGCATTATAATTTCCTGCCAGGAAGTAACCATACCCAACGGTCATTTTATGAATTATGTTATCAGCAACAGCAGGATTTATACAGGTTGATAATCCATTTGGTAAGCCGACCCTAACCCCTCCTCCGGTGGGATTTAGAGATAAAATAGTTTCAGTTCCTGGAATTTCTAATCCGTTAGGATTAGCACTGGTAGTGCTGTTATAAGATTGAATAATACCTTGTGTATTGGATTCTAAATGTAAATGTGAAGGAGAGTTCCCGTCATAAATTCTAAATCCATTATCTGTATAAGGACGAATATTATCTGTATAAATAGTTGTATTTGATCGTCCCACGTTAAATGCATATTGCGGGAAAACGTTATCGGCTATGTATGCATCACCATTTAAAACATCAAATTTTCCACGTGGAGCGATTGTATTTACACCTACGTCACCAACAGAAGTTATCGCAAAAAAGTAATTGTTTAAAGCAGTAGGATTAGTTTTTCGGGCAATGTAATAAAAATCGTTGGGAAATGCGTTGGTTCCTGTTCCGTATTTAACTTCCCAATCAGCTATTGCATTATTGTTTGTGTTTGACCTTAGAACAACTTCTCCGGCAGATCGTATTCCAATACTTGCTAAACTAGGAATTGGAGCAAAAGTTCCATTTAAGTACATGAAAGGATTAGGATCTGTAACGCCAAAATTTTGTATTACATTTAATCTATAGATCGGTGCATTGGTTCCAATTCCAACATTTCCATTTGTAAGTATTCTTGCCTTTTCTGTATTATTTGTTCTAAAAACAAGGTCTATATTATCGGTCGTTCCTAAAAAATTAAGTGCAGAATTTGTTCCGGCATTTCCTAATAAATTCCAAAAGGTTCCATTTGTAGGTGTCCATGCTGTTCCGTTAAATTGTAATATCTGTCCATTTGTTGGTGTTACAGCGGCAACAGGTGTAGTTTGCAATCCTACTACTGTTAAAGCAGGATAAGTGCCGCTAACATCATTGGTACCAGGCGGTAATGGCGGCGCGCATAAAGATTGCCATGCCGCTAAAGCGGTATTATAAAAGAATAAACAATTAATAGTTATATCATACACCAATAAACCGTTGGCTGGCGCAGCAACAGCAGTGCGCTGAGCAGTTGTCATTCTTGGAATTAATAAGCCGCTGGTAGTAGATACCATTTCTACCAATGCGGAAATATTTGGATTTGCAGTACCGATACCAAAATTTCCTGCAGCCTTAAATCTTGCAACCTCAATGTTGTTTGTTTTAAATATCAGGTCGTTAGCATTAAGGGTTCCTAAAAAATTTGTTAAACCAATATTAGCATTACCGTTTATCTCCCAATTTAACGTTGAAGGCATAACCAAACTATCATAAATGCGGCCATTTGGCGCTGCAAATAAGTTTCGTACTCCAGGACCGATCAATGTATCCGACCGTATTGCACCCGTTACATGTAATTTTGACTGGGGGTTATTGTTACCAATACCTACATTTTGCGAAAAAATAGAGATCGAGGTAAAACTTAATGCAAGTACAAGTATAAAAATTTTCATATAATAAAATAGATTGCTAAAGATATGTTAAAATTAATTTATTTGGGTTATTAAAAGTTTAATTCTCTCGCTCTTTTTAAGCTCTAAATCAATTTAATATTGTTTACTTGATTTTTTATTAATTCATTATATTTTAGATTATTTAGAATTGTCCTTTTTATTGGGTGATTTAAACCTTAATTCATGATCAAATTGTTTACATGATAATTTAAACAAAATTTCATAAATCTTACTTATGTGAAATTTGGAGTCAAATGGGTCATTTTTTTCTTTTTAATACCGCATTTTTATGGAAAGCAAAAGTGGTTTGCATCTAAACAACAAGAGTTATAGCAAAGAGCTTTTTATTTCAAACAACTATTGATAATTAATTTTGTGAAAAAATGCAATTATGCTTAATTTTAAAATCCACTTATAAAAATGATGAAGAATTATATTAAAATAACGCTTGCTTTTTTATTTTTTAGTACAAAAATATTTTCCCAAGATTGGGTATTTGTATTTAGCAGTACAATAGAAAAAGAAGGCAAAGGAATGGGCGGTGCAAGTATCAAACTTTTAAAAGGCTCAACGGTTGTTTCTGAAACAACTTCTGACGGTAGCGGACGCTTTAAATTAGACATTCCACCAAATGGTGCTTATATGATTGTTATGAGCAGTCCGGGCCTAAGTACAAAAAAAGTGGCTGTGTCAACTATGGATGTACCTGCCGATAAAACAGCTAAAAATTTTAAATCCGCACTTAATATCGAATCGTTTACTTTGTTCGAGCCTTTACCCGGTATTGATTATTCAGCACTGAACCAGCCTTTATTAAATATTGCTTATAACGGTTCGAAAAAAGCTTTTTCAGATGACGCAAGTTATACCGATCAAATGCTTGGTGTACTTTCGCGAATTAAAGAAGCAGAAAAAGCATTGATCCAAAAATATGATGCTGCAATTGCTGCAGCAGATGCAGCTTTCACAAAACAAGATTGGACCAATGCTAAATTGAATTACGAAAAGTCGCTTACCTTATTACCAGGAAAAAAATATCCAAAAGATCGTTTGGAGTTGATCCAAAAAATTATAAAAGAAGAAGAAGACCTTAATAAAAAGGCAGAGGCAGATAAGATAGCAGCAGCAAAAGCGGCAGCTGAGAAAGCAGCGGCAGATAAATTAGCAGCAGAAAAAGCAGCAGCAGATAAACTTGCAGCTGAAAATGCCGCAAAAGAAAAAGCAGCAGCTGATAAGCTTGCCGCAGAGAAAGCGGCAGCCGATAAACTTGCTGCAGAAAATGCTGCAAAAGAAAAAGCAGCAGCGGATAAACTTGCTGCCGAAAACGCAGCAAAAGAAAAAGCAGCAGCCGAAGCAGCGGCGAAAGCAAAAGCAGAAAAAGAAGCAGCGGATGCAGCGGCGAAAGCAAAATCTGAAGCAGAAGCAATTGCGAAAGCAAAAGCAGAAAAAGAATTAGCCGACAAACAAGCAACAGAAAAAGCGGCGGCTGAGAAAGCAGCTGCAGAAAAACTGGCTGCAGAAACAGCAGCAAAAGCAAAAGCAGAAAAAGAATTAGCAGATAAACAAGCAGC
>DDPF01000002.1 GCA_002342065.1 Bacteroidetes bacterium UBA2475 | reverse complement strand
GGAAGTACAGCAACTTTATCATCATCTGGTGCTACATCTTATACGTGGAACCCGGGTGCTGTAACAGGTGGAACTATTACTGTTTCTCCTTTAGCAACTACTCTTTATACTGTTACAGCTGCTAACGGTTTTGGCTGTACCACAACAAGAACGGTTAATTTAATTGTTACTCCAATACCTACTGTTAATGCTACCGCTTCACCTACTGCTATTTGTGCAGGTGGATCAACTACTTTAACTGCAAGCGGTGCCACAACATACACATGGAACCCTGGCGCTTTAATTGGCACTTCTATTTCGGTTTCTCCTGCAACTAATACAACTTATACAGTTACCGGTTCTAATGGAACTTGTTTTGGCACTCAGACGGTTGCAGTAATTGTTAATCCTTTACCTACTTTAACAGTGGTTGCTACACCTACTGCCATTTGTAATGGTGGTTCTGCAACGTTAACCGCTTCAGGTGCCTCAACTTACACCTGGCTGCCAATTGCATTCGTAGGGCCTGTGGTAGTTGTTAACCCAACTATTACAACTACATACACTGTTATTGGAACCAACACTTTTGGTTGCAGCAATACGAGAACCGTTACTTTAATAGTTAATCCTATTCCATCTTTAACGGTTACTGCTACACCTACCGCAATATGTAGTGGTAATTCTACTACTTTAACTGGTATTGCAACTGGCGGTGGTCCATTCGTTTCTGTTTGGAATCCTGGAGCTATCGTTGGTCCTATTGCTGTTGTTTCACCTGTTGTTAATACAGTGTACACGTGGAGCGTATCAAATAGTTTTGGTTGTGTAAACTCTAAAACAATTGCAATAAATGTAACAACTACTCCAACGGTTGTTGCTACTGCAAGTAACTTTACTATTTGTGCCGGTGGTACAACAAGCTTAGCTGCAAGTGGTGCTACAACTTATACATGGAATCCTGGCGCATTGATCGGCGGAACAGTTACTGTTAACCCAACTATTACTACCACATATTCTGTTACAGGTTCTAACGGCGCGTGTACCGATACTAAAACAGTTATTATTACAGTTAATCCAAATCCAACTATTACCGCTGTTGCTTCTCCTACTAATATATGTGCGGGAAGTTCAGCTACATTATCATCTTCAGGCGCTACATCTTATACATGGAACCCGGGCGCTTTAGCCGGAGGAACTGTTACTGTTACTCCTGCCGCTACAACATTATACACGGTTACTGCTTCCAACGCTTTTGGCTGTACAACAACCAATACCATTAACTTAGTTGTTACTCCAAACCCAACAGTTATTATTGGTATTCCAATAGTACCTATTTGTGCCGGCCAAACAGCTACACTTGTAGGTATTGGCGCAACAAGCTACACCTGGTTACCGGGTGGATCTAATGCTACTGTTTTGGTTGTTCCTTTACCGGCAGCACAAACATTTACTTTAATAGGGTCTAACGGTCTTTGTCAGTCATCAACAACAGCGGCACTTGTTCCGGTTGCAAATCCAACCATTACCGCAACAGCATCTCCTACAACAGTTTGTGCAGGAAGTAATTTAACTTTAACGGCTTCGGGTGCAAATACATATTCATGGAATCCAATTGCCACAACTGGTTCTGTAGTTGTTACAACACCAACCATAACTACAACATACAGTGTTGTTGGAACCGACATAAATGGTTGTGTTGGACAAACAACTCTTAACGTGTTAGTTTCTCCTATACCAACTTTAACAGCTACCGCATCGGCAACTTCAATTTGTGTTGGCACAACTGTTACTTTAACCGCTAACGGTTCCGGAACTTACACATGGAACCCTACCGGTTTAACAACTGCCACAATAACCGATACACCAACTCTTACAACTACATATACTGTTTCAAGCAGTAATGCTTTTGGTTGCACTGGAACTTCTACTGTTACGGTAGTTGTAAACTCGGTACCATCTTTAACTGTATCACCAATAAATGCAACGGTTTGTAGCGGTTACGCAACCACACTTACAGCTTTGGGTGCAACTAACTATACCTGGTTACCAAGCGGTAATACAACATCCGCAACAGTTGAAACACCAACTGTAAATACTACTTATACAGTAATAGGTGCAAACGGTGTATGTTCATCGCAATTTACAGTTGATGTTTTTGTAACACCTTTACCTGCTAACTTAACTGCAACCACAAGCGGTTCAATTACTTGTACTGCACCAACAGTTACTTTAACCGGAAGTTCAACCACCACTAACGTAAGTTATGCGTGGGCAGGACCATTCTCATTTACTTCAACAGCTCAAAGTCCAACGGTTAACGTACAAGGTACATATACATTTAGTGTTATTGATAACAGTACCGGCTGTATTGCTTCGGTTACATTAAACGTGCCCACAGATTCTTCAATACCATCTGTAACAGCAACAACAAGTGGAAGTATAACTTGTGCAAACAGCAGTGTAACAATAAATGCTACAACAACTTCAACAAACGTTTCTTATTCGTGGACTGGTCCGGGTAGCTTTACAAGTACAGCTCAAACATTCACATCAACACAGTTTGGTGTGTATACTGTAACTGTTACAGATCTTTCAAGTACATGTTCAACAACAGCAATTGTTTCAGTTGGCATTCACACTAATGTTGCGGTTACCGCCTCGATAACACCTGCAACTTGTTCTGGTAGTGTAACCAATAACGATGGAACTATTTCTGTATCGAACTTTACTGTTACAGACAAATATGATTATGTTGTTGGAAGTACTTATACCGGAACGGCAACATATTTAACTGCAACAAATATTCCAACAACTGGCATCATAACAAATACTTTAGCAAATCCGACAAACACTGTTGCGTACACAATAAGGATATTTGATGCTGAAGGGTGTTTTAAAGACACGACGTTAATTTTAATTCCAATAAATTGTTTATCTGTAAATTCTTTAGGATTGGCAAAAGCAGTTAGCACACCAACCTTAAATGCAAACGGAAGTTATGATATAACATATAAAGTAGTAGTTAAAAATTATGGTTTGTTACCTTTAAACGATGTTGTATTAAATGAGAATTTAACTAGCACCTTCCCATTACCAACAACATTCAGTGTAGTATCCGCTCCATTAATTACTTCAATAGGAAGTAGCTTAACTCTTGATCCTGCGTTTGACGGAAGCGTTAATATTTCATTAACTAATCCTCTTACCAGTACTTTAAATCTTGGGCAAAGTGATACAATTGTTTTTGGAATTAGAATATTTACAAATGGATTCTTTGGTCCATTCAATAACTCAGTTATTGGTTTAGCAAGTCCAAGCCCAAGTGTATTTGTAACTGATTCTTCAGAGATCGGATTAGATCCTGATCCGGATACTGATCTTGATCCAACTAACAATAATATTCCAACACCAATTCAGTTCTCTCCAAATATTTTCTTTGGTATAACTAAAACGGGAGTTGTTGGTCCAAAATTGTCAGATAAAACTTACGACGTTACATATACTATCACTATACATAATTTAGGAAATGATACTTTGAAAAATGTAACTGCAAAAGATAGCCTTTTCAATAACACGGTCAGATATCCTGCAACGTATGTCATGAAAACTGCTCCAGTAACAACAGGAAGTTTAAATGCCAACAGCTTATTTAATGGTAACAGTGATGTTAATTTATTAACACCGGGCTTAAATGTGATGGCACCAGGTGAAGTGAATACAATTATTTTCACTATCAATGTAAATCCTGATACAGTAACTATCTTCAAAAATAGTGCTTACGGAAATGCATTAAGTTCAACAAGTACTACGGTATCTGATACATCGAATACAGGAAATAATCCTGACTCTAATAATAACGGAGTTTGGAACGAACCTGCAGATAACGTGCCAACCGTATTAATAATTCCGAATACAGATTTCTTTATCCCTGATGGCTTTACTCCAAATGGTGATGGTAAAAATGATCTGTTTGTGATAAAAGGATTACCTGTTGGTGTAGATAATGTATTTACGGTTTATAACCGTTGGGGAAGTAAAGTGTATTCTAAATCAAATTATGATAATACATGGAATGGAACCGCTAATGTGAACGGCACACTTGGAACTGAAAAATTACCGCCGGGAACTTATTATTATATCCTCGAATTTAAAGGTGGAGATATACAAACAACTAACGGATTTATTGTAATACAATATTAATTGATAAAAAATATTTAGATGAAAAGCATTATGAAAAAAACAAAAAAAATAGCAATAGTTGCAATTCTGTTTATGATTGTTTCTACAGGTAAAGCACAGTACGATGCACTTTTTACGCAATATATGTTTAATGAGATGTTCATTAATCCTGCTTATGCCGGCAGTAAAGAAGCTATGAGCGCAACGTTATTGCACCGTCAGCAATGGGTTAACTTCCCTGGCCGTCCGGTAACAACTTCGTTCTCATTGCATGGCCCGTTAATGGATAATAAAATGGGTTTAGGTATTAGTGTACTGAACGAAAAAATTGGCGTGCTTAACAGAAATTTAGTTTATGCAAGCTATGCTTACAGGTTAAAAACCGGCGATAAAGGACATTTAGCGTTTGGTTTAATGGGCGGCATCCATAACCAGTTAAATAAGTTCTCAACTTTAAAAACCAATGATGATGGTACGGTGGATCCGCAGCTTGGTCAAAATTCACCAAGTATTATGGCGCCAAATTTTGGAACTGGAATTTATTTCAATACTAAAACATTTTACACAGGCTTATCAATTCCCAGAATGGTAGATGACAGAGTTACTTTTAATCCAAGCGGTGATGTTTTACAAACAACAAAAATAGAACCAAGTAAATTTCACTATTACTTTACAATTGGTAACATGTTCACTTTATCAAATAGTTTAAAATTAAAAGGCCAGGCAATGGTTAAGGCAGTTCAAAATGCGCCAATACAATATGACATCAGCGCAAATTTCTTTATTAAAGAAATGATCTGGGCCGGACTTTCATACAGAAGCAATGCAGCTGTCGCTGCCATTGTTGGTGTACAGGTTAATCCACAATTTTTGGTAAGTTACTCTTACGATTACGGTATTAATGCTATTCAAAAATATTCTCAAGGGTCGCATGAAATAGGAATAAATTATTTATTCTCTTACAAAGGCAAAAAAGTTGTTACACCGCGTTATTTTTAATTTTTACAATTTAATCTCTTATGAAAACCAGTTTTAAATATTTCCTGTTATTGAACGTTTGTTTTTCAATTTATTCGTTTGGCCAGGCCGGCGCTTTAAAAAAAGCAAATAAGTATTATACTACTAAAGCGTATTCGCAGGCAATTCCGTATTACGAAAAGGCACTTAAAAAAGATAGTAGCAATAAGATCATTCTTTCTAATTTGGGAGATTGTTATCGTTTAACCAATAACACTAAAGGACAATTACTTTGTTACGGCGGGTTGGTAAAATCGGGTAATGCCGAGCAGATCCATAAATTGTATTATGGCCAGGCTTTAACTGAAAGCGGACAAAAAGAAAGTGCTAAAACTTATTTTGAACAGTATGGTGCTGATGCAAGAGGAAAAAATCTTGCTTCATCTGTGGACAAAATGAAAGCATATACTAAAAATGCTGATGCTTATAAAGTGGAGATCGCAGGTTACAATTCTGATCAAAATGATTTCTCCGCTGTAAAATATCACGAGTCGGTTGTGTTTGCTTCTTCAAGAAACAAAACAAAATGGATCAATAAAAAACATGGTTGGACAAGTGATAGCTACATGAAATTATACACCAGCGAAAATGGTGGTAGCGGTATTTATTTAAAACCAAAAATATTCATGGGCGACTTGAGTTCAAAATATAATGATGGACCAATTTGTTTTAGCAAAGATTATAATACAGTTTATTTCACGAGAAATAATTCCAACAAAAAAATGATAAGTAGTGAAAACACCTATAAACTAAAAATATTTGAAGCCGGTTTAAATCAAAATGGTTTTGATAGGATCACTGAATTACCTTTTAATAATAACAATAATAATTGCGCCCATCCTTCCCTTTCGTTAGATGGTACCTATTTATTTTTTGCCTCGGATATGGACGGTGGTTTTGGTGGAATGGATATTTATTATAGTAAAAAGGAAGGCGAAACATGGGGTGCTCCGGTTAACCTTGGCGAAAAAGTAAATACTGCCGGTACTGAAGTTTTTCCTTTCATCGCAGCAAATGGATTATTATATTTTTCATCTAATGGTCATGATGGTTTGGGTGGCTTAGATGTTTATGAAACTAAATTTAAAGACAACAAAGCCGGAAGAGTTTACAATATGGGCGAGCCTGTAAATAGTACTCATGATGACTTTGGTGTTTTTTTAGGAGAAGATAACAAAATAGGTTACTTAAGCTCTAACCGTAAAAGTGGCGGAATGGATGATGATATTTATAATTTCGAAATTTTACGTGAAGTAAAAAGAGGAAAAGAAATAATCATCGTAACTAAAGATAAAGACAATGGCGAAATAATTCCAAATACTAAAATCGCAATGAATGGCGATACGGTTACTACTAATGAAAAAGGTGAGTTGGCAACTGTTATTGAAGAAGATCTCAGCTATAATTTAGTGGTTGATAAAACTGATTATTATAAATTAGAAGACTCTGTGTCAACCAAAACTTCTCCTGACGATACTTTTACAAAAGAATTGCGTTTAGAAAAAGATCCGAAATTATCGTTATTAGCGTTTGTTACAGATGCAAAAACAAATCTTGCATTAGATGGTGTGAAGCTGACTATCAATGAACTTCCAAGTAAAGCGCCTTTTGATTCCTATACTACTTTGGCAACAGGCGATTATCGTAAGCCATTAAAAGGAAAAAAAGTTGGCGATAAAATAAGTTATTTTATTGTCTTAGAAAAAACAGGTTACATAACTAAAACAGTAACTTTTATTTATGACATTAAAGCGCCTGGAGAAATTAAAGTGAATGAATCTTTAAATCTTACATTAGGAAAAGTAGAAGTTGGAAATGACCTTGCCAAAATGATAGATATGAAACCTATCAATTTTGACTTAGGAAAATCGGCGATTCGCAAAGACGCTTCTGCCGAATTAGATAAAGTTGTTAAGATAATGAATGAATATCCTAACATGTATATAGAACTTGGCGCACATACCGATTGTAGGGGTGCTGCAGCTGCAAACACTAAACTATCAGGTGCCCGTGCAAAATCAAGTGCTGCTTATATCATTAAAAAAGGCATTAAAAAAGACAGGATAGTTGGTAAAGGTTATGGTGAAGCAAAATTATTGAATGGTTGCATCTGCGAAGGAAAAATAAAACCAACCTGTTCTGAAGATGAGCACGCCAAAAACAGAAGAACAGAATTTATTATTACTAAATTAAAATAATCTTAATGTTTTTTTGGATGAAGCCTTTTTACAAATAAGTAAATTAGGCTTCGTTCCGTGATGATGAAAATGAAATTAAAATATCTTTTTATATTAATTATCGGGTTGAGCAATAATTTATTTTATTCTCAAACACTATCTACAAGTTTAACAGCCTGCTATGCTTTAAACGCAAACGGAACCGAACCCATTAATAATTTAACGGGAACATTAAGTGCAGTAACCGCAACAGTTGACAGATTCAGTAATGCAAATTCTGCAATTCATTTTAATGGTAACACTGGAAGTTTTATTGCCTTACCAAATAGTCCATTATTAAAACCCACTAACGCTGTTTCATTTTCTGCATGGGTGAAACTTGATAATATTACACAACCTCATTATATAGTTTTTGCTCACAATACCTGCGCAAGTTATCATGAAGGTTATACCTTAATAACACAAAATTTAGGACCTGGTTATAAACTACATGTTGTAAAATCAAGTGGTGCATGTTCACCCGCAACACAACAAGTTTTATCAAGCAGCTCTAATATGATTGCAAATACATGGTATCACATTGGTGGTTATATAGGAAATGATTCATTAAAAGTATATTTAAATGGTGCTCTGCAAGGTTCGCTGCCAATAACAATTCCTTTTAGTTATAACGCAAGCGAAAATGTTTTTTTGGGAGGAACTGGGCTTCCGTTTAATCTCCCGATGTTAGGCTCACTTGACAATGTTAGATTTTATAACCGCAAATTAAGCAACGGGGAGTTCAATCAATTGTTTTTAACGGATCCAGCGTGTATCCCAACAGTTACAAATCCTAATTGTAATAATTCTTTTTATGCGTTAAGTGGTTCTTCTGTATATGAATCAAATGTTAGTATTCCAAATACATCTACTCTAACCGGACTAACGCTTCCTCCGGGCGCAAATGGTTTAGCTGTTGGCCCTGCTTTTGGATTTCCTGCTCCTAATCCAACCTATTGGACTACAGCGGGTGGAACCTATTGGTATTATAATGGGACTTCATTTATTAATACGGCACACTCCATGAGTAATGCCGGTGCGGTAAATCCAGGTGGAAGTAAGAATTTTATTTACAATTTAGTTGGAGCAACTGGCCAGGTATATAGATATAACGGTGCCGGACCTGCCACATTACTTGCTACAATTCCAGCATTAATTACCGGAGGGCCTTATGATCTAATTGGTGACGATCAGGATAATTTTTATTACTTACGAACTGCGGCGCCACAAGCGTTGCATGTATATAACCCCTCAGGAATTTTAACCTGTTCTTTTTCTGTTACAGGTTTACCAATTGCAGTAGGTGGCGGTGGGTTTTCTATTGTTGGCAATACGGTTACCGCTTATGATGGAACGTCTGCCTATCATGTTGGAACAATTTCTGGTACTGTTGTTAATTTTACAACCACCCCACCATCATTTACTATACCATCTGATTTTGCCAATTGCTTTATAGATAATAGTTTTACTTCAACCATCACCGCCAATCCAAGTGCAACACTCGTTTGTACTACACCAAGTATTGCTTTGATAGCAACTTCTACTTTAAGTCCATTGTCATATAGCTGGTCGGGGCCTGGGATTGTGAGTGTGATAAATAATACTGTACACGTAAATGCTCCGGGAGTTTATACTTGTTCGTTAACAACAACAACAGGTTGCCCAATAAGATTATCCGTTGCAACTTTCACAGTATATGGCAGCTCCCTCCCAACTCTTACCATAACCGCTTCAAATAGCTTAAGCTGTACCAATCCTACCTCTACTCTTTCCGTAGCACCAACCGCTCCAACATATTCTTATTTATGGGCCGGGGCAGCCCTTAGTTCATTTACAACACCAACAACTGTTGCGAGTGCGGGCGGAATTTTTACCGTAACTGTTACAAATACCGTAACCGGTTGTTCAGGAACACAAACAATAAATGTTCCGAGTAGTATTACTCCTCTTACAATAAACGCAACCACATCCAATACACAAATTTGTTCTCCGAGTGCGGCAATAACATTAACTGCAACCGGCGCCACAAATTATACGTGGACACCAATAGGATCAACTCTTCCAGGAACAGGCTCTGTTGTAGCTGCTAATCCAACAGTTACCACAACTTATACCGTTACCGGTTCTACAGGAGTGTGTACAGGAAGTACTTCTATTACCATTTCTGTAACACCAACGCCAACAATGGTCGCCAGTGGAAGTCCGACAGTTTGTTCAGGTTCTCCAACAACTTTATCAGTTACAGGTGCGTCCAACTATACATGGATGCCGGGTAGTCTGACGGGTCCCGCTGTTACGGTGTCTCCAACCACAACAACTAATTATACTATTACCGGTGCTAATGGAATTTGTACATCAACAACCAGTATTCTTTTAACAGTAATTCCAATTCCTACAATTACAGCTTCTGCTTCACCAACTATAATTTGCCAGGGCGGTACTTCTACGTTAACTGCAAACGGTGCTATAACTTACACCTGGCAACCGGGTAGTTTATCCGGCAATACGGTAGCCGTTAGTCCACTAACAACAACAAGTTATACAGTATCTGGAACAAATATTTTAGGTTGTTCGTCAAGCAGAACAGTTCAGTTGGTTGTAAATAATCCAACAATTAATGTTTCGCCATTATCCAACACAATATGTAGTGGGCAGTCAGCAACTATATCTGCAAGTGGTGCAAGTTCTTATACCTGGAATCCGGGTGCTTTTACAACATCATCTATTGTGGTTTCACCTACTGTTAATACTACATACACTTTAATGAGTATAAATGGTGCCTGTACTTCAACTAATACTGTTCCAATTTCTGTTTCGCCTACTCCAACTATTTTAACAGCTCCAATTAATCCAACTATTTGTAATGGAAGTTCTACTACCCTTACTGCAAGCGGAGGTGTAACTTATACATGGATGCCGATAGCGGTAACAGGTTCCATGATTGTAGTTTCGCCAACTGGCACGATGAATTATACAGTAACCGGATCTAGTGCTTTTGGTTGTACAAATACAAATGTTGCTACCGTTATTGTTAATCCCAGTCCAACAGTTACCGCAATTGGTAACCCAACAAGTATTTGTGGTGGAAGTGGTGCAAGCGTAACTTTAACCGCCAACGGTGCCAATACTTATACATGGTTTCCCGGATCATTGACCGGATCAAATGTTATTGTCACGCCAACTAGTACAACTATTTATACTGTTACAGGTACTAACGGATTTAATTGCACCAATACCAGAACCGTCAGTGTTTTGGTTTCGCCAACATTAACAATTACAGTAGTAGCGTCACCAACAAATATTTGTAACGGAAGTTCATCAACATTAACGGCAAATGGGGCTACAACTTACACATGGATGCCAGGAGCTTTAACAGGCACTGCGGTAGTTGTTTCTCCAACAGCAACAACCATTTATACTGTTACCGGCACATCAGGCACTTGTAACTCTACACGAACTTTTACTTTAGTTGTATTGACTCGTCCCAATATTTCCATCACCGCTATCCCGCCTGTAATATGCAATGGCGGATCGGGTATATTATTAGCACTTGGCGCTACGAATTATACATGGAGTCCGGGCAGCTCTGTTGGAAATACACTCGTGATCACTCCTTCTGTAACAACAACTTATACTGTTACTGGCACAAATGTCGCAGGTTGCACCAACACTACTGTTACAACTATTACAGTTAATCCAACACCAACAATTGCCGTTGTTGCTTCTTCTAATACTTTATGTTCAGGAAATTCAGTAACTCTAACTTCTAGTGGCGCACTTAATTATTTATGTTTGCCTGGCGCGCAAACAGGTCCTGTTATTGTTGTTTCGCCAACAGTAAATACTACTTATACAATTACAGGAATAAATGCCTCGGGTTGTACAGATACGGAAACTGTTAGCATAACTATAATTGCGGGTCCAACAATTAATGCAACAAGCTCGAGCACACTTTTATGTGATGGAGTAACATTTTCTTTAAGTGCAAGCGGAGCAACAAATTATACATGGATGCCTGTTAATCTTATAGGTAGTAATATTGTAACTACAGCAACAAATTCAATAAATACTTACACGGTTTTAGGAGAAAGTGGCGGCTGCACAAATGCTACAACAGTATCTGTACTAGTTATTAGTTGCAACAACTCTATGTTTGGTATGACCAAAGCGGCGGGTAAACCTGTTTTGATCTATAACTCTTTTTACAATGTTACATTCACGATTACAGCAGTAAATGCTTCTACAATTAATTTGACAAACGTGAGCATCGATGAAAATTTATCAGTTGCTTTTCCATCACCAACAAATTTTTCTGTTGTGAGTCAACCTGTAATTACATCACAAAACAGTAGCCTAAGTATTAATCCATTATTTGATGGTGTTTCGCAAATAAGTATAACATCGCCATCTACAAGTACTTTATTAGCGAGCAAACGCGACACAATTGTTTTTACAGTAAGGGTAGATCCTAAAGGCTATTTTGGTCCGTTTAAAAATTCCGTGATCGGTTTTGCTCAATTCATTAATAACGTTATAGTATCTGATAGCTCTAATAATGGTTTTGTTTGGGATCCTGATAATGATGGAGATCCAACCAATAATGATACTGTTACTGTAATTAATTTTGACCCTATCGATCTTTTTATTCCTGATGGATTTTCGCCGGATGGAGATGGTAAAAATGATGTTTTCTTTATTAAAGGATTAAATGCAAGACCTGTGAAATTGACTGTTTTTAACCGTTGGGGAAATAAAGTATATGAGAACGGCGAATACGATAATACGTGGAATGCCTACCCAAATGCGGCCAACACGCTGGGTAGTAATAAAGTGCCACAAGGAACCTATTATTATATTATTGAATTTTTAGACGGCGATAAGGAGACAAGAACAGGGTTTGTAGTGATACAATATTAATTAGCATTTATAAATTCTCAATTAGATTTTAAATGGTAATTTTACGCTCTCTGTAAAATGAAGATCCTTGGATACATATTCTCGCCCTTTTGGAAAATTTTGTTCGTACTTAGTTTTGCTGTTCCTTTTCTAATTTTATTTCCCTTGTTTTATTTTGCTCTGCGAACCGGAAAATTTGATCTTGTTTTTAAATTGAAACGTTTTTGGGCAAGGATAATTTCCATGTTTTCTTTTCTATTTCCTTCGATCGATTATAAAACAAAAAAATACAATTTACCAAAACCATGCATCATTGTATCTAATCACACTTCTTACCTTGATATTATTTTTTGTCCCTTTTATATTGATCATACTGCTGTTTTTATGGGTAAGTATGAGCTACTTAAAATTCCTTTATTCAGATACTTTTTTGTGTATTTAGATATTCCGGTTAATCGCAAAAGTATTACAAATGCTCACAAAGCTTTTTCTGATGCCGGCAAAAAAATTGACGAAGGATTAAGTGTGGTTATTTATCCTGAAGGAACAATTAGCGAGAACGGAAAATTAAGGCCTTTTAAAAACGGTGCCTTTAAGTTGGCCATAGAAAAGCAAGTGCCCATAGTGCCAATTGTTAATTTAAATAACTGGCAATTCCTGCAAAATGGAGGCTTCTTTAAAAGCCACGGAAAGCCCGGAAACCCTAAGATCATTGTTGGAGATCCTATTTATACCAAAGGAATGACCGACAAAGATGTTGACGAACTTAAAGAGAAAATTCATACATTTACTTTAGAAGAATTAGATAAATTCAATGGCAAATAAAATAGATATTAAAACAGTTGATGAAGTTGCTCATTTAGCACGCTTAGAATTTAATGACGCAGCAAAAGAGGAGATCTTAAATGATATGAACCGCATGCTGACCTTTGTAGATAAATTAAATGAGTTAGACACTAATCATGTTGCGCCCTTAATTTATATGACCGACGAAAAAAACATTATGCGTAATGATGAACCTGAAATAACGGTTACACAAAAAGAAGCATTAAAGAACGCACCTAAAAAAGACAGCGATTATTTTAAAGCGCCAAAGGTAATAGATCAAAAAAGCTAGTTAACTTTTATAAATTTGTATGTTAAATTATTTATCCTTAAAAAATAAATTCCTTCGGGTAATTCTTTAACATCCATTTCTCCGTTTTCCAATTCAGTTTCTTTTATAAGCTGACCAAAATAATTTATTAATCCTACTTTTGTCTCTTTACCAACATTTTTTATTTTTAGTTTATCTTTTGTTGGGTTAGGATATAAAATAACTTCATTAAAATTAAAACTCTCTTCTTTAAAAGATGTAAGTATGGCGGCATTGTTATTTGGAAGTTTAGTTAATACACCATCATCATTACCGCCATACAAATTTTGAAATGCCGAAGAAGTTACAGGATAATTTACTGAAGAGCTTTTACCACAAAAGAACATATGATTTGTTGTAATAGCAATATCGTTACCATAATCATTACCTCCAGGGCTACCAAAATAAGTTGAATAATTTGGCTGTCCTGAAGAATTTAATCTGATCACTACAAAATTAATAACCCCCGGAAGTACACTATAATTAGAACTGCCTAACATAGGAAAATCCGATGATAAAGTTGTGCCTAAAATATACAATTCATTGTTATGGATCTTCATTCTATTAACGGCGTCTACATCCGTGCCTCCAATAAATGTTGAATACATTAAACTACCGGTTGGCGCTATTTTTAAAAAATACATATCTGTCATACCTGTAATTGTTGATTGGTATGCGCCGGCAGTAGTTGTAAAATTCGGGCTGGTTGTTTGGCCGCTCATATATAAATTACCAAGTCCGTCTGCTGCAAGTCCCCAAGTATCGTCCTGGCCTGTACCGCCAATATAGCTTGAAAATATTCTGTTACCTAACGAATCAAATTTTATAATGTAACAATCCATTCCAATATCTTTTGACGCTTGAATGCATCCTACAGAAGTACTTAAATTAAAACTAAAAGTTCCACCACCGCCAAAAATATTTCCAAAAACATCATTAGTTAAAACGTGTATGTCTTCGCTCGCGGCTCCACCGTAATAAGTACACCATTTTAAAATTCCATTCTTAGAGAATTTTGCTATGAACGCATCTGTGTTTCCTCCAAATGTTTGCTGAAAAGAAGATGCGTTCGTATATAAATTTGTTGAAGTTGTAGTTCCGCCAATAAATAAATTTCCATTAAAATCGGCACTGATATCGTATGCGAAATCAGATCCGGTACTCCCAAAATAAGTAAGCCACAAAAGCGTTCCGTTTGGTGATATTTTTCCTAAAAAACAATCGTACTGTCCGGCATTGGTAGGCTGAAAGCAAGCCGGAGTAGTTGGTAAACCTGTACCCTGCGAATAGCCCGTAAACGCTATGTTCCCATCGGTACACATAGTTATTTTTTCGCCACTATCAAAATTAGCAGTTCCTAAATAAGTTGCCCAAATAAAATTACCACATGAATCGAACTTTGCAATGTATGCATCGTTAATACCGTTTATCGCGTCGCTTATTAAACCGGGCATTACAGTTAAGGATGGACTATCGGTTTGCATAATAACATAACTGTTCTTGTTATTATCCAAAGCAATACCTCTCATATCATCTGAACCAATTTTTCCTGAATAGGTTGACCAATAATTACAACTCTGTCCGATCAGTCCTAACTGAAAAAAAAGTAATATGCCGCAGAGGTATTTCATGAAATAAAAAAGCCCGAAACTAATTGTTTCGGGCTATTAAGATACGCAAATTTTTTATCTTATTAAAGTTACACTTCCGTTTAATGAATGTGATTTATTGTCTTTACCAACATAGCTCACTTTATAAACGTAAACGTTGTTCTCCGCCGGTTGACCTTTAAAGCTTCCATCCCAACCTTTTTTAATGTCGCTAGATTGGAAAACCAAATTACCACCCCTGTTAAAGATCAACATCTCAAATTTAGTTGTGCTATTAGAAACTGCTAAGAACACATCGTTGCTTCCATCACCATTTGGTGTAAATGCATTTGGTAAAAATAATCCCATCTCATCTGCAACAATTACTTTTTTAGAAATAGTAGATTTACATCCTTTATCAGTTTTAACCTCTAAAGTAACGTCATATCTTCCGCTATCCTGATAAGTATAAGTTGGATTTTGAACGGTTGAAGTAATATCCGGACCAAAAGTCCATAACCATGATTGGATAAGGGCTTTTGATGAAAGATCAGTAAATTGAGTTGTTCCATTTATCCAACTTGAACCATTATTGCTGATATCAAAATTTGCAACCGGCATTGGATATGTCTCAAATGTTTTTTCAATTTCCGCTTTACAACCTTTAGCATCAACACCTGTTAATACAACCGTAAATATCCCGGCCGAATTGTAACAGATATTTTTTGGATTTACAGATTGGTTCACTTCACCGTTTCCAAATTTCCAGCTAAAATCAATTCCACTTGCAGTTGATAAAGCTTTGTATTCTACATTACAAACAGGTGCACAAGCAGAAATAGCTTTGCTCATATCAATATCAATACTTGGTTTTGGATTAACTTTTACAGATGCGCTTCCTGTTGCGGTACAACCTGCAGCATCAGTTAAGGTTAAAATATATGTTCCACTATTTAATGGCGTTGCATCTAAAATACCAGTGTTTGCTTTATTTGAACTAAAGGCATTTGGACCTGTCCATAAATAAGTAACACCGCTTCCATCCAATGCTTCAAAACTAATTGTACCACCTTCGCAAAGTTCTGCAGGTGTTATTGAAGGATGTAATACTTTAGCAGCATTTACAAAAACGCTTGTAGTAGCAATTGCAGTGCAGCCTTGTGCTGATGTCATTATAACTGTATAAACACCGCTTGCATTTGAAGTTGCATTATTAATAACCGGATTTTGTGAGGTAGAAGTAAATCCGTTAGGACCGCTCCAAACAAAACTTCCGTTACCAAAAGCATGTAATTGTACATTATTACCTGAACAGGCAGGGCTATTATTACTTGCAGAAACAGAGGTAGAGCTTATAGCTACAGCAACTGTTGCACTTGCATAACAGTTACCGGTTAAAGTAGCAGTTACAACATAATTTCCACCTGAGTTACTTGCGGCAGTTAACGAAGGGTTATGCTGTGCCGAAGTAAAACTATTTGGACCTGTCCAGTTATAATTACCAGTGCCACTTGCAGTTAAATTTATTGGGCTTCCAGGGCAAACAGGGCTATTGGCGGCTGCGCTCATTGTAGCTTGAATGGTTGCTAAATTTACAGTTGATGTTCCTGTACATCCATTTGCATTAGTAGTAACACATGTATATATACCAGCCATAGCTGCCGTAACATTTGTAATAACAGGGTTCTGTAATGATGATGTAAAACCATTCGGGCCTGTCCAACTAAAAGTTACACCGTTAGTTACAGTATTCGTAAACGAAGCTGTACCACCAATACAAACAGGTGAGTTAACAGAAAGAACAGAATTTGGCGCAGGATAAACCTGTACAGTATAAGAACCAAATGCCATACATGGACCACAACCTGCTTTATTAACAGTTACAGTGTAAATACCTGCTGCTGTATAAGTGTGAACTACAGTTGTACCTGTACCAACTCCACCATCACCAAAATTCCAGTTAAGGTTAAAGTTACCTGCATTAGGACTGGTATCAGTAAATGTAAAATTAGGAGAACTTAAACATGTATTTGGAGTCATAGTTACTGTTAATGGTGGCGCTACACTTAATACGTTCACAGTTACAACTGCAGGCTGAGCAGATAAAAATTGGCAACCGCATAAGCTTCCGCTTAAACAACTTGATAAAGCTTGTGTCCACACAGCATTACTTGCAGCGGTAACAAAAGTATTTGTAACGTTAGAAGAAGATAATGGGAAATTTGTAAAAATAATTGGTACTGTTGGTGGTGTATAAATAATTGTTCCGGATGGTGAAGCACAAAAATAAGTTAACCAAACAGAAAATGTTGTAGTAGCTGTTAGATTAGTTATAGATAAAATATTTATTGAAGTAGTAAATGTATTACCATTACCAATTGTAGTTGAAACAGGATTAGAAGAAGTCCAACTAAAAGTTGGAGTTACTGTAACATTTTTTTCGCACGATGGTGTGTTACCAATACATTGACCATAATTTGTTCCTGTAAATACAGCAGTTAATTGTACCGGCCCGCAACAAACGATGGGATTTGGAGAAGCGTTAAGCGTCATGTTTAAAGTATTTGGCGGATTAACTACCGGTGAGCCGGGAACTACAAATGATTGAACAGCTGTCCACGGACCTGTATTACCACCACCCATTACCATTTCGCGTGAGCGTATGTAATATGTTTTACCTGGGCATAAATTTGAAAAAGGAATTACATTTGGTCTGTATGGTTCTAAAACACAATTATCAGGCCATCCGCTACCAATATTATAATTAGGTACATTTAATAACGAATTATAATATGGATAATTTAAATAAGATGTTGCAGGGTTGTTCCAGTTAGTTAAAGTACTGCTTAAACATGCAGGTTGAGATCCAACAAAAACAGGAGAACATGAGATCTCGGTTTGTAACCAATAAGGTCCGCAACCGCATGTATTAAGATCCGAATTTGCAGTAACGGTTACGCCTGCTGCACCAACAGTTACAAGATAATTTTGTAAAGGCATGCCGTGGCAGGCTTTTAATTGTTTAAATCCGGCAACCGTTGTTAGAAGGACCAAGAGCGTTAATTTTAGAGTTTTCATAGTAGTTTAAGTATTACGGATCAAAACTAACTTATTAAAAACTTACAAAAATCGCATTTGAGCTAGATTCAGATTTAACTTATTAAACGACCGATTTAGTAAAGGGAAAAAAAATGAACTGAGTGAAAAGGCTTTATTGCTGAGGGAAAAGGTAAGTGCTGAAAATATCCTTATTTAGCAGGGTTTTGAGAGGATCCTGGGAAAATTTTTCTCCAAAGTTGAACAATTTGTTTCCTGAAAATAAAACACATTAATAAATAAGGTACTGCCATTAAATATAATATACCACTGTTTAAACTCCGTGCCATTGAAGTTGGATTGTTTTTTAAGGAGGTCTCGGCAGCTTGTTTACACATGGCGCATTGTGCTTCTGCATCAAAACTAAAAAGCAGGATGAAGAGAATAATTAAAACAGTAAAATATTTTGTGGTTTTTTTCAAAGTAAATATCTCCGGCAAATTTACGGTACTTTTTGGTTTGTTTTATGTATTTAACAGGTAAACTGAGCAAAATCAGCATAAAAAAAGAGCTGTTTTTGACAACTCTCTTTAAGGTTTAATAATTAAAAGGTTATTCGCCTTTAAAGTTGGCTTTTCTCTTTTCTAAAAAAGCGCTTACACCTTCTTTAAAATCTTTAGTCCCAAAAGACTTACCAAACTCTTCAATTTCCACTTCAAAACCGTTCAATTTTGTATTGTAACCCGCATTAATAACTTTAATTGCTGTTCTAATTGCAGTTGGACTTTTTGTAGAAAGTTTAGCAGTAATTTCAAAACATTTATTTAATAATTCATCTTGTGTAGTTACATAATTTGCAAGACCCCATTTATATGCATCTTGTGCATTTATCATATCTGCAGTAACGATCATTTCAAATGCTTTTCCTTTACCAACCAATTGTGCTAAACGTTGTGTTCCACCATAGCCAGGAATTACACCTAAACTAACTTCAGGTAAACCCATTTTTGCGTTATCGCTTACTACGCGAATGTGACAACACATTGCTAATTCCAAACCACCACCTAATGCAAATCCATTAACGGCAGCAATAATTGGTTTACTGTAATTCTCAATAAAATTAAATATTTTAAAATGTCCAATTGAACTAAGTTGTTTTCCTTGTTCGATAGAGAAATTCGCAAACTCTGCAATATCTGCACCTGCAACAAAAGCCTTTTGTCCTGACCCTGTTAATATGATCGCACGGATCTCCGGTTGATTTTCTGCTTCCACTAAAGTTTCGTGCAGTTCTTCGATCGTTTGCTTATTTAAAGCATTTAATTTATCCGGACGATTAATTGTAACAACTAAAACGCCGTTTTGTATTTCGCATAAAATATATTCACTTGTAGCCACCATATTATTTTTAATTATAAACTGAGCAAATATAGAGTATTAGACTTTATATAATACAAAAGTTTTAAACCGTTAAAAAGTTAAAAAAAAGATGCTTTTAGAGGCTAAACGTAAATTTAAAATTCAGAAATTTAACATCTCTTTAAACGCGATCATTTAAATGATTGGCCAAAAATTTACCCATACTAAAACACGATTGAAGTAAGTAACCTCCTGTAGGCGCGTCGCAGTCGAGCATTTCACCGATCACAAAATTATTCTTCATTTTTTTTAATTCAAAATTTTCTGAGATCTCATTCAAAGAAATTCCACCAACTGTAGAAATTGCATCTTCAATTGGTCCTAATGAAGAAATGGTCAATTCAAAATTCTTTAAATTGTTAACAAGTGTGATCGGGTCTAAAAAATCACTTTTTCCGAGTTTAGATTTTAGTAACACTATTTGCGTCTTGTTTAAATTAAGTTGTTTTACTAAATTTTCGGTATAAGATAATTTGGATGAAGGTTTAGAAATGCGTTCTATCATTTCATCAAAAGAAAGATCAGGTTTAAGATCAATGAAAATTTTTGCTTCATTTTTTTTATTTAATTCTTCTCTTATTTGCGGACTTAAAGGATAGATCCCACTCCCTTCAAGCCCCCCGGAGGTAATTACAACTTCACCAAAATGGATCTTATTATTACATTTTACTGAAATATTTTTTAATGGTTTTCCTTCAATACTTTTAATTATGTTCTTTGGCCATTCAATTTTAAAACTACAATTGCTGGCGCTAAAAGGTATAACCTTAATATTTTTTTCTTCAAAGATCTCTAACCAATCTCCTTTGCTGCCTGTTACCGGCCAACTGGCACCGCCCAAACAAAAAACTGTAAGATCACTTTTTATTTTTTTAGTGCCGGCTGCTGTTTTAAAGATCAATTCATTTGTTTCAGAAAAACCTTGCCACTCATGTTTAAAATTTATTTTTACCGCTTGATTTTTTAATTCTTCTTCCATCGCATTTAAAACATCAATGGGTTTTATTCCTTTTTTTGGAAATACGCGTCCGCTACTACCCACAAAGGTTTCAACGCCCAATTTATTTATCCAGGCAATAAGATCTTTATTAGAAAAATGTGAAAATGCTTTTTTTAGAAAATCGTTTGGCGTGTACCTTGAAATAAATTCTTTTTCATTCTCCGAATGGGTTAAGTTCAAACCTCCATCTCCGGCCACTAAAAATTTTCTTCCTAATGCAGTATTTTTTTCAAAAATTGAAACAGAATATTTTTTTGGATCTAACTCGCAAGCTAAAATAATAGCACTGGCCCCGCCGCCAATTATAGAAATTGTTTTTTTCAATTACCCTTTCACCCTCGCCAAACAATCATCTATATTTTTATACATGCCACTAAAGAACTGGTAACGCTGTTTCTCAGAAACGCCGCTTATCAAAGTGCTTTTTTTCTCTAGATTCCTAACCCAGTGTTCTGTCTCTTCACAAAATTGTGGGTTATTTGTAGTTAACGAATTCATTGTATTGAACGAAATATAAGAATAGGTTGTTTCACCCATTACAACATAAATACAATTGGTACCTAACACCACTTCGCTGTTATATAAAGAGAAAGTATCCGATTTATCGCTGATATTCTTTCTGCTGCTTTCCGCATTCTTCAATATCAGGTCTATCATTAACCTGTATTCTGAAAGTAATTCGGTTGCGTGGGCAGATGAAACTATACCGCTGTCGTAATAAAACTGAATTTGTTTTAAACCTGTTAAAACAGTTTCGGCTGTCCAAATTTCAGAACTTGGTATAGTTAGATATTCTTTATAAACATCATGCGCAATATCAATTAGATTTTGTGGTACAATTCCCCACTCAAATTTTTGTTGTTGGTATGTGGGAATATTTAAAACGCTGCGCTGCCAATAAAATAATTTAAAATCGGTTAATTTTTTTGAGAAAAAAGAATAAAAAATAGGGATCTCTTCGGCTACATAATAAATTTTTCTGTCCTCAAATTTATTTATGGCTTTAAGATGTGATAAGATCCTGAGCAAATAAGTTTCAAAATTCTTTTCGCTGTCTGTTAATTTGGTGTACGAAAAAGTAACCGTATCGTTTTGATTACTGAAAACTTCATCAAGACTTATTGCATATTTTTTGGAGATCTTATATACCTCTTCGATCGTCAATTCAGTTTCCCCTCTTATCCTGCGATAAGCGCTATCAATGCTCACGTCTAAAACATCAGCAATTTCTTCAGCCAAACCAACACTTGGCGGAATTATCTCTTTGAATTTGGTTATAAAATGGTTTTGTATAAGCAGGTTTTCTTTACCTACTTTTTTTTCTTTTTTAACAGGCATAATTCAATGATTTATAGAGATAAAGATAGCGTTTTTAGTAAAAAAAGCAAATTCAACAAAAAACACTTGCGTTTATTGCAATTATTCTTGTGTTAATAGACTTTCCGGGGCTTTTAAAGTGATTTTTAATGATCAAAAAAAAGTGCCTGTAATAGGCCGTAAGGGCTTGATTTTTTAATGCGATAATTTTGACTAAGAAAAAAAACTAAATATGAAAACAAAAATTTTAAATCAAATGCCTTACCTCTTAGTTTATAGCAGGTTGTTAATTGCTGTGTATTTTATTTTCGTTGCCATCTTTAAACAATTACAAGATCCCATCACGGTAAGTCTGCTTGTAATTTTTGCCGTTTTAAGCGATGTGTTTGATGGTATCATTGCACGAAAGTTAAAAATAGATTCAACCCATTTACGCCAATTAGATAGCAGAGTTGACACCATTTTTTGGTTAACACTTTTATATGTTCTGCTGGTGATGGAAAATTCGTTTGTAAGATCGCATGCAACCGCGCTTTTTATTTTGTTGGCCTCTGAGATCTTTTTACAGCTATATGGTTATTTAAAATTTAATAGCGCTTTAGCTTTACACACTTATGCTGCAAAAGCCTGGGCTGTACTTTTAACTTTGTCGGTATTGCAAATATTATTAGGAGAAAATGCAGAGATCATTTTTTACAGCATGTTTGTTTGGGGATTAATTGCGCAATTTGAAGTTGCATTGATCATTTTTAAAATGAAAACTTTTCGTGTGGACGTAAACTCAATTTTTAAATTATAATGAAAAACTTAACTCTAATATTTGCCTTGCTTTGCATAAGTGTAAAAGCTCAAACAATTGATCTGGGCCTTAGCAACATGTCGATTGGATCATCGAGTAGTAATAAATTTGACAGGTTTTCAGGAACCCTGATCTTCTCAACTATTAATGCATCTATGAACACTATGAACTATATAAATCTTAAGCGCCATAAAGAAAAAAGTAATGCAGGTTTTGGAATTATTACCGGCGCAATACAACTCACCTTAGGCACTTTTAACCACAAAGAAAAAGATCTGCAAGCAGTTGATATATCATTCGGACTTGCCACAATAGTTTTTAGTACATTTTGTATATTAAAAAAAGACAAGAAGCACAAAGAGCAAAAATTATCCTTAGCCCTTTCCTCTCCTCAGACTCCATTTAATAAAAAAATAAATGGCGCATCATTATTATTAAAATTTTAAAAAAAAATAATTATGGAACAAAAAGAAATTTTACAGCGATTTGATCTATTGGCCGACATCCAGAAAACTATTTTCAGGATCCCTTTTTTAAAAGAAGCGGTAAACTCATTTTTATTACAGCCTTATGAAGATCATTTGATCAGCAAAAAACTTAAGATCTGTTTTGAGTTAAAAGAAAGATGGTCGTTCATCGAATTGGGCCTGATCCATTCTGAATTAGCAAAACAAATTTTAAACGAGCTTCAAATTATAAATAACGGCATTAAAGAAAGCATCAAAATGGTGTCTTTTGGTTGCGAACCGGGTATTGAATTCTTTTCGAGGGCCGACGGGCCTTTCAAGGACCCTGACAGCAAGATCCGGAACTGTTTTATCTCTAAAATTTAATTGCTACAGTTTTTTTTGTTTCGTATCTTTAGTGTCATTTTCAGAAGATATGCAACAGATAAAAAACTATATAAACGGCGCCTTAACCGAACCTGTTTCAAAAAAATATTTAGACAATTTTAATCCATCTACAGGTAAGGTTTATTCGCATATACCGGATAGCGACGAAAAAGATGTTGAGTTAGCTTACGCTGCCGCAAAAAATGCATTTAAAGAATGGAGTATTACTTCTAAAGAAAAACGTTCTTCTTATCTTTTAAAGATCGCTGCATTAATAGAAAAAAATTTAGACAAATTAGCGCTTGCCGAAAGTATTGATAATGGCAAACCGTTGAAGCTTGCTAAAACAGTTGACATTCCACGCGCTGCTGCTAATTTTCATTTTTATGGTACCGGCATTTTGCATTATGCTTCTCATGCGCATAGTATGGAAGAAACTGCAATTAATTATACTGTTCGTCAACCTGTTGGCGTAGCGGGTTGTATCTCTCCGTGGAATTTGCCGTTATATTTATTCAGTTGGAAAATTGCACCGGCTTTAGCTGCCGGTTGCACGGTAGTTGCAAAGCCCTCTGAAATAACACCTATGACCGCATTTTTATTATCTGAAATATGTATTGAAGCTGGCTTGCCTGCCGGTGTTTTAAACATTGTGCATGGTCTGGGCGCTAAAGTTGGTAACGCTATTGTTAGCCATAAAGATATTCCATTGATCTCTTTCACAGGTGGAACAGCTACAGGCAAAAGCATTGCAAGTATCGCCGCTCCCATGTTTAAAAAATTATCTTTAGAGCTCGGTGGTAAAAATCCAAACATCATTTTTGCTGATTGCGATTATGATAAAATGTTGGCTACTACTTTAAATTCTTCTTTCGCAAATCAAGGACAAATTTGTTTATGCGGCTCGCGTATTTTTGTGGAACGTAAAATTTACGATAAATTTAAAACTGACTTTGTTGCAAAAACAAAAGAGCTTAGTGTTGGAGATCCTTTAGATGACAAAACAAAAGTAGGCGCCATTGTTTCTAAACCCCACCAGGAAAAAATATTAAGTTATATAGAACTCGCAAAACAGGAAGGTGGGAAAATACTTTGCGGCGGCAACCAACTTAATTTAAAAGGTGATCTAAGCAACGGTTATTATATTGAACCAACTATTATTGAAGGTCTTAAATATGATTGCCGCACTAACCAGGAAGAAATTTTTGGTCCTGTAGTTACCATCACCCCTTTTGATACAGAAGAAGAAGCATTGATGATGGCCAATTCAACCGTTTACGGATTAGCAAGTATTGTGTGGACACAAAATTTAACCCGTGCGCACAAAATTGCAAATAATTTACACGCCGGTATTGTCTGGATAAACTGCTGGTTGTTGCGCGATCTGCGAACGCCATTTGGAGGTGTTAAAGCCAGCGGCGTTGGCAGAGAAGGCGGCTTTGAGGCTTTGGATTTTTTTACCGAACCAAAAAATGTTTGCGTAAAATTATAAACGATTCTATAATTAAATTTTTAGGTTTTGGCTAATTACTACGAAATTTTAGGTGTACACTCAGGAGCCAGTTTCGCTGAAATAAAATCTGCTTTCAGACGTTTGGCCAAGGTATACCATCCTGATAAAAATCCTGTAGGTAAAGATCATTTTGCTAAAATTTTAAAAGCTTACGAAACTTTATCGGATCCAAAACTTAAATCTATGTATGATTACCGTTTGGATTATAATCTTACAATTAACGAGAATTACTCTGCTTCAAAAAGCAGTAATACAAAAACCTGGAGCTTTGATGAAAAAGAATTAAAGCGCCGGAAGTATTACGATGAACATATAAAAAAGTATGCAAAAACAAAAGAGACCTATAAACAAGCCACGGAAGGAAAAAAACATTATAATGAATTTAAATACATTCTTTTTGCTACACCCATTGCGGTTGGACTTTTTTTATTGATCCTGAATTTAGCTTCTCCTGCAAATACCGAATTGAAAAAATATATTCCCGAAAAAGAAATTGAAGGGCCAAGAGTTACTTCGCTAAAAATGGGCGATGCGCCCTACAGCAATTATTTTGGAAGAAATAAATTTGACACAATAGCTGACCTAAGTCTTACCGTTAAAAATAATACCGGGAAGGAAGTGATCGTTTGTCTTTTTACAAAAAAAAGATTTATAAGAAGCGCTTACATTCAAAAAGGTTTTTATGCCCAGATAAATGAATTACCGGAAGATTCGCTCATCATTAAATATTGTACAGGTTTGATATTTAGTTATTCGCTTAAGCCTTTAGAAGTTGAAGTATTTGGTGCTTTTAAAGAGAAGCCTGAGTTTTTTGAAAGTAAAACAGCAACAGCTTTAAATTCAATTAATGAATTAACTTTACAGGGTGGAATAAACGAAGGTTTTACGAAAATTGACGAAACAAAATTTTTTACTAAAGATTAAGAGCCTATTTAAGTTTTATATTTTAGAATTGTTATTCTATATTTTTGAACGAAATGAGGCAAATTTTGCAGGCGAAGTTGGTTACTTCGGCGAAGGGCAAATATCTTAGTATATTTGAGCCAACTTGTGGGGAGGAACGATATTGCAGTCAAAAAGATAGATAACAAAATAATTAGATAAAATTTAAATAGGCTCTAACATGATAAAAAAAATTGAACATATTGGCATTGCTGTTAAAGATATAAACCAAAGCAACGAACTCTTTAAAAAATTATTTGGCAAAGAACATTACAAGGTAGAAGTAGTTGCATCAGAAGGTGTAAGCACTTCTTTTTTTATGTTGGGTGAAACAAAAATTGAATTATTGGAAGCAACTTCTGAAAATAGTGCCATCGCAAAATTCATTGAAAAAAAAGGAGAGGGCATTCACCATATTGCTTATGAGGTGGATAATTTAGATGCAGAAATGGAACGATTAAAAAAAGAAGGTTTTGAGTTGATCAACCAAACCGCAAAAGATGGTGCCGATAATAAACGCATTTGTTTTTTACATCCAAAAACTACCAATGGCGTTTTAGTTGAACTCTGCGAAGAAAAAAAATAATTTTTATGATAGACATTAAAATAAATATTCAAAATCCTGATAATACAATTACAACTATTGAAGCGCCCACTGATATGGGTTTAAGCTTAATGGAAATTCTTAAAGGCAACGATTACGATATTTTAGCAACCTGTGGCGGCATGGCACTTTGTGCTACCTGCCATGTAGAAATACTAAAAGGTTTTGAGAACTTAAATGAAATTTCGGATGATGAGTATGCGATGTTGGACACACTTCCAAACATTACGCCTACTTCGCGTTTATCCTGCCAGCTAAAACTGGCTCCAGAAATGGATAATATTACTGTAAAGATCTGGGGAGATGGTGTGGTTTGAAATAAAAAAATAAAGATGGAAAAATTATCCTTATAATGTAGTTAACACTAATAGTAGCGGACAGACTTCGAGAAAAAATTCCGTTTGACAAAATAGTTCGAGATGACAAATAAATTAACGGGCCGACAATTATTTGCCGACTTCATTTCTTTATTATTTTACCTCCCATTTGAGTTACAAGATTTAAGACTTCTGCTTCGGACATTTTTAGCAACTTAGTTATTTCTTGCATCTCTTTGTTTTTACTAATCATTAGTGCTAGTATCAAATGCACAAATGACTCACCACTATTTTCAATTTTGTAGACAACATCCTCTTCTTCTCTATTAACACTAAAGGCTATTTCCTTAATGGTGTTACAGTCAGAGTACATGCGCACTAAGGTAACTAGTTCCTCATCAGTCCAATTTTCCTTTCTGTACTTCGTTGTAATTTTCTCTATTACTTCCGCTGTAAAATAAATATAGTATTGCTCCCCAGTGATTGGATTTATTCTATAAATCATTTTGTCAGGAACCAATATTGGTGCCATAAACGTTCTTTCTTCCTCTGACACTATTTTCCCTTTATAAGAATGTGCTGGGTTTTTCACAATGGAAACTCTTGTAATATCTCCATCAATTATCTCATAACATCTTAGACCGTTATGTAATTTATTGGTTAACTTTTGTTTAAATTTTCCTTCTGGAGATAGCCCAATACCTAATTCCTTCATTATTCCTTATTGTTTTTATCCCACAATTTGTTCCATTCTATAACTACACTTTCTTGTTTCAGAAATTTCCTCAACTTCTTGTGGACGCCGCTATCAATATCGTTCTTACCAACTTTTTCGAGAATATTACCGTCAAAATCCATTTTAAAGTGTACCATCTTTTCTTTATTTTCAAAATGAAAGTGTTTCTTGTCATTTATAAGGTGATCATTATATACATTGAAAGTGTAACCATATTGTTGATTCCATGAGTTCAACTGCTGAAATTCACCATAAAATTCTTCATTGGAATTAATTTCCAAATACTCTTCATACGTGATTCCTTTTTTTATCGTTTGAACCAATAGCGCATCAAACATTAAAGTCAATTTTTTCAGACCTTCTATATCTAATTTTTCTTCCATTAAGTAATAGTGTTTTTTATATAACTTTTATCCGAGGGTTTATTCTATAACGTCCATGACTTACTCTAATAAAATATGCCGTACCCTTTGCCGGTTCACTTTTTGACTTATCAATTGAATGTTGCCATAAAAACGTGTTGCTAGTTCCCAAAATATGGCTGACATCTGCAACCGAAAACGGCTCTTCAATAATTCCTTCACGGACCTCCGATAATATCGCTAAAAATAATTTCGACCTGACCTTCATTATCTAAATTTTAATAAAGGTACAAATTATCCATTATTTGCGGACACGTACTCAGACGTGTCCTGTGTTTGCCCACCATAGCCCTAACACAGGTCTTGCTCCATTTTTTTGCAGGTTAACTCTCAAATGTGTAAATTGACAAGACAAAAAGCGCGTGCGACATATTTACAAATCGACGGTTAATTTTTATTTCTACCAAGCAACGCAGCATGACAAATCAAATGTTCATATTACAAGCTGCAATGGCAGCTGGCATTCTCTTTCTTATTATAAATATTGCAGTTGCTGTAATTGGACTTCCTACTTTGACAATTATCTTGACAAACAAATTTGAGAGAAAAAAACTTGTTTCAAAGCCAGACCTGACAACCTTTGAACTATTTTTAGTTATTTTAAAAGCTTTCATTTATGCTATTTTAATAACATGTGGACTCTTAGCTATAATCGACTTTTTATTTTATTTGCTTATTGACCTAAATATAAGTTAAATTTACAGCCAATGACAAAAATACTTGAATTCATAACCGAACTAATTGGCTGGTTTCAAATTGTCATTTCCCCATTCCTTATAGGACTTTTTATTGGAGCAGTTATTTATTTTACCATGCAAGGCACATTGGGACTTGTTCTAGGAATTGGAATTACATCATTAGGCTTACTTATAGGAATAATCTTTGCAACACGCGTTTGGAAGAAAAAAGGAACTGTGAATTTTATGTCACGTGTTTCTGCGTCACCTGAACTTGACAACTTAGAAGACGAAAAAACTAAAAAATAATTTACTCCGACGACACGCAGATAGTGTTTAACCTTTACGTGCGCGTCTACAAAGTGGTAACAGAGATCTAGAGGCCATTTTTTGCGGGTTAGCGCTCAAATGCGTAAATTGGGCTTAGCAAAAAGCGGACACCTGCTTGTAGAACGTTAGTGGTAATTTTAAAACAACAAAATAATTGATGCAATTAAAATATAATTTATTCATATTAGTTAGCTTTATTTTTTTTAAGGCACAGGCGCAAACACAACCGGGCTGCTGGATGTGGGCTGGCGGTTCTACCTTAAACAATTATGCTGGCAGTTTCGGCACTAAAGGCATTTCATCGCCAGGCAATAAACCTCCCGGTTTGTACGAAGCATGTGAGTGGCAGGATGCGCAAGGTAACCTATGGCTTTACGGCGGCACAAATGAAGTGTTTGGATTTTTTGAAGACATGTGGAAATATGATCAGACCATCAGCCAGTGGACATGGGTTTCCGGAAGCAGTTTAACAAGTCAAAATCCAAAATACGGTTTACAAGGTGTGCCCTCTGTTACAAATTCGCCAGGGCTTAGATCAACTAGTTATTCGTGGGTAGATAAATTTGGTAAGTTCTGGCTTTATGGTGGTATAGGTAGCGTAACCAATACACCCGGTGCAGGCCTGGCATACGGAGACCTCTGGAATTATGACCCGGCTAATAATACCTGGGCCTGGATGAAAGGCCCAAAATATTATTACAACACAGCGGTGTATGGTGTTAAAGGAGTTGAAGATTCTTTAAATTGCCCACCACCTCAGATTGAAATGGGTGTGGCTTGGACAGACGATATAAATGGCAATTTGTGGATGGTCGCCGCTAACGGTTGTTTGTGGCGCTATAATATAAGCACAAATAATTGGACCTGGATGAAAGGCGATACAAGTCAAATTTATGCGAACTCGGTTTACGGTGTAAAAGGCACGCCTGCCTTGGCAAATACTCCCGGTTACACATATTTCGACTACACGCGCTGGAAAGATTCAAAGGGAGATTTCTGGTATTTATATTCCCGCGGTTCCGCATACTTAAAAGTTCTTTGGCGTTATCAGATTCAAAACAATTGTTGGACATGGATGTGGGGAGATACAACCTTTACCGGTTTTCATAACTACGGTAATAGTAAATGCGATTCAATGGACCATGAGCTTGATCCCAAGCCTCGTGTCGAAGGTCGCGCCTGTTGGATAGATGGCTGCGATAACCTTTGGGTAATGGGTGGCGCATCGGCAACTCAAACCTCAAACTTGTCATTAAATGATCTAATGTACTATAGTACTAGAACAAATCAGTGGACTTGGGTAGCGGGCGATACAGTGCAAAAATATTACTCTTCATATGGCGTATTAAATGTTGGTGGACCTAATAATTATCCTTCCTCCAGAAGTGGTGCTAATCCTTTTAAAACTTTAGATGGTGATCTCGCACTTTTTGGTGGTATTGCTTCAAATGGTTATTCATGCTTAGCAGACATGTGGATCTTTACGCCGGATAGTACTTGCACAAGTTGCAATGATAAATTACCACCTCTGTCAATTAAAACTACATCCGATAAAAATCGCCAAACATATTTGTATCCCAATCCCTCCAATGGCAATTTCGAAATTAAAAATGGTAATGATTTTACTGAAGTTGTGATTTATAAAATGACCGGAGAATTTGAGTTTCGAAAACAAATTACTTCACCAACAATAAGTGTTTACATCGAGCAGCCTGGTGTGTACACTGTGCATCTCATTTCGAAGACCAACCGAAAAACAATAAAACTGGTTGTAACTAAATAGACAATTTGAAACACATTAGCCCTCCGCTAAAACTACCAATAACAGCAAGCACCGCAAGCGTGTGGACGCGCAAGGCTTTTTCAAATTCAAAGTACGCTGAAGCGCATTTTAATTTCATTTTGACAAAGTCTAAGAAGATTTTCCAGACTATCTATATGATTTGGAGAATAAACAAAAACTATCCAAAATCCCTGTAATGATTCCAGGTAATGGAGCTTAGGTTCTTTCCAAAGGCAAAAGTAATATAAGCGGTTACGCCACAATGAAAGATCAGTAAGTGCATAAAGGCCGCAGCTCTATAGCCAGACCAGTAGCCGGCAGTGGCATCCAACGTAATTAATGGCGTTGGTATACTTAATGTTACAATTAATGTATAGATCAATACCGTCCCAAATAAATGATCAAAATTCTTAAGTGGCCAGGATAACATTTTTCTGTACCATTTAAAGTCAGAGCCCCATTTATGAATGATATAATAATTACCAAGATTAGTGGGCGCAAATAATATAGCAGGTTTTTTTATACCATCTTCTTTAAATGCTTCTAATGGCGCTAAGATCTTAAAACCTTTAATGTCCTTCTTATAAGTTAAATTAATGTACTTTATTTTTAAGATAGCTTCGTAAGGAATCTCAGCCTTATAATATTTACTATCAATAAATTTTAAACGGTACTGTAATGCAATTTTTTTGATCTCCGAAATTTTAAAGATCATATCAGCATCCACATCTGCTTCATCAACTATCTCAAAAGAATTATTGTAGTGTTTTAAATTCTTTAAGATCTTATCTTCCGAAAAAATATCGTTGCTTAAAATTCGGTTAGCTTCCTGAATGAGCTCATCTTCTTTACTCCTGGTCTTATTTTTAAACCGGGTTAGCTCTTCTCTTATATCCACGCCCTTCATGTTCTTTCAATTAATAAGGAATTATTGCAAGACCAAAGGAATACATGTTAAGGCCGTTTACGCCCCTGTCTTTTTGAAATACCTCGCTCACATAATAACAGGCAGTAAGACAAATTTGTTCGAAACCGATGCGGAAATTTACACCATAACGGATATGATTAATATTTTTTGTATTGTATACCCTTAATTTACCATCGGCATCTACCATCTTACGGAAATCATTTATTACGTAACCACCCTTTACACCAAACTCCACTTTAAATTTCCTGTCTGTTTTACTTCTAAATCTAATTTCTAAAGGAATTTCAAGGATCTTTTCGTTATAACTGTTTGTTTTATACTCAGTTGTTTTTGGCTGTAAGATCGTCGTTACACTTTTAGTATTTGCGCTATCCAGTTTGTAAATAAAATCGGCATTGCTATGAAAATTATGACTAAAAATACCAATGCCATATCCAAAACTAAAACTACTACGCCCAATTGGCTTATCGAACATAAAGGCAAAATTCAAACCCAGACTTCTCCAATGTGTTTTAATATCAGCCGGTGCGCCCAACCAGGCTGTGCGATTAATTTCGATGATCAACCTGTCGCCGGGCTCGCCTTTATATTTTTTAATATTAAATTCATCATCCGGCTTCGCTTTTTCTTTTGGTGTTTGAGAAAAGCATAGAACCGGCAACAATAAACATGAAAATATAAAGAAGATCTTACTCATTTATTGGGATAATTAATGAACATCAAATTTAGTGATAATCGTTTAACTAAGCAACATAAGGGATTGCGCCAAAATTGACTTGGTTTTGAACTTTAACTTATTTACAAAACCCGTGCTTTTGCTAAAATTTACCTCATTATAAACCCATCTTATAGCATATTGATAGAATTTTTTTGAATGTGTCCGTTTAAAATCGTAATCCCTGTCACTGATCTTATTCCAAGCGCCATTGGCCTCAATGGTTTCGGTAACTTCATTATGCAAAGGCGTTCCTTTAATAGGATAAGCCAATGTTACGGTATAATAACTTGGGTCTGATATTTTTAAATGACGAATGGTTTCTTTTATATCTGCTTTATTTTCTCCAGGGTAGCCAAGCATGATAAAAGTTCCGGCCTCTATACCATAAGCTTTTGTTTTAATGATCATCTCGCGTACTTCTTTTACATTCACGCGTCGGTCCATAGCATCAATTATTTTTTGTGAACCACTTTCTGCTCCTATCCAAACTCTGAAACAACTGGTTTCTTTTAAAATCTTTATAATGTCTTCGTTCAATCTATCTGCACGAGTAATAATTTCATAAGGAATAAAAACCTGTCGTTTTAAGATCTCTTCTTTAAACTCGTTCATCCATTTATGGCTTATCGTAAATACATCGTCTACAAACCAAACACGATCTGGGTTATAATTTTGTTTTAAATATGCCAGTTCATCTACAACTAATTTTGCGCTGCGTCTCCTGTAAGTGCCACCATACACTGCCCTACTGCACCATTTACAAGTATATGGACAACCGCGCATCGTGCTTATAGAATACATACTGTAACCATGGTGTTTTTTCCATGCATTACCATAAAGAGTAAGATCTATTTTACTTCTTGCGGGCATTGGCAAAGTATTTACATCTTTTATTAAAGTACGTTCAGGAGTAAAAAAAACTGCTTTGTTTTGAAGATAGGCTGTTCCTGCAACTTCCGTTGGAAGAACATTGTTTGCATTAAAAAATTCTGCGATCTCGAAAAAAGTTTGTTCACCTTCGCCGACAACTAACATATCGGCGCCATTCAATAAGTAATTTTCGGCGTTGTATCTTATTTCCGGTCCGCCTAAAATAACTTTGCAGTTTTTGAGTTCAGGATGCTGGTGAATAAATTCGGTGATTTTTAATACAGAAACTTTGGTCATTAAATTAGTATAGATGCCAATAAGCTTCGGTTTATTTTTAAGAAGATACTTTTTAAATTCTTCGAACGATGCGAATGTAGAATCAAAGACTTCGTGCGAAACGTTTTTACTTTCTAAGTATGCCGAAATATATAGAATACCTAATGGAACATAAGGCTTCATGATCTCCAACTCTTTAGGGTCGTCCTTTAAAAAATATCCGTGCGTTAAGAGTATCAACTTATTTTCTTTAAATGAATGATATAATGGTCGGCGTAATTTGTAGTCCATTTAAAATTACAAAATACTTTGTCAAGCGCGCTAAATAGTTTAAGCAACAGCTTTTTCTTCGAAAAAAATGGATTTAAATAAGATGGTGGCACAAATAGGCCAACACCCGAAATATGTTGCGCTTTGAATCCTTCAGTAAAAAAGAATTGCATCTCTTTAGGTGAATAATACCAGGTTTTAAATTCAGACCCATCAATTATAGTATTTACTCCCTCTAAACTTTTTCGTCTTGTAGCTTTTTTTTGATCTCCTTTTATCATAAAATAAAGTCTCTCCCAAATACATTTCCTTCCCATGATCACAAAAAAAAGATCGGCATCTTTCTTTAACAGAGTATTACATTTTTTCGCGAACTCTTTAAGATCTTGCGGCGAAAGGCAATTCAGTCCGCCGAAATTTGAAAAAATAAAATTCGAGTTTTTTATTTCATCCTGTAGATCCTGTATCAGATCTACTTTAAACACTACGTTTTTTGTTTCTGCCTTTCTCGCTATACATTGCTCTATCATCATGGCAGAAGCATCTGTAGCGAGAATATTTTTAACGTATTTGGCAATTTCTATTGCATCATAACCCGTGCCGCAATTTATTTCAAGAACAGACGTATCTTTACTTAATAAAGGCAACAAGTGCTTATAAACGCCCTGTCTTTGCAACAGACCAACCGGTGAGAAAGTAAAATGCGCATCGTATTGCTGCGCGTAATTATCAAAAGAGGCGGCCTGCATCGGGTTCTATAGTTTGTAATTTTTTCTTTAAACCTATTTGCTTAAAATAATAATAAGGGCCTAATACCATTCGTTTATTTATTTTCTTCTTCCTCAATAATTCTATTGCTTGCGTGGTTCTGAATTTATAATGTACAAAACGTTGTAAGTAGCGGTAAAAATTTGCATCATATGTACTGTTAAACATCAGGTGCAGGTCATCAGAGTCTTTCCAGTTTTGCTTTGTTTCCAGATCTCGTTTTACATTTTCATAAAATTTGGTGCCGGGTAATGGATACGAAACCGAAATGCCAATATCATGGGGTTTTAATTCTTCTACCATTAAAATAGTTTTCTCAATATCACCAATTAACTCGCCGGTATAACCAAACTGTAAAAAGAAACAAGGCTTTATGTTATGCTTTTTTAGAAGCGCTGTTGCTTCCTTTATTTGTTCTATGGTTGTGCCTTTATCCATAGCATCCAATATCTTTTGCGATCCACTTTCCGCACCTATCCACACTTCTTCGCAACCAGATTCAGCCAGATATTTTATATTCTCATCTTCGAGCAAAAGATCAGCTCTGCTTTGAATTTTGTATCGGATCTTTATTTTTAATTCTTGTATCGCCTCATTAAATTCTTTTAACCAGTTTGGTTTTAATCCAAAAATATCATCGGCAAACCAAATATGCGTAAAACCAAATTGCGCTTGCAGTTGTTTAATTTGTTTAGCAACGTTTTGTGGTGAATGCGAATTATACCTATTGCCATAAACCGGCTTTGCGCACCAATTGCATTTATATGGGCAACCGCGTGTAGTAACAAAATTAATAGAGAAAAAGCCGTGTCCCGACAACCAGGTTTTTTTATACTCGGTTATATCAACCAAGTCCCAGGCCGGTAAAGGCAACTGATCAAGATCTTTTAATACCAAACGTGGTGGTGTTTTAATGACCTTATTTTCTGAAAAATAAACAAGACCATTTATTGATGCGGGATCAAAATTATTTTTTTGTTTTAAACCATTCACCAATTCCAAAAGCGTTTGCTCTGCCTCACCAATAATAATATAGTCTGCCCCATTAAAAAAATATTTTTCAAGATGATCGGTAGCATCAGATGATGAAACAATAACGGGAATATTATATGCCTTAGCTAATTTCTGCATTCTGAAAGCAGCTTCGCGCATATTTGTTAAACACATTTTGGTTAAATAGTTAAACGAGTCATCATAAATTACAAATACATCGGGCTTAAAGTTTTCTAAATGTTGTTTTATATCATCAGAAGAAGTGGAGAATTGAAGATCCGCCAATTTTACTTCATAACCATTTTCTCTTAGAACAGAGGCTGCATATAACGTAGCCAAAGGCGGAAAAGGCGTCTTTGTTTTTAATTGTTTATTATCAAAATGAAGGAAATACGAATGTGTAAACAGGACTCTCATGTATAAGGTCAACAATTTATCTTTTCAAGGCGATTACTCAATTCTGATAACACCTTTTTTTGATAACCACGTGGATGATGTTTTGAAACATTTTTACGACTGCGTAAATTGAGGTCAAAATCTTCCTTACTAAAGTTAGGAAATTTTTTCTGCCATGATGAAAGTGTTAGATCAAAACATTTTTTGTCTAATTTATCTCCAAGTTTACCTCCAAATAAAACTTCAACTACTTTAAAGAAATACTTAGTTGCTTTTTCTTCTTTTAAGAACGTAGAATTATAAGCCTGTTTGTTTGGCAAAAGATCATTTGTCCACTTATTTGTATCAAGGAATTTCTCAAATAAAGCTTTATTAGTTATTGGCACCAGGGTTCTTACCTCTGTAGCAACAAAAATATTTTTATCGGGAATCTCGAGGTTATTTGAATCGACCAAATAATTAACGCAAAAATATTTTTTTGAGTTAAATAGGAAGATCTTTTTAAAGGCAATTAAAATAGAGCGGCATAACCACAATTTATTTGGAGATGTAATAATAAAATAATCTATGTCACCATCATCTTCCAACAAACCTTTCGAACAGGAACCCGAAATACAAACAGATTCTACAAACGGAAAGCGCGAAATAAAATTAGCGTATCGCTTAATTACTTTTTCCTTTTTTAAGCATCTTGTTTCCGAATCAGAGCGTTTAGCAATAAAATTTGCGTTGTCTTTTTCTAAAAAATAGAAACCATTAGCTTCTGAGATCAGTTTAAGCTCCACCAATTCATTCAGGATCAAATTAACCTGTGATTGAGTAGTTTTAAAATTTACAAAGTCCAGTATTTGGGTTGGCCTTACAGGATAACGAAACACATCAAAATAACAGATGCAGCTATACACCGCATACTGTCCTTTGGTTAAAGTAACCTTATCTAAATCTACTGCTATCATGTTTCCTTTGTAACTTTAAAGATAAAGTTTTTTTCCCACTTTATTTTCTTTTCAGTTACAAGGTTTAACAAATAATTGTGCTTTTTTGCTATGGCTTTTATCCTCTCAAGATCGCAATTATCGGCCAAAGACATGAAGATCTGTGCAGACGGCATTGAATATGCACCCAATTGCGTGAATAATTTCATGAAATACTCGCCATTTTTACCACAGTACCAGGCGAATGCGCCTTCATCATGAGGATCGTTAAAAAAATAGGGCGGATTGATTAAAATAAGATCGAATTTATTTTCAGGAACTGAGTCGAACAGATCAGATAGATAAACGCTAAAATTTTTGGCCTCTGGAAAATTATTCTGAAGGTTTTCATTAATGCCATTTATGGCTGTAGAACTAATATCAAAACTAAAAACAGTAGCTCCTCTTTTTAGTGCAATAAAACTTAATAATCCCGAACCGGCACCAACTTCACACACTTTTTTATTTTTTAGGTCAAGGTTCTGAATAAATTCAGCAAAAAAAATAGTGCTAAAAAAATATGCTGGGTGAAAAACACCGGGATAGATCTTTAATTTAATATTCTCATACGTAAACCACCTTTCCTTTTTTAAATAATGTTTTAAAAATGGTTGCACTAAAACATCGTAAGCTTTTTTATGTAAACGATCTAACATTAAAAACCTTCTATTTCAGGTTGACGGTATTTCCATATTTTTTGAAGAGCTTTTATCTCAACTGGAAATTTATAAAAACCGGTATGATAACGTAAGCCACTCCAGTTACTGATAATTTTTTTCTGCCAATGCTTAAATCGTATATCCGATTCTGTTGGGAAATAACCATTTAAAACTGTTTCAAAATTTTTGATCTTATCTATCATGTAAGGTTTTAACCATGGAGTTAATGGGTTTTTACGCAGATCGAAATTTTCCCAGGCCGGACTTATCCAATCTTCTAATGTCTCAGGAAATTTAAATCCGCTTGCAAGCACATTATTATACATATCCGAGCCTTCGGTTGGAACAGGGCTATAGGTATAAATAATTATCTCTGTTTTTGGATTAACAGCTTTTACTTTTTTAATGAACTCAATATCCTCATTAATTTGTTTATCAGCTTCTTCTTCTGTATCGCTTGGAATGCCAAGTACAAAAGAGTACTCAGGAATGATGTCGAATTTTTTTAAGCGCTCAGCAAATCTTAAAATTTGTTCACCTGTTTGTGTACCACCTTTATCCATTTTTTTTAAAACAGCGTCATTACCCGTTTCTGCACCAAAAAAGATCATTTTACAACCCGCTTCACGAATAAGTGCCAGCGATTCATCTTTGTATTTATCCATGGTGTCTATGCGCGCTTCGCCCCACCAAACCATTTTTTCATCCTTTATTAATTTGGCAAATTCAACCGTGCGTTTTTCAGATACAAAAAAATTATTATCATGAAACTCTATCGCATCGCCATTATATTTTTCTTTTAAAAACTTAATATCATTATAAATTCCCTGCGCCGATCTTCCTTTCCAGCGGGCATTATAAATAGGCACCACGGCGCAGAATGAACAGGTAAACGGACAACCAAAACTGCTGTGATACGCAATGGTTTTTTTTCCTAAATAGGTTTTGCCTAAATATTTTTGAAGAGGATAAAAAGCATTTAATTTTTCATAGGGTAGTTCAGGCAACTTATCAAGATCCAAAAGTTCTTCTTTTGCTGTTTTTATTATTTGATCGCCCTTTTTGTAAATTAAATTCTTAATAGAATCAACCGGCAAATTATTTTCGATCGCATTTAATAATTGTGGAAAAGTATTATCGCCTGGGCCATTAACGATATAATCTATATATCCCGAATTTAAAACAGACTTTGGCTGATTAGAAGGAAAATAACCACCCCAGATAGTTTTTAAGTTGGGATATAATTGTTTTAGAACTTTAGAAATTGGAATAGCTTGTTTTAATTGAGGTCCAGGCATTACCGTGCAACCAAAAACATCTATTTTTTCTTTCGAGAAATAATTTAAAATAATCTGCTCCGGGTTCTTTTCCATATTCCCGTCTACAATAATATAGTTATGCTTTCCTTCAATAGATGCGGCTACCTGCAAAATACTGTTAGGTATCCTGGGTTTTGCTCTTGCACTTCGGGGGTTAAACAACAATATATTAAGAGGCATTTTTGAACCGGTATTTAGCAACAATTTTAAAGTATAAATATAGTGTAAATAGGCTTATAATATTCGCCAAAATTGCTCCCAATACCTCAAAATGACTGATAATAATGAAGGATAGAACAATATTAATCATTGCACAAAAAAGCACACCTGTTAAAATAACACGGTGTTTATTTTGATGTGTATTTAGATATATTTCTAAAAGTGTGAATGAAAAAATAAATAGGTTTAAAAATACAAGTATCAACATAGCAACGGAGATATTGAATTTATAAAAGTATAAGGTGATAAAATAAAAAAATGGCAAGGCTAAAAGTGATAAAGCAAAAGAAACAAGAGAAAAGCGTTTCATATCCACATTAAATTTGTCGTCTTTGGATTTAAACCAGTTTACCATTTGCCTTGAGAAAAAAGAAGTGATAATTATTTGCGATAAACCAATTAAGCTACTGTAAATATGATAGTTAATGAGATCTTTCGAATTTAAATAAAAAGATGAAATATAAAAATCGACCTTCGAAAGTAAAAAAGCGAAAAAAGCCACTAAAAAATAATTTACCGTTTCTTTTAAAAATGGAAATGGATTTATAAGCCGCAACGAAATTTCTTTATTAAATAAAAGTAGTCCAACAATCGCCTTTAAAATTTCAGAGCCAGTAATTAAAATAAAAACAGAAACGGCAGTAAAATTAAAATTCAATATATATGCTATTACCAAAATGCAAAGAGATAAAATATCAATGAAAGCAAATCCTGCGTTTTTATTCCTGGAAGTTGAAAAGGCTTCGATGGTATTATTAACGGACTTAAAAAAAGAAAATGCAAGAATAAAAGTGAGTAATGTCAATTTAAGTGGGAGAAAAGCCAAAACAACACCAAATACAGAATACAAAGCGACCCTTAATGAAAATAATTTCGAAAATATATTCTTAGTTTCAGTTTCCGAAGTAAATAATTTAACGCTGTAATCCTTTAAACCCCAATTAAAAACGATCAACAATAAATTACTTCCTGTAAAAAAAATAACAAAGTCTTTAAGGTCTAGTTGTAAATTAAGAGCGGTAAAAGCAAAACAGATAAAGGCATTCAACAGGGAAGAAGAAATCCCTCTTATAGTATTTGAAAAAACAATGCCCGTATTTGAATTTACTACCTTCAATTATTTTATAAAATTTGGCTCGCGAGGATCATTTTCCCTTATACTAAAAGTTGGAATGCAGGCTTTAAACGGTGCGAATTGCATGATAGAATCGCGATAATAAATGTCTCCAAAAAATTCAAAATCGTGGTATTGGTGTGTACGGTTATTTTTTAAAATATCCTTCAGGGCTTTTGCGGGAATATTCCATTCTTTAGAAAGTTTTATGATGGATGGCTCCATATAACCAACATACAAACGCTCGGTTAAAGAATGGTCTTGCGTTTTTGAAAAATCGATATCGCTATTCAGTTTTTTACGGGCCGCTGTTAACGTATCCATTAATGTTTTTACTAAATTTAAATATTGTTTTTGCGAAATATAACCGCTAATTGAATCGTTATTTGAAAAAAGCGGTTGAATAACAATTTCATGGCACCATAAACATTTAGCGGGTTTGCCGGCCTCACTAATAGCTTCCGGACTACCAGACATTATTTTTCCTTCTGCATCGTAAATCGAAAATCGTAATTGTCCGTTAGGCATAATATCAAACACTTCATAGGCACTAACTTTAAACTCATTTTTACTAATGTCACCACTACCCTCTTCGGCAATAAATAACCAATTGGTATAGGTACCTTTATTGTACACTTTTAAAACTCGTGTGTTTTTTGAGACCACCGATTTTGAAACCGGAAAAACAACCGGCACCTCTCCTTTATGTTTGTTTAATTTTTCCGCAAAAGTTCTTTCAACACCTGTGATCCGGTAATAATGTTCACTGGCACCTAACAGAACTGAAACAAAAGCACCCAGGTCAACTGATTGTTTAATTTTATATTCTTCTGTTCTTTTAAGCGAGTCGGTTATTACTTTTAACATGTTTACAGCATTTGCTGAAAAACCAACGCGTGAAAGATCAAGATTGAACCTGGTAGAATCTAACCTAATTATAGCAGCATTTAAACTGTCTTTTTTTAATTCAGCGCCTAAAAAAGAGAGCGCCCAGAGTAAACCACCACGACCATTTTCCCAATTATCAATTTCATAGATCTTTGTGAATTCAAGGTTAATGGTATTATCAACCGCGGTTTCTTTTTTACAGGAAAAGATAAAAAAAACAAATCCAATAAAATATACACTTATTCTTTTCATTATTCTACTCTGGCCGGTTTTATTACTTTTAAATAGTTCATGCCAACACCACTATTTTCATCCGACATAAATATAAGGTCTTTATTATTTACAAAAACAGCTTTATTCTTTAATAAAGATCCTGTGTTTTTCTTTATAAAGGTAGTTGAATCTATTTTATTGGAAATAAATTCTATCCTCTCCACAGTGTCCCTGTTGCCAATACAAGTGTACATCTTAATATGATCGGGGCTTACATTAAAATCGTAAACAATGCCGGCTTTTGACCTGAACTCATTTATACTTTCGGTTTTACCGTTATAAAAAGCCATAGAAGGTAAAATGGAGATAAGTAAACAAACGATAAAACAGTTAAGATCAAAAGCAATTTTAAACTCAAGTATGATAATGATAAAAACTGCTATTAAAAGCCAAACACGTGTATATTGTAATACGAGAGGTAAATTACCCAATTTATGAATGGGAATATTACAGGCAAGAAAAAATAAACAACAGAGTAAAGCCATTTTTTTGATCCTTATCTCTTTTAAAAGAAAAATAAAAGGGAACAGAATTATTAAACCATATACAGTGGAGTATTTGTTTATCAAAACCAAAGCCAACACAGAAACAAAAAACGAAGTAAATAAACTTTGCTTTAAAACCATTTTTATAAGAATACTAAAAACAAAACTGTAAAAGGCTAACTGAATTATTACAGCTATCAACGTAGCGTTAACTAATGGCGAAGGATTTAAAAAAGGATGAAAAACAAAACTATTTAATAAGAAGGTATGAAAACTCTGGTTAAAGTGCGAAAACGGCGCAGTGACATCGTTTAGCGCTAAGCGCGGAAAGACATCCAGGTAATAATAGTTCATTACCTCTGTGCCCACACAAAACAAAGTCAATAAAAGGAATACGGCAATAAATAAAACACTCCAGCCAATAGACTTCCAGTCTTTTTTAAATAAAAATATAATGGCAATAAAGGCTGGAAAGATCTTTAAACAGAACAATAGTGCAATAATTACACCCATGGTCATTTTTTTATTGCTTTGCAGGGCAATATAAAACTCGAACAGCAAAGCGGCTATTAATAGATAAGCTTGTCCGTGATGAAAATTAGAATAAAGTGGTTGCAAAAAAATAAAAGTCAGAAAATAAAAAGCAGGGCTAAATACTTTTGTCGATTTTATTAGTCGTTGTAGAGAAAAACAAAAAACAAAAAGACCTAAAAGATTAAAAAGCAATTTAGCGGTCATCAAATTAAAAAAAGTGAGTGGCCAATAAAAGAGCAATGAAAATGGAGTCACTGGGGTATAGTTCTCAAAGAATACACCTGTTTCGTGATGCCTTATCTCTGAATTAAAAAAATGGATGCTTTGGTAAAATTTTAAAGGATCAATACCTTCCCTCCAGAAATTGCTTCCGTAGTAATAATTGCCAAAATCGCCAATAGGATTATGAAAGGTAATGACTAAAAGAATGAAATTAAAGAGAAGAAAAAAGTAAATAAATTTTTGAACGCCTGAGATCTGAAATTTATTCTCAAAAAGATCGTCAAATTTTATTTTTGTAAGATTTGTTGCGATAGCCAAAGATCAAAATTAATCAATTAACAATTTCCGACTATACACCAACTTATTCGCGCTTTCTATCTTTATAAAATAGGTGCCCTTTACAAATTGATCTATATCGAGGTTTGTTACTTTGGTGTTAATAGTCTTGTTCAACAAGATCCTTCCTTCAATATCATACAAAGTTAAAGTATATTCTTTTTTTAGTTCGTCCTTAAACTCAATGGTACATTTATGTTTTGCCGGGTTGGGATAAACTTTTACATCCACTACATTTTTTGTGTGCTCAATTATTCCAACCGAACTTGTATCTGTAGAATTACCAAAGGTGTACTCTCCTAATTTTAAAGTATCAATTTCAATAAAACCTGTTCTTAATCCTGAAACAAATTTGTTCATGTTCTTTAGTACTTTCCAATCGTCTGCTGCGTTTGCCCTGTAAAATAATCTCACACTATCGCCATTTACAATCGTTAAAAGTGTATCCAAATAGGCGTATGTTCCTGCTATAAATTTGTTGCCATCGTAATTAAACCTGATCTTTGAAACAAAACCAGGAGATAAGAGCCCTTCCACTTTCCAGAAATGCTGGTTAGAAAGTTTATGATTTAAAGGATTGCTTTTAAACGGATCGGGTTTAACATAATTATGTACCACGCGAATTAAACTCGAATCCAAACCTTTATTCTGAACGATCATAGATACTTTTCCTAAATTCCAATTCAGGTTTCCTGTGTTTTTCACGGTCTTAACTTCATGGGAAGTAGCATCGCCAATTTTACTATCGTAATTTAAAGCTGAATAAACAGGATTGAACGGAACATTAACCGTAAAACTTCCGGTGGCACCACTCATAGTAATTGTTTTAGTTACAGAAGACCAATCGCTCTTAAAAAATTTCACTTCTAAAGGCACGCTATTATGTAAAACTGTTGTACCATAGGTTTTTTGTTTTAACGCAATAACAGCATCATAACTTGTAGGTGAGATCTGTGTATATTTTACCGAATCAATTGCAAAATGCGACCAACCTCCGTTAAATACCCAGTTAGTAAAAAAATCCGCCAGGTTTTGTCCACTGCTGGTTTGAAGTAAATCTCTAAACTCATTACTGTTTATACTTTTAAATGCTTTTTGCTGCATCACATATTTTGCACCATTAAAGAAAGGAATATCGCCCATATAACCTCTTAAAGTATGCGCAATATCCGCACCTTTTTTGTATACGTGATCGCCATACGTTGTGCTGTGTGGAATTCCACTTACCGCTCTAAAGCCACCATCTTTTTTATGAAGGAAGTGCAAAAGATCTTCGTGCTCGGTTTTCACTGAATTTAAATAACTTGTTTTACCGTATTGCCATTCTGTAAACATGTAAGCACTAAATGTTGCCATACCTTCGTTTATCCACATGTCTTCCTGAGTTTCGCAGGTAATAAGATCCCCCCACCAATGATGTGCTAATTCGTGCGCCATTAATTCTGCTTCATAAGTAAGACCGCCAATTACCGCGCGCGGGTATGCAATGTTTGTAGCATGCTCCATAGCCCCGCTATTAAATGGTACAAGTGCATAACCAAAACGGTTCCACACATATGGGCCATAATAATTTTCGAAACCATGGATGCAATTTTTTAAATTAACGAAACCGTTTTTCATAGCAGTTGTATCTGCTGCAACACCAACTAATGTTATTGGTTTAATACCGTTCAGCGCATTGATGGTCCAGTTTACCTGCCTGTATCTTGCAACAGCAACCGATGCAAGATAAGTTGGGATCTCATCGTTCAACACCCACTGACGTGTACGTTTTGCAGCTGTAACTACGTCCGAAGTTAATTGTCCGTTGCAATATGCACGACGTGTCGAATCGCAGGTAATATTAAATACGTATTTAGTGCGCTCAACAAAATTATCAAAACATGGAAACCAAACACGGCCATAATTATGTGGCTTGGCGCCAAAACCAACACCTAAATTATAGGCATATTGATTACCTCCATGATTATCAAAATAAAAACCGCCCCAACCACTTGGATCGCCTTGTGGCAAACCATGATAATAAACCGTAAATATAGAAGTGTCGGTTGTATTTTTTGGCGCAGTAAAATTCACCTTCAAAATAGTGTCATTATATACGTAGGTCAATAAAGTAGCATTTTCTTTTATTGAGTCGATGGTTAATTTAAGAAGGTCAAAACGGATAAAGGTTCTGTTATTTAATTTTGGCGCGAAACGAATTTGTGTATTTCCCGCTATTTGCTTGAATGTAGTATTTCCTATCTCAAGATTAATAGTATAGGTTAATATATTAAAGGTATCGCTTCTAAGATTTTCTGCGCTATAATATATAGGTGCAGTCGACTGCATATTTTTTCCATGCTGGCATCCGTAATTTTGTGCCGAAATAGTTGAGCCCATCAAAAGGCCTAAAAGGCACATCGCTTTTAAATAAATTCTCATAATCTAAATTTAGGAAAAAAATCTTTACGAAAAACAGGCAGTTTCTGTTGCAAAAACATAAAATTTAACCACATAGGCACATAGGTTTTAGAAGAAACAATTGATTCCTAAAGTAAAACATAGGTTTTCTTCGCCATAGGCGAAGAAACTATGTGTACCTTTTTAAAACCTTTGGGTTTAATTTTTCGATGTGTCTATGTGGTTAAAAATAATTTCCTTTGATAAGGTAATTTTTAACATAATCATTCACGCCCTCTTCAAGACTGGTAAATTTTTTTGAATAACCTGCATTTACTAATTTGTTCATATTGGCTTCAGTAAAATACTGGTATTTATCTCTTATGTCAATTGGTGTATCAATAAATTCAATGTTTGGTTCAATATTTAATGCTTTAAATGTAGCATTAGCAAGATCTAAAAAAGTGCGGGCCTTACCGCTCCCTAAATTATAAATACCATTTTTTACTTTTGATGAATACAGGAACCAGATCACATTTACAACATCTTTTACATAAACAAAATCGCGGAGCTGACCGCCATCAGTGTAATTTGAATTATGCGAACGGAATAATTTTACTTTTCCGGTTTCATTGATCTGTAAAAAAGAATGAAAGATCACAGAAGCCATTCTGCCTTTATGATATTCATTTGGTCCATATACATTAAAGAATTTTAAACCATACCAGTTTGGCGGTGTTTGTTTTTGTTGCAAAGCCCATTTATCAAAGTCGTTCTTACTTTCGCCGTAAAGATTTAATGGTTTTAAAAGCGGAATTTTAGTTTCATCGTCTTCATAACCATGCTCACCCAAACCATACGTTGCGGCAGATGAAGCATAAATTAATGAAATATTGTTTTTAGCACAGATGCGCCAGATAGCTTTAGTGTAATCAAGGTTCAATTCGTTTAAAATATGAACATCTTTTTCGGTAGTATCTGTTCTTGCACCAATATGTATAACGTGACTAACAATATTGTAGTTATTATCAAACCAGTCAATAAAATGTTTGCGTTCTATCTTTTGGTAAAAGGTCTTTAAAGTATAATTAGCTTGTTTATCGGCTACAGAAAAATCATCTACCAGTATTAAATTATTTACACCTTCCGAATTAAATTTCGAAACAATGCAACTACCAATAAATCCTGCCGAACCTGTAATAACGATCATAATGTGTTTTGTGATGTAAAGTTAATTAAAAATAATGAAAGCAAGATGCTGCCACGAAGACACCAAAACACAAAGATTCACCAAGAATTATCTTTGTGTGCCTTAGTGACTTTGCGCATTAGTGGCAAAAATTTTGTTATTCGCTTAATTTTTAAGAAATTTAACTTGTATTATGGAAATAAAAAGAGTTTTTGATATTCTTGACAAACTGAAGAGTACCTCAACAAAGGATGATATTTTAACAGCTAAAGAAAATAAGCAATGGGTAAAGCACAGCGTTGCCGATTTTGTTAATAAAGCAAATTATGTTGGCTCGGCACTTTTACATTTAGGTTTAAAAAGCAGCGATAGTGTTGCCATAATGGCCAGCAACATGCCCGAATGGAATTTTGTGGATTATGGTGCACAACAGGTTGCCATGCCAACCGCGCCAATTTTTCCGACCATAAGCACTGGCGATCTTACTTATATACTAAATCATTGCGAAGCAAAAATTATTTTTATCTCCGAAAAATCTACATACCAAAAACTCGCAAGTTTAGAAGCAGAATTACCACATTTAAAATATGTTTTCAGTTTTCATCCTATTGAAGGTGTTAAATCGTTTAGCGAATTTTTAGAAATAGGAAAACAAAATTTAGATCTCAATAAAATTGAAGCTATAAAAAGTAAGATCACCGAAAACGACCTGCTTACCTTATTATATACGTCGGGTACCACGGGCCAACCGAAAGGCGTCATGATCTCGCACAAAAATTTAGTGCGCAATGTTTTAAATTGTGAAGATATTGCACCTTTTACACCCAATTGGCGCGCATTAAGTTTTTTACCCTTGAACCATGTGTACGAGCGTTTTTTAAATACCATGTATTTGTATCAAAACGTTAGCATTTATTATGCAGAGAATTTTGAGACCATTGGCGATAATTGCCGTGATATAAAACCGGAGATCTTTGTTGCGGTTCCGAGAGTATTAGAACGTGTGTTGGAAAGAATTATGTCGGCCGGCGAAAAATTAGGTGGCTTTAAAAAAACAATTTTTGATTGGAGCGTAAGATTAGCAGAAAAATATGAATTAGATGGCGCCAACGGACCATGGTACGAATTTCAAAGAAAGATCTGCGATATTATGGTTTACTCAAAATGGCGCGCGGCTGTTGGTGGTAATGTTTTTGTAATTGTTAGTGGCGGTGCGGCATTAAACCCAAAAGTAGAACGCATTTTTGCCTGCGCTAATTTAAAATTATTACAGGGTTATGGTTTAACCGAGACGTGTGTGGTTGTTGCTGTTAACCGTTTAGGAAAAGGTAACCAAATGTTTGGAACGGTTGGCCACGTGATAAGAAATACAGAAGTAAAAATTGCCGAAGAGGATGGCGAGATATTAATGAAAGGCGAAAGCTTAATGATGGGTTATTATAAAAACCCTGAAGCAACTGCTGAAGTAATTGATAGCGATGGATGGTTCCATACCGGTGATATTGGGAAATTTATTGATGTCAAATTCTTAAAAATTACCGATCGTAAAAAAGAGATCTTTAAAAGCAGCGCCGGTAAATACATATCGCCGGTGGCTATTGAAAATAAATTAAAGGAAAGCAAGTTCATAGAACATTGTATGGTAATTGGCGAGGGACAAAAATATGCCTCGGCTTTAATTATACCATCTATTTTAAATTTTAAAGAACACTTTAATAAGAACAATATTGAGTGGCCGGGTACAAATACCGCGCACGAACATGATGAGATAAAAAAAGTGATCAACGCGCACATTAAAGCCGTTAATGCAACTTTAGCCCCTTACGAACAATTAAAACGCTGCCAGTTCATTTCCGGCGTATGGACAGTTGAATCGGGAGAGATAACACCGAAACTAAGCCTGAAACGAAAAGTGATCTCTGAAAAAAATAAAGAGGTGATCATTAAGATCTTTGGAGAAGGGGAATAAAAAATGAGGATATCACAAATTGTCTTATTTTTAATTCTAAATGTGTTTAGTTTGTATTCTCAAACAAACACATTAGTTACCGCGCCAAAAATATCAGCTGAAGACTATTATAATCTTCTAACTAAAATCCAAGATCAAAATATCAAGAGTGAGACGATTCAAGTCGAAGTGGACAAATTCGGACGAGTTACATCTGTTGAAAGCAAGCAAGAAAAATTAAAAAATTTAATATCCAATCTAATAATAGGACCTTACAAAAACTCAAATAATGAATTAGCCGCTTTTACAACTATTTTAAGCGTCCAAAAGAAGAAGATTAAAGAGTTTTCTTTGTTGAATCCCCAAAAAGACATTATACAAACCCAATTATATAATGCTGTTAAACTATCCACTTATATGGATGAAAAGAACTATGATAAAGCATTAAAATTATTCTCTAAAAAGCAACAAATCAATATAGAAAAAACAAAGTCTAAAGGCGAGGATCTTTTTAATTATTGGGCTTTAGCTTGGACCTTTAATAATGAAAAGCTAGGTCGTTATACAAAAAGAATACTCTCTAACCGTGGAAATTTTATTCTTGAAGAAAATGATTGGAAGATTGACGAAAAATAAGTCAATTAGCCAATCATGACCAGACCTTAGTGCCCTCAGTACAATTCGTACAAATATCAATTTGGTTCCTGCTCTTTAATATAGAACGACGGAAATTATTATAGGAGTCCGAGAACCAAATGCTCTCAAAAGTATCTTTTTCTAAATTGCCTAATTTGTATTTAGCATCTTTATCAAAACAGCAGGGCACAATTTTACCGTCCCAGGTTATTACACAACCTTGCCACATACGCCAGCATTGGTTCAATAATTTGTTCTTGAGCTCATACCGATAGCTATCGGTATTACCCTCTTTAACTTTTTTATAACGAGAATAGTCATCTGCTTCCGGAATAAGATCGTGTCCATTTTCAAAATCGTAGATCTGTGCAGTTTTTATCTTTACCTCATCCACGCCAAGTTCTTTCCCTAATTTTTTTACGGCTTCAATTTGGTGCTCATTGGTTTTAAACACCACAAATTGCCAAACAACATGTGGCGAACTGCTGTTTAATAGTTTTTTTTGTTTTAAAATTTCTTTGGTGCCGGCAATTACTTTATCATAATCGCCACCAATGCGGTACTTTTCATAAACTTCTTGTGTAATACCATCCACAGAAATAATAAGCTTATCGAGTTTGCTCAAAATAGTTTGTTTGGCATTTTCTTCGGTCAAATAATGTGCGTTGGTACTTGTAATGGTAAAAATATTGTTGTTACTCGCAAAAGAAACCATCTTTAAAAAGTCTGGATTCAAATAAGGTTCACCCTGAAAATAGAATGTAAGGCTATGTAAATGTTTTTTGGTCTGCATAATGATCTTTTCGAACAATTGATTTTGCAGCATACCGGTTGGCCGGGTAAATTCGCGCAAACCACTCGGGCATTGCGGACATCTTAAATTGCAACTCGTGGTTGGTTCAATACTTATAAAGAATGGCAAACCCATTTGAACGGGTTTATTGATCAAACGCGAGTAATAAAATCCAAAAGCGAGTTTAAAAAAGTTAAATGCTTTATAAACGGACAGTTTTTTAAATATTTTAAGATAATAGCGTATCACAGCGTTTTGTAAAGATATGGCTTTAATAGAATATTGTTTTACTTTTACAACTGTTAATTAATGGCAAAGCAGGGGTTTAAAATAGTTTCAGCATTTTTTCTTATTCTTTTATTCGGAAAATGCGCACAGGTTGGTCCATTAACCGGCGGCAAACGCGATAGCACTCCTCCAAAATTAATTGAAGCACTTCCGGCAAACAGGTCAGTAAATTTTAAATCCGATCAGATAGTATTAAAATTTAATGAGCATGTAAAGTTGAGCGATCTGCCCAACCAACTAATTATATCGCCCAAACTTAGTTTTGAACCCGACATAGAAACTGATGGAAAGAAAGTGATCATCTCATTTAAAAAGCAGGCATTGTTACCAAACACTACTTACCGTTTTTATTTTGGAAAAGCGGTTATTGATATGACCGAAGGAAACAGTCTTGAAAATTTTGAATATGTATTCTCGACAGGTAATATGATCGATTCACTCAGGATAAAGGGTATTGTACTCAATGGATTTAATAATAAAGCAGAAAAAGACATTATTATAGGACTATATAATAAGAGTGAAGATATCGATAGTCTGCCTTACAAAAAAACACCCAACTATATTACCAGGAGTTCTGAAAGCGGCACATTTGCTTTCGGTAATTTGCCGCAAGGTATATATAAGGTACATGCATTAGCAGATAAGAACAAGAACTATTTATATGATGGCGAAATTGAACGCTTGGCTTTTTTAGAATCTGCACTTGAACTTAGCACCGATACAAATGTGAGCCTTAAGTTATTTAAAGAAGAAGCAAACAAGGTCTTCGTAAAAAAGATCTATTCGCCTTATTATGGTTTTAGCCAGGTAATACTTAATAAGAAAAGTGTTTTAAGCTTAAAAGCATTAAATAAGGCAGATGATGCTCATATATATGAAACAAATGTTGGCAAGGAGAAAGACACCATATCGTTCTACTACAAAAATCTGAGCGATACTTTAGATCTTGTACTAAAGAACATCTCATTTAAAAGAACTGATACCATTAAAGTACAATTGCCAAAGATCAAAGGTGCTAAAAAGAAAATCAGCGCAACATTGAATACATATCTTGGCAAACTACCGCTGAATACATCACTGCAACTAGTATTCTTAAACTGGATGGATACAAGTAATACGGATGCAACAAAGATCAAACTCAGTAGTAAAACAGATAGTTTAATTAGTGATGAGAAAATAAAATACAAGTGGATAAACATTAATACGCTTCAAATAAGCAATAAACTAAAACAAGGCAGTCAATATTCTTTAAAAATTGATACAAGTGCATTTTTTGATGTGAGCGGGAACAAAAATGATAGTTTGATGCTCGCTTTTCAGACCGAAAATGAAAATGAACTCGGAAAATTATCATTAAAACTACTTTTTAATAAAAAACAAGGTTATTTAGTTCAATTAATAAATGAACAAGAACAAATTATAAGAGAACAATTTGTGTCGTTCAGTTTATCTGGTAGTAACGCTACAACTATTGATTTTACTAATGTTTCACCGGGTACGTATCAAATTAAAATTGTGTTTGATGTGAACGAAAATAAAAAATGGGATACAGGTAATTTAAATTCTAAAATACAGCCCGAACATGTTTTTATTCATCCAAAACCAATAAAAGTTTTGTCGGATTGGGAAATTGAAGAAGAAATTTTAATAAAAGAATAAAATAATTTTTTTTGGGTTTTTGGCCTATTTTATCAAAAAACGCTGCTTCATTTTTTTCTATCAAAATACACGATGCTCTGTAACAATAGTAAAATCAATACACGCCGAGCATCACAAAAAAAATTTTTTATTTAAAGAGCGATATTGTAATTATTAATTAAGGCGTTATATTTCGCTATTAACAATTTCAACAAAGCAATGTTGAAAAAATAATGACTTAATAATTAGATAACTCTGAAAAATTTATTTACTTCGTATCAACAAATCTCAAAAACAAAAAAACCATGGCAAAAAAAGCAACAGCTAAAAAAGCTACAGCAAAAAAAGCAGCTCCTAAAAAAGCAGCAAAAAAAGGCGCTAAAAAAGCAGCTCCAAAAAAAGCAGCTAAGAAAAAAGCAGCTCCTCGTAAAGCAGCTAAGAAAGCAGCTAAGAAAAAGTAAAAAGAAGCCCCGCAGAAGCGGGGTTTTTTTTTGACCTTTTTTTTGTGGCAAACAAAAGGGTTCATCTCAAAATTTAATTTATATTTACACTTATTATTAAAACAGAAAAGAGATGAAAAAACTAATTAATTTATTATCCGTTGCTATAATTGCATCAACCCTTGCTTCGTGTGGAGGTAAAAAGGCAGAACAAGAGGCCATAGTTGCCCCTCAAGGCATGAATGTTTTAGATCTAAGCAAATTTGGCAAGCCGTTTGCGATCTTTGTTCCCGATACAACTGCTGCTAAACTTACAATTACCGAACAATCTTCAGGTGCTTTAGATATTACAGTAGGTGGAAACTTCGCTATTACTATAAATGAGCAAGCTGCCGACATTGAATTAAAGAAAAAAGACATTAAAGAAGACGAAGTACTTAAGTTTAAGAACTACATAGTTGACGAACCAACTGCTATTTTTTGGGAGAGTGAGATCGTAAAACCTGAGTTTCACTTCATCGTTAATCAAAAGATAGGTACAACTGATTATTCTTTCGAAGATCTTAAGAGTACAGAAACTGAACCTTTTGATAAAGAAACAACTCAAAAAATGTACGATAGTGCAAAAACTATAAAAGAAATTAAAAAAGAAGAAAAGTCTTAATTGACCTTTTTTAAAAAAGAAAAGCCGTTTTGGATATCCGAAACGGCTTTTTTATTGCGCTGTCTCTAAAAATTCAATAGTCAAGGCGTACGAAAAATTAAATCCAGAGTTTACTATTAGTAAATGAAGGGTTTAATTTTAACGCACAACGCAGAAAATTGGATTTTTAGAGACGGCGCGCTATTAACAATAAAGGCAAATTATTAACAGAATAGCTAACCTTAGAAAGTTTTTCTAATATTTGTCCTCAGTCAAACTTATTATTATGTCGGAAGAACTTGAAAAAAATGAAAATGGAGATCTGTTCTCAAAATCTGTAAGGGCCGGAAAACGCACTTACTTTTTTGATGTGAAGAGCACACGTGGAAATGATTATTACCTAACTATTACTGAAAGCAAGAAGCGTTTTGGAACTGATGGTAAATTTAGCTATGAAAAACACAAGATCTTTTTATATAAAGAAGACTTTGAAAAGTTTGTAGAAGGCCTTAACGAAGCAGTTGCACATATTAAAGAAAATGCTCCTGAAATAGAACCCCGTAAGGAATATACCGAATATAACAAGAACGAGAACGAGTCTACAAGTTCTGAAGTGAATTTTGAAGACCTTGGAAATTAAAAAAACTAACGGATCCCTAAAAAGATCCGTTTTTTATTTTAATAAGGTCAATGCTTCTTTTAAGATCAGCTTTTCCCACAAAGCATATTCTTTTGCCGAAGGATGAAGTCCATCAGCAGCAACTAAAGTAAGATCATCCTTCATTTTTTTAGACAGATCATAAATATCAACCAGGGGCAGACTTCTTTTTTTTGCTTCGGTAATAATAACAGCATTAAACTCAGCTATGCCTTTTCCAATATCCCTTCCGTTACCATAACCTTTACCCTGTGGCGTAACTCCAAAATCAGGAATGGTAATTAAAATGATCTTTTTCTTATCGGTTATCGTTTTTTGAACTTCATCCAGGATAAACTCCAGGTTTTTAGTAAAAGTTTCTTTTGATACTCCCCTCACCCAATCATTAACGCCTATTAATATGGTAACAAAGTCGGGTTTTAATTTTTTTATTAGTGGCAATTCATTATCAATAAGGTTTTGGGTACTAAAGCCATTACGTGCCGGGTTATCTAATAATTTACATTCAATTTTGTTCTCAATTAAATGATTGGTCAATAATAATGGCCAGGCTTCTTTTTCGGTTGCCCCGGTACAAATAGTGTAAGAGTCGCCCAGCGGTAAATAATTTATGTTTTTTGGTGGTTGCATTGTAAAAGCCGTAAAAATTACAATAACTAAAAAAAGGATCTGGTATATGTACTTTCGTTGCATAGCCTAATTTACGAATATTAACCCCTAATTGGATTTAAAATTTAGATTAATTGGGCCATTAAAATAAAAATTAGATCTTTTTTAAAGACCTCCAAACTCAATAACTGCAACTATTAGAGCATCAAAAACGCCGTTCAAAAATGGGGCAAGACAAAAAAATAATTTTTTTAATAAAAAACTTTATTTAGGTTTGTACACGGAAATGAAAAATAATAACGTAAATAAAATGTGGTGGTGGTTCGCAAATACAATTGTGAACAGCTAAATTTATATTTACCTAAGGCATATTTCAAAGCCCGCTGTTCTACAACAGCGGGCTTTTTATTTTAAACCAAACCAACAATGATCGAATTAAGAACATATACAAAAACTCTCCTGGCCGACACTAAAACGCCCACCGGCATTTTTATGGCGCTAAGGGATCTATACCAAAAACCGCTTTTATTAGAAAGTTCAGATTATAACAGCAAGCAAAACCATTATTCATATTTATGCTTCCAGCCGCTGGCTTCTTTTGAATTATCTAATCATATATTAAAATCAACTATTGGTTCAGAGTATCAAAGCATTCATTTTCCACCTTCAAACAGAACGTTGAGTCAACAACTCATCAACTTTAAGGAACAATTTATTTTTCCGGAGCTTAATTGTGGTTTTTGCACTGGCGGCTTGTTTGGTTATAACAGTTTTGATGCTATTGAATATTTTGAGGAGATCACTTTTAAACAAAAAGAGAATAAACAATTAATTCCTGAGATTTTATACCATGTTTATTCATTGATCCTTGTTTTTGATCATACAACAAATAGCCTTCATCTTATTTCTCACGCTTTTGATGAGGCCACGGCTAAAAAACAATTATTGGAACTGGATGAGAACATACATACCCAACAAGTAACCGAATTTAATTTTAGCGCGGTTGGAGAAGAAAGTTCTAACCAAACAGATGAGGAGTTTATTGATCACGTTAATACCGCTAAAGACCATTGCCAAAAAGGCGACATTTTTCAAATGGTGTTATCGCGTCAATTTTCGCAGGCCTATATTGGTGATGACTTTAATTTATACCGCGCACTAAAAAATATTAATCCTTCGCCCTATTTGTTCTATTTCGATACCGGTAAATTTCGACTCTTTGGTTCTTCTCCGGAAGCACAATTGATCGTTAAAAACAATAAAGCACAAATAAACCCAATTGCAGGAACATACAAACGCAGTTCAAATGATGCAGAAGATATTCTGAATGCGAAAAAATTACTGTTAGACGAAAAAGAAAATGCAGAACACATGATGCTTGTTGATCTTGCAAGAAACGACCTGAGTAAGTATTGCACAAATGTCGAACCACTTTATTTACAACAGGTACAACTTTATTCTCACGTGATACACCTTGTGAGCAAAATTGAAGGAGAGCTTCGCGCCGATGTTCATCCTTTTGAAGTGTTAGCGGGTTCATCACCTGCCGGAACATTATCAGGTGCTCCAAAACACAAAGCGTTGCAGTTAATTGATAAATACGAACCTACATCGCGGGGTTATTATGGTGGATCGATCGGATTTTTATCAAACAATAGCGAACTTAACCAGGCCATTATGATCCGTACTTTTTTAAGTAAAGACAATGTACTTTATTATCAGGCCGGGGCAGGTATTGTTAATGCCAGCGATCCGGAATCGGAAAAAAACGAGATCTACAATAAAATATCTGCTTTAAAAAAAGCTATTAAAGAAGCTCAAAAAATTAATAAAACCATATCTTCACACAGTCATGAAACTATTAGTGCTTGATAATTACGACAGCTTTACTTACAACCTTGTTCACCTTGTAGAAAAAGTGAGCGATATTGAATTTGATGTTATTCGCAACGATAAAATTTCTTTGGAAGAAGTAAATGCTTATTCTAAGATCCTTTTATCACCCGGACCGGGTTTGCCAAAAGATTCAGGCATAATGCCCGAACTTTTAAAACAGTATCATAAAACAAAATCAATTTTTGGAGTTTGTTTAGGATTGCAAGCAATAGGCGAAACTTTTGGCGCCTCTTTAATGAACCTCGAAACAGTTTACCATGGCATTGCTACTCCTGTAAATCTTCTTAACGAGGATAAGATCTTTAATGATTGTCCAAAACAATTTAATGCAGGCAGATATCACTCTTGGGTAATTAAAAATGAGAATTTACCTGAAGAATTGATCGTAACTGCAATTGACGATAAAAATAATATTATGGCCGCTAAACATCGTAGTTATGATGTAAGGGGCGTTCAGTTCCATCCAGAATCTATTCTATCGGAGTATGGCGAAACTATTATGCGAAATTGGCTTAGCGCCTGATCGTAAAACATAATCACCCAAATAATTAATTTTTTAAAATTAAAAACAATGTTTCAAAAACTTTGTACCGGACATATTTTGTCCCAACAGGAAGCATATGACCTTATGTTAGGAATCGCTTCACAAAAAATAAACGAATATCAATTGAGCATCCTCATTGGTATCTATCAAACCCGACATATTTCTATGCAGGAGTTGAATGGCTTTAAAAATGCCTTACTAGATCTTGCCGTTAAAGTAGATCTGCATAAACCTTGTATGGATGTTTGCGGTACCGGTGGCGATAAAAAAAACACTTTCAATATTTCTACCCTCTCAGCTTTTATTTTGGCGGCTGCAGGAGTGCCTGTTGCAAAACATGGTAATTATGGTGCTTCAAGTGTGTCGGGTTCGTCAGATGTTCTAAAACATTTCGGTTATCAATTCAAAACCAATGCTTCTGATCTGAATTATGATCTAGAGAAACATAACATTTGTTTTATTCACGCACCATTATTTCACCCGGCTTTAAAAATGGCTGCGCCGGTGAGAAAAAATATTGGCACTGGCACTTTCTTTAATTTATTGGGGCCACTTGTTAATCCGGCTGATCCCCAATTCCGTTACATTGGCACCTTTAACAGCAAAATTGCAAGAATGTACAATTATATTTTACAAGGTTCGGGTCACAATTATACGATTGTGCATTCATTGGATGGTTATGACGAAGTAAGCCTCACAGGCGATTCAAAAGTATATAGCAACACAAAAGAAACGATAATGGATAACCAGGATTTTAATTTTTCAGTGTTAAACGCAAAAGATCTATACGGGGGAGAAACAATTGCTGATGCCGCAACTATTTTTTTAAATGTATTACAAAACAAAGCTACAAAAGCGCAGACTGAAGTTATGCTGGCTAATACGGCTTTAGCTATGAATTGTTATCATCCCGACCTTACAATTAATGAATGTATTGAAAGATCAAAAGACACCCTCATTTCCAACAAAGCATATACCGTATTTAAAAATCTAATTAATTCATAAACCATGAACACACTCGAAAAAATAATAACTCATAAAAGAGCCGAAATAGAAGAAAACAAAAAACTTTACCCTATTAAATTATTAGAGCGCTCCCTTTATTTTAATTCAACCCCGGTTTCGCTGGATAAATATTTAAAGCGACAAGATAAAAGTGGCATTATTGCAGAAATTAAAAAACAATCACCCTCAAAAGGTGTCATTAACAAATATGTAAATGTAGAAAAGACCTCCATTGGTTATATGCAGGCAGGCGCCAGTGCTATTTCGGTATTAACTGACAGAACTTTTTTTGGCGGCAGTAACGATGATCTTAGTATTGCCCGCAAATTTAATTTTTGTCCCATTTTGAGAAAAGATTTTATTGTGGATGAATACCAGGTTATTGAAGCCAAATCTATTGGTGCAGATGCTATACTATTAATTGCAGCCTCTTTGACCAAAAATGAAATTACTACGTTGGCGGACTTAGCCAAAAGTTTAAGTCTTGAAGTTTTATTAGAGATCCATGAAGAATCTGAACTCGAAAAAATTCCTGATTCAATAACAATTGTTGGGGTGAACAACCGAGACCTTAAAACGTTGAAAATAGATCCTGAAACAAGTTTTAAGTTGATCGATCGACTTCCAAAAGAAAAAACAAAAGTGGCCGAAAGCGGTATTGAAAGTGTTGAAAGTATTCTTCAATTAAAAGAAGCTGGCTATTCTGGATTTTTAATAGGCTCATATTTTATGAAACATCCTGAACCTTCACTTGCGTGTAAAGAATTTATTGCTTCCCTTAATAATACACCTAAAAACACGTTGAGTTATGTTGATTAAAGTGTGTGGTTTAAATGACCGAGATAATATTATGGCCATTTCAAAACTGGACGTTCATTTAATAGGTTTTATTTTTTATAAAGCCTCGCCCCGTTATTTTAATAATGCCTTAAGTTTTGAAGAGGTTAGGAAAATTCCGAAAACAATAAAAAAAGTGGGGGTGTTTGTAAATGAGCCTGTATACAGTATTTTAAATACAGTGGCTCATTACGATCTTGATCTTGTTCAGCTTCATGGCGAAGAAAGTGTAAATGATTGCAAGCAACTTTTGCCTTTTGTAAAGGTGATTAAAGCCATACCCGTAAAAGATGAGTCTTCTTTATCCTTGATCGATAAATATAAAGATGCATGCAACTATTTTTTATTTGATACAGCAACGCCTGATTATGGAGGAAGTGGTAAAACTTTTAATAGGGATCTATTAAAAGAGATCGAAATACCCAAACCATTTATTATCAGTGGGGGAATTTCTCCTGAGAATTATGAAGGATTAGTCGGGCTGAATCTTAAAAATTTTATGGGAATCGACATAAATTCCAAATTTGAAATAACAGCCGGGATAAAAAATATTGAAAAAATTAATTTACTCTTAAAACAAAAAGATCATGCAAACACAATTAACTAAAGGTTATTCCATCAGCGAAGAAGGTTATTATGGAAATTTTGGCGGGGCTTACATTCCTGAACTTTTATATAATAATGTACATGAGCTGGCTCAAAATTATTTACAAATAACGCAGGATCCCGATTTTAAAAAAGAGCTTGACCTACTTTTAAAAGATTATGTTGGCAGGCCCAGTCCTTTATACTTTGCAAAAAAACTTTCAAAAAAGTACAACGCAAAAATTTATTTAAAGCGCGAAGATCTTAACCACACCGGTTCGCATAAAATAAATAATGCGCTTGGCCAGGCTTTGCTTGCAAAAAAATTAGGTAAACAAAAAATAATTGCAGAAACAGGAGCTGGTCAACATGGCGTGGCCACCGCAACTGCCTGCGCACTTTTGGGATTAGATTGCACCGTATTTATGGGCCAAGTGGATATTGAACGCCAGGCACCAAACGTATCGCGCATGAAAATGTTAGGGGCAAAAATAATTGCAGCAACAAGTGGGACTAAAACTTTAAAAGATGCAACTAATGAAGCCATTCGTTATTGGATAAATAACAACGACTCGTATTATCTTATTGGTTCTGTAGTTGGTCCACACCCCTACCCTGACCTTGTGACCAGATTTCAAGCCATCATCAGCGAAGAAATAAAAGAACAATTATTGATTGCAGAAGGCAAAAAAGATCCTGACTATGTATTAGCTTGCATCGGGGGTGGAAGCAATGCCGCAGGTGCATTTTTTAATTTTATAGGGAATGAGAAAGTAAAATTAATTGGCATAGAAGCCGCAGGAAAAGGTTTGCACACAGATCATACTGCGGCCACTTTACAAAAAGGTTCATCAGGTATCATTCACGGCAGCAAAACATTTTTAATGCAAACAAACGATGGGCAGATCACAGAACCTTATAGCATCTCCGCCGGATTGGATTACCCGGGTATTGGTCCGTTACATGCACATTTACATGAAACCGGACAAGCCACATATTTATCTGCCAGCGATGAAGAAGCAATAACAGCGGCTTTTGAATTAATGCAGGAAGAAGGAATTATTCCGGCATTGGAAAGTGCGCATGCTTTTGCTGCATTAAAGAAAATAGAATTTAAATCCAGCGATGTGGTGGTGATCAATTTATCCGGACGCGGCGATAAAGACCTTGATACTTATTTAAAACATTTTAATTAATATGAAAACAAGAACAGAACTTTTATTCGAAAAACAACCGGGCAACAACCTCTCTATTTTTATTACTGCAGGTTTTCCAAAAAAAGAAAGTCTTTTGGAAATTATTCCGCTATTAGAAAATTCGGATTGCGATATTATTGAAATAGGAATTCCTTTTTCTGATCCATCGGCAGATGGCCCGGTAATACAACAAAGCAGTACTCTTGCATTAAATAACGGTATGAACCTTGAATTATTATTTAAACAGGTTAAACAGGTAAGACCTTTAACCACTAAACCAATTATTTTAATGGGCTATTTAAATTCACTCTTAAAATTTGGTATAGAAGCTTTTTACAGGAGCTGCCATGAAGCAGGTGTGGATGGATTAATTATTCCTGACCTTCCATTGAAAGAGTTTAAAAAAGAACATGAACTGTATATTAAAAAATATAAGCTGGACTTCATTTTCTTGATTACACCAACAACCGAAAATAAAAGAGCGTTAGAATTAGCAACTAATAGTTCAGGTTTTGTATATCTCGTTTCATCAAATTCTACAACAGGCACAGAAAATAAAAATAGACTTGATCTGTCAGAAAAAATAATATTGCTTAAAAAATCAGGGTTGAAAATTCCTTTGTTAATTGGATTTGGCATAAGTACAGCAAGCGATTTTACAAAAGCCTGCGAACAGGCAAACGGCGCCATTATTGGCTCTGCTTTTATTCAATTAGTAAAAAACTCAACCAATCTTCAAAAAGATATTCCACAATTTATTCAAACTATTAAAACTAAAAGCTATGATCATTCAATTAACTAATTCTATTACGGAAGAGCAAAAAGTAAATTTATTTGAGAGGTTAAACAAAAATAAATTCGCTATTAACGAAGTAAACACCCAACTCGAAAAATATTTGGTATGCATTGGCAAAAGCGAAATTGATATTCGCGAAATTGGCCATTTACCCGGAATAAAAGATGTGCATATTGTTTCTGACAGTTACAAACTGGTAAGCAAGAAATGGAAAGTAAAAGATACGAGCATTGATCTTGGGAATAATGTATTTATTGGTAAAGATGTTCCATCCATTATGGCCGGGCCCTGCTCTGTAGAAGGCGAATCGCAAATAGACAAGATCATCGCGCATTTAAACCAACAGAACATTAAAATATTAAGAGGCGGTGTTTTTAAACCAAGAAGTTCGCCTTACGCATTTAGAGGTTTAGGAATTGATGGTTTAAAAATGATGTATGAAAAATGCAAGCCGCACAACATAAAAATAATTACTGAAGTGATGCAAGTCTCACAAATAGAAGAGATGTTGCCTTATGTTGATGTTTTCCAGGTTGGCGCAAGAAACTCGCAGAATTTTAATTTATTAGATGCTTTAGGAGAAATAGACAAACCGGTTCTTTTAAAAAGAGGAGTCAGCGGCACTATAGAAGAACTATTATCTTCGGCCGAATATGTTTTTAGTAAAGGCAACGAAAAATTAATTTTATGTGAACGGGGTATCCGCACTTTTGAAACGGCTTACCGCAATACTTTTGATATTAATGCCATACAGGTATTAAAAGAAAAAACCCATTTGCCGGTAATTGCCGATCCTTCTCATGGTGTAGGAATTCGCTCTTTTGTCCCCAAACTGGCCCTCTCTGCATTGTTAAGCGGGGCCGATGGCATCATTTACGAAGTACACGAAAAACCTGAAGAGGCCTTGTCGGATGGGCAACAAACCCTTAATTTTATGGAATCGGCGCTGCTGGTAGAAAAAATAAAATTACTTTACCGATCATTTAATTTCAATTAACTTTAGGGCATGTCTTTAATTAAAGCAAAGGGTTATAATATAGAAATTGGCACTGGCATTTTTAAAGCTATTTCTTCATTCTTATCTAAAAATAAATACTCCTTACATTTTATTATTTGTGATGAAAATACCATACAGTTTTGTTTACCAAAATTAATAACCAGTTGTCCTGGTTTAAAAGATGCCGAAATAATTGAATTGGAAAGTGGGGAAGCAAGCAAATCGCTTGAATTTTCTGCGCACATTTGGCAAACACTTATTGAAAATAATGCCGATAAAAATTCGCTGATCATTAATTTAGGCGGCGGGGTTGTAAGTGACCTTGGTGGATTTTGCGCTTCTACTTATAAGAGAGGGATAGATTTTATCAATATACCCACCTCTTTACTCGCAATGGCCGATGCAAGTGTGGGCGGAAAAACAGGAATAGATTTTGCTGGACTAAAAAACTCGATCGGTACTTTCACTCAACCTAAAGCAGTATTTATTTATCCTGATTTTTTAAAAACATTGCCACCGCGACATCATAAAAATGGTCTGGCCGAGATCTTTAAAATTGCTTTGATCTCTGATAAGATCTTATGGACCCGGTTAAAAGATTTAAAGCCCTATAATGAGGAACAATTAATTGCCAAAAGTGTTACACTAAAAAATAAAATTGTTTCAAAAGACCCTTTAGATAAGGGAATCCGAAAATTACTAAACTTTGGGCATACGATTGGCCATGCAGTTGAATCGTTATTGCTAGGCACCGCAAACGAATTATTGCATGGAGAAGCTATTATTATCGGCTTGATAATAGAAAGTCATATCTCATTTCAAAAAAAGCTTATTTCAAAAAAAGAATTTGAAGAAATATTTGTAAGCCTAAAAAATACTTTTGGTCCAGAAAAAATTGATGTATTAGAATTTAGCGCCATAATAGAATTATTAAAGAATGATAAAAAAACGACTAAAAACAAATTACGCTTTGCTTTGGTTGCTAAAATAGGTTCGGGCAAATTTGATGTTGAAGTTACCGAAGCGCAAATAAAAAAAGCCATCGATCTTTATAATACCTCAGCATAATGCTTCAACTTTCGGCGCCGGAACATACAATAAAAACAACCATCCAACTGGCAGGGTCAAAAAGCATTAGTAACCGTTTATTAATTTTAAATGAGGTGTTGGATTTAAATTTGATCCTCGAAAACAATTCTACTTCAGAAGATACTCTACTTTTACAAAATGCTTTAGAACAGATAAAAAATAAAAAAGGCGGAACTATCGATATTCATCATGCCGGCACCGATATGCGTTTTTTAACCGCACTTTTAGCAACTAAAGAAGGAGAATGGACACTTACCGGTTCTGAACGCATGAAACAAAGGCCTATTGGCGAGTTAGTAAATGCGCTTAGATGTTTAGGTGCTGATATCAACTACCTGGAAAAAGAAAATTTTCCACCATTAAAAATTATTGGAAAAAAATTAAAAGGCGGTCAACTAGAAATCGACGGAAGTATTAGTAGCCAGTTCACTTCTGCTTTATTATTAATTTCTCCAACATTTGAGAATGGCTTGGAACTTACTTTGAAAAACGAGATTGTTTCCTGGCCTTATATATTAATGACTTTAGATCTGTTAAGTAAATTTGGTTTAAAAGTTTCTACTGTTTTAAATACCATCAATGTATCACCCACTTCAAACGAGAAACAAGAAACAAGAAACAAGACATTTTTTGTTGAGTCAGACTGGTCCGCCGCATCTTATTGGTACAGTATTGTTGCGTTGAGTAAAAATGCAGAAATAACTTTAGTTGGATTAACAAATTCCTCTTCCCAGGGCGATTCTGTTTTACCGGAAATTTTTACAAAACTTGGTGTTTCATCTCAATTTACTAATCAAGGACTCGTTCTTACAAAAAACGCGAACGTTTCTACTCAATTTGAATATGATTTTACAGATTGTCCCGATCTTGCACAAACAATTGCTGTTTCTTGTTTTGCATTAGGAATAAAAGCCAAATTAAAGGGCCTAAAAACTTTAAAAATTAAAGAAACAGATAGGATCCTTGCCTTAAAAACAGAATTGGAAAAGGTTGCGGCAAATGTTGAAATTACATCCGATTCATTAACTATTCTTGAAACCCGAAACAAGAAACCTGAAACAAGAAACCTAATAAGCACATATAACGATCATAGGATGGCTATGAGCTTTGCCCCGCTAGCATTGGTTTGCGGACCATTATACATCCAAAACCCCGAAGTAGTTTCTAAATCTTATCCTTTATTCTGGGAACATTTGAAATCAGTTGGTTTTAGCGTAAATTTGCTGCCATAAAATGGCATTTTTCGGTTCAGATAAAACTACAAAAACAGAAGGTAAAGAAATGTCTTTTCTCCAGCACCTGGAAGAATTTCGCTGGCATTTAGTAAGAAGCGCTTTAGTTATTATGGTTTTCGCCATTGCCGCTTTTTGTTTGAATGATTTTGTTTTTGATACAATTATTTTTGGTCCACTTAGACAGGATTTTATTTCTTATAAAGTTTTATGCAGTCTTGGTCACAAAATTGGCGCCGGTGATGTTATGTGTATGATCATTAAACCCGCACATCTTCAAACCCTAAGTGCATCCGAACAATTTTTTAATCACATGTGGATCTCCTTTTTATGCGGTATTATTTTGGGTTTTCCTTTTGTATTGTGGGAGCTCTGGAAATTTGTTCGTCCGGCTTTAAAAAATAAAGAGATCGGCCCTGTAAAAATATTTGTAGTTATTGCTTCGGTTTTATTTTTGATCGGAATTTTCTTTGGTTACTATTTATTATTCCCAATGAGCTACAATTTCTTAATTAATTACCAGGTATCGTCCAGTGGAATTGTTCAAACCCAAAATACATTTGATGATTACATTTCGTTGATAAGCACAATGACCCTAGTATCCGGAATAATTTTTGAAATGCCAATACTCGTTTATTTTTTAACACGCATGACATTACTCACACCTCAATTCATGCGCAAATACCGTAAACATGCCGTGATCATTATTTTAATTTCGGCTGCTATCATTACGCCAAGCCCCGATGTTACTTCGCAAATGGTGGTAGCCATCCCTATGTATCTGTTATATGAGTTAAGTGTATTTGTATCTGCCTGGGTAATTAAAAAACATAAATTAGAATAGGTTTGAAGACCACATTAAAATATAGTTTGTTTGTTTTATGTATGACATACAAATTACTTTTATTTGGTACCGACCTAAAAGAAGTACTAAATTTTGGATCAAATCCCGGTAATTTAAAATTATTTACGTTTAACGATTCGCTGGCAAAAAATAAACCCATCGTTTTTGTTTTACATGGCTGTGTTCAAAACGCTGAAAAAATCGAAGAATTATCTGATTGGAAAAAAGCCGCGATAAAAAATGATTTTGTAGTTTTTTATCCTCAACAAAAGATCATTAATAATGCCTCAGCTTGTTTTAACTTCTTTTCCGAAAGTGATATCAATAAAAATGGCGAGTGCCTGTCTATTTACCAAATGATGCGTTACGCCATCGATACTTTAAAAATAGATTCTACACGTATTTTTCTTTATGGCGCATCAGCAGGGGCCTGCATGAGCGAAGTTGTTTGCGCTAATTATCCCTGGCTTATAAATACTGCAGCTCTTTGTGGCGCCATCCCTTACAGAACATACGTTGGTTTAAAAGCCATTAATCTTTTGGGTAAAACAGAAATAAGACCCGCCAAAGAATGGGGCGATCTTGTAAGAAATCAAAATACTTTTTATACCGGAAAATATCCTCGAATTATTCTTGCGCATGGCACTGAAGATTTTGTGACAGATTATGGTTATGCAGCCGAAGTTATTAAGCAATGGACAAACATTCACGGCATTACCGATCAGCCAACTGACGGCGTACCCAGATTTGGAAATAATGATAAAGTAGATCTCTATATTTATGGTAATGGCAAGCAAAAAGCCGCAGTGATGTTTTATGAAATAAAAGGTGTTAGCCATCAATTACCCGTTGATGTTGGCGAAGGCGAGAAGCAAGGCGGGCAAGACAGAATATTTTCTACAGATATTGATTTTTTTCTGACCTATTACATTGTTAAAGATTTTGGTTTAATGAAATAAAATATGAGTGATAAAGTAAAAGAATTTAACGACTACCGTTCAAAAATGAACGAGGTTATTTTAGGAAAAGATAACCTGGTAATTAAACGCCTGTTTAATTTAGATACACAAACTTATTCTGAAGGTGCTTTAAATGTCAAGACAAAAGAACTACTTGGCTTAGTAGCAAGTATGGTATTACGTTGCGACGATTGCATTAAATACCATTTAGAAAAATGCAAAGAGCAAAACTGCACAACCGAAGAAATTTATGAAGTGTTTGCTGTTGCAAATATTGTTGGCGGAACCATTGTTATTCCACACACGCGCCGTGGAGCAGAATTTTGGGAAGAGTTAAACAAATAACCGAAATATAAAAACCACATAGGCACATAGTTTTTGAAAAAAGAAACAAATAACAGTGAAACATAGAAGGAAGCGTCGCTGCCTTAATGTGTTCCTAAAATAGGCGTTTTTTAATAAATTTGTCTATGTATCTATGTGGTTAAATTTAAACACGAAATAAAATGACTGCCGCAGGATTTATAGCTTTTGGTTTACTCATGTTTATGAGCTTACCGGTAATGACCTATTATTACGCTAAACATTTGGGAAGAAATGCAAAAACCTGGTTCTGGATCGGTGTTTTACTACCGGGAATTGCCACCCTTATACTTTCTTTTTTACCAGATCTATCTGAAGACAATAAAACAAAAGGCGAAAATAAAATTCCTAATTAACCGCGTCTAATTTCTTTTTTACATCAGCAACCACTTTTTTCTGGTTATCGATCTCTGTTTTTTTCTTGGTTTGAGCCTCTTCGTTTTTCTTTATATCTTCTTCGGCCTTTTTAATTTTCTTTTTGTTATCCTCAATATCTCCTTTTGAGTTTTTTTTGTCTTTTTCAAGATCTTTTAACTGGTCTTGCAATTTCTCTAATATTTTTTTAGATGATTTGGCTTGTTCACTCACAGCTCCTGAGCTGGCGTCTACTACCTTTTTCTGAATGTTTACTTCACCTTTCTTTTTTTCTATCTCAACATCCTTTTCAACTACTTCTTTTTCGGCCTTGGTAATTTTCTTTTTGTAATCTTCAATATCCTCTTTTAAGTTTTTATTATCTTTTTCAAGATCTTTTTGATCGTCCTCTAATTTTCCTTGTTGTTTTTCGGCAGCTTTAACAGCGGCGGTAATTGGCTCTTTGGTCATCTTAACAGCAAAATCCTTCATCATTTTTTCAATGAGTTTGGTTTTGTCTTTATCCGACGAAGTTAAATAGGTTCCACCCAGATCAACAGCCGTACTCATTTTAACTGTTCTGGCTTTTTTATCTTCTTCAAATTTTGTGTAAATATCTACCGGATTATTTCCCCAGTCTTTTATTAGAATATTGTCTCCAAAAACTTCGTTATCGCTATCTTTTACTTTTTCGTATTTAAAATCTTTCAATACTTTTTTCCATTCACTTATTGCATCGCTGGCATTATTTTCATAAATAGTTGTAGTCAACGCGTACTGGCTGCCTGTGCTAAATTTTTCGTTTCCGTCTTTTACCTCTATTGATTGAGAAAAAGTTAAGCCCGCAAAACATATTGACGAAATAGTAAGTAGTTTTTTCATATTAATAGTTTTAAGGGTTAGTCAATATCCCAAACGCTTTTGCGTTTTCGCGACTTAAAGGGTTTAAAGTAATTTTTATGTTCTAAAATAAAAGCCATAATAAAATAAATAATTATGGGGCTGCCAAACGTAAAAAAAGAAAGGTAAATAAAATACATACGCACGGTGGTTGTTCTAATGCCGAGCAATTTGCCCCACCATTCGCAAACACCAAAAGCCTGCTGTTCAAACCACTGTACTATTTTACGGATCATATTACAAAAGTATAAAAAATTAAGCTCAATCAACCTTAAAATAGAAAGTTGAAAGCAACTTTCTATCGATGTAAGAATTTGTAAGGTTTTTAGTTTAGAAATGGGTAAAACCTAACAAATTCTAAATCGGGGTTAACCGCAATAAGAAAGCTAATTGCAATAAATATTGCTCTTACTTTCTAACTGCGGTTTAACAGCGAAGCCGCTACCCCACAATTTAAACAGGCTTTTTTACTGCAATAATTATCATAAAGGTTAATTGCAGCTTGGCTATCAGCCGCGGTCTTTAACACCGATTTTTTTTCTTCGAACAATTTGGTCTTTGCGTTTTGTTCAAAATCACATTTATTTAACAGTTCAAGAGCAAGATCGGTCATTTCGGGCTTTGACGTTCTTTTAGAATAAAAGAAATAAAAAGGTGCAAAGGTATTTATAACTAAATTTTCAATAGAACTCAGTCCAATAGCAAGATCTTTAGCAGTCACTTTTCCATCCATGTTATAATGGTTTTTCCAGTAACCCTCTAAATTTATTTTTAAAGCCAATACTATCTCGTCGTAATTAGCAAAATCGTAAGGCGCAATAAATAAACCCGGTTTTGTATTTACAAGTTTTGCAAACTGAGCTAAACGAATTGTCGGAAAATTTGCTGGTCGCAGCTTAGAGAATTTAAAGATCGCTTTATTTAAAGAAATAATGCGGTATTTATTTTTTAAATAATCGAATTCGTTTTGCAATTTCAAAATGTATTTGTCTTCAAATTGGTTTTCCAGCAATCCGCAGGTTCCTAACAACAAAGCTTCCAGTTGTAAGAGGTTATCTGAATGTTTTAATAAAATCGTTATCGGTAAATTTTTTGCCAGTAACTCAAATGGTAAAGAGTTTACTTTAAAACCAAAATTGCGCAACAGTAAAAAATAAAATGTTTGTGTGTAATCACCGGCAACCGACTTAAAATAATTCTCTATCGCATTTACCTTTCCTTCCAAACGCTCAAGAGTCATGCGTTCCAGCCAATTAATAAATTTAAAATCGTTTAATCCAGCGAGCTGATTATGACAGGCAATTTTTGTTTTAGCCGAATTAAGTTGGTTATATGTTGCTAATGTACTTTCGGCAATTAAGCTTTTTAATTCCAACACCTCAACGTTATTAGTTTTATTTTGATCAAGTTCTGTATCGTGTTCATACACCACATGCAAAATAATATTGTCGTAATTTTTGTCTTGCTGATGTTTGTGTTTTAACCAATCGCTGGTTTTGATATGTACTTCAATATTACCAACCAACACCACATCTTCAACTTTTATTTGTGCGTTAAAAAAATCGGGGCCTGAATCTTTATTTAACTCGCCGTTCTTTAAAACAACTATCTCTTTACCCTTCGTAGTAACAAAAGGTAAAGGCTTTAAAATTTTATACTGCCATAAGAATTGTAAAAGATCCTCATTAAATTTAAGCATAACCTCTTATTTTGTAAACTATAAAACCAAGCCATTCGTGAATTAACATCTGCAACGAAAATAATGCATCAGGATTAGGAATAAATAAATGATCAAAAGTAAAACGTCTTAACCCGCTTACCCTATTTGTTAAATAAGGTGTAAGATTTGTAAAACCTGCTTTTTTAAATACTGCCATTGCTCTTGGCATGTGGTATGCAGAAGTGACCAATAAAAAATTGCCTTTTAATTTTAAACTATCCAGCATTTTTTTTGTGTAAACAGCATTCTCAAATGTGTTCTTACTTTCTGTTTCAATAATTACAGCGCTATCGGGAATATTAATTGCCTTTAAATATTTTTTTACATAAATACCTTCTTTATTCTCTGGAAATTCAATGCTACCACTGCCACCCGTAAAAATAATTTTTTTAACCCTGCCATTATAATACATAGGAAATACCTGGAACAACCTATCGCCACCCCAACCAAAACTGAGTTTTTTCAGGCGCACATCCACACTTCCAATTCCACCTAAAATTATAGCGCCGTCGTATTTGGTGGTCATAAGATCATAATCCGGTGTAACAGGTTCGTATTGACGGAAACATTCATCAACTATAAAAGAATTGCTGCAAACGAATAAGACAATTATTGCGGCTATTCGTAGGTTTTTAGCGCGACCTTCTACTTTAGTTTTAAATGAATAAAGCAGCAAAATAAACACCCACACCAGAGGAGAAATTATAAAACCAAGTAGCTTTGACAGGTAAAAAAACATAAGTCTAAGATAATAACAAACTAAAACATTTAAAGGATATTTTACAACATGAATATTGATTATCTTTAACCACAACAATTTGAATTTTTACAATAAATGAAAAAGATCTTAATAGCAAACCGTGGCGAAATTGCATTACGTATTATGCGCAGTGCCCGCGAAATGGGAATTAAAACCGTTGCCATTTTTTCTGAAGCTGATAGAAATGCGCTTTTTGTGAGATATGCCGATGAGGCCGTTTGTGTTGGTCCTCCGCCAAGTGCCCAATCTTATTTACAAGGCGATAAAATTATTGCAATTTGTAAAGAATTAGGAGTTGATGGCATTCATCCCGGTTACGGATTTTTAAGTGAGAACGCCGATTTTGCAAGAAAAGTAAAAAAAGCAGGTATTACCTTTATAGGCCCAAGCGCCGAAAGTATGGACCTAATGGGTGATAAGCTCAGCGCTAAAGCCACAGCCAAAAAATACAAAGTACCTATGATCCCCGGTTCTGAAGGGGCTATCAGCGACCTGAAAGAAGCTGTTAAAGTTGCTAAAGAAGTTGGTTTTCCTTTATTGATAAAGGCCAGCGCCGGTGGGGGAGGAAAAGGCATGCGTTTAGTTGAGAAAGAAAGTGAAATAGAAGAACAAATGAAAATGGCTATAAGCGAGGCTATATCTGCATTTGGTAATGGTGCCGTTTTTATTGAAAAATATGCCAGTCGCCCGCGACATATAGAAATACAGCTATTAGCCGATAACCACGGTAATTGCGTTTATTTGTTTGAAAGAGAGTGTAGCATTCAACGTCGTCACCAAAAACTGATAGAAGAAGCGCCAAGCAGCGTATTATCTCCTGAATTACGAGCAAAAATGGGCAAATGCGCTGTAGATGTTGCCAAAGCCTGCAATTACAGTGGTGCCGGAACGGTTGAATTTTTATTAGATGCTGATCTTAATTTCTATTTTTTAGAAATGAACACCCGTTTGCAGGTAGAACATCCTGTTTCGGAATTAATAACCGGGTTAGATCTTGTTAAAGAACAAATAAAAGTAGCACGAAACGAAAAATTAAGCTTTACACAAGAAGATCTTAAAATAAACGGCCATGCCTTGGAAGTAAGGGTTTGTGCCGAAGACCCAATGAATAATTTTTTACCGGATATTGGTAAATTGGTTGTTTACAAAACACCAAGTGGGCCCGGAGTGCGCGTGGATGATGGTTTTGAGGAGGGTATGGATATTCCTATCTATTACGATCCCATGATCTCGAAATTAATTGTGCATGGCAAAGACAGGACCGAAGCCATTGAAAAGATGCTCCGTGCTATTGATGATTACACAATAATAGGTGTAGAAACAACGTTAGATTTTTGTAAATTTGTTTTAAAGCACGAAGCTTTTGTAAGTGGCAACTTTGACACCGGGTTTATTGCAAAATATTTCACCCCCGAGGTATTAAATGTTAAAAACAAAGAATACGCCGAATTAGCGGCCATTGCAGGTTCTATAATTTTTGAAGGTAATAAGGTAAAACAGGCCGGATTGACAGAAAACCCTGTTAAAAAAAGCAAATGGAAAGCAAACCGACTGAATTAAGAGCTTGTTGAAATTTATAAGGAAATTTTAATACCGTTTGGTATGCAACTTGTAGGTTACATTTACCGTACAATGTAATAAAGGATTAGATGGGTAGTTATTTTTTAAAATATTCTTTCAATAATTCATTTTTAAAAACAATGGCCTTAATTATTATAGGCCTTAACTCATCTTCGTTTCAGGCTCAAACAAACACTCAGGACTTTACCGTTCCGCCAAAAGTTGGTTTCCGTTGCAGAGCCGAGATAGTAAATGGTGATACCCTACCCTTGGTGCTTTTAAATACCATTTATGTTTATACAGAATATGTTTTTAGAACTCCGCGTCAATACGAGCAATGGACAAGGGTAAAACACAACGTAAAAAAAGTATATCCTTACGCCATCCTGGCTGCCGCAAAACTTAAAGAATATGACAAAGCTCTTGAAAAAATGCAGGATGAAGATCTTAAAAAAGCCTTTTTAAAAGTGTGCGAAAAAGATCTTAGAAGTGAATTTGAAGATGAATTAAAGAATTTAACCATTTCGCAGGGAAAAGTATTAATGAAATTGATCGATCGTGAGTCTGGCAAAACAACTTACGAAGTGGTAAAACAACTCCGGGGCAGTTTCCAGGCAGCCATGTGGCAAACGCTGGCCCGTTTATTTGGCAATAACATGAAAACCGAATACGATGCCCAGGTAGAGGATATTATGATTGAACGTGCCATAAAATTAGTTGAGAACGGGCAGTTTTAATGATTACTATGTTATTAAGAATGGGTTGTAAACAAAAATTTTATATAAGGATAAGCCACATTTAAAAATTTTATTATTTTCGCTATATGTATAGATTATTAATTATTGCCATACTTTTTGTGTCATTTGCAATGAATGGCCAAACAAAGACCAAAACTAAAACAAAAACAAAGGTTGCCAAGGTAGATTCTACTGGTGCAGAAATTGAAGAAGAAAAAACTCCTGAAGAATTATTGGAGTTAACTCTGCCTCTAGAAACAGAAATTGACCCTATGACGGGTAAAAAAGTTTTTTATAAAGAAAGAAAGCTTAGAAACGACTCTTTAAGAAATGCTTTGCGTATTGAACAAAGAAAGAAAAAAATGTCGTTTTGGGTTAAAACAACCTATCCTAATCCAAAACTTAAAACAAAACAGCTTCCTATACAATTATGCATCAACATTGCCAATAAGGATACTAATTTAACCTATTGCGTTAACGATTCTATTTGCAAAGATCCCGAAATTAAAAAAGTGATCTATGAAAAAGTAGTTGGCGATACAACCTATATGTTGATATTTATCCAGGCCTATACCAAATCTAAGTCAGATGGTGGCGTTTGTAATGCCGGTAAAGAACAAAAATTGTATTTTGTAAGATGGCATCCAAAAACAAACGTGGCAAAATGGAAATTAAAGAATATAAATTCTTGCATTAAAACCATTACCAATATGACCAAGGAAAAGATCACCGATTGGGATAAAACCTCAGTTTTAGCAGTAAGTTATCACAGGGGCTCTACTTTTTACGATATTAAATTCGACCCGCAACAGCCGCAAAAGGGCTTCCAGGCAGAGGGGGCAGCGGGTGCAAGTGGCGAATAGATCAAAAGCTCTATTAACTTAAATTTTAATTTTTCGAAAAAAATAAGCATATTTAACCTGTTTGAATCCTGGGTTAAAAATACTGCTGCAACCGATCGCATTTATTTACGGCTTAATTACCTTATTAAGGAACCGTTTGTACGACGGGCACTTTTTAAAGGTCAGCAAATTTGATGTTCATACTATTGGTGTTGGAAATTTATCTGTTGGTGGTGCCGGAAAAACTCCTCTTGTAGAATATTTAATTCGTTTGTTACGCCAGGAAGAACCAAAACTGGCAACACTTAGTCGTGGTTACAAAAGAAAAACTTCCGGATTTTTATTGGCCGATGAAAATAGTACCGCCGAAGATATTGGTGACGAGCCATTAATTTATAAATACAAATACAATGTTCAGGTAGCAGTAGACGCCAGCAGGGTAAATGGTGTAAAAAAATTAATTACCTTAGAAGAAAACGCGCCAAAAATAATTTTGCTCGATGATGTTTTTCAGCACCGCGCTATTCGTTGCGGCTTAAATATTGTAGTAAGCGATTATAATAATTTATTTTTTAAAGATACCATGTTGCCCGCAGGCACTTTGCGCGAATTTAAAAGCGGCATTGTGCGTGCCGATTTAATTATTATTACAAAAACGCCAGACAGAACAAGCCCCGTTGAAATACGCAACATTTTAAAAGATGTTAACCCTAAAGCGCACCAGCAAGTATTTTTTAGTTATTTACAATACGGCGATCTTTATTCCATAACCAACGCCAACGAAAAAATTGATACGCTGAATGATCTTTTCCGTTACAGGGTTATTTCTTTTGCCGGTATTGCCAACGCGCAGCCTATGGTAAATTATTTAAAAGAATACGCGGCCGATGTAAAACATTTACAATTTAACGATCACCATGAATTCTCGATAAAAGATCTGGAGGATATTGAACGTTATTACAATAGTTTTGAAGGCGGCAATAAAATTTTAGTCACCACCGAAAAAGATTTTATGCGTTTAAAAAGTAATTTGGTTTGGAAAATTGCGCAACGCATGAATATTTATATCTTGCCTGTTGAAATGACATTTAAAGATAAGGAAGAAGAATTTAATCAAGTAATTTTAAAATATGTTAGAGCAAATAGAATTTACCACCAAAAGTATACGTGAGAAGACCAATAATTTTATTCCGCAGGTTGGTATCATCCTTGGAACCGGCTTGGGTGGATTAGTAAAAGAAATTATTGTTGAGTTTGCGCTTCCGTATAACGAGATCCCAAATTTTCCGGTAAGTACTGTAGAAGGTCATAGCGGCAAATTAATTTTTGGTGAGCTGGGCGGCAAAAAAGTTATTGCCATGCAGGGCCGTTTTCATTTTTACGAAGGTTACAGCATGCAGGAAGTTACTTTTCCTGTAAGAGTGATGAAAGCCCTTGGCGTAAAAACATTGTGCGTGAGTAATGCAAGCGGCGGCATGAATCCAAAATTTGAAGTTGGCGAAATTATGATCATTAACGATCATATTAATTTATTTCCAACAAATCCATTGATCGGAAAAAATATTGAAACGCTTGGGCCTCGTTTTCCTGACATGAGCGAAGCTTATAAAAAAACCTACGTAACATTAGCTAAAGAAATTGCCAAAGAAAATAATATTAAAGTAAGCGAAGGTGTTTATGCCGGCTTAAGCGGCCCCTGTTTTGAAACACCTGCCGAGTATCGTTATTTGTGGCGCACCGGCGCTGACGTTGTAGGTATGAGTACTGTGCCCGAAGTTATTGTTGCCAAACACAGCGGCATGGATTGTTTTGGAATAAGCATCGTAACCGACCTTGGCGTTGAAGGTGTTGTGCAAAATGTTAGTCACGAAGAAGTGCAACACATTGCTAAAATGCAGGAACCAAAAATGACCTTACTAATGAAGGAGTTGATCAAACGAATTTAATGGAACGCTGATTAATATGATCGGCGCAGATAAACCTACTAAATTTAAAAAGTACCAATTCGTTAAGCGTTAGTAAACGTTTTGTAGTTTCATGGTGAAAATTGGCACAATAATTGCGAAAGAAGCATTATGAAAAAATCCTTACTATTTTTATAAGGCTTACTCGAAGTGACAAAAATTTTAATAAATTTAATTATTCTCTGTAAATAAAGATATTTTCTATCACTACTTTTTCATCTTTTTTATTAATTATTTTAACAAGGATCCTGTTCTTTTGATAAGAAGAGGGTCCATCTATTAAACTAATAAGATCAAATACTTTTTTAAAACCTTTAGCGCCTGCATCGGGGGTCTCGTTTATAACATACTGCGATTCGTACTTTAAACCGGGCATGTAATTTAGTTTTACAAGGCTGTCGCTGGTTGTCTTTAAAAGTTTGCCGTTCTCAACATAAACTGTCACAAATCTTTTTAAAGAATCGGGCACTACCAAATAAAAAACATCGCTCTTATTTTTTACAACCGAATCGGTACTTGAATTTTTTGAGAAGAAATAAATAAGGCTGGAGTTCTTTTGAAATTTTATTTTTCCGGGTGTTTGGGAATAGATCGGTCTTGAAAGACAAATAATGAGGAAATAAAAAATAAATTTCATGCTGTATTTATTTTTACACCTGTCGGGTTTTAAAAACCTGACAGGTGTTGTTTTATTCTTTTTCTATTTCCTTTTTTACTTCCTGAATGTGTTCATTCACTTGTTCGGTAATTCCACCGGTACTATTCTGAATATCTTTTTGTATGCTGCCGGTAGCATCTTTAAATTCTCTTATGCCTTTTCCTAATGTTTTAGCAATACTTGGAATTCCTTTCCCTCCAAATAAAAGCAAGATCACAAATAAAATAATAATTACTTCGCCCCCGCCTAAATTCAAAAACAATATAAATTGTGTGCCCATTTTAATTTTTCCTCCTCATAAATCTAAAAACAACTACCGCACCGGTAATAAAAACTATAGCTACAAAAGCTATAATTAAAAGATCACCTAAATCAACTCCCCGGTTCATATTTCAAAGTTAGTTATTAAATTACTCTTCATCAATTCCTAAATGAATTAGGGCATCTCCTTGGTTTACTACAGGTTGGTTGTTAATACCCACAATATAACCGTTTGTAGGACTAACTATTTTATCCTCGGCCTCTCCAAAAGGGTTACAGATCACACCTAAAAGGTCGCCCTTTCTAACATGTGCACCATTATTGGCGTTCATATGAAATAAACCACTGCTATTGGCACGGATCCAGGTATCTTTCTTTATTTTAACTGATGGGTTATGTGGCAGATCAAAATCTATCATGTCGTACGATCTCATTAATCTTAAACAACCATTTACGCCTTCGTTAATTGCCAAATAATCAAAACGCATACTTTCGCCACCTTCATATACTAAAATCGGTTTTCCTTTTTTTGAAGCTTCTTTCCTAAATGTCCCTTCACGATAAGTACTATCAATAATTAACGAAGTAGCAAAACGTTCGGCCAACGCCACATTATCTGGAAAATCAAATACACAACGCAATTGCGGATAGTTATTTATTTTTGCACCTCCTGTATGAAAGTCAAAACCAAAATCAATAATTGGTACAATGTGTTTCATAAGATCATAAGCAATTCGGCTTCCTAAAGAACCATTTTTTGTTCCGGGAAAACAACGGTTAAGATCACGTCCATCAGGCAAGTCGCGACTACCATATAAAAAAGAAACTACATTAATAACAGGAATAGCTACTAAAGTTCCGCATTTAAGATTTTCAACTTCATCACGCGAAATAATTTTTCGGATGATCTCGATACCATTTGTTTCTTCGCCATGCATTCCTGCACACAATAAAACAGAAGGTCCTTCTTTTTTTGAATGAATAACGTGAACGGGAATTTCGATCTTTGTTTTAGTATGCAGTTCATACGAATTTAAGATCACCGTTTTGCTTTGGCCCGGCTCAATTTTCTGACCATTTATTGTTATTGTTTTTTGAGCCATATATTATTCTCCAGGTTTATTAAATTCATTTCTTTCAACGTACTCAATTATTTTTCCGGCAATATCAATTCCGGTTGCACCTTCAATACCTTCAAGTCCGGGAGAAGAATTTACTTCCATTACCAATGGGCCACGGCTAGATTGCAAAAGATCTACACCCGCAATTCCTAATCCTAATTTTTTTGCAGATTTTATTGCGGTTGCTCTTTCTTCAGCTGTTAACTCAATAACTTTAGCTGAACCGCCACGATGTAAATTACTTCTAAACTCACCTTCTTTTGCCTGACGTTTCATTGAGCCAACAACTTGTCCATCTACCACAAACACACGCAGATCTGCCCCACCGGCTTCTTTAATAAATTCCTGTACTAACATATTTGCTTTTAATTTCATAAAAGCTTCTAATACAGATTTTGCAGCTTTTTGATTCTCTGCTAAAATAACACCAATACCTTGTGTACCTTCTAAAAGTTTAACAACACAAGGAGCGCCGCCAACACTTTGAATAACATTGTCAATATCTTTATCTTTTGGTGAAGAGGCGAATGCTGTTTTAGGAATTCCTATTCCTGCACGTGCTAATATTTGTAAACTTCTTAATTTATCGCGTGAACGAACAAGCGCTTGTGACTCTACAGCGGTAAAGATCTTCATCATCTCAAACTGGCGCACAACAGCAGAACCGTAGAACGTTGCAGAGGCGCCAATTCTTGGAATAACCGCGTTAATATCTTTAACTTCTTTACCATTAAAATAAATGTGTGGTCTTCCCGCCTCTATTACCAGAACACATTTCATGTGGTCTAATAAAACTACATTGTGACCACGTTTTTCTGCAGCTTCAATTAAACGGCGTGTAGAATACAAATTTTTGTTACGTGAAAGGATCGCGATATTCATATCTATTTTATTTGAATTTGTTTAATTACTCTTCGTGTTACTTTTTTTCCACCGGTATGGATCTGGTTAGCATCAATTATAAATTTTCCTTTTAGTACCCTACGCCCTATTAAAACATCATAGCGCATATTGGCTCTGTCAGAAAGCGAAATAGTTGACCATATCTTTTTCTTACCGATCTTGATAAGTGTTTTTATAATGTAACGTTCTTCTTCTTCGCCAAAAGAATTTTTTATTTTTTTCAGAGAAAATTCTTCGAAACTTTGCATTTTATGATTTTGATTATCAGAGAACACTACGAAAAATAATATTTTTTTTGCGTCTTCGGTTTTGACATAAATTTCCGAACAGTGAATAGAAGATGTATATGCGCCGGTATCTATTTTTGCTTCAACATTAAAAACATCCAGCAAAGGAAAATCTACAAACTCTCGTCTACCAATTAATCTTAAACTATTTTTTTTCTCCGGCATAAAGTGAATAAAAACGCTCAACAGTTACTTCAGTGGGCAGCGTTTCTTTTTGCAAGTAGAAATTTACGAACTTTTTTGCAAAATAGGGTGCTAACATCACGCCTTTTGTGCCTAAACCATTAAAAATAAATAGATTATTATGCTCAGGGTGCGGGCCTATGATCGGCCGCCTATCGCTGGAGGAAGGCCTTACGCCGGCCTGGTGATCTAAAATTGTATACTTACAGTTAATTAATTGTGTTAATTTTTCTTCTAGTTCGGCAAGGCCTTTTTGGCTTTTTTCTTCGGTAAGGTCGGCCCATTCGTATGTAGCTCCAACCTTAAAGGTGCCATCCGGTTGATCCATTAAAAAGCCATTTTTATTTAAAATATGCTCTTTTATTTTTAGATCAGGCGCAGAAATAGTTATTGTTTCTCCTTTAGCAGGTTTTAATGGTATCCACTTAAAGAAAGGATTGTTTTTTACCAAATAGCCTTCGCAAAAAATAATGTTCTTAGCTTTTATTTCATTGTAGCAAACGTGATCTGAATTTATTTTTAATTGTGTATGATCAAAAGTTTCATCTAACAGTTGATCTTTAAAAAAAGTTGTTGTAGCATTTAAAAATTCGGCTACGTTTAAATTTCCACTTTGTTTTACCAAACCAAATTGATTTGCAATTTTATAATTTGCCAATCCTAAAGCGTTGTTATCATAAATGGTGGCATCTAAAAATTCTTTTAATTCAGAGTTAGCTTTGGTGGACCATAATTTTTTTTCCTGCTCCTCAATAAATGATCGGATGATAGAACGTTGCGTAATTAATTTTTTATCCAGACGTTTTTCGCAAGCTGTATAAAATATATTTAACTGCTCAATAAGTTCGTTTGCCAGCCAGCTTTTGGTAAGGCGTTTAAATACAATAGGATTCCAGATACCAGCGGCTACTTTTGAGCAATTGCTTAAATTGGTATCGCCAATAATTTTAAATGAAATAGTATTGTCGTGAAGCGTATGCGCGATCACACTTGCTGCAAGGCCTCTTCCAACAATAATAAAATCGATCATTTATTTTCCGATCTAACGTTTGGATTATAATTCTTTTTTACGCCCCTGTATGCACCGGAGAAAAACAAAAATAATTTAACTCCAATAACACTTTGTTTGTGGTTTAATTCTGCAAATAACTCGGCACCAATACCAATATCGTAAACCAATTTAGTTGCCACTTGTGCCGAAGCATAAACACCAATACCCTGGTAAAATTCCGGTCTAAATGTATTAGCAGTATCGGGCACACCAACCACTCCGTAAAAAAAAGTTGGTCCTCCAAAAAACGCTACATTATACTTGGCGCTTTCTTTTCTATAACCATAGCCTAAGCGCGCTTGTGTTTGATTATTTTCTAAGATCTTATTTCCACTAATGGCAATTCCTACCTGGAAATATTCTCTGCGAATGTGAAAATGAAAATCGAGACCAACACCCTGCTGTAATTCTGCCCTTAAACTTGAATTAAAAAAAGACGGGCCAAAAGTTAAATAACTATTGTATTTACGGTAACGTTTACCATCATTCAGTATCTCTTCTTTTCTATCGTATTTGGGCTTACCCCCGGGAATAAGAATTGGCTCCTGTGCTAAAAGGTTAAGGCCATAAAAAAGGGCAATTATGAGGGCAAATTTTTTGATACTACAAAGATAGACAGAATATTAATTTAGAGGCTAATTTTATACCGTGAAACTTTGTAAAATGGCAGTTATTATTGATAACTGGTACAAATACCTAAGTTAAGAACGGGTTTGTTTGTTTCTCGTAACCAATTGTAGTGGCCGGACCATGGCCGCTATACACTTTTACATCGTCGGGTAAAACAAATAATTTTTCGCGAATGGAACGTAAAAGAGTTTCATGATCGCCTTTAGGAAGATCGCTACGGCCAATACTATTTTGAAATAAAACATCACCGCTTATTAATAATTTATTTTCTTTATTGTAAAAAGAAATACTTCCCGGTGAATGGCCGGGCGTAAAAATAGTTTCAAACTCGTATTGTCCTAAACTGATCTTATCTCCCGGTGTAATAAATTTTTCAGGAAAAGGTGATGGGTCGCAAGGCACACCATACATGGCTGCAGTTTCGGGTAAACGCTCAATAAAAAAAACTTCTTCTTTGTGCATTTCGGGAAGCAAACCATAATTATCTAAAATAAATTTGTTGCCCAAAATATGATCGATGTGTGCGTGCGTTAATAGTAAACGAATTAGTTTTAATTTTTTTTCTTCTATAAAATTTTTGAGTATGGTGTTTTCTGAAGACGTATAATTACCCGGATCGATAATAAAAGCTGTGCCCTCATTATCATAAAGCAAATACGTATTTTGTTGAAAAGGATTGAAGGTAAACGATTTTAAATACAGCATTCTAAATTATTTTTTGAGTTAATTTTAATTGATTGTTTTCAAAATTTACAAGATTTAATCCGCTGTTCTTACCAGGAATTAAACTTCCAAACTCACTCTCCACATTTAAAGCAGATGCATTATTACTGGTCATCATTTGCAAAATAGTTTCTAAGGAAAATGCTTTTGAATTTTTCAAGATCACATTTGCTTCGGCGACAAGATCAAGACTATCATTGCTTGCCAGACTATCGGTGCCAATGCAAAGCGAGTTTTGATATTCTTTAAATAAATTATAGTCTGGCAATTTATTTTCGATATATAAATTAGCATTTGGGCAAAAACAGAAAAAACAATTTTTATTTACAGCGGTTTCAATATCTTCTTTAGTAGAAAAAGTATTATGAACCAGCATTGTTTTTTGATCGTTGAATGCGTTGATGTAAGATCTCAAACTAGAACAACCCGGTGCTTTAAACCATGAAATGTCTGCTTTTAAAAAATCGTACAGATCTTTAAATCCGTTGGGTTGTCCTAAAAAGAATTTTGTTTCTTCTTCTGTTTCCTGGTTATGAATAGATAAGGGTAAATTATTTTCTTTATCAAATTTTGCAATGCGATCTATCAATTGCAACGATGTACTATACGGTGCATGAGCCGCGAGACTTCCTGCTAAACCAAGCGACTGTAACATTCTCAAAAAAGGTAAACTCAGGTCGAACATCATCTTTTCGTTTGCAGGATTTAATCCTAAGATCTCGATGAACGTATGGTATTTTATTTTAGAATTTTGTTTTGTTTTAAAACTATCGTCAGCATTACTAATATCTCCAACGGCTACAATTCCGTTATTCCACATTTCTTCGTCCGCTGCAAGAGCAGCCTCATGAATTTTTTCTTTTGAAACACCACTCATTCGTTGCATGATGATCTGTTTTCCAAAACCCGGAATACCGGTGTGCTTCTGAATTTTACCTTTTAAATGACTCAACTCTAAATGACAATGCGCATTTACAAAGCCCGGTGTAATTATGCCTTCAAAAGATTCGACCTTATCGTTTTGGACGACTGTTGTAGCAACGATCTCTTTTAACCTATTTTGGCTGTCTATTACCAATACAGAGCCTTCCGGAAGGTATTGCCTGCCATCAAAGATCTTATCTGCTTTTAAAAATCGCATCGCGTAAAGTTAGTTAATTATAAGTATCTGTGGTATCTTTACAGCGCAATATTAATGGCAAAAAAAGACATACGTGCTTTATCGGTTGAACAATTGACCAGTCTCTTTAAAGAGATCAACGAGCCTGCTTTCAGGGCAAAGCAGGTATATGATTGGTTATGGGCAAAAAGCGCAGTTGATTTTGATCAAATGTCGAATCTCTCAAAAAATTTAAGGGATTATTTAAATACCAATTTTGCTATTAATAATGTACAAATTTCTGAACTACAAGTAAGCTCTGACAGGACCATAAAATGTGCCATGCGACTACATGATAACTATGTAGTTGAAAGTGTGCTTATACCTCATCAAACACGTTTTACGGCTTGTATCTCGTCGCAAGTTGGTTGCAGTTTAACTTGCAAATTTTGCGCAACTGGTAAATTAAAACGCATGCGTAATTTAAATGCCGACGAAATTTACGATCAGGTTGTTTTGGTAAAAAACACAGCCATGGAAAGATACAACGCCCCATTGACCAATATTGTTTATATGGGTATGGGCGAGCCATTATTAAATTATAACGAAGTATTAAGTTCGGTTGAAAAAATTACAAGTCCAAAAGGTTTAGGCATGGCTGCAAAGCGTATTACCGTTTCTACAGCAGGTGTTGCAAAAATGATAGCTAAGCTGGCGGATGATAATGTAAAATTTCATTTGGCTTTATCGTTACACGCTGCAACGGACGAAAAAAGAAATCACATTATGCCAATTAACGAAACTAATTCGTTAGAGAATTTGGCAACCTCTTTAAATTATTTTATTGATAAAACAGGCACGCGCCCAACTTTTGAATATATAGCTTTTAAAGATTATAATGATTCGATACAGGATGCACAGGACCTTGTGAACTTTTGCAAAAAAGTAAAAAGCAAGGTTAATATTATTGAGTACAACCCTATTGATGATGGTGAGTTTAAACAAACCACCCGCGACCGGTTAAAGGCTTTTACCGACCACTTAGAAAAAAACGGAATTATATGCAATGTGCGCCATAGTCGCGGTAAAGACATTGATGCTGCCTGTGGCCAACTGGCAAATAAAAATAAATTGGCTATGGAACAATTAAAATAAAAAGTTTAAATTTAAGACCATTGTGTCTAAAGCAATAAACGAAATAAAACAACCGGTAGCGGAGCACATGCTGGCCTTTGAAGAAAAGTTCAAAGATGCCATGAAAAGTTCTGTACCCCTGCTTGATAAAATTACCAACTACATTGTAAAACGAAAAGGCAAACAGATCCGTCCTCTATTTGTTTTTTTGAGCGCGCAAAACACTGGCACTATAAATGAAAGTACTTATCGTGCGGCGGCTTTAATTGAATTGTTGCATACTGCTACTTTGGTGCATGATGATGTGGTGGATGACAGTAATGAACGTCGCGGTTTTTTTAGTGTGAATGCTTTATTTAAAAATAAGATAGCGGTTTTAATAGGCGATTTTTTATTGTCAAAAGGTTTATTGCTTTCGTTAGATAATAACGATTTTCATTTATTAAAAATTGTAAGTAATGCTGTGCGCGAAATGAGCGAGGGCGAATTATTACAAATTGAAAAAGCAAGAAGGCTTGACATTTCTGAAGAAATTTATTTTGAGATCATCACCAAAAAAACAGCAACATTAATTGCGGCTTGCTGTGCGGCAGGTACTGCATCGGTTTGCGAAGATCAAAAAGTAATTGAACTTGCAAAAGAGTTTGGCACATTAACCGGCATTGCTTTCCAGATAAAAGATGACCTTTTTGATTACGGCAACGATGATCAGATTGGTAAACCAACAGGGATAGATGTGAAGGAGAAAAAAATGACCTTGCCTTTGATCTACGCTTTAAATAATTGTAGTTGGTTAGAAAAAAGAAAAGTGATCAACATTATTAAGAACCATAATGAAGAAAGTGAACAGGTAAAAGTGGTGATTAATTTTGTAATAGAAAAAGGCGGCATTGCTTATGCCAATAAAGTAATGCACGAATACAAGAATAAAGCACTGGATGTACTCGCAAAACTTCCAAAGAATGCATCGCGCGATAGTTTAGAACGTTTATTGGTTTATGCCATTGAAAGAAAAAATTAATTATAGATCTCTGTTTTGATTATGAAAAAAATAGCTTTTATTATTTTACCCGTTTTAATGTTGTTTATTTTTTCGTGCAAGAATGAAACCGAAACGCAGAAAGAAGAAGTTGATAAACATGTAACTGATTCGATCTCGAAACATCAGCAAAAGATGGTTGTTGATTCATTAAAAAAGAAAAATCCTTTATTGATCATGCCGCCGGATAGCAGTTACACGGGTGAGTATGTAGATAAATACGAAAATGGCATTACTAAATTTAAAGGAAATTTCCGTTTTGGTAAAAAACACGGTCAATGGATGTCGTTTTACCCAACAGGTTTAGCCTGGAGCGAATTACATTTTGATAAAGGCTTACGCGAAGGCCCGAATATTACTTATTTTGAAAATGGAAAGATGCGTTATGAAGGCTATTATCGTAAAGACGTAAGAGATAGTATTTGGCTGTATTATGATTCTATTGGAAATCTTGCCGAAAAAGTGTTGTTTAAGGATGATAGGATGGTAAAAAAATTGCCGTTGAAATAATTGGCTACTTGCCAGTTATACTCCCGTCGTAAGCCCATTTTAAATAAACCGAGCCCCAGGTAAAGCCGCCGCCAAACGCAGCTAAAATAATTACATCACCTTTTTTTAATTGTTTTTCGTAATCCCAAAGTAAAAGCGGTATAGTGCCGGCCGTTGTGTTACCGTAACGTTCTATATTCATCATTACTTTTTCAGAACCAATTCCCATCCTGTTAGCAGTGGCATCAATTATACGTTTATTTGCCTGGTGAGCAGCAAGCCAGGTAACATCTTTATCGGTTAAATTGTTTTTTACCATGATGGCAGCGCTAACCTCAGCCATATTATAAACTGCTTGTTTAAAAACAGTTTGCCCTTCCTGATAAACGTAATGCATTTTATTATCAACTGTTTCGTGGCTGGCTGGTCTTAAAGATCCGCCGGCTTTCATGTGTAAAGCTGTTGCGCCATTTCCATCGGCGTGTAATATAAAATCAACTATTCCTACATCTTCAGTACTTGGCTCAAGTAAAACTGCTCCGGCACCATCACCAAATATAACGCAGGTAGTTCTATCGGTATAATCAATAATGCGGCTCATTGTATCTGCGCCAACAACAACCACTTTTTTATAGCGGCCGGCCTCAATAAATTGTGCGCCGGTTGTAAGCGCATAAATAAAGCCCGAACAAGCTGCGCCAAGATCAAAACTCCATGCTTTTGTTGCGCCAATTTTTGCAGCAATTAAATTTGCTGTTGCCGGAAAAACCATATCAGGTGTAACAGTAGCGCAAATTAAAAGATCAATTTCTTCGGGCTTAATGCCGCGTTTTTTACACAATAATTTTACAGCTTCAACGCCCATATCAGAAGTAGCCTTATTAGGGTCGTTCTCTAAATGACGTTGTTTAATACCTGTGCGTGAAGTTATCCATTCATCAGTAGTATCAATGATCTTTTCCATGTCGGCATTGGTTACAATGTTGTCCGGCAAAAAGCCCGCTACTGCTGTTATGGAGGCTCTGATCATTTTATTGGAATGTTTGTTGTATTTTTTCGGTTAGCTTAACATCTACAAGATCTTTAGCTAAGACCAAAGAATTTTTAAACGCTAAAGGACTTGAAATACCGTGGCAAATAATAACGTTGGAGTTGATCCCTAAAATTGGGGTTCCACCATATAATTCGTAATTAAATTTATCAAAATACTCATGCTCAACTTTTAATTTTTTAGATACAGTATAAAAAGCTTCGGCCATCTTTAGCACAACGTTCCCAACAAAACCTTCGCAAACAACAACGTCTGCCTGATCTTTAAAAATATCTCCGCCTTCTATATTTCCAACAAAATTAAAATCTTTAGAATCTTTCATTAATGAGTGCGTGGCCTGCGATACTAAATTTCCTTTTTCAGGCTCTTCACCTATGTTTAACAATGCCACTTTAGGATTGTTTATTTTATAGATCTCTTTTGCAAGAATAGAACCAAGGATACCAAATTGATATAATACATCTGGCTTACAATCTGCATTGGTGCCAACATCTAAGAGCAAGCCAAAACCACCATTCTCTTTTGGCATAATAGAAGTAATGCAAGGTCTAATAACTCCTGGCACTGCTTTTACTGTGAACATAGAACCAACAAGCATAGCGCCTGTATTTCCTGCGCTAATAAATGCATCTAACTGAGCTTCTTTTAATAATTTAAAGCCCAGGTTAATAGTGCTGTTTGGTTTTTGAGAAAATGCTTTTGTTGGGTGTTCGCCCATTTCAATAACTTCGGTGGTATGCACATAATCAAAACCATTTGGATCGATACCCTTTTTGTTGAAATATGCCTTCGCCACTTCACTATCGCCTATTAAAACTATTCGCGCCTCAGCGGGAAGTTCTTTAGATGCTAAAATAGCTCCTTCTAAACAGTTATCAGGAGCAAAATCACCACCTAAAATATCAAAGCCAATTTTCATATATATCTATCGTCAAAACGAATTTTTAACAAACTACAATAATACAATTTTATACGCTTAAATTCACCCTAAATGGGTTGAATTATTAATAATTTAATTGTTGGGGAAATTGATCTCTATTTTAGCTCCATTGTTGTTAGAAAACAAAACTTTGCCCTCAATCTGTTCTGTGAGCGATTTGATCAAAACAATGCCTAAAGAACTGGTTTCCAAATCAGTATTAAGATCTTTATCAAAGCCTTTACCCGAATCTTTTACAGTTAAAGAAACAAAATTGTTGGTTTTTTTAATACTTATAAAAAATTTATTGTTGGCAGCAGGTTCATCTTTAAAGCCATACTTAATGCTATTGGTCACTATTTCGTTTAAAATAAGCCCCAAAGGAATGGAGGTGTTTATAGAAAGGTTTATGGTATCGTAATCTTCTTCAATGGTCACATCATCTATAAGGTTATACGAATTAAACAGTTCTGAAATTAGCTCAGAAGAATATTTACCAAAATCGATCTTCTTAAATTCAGGATTTTTAAAGAGCATTTTATGCACCAGGGCCATGCTCATAATGCGGTTCTTGGTCTCGCTTATTACTTGTTTTGCTTCAGGGTTGTTTATGGCATCTTCCTGCAAATTAAGCAAACCAGAAATAATGGCAAGGTTATTCTTCACACGATGGTGCAATTCTGCCAACAAAATTTCTTTTTCTTTAAGTGAAAGTTTAACAGCTTCTCTTGTTATTTTAATATCATCTAATTGTTGCAGTATTTCTTTATTTTGATTGAGGATGGTCTTATTTAGTAAGAACGTTAAGAGGGCGGTAAGAAATACGGAAAGTGAGATGTCATAATACCAAAGTATTTTTATTTGAGAAGGCTCTATTGTTTTGATCTGCCATTCGGGAATATCTAAAATTAAATTTAAGCTAAAGAACAAGGCGCAGATAGAAAAATGGAAAACCGCATACTTATCAATACGTGATGGATTGTTAAGCATGACGATACTTACTATAGCAGGAAAATAAAATAAATAAGCGCCCGTATCGGAAGGATAGTATTCGCAAATAAAGAATAGAGAAAAATTTACGTTCAAAGTAAATATTGCAAAAGAAAGATTTGGTTTATTCTTGTAACTTAAAAATAAAGAAACACAAGCAACCGCCATAAAAAAGAGCTCAACTTTAATGGGAAAATCAGCCTTGATGAAGAACCAGTTAGTGAGGCCAATAATTAAAAAGAAAACGACAATTAAATTTAAAAGGTTAACGTTGCGGATACGCCTTTTGTCGTGAATGGATTGGTCCTCTTGTATACCAAAATTTATAGTGCGAAAAAAAAGTGCTTTTAAGTTCATACAAGAGCCGTGGAAATTTCAGTTTTGGTAAAAATATAAAAAGCAGGTAATATTACCTGCTTTTTAATAAAATATCTGAAATAATTTTTATTATGCTTTTTCCATAACCACTTTACCTTTATAGTAAAGTTTTCCTTCGAACCAATGTGCGCGGTGCATTAAATGCGCTTCGCCTGTGGTTGAATCTTTTGAAATTGTCATAGCTGTTGCTTTGTATGTTGCACGACGTGAGTCTCTACGTGAACGGGATAGTTTTCGTTTTGGATTTGGCATGATTTCTTACTTTAATTTTTATTAATCTTTTTTAATTTATTCAATTGCTCCCATAAAGGGTTGTTTTTATTTTCTGCTTCTTCCGAATCAGAAGTTAAACTATCCAGTTTATCCCTCGTTTCGTAATCGCACTTAAACTCTTCTTCATCGAGTTCGCATGGCACACGTCGCGCGGGAATAGCTAAAATAATGTATTCGTATAAATAGTGAGAGATGTCAAATTCTTCATCCCCTTCTTCAATAACTAAAATTTCGTCATTGCTTTCATTAGGATTTCCGTGTTTAATTACCAGACTCTCTTCTCCTTCTACCGGAAAATCGAAACCCTTTAAACACCTGTCGCAATCTACATTAACAGTACCTTCAAAAGTAAAATGCATTTGTAACAAATGATTTTGTTTTGTGAGTGTAGCTGTAACATCAATATTGCCACTTTGCACCTCGCTATTTTCAATATTACTAAAGAACTTATCGTTTACTTCGAATTCAAATTCGTGCAAACCAACAGGCAATCCTCCAAACTGTATTACGTACTCACTCTTGCCCATACCTCTCTTTTAAAAAGGACTGCAAATATAGGTTTTTTGTTTGATCTACAAAATATATTAACAAATAAAAGCCTTGCATTTGCCTGTTTTAGGGCTTTGATCTACCCTTATAAACAAAAAAACCACCCTTTTTAGAGATGGTTCTTTTAATTATTTAATAAATAAATTGCTTATTTATGGGTCTTTTCGCTGCTAACAGTCAATTTTTTACGTCCACGTGAACGTCTTGCTGCTATTACACGGCGACCGTTTGCTGATGCCATGCGCTCTCTGAATCCATGTTTATTTTTTCTTTTACGTTGCGATGGTTGAAAGGTCCTTTTCATGATATTAAATATTTAATGTTGTTTACTTTTAAAAATGGATTGCAAATATAGCGGTAATTTTTATTTCGACAAACTTTATTTAAAATTTAACCCTATTTAAAGGTCTTTATTACAATTTAATGACATGATAAGCGCTTTTATACCTTAATTTTGCTGTTTTTATGGCAAAACACCGGAGAGGGGGCGGCCCCACCAATGACGAAAACGATGAATTACCTAAGGCTAAGCTTAGCCTGGCTAATCTGAAAAAATCGTTACGTTTATTTGGTTACTTAAAAAGGCAAAAGTGGAAGTTTTTGATGGGGATGGTCTTTTTGGTTGGAACAGCCTCTGTAGGCCTGCTATTTCCAGTAAAAGCTGGTGCATTATTTGGTTTTTTTGATAGCAATCCCGCAAATTTAGCCGCAAATCAAGACAAATTAATGGGTCTTGGCTTTACACTTTTAATTATTTTATTGATACAAGGTGTTTTTTCTTTTGGAAGGGTTTATTTTTTTACACTTGTTACTGAAAACATTTTACAAGGCTTACGCAATGATACGTTTAAACGTTTAATTCAAATGCCCATGGGTTTTTTCTCGAAGAACCAAGTGGCAGAATTAAGCAGCCGTATGGCAACCGATATAAATGTTATTTCAGAAGCATTTACTGTAAATATTGCAGAGCTTATACGCCAAACAATTGTTGGTGTTGGCGGATTGGTGTTAATGGTTGTACTTACCAAATGGGAAATTGCACAATGGTTTGTTTTTATAATTCCACCTCTTACCATCGTTTCTATTTTATTTGCAAAAAAAATAAGAAAATATTCAAAAGGTTTCCAGGATAAAATTGCAGAGGCCAGCGTTATTGTTGGCGAAGTACTTTCTGGTATCTCTAACGTAAAAACTTTTACCAACGAAGCTTACGAAATAAAACGTTACACAGAAAAAACACAGGACATTAAAATTTTTGGTTTTAAGTACGGCGTGTTTCGCGGAACATTTTTTGCGTTTGTAATTACATTTGTTTTTGGAACCGTGTTTTTCATCTTGTACATTATGGTTCAAATGGTAATGAATGGAAAATTAACTTCGGAACAATTTGGTCAATTTTTAATGCTGGCGCTTTTTGTGGCTGGTTCGTTAGGTGGTTTGCCAGAGCAGGTTGCATCCATACAACGTGCGCTGGGCGCTACCGACAGGGTGTTTGAATTAATTGACAGTGATATTGAGGATATTGAATTATTAAAAGAAAATGTTCCCGCAAAACAATCAAAAGGCGAAATTGAATTTAAAAATGTTTCGTTTAACTATCCAACCCGTGCTGATTTTGATGTGCTAAAAAATATTTCTTTTAAAGCAAGCTCTGGCGAAACAATTGCCCTTGTTGGAAGCAGCGGCTCAGGTAAATCTACTATTGCGAGTTTGATCTTACGTTTTTATGATCCACAAAATGGAACGATAGAGGTAGATGGTATAAATAGTAAAGATATTCAGCTAACTGAATTAAGAAAACAAATTGCCATTGTGCCACAGGATGTAATTTTATTTGCCGGTACTATTAAAGATAATATTGCTTACGGTAAACCAAATGCTACAGATGTAGAAATTGAAGAAGCGGCGCGTAAAGCAAATGCGTATGATTTTATACAATCATTTCCTGATAAATTTAAAACATTAGTTGGCGAAAGAGGTATTCAACTTTCGGGCGGACAAAGACAACGTATTGCTATTGCCCGTGCTGTGTTAAAGAACCCAAGCATTTTAATTTTAGATGAAGCCACCAGCAGTTTAGATAGCGAAAGTGAACATTTGGTTCAGGAAGCTTTGGATAAATTAATGGTAGGCCGCACCAGTATTGTTATTGCGCACCGTTTAGCAACTATAAGAAATGCAGATAAAATTGTGGTTCTTCAACATGGTTTGGTACAAGAGATTGGCCCGCACCAACAATTGATTTTAAACGAGAATGGTTTGTATCACAAACTGAGCAAAATGCAGTTTGAATTAAGTTAAATATCCGCAGGTTCTATTCTATTATTTACAACTGTAAAGAATTTTGTTTTAACCTCTTTCCTTTTTTCGATATACGTTTTGTAATCTGCTGTAGAATTTTTACGGTTATTAATTACTTCGGTAAAATTATCGTTCAATGCAATTAATAATTCAGATGCTTCTCGCACTGCAAAACTGCCCCCACTGTTGGCCGACAGATAATCTACCAAATTGTTCTTTATACAATGATCTACAAATAAAGGGTTGGCTTTTTGGTTCACTAAAATTCTTACACCGCAAACCTCAGCCATTGAAAGATCCAACACATCATCAAAAAAATAAGCTACTTCGTTTGGCTTGATATTTTCTTTTTCGCAAATAAAATTTAGCGCGTTTATTTTTGTGGCTATTTTAAAGAATGAATAATTAAAACATTCGCGCTTGCAAAAATAAAAAGCGGTCTCGTTGTTCTCGCCACTAATAACAGCTGTTAGAGGCAGCTGCCCGTTCTTCATGAAATGAGAATAGCGCAGCAAATTTGTTCCCATGCTATCTACCTCGCTAAAATTACTACCGCCGGTATTGTTCTTTTGCCCGTTATTAAAAACGCCATCCCAGTCAAAAATAAAGGCTTTAATGTTGGGCAATTTTTTTTTGAGCTCAGCAATTGGTGTAATAAATTTTCCACCAATATTTAAATATGCATTTTCAATTTCTTTCATAAAAAAAGCCCCGGTTACAGGGCTTGTTATTTTTAATTAAGATTTAAGATCCTGGATATCCAGCATTCCAACAGGTTTGCCGTTATTAGTTACCACAATGGTATCTACATTTGTTTTCTTAAATAAAGTATTTGCTTCATTTAACAATACATCTCCTTCAATAGTAATTGGTTCGCGGTATTCAAGGTCGCTTAATTTTTTGGTTAAAATATCGCGGCCTTTTTCGCCTAATAATTTACGCAGACTTCCATCTGTAAATACACCTTTAATGCTGCCGTCTTTTTTAACTACGGTAATAGCGCCAAAATTAAATTCAGTTAATTTTATAATTGCGTCAGTAATATTTGTGTCTTCCGAAACAATAGGATTAACGCCATTTATAGCCTCTTTTACTTTTACCATCATTAAGCGGGTATCCATAATAAACTGATCGGTACCTACTGTAGTAAAATTGTTTTCGGTTAATTGTTTTAATATTTTTAGGGGAACTGTAATGGTATGTACACCAATATTAATAGCGTTACGAACGTGCTCTACTGTTCTAACAGATGAGAACATGATCTTGGTATCGTAACCATAAATATCTGCAGCGTCAACACATTGTTCAACCAAAGCTAAAGCATCATGTCCTTGATCTTGCAAACGACCAACTAAAGGACAAACATAAGTGGCTCCTGCTTGCATGGCCATATAGGCTTGTTGCAGGGTGTACACTAAATGCACATTTACCAAATAACCTTTATCGCGTAACATTTTACAGGCGCGAACACCCTCTAACGAAACAGGGATCTTAAATACAGTTTTTGTAGGGTCTAAGCCGAGTTTTATCTGGCGCTCAGCTTCTGCCAAAACCTCTTCGGCAGTGTTTCCTAAAGCCTCTATTTGAAGCACTGGGACGATCTTGCTTAACTTTACAATTGTACCGTCAATGTCTGTAATCCCTTCCTTTTGCATAAAGGTAGGTGTAGTTGTTAATCCGCTTAAGAAGCCTAATTTAAAGCCTTCTTCAATTTCTTTCAGGTTAGCCGAGTCTAAGTATAATTCCATTTTTATGTATTAAATTAAAACGTAAAGAAACTAAAAAAATTTGGATTTTTTAGCATTGGTTATAAACAAGAAAAGCCCGGAAAACCGAGCTTTTCAAAAATAAAACTAAGTAATTATTTAACTATTAATTTTTTTGTAATGGAGTTGTTTGCCATTTTAATTTGGGCAAAATAAACCCCAGAAGAAAGGTCATTGATATTTAGATCAATTTTGTTCTTACCTTCTGAGATAACCACTGCTTTTTCAGAAACAACAGCACCCAGTGCGTTATAAACGATCACTTTGGCATCCATTGTTTTTAAAGAAGAAACTTTTAAAACCGTTGCATCTGTTGCAGGATTTGGAAAAAGCTCAAAAGCAGATAGTGCATTATTGTTTAATTCATTAAAACCAGCAGGCGGGTTGTACTTAATGGTGAATTGTAACGAGTCGCTTGTGTTAGCTACGTTAGTTAAAGTATACTTAATAAAACTATAACCAACAGCTACAAATTCATCCAGATCGGCCGTAATGATCTGGAAAGTTCCTTGCACTTCTGAAGCGCTTTGCCCTGCAGTTAAGGTTAACGATTGTAAAGAAACCATTTGCGCAGTACCATAGCATTGACTTGCAAAGCAAAAACGCGGATCAGCTCCGGTATTTTTGATAACATCGTAACGTTTAAGGCTATAAGATTTTGTAGAACCACTGGTGTTCTTTACATCAAAATCGTTTTTTGTTGTAGCGTTAAAAGTTGTTGTCATTGCAACTACTTCATTGGCAACCATAGGCACCGGTGAATTTGTGTCGGTAATATTAGTTACCAAAATGCTTGATTGCGAAAAGCCTTTCAAACAAAAAACAGTAAGTAAAATAAGTAATGATCTTTTCATTTTTATGAGTTTAAAAAAAGCCTTACCAAAAATGGTAAGGCTTTTAAATGATAATTTATTATTTAGTAACAGTTAATTTTTTAACCATTGAACCGTTTGTAGATTCAACAGATACAGTATATAAACCGTTAGCAAAATTGTTAGCGTCTAATTGTAAAGTATTAATACCTACAGTTAATTCAATTTGTTTGCTGTAAACAACTTGTCCTAATGTATTTATTACTACAACGTTTGCGTTGCCCGCAGTAACAGCACTAATATTTAAAGTAGTTTCGCCTTTTGTAGGGTTAGGATACACTTCAAAGCTAACATTGCTAGTAGCGTTTGTTTTAATAGAAGTTGGATTAGCTTGTGATAAGTTGATATTATCAACATACATATTGTTACCGTAATCAGAGGTAGCAACAAATTTTACCAAAGCAGTTGGACTGTTTGCTAATGTAGGTGCAGCAACAGTAACTGTTTTCCATTGTGCAGCACTTGGTACGAAATTTGAAGTTACAGGCGATGCGCTTGTAGCTAAAACAGTACCTGCCTGGTTAAATACAGTTGTCCAGTTTTGACCGCAGTCAGTAGAAACTTTTACTTCCAGTTTGTCATTTTCGTTGTTTGGTACGGCAGTATAAAATGCATAAGCAACATCAAAAGATAAAACAGGACTAGTTACACCTGTAAGATCTGTTGGAGGTAAATAAAGATCATCAGCATCTCCGGTTGCAGAGTTGTTGTAGAAATCGTATTTAGCCGCGCCAGTGTTAGAACCATAAGCGCCTGTAGTACCTAAACGGCTCCAGCTTGGGCCTGCATTAGCGTTAACCATGTTCCAGTTTGTTGGAGGGAAAGTAACGGCAGTAAATGGTTGTGTTACAGGGCCTGCAAAATAAGTTGGAGAACAAACAAAAGATGTATTGAAAAGTTTGTTATTACCCGTGTTAAAATCACCAGCACTTACCGAAGTAATGTTATAAGAATAAGTATGAGAACCTGCAGTCAGGGTAACTAAATTTAATGGAATCGTAGTAGAAGCTCCTGCAGCTAAGTTACCTGTCCAAATTACATCAGCACCAAGAACGGCATCTAAAGTAGGCGAAACTGTAAAGGCAGTAATTGCATTTGCACCATTATTTTTAATAGTGGCAGTAGGCACTAAAGTTGTAGAACAAACTACAGCACCAATACCCACGCTAACAGCCTTTGCATCGTTTGATACACCGGCAACATTAGATAAAGCAGCTTGTTGTACTCTTTTGTTACCATCATCCTGAATAAAACCAACAAAAGCAACTTCAGATTTATCTCTTGTATAAGAAGGAAGCGGGCAGTTAATTGTAAATGTTTGTGTTTGTCCTATTGTCCATGCACTTGCCATAGCGGTACCCATGCTTGTTGTAACGGTTCCAGCTTGTGTAGTTGGATATGCTTTAATAGCAACATCTTCAAAATCTTTTTCTCCATTAGTACCTGAAGGAGTTGGGAAATGAATATGTCTTTCGATCATTACCAAACGGTAAACTAAAGCGCCGGTAGCGGTATAGTTAGCAGTAGCCTGAATATTTACAGTTACTGTAACTGATGAAAAAGTAGGATCCCATGCACGGCTCATTGTGATCGAGAATGGAGAAGTGAAAGATGAAGCAGCATTGATCAACGTATTATTGCAATAAAATGCATGATCGTTAGCAGCACCACCACCCGGAATAGCCCATAAGTGTTGGCCATCCATTCTTCCTTGTGGGGCAGAGTTTACGCCATTTGAAGGAGTGTCAGTTGAAGTCCATGCAGACGGATAATTATAACCACCAGCGCTGTAACGCCAAGTAATTTCAGATTGGTTTGTTTTCCATAACGACCATGTAGCAGTTGGTGCTGAAGGAATAGGCACCTGCCATTTAATAGAAATAACTTTAGTAGTATTAGTTGGGCTGGCTAAAGTTGCGTTTAGGCCTGGGTTTGTAGAAGCACACGGAGGACAATTTTCTCCTGTGAACTCTTCGAATAATGATAAACGTGGCGATTGCGCTACTGCAACCATTCCTGCTACCACTAGTCCAAATGTGAATAGATTTTTTTTCATGTGATTAGATTTTTAAATTGATTTAGTTAATAGTCAAACAAATATAATGATGAAACTTTGATATATCAAACGGAATTTTGTTAAAAACAAGGCATGATCACTATTGGGTATTTTTCCTTTATTTGCTGTACTTTCAGAGGATATTTTTGCCCAAAAATACTCGTATTATCAAATCCGGTCTAAATAATCTAAACAAAAAAGGCCGCCTTTTATGGAGGCGACCTTTTAATTATAAAAATTAAATTTATTTAGTAATAACTAATTTTTTGGTTTGGGTGTTTTTATCTGATCCTAACATCACAAAATAAATTCCTGCTGCAAAATTTTTACAGTCTAAATTAATGGTGTTGTCTCCCAAAATTAATTTCTGTTGTTTTTCGTAAACTAATTGCCCTGTAGAATTTGTGATACTTAATTTTACATCGCTGTTATCCGTTGCACTAACAAAAATTGTTGCCTCCTGATTAGCCGGGTTCGGAAAAAGGGTTAAAGAGATGTCAGAAATTCCTGCATTATACTTTAATCCCGCAGGCTGGTTATATCCAATAAAAAAAGCCAATGTATCGTTTGCGCTAGCAACATTAAAAACTTTATATCTAACTACATAACTTCCTGTTGAAGTACCTTCTTCTAAATATGTAGAAAATGGTTGGTTATTATCAAATGTATTATCAGCTGTTGGAAAAGTTGTGCTTGTTTGTCCGGAGGCCAGTAAAATAGTATAATCTCCAGTTCCGGGTGTGCTTACAGCGGGCGTAAAACAATTGTTACCAAAACAAAAATAAGTTGTCTGCGCAGCGGGAACCGCATTCATATCAAGCGCCGGTGTTTGTGCAACAATTGTTCTTGTAACATTAAAGGTTTGTGTAACCGCAGCATTATTTTTAATTCTAAATTTTGTTACGACTAAAGAGCTTGGGGAAGTAGGTTCGTAAACAAAACTTCCATTTGTAACAGTTGCAGTTGGAACATAGCTTGTGTTTGTTCTATACAACGAAAAACTTTGCGCACTAACAGTTACAGAAATGCTTATTGCAAAAAGAATAATTATTTTTTTCATTTTATTTGGTTCGTTTTAAAAATAAAAGCCGGCGGTAATGGCCAGCTTTTTATTTAGTTAAATATTACATGTATTATTTAGAGATCGTTAATTTTTCGGTAGTTACTTTATTGCCCACCATCACTTTTACAAAGTAAAAACCTGTAGTAAGGTTAGATGTGTTTAGGTCAATAGAGTGAATTCCTTTATCAAGGTCAGCTGAATAATTATAAACTTCTGCGCCTAACATATTAAACATTTTAACAGCAACTTTTTCGTTCTTGCTTATTAATAACGCTAATGTAGCTTTATCTGAAGTTGGGTTTGGAAATACATTAGCAGAGAATTCTTCAGATGCATCGTATTTTGTAACACCTGTTGGAAAATTATTGATAATAGTGATCGGACCACCATTACCACTGATAATTTCTTGCTGTGTTTCTGTAACAAAACCTACCAGTTTTAATTTTGAAAGTAATACGTTAGACTTAATTGCACCACCTGTAACCGTTAATGGGTATTGAGCAGGAATAGTGTAAGTAAATGTTTTTGCATATAAAAACCCTGTAGTAGTTGTAGTTATAGGATCGCCCCATTGACCTGTGATCATATGACGTAAGATCTTGTTGTGTTGGTACTGGCTACCAACCATCATTGCAGGATACCATGTAGCGCCCGAAGTTTGTTGACCAAGCACGCTGTCTTGTAATAAAGCAAGGTTAAAGTAATTCGTAGCATTTACACTGTTACCTGTATAATAAACCTCGGCCTGAACCGTCAATAAATTTGTAGCCGCATCTATAGTTGCCTGTAATGCTACATTTAAATTCGAGTTCTGACCCATTATCTGGTTACCTGTATTTTGCCAGTTACCACGACTTTGTGCTGTTCCCGGTGTTGTTGTGTTTTGGGCTTGAGCAGTAAATACATGCCTGTTTACCGAACCCGCAGGGTAGCCTACTAAATTTGACTGGCCAGCTAACGCAGTTCCAAAAGAAGTTCTAAAATCAATTGCTCCTGAAGCCGGAGTTGAATATCCGCCAACGTGAATATTAATTACATAAGCGTTACCCGGGTTAGCAGCCATAATTTGGTCGGCTTTTTTATGACCATCCGGACAATATTGACAAGTATAACCTGTATATTCTTCCAGGATCATTTTTCTTCCTGTTACGGATGTTCCAACAGGCAACTGTGCAAATGCGGAAAATGTAGCAGTTACAGCTAAAATATTAAGTAATTGTTTTTTCATTATATATGGTTTTTAATAATTAATTAATCAGAGGCCAAACATCTAAGTTAAATATTAAAATATTAAAATCAAATGATTAATATGTTAAAATAAATAAGGCAGCCTAAATAATTTTAGACTGCCTTATTATGAAGTGATAAATCGAAAATTATTTCGAGATAACTAATTTTTTGCTGGTTGAGTTTTTACCTGATTCGATGATTACAAAGTAAACGCCATTCGCAAATTCTTTTGTATCAAGCTTAACATTGCTAGTGCCCGGATTAACTGTTATTTGTTTTGTATAAACAGTTTGGCCAATTGCATTAATTACCTTAACATTTGAAACACCAGCGTTATCTGCTTTTATTTTTAAATTAGTTTCGTTAGTTGCAGGATTTGGGAAAATTGAAATGTTTGCATCATCCTTGCTGTTCTTTACAAGGCCTACAAAAGGATTTGGCTGTGAAAGATTAATATTATCAATATACAAATTGTTACCGTTATCATTTGTAGCTCTGAATTTTACCAATACATTCGAGCTCGCAAAACCTGTAAGTTGAATTGTTTCGGTTAACCAATCCTGAGCTATTGGCGCAAGAAATAAAGATGTAACAGCCGCGCTTGTAGCTAGTGTTTGCCCTGCTTTACTAAATACATTTGTCCAGTTGGCTCCACAATCATTTGATACCAGAACATCCAACTGATCATTTTCAGACAAACGTTGTGCTTTAGCATAATCAAAAGCTAAAACCGGTGTAGCCGATCCGCTTAGGTCAATTGGTGGTAAATATAATTCATCAACATCTCCTGCAACAGGATTAGTATAAAAATCAAATTTCATTGCTCCAAGATCATTTGTGTTACCATAAGCACCAACATTAACTACCCTGCTCCATGTTGGACCATTATTAGCGTTAACCCTTGTCCAGTCTGTTGGCGGAAAAGTTGCCAGCGCAAAATCTTCAACAACTGGTGTTGTCTGGTAATTAGTTGCAACAAGATAATTTACCTTATTTGAAATATTAAAGAAATTGTAAGGGGCATTCATTAACACTGTAAACGAAAATGTATGCACTCCCGGAGTTACTCCTGTAGTTGTTGTATTTAAAACTAAAGTAGTAGAGGCGCCAACCGCTAAATTACCACTCCATGGTGTAGTGATGCCGGCAACGCCATCAGTATAAGGTGTTACTGTAAATGTTGTTAAAGGATTTGCGCCATTATTTTTTACAGTTACCTGTGGGGTGATACTTGAAGTACAAGTAACGCCTACTTTTGCGTCAAGCGCTGTTAAAGCGTCTGTTGGAATAGCAACTTTGTCAAGTCTGAAAGCCTGTAATACATTTTTGTTTGCTTCATTTTGAATAAAACCAACAAATGCAACTTCTTCTTTTTTTCTTGTATAAGCAGGCACAGGACAATTAAGTGTGAATGTTTGTGTTTGGCCTGTAACCCATGCATTGGCTAATGCATAACCACCAAGTGTTGGGAAAGATTTAATTGCAACATCTTCAAAGTTCTTTTCGCCGTTGGTTCCCGGTTGAACACTAAATTGTATCAATCGTTCTATCATCACTGTACGAAAGTTTAAAGCACTTGCTGTTGTAAAATTAGCAGTTGCCTGAACAGTAATTGTTAAATTAACCGAAGCACAAAAAGGATCCCAGGCTCGCACCATGTTTATTGAAAATGGTGAAGTAATTGCTTGCGCAGTATTTATCAAACTGGGTGATGTATTAACGGCGTGGTTAGAAGCTGCTCCGAAAACTGTAAGACTTTGTCCATCCATCCTACCCTGCGGTGCAGAGTTAACCGTGTAATAATTCATACGCGTATTAATTTCGGCAGAGTTAGTTTGGTATAACGACCATGTATTTGAAGGTGCTGAAGGAATAGCTACCTGCCATTTAATTGCAACAACTTTTGAAGCATTTGCAGTTAACGTAGCATTTAATCCCGGGTTTGTAGAAGCACAAGGCGGACAAGTCTCGCCGGTAAATTCTTCAAACAAACATAGACGTGTTGTTTGCGCATTGGAAACCAATCCTGCGATCATTAAAGCTGCTATTAGTAAATTTTTTTTCATTGCAATTATTTTAAATGAATTGTTTTTTAGTCTAACAAATATAGGAAACTCTTCTTATAAGACTATTGCACAAAGCGTTAAATTTTTGGTACAATTCAACTCAAAACCACAATTTATAGGTAATTTTGCCGCAGAATGGTCCTAAACAAAAAGCTGGAGGGGATTTTTAATTCAAAACTTCAAGAAATAAACCTTAACCAAAACCACTGGCTACAAGGTTTAAACGGATCCGCTTTGTCTTTTTTTATCCAATCGCTTTATTTCACACAAAAAAGATCCTGCATTATTGTTGCATCTGATAAAGAAAAAGCTGCTTATTTACTAAATGATTTAGAAACACTTTTAGCGAACGAAAAAATATTATTTTTTCCTGAACCGTATCGTCAACCCTACCAGGAAGAAAAAACAACCAACGCCAATATCCAGGAAAGAGCTGAGGTTTTAAACCTTTTATCAAAAGACACTTTTACAGGAATTGTAATCACCTATCCACAAGCGCTTGCCGAAAAAGTAACACTAAAACAAAAACTGCATCAAAATACTTTACAAATAAAAAAAGGAGAAAAACTCTCTATCGATTTTATTTCTGAGTTTTTAGTGTCCTACGATTTTGAACATGTTGATTTTGTTTATGAGCCCGGACAATTCAGTATTCGCGGGGGTATCATCGATATTTTTTCTTTCGCTAACGAATTCCCCTATCGTATAGAATTGTTCGGTAATGAAGTAGATGCCATCAGAACATTTGATCCAACCGATCAGTTATCGAATGCAAAATTTGATTTTGTAACCATCATCCCAAACATTAACTCCACAATTTTTACAGAAGAAAAAGTATTGTTGTTTAATTATTTTGATCCATCTAACTCTTTTTTATTTTTAGAAGATGCGGGTTATGCTTTGGATATTTTTGATAAAAAATTTGAAAGCGCAACAAAAGCGTGTCACCAGCATACTGGAGAAATTAAACAGGTTCCGCCCGAAAAATTATATGCGCGATCGGATGAATTAAAAGAACAATTAAAAAAATTTACCTGTTTTGAATTTGGAATCAGACCTGTTCTCTCTTCTGAAAACATTAAATTTAATCAACGCCCTCAACCATCGTTCAATAAAAATTTTGGTCTTTTAATTGCTAATTTAAAAGAAAATAAATCCAAAGGTTACGATAATTTTTTCTTAACCGATAATGTAAAACAAGCCGACAGGTTAATTAGTATCTTTAATGATCTTCTCGCAAAAGAGCATCGTACTTACGATACATTAATTGATTATTTGCAGTTAGATATTCATGAAGGGTTTATTGATGAAGATCTTAAAATTGCAATTTACACCGATCATCAAATTTTTGAACGTTATCACCGTTTTAAACTAAAAGAATTAAAACACAAAAGTGCAGAAGCTTTTACCATTAAAGAATTACTCACTTTAAATCCGGGAGATTTTGTAACGCATATCGATCACGGTATCGGGCGCTTTGCCGGTCTACAAAAATTAAACATCAATGGTAAGGAACAGGAAAGTGTAAAATTATTATTCCGCGATAATGATGCGTTGTATGTGAGCATTCACAGCTTACACCGCATTAGTAAATTTAGCGGTAAAGAAGGTCACACCCCTAAAATAGATAAATTAGGAAGCACTAACTGGGCCACTCTAAAATTAAAAACAAAACGTAATGTAAAAGAACTTGCTTACGACCTTATAAAATTATACGCCGAAAGAAAAGCAAAACCGGGACACGCTTATCCAAAAGATAATTATTTGCAACATGAGTTGGAAGCCTCTTTTATTTATGAAGATACGCCCGATCAAATTAAAGTTACAAAAGATGTAAAACGCGATATGGAAAAACCGCATCCTATGGATAGATTGGTTTGTGGCGATGTGGGTTTTGGGAAAACAGAAATTGCCATTCGCGCTGCATTTAAAGCTGTGTGCGATAGTAAACAAGTTGCAATATTAGTGCCAACAACAATTTTAGCTTACCAACATTATAAAACTTTTAAAGATCGTTTAGAAGGTTTGCCGTGTAATGTAGATTACATTAACCGTTTTCGCACAGCAAAACAAGTAAAAGAATCTTTACAAAGATTGGCAGAAGGAAAAACAGATATCTTAATTGGTACACATAAATTAGTTGGTAAAGATGTTAAGTTCAAAGATCTTGGTTTATTAATAATTGATGAGGAACAAAAATTTGGAGTTGGTGTAAAAGATAAATTAAAAACATTTAAAAGTAATGTCGATACACTTACTTTAACAGCCACTCCAATTCCTCGCACCTTGCAATTTAGTTTAATGGGCGCGCGCGATCTTTCTGTTATTTCTACTCCCCCACCCAACCGTTATCCTGTGCAAACAGAATTACATTCCTTTGATGAAGAATTAATTCGCGATGCTGTAGCCTATGAATTGAATCGTGGCGGCCAGGTATTTTTTGTACATAATAAAGTACAGAACATTACAGATATTGCCGGCATTATTCAACGTTTAGTGCCAGATGCAAGAATTGCTATTGGTCACGGACAAATGGATGGCGAAAAACTGGAAGATGTGATGTTGGGTTTTATGGAAGGTGAGTACGATGTGTTAGTTGCAACCACCATTATTGAAAGTGGATTAGATATTAGTAACGCCAACACCATTATTATTAACGATGCACAAAATTTTGGATTGAGTGATCTGCATCAAATGCGTGGCCGTGTTGGACGAAGTAATAAAAAAGCCTTTTGTTATTTATTAGCGCCATCGCAAATTATGCTTACCAGCGAAGCGCGCAAACGTTTAAAGGCCATTGTAGATTTTAGTGATCTTGGCAGCGGTTTTCAAATTGCCATGCGCGATCTGGATATTCGTGGTGCCGGAAATTTATTGGGCGGCGAACAAAGTGGTTTTATAAACGATATGGGTTTTGATACTTATATGAAAATTTTAAATGAAGCTATCGAAGAATTAAAAGAAGAAGATTGGTATAAAGATGTTGTTGGCGAAGAACATGAATCAGATAAGTCGGTTTTCTCGCGCCAGTTTGTAAAAGAAACCGTTATTGAGACCGATCTTCCGTTATTAATTCCGGATACTTATGTTACAAGTTTAACCGAGCGTTTATTATTATATAGAGAGCTTGATAACATTACAAAAGAGGAAGATCTTAAACTTTTTGAAACTAATTTAAAGGACAGGTTTGGGCCGGTACCATCAGAAGCTATTGAGCTGATAAATGTGGTTCGCATGCGTTGGAAAGCAATGAAGCTGGGCTTTGAAAAACTAACCTTAAAGAACAAAAAAATGCTGGCTTATTTTTTAAATAAACAAGAAAGTGATTACTTTTCTAGCCCGATGTTTCAGGCGGCCTTGTTATTTGCACAAAAATATCCTAATCTTTGTACATTAAAAGAACAGAATAAAAAATTATATTTAACGGTAGAAGATGTTGATTCGGTCAAACGTTCAGCAGAAGTATTAACACAAATAGAAGATCTTATTCAGTTTCCGGAAGTAAAACAAACAGAATGAAAGCCAGGTCTCGCTCCATAATTATTTTAGGTATTCTTTTCGGGTACATCCTCTTACAATTTTTGTGGTGGGAAGTTTTGTTGGTGCGCCACACAGGACAAATAATAGACCTGAAACAAAAAATAGCCGAACTCACAACAACGAATGAAGAAAGACTTATACAGGAAATTAATTTTCTTCATCAAAAAAAGAAAATACAAGTAATAATGGTGGTTGGCGAAGGAACCGTTTTTTTATTGTTGCTTTTATTTGGACTCTATAAAATTAAACAGGCGCAGGATAAAGAAACAGCATTGAACAACCAGCAAAAGAATTTTTTCTTAAGCATTACACACGAATTAAAAACGCCTATTGCTGCAACAAAATTACAATTGCAAACATTGCAAAAACAAAAATTGAACGAGGCAATGCAACAAACATTAATAGCAAACGCTTTGGTGGAAACAGAGCGTTTAAATAATTTAATTGACAATGTACTTTTAGCCAGCCGATTGGATGCCGGAGAGTTTATGTTTAAACTCGAAAAACAAAACCTGAGCGAAAAAGTAAACACAATATTAAACCGCTACTATAAAAAAGAAATTGGCAGTGGTGAATTAAAATTAAAAATAGACGAGCAGATCTATGCAGAGATAGATGAGAATTCTTTTCCATCTATAATTACAAATTTGATTGATAATGCACTAAAGTATTCTCCGGGCGAAAAAGAAATAGTAATAGAATTACTAAGTGAAAAGAATGCCACAATTTTAACAGTGCAAGATAAAGGTTGCGGCATTTTGGATACAGATAAAGAAAAGATATTTAATAAATTTTTTAGGGCCGGCAACGAGGAAACTCGTAACACTCAAGGCACGGGACTTGGTTTATACATCGTTAACTATATTGTAAATAACCATGGTGCAACTATGGCCGTAAAAAATAATTCACCTAAGGGCAGCGTTTTTGAAATTCGTTTTAATGCAATCTAATTTTTTAAAATATTTTTTTGCTGTCAGCCTTTTATTTTTGTTTGGTTGTGATCAGCAAACAGAAAAATCCGTTGATCAGTTACCGGTTTTAGAAAAAGATAGGGGCATAAAATATGCTAAGCGTTTTTCTATTGCCCGCGATAAGGATCTTACCTATATCTATTTATTCGGTAATAAAGATAATTATGATATTACTGCCACGTATTTGATCTATAAAAATGATGCAGATGTAAAAAATGTGTCCAATAGCATAACGCTCATAAAAAGTCCCTGCAAAAAAATTGCCGCCTTAAGCAGCATTTATGTCAATATGCTTTGCGAGCTTGGTCTTATTGATAAAGTTGCAGCCATAGATAATGTAGATTACGTTAACAATAAAGAAATTCTTGAGCGTTGTGCCACAAAAAAAATAATAGAGTTATCAAGAGGTATTGAATTAGATCTTGAACAAACTATCGCTTTAGATCCTGATATTATTTTTACATTCGGAATGGGCGATCCAAAAAAAGAGGTGAACCCAAAATTACTGCAAACAAAAATTCCGGTGGCTATTAGTTTAGATCATAAAGAAGAAACGCCGTTAGCACGTGCAGAATGGATCAAATTTTTTGCGGCTTTTGTAGATAAAAAAGAAATGGCCGATTCAATCTTTAATGTTGTAGAAAAAAATTATAATGAGTTGAAAGCGATCTGCGCTAAAACGAAAGAAAGGCCAACTGTATTTAACGATATTAAGTACAGCGATTCGTGGTACATGCCAGGTGGAAAAAGTTATGTAGCACAATTATTGCACGATGCCGGCACAAACTATTTATGGAAAGAAGATGAAAATTACGGCAGCATTCCTTTAAGTTTTGAGCAGGTGTACGCAAAAGCAAAAGAAGCAGAATTCTGGTTAAATGTTTCTACTCTTAAAACAAAAAAAGATCTTTTGAGCTTCGATAGCCGTTATGCAGAGTTTACCGCGTTTAAAAAAGGCAACGTTTTTAATAATACAAAATATACCAATGCTCATGGCTATAGTACTTATTGGGAAACAGGCATGATATATCCAGATAGGATTTTGAGCGATCTTATTCTTATCTTTCATCCTGAATTAAAAACACAGATCAAGAACGAGATGTATTATTACGAACAATTAAAATAAGTTTGGAAAAAAACAACACCATAAAATTTTTAATTTTAATATGCCTGCTTATAACTGCTTGCCTGTTAAGTTTATTTTTTGGCGGCAGCGAACGAATTAACTTGGGCGAATTGTCCTCTAACAACTTTATTTTCTGGCACATTCGTTTTCCCAAAACCATTACGGCAATTATTGCAGGCTGCACACTTTCGGTTTCAGGCTTAATTCTACAAATTATATTTAGGAATCCATTAGCCGGGCCTTTTGTGTTAGGAATAAGTTCCGGTGCCTCTTTAATGGTAGCCATCAGTATATTGGCAGGTAGTGCTTTACATATATTCTCTGTTTTTTTTATTGGCAAAACCTTCATAGTTCTATCTGCTATCGCCGGAAGTCTTTTAATCACCTTTTTAATTTTAGGCATCTCCAAAAAAGTAAATAGTAATGTTGTTTTGCTTTTAATTGGTTTAATGCTTTCACAAATTTGTGGTGCTGTGCAAACGGCCTTAGAATATTTTTCAGATGCCAATAGCCTTAAAAGTTTTGTTATTTGGGGCATGGGTTCTTTGGCAAACACTACCAACTTTGATCTTTTGATCTATTTACCAATAGCTTTAATTTCCTTACTTGCCCTTTTATTTTTTGTAAAACCTTTGAACGCATTATTGCTGGGAGAAAATTACGCGCAAAATGTGGGCATCAATTTTAAATCGAGCCGCTTTTATTTAATTTTAATTTCGTCGGTATTAACCGGTTTAACAACGGCTTTTTGCGGACCAATTGCCTTTATTGGCACTGCTGTTCCAATTCTATCACGCATGGTATTTAAAAGTTCTAAACAACATTTACATGTTACATCCTGCTTATTAATTGGTAGTATCATTCTTTTGCTTTCAGATGCAATTGCTAATTCTGCCATCAGTAATATTTCTTTACCAATAAATATGATCACAACTTTTATTGGCGCACCACTTGTTATTTATCTCATGTTTAAAACTAAAAGCTGGTAATGGATAAAAAAGACTGTATAGTTTTAAAAGATGCTGCACTTGGTTATAAAAAAACCAACAACACAATTTCTGTACTTAAAAATATTAACCTAACTTTTTACCCAGGCGATTTTGTTGGGATCGTAGGCGTAAACGGTGTTGGTAAATCTACGCTTCTAAAAAGCCTTTGTGGTTTGTTGCCCGTTTTAGAAGGCAAAATACTTGTAGATCAACAACCTATTACTGAACTTTTATTAAATGAACTGGCAAAAAAAATTGCCATTGTGTTAACCGAGAAGATAGGTGGATTTAATTTAACTGCTTACGATGCTGTTGCTGCGGGGCAAATACCTTACACTAATTCTTTTAATCGTTTGGAAAAAGAGAACCTGGCAATTATTGACCTAGCAATTAAAATCTGTGGCCTAACCATTCATCAGCATAAATTATTAAACGAGCTAAGTGATGGTTTGTTTCAAAAAACGATTATTGCCAAGGCTTTAGCGCAGCAAACGCCCATTATGCTTTTAGATGAGCCAAGTGCTTTTTTAGATTACGCCTCCAAACACGACCTTTTTATTTTATTAAAAAAACTGGCTGAAGAAGAAAATAAATGCATACTTGTTAGTTCACATGATCTTGACCTACTTTTAAAATATTGCTCAAAGTTGTTGTTGATATCACAAAACAGTGTTGAATTAATTTCTACTTCAGAGGCAAAAAACAATAAGGCCTTTGTAGAAATTGGTGGAGGCTTCATTTAATACAGACTATTTACAACTATTACTTACAAACATTTTTTAAAAACCACTGTTTATACATTATTAAAGTATATTTTTGCACCCTCTATGGCACTAACAGTTAAGAAATCAACATTACCAAAAGCCGGAAAAGGCTTATTTACAGATAAACCCTTCAAAAAAGATTCAAAGATCATTGAATACAAAGGCGAGATAATTGATTGGAAAGAATACGAAAAACGTGTTCTTGAAAGCAAAGATGGTTACCTGTTCTTTATTAATAAAAAGCGTTGTATCGATGCCTGGGATACTCCACAACACAAAGCTCGTTACGCTAATGATGCTGAAGGTTTGAGTCGTGTAAAAGGATTAAAAAATAATTGTACTTATCAGATCTTTGATAACAAATGTTATATTGTTGCCGAACGTGATATTAAAGCCGGAGAAGAGATCTTTGTTGATTACACAAAAGATTACTGGGATTGTGTTCGTTACAATATCAAACATGGTCTTACCAAAAAAAAATAATATCTTTACTTTAGACTGTTGTTTAAAAACAATTTGATTTAATGAGTAAATTTTTAATAGTCGGTTTAGGTAATATTGGCGAAGAGTACGCGGAAACCCGTCATAACATTGGCTTTAAAATTGTCGATGCGCTAGCTAAGGATGCCGCTATTAAATTTTCTTCTGATCGCTATGCCGATGTTGCCGAATTAAAACACAAAGGCAAAACCCTTGTTTTGATCAAACCAAGCACTTATATGAACCTAAGCGGCAAAGCCGTTAACTATTGGTTGCAGTCAGAAAAAATTGACGTAGAGAATATGTTGGTATTGGTAGATGAGCTTGCTTTACCTTTTGGTAAGATACGTATTGGTCCAAAAGGTAGCGATGGTGGGCATAATGGTCTTACAAGTATACAGGAAACTTTAAACACAACTAATTATCCGCGTTTACGATTTGGTATCAGTAATGAGTTTAGTAAAGGCTCGCAGGTTAATTATGTTTTGGGCAAATGGAACGAGGAAGAATTAAAAACACTTAGCGACAGAATTAAAATTGCTTCAGATGCCGTTAAAGCTTTTTCGTTCATTGGCCTGCAACGGTGCATGAATGAATTCAATAACAAGTAATGGAAAATGTAAAAGGTATGATGGAAAATATAATTTCCAATCCATTTTCCCTTTTACACCTTCCATTTTACATAAATCAGTAACTTTACTATATGTTATATACACAAATAGTTGGTCAGCAGGAACCCAAACACCGTTTATTAAAAATGGTGAAGGAAGAACGTGTGCCTCACGCCCTTTTATTTGCCGGAAAAGAAGGCAGCGGCAATTTACCAGCCGCAATTGCCTTTGCGCAACATTTGTATTGTAAAAATAAAACGAATGATGGTGCTTGCGGAAGTTGTATCTCTTGCAATAAAGTTGCAAAACTAATTCATCCCGATCTGCATTTGGTTTTCCCTATTGCAAAAAGCAAAGATGTAAAAAGCAGTAACGATCTTGTTAAAGAATTCAGGGAAACTTTTTTAGCCAATCCATACATAAGTTTAAACGATTGGTTCAATGAACTAAGTGCCGAGAATAAACAGCCCATCATCCCGGTTGAAGAAGCGAATGACATTTTAAAAAAACTAAGCTACACCAGTTACGAAGGCTCTTATAAAATAATGATCATTTGGCAGCCCGAAAAAATGAATGCCGAATCGGCCAATAAACTTTTAAAGATATTGGAAGAGCCGCCGGAAAAAACCATTTTTGTTTTAGTGAGCAATCACACCGAACAATTATTGACTACAATTATTTCGCGTGTACAGCAAATACCTTTTTATAATTGCAGCGAACAGGAAATATCTGAAGCTTTGGTATCTAATTATAAAGTGAATGCGGATGTAGCAAGGCAAACTGCTATTCTTGCTAATGGAAATTATGCAGAGGCAATTACCTTATTAACGCATAACGAAGAAAGTGTTTCGTTCCTTGCCCACTTTCAAAGTTTTATGCGCTTGGCTTTAAAATTCGATCCAAGCAAAGCTTTAGTATGGATAGATGAAAATGCATCATCGGGGCGCGAGAAACAAAAACAATTTTTACAATATGGTTTAGAGGTTTTTCGCGATTGTTTAATGTATAATTTTGGCGATAAAAATTTAGTAAGATTAAGCGGACAGGAAAAACAATTTCTTGAAAAATTTGCGCCCTTTGTAAACCAAAAAAATTACGAACGCCTGGTTGAAGAATTTAACAGCAATTATTATTATATAGAGCGTAACGCCAATCCCAAGATCCTATTTATGGATCTGATCTTAAAAACAAATGAATTGATAAACACAAAATAAAAGAGGGTTCCCGATTTGGTAACCCTCTTTTTTTTGAAGAATAATTAATTACTAATTTACTTTATTTGTTAATGATCATCTTTTTAGTACTCTCGTTGTTTCCTGAACTAATCTTTACAAAATAAACGCCATTAGAAACATTATCTAAATTTATCTTTTTAGTCATGTTATCGTTTATTGTTTCTGTTTCGTAAACAATTTCGCCAATTAAATTGTAAACTTTAATTTTTACAGTTTCGTTACCAGCGCTTTCCATTTTCAGATCAAATTGTCCATTGTTTGGATTCGGATAAATTACATAGTTCACGTTCTCAATTTCTGCATCCTTATTTGCCGTAGGTGTTAAAGCCGGAGGAATGACATTTACCTGTATCATTGCCATTTCAGGACTTGATGACTTGAAGACAAATTGATTTACACATGTTGAAGAAGAGTTTCCACAAGAAACTGTAACTGATAAACAAATAGAATATGTTCCGGATGCAGAATAAGTATGCGATGCATAAAGTGTATTACTGGTGCTGTTATCACCCCAACTCCATGTTGCAGCAACTACATTCCACGGTGAAGCCGGTGTTGCATTCCAAACCAAAGTAGTAGTGCTAGGCGCTAAGCTGAAATTTGAATTTGCTACACAAGAAATTCCTGTAACATTTATAGATTGTATGATGCTATCATAACAACCGGGCTCCCAAGCAGCAAAGTAAACATTGTAAGCCCCACTACTTGAATACACATGCGATGGTGAATTAGAAGTACTCGTAAAGCCGTCTCCAAAATTCCAATAATATAAAGTATTAGAACTTGTACCAGTGGCCGCATTACTAAAACTAACAACACCATTTGCGCCTACCGTGTGTGTGTAATTTGCGGAAATATTGCAGGTATTGGTGGTTATTGTAATTACCTGGAAAGAAGTATCGTTACAGGTTACAGTATTTGAAACAGCTAGGCTTACAGTAAAAGTTCCATTTGTATAAGCATGAAAAGTAGATGGTCCGGAACCGAAATTGCTATCCCCAAAATTCCATAAATAATTTGACGAGATATTTGTTCCTGTGGATGTGCTGGAAAAAGTAACTTGTCCGTTTACTCCTTGAGTGTAAGTAAAATTTGAACTCAAGTTACAGGGGACATTTGTTATTGTTATTGGGTTAACAATGCTATCTGTGCATGTACCATCAGTAAGATACAATGCGGCTATAAAAACACCACTGCTTAAATAAGTATGAGTTGTTGTAGCGCCTGTACCATTAGTAACATCACCAAAATCCCAAAAATAAGTTGTGCTTGCGCTGGTTCCGGTAGATGTACTGACGAAATTAACGCTTCCTAAGGGTCCGATAGTATAATTAAACCCGGCCGCGAGGCTGCATGTATTTGTTGTAACCGTAATAACCTGTGTAGATGTGCTTGAACAGGAAGGTGAAATAGTATTGCTTGCAAATAATGTAACCGTATATGTTCCGTTTGTATAAATTTTTGAAGTATTTGCACCAGAGCCATTTGTGCTATTACCAAAATTCCAGGAAAATGTTGTTGTAGGTATTGTTCCGGTAGATGTACTAGTAAAATTAACCAAACCATTTGCGCCTTGGGTGTATGAAAAACTGGCATTTAGCAAACATGGGTAAGAGTTTACCACAATTGGAATTACAACAGAGTCTACACAAGTAACAGTAAAATTATTATTAACATATAAAGTAACATTATATGTTCCGTTAAATGCATAGGTATGTGTATTTACAGCACCACTTCCCAACCCACTTGCATCATCATAATTCCACGAATAAGTAGCCCCGGAAATTGTTCCTGTAGATGTGCTGCTAAAAGTAACAGCGCCATTACTCCCCTGAGTATATGAGAAATTAGCGGTAAGAGAACATTGTGCTATACCATAAATACTATTTATTGATAGTAAAAGCAATGTCGCGATTTTTATATAATTTATAATTGTTTTCATATGTTAATATATTTTTGCCTATTCTTTCTTTGGGGTTTCGGCTTTCCCTTCTTAATACACTTATACAAACAACTACTTTAGTTAGTTGGGTGTATTTAAAATTTATTTATAAGCCACGCAAATTATAGCATCGGCATTTGTTAATGCAATGGAATTGGTGCCATTGTAAACCACACAGCTGAATTTAACATGTAATTTTTTTGTGTCCTGGTTGTTATCATTTTTTTCATAGTTTTCCACCGATACAATAGTAAAATAACTTGCGGCAGGCTGTAACGGATCTTTTGAAGTATAAACAGTACCATTAGCATCCGTCCAATTAATAACAATGTTAGACAGCCCTAAAGTATTTGGCGTTGCGTTTACCGAAGCTATCGTATAGTTGACAGCACATGATGAAAGATCGGTTTGTGTTACAAAATTATAATTTGCATAAGCAATTTTGCCCGTGTTATCGGTTACTTTTAATGTTACAGGATAACTACCAACATGCAAATAAGTATGAAAAGGAGTGGCTGCTGTTGATAAAGCTGTTCCGTCTCCAAAATTCCACAAGTAAGAGTATGGTGGTGAGCCCTGCATATTATTTGCAAAAAAACTGGCGCTGTTACCAGAAGTGCTTGAATCGACAATAGTTGTGCGGAAACCATTATTTAAAAAACCTATGTTTTGAAAAGTATTGATATTGCTTACACAAGAATTAACGCCATTTACGGTTAGGCTAACTTTGTATTGACCGGCTTTTTTATAAATATGATTTGTAACTGATGAAGTTGAAGTAGAGCCATCACCAAAATTCCAAAGGTAAGAAGCGGCAGGTTTGTTATAGCTCGATTGAAATTGAGCAGTAAAATAAGAGGCAGCGTTACTTTCTAAATAATTATAGTTACCGGGAACAAGGGCTGAATCGATCTGAGTTTGAGCATTTGAAGTTCTTACTTTAAAATCGTTTATCTGTATTTGAACACTGTTTGGACAATTACTGCAACCTGTTTGTTTTAAGCCTGCCATAAAACCATAAACATTATTCGAGTCTTGCTGAAAAGAAGAATACATATAGTAATTATTTACACCTGCCTCTAACGTGGTAGGAATACCATTAACATTCATACTGCAATTAAAAACAGGGCTGCCCTCTATTGATGATACAGGATATTCTTTCTTCTTGCAGGAAGCAAAAATTAATAGCGAAAAGAGTATTATATAATTAAACGTTTTCATTTTTTAAATAAATTATAAATTAAAGTAAGTTTTAAACCAACATTTTTTTCTTTTATGTTAGAGTTAAAGAAAGCATTGTCTTTTATGTCTGTTATACCATACATAAATTCGGTATGCAAGTAAAGATCTTTGCTTAAATTTATTCTGTAAAAAAGAGATACTTGTGTGTCAATTGATTTAAAACCTTGCAAATAACCTGAAGTTTTTAAAACTGTAGCATTACCTTTTTGGCTGGCTTTTTGACTATACAATTCAACATTACTATTTACATTTACTAAATAGCCAACATTGCATCCAATACCAAAAATATTTTTAGGGTCAACTGCATAACTTGCCCTGACAGGCGCAACCATATAATGCATGGTAGTTGGTGTAAAGATCATTACATCACTTTCTTCACCAAAATTATAACGCGTTGTGGTTACAGTATGACTGCTGTATGAAAGGTTACGCACCATTGTGTAATGGATGCCAAAAGAGAATGTTACTTTTTTGGTGATAGCGTTAGAATAATTTAAACCAACAACCGGGTTAAAACCATTTGCATCTTTTTTACCCGGGTTGTTCCAGCCAAATAAATAATTTGTTCCTGCTTCAAAAGAAATAAAATGAATTGGTTCTTTTATATACGGCTTTGGAAGAGAATCTTTTATAGGCGTTACAGCAATTGCAGCTACAGTTTTTACAGAATCTGTATTGTTATTGGTTAAAGCAGTAGTTGGAACTATTACTTCTGGTTTAACTTCAGTAGGAGTAATATTAGGAGTTTCGTCCACTTTTGTAGGAATTATTTTTTCTTCTTCCGGAATGTTTTTAGCGATCAGTTCTTGCTCTTTATCTTTTGCTGTTGTTACCGGAACTTCTGCATTATTTTTAGGAGTTACTTCTTTTTTCTTTCTTGTTTTAGGAGTTACAACAGCAGCAGGTGTTACGGTAGTTTTCATTTCTTTTTTAGAAACGTTATTTACCAGTTTTGAATTTTTTGTTGTTTCTGCAATTTTTTCATTTATTGAAACAGGTTGTTCAACTTTTTCTGTTATAGGTTTTTCAATTTCATTTTTTGCTTTTGTAATTGAAGCTTTTTCTGTTGAAGTTGAATTATTATTTGAATTTTCAGTTGAAATTATTTCTTTATTTATGTTTTGGTTGTTTAAGGTTTCTGTTGTTTTTATTTCTGCGTTTTTTGAAGCGATCTCTTTTTCAGAAATGTTTTCGGTTGGTTTTAAAATATAAAAACCAATAACAGATACAAATAATAATATGCCGCTTAGAATAAAATAAAAGAACGGGCGTTTTTTCTTTTCCTCACGTGTAGCGTCAAGCATGGCACTAGCCTGTTCCCAGTTGGCTTCATCAAACTGGAACTCCTTTTCGTTCAGCTTTCCTTTTAAGGCGTCTTTAAAATCTTTTTCACTATTCATGGTAGATCATGTTTATTTCGTGTAACTCATTTTTTTTTAATAGTTCTTTCAATTTTTCTCTGGCCGAATTTAAATGCCATTTAGATGTTCCTTCGGTTATATCCAATAACTCAGCAATTTCTTTATGCTTAAATCCATCCACAAAATATAAGTTAAATACCTGGCGACTTGCAGGAGGTAATTGGGCAATGAAAGAATAGATCTGTTCGGCATCAATTTTTGTAATAGCATCGTTAATGCTGGCATACTTATCTGTTTCGTGATAATCTTCCACATATTGCACATTACTGTAGTGAATCTTTTCTTTTTTGTATTCGTTAATCAACGTATTGATCATCACTTTTCTTATCCAGGCTTTAAAAGGCACTTCGGGTTTATACTTATCAAGGTTTGTAATTATTTTAAGGAAACCCATGTTCAATACTTCCTTCGCTTTATCCTCGTTTCGCGTATATCTTATACAAATGCTCATTAAATAACTATAGGTAAGTTTATACAATTCATATTCAGCCTTGCGGTCACGATCAATGCAACCTTTGATCAGTTGTGGCTGAATATCCATATTATTACTTATAAGTTCTCTATTATCCATTACAAATTAAAAGCCCATAAGGTTGGGCTGTACAAAATCTTTTTAAGCAAACTAACTACTTGATTTATAGGCAGAAACAAAAAAGGCGAAACTTTCGCTTCGCCTTTTCATCAAAAATATCTCTTACGATTTGATCTTTACGATCTTAAATTCAGTTCTCCTGTTTTGAGCATGTTGCTCTTCGCTACAAGGAACTACAACTGCGCCTTCGCATTTACAATCGTTAATTAATTTAGTTTCGCCATAACCTTTTCCATAAATACGTGCTGCACTTACACCTTTAGATATTACATAACCTGCAGATGCTTTTGCACGACGATCAGATAAAGCAAGATTTCCTGCTGCGCCGCCTCTACAATCAGAGTGTGAACTTAACTCAATGGTAATACTTGGGTTTTGAGTTAATAACTGAACGATCTTTTCTAATTCAACTTTCGCATCAGCTCTAACTGTTGATTTACCAAGATCAAAATAAATAGGGTTTAAGTCAACAACTTTTCCAATATCTGCGCCCAATTTAATTTTATACATTTTGGTATTTAAATAATCATGTAATAAAACATAACCTTCTTTTTTAATGGTAATATCAACGGGTTGTATCTTAGTTAAGTAACCTTCTTTCTCCATTTTTATCATGTAAGAAAGATCATCGCCAACTTTTTTATCTTTATAAATGTGTCTGAAATCACCTTCTTTATCAGTTGTAAAACTCATAAATTCTTTTTGAGTAAAGGCATCTGTAATAGTAACTTTTACACCTTCAATTGGCGAAAGATCATCAGCATCGGCAATTAAACCAAGTAAACCAATAATTTTTTTCTCAACTAATACTTCTTTTTTTGTATTGGCTAAAGCTGCAATGTCTTCTTCTTTTATTACGCCAACACTTTCTTTGTAACCATTTTTATTTGCCTTCAATTTATAATCTTTGCCCGGCAATACATTAAACTTTACTTCTCCTTTATCGTCAGATTTACCTTCGTAAACTGGCTTACCGGTCTCGTCAATTAACATTACAGTTGTATTAGGAATAATTTCTTTTGAAAGATTATCCAATACAATCAAATTAATAACGCTGCTAATGATCGGACGCTTTGCAACAAAACTATAAATATCATCTTTAGTTGCGCCGCCTCGGTTTGAAGTAATATAACCCGTTGTTGTTGTTCTTGCATAAAAACCAAAATCATCAAATTGTGAGTTTACAGGATAACCTAAATTTTGCGCTTCAAAATAAGAATCTCCAGCAGGTACTGTATAAAAAACATCTAACCCTCCTAAACCAACTTTTCCATCGCTTGAATAAAATAAAACTTCGTCTTCAAATAATTGAGGAAACATCTCTCTTCCTTCTGAATTTACAGACTGCCCAAGATTTGTTGGTTTTGTCCAGCTGTTGTTTTCAAAAGTACTTACCCACACATCGGTTAAACCTAAAGTACCTGGCATATCTGAAACAAAGTAGATGGTTTTACCATCAGCGCTTATTGCAGGATGTCCGCAAGAATATTCATCGCTATTAAATGGAAACTCCGTCCATTCGCCCCAACCTTCTCCTTCTTTTTTCCTGCTGAATATTTTAAGATTTACGCGTCCGTCTTTTCCTTTTTGATATTTATTTTTTATGAAGTTATTACGTGTAATATATTGCACGCTGCCGTCTTTGGTAAAACAAATTGGACCTTCATGCACCTTAGTTTTCAAACCTTCTTTTACAGCATGCGCGTTCATAACATCAGTTCCTTCGATGTATCCTTTATAAACATCTAAATAATAAGAATCATCCCAACCATACTTACGACCTGCTATTGAAGTATTTCTTCGTGATGAAAGAAAATACATTTCGTTATTTACAACATAAGGACAAAAATCGCCTTCATCAGAATTAATAGATAATCTTTTTAATGCATAGTTACTCGAATCTTTTTTTAATTCTTCGATAACCAATTTTTTTTGCGCGATGTTATCTCTTATTAATTTGTATTGGTTATCATTGATTTTCGAAAACACTTCAGTAGCTTTGCCATAGTTTGAATTATATTTCAAAACCTGGTAATAATTGTAAAGGTCCTGGTCGCTCATACCCGTATTAGAATATGCTTTATCATAATACACTTGCGCTTTACGATAATCGCCCATGTTTAAATTACTTTCCCCAGCACGCACGTAATATTTAATTTTTGGATGTTTGCTTCTTGAAAGTTCCTCATACATTTCGGATGCTGAAACAAATTCTAAATTATTAAAACGTTTGTCGGCAATTTTTTCCTTTACCGATTGTCCTTTTATTGCCAGTGTTGCAAAAATTAAAAGAGATACTACTGTGTTTTTCATTTTATTGAGTTCTTTATTGTATAAATTAAAAATAACGTGGTGATTTTAAAGCTTTTTGATTTGACAAGAAATCATATCCAATAATTACCTCGTGAGTGCTTGGACTGTATTTTCCCATATTGTTAATTGAATAATCGTACGCATATCCAACACGTAATTGTTTTGTAAAATTGTAAGCAATGTTTGCGCCTGCTGCAGAACCGTGACGGTACATTACACCAAACCAGATCTTCTCATTAAATAATGCCGACACGTTAGCGTCAATAGATAAAGGTGCATTTTGAGTATACTTAATTGCACAACCCGGTTTAAGATCCCACAAACTATTTAATTTAACTACATAACCTGCAATAAAATAATAGTGCAATACTTGTTTTGAATCGGCGAAGCTTGCATCTTTACTTAATTTATTTGGAATAATTTTTGGAGCGGTTAAACCCACAAAAAAACGTTGGCCGTAATAATAAACACCTGCGCCTGTATTAAAAGTGTTGCTGTTAAAGTTGGTATTATTAACTACCAAAGGATCAGCTGCATCATTAACCGCTAAACTTCCTAAATTATTTCTAATAAGATCGGCACCTGCGCGAATACCAAAACATAAACGATCGTTTGCTTTATTTAAACGAATACGGTATGCAAAGTCGCCAAACAAAGCTGTTTTATTTGTTGGCCCTATTATATCGTTAACAACGTTTAAACCCACACCAATAGATTCGTTCATTAATGGTGTATGCATAATAAAACTATTTGTCCTTGGCGCGCCTTTCCAGCCTGTCCATTGACTACGTGCGTCGAGCACAACACTTAATGCATCGCGACTACCGGCGTAAGCCGGGTTTAGGATAGAGGAGTTAAACATGTAAAACGAGTTTTGTACCTCTTGCTGCGCAGATAAAGTAATGCTTAAAAAGCTTAATACTATTAATGCTGCTGTTTTTGTTTGCTTGATCATTGTTCTATTTTAATTTTCTAGTTCTTAATACTGTAATTGAATAAACCCCCTGATAATAGTTTGATCCTGATCTCCCAGATCTAAAATATAAAAGTAGGTAGCTGTTGGTAATTTGTTTGACCCTGTTTTACCATTTGCGTT
>DDPF01000008.1 GCA_002342065.1 Bacteroidetes bacterium UBA2475 | reverse complement strand
CCAATTTGGGGGAGCTTACATCGGCCGTTTGTTTGCCGATGGAAAATAAAACGCCTAAGCAACTCATATGTCTATATTTTTTTGTCTTACAGAATCGTCCGCCACTTACTTATAACGTTTTCGCGCTAAGCAACGGTTTGATTTGAAACCATGTCTTGCCGAAATGGTATTAACAAAGATAACTGCTTATTGGACTTTTGCAAAGCGAAAATAATTGTCCCCGCGAAGCGACCGCTTTTGCAAAAGCTTTGTTGTCCGCCAAACTGTTGCTTAGCGTGTGTTATGCCCAGTTATTTAAAACTATAACCAAGTTTAAGTCCAGCTATAAAATAAGGCGAGTCAATTTTACCAACTTGTCCAGAAGCGCCTTTTACACCGCCCCCATAATCCCCTAAATGTCTTATACTGTTTTGTTCTTCAAGTGTTGCGCTTGAATGCACCTCCTTATGTATAAAACCTGCGCCAACAAACCATTCTAATATAATACCATTTTTGTAAGTGGTCATTTCGCCAAAACGAATATCTACACAGTTTATATATTTTGTATAGTTGTTAGCTTTTACGTATGGGTCTGGTGGAAGGAAAATAGTGTCCTTTGAATTATAGGATTGGGTTTTATAAAAATATTCAATTGATAAATATTTTCCGGTTGTCAATTTATTACGGTTTAAATAAAATTTAAATTCTGTCCGAATAATATAGCCACTTAATTTGTCTTGCGATTCTCTGATGTTTGGAATGAAAGCCCCACCTTCTAAATACAAAGCAAAGTTTTTGTAAATTTTTCTTTCTACACCAAGTCTAAATACAGGTCCGCCACCCACGTCAATTATTGAAAGCGGAGCAATTTTTACACAAATAGTGTTATCAATATTTACACTTGTCTGTTTTGTAGAACTGTCAGATTGACCGAAGCAAATATTTGCGAGCATTATAAATGTTATCGTAAGTCTCGTTGTCATTATAATTGGGCATAACGGTTTGCGGCTAAGCGAAGAAGGCTTTTGTCTAGGCGGTTAGTTGATTAAAAGCCTTTTTTGCTTAGGTGCTGTTATGCGGTCGCTTTTTATTTTTCTAATTATATTTCAATCTAACATGTCAATAAAATTATCCATCCAGTCCTTAAGTGATTTTGCAACTAAATTATATTCAGGTCCATTTAAATTTCTATAAATAATTTGTCCCTTTTTGCCACCTAAAGCTGGGTCTAAGTCTAAGCAATACGCATTACCTGAGCCATCTGCTATTAATGGTATCCATAATGAATTCCAACCTAAAGGCTTTATACCTTTTTCGCAATTGTCAGCAGAGACAATTGAGGGATATTCATTTTCTATACTTGAAAAAAGTTTCCATTCTTTAATTATTTTTGAAATAGGGCTTAAGCCTTCAGATTCAGGTTCAATAATTGCGGACTGAAATACTCTTCCTGTATCTTGTCCATTGTGTATACTATACAATTCTATGAGGTCTTTTGGAAGTTTTATGCCAATAACATTCTCTAGCTCTTTCAATTCCACTTCTGTCGCAGCTGGATTAAAGGTGCTTAATACAGCTTTATTATTTTTCTTGAAATAATTTTCTATTGCTTTCCATTTATCTTTCATACTATGTCTTTTAATTGTTAGTTTTTTATGTGTCTTTAAAGTGCCGCATAACGGTTTCCAAGCAGGCGCAGGCGGCTTTTGAAAATTCATCTGTCTACCCGCACCAAACTTACATACGAAGATACATGTTTTTTAGCTGAGGCAAAAGCAAAAAAACGTCCCGACGATGCGAAGCGAGGAGGACTTTGATTTAAGCCGAAGCCCTTGTTGTTCCGCCGCTTGCGCTTGCTTGGTGTTAGCTGCTGGTTTTGTCGTCTGATTAGAATAAACCCCTAGCCGCAAGAACACCATGTCTCCGCAGGTAGAATAAGTCCTCGGCATAATTTCCTATCGAAGTGGTACCGTCATTAAATAAAATATTTTCTGGTTCAGTTTTGACGTCTTTGTTATTTGAATGTCCATACTCCCAAGATTTTCCAACACCGGCCCACCTACCATTTTTAGTCGGAAAGACTTCATCATATTGATATTTTTCTTGGTACCATTTACCGTCGTCTTTTGAAAGATATAGCAATGGATTTTTGCATTTGGAAAAACCTGGAAACGGTTCTTTGTGAGTATAAGATTCAAAAACAATAGTGTCTGCTGAGTAACTTCCGTAAAGTTTTTTGAGTATTTTATATGTGGCTCTGAAACCTTTGTCAAAATGAATTTCTCCGTCTTTTTGCGGAATAGGCTCAAAACTAATCTTTTCACCTACAAATACTATAAAGGTCTCTGGTGTCGCTGCTTGTCCATGAATAGTTGTCATAGACAAAAAAGCAGTCGACATTAAAAAAACAATTGTCAGTTGTCGACTAATTTTTGAAAATATTCTTAGTCTTAATAATAATTTCATGTCTGTCGGTTTAAACTAGCAGCTAACGTTTTGCGGCCTTGCGTAGTTTTTTGCTTGTCCAACTATTGTATTTGAGCAGTAACACGCAAAAAATTACGCGAGACCGCTGTTATGGGTTGGCTGCGGCATACAGTTTTATTCTTTAATAAACTTAAAGCTGTCAGAAAAAATGCTTTTGTCCGAAAGTTTAAGAAAGTAAAAGCCTTTACGCAAGGCTGTAACATTTATTTTGTCGTTGTAATTTGTTTTCAAAACAGTTTGTCCAAGCCCGTTTATTATTTCAATAGAATAATTTTCTTTAATAGCATCGTCAAGAATTATATTTAATTCATTTGTAACTGGATTAGGATAAACAAACAAATTTATTTTTTTGTCGGCAAATTCGTTTAAACCAATAGTATTTGTTATGTCAACCACAAAGTCCATTTGACTAGTTGCAATGGTATTATAAATGTTACTTGTATTTTTTCGCCATTCGATTATTTTTAAAGCAAATGCATACTTTCCAACTGTGTCTTTTGAAAAACTGAAAGTGCTTGTTGAATAATTGACGACAGCGTTAATTGGAATATAATAACCGTTACCTGAACAATTTATTAGCGAATAAGATAAACTGTCACCATCTGTGTCGGAAAAGCCTGCATTATAATAAATTGGCTGATTAATTGCGACACTATAACTCAAGGGATAAGAAGCTACTGTTGGAGATGTGTTTGCTCCTATGAAAGTGTTTATATTTATTAGTGATTCTATATAAAATTGCTGTGTCTGTGAGCTAAGCATATTTTTTATTCCTGCAACGCGAAATGTGTCAAGATAGTTTGCAAGATACTGTCCACCACCGGGGTAAGTATGAATTCCAGAATAGGTCTTTACATTAATTCCACCACTGTTTGAAGTCCCTGCGAGAGTAAAAGTCCCAGAAGTCGCGTCACCAAAGCTTACTGGAATTGTCGGGCGGATTATATTTTTGGAAGCGTCTGTAAATAAAGTAATACTTATTGAATATGAAAAGCTAGAAACCCATTTTGTCCGAATGTGTCCGCCAATTATGTCTTGGGAATAAACTTGTCCGAAAACAAATGTTACAAGGAGTAATAAGAGCTTTTTCATAATATAAATTTAATTAAAATAATTGAATTGTCCATACGACATTTTGTCTTCGGAAATGTCCCCGCAGCTTACCCATAACGTTTGGCAAGCTTGCGCAGTGCGCTAATGAAACACTGTCTGCCGAAACGTTAATTTAAAGATACATGTTTATTAGTCTTTTGCAAAATGAAAATGTCAATTCGCGAAGCGACATTAAATTTGCAAAAGCCTTGCATGTCCGCCCGCATTGCGCCATGGCTTGCTGTTAGTAGAAGTGCGCCACACACAGTTAAAGTCTCCCGTCTATTTGAATTTGATATGCAATTCTTGCCACTTATTTGTTTTTAGGTCGTATTCAATTGGGATTTCTTCTCGATATATTTTCGTTGGAGAATCAATTAGTTTGAAGCGATGACAAACCATTGTAAGTTTATCAGAATTAGGGGAAATATTTAAAGATGTAACAAAGAAATTTTCGCAACTTTTTAAAAGGGTGTCTCTTTGTTTTGTTATCATGTTAAATCGGTGCAAATGTTTACTGCTCCAATCCCACCAGAAAAGATAATTGTCGTCTTTTGAAAAGCAAGGTTGCATAAAACCGTGACTTTCTGTGAAAAGAAAGGTCTGTAAATTATTATTAATGTCCTTTAGAAAAATTGAGCCGTTATTATTAATTAAATAGTTGTCCGATGTTTTTGAAAATGCAATATTGGTAAGATCAAAACTGGAGCTGTCTACACGCTGTCCGTTTTTGTTTGCTTTAATACAAATCCCTCTTTTTTTATAGTAAATAAATGTCCCCGTATAATCCCACTTAGGAAATAAGGCTAGAACACTTTCATTCACCACTAATGAGTTTGTCCCATTTGCATTAACGATTATTGCACTTTGGTCAAGTTTATTATAAGTTACCTCACCGTAAGCGTTAATTTGCGGAAAATATTGAATGTCGTGGTCTAAAAATGTTGTCTGTTTGGTGACGAAATTATAGGAATATAATCTGTCGGTATAGTCTAAATAAATAATTTCTGATTTTGATGCAGGATTATAGGCCCAAAATCTGATGTTGTAATACTCGCTATTAGTCGAGTCAGCCCAGCCAGCGGGTGGTGGTGGTGGCAATGTGTCACAATTAAAGGAATAGGGTGTAAAAGATGGCGTGTTGCCTGTAAGTCCACCAAGAGGTAATTTGTCCTTTTTACAAGATATAAGAAAGAGAACAGCTATTATGAACGATAGTCTTATTAGCATTGTCATTTTTATTTACAATAAATATACGATTTTTTTGTCTCGTTTGCGCATTACTACTAACTACCTTATAGGGATGATTTTTTCATCCTTAGCTGGTTAATTTTGCATGGTAAGGATGATTTTTTCATGCATACCTGTTTAAAGCGGAATATTCCCGTGTTTTTTCTTAGGCAATTTGTCTACTTTATTCTCCAGCATTTTAAAGGCTTTAATAAGCTTTAAACGGGTTTCTTTTGGTTCAATTACTTCATCAATAAAACCACGTTCTGCTGCGCGGTAGGGGTTGGCAAACATGTTCTTATATTCTGTTTCTTTCTCTAACCACTTTGCATCTTTATCTTTTGCCGCGGCAATTTCGCTTTTAAAAATAATTTCAGCGGCGCCTTTAGCACCCATTACTGCAATTTCGGCACTTGGCCATGCAAAGTTCATGTCAGCACCAATGTGTTTGCTATTCATTACATCATAAGCACCACCATATGCCTTACGGGTAATTACCGTAATTCTCGGAACCGTTGCCTCGCTAAAAGCATACAACAATTTTGCACCATTGGTAATAATGGCATTCCATTCCTGGTCGGTACCCGGTAAAAAGCCGGGCACATCTTCAAACACCAATAAGGGAATATTAAAACTATCGCAAAACCGCACAAAACGTGCTGCTTTGGTAGAAGAGTGTATATCTAACACACCGGCCAACACCGCAGGCTGGTTAGCTACAATGCCAATGCTTTTTCCAGCAAGGCGCGCAAAGCCAACAACAATATTCTCTGCAAATAATTTATGCACTTCAAAAAAGCTACCATCGTCAATTACTTTTTCAATTACTTCTCTAATGTCGTAAGGTTGGTTATTGTTCTCCGGTATAACGTTATTCAATTCTTCGCGTTGCTCATTTCCCATTTCGTAGGGTAGAGAAGGAGCATCTTCTTCGCAATTTTGTGGAACGTAACTTAATAATTGTTTTAAATAATTAATAGCTTCCACTTCATTCGCGCAGGCAAAATGGGTAACACCGCTTTTTGTAGCGTGCGTCATGGCACCGCCTAATTCTTCGCTGGTTACTTCTTCGTGCGTTACTGTTTTTACAACGTTTGGTCCCGTAACAAACATGTAACTTGTGTTCTCAACCATTAAAATAAAATCGGTAATGGCAGGACTGTAAACCGCGCCACCGGCACAAGGACCCATAATAGCACTTAACTGAGGTATTACCCCGCTAAAGCGTACGTTACGGTAAAAAATATCTGCATAACCTCCTAAAGAAACAACACCTTCCTGTATACGTGCGCCACCGCTATCGTTCAGGCCTATTAAAGGAGCGCCGTTCTTAGCTGCAAGATCCATTATCTTTACAATTTTCTCTGCATGAGTTTCGCTTAAGCTACCGCCAAACACTGTAAAATCCTGCGAGAATACATAAGTTAAACGTCCGTTAATGTTACCATAACCCGTAACAACACCATCGCCAAGATATTTTTCTTTATCAAGACCAAAGTCGTTGCTGCGATGTTGCACGAGCATACCGATCTCTTCAAAAGTTCCTTCATCCATTAAAAAATGAATACGTTCGCGCGCAGTTAATTTACCTTTTTTGTGTTGCGCGTCAATACGTTTTTGTCCACCGCCTAAAAGAGCTTCGGCTTTTTTTTGTTCTAATATTTTTATTTTATCATTCATAGTTTTCGAATTCGGTATATGTTTTGCCACAGATTTCGCTGATCTCGCAGATTTTTTTTTGATAAAATTAAATTATCTGTGAGAATCTGTGCAATCTGTGGCTATTTTAATTTTTACTTATTTCCTCTTCAATACTGTTCTTACGTAACTGAACAGGATTGCGTTTTTTGCGGAACTTTAAATTTAATAATTCTACACCAAAACTAAAGGCCATTGCAAAATAAATATAACCTTTTGGCACATGTATCTTCTCGATATGAATGCCCTCTACCACTAACAACACAGCTATTAACACGAGGAATGATAAAGCAAGGATCTTAAACGTTGGATGTTTTTCTATAAACGCGGCTATCTTTGGCGCGTAAAAGAACATAACGCACATGCTTATTACAACGGCAATACTCATAATAAAAATATCATTTGCCATACCAATAGCGGTAACAATACCGTCAACACTAAACACAATATCTATCAATAAAATTTGTGCCATAATAGCCCTAAAACCTTTTTTTAAGTTCTTTTTTGCATCATCGCCTTCTTCGTTAGCGCCTTCTAACTTGTTGTGAATTTCAAGTGTACTGTTAACTAATAAAAATAAACCTCCGGCAAGCATAATAATGTCTTTTAATGCTACATCGTGACTGAAGACAGTAAACAACACTTTTTCTCCGCTGATAAGGAAGAACATGGTAAATAAAAGCGTTATACGCATAATAATACCCACGGTCATCCATATAAGGCTGGCGCGCTTTGTTTGTTCTTTAGGCAAACGCCCCATAACAATTGAAACGAAAATAACATTATCAATACCCAGTAAAATTTCCATTACCGTAAGGCTTAAAAGGCTTAATAAGCCGTCAACTGACAAGAGATGGTCAAACATAGAACGTAAAGATATATTTTAATTTAATTGCCACCCAAATTGTGAATATTTATTGGGAAAATAAGATACAGGCGGCTATTTCTTGACACTTTTTTTTGGAGTTTTTTTAGGTTTTTTCACTGGAAGTTTTTTCCCGTTTTCAATAATAAGCTTATCGGGTTTTACTTTAGCAATTATTTTAGATCCTATTTTCTCTTTTTTCAGATATTTTTTTGAGACAACGAATTTACGTTCGTGCAATAAAAAATAATTCCCTTTTGTGATCAGGTGAACCCTTAGGTTCTCAGCCCACAAAGGTGTTCCGGGCTCAGCATAAGCAATATTGGTTTCGCTTATATCGCGACCGTCTAAAATTACAACCATGCCAGAGCCTTTACATTCAGCTTCGTTTCCATTTCGGATGATCAGCGCAGTATCTTCTCCAAGTCCAATACCAATGCAGGATGGATTCATCAATAATGCTTCTACCAAACGGCCAAAGCGGCCGCGTTTTACAAAATGTGTATCAATAATGCAATGATCAATAAATCCTAAACCCGAACTTACTTTAACTGTGTCTTTAAGCATGGCTTCGTTCCGCTGACCATCGTAGATCATTAAAGATGCCGCGGCCATTGCTCCTGCGCTGGTTCCGGCAACAGTAAAATTAGGATCTCTGTAATACCGTTCCATAATAACATCAATAATATCTGTGTTGCCTAATATGGTTGAAAGCCTGAATTGGTCTCCACCGGCAAATAATACAGCATGCGCGTTATTTATCCGTTCTATCCATAAAGGGTTTCTTGCTTCAGGATTATTTTCCATACTAATAAAACCAACATGGTTAAAGCCTATCTCTTTAAAAGCCCGCAAGTAGGTTTTCATTACTTCTTTAGGCTGTTGCGAAGCGGTGGTAATAATTTCAAGAATGCGTTTGCCCTTCTTTACAGGCAATAAACCTTTTAAGATCTCAAATTCTTCAAACTGTTTGTTCTTGCTTTCAATATCTAAAACAGTTGATTTACCTTTATCTTCGGCCCCGCCAATTAAAATTAATTTGCCTTTTGGTATTTGTTTTTGCATAAACTAAATCTGCAAATACAACATCTAAAATGGGTTTTTGTTTGATAAATTTAATCTGTGTAAGAAACTTTCACATTAAAATCGGCACCGCCGCCGCCATTCCTGCCGCCCGTCTTATGCCATTTGGCAAATGCCTTTACCTTAAAAAAGGAGGGCGTTTTTACAGAGCCGGAATAACAGAATTTTGTGATCTCCATTTCGTCCATTAAACACTCCAAACTCACAAAAAAATCGTCAGAGGTTTGAATGTTGTATGCTGTAAGTGGCAATGTAAATTCGCCTTGTTTAGTTCCCACTTTAAAGATAATGGCTTTTTTTAAGATGGTGGGCCCAACCCAGTCATCGCCAAACCAGGCGGGACTTCCGGCAGGGGGAGAGATCCTTGAATAAAGATTTAAACGAAACACTAAAGAATCTGTATACTTATTCTGTATCACAAAAAAACTAAAGTTTTCTAAGAAGCAATTTTTTTTATTCTTCACCAAAATAGCAGCTTCAGAGCCTTTCCAGTTGCCTTCTATATCGGCAAAACCGGTGCAGTTATTTTTTGTGTATTTGGTAGTGCCCAGTATCTTGTATTTTATTTTTTTTGATCTTACAACAACTTCGGCTAATTGTGTAGGCAAACTCTCAAGATTAATGGTTTTGTTAACTTCTTTTATAAAATCAGACACCAAAAAAACCAGCGGCTTATAGCCAATTGTTGAGATCTTAATACTATCCTTTTTTTGGCTTTCTGAAAAAGAAAATTCAAAAAGCCCGTTCTCATTACTTAAAGTACCCACCGATTTACCAATGATACCAATACTTACAAAGGGAATGGGTTGTTTAGTACTTTTGTCAAAAATAGTACCCGTAATTTTTTGCTGGGCAAAAAAAGCGCTTGAAATAGTTAAAAAAATGGCTAGCAGTTTCACCCGGCTAAACTACTAAATGGATGCCAATTTTTTAGTATTTTTGCAACCTTATTATAAATAGGTTCTACTAAGATGATTTCAGCTGTTAATGTGAGTTTGCAATATGGCAAACGTGTTTTGTTTGATGAGGTAAATGTAAATTTTACACCTGGGAATTGTTATGGTATTATTGGCGCTAATGGTGCAGGTAAATCTACCTTCATGAAAATATTAAGTGGCGAGATAGAGGCTACCAAAGGCAGGGTAAATATTTTGCCGGGTATGCGTATGAGTACTTTAAAACAAAATCACTTTGAGTATAACGAATTCACCGTTTTAGATACGGTGATGATGGGCAACAAACGCCTGTTCCAACTCATAAAAGAAAAAGATGCTATTTATGCCAAACCCGATTTTAGCGACGCTGATGGTATTAAAGCCAGTGAACTTGAAGCGGAATTTGCTGAAATGAATGGTTGGAACGCTGATAGCGAAGCTGCCGAAATGCTTACCAATATGGGAATTCCACCCGCTATGCACACACGTTTGGTTTCTGAATTAACAGGTAAAGAAAAAGTAAAAACACTATTAGCACAAGCCCTTTTTGGTAACCCAGATATTTTATTATTAGATGAGCCTACTAACGACCTGGATGTTGAAACCATTAGCTGGCTCGAGAATTTTTTGGCCGACTTTGTAAATACGGTTATTGTTATTAGTCACGATCGTCACTTTTTAGATGCTGTGTGTACAAACATTTGTGATATTGATTTTGGAAAATTAAGCAACTACACCGGTAACTATAGTTTTTGGTATCATATGAGTCAGTTGCAATTAAAGCAGCGCAGCGATCAGAATAAAAAGATAGAAGACAAACGTGCCGAGTTACAGGAATTCGTTCGTCGCTTTAGCGCTAATGCCAGCAAGAGTAGTCAGGCAACCAGCCGTAAAAAATTATTAGAAAAATTAACGGTTGACGAAATTCCTGCAAGCACACGTAAATACCCCGGCATTATTTTTAAGCAGGAGCGTGAAGCGGGAGATCAGTTATTATTAATTGAGAATTTAAGTAAATCAAATCAGGATGGTGTTGTTTACAAAGATGTAAATATTAATGTTAGAAAAGGAGACAAGATCGCTTTCATCAGTAAGAATCAATTAGCGGTTTCGAGTTTATTTTCTGCTTTAGCCGATGAGGATACTGATTTTAAAGGGAAATTTACTTTTGGCACAACTATTTACAAAGCGTATTTACCAAACGATAATCATAAATATTTTCAGGATGGAAGTCTAAACCTTATAGACTGGTTACGCCAGTTTAGCAAGGATAAGGACGAAACGTATATTCGTGGCTTTTTAGGAAAGATGTTGTTTAGCGGCGAAGAGGTTCTAAAAAAATGTAATGTATTAAGTGGAGGCGAGAAAGTACGTTGTATGACCAGCCGAATGATGTTGCTTAATCCTAATTTTTTAATTTTAGATGAGCCAACTAATCACTTAGATCTTGAAAGTATTATTGCTTATAACGATGCTTTAAAAGATTATGCCGGAACTATTTTATTTACAAGTCATGATCACCAGTTAATGCAAACTGTTGCTAACAGAATAATTGAACTCACGCCAAAAGGTGTAATTGATAAAGTTTGTACTTACGATGAGTACTTAGAGAGCCCCACTATAAAAGAACAAAGGATAAAAATGTATTCTTAGTTTATTTTTTATTGAAAAGAGAAGAAAACATAACTCATCTTAAAAAAGATAAAGCTCTTAAAAAAGTAATAGAGCGGGTGGGTGTTATTAAGAACAGCAGGCGTGAAGATCTTTTTATTGCTTTAGTACGCGCCATTGTTAGTCAGCAGTTGTCTGTAAAAGCAGCAGATACCATCTACAACCGTTTTTTGGGTTTATTTAAGAATGGTGTACCCGACGCTAAAAGTATACTTAAATTAAAAGACGACAAGCTGCGTGCCGTTGGCTTGTCATATCAAAAAGCAGGTTATATTAAAAACATTGCTACTTTTTCGTTAGAACAAAGTTTAGATCATAAATTACTGAACAAAAAAACCGACGATGAACTGGTTGAATACCTTATTCAAATAAAAGGTGTTGGCAGGTGGACCGTTGAAATGTTGTTGATGTTTAACTTAAACCGGCCGGATGTTTTTCCGAAAGATGATTTGGGAATACAAAACGGTATAAAAAAATTATATAACCTTACTTCTGAGAAAAAAGCTCTTTTAAAAGAAATGGAAGAGATCGCTGAAAGCTGGAGACCACACAGAACTTTAGCTTGTAGGTATATTTGGCGTTATAAGGATGCTAAGTAAAAATTTAAGCCACATCCCGTTTTTATATAAGCCACTAATTACACCAATTTCTCTAAACTATTTATTTTAAATAAATTATCGTTTAGTGGAATAATTTTTCGAGCGATTTATCGCTAGAAAATAAATTTCACAAATAAAAAAGTAACGGTCTTTTTGGGAAAAATATAATTTGTGAAATTAGTGTAATTCGTGGCGTTTTTTTTTAAATAATAATAGTTTTTCCACCGCCAAAGGCGAAGGAACTATGTTTACTAAAATTGTTTTTTTATTGAAGTTGCTCTTCTATGTGCCTATGTGGTTAAAAAGGCTTAGGTTTTTGTCTTTGTAAACTTCTCAGCCATTTTAACAGCTTCAAATAAATTTACAATACCGCCGTTCTTACCAAGTTTATCAAACTTTATAGTTTCAGTTGTAGAACCCGGCTTAATTACTTTTTCGCTTTTATAAGTTTTAATACTGCTTTTAATTAAGATCTTTTTAAGTTGCTGAGGCGTTAAAGTAGGGTAATACGATTTTAAAACAGCCGCTACACCGCAAGCCACAGGGGTTGCCATACTTGTTCCACTGGCATCTTTATAACCGCCTTCGGGTACAGTTGAATAAATATCAACTCCCGGTGCAAAAATATCTACAGTTTTTTTTCCGTAGTTAGAAAAGGTTGCAACTATTTTATCGCCCGGTTGCCAGTTTAAAGCACCTACATCCATAAAGTTGGAGGCCATATCACCATTTTCATATTTTTTACAAGGGTAATGTACTACTTCATCAATATCTGTGTGATCGTTACCGGCAGCGTGCATTAATAATACACCTTTGCTTTCGGCATATTTTACAGCATCATCAACCACTTTTTTATCCCAACTGTATTTTTTTCCAAAACTCATATTCACAATGGTAGCACCATTATCAACCGCGTATCTTATAGCATTGGCAACATCTTTATCGCGTTCGTCGCCCGCAGGTACGCAGCGTATAGCCATTATTTGTACATCTGCTGCAACACCATCCATTCCAATGCCGTTCTTTCTTGATGCGCCAATAATACCAGCAACGTGTGTGCCGTGAAAACTATTAGGGCCTTTGCAATCAGGATTACCGTAATTTTTATCGTAAGGGTTGTTATAATCATCACCAATAATACTACGAGGATCATAATCCATATTTAAACCGCATTCAACGTATGTTTTAAATTGCTCGTAACCTTCTTCAATTTCTTTAATGGATTCATCTAGGTTTTTTGCAGGAGAGCCTTTAAACATGGCGAGGCCAACCATTTTCATTTGTTTATCACTTCTTTCTTTCGGCTCAAATTTTTGTAAGGCTATTGGATCAATAGCTTCCAGATTTAATTGTGCTTTAGCATTTTTATTTAAAGCAGTTAAGCCTTCGTATAAAAATTTATATTGGTTATATGCGCCTTCAAATTTATCTTTTGTTTTAGCGTAATCTTCTTTTATCTGTTGGTATAATTTAAATTCTTTTTTATCTTCTTTAGTTTTAAAATCGGTTTCTGCTTTTCCTTCAAACTTTGGTTTCATTTTACGCATCAGGCGTGTCATTTCAAGATTTTCTCCGTCTACATTCTTTCCGTCTTTTCCACCTAAAAAATTCCAACCATGTATATCATCTATGTAGCCGTTCTTATCATCATCTATACCATTAGCGGCGATCTCTTTTGGGTTGGTCCACATTACACCTTTAAGATCTTCATGCTCATAATCAACACCACTATCTATAACACCAACAATTACAGTTGTAGATTTTTTGTCTTTAAGTAATTCCTGGTAAGTTCTTTCGGAACTAACGCCATTCATTTTGTCGTTAGTAGGATCCATGTTAAACCAATTGTCAGGGCGTTTCTCCTGCGCATTAAAGAATAAAGTGGATAGGAGCGCTACTGATAAAAAAAACTGTTTCATTTAAGATATAATTAAGGTTAAACAAAGATATAATTTACATTGACGAATTACAGACCGTTTAACAACATTTTAGTAAAATACCCCTTAAAGGGGGATGAAAATGGGGCAGTGGAAGTATCATTGTAATTGTAAAACTTAAATAGCCACCAATTTCACAAATTCCACTAAATGGGCCTTCAATAATCAAATGCGTTTTGCGAAATTAGTGCAATTAGTGGCAAAAATATCTAAATAAAAAACCCTTTCCGGAAACGGAAAGGGTTTAATTTTTTTGTAACGAATTACAGATTATTTTTTTTCGTCTGCTTTTGTTTCAGCAGAAGCTTCAGTATTCTTTTTGCAGCAAGATTTTTCACCTTTAGCACAGGTTTCTTTTTTCTCACCGGCACAAGATTTACCTTCGCCTTTTTTGCAACATTCTTTTTTTGCTTTTTTATCTTTGTCGTCACCTTCTTTATTGTTGGCAACAGCTGTGCTTCCTAATAAACCGGCGAAAGCTGCCATTAAAAATAATTTTTTCATTGTCTGGATTTTTAACGAGTTAATACTGTAAATATAAGACATTTAATTCGGTTTAAAAGTTAAAATTCACCAAATTAATAACAGGCTATATTGATTTAGCTTTAAGTTATGTTAGGCAAGATCAACAACATCTAATATCACCAAAAGTGCATATACAACGCCTAAAACCCATGTAAAGTCAAGTATAAGCGTGATAATAAAATTAAGTGTAACTTTCTTGCCATCATGTAAATAAACCGGGATAAGGTTAATAAATGGAAAAAAACATAAAATAACCATTAATACAAAATTAGCATCACTTGAACCCTTTTTTTGCAATTCTTTATTAAGTGGTTGTTCTTTTGCAACAGCTTTTATTTGGGGTTTTGATGTGAATTGTTCTTTGGCTTTTGCAGAAGCGATAATGTTTGAAGTTGATTTTTTTGTTGCTACGTATTTTACCGCATGCATCTCAACGTTTGTAAACGCTATTACAGGCTCATTCTTAATTTCAATAGCAGAAGATGATTCAACTGGAAGGGCTGAGTTCTTTTTGCTTAAATGTTTTGCAACAACTTCTTTCTGCTCATTTTCTTTTTTGCCTGAAGAATTATTCTTTGACGAAGCAAAATAATAACCCTTAGTATATTTACGTTTGGTTAAGCTGAATTTATTAGCACACGAACTAAGAAAAATAACAGCGATCAAGGAAAAAATAATTTTGTTTATCATAGAGTTTGTTTTTTAGTTATCTAATGTATAATGAAAAAGCTGATTTTCAAATTTTATTTTTGAAGATAGGCCGTAATTGCAAAGTGATCGGTAAATGTTTCATCATTTCGTTTATAATTAAGGCATTTTAATTTTTTATCGTGTAAAATATAATCTATTCTAAATTGTGGCCATTTACCTGCGTAAGTCTTTCCAAAGCCGGTACCTTTCTCAACAAAGGCATCGCGTAATTGTTTAGAAAGTTGCTGGTAGGCATAAGAGGCCGGAGTATCATTAAAATCGCCACACAAAATTATTTTATGCCTGCAGGTTTTCATATGTGTTACAACCATATCAACTTGTTTGGTGCGTTTTGTAAAAGCACGCTTTAACCGTCTTAAAATATTTTTACTGTTCGCTACTTCATCTTCTGCGTTCTTTTCTGAGATAACATCATCTAAAAATTTATTATCGCCCTTACTAAAGCTAATGGATTGAAAATGTACATTGTAAACCCTCACTGTATCTTTATCAATTATAAGATCAGAGAAAATACAGATGTTGTTTGATCGTGTTTTAAAGATGATCTTACCTTTGTTAATGATAGGATATTTACTAAAGGTTGCCACGCCCCAATGATCGGTTTCACGAAGCGTTGTTGTGTACTCAGTGTGATGATAAGGCATGTTTAATAATGAAGTTAGTGTATCAATATTATTATAAGCGTTAAAGATGTATGTACTCTCTGAAGTATAGAATTCTTGTAAACATAAAATATCGGGCTCTATCTCGGCAAGGTTATTTAAGATCCTGTTGCGGTTCTCTTTTTGTTTTTTCCAGGTATAAAGATCAAACAACATACAATTGTATGAAGTAACTTTTATTTGTTTTGCTTCTGATTTTGTTGGAGAACTTATTTGTACATACCTGTAAGCTGTTGGTATACTTATAAGCAGAGCAATTAAACCAAAAGTAATTGCGGGTTTAAATTGTACCAACCAATAAAAAACAAATAATAGATTTAATAAAAATAAAAAAGGATAGGCTAAACCAAAAAATGCAGGTAACCAAAAGAGTAGGGGCGAAATGTATTTTGCGGCTACTGCAATTAGTAAGCTTACAATAATAAAATAATGCAGCCACAGCATAATTTTATTGAACAAAGAAAGTTTTCGCTGTTCGCGCAATGTAATTCTTTCGCGTAACTCTTTAATGGATATTTTTCCGAAAACTGATATGGCGGTCTTATTTTACAGAAGCTAAGGCCTCTTCGATAATTACATAAGAGCTTAAAATTTCAGGTTTACCATCAACTATAGCTACATCATGCTCAAAATGCGCACTGGGTTTTCCGTCGGCAGTTATAATTGTCCAGCCGTCTTTTAATTGTTTAATATTTTTAGTTCCAAAATTTATCATTGGTTCAATGGCCAAAACCATTCCTTCTTTTAATTTAGGACCATCGCCACGTTTACCATAATTAGGAACTTCTGGCTCTTCGTGTAAGTTTTTGCCAAGACCATGTCCCACCAATTCCCTCACAACACCAAAACCATTTTTTTCGGCATGTTGTTGTATGGCAAAACTAATATCGCCCACACGGTTACCGCTTACCATTTGTTCTATTCCTAAATACAAACTTTCTTTTGTAACATCAATTAATTTTTGAAGCTCGGGTTTTATTTCGCCCACAGCAAAGGTGTAGGCATGATCGCCATAATAACCATTCTTTTTTACACCACAGTCTACAGAGATAATATCACCTTCTACCAATGGTTTTTTTGTGGGAATACCATGTACAACGGCTTCGTTAATAGAAATGCAGAGTGTAGCGGGAAAAGGATTGCTCTTGTGACCATATCCTTTAAACGCAGGCACACCGCCATTATCGCGAATAAATTCTTCGGCCAGTTTATCCAAATTGGCTGGCTCAACACCAGGTTTAACTTCCCTTGCAATAATAGCTAATGTGCGAGAAACCATCAGGGCCGACTCGCGCATTAATTCAATTTCTTCGCGTGTTTTTAAATAGATCATTTTGAACCGAATAATTTTTTAAAAATAGAACCTTCGCTTTTTTTATAGTTGTGGTGCGCTTCAGAATTTTTTAACTGGTGCGAAAATTCGCCACCTTCAGGATGCAAGGTTTGCCACACTTCGCTCCAGCCAATAAAACCACCAATAGCACGATCGTCAATAAACACATCTGCATTTACTTTTCTTGATATTTTTTCGGTTGTTTCTTCTTCAGGATAATTTCTATTTACAGCGTAAAACTCTACACCGTTCTTTTTACAATATTCAACAGCCTCATCCAACAAAGAACCTGTTCTAATGGTCCACAAAATTAATTTATGTCCTTTTTTTTGTAAAGCTTTAAGTGTTGAAAATGCAAACAACATTTCTTTGCCTATTGCAGGGTGTTTATGTTCTACAATTGTTCCGTCAAAATCAACTGCAATTACTTTACTATCTCCGCTTAAAAATTGTTGTTGCATGATTATAAATTTTTAGCTGAAATTAATTTTAGATCGTTATCTAATTCATATAACCTTGGCTGGCCGGTACCAATTTCAAATTCAAGGATCTGTTCAGGCGTCATTTTTTCTAAATACATAATTAATGCACGCAGGCTGTTACCATGCGCTGCAATTACAACATTTTTCCCTGCTTTTAGTTTAGGAATAATTTCAGATTCAAAATAAGGGATAACGCGTGCTGCCGTATCCTTTAAACTTTCGCCATTTGGAGGCGGTACATCAAAACTCCTGCGCCAGATCTTAACCTGCTCAGGACCGTATTTTTTTTCTGTTTCACTTTTATCCAGGCCTTGCAGATCGCCATACATACGTTCATTCAATGCTTTATGAAAAAAGGGGATCAAAGGCGGATGGCCTGCTGTTTCTAAGGCAATTGCCAATGTGTTTTGTGCGCGCTTTAAAGCAGAAGCGTAAGCGTAATCAAAACGAAAGCCTTTTATTTTTGTGCCTGCGTTCTTTGCTTCTTCAATTCCTTTTGGGGTAAGATCAACATCTACCCATCCGGTAAATTTGTTCTCTAAATTCCAGGTACTTTGTCCGTGACGGAAAATAACTAATTGTGCCATAATAAGGCATAAATATACTACAAAAAAAAGATTTTAAAGTGACGGATTTTTCACTTATTTATAACACAAACGCATCTAAAGCCAAGCCATGCTGTTGGGGCGGTGTAGGGGATCTCCTTGCCGGCACGGCATTCTTCCAATCGGTTCGCCCAGCCACCACCTTTTGATAGGCCTTTTTCGTTGATCATTTCGGCAACATTTCCAAAGGTATTGAATAGTCCAAAATTATTTTTCCAATACGAATATATAGGTGCTGTTACATCACCATCTTTATTCATTATATCCTTCGTATAAATTGAATCCTGTGGAAATCTTGTAATGTTTAATTGCATCATTCCTTTTTTGTTGTAACCATTGTTATCTAAAATTCCGGTTCCGTTATCGCTTATCATTTCCCATTCTTTCTTAGTTGGTAAGCGGTATTCGATATTTATTTCTTTTTTATTTTTAATAAAATAAAATTCTTTCACACGTTCTGTCCTCCATTTACAAAAAGCAAGCGTTTGTTCGTAAGAAATTCCAACTACCGGAAAATTTTTATAGGCCGGGTGACGATAATAATATTGTACATAAGGTTCATTGTTTGAAATTGGTTGTCTCCAAACTAAGGTGTCGGGAAGCATCGCCAAATGCTCTTTTGAGTTTTTTCCATACTTTTTTTTGGTCCAAAATTCGTAGTCATGCCATGAAAAATTGGAGATCTCGGTTTCATCTGCAAAAAAATTTTCTGTTATTTGAACAGTTCCGGGAGGAATGAATTTTTTTTCTTTTTTCAGTGAGAAAGAAAATGAAAGTGCAATTACAGCAATGATAATAAATTTTTTGTTTATCATATTTCAAGAGCTTTTTTAAAGTCAACCAAATTATCAGCGTTTTCGGGCAATTCGGTAACGGTAAATCTATTGCTGTCTTTATTGGTTGTTGCTTTAAATTGATCTTTATTACAAATAAATAATTTATTATTCCTGAAAATACAAATAGAGTAATTGTTATTAGGCTCGTAAGTTATTTTAAAACCATCTTTGAATGCAATGTTGTAAACTACTTTTGTATTATGATCGACCATATATAAAATATCCGGGTTAACTGGTAAACCTTGATCATTCACAGCAAACATCGGTGTTATGGTCTTACCTGTTGGCTCGCTGTGCGGACAATCTGAGTTAAAGATGCCAAATGATGAGATGCTGAAAAGGCGTGTGGCCTTAGTCTGCAGACTCATAGCATTAAAGTTGGATGCTAATTGGTTTTGTTCTTTTTGTTTAAATTCTGCTATTAATTTGGCGCGTTGTTTATCAAATTCTTCCTGCTTCATTTTAATTTCGGCCAGGTAAGCTTTTTGTTTTGCTTCCATTTCAGCCATTAAACGTTTTTCTTCAACTTGTTTTTTCTCAACAAGGTTTTCGTAATCTTTAAATTTTTGTTCGTATTTTTTTTCTGCTTTTGCAAGGTCGTTACCTGTGAGGGTAGGGTATACGACTAATTTTTCAACTTGTTTGCGATAGGTAAGGGTTAGCAAATAGTTTTTTCCTTTAACAGGACCTTCGCTTACTTTTACATCGCTCCAGGTAATTTCGTGCATTTCCTGGCGGTAATTTTTATTATCGGGACCAACTTCAAAAATAATATTGTCAAAAGCAGCAAGTTCCGGAAACTCTTTATAACTACCTTCTAAATAAAATGTAGGGCGGCCAGGTGTTGGTTTATTTATTTTTGCTGGTTCTTTCGCTTTCGGTATTGCGTCTATCTTCTTCGTGTAAACAAATTTTACGCTGTCTATTTTTTTAGGAATAACAACATCAATTTGATTTTTTAGATTTTGAAGTTTAGGATTTGCCTCAATATCGTTCGGTTTTTCGTGTGATTTGTTTTGAATTTTTAAAACACTTAGCTGGTCATCTTTTTTAAGATACTGCCAGTTCTTAGCAACGGTATCTAAATAATATTGATTGAATTTATTTTCCGAATTGGCTGAAGCTAACTCAACTTCTACTTTTTTATCTTTCTTTATAAAAACAGGTTCGCCGTTCTGTGTTCCTTTAATATCAAACATGCCGGCGCTTTCTAAAGTGTATTTTTTCCCGGCACTGTCGTAGGCCATAGGTATACCTGAGGCAATAATATCTGCTGCATCATGAAACTCGCGGTACTCAATAGTTACATCACCAATAATGTCTTTTCCGTTCTTGTCTATAAATGTATTTACCGGTACTTTAATTTTCGACGAAGTAGGGTGTTTTATTTCACCACCTTTGGCGTTATTTATTTTGTAAGAAGTGTAGTTTACTTTTAATTTTTGCGAAGGTTCGCTTATAAAATTCTTTTTTGTTGGGGTATTTTGTTTGTTGTTGTTTTGAGTAATTAATGTTTCATGTGTGGTGTTTTGTTTTGATTCGTTTTTAAATAAAGCTAAATAAGTAATGGTGCAAATAACGGTGACGCCCGCTATAACGGCCGAGTATCGGACCTTTTTGCTCTTCCACCAACTTTTATCGTGTTTGGCTTTGTTTAAACTTTGTTGTTTGAATTGTTTTACGAGTTGCTCAAAATTCTGGTGCTTTTTAATCTCCTCATCACTGATCTTAGGGCGGTCTATATTAAATTTTGGTTCCATGCTATCTGCTACACTTTTAATTTACTCATCGATTTTTTTAATTTCTCAATAATCCTATACATTCTAACTTTGGCGTTAACCTCTGTAATATCTAATATTTCTGCAATTTCTTTAAACGGTCTTTTTTCAAAGAACCTGAATTCAACCATTTGCAGGTCGTCAGCATCTAATTCTAAAAGCAATTTTTTAATTGCCGGGATATATTCTTCAAAAAATGGTTCATCATGCTCCTCACAAATATATTTAAGATCACCTATATCTGCATTAACAGCACGGCGGTCTTTTTGCGTGCGAAACATTTGCATCATTTCGTTATGTGCAATACGATATAACCAGCTTGCAAACGGTACACCTTTAAATTGGTAATTTGGAAGGTTGGTAAGCGCTTTTAAAAATACCTGACCGGTAAGATCAAAAGCAGTGTCTTTATCTTCCATACGTTGGTACAGATAATTAAAGATCTGTTTGTAGTATTTATTATAAAGCGGACCAAAACGTTCAGGGTTTTGTTTTGCGGCTTCAATAATAATTAACTCCTCATTAATTTGCTCGTTCGTATGATGAAAATGCGGGTTAATTGCCATAAAAGCTTGTTGTTTTTAAACACTTACTTCTTATAAGGGAAAAATCCCTTTAGGGTTACGCCAGAATGTCAAATAACTTTAAGATTATAATTAAGTAATTGATAATCAGTTACAAAATCTTTCGTTAAAATGAGTGAAAAGTATTTAAATCTGGGTGAAAGTCTATTTTGAATGAGTGAGTGAGCGAAATTTTGTGTGAAATGAAAAATGTTTCGAGTTTATTATGTAATGTTTATAGTTCCTTAAAAACAAATATGAAATGTATAAAAAAGTTACACAATTTATTGATAATCAAATAGTTATATTGTTGTTTTGAATTATTTTCCTTAAATTTGGTTCAAAATTAATAAAATGAAAAAAACAGTGTTTAGAACAGAAATTAATTTAGACTCGTTCGTAATTTTTTACAGTCGTCTAATTGATGTTTTGGTTGCAATACCAAGATTAGAAGCAAATCGGATTAATGATTTTATTAAATCAGAAGATCATCATTTAACAACCGTTGGAAAATTTTTGGTGTTTGATAAAATAAAGCAAACCTATGTTCCAATGAACAATAATTTTCAAGAATTTCCAATACATCAATTGGAAACTACAATTTTGCTTTTGGGATAAATTTAAATTAACTTTTTAAAAACAAAAGGCCGCTGATTGCTCAGCGGCCTTTCTTAATGAGAACCTAACCCAAATTCTCATTCATCATTTTTTAATATTGAAACGTGTCCGGTCAAATCGTGGCTTTTGTTAAAGATATCAACCACATTTATTTTCCATACATATACATCTTGTTTAATCGGTTCATCACTTCCTCTTGTATGACCATCCCATTTGTTATTCATATCATTTGCTTCAAATAGTAAGTGTCCCCAACGATCGTAGATCTGGATAGTGAATTTATTGATATTGTAACCTTGTGCTGTAAAGCCATCGTTTAAGCCATCACCATTTGGTGTAAAAGTGTTTGGCACATATACCTGCCATGATGGTTTAACTTTAATTATTCTGGAAGTTGTGTCTTTACAACCAAATTGATTGGTTACAACCTGGAATACAACCGGTACAGTTTTTTCAACATTTTTAAAGGTGTAATTAAAATTCTCAACACCAAAACTTGAACCATCATTAATATAATAACTTGTTGCTACAGCACCAGAAGCGTTAGTGCTTATGTGGCCTGATGGATCTAGTTCGTCCACTTCTTCCGGTTCAACTTTAAAATCTGCAATTGGCGAAGGATGAATGATCACATAATTTGGTTCAACTAATGTACTGATGCAACCGCTGTCGCTTACTAATTTTAAAGTAACAGCATAATTACCGGTTGAGTAACAATGCGTAGGAGTTGTACCATAATAAGGTAAACTTCCATCGCCAAATTGCCATTGATAAGTGCTAATTTGTCCGTTAGAGATAGTAGAAGAGTTTGTGAAACTAACACATAAACCTGTGCAGCCGGTTCTGTTTGTTGCAGCAAAAGCAGGAACCGGTTTTGGATTCACATAAACTGATTTTGATTGAACATTAACACAGCCATGTATTGTTTGTACTTCTAATTTTACTAAATAAGTACCGCTTGCACTGTAAGTAAATTGCGGACTGTGAATTAAATTATCAATTGTGTTATCACCATTAAAATCCCATTGGTTGCTGATGATCGGACCATCAGCAGATGTAGAGAAGTTATTGAATTTGGTTACATCACCTAAACAGGTTGATTTGGTTGAGAAATTTGCAACCGGGTTACCATGAACCACTACCTGATTAATTTTCATAGAAGCACATTGGTAGTTGCTAACGGCTTGTAGTTTGGTATTAAAATTACCATAGTTTGGATAAACAATAGATGGATTTACTGAAATGGTATCATCCCAGATACCATCATTTTGAAAATCCCAACGCCATTTGGTAATGTTACCGCCACTTATAATAGTGGTATTATTAAATTGTGTGGTTTGGTTATGACAAGCGTTATTAGAGCTGAAGTTTACATTTGGCAAGTTATAAATGCTAACCATTACCGTGTGTGTAGTAGTGCAATTAAAATTTGAAGTAGCAGTTAATTGTACTATGTAGTTATTTGGTAAACTATAATTTACCTGTGGGTTGGTTAGCGATGATGTTTGTTGGTTACCAAAATCCCAAACATAAGAAGCGATTGAGTTACCCGCAGCAATGGTTGTTAAATTGGTAAATGTTGAAGCTGTACCAAAACATTGATGGTTCGAAGCAAATGAAGTTGTTGGAACAGCATTAACAATAACTGTTTTTGTAAAAGTATTTATACAATTAAAATTGCTTATTGCCTGTAAACTTACATTATAAGAACCAACGCCCTGGTAAATGCAATTTGGGTTTGGAAGAGTTGATCCAGGATTTGCTGTATTGTTAAAGTTCCAAATATAGTTGGTGATATTACCTGAACTAATCGTACTTCCATTTGTAAAAAATGTTGGTGCTCCTAAACAGGCATCGTTATTTACAAAAGAAACTACAGGTAATGGATGTATGGTAACATTTGCTGTAAAGTTTGAAACGCAATTTTGATTGCTGGTTGCTATTAGCGAAACAGGGAAAGTACCACTTGTTGCATAGTTAAAAGAAGGATTAGCTAAAGTAGAAGTATTATTATTTCCAAAATTCCATAAGTAAGAACTAATAGCGCCCGTTGGTATTGTAGAGGAATTTGTAAAGTTAACTGCAGAATTTTGACAGGTTGCCGGAGCTGTAAAGTTAGCATTAGGAAAAGGATAGATAGCGAGGTTTTGAGAAGCCGTATCGCTACAACCAAAATTTGAAATAGCTATCAGACTTACTGAATAATTTCCTGGTGCCGCAAAAGTATGTAAAGGATTTTGTGCTGATACAGTTGTTGTTGTTCCAAAGTTCCAGATATAATTTGTAATAAAACCATTGCTTATGCTGGATGTACTTGAGAATGAATATTGAGTAGCACAAGCGTTTGGAGATAAACTGTTGAATGAAACAACTGGTTTTGGATGATTAGATAAGGTATAAGTAAATTCAGGGCCAGTGCAACCTGTTACTAAAGTAGTTTGGCAAGTGTAAACACCCGGAGCAGATACATTAACACAAGGGGTTGTGTTATTTAAAAGCCCCGGGCCATTCCATGTGTAAGTACCAAAACCGTTTGGTGCACAAAAGTTAGTGCTTGTACCTGCACAAATGGTGTCTGCCGAACCTTTGACGAAGGAAACGCAGCTACCGTCAATATAAGCATAACCATAGTGTCCGCCCAAAGCGCAGTCATAAGTGCTAAAACGTATGGTAACATTTTGTCCAATGTAATTTGTAAGATCTACAATTACATTTGTCCATGGTTTATAAACTACACCGGCCAAATTTGGTGAGTTAAAAAAACCTGGAATGTTTCCGCCTGCCGATACATTATAAAAGGTACAAGGAATTTGTACACCTAAACTGTCTAACATTTCAATTTGGAAGGCCGGCTGCTCTGCTTGTGTGTGGCCGGGATCCTGAAATACTACAGCGTAACGGTAGGTAAAATTAGCGTTTGCAGCGCTAACCATAAATGTTTGTTCAATTCTGTCTGCTTGACCACCGGTAACGTTATTACCAATACGTAAAGAAAAATTTCCACCGGTTGCAACAACAGGAAAACCACCTGCAGGATCTATTCCGGCGCCTTGCATAATGGTTTGTTGACCACCAGGGTTTGGACAGCAGCCTAATGGGTTAAATAAAGGATGAAAGCCTGAAGAAGGGTTCCAGCCACTTATATTACCACTTTCAAAATCGATGTTAACACAAGGACCTGCAAGGGTGTTGTATGGATTTTGTGGTACTAATGGTTTTTGTTGTGTGTGTTCAACCGGAAGGGGGGTGTTGAACTTTTGATGAGAAGAGATGAATTCTTTTCTATCGGTCGCATTAAGATTTAACTTATCTGCGTAAGTGTTCCAGAAAGAGAAATTAAACGTAGAAGGTGTTTCATGCGTTGGTACTTTTTTTGTTTGGCCGTATATTATTGTCTGAACAATAACGCCAAGCAGGGCGATAAGGTAGAGTTTTGTTTTCATGACAATGAGATTTTAGTGATTGGGTTAGTGTTTTGATTGATGTTTTCATGCTTTCGTTTTAAAGTTTATTTTTTTATTTTTTAGTAGAGGTTAATAATTATCCATCCAAACGCTTTGGTATTATTGGCTTTTAGTGGAAGAGGACTTACAATTATATTCTACGGAAAGAAATCAGAAAGGTTGTGTTTGGTTACTAACAAATTTCTGTTAATTAGCGTTAATTAGCTTGACGTGTAGTGGTATAAAGGGTTACGGCGAGTGGTGTTTTTTATTTTCCTAAATTTTTAGCCGAAAATAACAATGGTAATAAATTTGAAACGGATGGACTGATAAACACTTCACCACTTTCGCCACTCATTATTATACGTATAGGTGATTCAAACTTTATTTCAAACTCCGCCATTGCCTGTCGGCATGCGCCACAGGGCGGTACAGGAACATTAATAAGCATATTTTTTGTTTTTGCGGAAACAGCAACTGCAATGATTTTTTTTGTTGGATGTTGCGATGACGCATAAAAAAAAGCAACACGTTCTGCGCATATGCCTGATGGGTACGCAGCGTTCTCCTGATTATTTCCGGTTATTACAGTTCCATCTTCTAACAAAACAGCTGCACCAACATTAAAGTTAGAGTAGGGTGCGTAAGCAGTTTTTAATACCTCTTTTGCTTTATCTAAAAGAACCTTATCTGCTTTATTTAAACTTTCAACCGAATCGTAAACATCGTAAGTATAATTTCCTGTAATTTGTTTTGACATAATTAAAATGTATTTAAAGTAAAAATTAACTGATTTCTTTTGCAGCTTGCTCGCCAACTAAACTTCCAATTGCAACTCCCATACCGCCCATTCTTACAGCGGCTAAAACATTTGGTTGTACAAGTTTTATAATAGGTTTTTTTTCACTCCCAACACCCATAATTCCACTCCATCGTTGGTCAATTTCAAAGGGAGTTTCAGGTAATATCATTTCTTTAAGCAATTTATCCAAATGCTTCTGTATCTTATTGTTAAGCTCTATTTCGGTAGTTGTTTCGCCTTCAAAATCCAGGTTTCTGCCACCACCAAATAAGATTCGGTTATCTATATTTCTAAAATAATAATATCCTTCTTTGTAGTGAAAAGTTCCTTTGATCTTTAAATTTTTTATGGGCTTTGTAATTAAAACCTGTGCTCTTGCAGGTTGCACATCAGGCAGGTTTAATAGTTGTTTTGCAAAACCATTAGTAGCAACCACCACTTTTGTTGCTTTAAAAACACCCAAGTCACTTAATAATTCTACTGAATTTTTTAAGCTTTTTATTTTATTTATAGAAATTGTATTTAAGATAGTTATCCCCAATTCATGCGCCATTGCTATAAGATTGGCCATCATTAGACTAGTGTCTATTTGACCTTCGTATTGGTTTTTAATGATCCCGTTAATGTTTTTAAAATAAAGATTCTTTGGTGCAACAATCGAATAACAATTTTTAAGACCAAGTGTCTTTTTTATTTTTTTATTTAATGTATCTATTTTCTCAGAACATAAACCAAAACTTTTTTCCTTATCAAACAGTTCAAAACCTCCAAGGCCTTTAAAACCCAAGTGTTTGTCGCCAAGGCGTTTTCTTAACATTTCAAGGCCTTCCCAACGCATTTCAACTGTTTTCCAAACGGTTTCCTCGGGCATTTTAGTTAAGTCGTCTAATAATTCACTAACGCTTCCGAAACATGCAAAGCCTGCGTTTTTAGTACTGGCGCCGCTAGGCAAAATACCTCTTTCTAAAATTAAAACACTTGCTTTTTTGTTTTTTTGTTTGAAAGAGATAGCCGTACTAAGCCCAACAATGCCGCTTCCAACAACAATGAGATCGTATTTTTTAAAAAGGAATTTATTTTCCCAATAGCTGTGGTTAACAATTTTAGGCATTTACAACAAAATAATTAAGAGTTAATTTACAAATTTTTTGTAAATTTAGTTTCTGAATTGTGTTACTACAAACTAAGGTATGACTTTAAAGCATATAGTTTATATATTTTTATTGACTACTTTTTCTATGCCCTTTTTTGGTCAGGTACCAGTACCCATACGCTTTGAAGGCAACATCTCTGACGAAAGCATGAATATTGGTGGGGCTACGATCCTTGTTACTCAAGGCGGTAAGACAGTTAGCAGCGCAGTGACAGACGGAGGCGGAAACTATTTTTTTACAATTCCTTTAGGGGGAGATTACATGGTAACTGTTTCAAAAGACGGTTATGTTTCTAAAAAATTCTCGGTTAATACCATGGGCGTACCACCAGAGAAGGCAACTACTAAATTTGCCGATATAGAGGCAAGTTTGTCGCTTTTTAAACGTTACGAAGGGGTGGATTATTCCCTCTTAAATCAACCATTAAACAAATACAACTACAACTCAAACAAAGATAATTTTGAATATGACAAAGCTTACCTTGAGCAGATGCTTGCAGGGATGCAGGGCATTAAAGAAGCCGAGAAAGCTATAAAAAACAAAGAAAAAGAGAAGGAAGCTAACTACCAGGCCTTAGTTAAATCTGGAGACAAATCGTTTGGAAAAAAAGAATGGCAAGGTGCGATAGGTAATTACCAAGCAGCACTTGGTCTTAAGCCAAATGAGTCTTATCCTAAAGAACAAATAGCCAACATTAATAAATTAATTGCCGATGCTGACGCACAGGCTAAAGCAGATGCGGCCGCAAAAGCCAAGGCAGAAGCTGAAGCAGCAGCTAAGGCAAAAGCAGAAGCAGATGCAAAAGCGAAAGTGGAGGCAGATGCAAAAGCAAAAGCAGCAGCAGAAGCTGCCGCAAAAGCCGCAGCAGAGAAGGCAGCAGCAGAAGCCGCTGCAAAGGCCAAAGCAGATGCAGAAGCCGCCGCCGCAGCCAAAGCAAAAGCAGAAGCGGATGCAGCCGCTGCTAAAGCTAAAGCTGAAAAAGAATTAGCAGATAAATTAGCGAAAGAAAAAGCAGCTGCAGAGGCAGCTCTTAAAGCAGCAGCTGAAAAAGAAGCAGCAGATAAATTAGCAAAAGAAAAAGCAGCAGCAGAAGCAGCTGCTAACGCAGCTG
>DDPF01000014.1 GCA_002342065.1 Bacteroidetes bacterium UBA2475 | reverse complement strand
TTGACCAAATTTTTGAAAATATTAAAACCCCGATACATGATATCGGGGTTTTAATATTTAAGGCAAAGTTAGATCACTTAAAGCAAAACTTTAAGAAACTCATTCATGATTATCTCCGCCTAAACTATATGTATTATTTTCTTCGTCTTCATTGCCAATTTTTTCCTGCTTATTATCTAATTCTGTTCCGGGCACATCAAGGTCGCCACCGGTTACATCATCCTTAAAATCCTTCTCATTCAATTTTGCATGAGGATCTTCATTCTTTGACTTTGTTATTGCTGGATTCTCAGGATCAATCTCCATCTCTTCCTTTAACTGGCTGTAAATATCATCAGTAGTAGGGTACAAATGATAACCTGGAAAATCGTGATAACCGTCCTCTTTCTTCTTTTCAGTATTTTTTAAGTCCTCAGCCATAATAAATAGTAATTGATGTTACCAATAACCAGAGAATTTGATGCCAATGAAACCAAACAAAAAAAGCCTTCCATTTTGTGGAAGGCTTTAATTTATATTTTAAAATTCTATTAGTTGTTTATTTTAATTAATTCTACTTCAAAAAGAAGATCACTTTTTGGCGGAATAGCGCCCGGATAACCTTGTTCGCCATATGCTAATTTGTATGGAATAAAGAACTTGTATTTAGAACCTTCTTTCATTAACTGAACGCCTTCTGTCCACCCCGGAATTACCTGATTCAAACCAAAATCAATTGGCTGACCACGTTGCACACTACTGTCAAATACTTTACCATCGGTAAATGTACCGGTATAATGTACTTTTACATTACTTGTAGCTACAGGCGTTGCGCCAGTTCCTTCTTTTAATACAATATAACGTAAACCGCTTGCTGTAGTTTTACCCGCAGCAAATTCTTTAAGAACAACTTCGTTAGCTTTTTGTCTTGCTTCCTCTGCAGCTTTTTCTTTAGCAGCAATTTTTGCACCCAAACCTGCTTGTTCTTTTGTAAAAGTAGCAGCGCCATCAAATGCTTCAGCTTCTTTTCCTTTACGTAAAATAACCAGTTTTTTTAATGTATCATCGCCGGCAATTTTATTTACTACATCTTGTCCCTGAACAACATGACCAAACACAGTGTGTTTACCATCTAACCAAGGGGTTTCAACGTGAGTAATGAAAAACTGCGAACCGTTAGTGCCCGGTCCAGCGTTTGCCATACTTAAAATACCGGGACCAGTATGCTTTAATGTCTCATCTATCTCATCAGGAAATTTGTAACCCGGATCGCCGGTACCAGTGCCTAATGGGCAACCACCCTGGATCATGAAGTTAGGAATAACACGGTGAAATTTTAACCCATCGTAATAAGGAGTACCTTCTGCTTTTGCAGTATTTTTAATTTTACCTTCAGCTAAACCAATAAGATTACCAACTGTCATTGGTGTTTTTTTAAACTCTAATACGGTATAAATATCTCCTTTATTAGTTTCAAATTTGGCGTAAAGGCCATCTGGTTGTTTGCTTAAAAATTCTTTATCCATTTTACTTAATTTTTTCGGTTTTTCTTTTTTTTGTGCAATAGCCCCAAAATTAAGAGCGCTAATTGCTGTTATTATTAAAAGTAACTTTTTCATCGTGTATGTTTTTTAATGCTTGTTACAATAAGTTTGCCAAATTATTGAGGAGGCATCTGTCCTTGCGGTTGAGCAGGAGCAGGGCCAAAACCAACTAATTCAACTTCAAAAGTTAAAGGTGCAAATGGAGGAATTGGTCCGCCACCATTTGGTCCGTAAGCTATATTAGAAGGTAAAATGATCTTTGCTTTACCGCCTTTAGACATCAAGCCAATTGCTTCGTCCCAACCTTTAATAACCTGACCCTGACCTAAAATAAATTTAAAAGGACCATAAGGTCTTTGAGGATTGAATACGTTCTCTGCTTTAGCAACCGATTCAATTGAAGTGTCAAATAATTTACCATCTAATAAACGACCGGCATAATTAACTTCAACCTCGTCGCCAACTTTTGGTTTAGCACCAGATCCTTTTTTAGTTTCAATAAAATACAAACCACTTTCAGTTGGTTTTACAGTTACTTTATTATCGGCTAAATATTTATCTAAAGATTCTTTTTCTTTTCCTTCGGCTTCCTTCATCATTTTTTCTTGCTCAGCCTGTTGTTGTTTTTGGTTTGCTTCCAGATCTTTTTTAAGAATAACATCTTTAATTTTTATAACAGCTTTTAATTTTTCGCCCGGTTTAAATTGCTTAGGCAATTCGTTCATGCGCATTGTTTTTAAGAAGAAAGAATCGGCAGAAAGAATAAACGCAGCGCTATCGCCTTTGCTCATCATAGCCATACCATCTTCCAAACTTCCAACAAAAGAAGTTTTTGGCATTAAAAATTTAGTGTAACCGCTGCCGTCCTGACTAACAGATTTAGAATCTACGATCAATGAATCGTTCTTATTATTTGTGATCACGTAACTGAACGTTAATCCGTCACCTTCAGTAACTTTAACACCATTTTCGTCGTGATTAAAATATTTGTAATGCAAACCATTTTCAGCCTTTGTAAAGCCTTCAAATTCTGAACCACCACCACCACATGCACTAAATAATAGAGCTACTGCCGCAGTTGAAAGAATACTTATTTTTTTCATTTGTTTTTTTTGTTTTTTTTATTGAGAAGCTTCGCTACTCGTTTTTTACATCAATAATTTCTATTTCATAAATTAATGGAGTGTAGGGTGCTATAGTTCCATTTGAGCTTCCATTTTCTCCAAAAGCGAGCCGTGAAGGTAATATTATTTTTGCATTTTGGCCTTTTTTTAGGCGTTTTATAACATAATTTAATCCTTTTATTAACTGGTCGGGAGTACCGTAAGAAACTTCGAAATTATCTGGCGATCGTTCGAAAACGCGGCCATTTAAATAGCTTCCTAAATAATTGAGTTTTACTATGTTCCTGTAAACAATGATAGGCAATTCAGAAGGTTTTGGCTTTTCTATCCAATAAAAACCAAGAGTATCTCTTGCCATTTCAAAATCTCGGGGCGATTTAAAATAGGCTTCAATTTGCTCAGTTTCCTGCCTTAAAAGGTTTACACTTCTGTTCTTAAACTCTTGTGGTGTTAAGATCTGTTTAACCTTCAGGTTTACTTTTACTACCGTATCATTTCCGCTAAAAAAGGGAACCTTATCTGATTTAAATTGCTGCAAATAAAAATCTTTTGTCTTTATTAAAAGACAGGCGCTATCTAAAGATGTTAAACCGGAAATATAATTCTTTAAGAAATTTGTTTTAGAACTTGAGTCTATCTCTACAAAATAATTATCATTAAAATTATTTCGACTGTCCCAAAACACAGAGTCAGACTGGGTTTTAAAAGAAACATCCAGCCATGCAATATTTTTTGCATGATACGCTGTAGCATTTGAATTAAAAGAAATTAATTGAAAATAGTAACCTAATTTATTATACGAAAAACGTTTTTTATTCTTGTTACCACAACTTATTCCAAACAATAAAAAAAGCAGGAAATAAATTAAGTTGAGTTTATTGCTCTTAATAGATCTCAACATCATAAATAATTGGCATTTGTGGTGGGATCTTTTTAAAATCGCCCAATAAACCATGGGCCAGGTGAGATGGGATAAGAAGCAGGGCCTTATCGCCGTGTTTTAAATACTTAACCCCACGGTGTATGCCGCTTTCAATATCTTCGTTACCTACAATAAATGTTTTTTTGCCTTCGGTATCTGAAGAATAACAAAGTGTGCCATCTAATAAAGACACTTTAAAATTCATTACAATTTCTTCTCTATCCTTAATGCTATCACCACGCGCAGAGGGTTTGTAAACGTAATAACGAATACCTGAAGTTGTATTCACAAATGGCATTTTATGCATTTTTACGTAATAGTCCATTTCGTCAATTTCCTTCTGAACTATTTGTTTGTTGGCTTTTACAAACTGGTTCTTTAATTCTTCTTCGTTAATGGTCTTTGGTATATTGTTCTTGTGCTCTTCTTTAACCACAGGGTCTTTGCAGGATATGAGAATAAAAAAAAGGCTTCCAAAAAGAATGCTTAATTTAAAGCTTGATGAATATTTAAAAGGCTGAAGGATAAAACAAAATTAACGAATAGTTGATACATTAATCTATAAAAAAAATTAAATTTACTAACGCAAATATGACCAAACAGGAACGCTATAAACATGTACTTAATTATTTTGAAACCAATGTAGGGCTTGCAGAGACCGAGCTAGCGTATAACAATCCTTTTGAACTATTAGTGTCGGTAATTTTAAGCGCGCAGTGTACTGATAAACGCGTGAATTTAACCACACCCAAACTTTTTAAAGATTACCCAACTGCCGAGGCTATGGCAGAAGCCAATGCAGAGACCATTTTTTCATACATACGTAGTATAAGTTACCCTAATAATAAGGCAAAACACTTAGTGGGCACGGCTAAAATGCTGGTTAACGACTTTAAAAGCATAGTGCCTGGCGAAGTAGATGAACTTGTAAAACTGCCGGGCGTTGGGCGTAAAACAGCCAATGTAATAGCCTCTGTGATATATGATAAACCAACAATGGCGGTGGATACCCATGTTTTTAGAGTGAGTAACAGAATAGGATTAACCACCAATGCAAAAAATCCTTTGCAATCTGAAAAACAATTGATTAAATTTATACCAGAAGAGCTTGTACCGAGAGCACATCATTGGTTGATCTTGCACGGACGTTATACTTGTTTAGCAAGAAATCCTAAATGCGATCTGTGTCCAATAAAATTGTATTGTAAGTATTATGAAAAAGTAATTGTAAAACAAAATAAAGAATAAACTGTTATATTAAACATAAACCCTAAAGTTATGGCAAAGAAAAAACCAGCAAAGAAAGCGGCAAAAAAGCCAGCTAAAAAAGCAGCAAAAAAAGTTGCAAAAAAATCGGGTGCGAAAAAGGCTGCTAAGAAGCCTGCAGCCAAAAAAGCTAAATCAAAAGCAAAAAAAGCGGTAAAAAAAGTTATTAAAAAAGCGGTAAAAAAAGTTGCTAAGAAAAAAGCGAAGCCTGCAAAAAAAGTGGCTAAAAAAGTTACAGCAAAAAAAGTAATTAAAAAAATTGCTAAGAAAAAAACTGTTGCTAAAAAAGCGGTTAAAAAGGCGATCAAAAAAGTAGAGACACCTGTTGCTGATGCAATTAAAAGTGTTGTTACTCTTGCCAAAAAAGTTGTTGAAAATGCTTTCACAAGCACACCTGAAGTAGAAACTAACGGACACAACAGCAACGAATCTGGTGGATCTGAAAACTCACACAATTCGGATGAAAAAAGAGTTGGTGCTGATGAAGAAGAGTGAAGAACCAAAGTTCGTAACACATAAAACCAATTTACAGGCAGGGGATAAAGCTCCTTATTTTGAAGGAAAAGATCAAAACGGCGATCTGTTGAACTTAACTATGTTCAGCGGGAAAACATTGATCTTTTATTTTTATCCTAAAGATGATACACAAGGGTGCACTGCAACCGCCTGTAGTTTAAGGGATGAATACAAATACCTGAATGATAGTAATTATGCCGTTGTTGGGGTTAGCGCGGATGATGAAAGATCGCACGCCAAATTTGCTAAAAAACACGAACTGCCTTTTCCTTTGCTTGCCGATACTGAAATGAAAGCCATTAAGGCTTACGATGTGTGGGGGCAAAAAATGCTTGCAGGAAGGATCTACGATGGCATTGTTAGAACTACCTTTGTAATTGGCCCGGATGGGATAATTAAAGAAGTAATAAGCAAAGTAGGTACCGTTAACCACGCAAAGCAGATACTGGGAATGTGATTTTTTTTGAATAAAAAGTTTGTGAGATAAAATAAAACTGTTAAATTTGCACTCCCGATTTAAATTGGGAAAACGGATTGGTAGTTCAGCTGGTTAGAATGCCGCCCTGTCACGGCGGAGGTCGCGGGTTCGAGTCCCGTCCAGTCCGCAAACAAATGCAAAAGGTTTAAGCGAAAGCTTAAACCTTTTTTGTTTTTGCAGGTTCGGCCTGAAGGGCCGATAAGCGTTAGCTTATCAATCCCGTATGGCATAAAGCTCGCTTTCGAACACGAAGGTGAAAACAAAAAAATAATTACGCTATGCGTGATTATTTTTGCATTTGCAAAATGGGACTGTAGGGCCCATCGAGCAAAGCGAGATAATCCCATCATTATAAAGCTCGTTTTGCACCAATTACTTCACAAATTGTGAATTAATTATTAATTCACATAATCACTTCTCTAGGTTTTTCACATTCAATTTTATACCTTGTACTATCATTAATTTAAAAATATAAAGATGAAAAAACTTTTACCGGTTCTTGCAGCAATATTATTTCAATTAACCTGCACAGCACAAAAAAATGATCCATATGAATTAAAACTTTCAAGCGGATCGGTAGACCTATTACCTAACTTCGAACAGGCTCAATCGCAACTGCCTCAGCCAGCCGAAATATTTAACGGTAATTATTACCGCTACATTCAATTTCTTAATATTCCTTCAACAGAACAAAAAAAATTGTTGGCTGAAAAAGGTATCGATCTGTTATTATATCTTCCAACCAACACCTTTATTGCTTCTTTAAAACAAGGTGCAAAGGCTAGCGATCTTACAGCTTTTGGCATTAGAGGTATTTACCCTGTTAAACCAGAATACAAATTATTGAACGAACTTTCTATTGCCATTAAGGAAATGAACTTTCCGGGTTATGCTGTTAAGGGTAATAACATTGGTATTAGTTTTACCAGCTACGATAATATTCCTTTCGAAACCATGAAGTCATACCTTCAATCGAATGGTTATAAAATTACGTTTGAAGATAAAAGTATGCACTGGTTTGTTGTTTGGATAAATAAAAATGAAATACTTGATTTTGTAAACCAACCTTTTGTTTGCTCTGCTGAGCTAGTAGACGATGTGCCTCAACCCGAAAATAATGTGGAGAGAACTTCACACCGCAGTAACACTATTGCAACCGATTATTCGGGTGGAAGAAAATACAACGGAATAGGTAGTAAAATTATGTTGCAGGATGATGGTATAATTGGACCGCATATTGATTATAAAGGCCGATTGCCAATGCAATTTATGACCAACAATGGTGGCGACCATGGTGACCATTGTGCAGGAATTATTTTTGGTGGAGGAAACCGTAACCCGCTAACACGCGGGATGGCATGGGGTGCAGAGTTGTATGCTTACAATGCATCGCCAACTTACCCTGGTTTTGACAGTATCACTAATCACTACAGCACGTTAGGAATAAGAATTATTTCTACTTCTTATTCTGACGGATGTAATGCAGGTTACACAACACGTGCGCAAAAATTAGATATTCAAAATCTTACTATGCCACAATTAATTCATGTATTTTCTGCGGGCAATAATGGCACTTCTAATTGTAACTATGGCGCAGGCACAGGTTGGGGTAATGTAACCGGCGGACATAAACATTCAAAAAATTCTATTGCTGTTGCTAACCTTGATTATACAGATGTAAGAAACGGATCATCAAGCCGCGGCCCTGCACATGATGGGCGTTTAAAGCCTGAGATAAGCGCTGTTGGTACAAATGTTTATTCAACGACAAATCCCGATAACTATGTAAATAAAACAGGTACTTCTATGTCTTGTCCTGCAATTGCAGGCGTGTTCGGACAATTGTATGATGCATATAGAATCTTCAACAGCAACAACAACCCGCCAAGCGCTTTAATGAAAGCTATTATTATGAATACCGCTGATGACCTGGGAAATCCAGGACCAGATTTTGGATACGGTTATGGAAGAGTAAATGCATTAAAAGCAGTTAAAGCAATTGAGAATGCAGACTATTTAAATTCAACAATAAGTAATGCAGGCGTAAATACACATAGTATTATGGTACCACCCGGTGTTAGAAAAATGAAAGTAATGACCTACTGGCACGATTACCAGGCAGCCGTTAATGCAGCGGTTGCTTTAGTAAATAATTTAAATACTACAATTACAGATCCTTCGTTAGCGGTATTTAATCCATTAATATTAGATTACACACCTAATGCGACCAATTTAAATACAGCCGCAATTCCGGGTGTTGATATTCGCAATAATCACGAGCAGGTAACTATTAATACACCGCCTGCCGGGAATTATGTGTTAACTGTTACAGGTGCATCAGTACCAATGGGACCCCAGGCATATTATGTTACCTGGATCTTTGAAATGGATGGTTATACAATGACCTATCCAATAGGTGGAGAAGGTTTTGTGCCGGCCGAAACAGAAACGATCCGTTGGGATGCTTTAGAAACTGTAGGTACACAAACGTTACAATACACAATTAATAATGGCGTATCATGGAATAATATTAATACTGCCATCGGCGGTTCGCAACGTTATTATAACTGGACGGTGCCAAGTGCTTTATCCGGACAATGCAAAGTAAGAATCAGCCGCGGTGCTTTTACAGCAGAAAGCGATACAAGCTTTTCTATCATTCCACTTCCAACAAGTATTAATGTGGCCTGGGCTTGTCCTGATTCAGTTAAACTTACCTGGAATGCTGCAGCAGGAGCAACCTCCTATGATGTTTTTAAATTAGGAACTATGTATATGGATTCTGTTGGTACAGCAAGCACAAATTCTTTTGTTATACCAAATACACTAAGCACACAAACACATTGGTTTAGTGTGCGTGCCCGTGGTCCTTTATCATCTGTTGGCAGAAGAGCTAATGCTATACAAAAAACACCCGGCACTTTTGCCTGCCCTTTAATAACTGGTATTGAAAATAATAATTCTGTAAATAATGCAGGTATCAGTGTATTTCCCAATCCGGGCTTTGGCGCGTATAGTGTAATTATTTCAGGGTTAAATAATACAGAGTTAAGTTACAGGATAATAGATCTGAACGGAAAAGAAATTAAAAAAGAAAATTTAGGAAAACAAACCGGCGAATATAACACAACAATAAATATTGAAGATGTTTCAACCGGTATTTATATGTTGATGTTAAACCGTAATGGTGTAATTGATCATATTAAGCTTTGTAAATTTTGATCTATTTTATTCTAATTGCAATAGACATTTCTTTTCAATAATAATTTTTAATTCGTTGATTCTTCAGGCATAGATTTCGCATATTAATTATTAAAAATTAATATATGAACAATTTATTTAAAGGATTACTAGCCGGCGGTGCAGCTGCCAAATGGGGTGGTGGCTGTTTTGGTACTATCTTAGTATTTGTTATTGTATGGATGTTACTTGGTCAAACCTGTCAATAAACCGATCATTAAAATTATTAATATGAAAAGATCACTTTTTTCTATTTTCGCAGTACTTGCGTTTTCTTTTATAAATGCCCAGGAAGCAAACCCTGATTTTAAAAATAAGAACGCTTCTCATTATTGTTTAAAAGTAAAGGGCGATGTGCAAGTGTTAATGCTTGGTGATACTGAAATTACCGAAGATATTAAGCTAAAAAATGGCGACCAAATTACCGTGAACGGCAGAATAAAAAAGAGCGACGGAACCGAAATTAAACTTAAAGAAGGAGAATGTGTAAATATGAATGGCGAAGTTGTTGGCTCAAATAAAAAATAAAATTTACGTTTTTTTAATTCGCTCATCTAGCCAGATTCTTGCACTTTCTTTATTCATAAATGCTTTAATGGTAAAAAAGGTTTGTTTATTTTTTGATAAATCTGTCCTAAAAATATTCGACACATTTGATGTTAAAAAGCAATTGATAACGTATTATCAGAATACTCTTTTGTGGCGGTAATTTTGCGCGCATCTTTAGAAAGCAATGAATAAGGGTATTTGGGGTATTGTGAGAAATACTTTCCCCTCGTTCCGTAATCTGGCACAATTTTTTCATGATATGGGTAATAACATTAAGTATCAACTTTAAACTTTTTATTATGACAAATACGCAAAAAACAATTCTTGTAATAGAAGACGAAGATTTTATTTCGGGGTTAATTGACAAATCTTTAAGAGAAGAGGGTTATGATGTGATCGTTACCAGCGATTACAAATCTTCAATTAAGGTAATAGACTCTATGAGTATTGATCTTATTATTTCAGATGTGATGCTGCCTTACACCGGTGGCCTCGATATAGCTGAATATGTAAGGAATGAGTCTAAGAATAAAGATATCCCTGTGATACTTGTAACCGGTATGGATAAGGATGTATTGTCTACAACAGCTATAAAAGTTACAGCAATACTTTCAAAGCCTTTTGATATGCTGCAGTTGGTAGATTTGGTAAACGATACTCTGAAAAAAAAGTACGCATAAAAAACAATACTTTTATTGGGGAATATTTTCCCAATAATGTGGAATAAAAATACTCTGCTATAAAGCAAAATTGAATAAAATAAGATCAGCTAAAGTATTTTTTCACTTCGCTTAATTTATTGCCCACCAATTTTATTACTGATCTTAATTGTGGTTCGGTACAATCTAATAAACCGGTCCAATATTCTATCTGCCATTCTTCATTCAAACTAATTATATTAGTATCCGGTATTTTTTTATCTGAATTATCTGCCATAACTATAATTTTTTAAGAGGTTAATTAATAAACCTACTTCTATTAATTTAGTTCAATTTGAGTGCAAATAATTTAAATTTTTTATCATTTTTTCACATAGTTCTGAACTAAATGAGATACTTTATGCCGGCAACGAATTAGATATACTTATTATTCTTAGCCTCTTTAATAGCATCCTCGCGCGAGTGAACATTTAGTTTTATATAAATATTCTTAATGTGCGATTTAACTGTTTCAAGATCAATAAACATTTGTTTGGCAATTTTACTTCTGCTTTTTCCGTTGGCTATTTGCTCTAATATTTCTGTTTCACGTTTAGTTAACGGTGAGTTTTGATTTTTGTGAAATGATTTAATAACGATCTTGGCAATGTTCATGCTCATTGGAGCGCCACCATTTACCACTTCTTGTATGGCATCAATAATTTTTTCGGTATTGTCACTCTTGGTCAAATAGCCCGAAGCACCTTTTGTTAATGCGTTAAACACATTGTCTTCATTATCATAAACGGTAAGCATAATAATATATGTTTTGGGCAAAATGTGTTTTATTTTCGGAATAGCTTCAATTCCCTTAATTCCCGGCAACTCAATATCCAGCAGTATTACCTGGGGTTTATCGTTTACCAAACCTACAAGGGCATCTTCTACGTTAGAGTAGGAGTTAAGCACCTTGTAATTTTCGGTAGCATTTATTAAGTACGTAAAACCATTACGAATAGTCTCATCATCCTCGATGATAACAACAGTTATTGGCGTTTTGTTTTCCATATTTTTTATATAAAAATGTTCTTTAAAGAAATATTTATTTCGGTTCCTTTATTAAGGGTTGAGTTTAAAGATAATTCACCATTCATCCTGCTGGCCCTGTTCTTCATATTCTTAATGCCATTTCCTTTTTGTACTACCTGCGAATCAAAACCCTCGCCGTTATCGCGAATTTTTATTTCAATATCTTTATTATTATTCTGGATCTCTAAGAAGATCTCCACTTTTGTAGCTTTTGAATGTTTTAAAATGTTACTGTAAACTTCTTTAAACACCATAATAAGATTTCGGCTATAATCAAGTTTTAATTTTAATGCGTTGCCTGCTTTTATATTATGCGTGCATTCAAAATCAATTACGGTATCGTGAAACAACTCGTCACCAATTTCTTTTATATGCTCTGCTATTTGAAAAATTCCATCGTTTTGAGAGTTAAGCGACCAGATAATATCACGAGAGCCGTTATAAAGCGCTGCTGTGTTTTCTTTTATTTGTCCAACCAATTTGGTGGCCTCACTTTCCTGTGAAACTAATTTTGATTTTAAAATATCAGTTAAAACAGAAATGCGTGTTAACCTGTTTCCCATTTCATCATGAAAATCCTCAGCAGTGCGATGACGTAATTTCATAAATTCTTCTTCACGGATCTTTTCTAATGTCTCTTTACGTTTTTGTTTTTGACGGGTTGAGATATAAGTGATCAAAGCTCCCGTTGAAATTAAAAGTAAAACCACCAACAATTGAAAATAGCCGGTTTGATAAAACGCTTTTTCTATCTCAAACGGATATTCTATGGTATTCGAAGAAACCCCGCTTTTTGTAATAGCCTGAACTTTTAAAGTATATTTTCCGGGAGGGATAGCTGAATATATAATGTAAGGATTGTTACTTATTGTAAAGTCTTTGTCTATGCCTTCCAATTTGCATCTAAACAAAATATCTTCGGGGTTTGTAAAGTAAATAGCGCCAAACTCAAAGGTTAGGTGGTTTTGATTTGAATGAAGTTTTAAGTTGTTTGGAACGTTAAACCAGGTTGACATACTTTGATACAAGCTGCTATCCGTTATATCTGACGAAAATAGTTTTACCGATTTTAATAAAACAACGGGTTGGTTCTTTTCTGTTAGATCGGCATCAGGATTAAAATGGAACAAACCTTTTGTTGTACCAAACCATAAGCTTGAGTCGGCCGCTTTTAACAAGCAATTGTGACTACACTCCATTCCTAATAAGCCATCCGAGCGCCCATAATTTTTAATGGCAGAAACATTATCATCTTTATCTAGTTGCAAATTGCTTATTCCAAAACCTGTTCCTATCCATGCTTTTTGTTTATCGTAAACGTAAATACTATAAATGAAATTACTTGGTAAACCATTATCGGTATTGTAATTAATTATTTTCCCTGTCTTTAAGTTCCAATTAATTACACCTTTATCAGTTGTGCCTATCCACAAATTATCATTTTTTTTGGCAAGACATAAAACTGATGAATTTTCGAATTCTTTTTTATTAAGCGAATGTTGTTTGTACTCTTTGTCTAAAACAAATATGCCTTTTGATGTTCCAACAAGCACACTGTCTTTAGTAAATTGTTTTAAAGCGCTAATTGATATATTGTCGGTCTTTAATTTTGTGACATTATTTTGTTTGTCAATAACATAAATTCCCTGACCGGTACCTAATAACATATTTCCCTGCGCATCCTTTAAAAAACTGTTAGCACCTCTTACCTGTGTGCCTGTATTATTATCAATTATCTTTTGCAGTCCATTTTTTTCGTTATAACGCCACGATCCTTTACCTATAGTTCCGATCCAAATATTATTTTCATCATCTGCATACAAACAACTTATTTTACTATCGGTTAAAACAGGGCCTTTATTGTTTACAGGCTCAATATTATTTTTGCTATTTATTTTGTAAAGTCCGCCGCCATAACCTGCTGCAAATATGGTCCCATCGGTAGTTTGTACCACGCCCATCACAATTGTGTTTGATATGCCGCTAGATTTATCGTAATAGGTAAAAGTGTTCTCTGTAAATTTATAAATACCGTCAGCGTCGGTTGCAAACCATAAATTATTTTCTATGTCTTTATAAATATGTAATACTGAGTTATCAGTAAATCCACTTTTGCTATCAAAATGAATTGTGTTTTGCCCTTCTATCTTATAAGCGCCATTATCGGAACCTAGCCAGATGTTTTTTTTCACATCTTCAGCAATGCACAAAATATTGATGCCGTTAAGATCAGGTTTACTGTTGGTATAACTTTCAATTTTATTATTCTTAGCGATCAATAAGCCGGAATTACTTCCTAACAGCGTATCGCCTTTAGAAGTAATAAAAAGTTTACGTACCAATTTGTTTTTAGCACTCTCATCAACAGTTAAAATGTTATTCCATTTATTTTGTTCTAAAATAAAAAGACCTTTTTCCATTACAAAAGCCAGTAGTTGATTTTTCTCTGTTTTGTAAATAGCACTTACTGTTTCTGCGGCACCATCAGAAATGGGAACCTGTTTACATTCAAAATTATTTATTTTAAAAAGTAAATTATTATTAAGTGCGTAAATACTTTCATCAGGCATTTCTAACAAGGCAGTTATATTGTTAACGGATGTATTAGTAGGCTTAATTGTTTTAAATGTTTTGCCATTGAAAACAGAAATGCCGTAATTAGTTCCTGCCCATATATTGCCAGATCTGTCGCATAGCAAAGAGTTAACATCATTAGATACCAAACCTTCCTGTGCTGCATAACCTGTAAATTTTCTGCCGTCAAATTTGCTAATGCCACCTTCTGTGGCAATCCATAACTGGCGATATTTATCCTGGCAAATAAACCCGGATTGTGATTGAATTAAACCATCCTCAACTGTCCAGTTTACGAAATTGTATTTTTGGGCTATATTATTTAAAGAAAATAATAGAACAATATATATGAAGAGCTGCCTTACCATTAAATGTGCTATCTGAAAAAGATCTAATTTAAGATTTATCTATCAAATATAGTAAAACAGGGCTAAGTAAGCTATCACTTCAAAAGGGGGATATTTCTGGTTAAAAATAAACCGCAATTCCATTTGCAGCAGGAATTGCGGTTAGAGAACACATGAAAAAATTAATTACGATTTGGTATTTTTCCTAATGTAAAATTACTGTCAAACGTTGTTATCGGTATACCCCAATACGGGGGATTTTTTGTTCACACTATTAAATTATTTTTTTGCTAAAAAAGAATCTATCTCCTTAAAATATTCTGCTTCGGCATCTAACCAACCATAATGCTTGCAATGATTTAACAAAACTATTTTTGAGTTTTGAAAAGCCTTTTGAGCCTTAAGCGCAGTTCTTTCTTCTATAATGTCTTGTTTGCCCTGAATAATTAAGACCGGTTTTTTAAAGTTGTTCAATTTTGTAGCACAATCAAATTTTGAGCTGATCATGTCCGTCCATATTAGGCCATTTAAATGCATGTTACTTTGCGTTAACCGTTCTGCAATAATAGGTATGTATTTTCTGTCGAATACATAGGCTGGCGCTAAGGCTTTTCCTCTTTGTAATTTCGCAAAGTAAGTTGTATCACCATCACTTATTTTATTGGTCCAGTAATTTACAGAATCAGTATTTGTTGCTGCATTTACATTTGCACTTACATAAGATAATAGGTCAAGATCAATACCACCGGAAGCCGACAAAATAATTCCTTCAATATTTTCTGGATGAACAGTGGCATAATAGGAGGCAAGCATGCCTCCAAATGAATGACCCAGTATATACCATTTATTTATTTTTAATTCTTTACGCAGGCATTCCATGTCTTCAATCATTAGATCCATAGTTACGGTTGTAGAATCTGTTTTTGCAAGCAACGATCTTCCTGTGCCACGCTGATCGTAAATGATAGTTTCATTTTTTTTGGATAATTTTTGTGCCAGCGTTGTAAATCCATTGCTGTTCATGCCGGGACCACCATTAATAATTAAAATGGGTTTGCCTTTACCAAATGTTCTGTAATAAATTGATACATCTTTACATTTTGCATAACCTTCAGTTTGCGCATAAAAAGAAACAGAGAATACTATTAAGAATACTGTTGTAGAAAAATATTTCAGTTTCATGAAACTTCTGTTTTTATAAAATTAAAAAGAAAACAAAACATTTATATAACCCCAATGGGGGGATTTATAGGTCTTTGATACCACACATCATAAAACCTAATAATGGTTGGCATTTATCTGTACATGAAGAATAAAATTTGCCTTCAATTTTATCGCCTGAAGGAGATGTTCTTCCCCAATAGAATTCTGCTATGCTTATAGGTTTTAAATTATTTATAGCAGCATAATTTAAAAGTTTTGGCGCGCAGCAATCACCGGTACCATTTGGAATTCCATTTTTATTTGTAAAAGCATCTGCAAGTGAACGCTTTTCTTTTTTGAAATTTGTTACTTCGTATAGCTCAAAAAGCTCGGCATGTATTTTTCGTGAAACACTTTTTCTTTCTTCAACTTTTAATTTCCAGTCGTCTGAATTTTTTTCGAGTGTTTGAATAAGATTCGTTAAAGGATGAATTTTAAGATTTCCTTTTTCTACAATTTGCATAAAATCATTTTCCGAAACTAAATGCGGAACCCAACCTTCAATATTCCATAACCCATTGTGCGTAGATGAAAATGCCCGCAAAATAACCTCATTGCCATTTGCATCTTCACAAACTAAGATCCCAAACATTTCGCCACCCTGTGATGAATATAAATTTGCTGTTGTTAAACGAAGATCTGTATTTTCTTTCTGATCAAAAAGAGCAATGCTGCAATGTGCACGCAGTTGTGCCATTAGATCGTAACAATATGCAATTGCTTTTTCGGAAGGTAATGAGTGTGTTTTATTACATGTTTGGCAAAAACCGGAGTAGGAAAGATCTTGATGAACATTTTTATTCATTTCCAACAGAGCTTAGGTGCATTAAGTGTCCACATTTAAAATGCCCAAGAGGGCAAGCTTTGTAGCCATGCAAACCACAAGGTCTGCATTCTAATCTTTCAACACCAAGGGTTTTAGAATTATCTGAAAGCGGACCAAATCCAAAAGCAGGAACTGTAGATGTGAAAAATGCAGTAACTGGTGCATTAACAGAAGATGCTAAATGTAAAGGAGCGCTGTCGTTAACGTAATTCATTTTTGCACCTTTCATTAAAGTGGCAGATTGCAATAAACTTAATTGCCCTGCCAATATTTTAATATCCTTATGTTTTGATCTTTCTTTTATTTGTTCACAGAGTTCTTTATCTCCTGGGGCACCTAAAAAATAAATAGTGCTGTTTGTATTTATTTTATCGCAAAGTTCTATCCATTTTTCTACTGGTAATTGTTTTGTGAACCATACAGAGGCTGGTGCCATGCAAATGTATGGCGTTGACTGAAATGGTTTAACCGTTTCAAGATCGGCCGCTGAAGGATATAATTTTGGTTTGAAAACTTTTGTATCTGTAAAGTCTTCTATTAGTTGATTGTAACGTTCTGTTTCGTGAGAGCCATCACCAATTTTATGTTTTATATTAAAGTTAAATAAAAAGGACAATGGATTTTCTTTGTAACCTGCACTGTGTTTGGCTCCCGAAAAGCCCGTTAAAAAACCAGAGCTGGCATATCGGTGACAATTAATTACATGATCGTATTTGTTCTTTCTTATTTGAGATAAGATACCAAACAGGTTCTTTATTTTATTTTCCTGTTTGTTCCATATCAATACCTCTTTTAAAAAAGGATGTCCGACATAAATACTTTCATTACCTTTTCTTACCAAAATACTAATGCTTGCATTTGGAAAATAGCTGTGAAGTTTTTCCAACAGGCTTGATGCTAAAATGGCATCACCAATAAAAGCAGTTTGTATTACAAGTATATTTTTTACTTCTATCACTTATCCGTGTATAGTTTCCTGTTTACCGTAACTTTTTAATATTTTGGCTTCATGGTCTAACCATTGCTGCCAGCGTGCTTTCACGTCTTCGGTAGCGCTACCATATTTACGTGCAAATGCAAGGAACATGGTGTAATGATTGGCTTCGCTGATCATCAATTCGCGATAAAACTCACGCAGATCGGCATCATTTATATTTTCAGATAATATTTTAAAACGCTCACAGCTTCTTGCTTCAACCATTGCTGAGAATAAAAGACGATCAATTAAAGCTATTTCTTTAACATGGCCTTTGCGCATAAATTTGTAAAGTTCAAGCACGTATTCATCTTTTCTTTCAAAACCTAATTTAAAACCGCGCTCTTTTATTTTTTGATGCACCATTTCAAAGTGTGTTAGTTCTTCTTTGGCAAGACTGAGCATTTCATCAACTAACTCGGGATGATAAGAATAGCTAATAAGTATAGAAATGGCGTTTGTTGCGGCTTTTTGCTCACAGTAGGCATGATCTGTAAGGATCTCCTCAATGTTCTTTTCAACTATATTTACCCAACGTGGGTCTGTTTCAAGTTTTAAGCCTAACATGTTACTAAATTTTGCACGTTGCAAGGTACGGATAAAAAATTTTATTTAATATTACAACGTGACTAAGACCGGAAAATTATATTTATTGCCAGTACCCATTAGCGATGAGGATAAAAATAATTTTATTCCTGAATATAATTTATCTGTTGTAAGAGATTTAACTCATTTCATTGCAGAAGAAGCAAAGACAGCACGCCGCTTCTTAAAATGGTTTGGTTATCCTAAAATTGAAGCCGCTGAAATTCAATTATTGAATGAACACACAAAAATTAATTCTGTTTTAGAGCTTTTACAGCCATTATTTGATGGTAAAGACATGGGACTAATGAGCGATGCAGGTTGTCCCGGTATTGCTGATCCCGGTGCAGATGTGATAAAACTGGCACATCAAAAGAATATTGAAGTTATTCCTCTAACAGGCCCTAGCTCTATTGTACTAAGCATTATGGCCAGTGGTTTTAACGGACAAAATTTTGCTTTTGTTGGTTATTTACCAATTGATAAGCCTCTACGCTTAAAACGTATTAAAGAGCTTGAAACACTGGCAATAAAGCAAAAGCAGGCACAATTCTTTATTGAAACACCTTACCGTAACGAGCAATTATTTGAGGCTTTACTTTCTTCGTTATCTCCTGAAACACTTGTGTTCATTGGGAAGGATCTCACTGGACCAAGTCAGTTTGTAAGTTCTAAAAGCGTGTTTGACTGGAAAACTTCTTCAAAACCTGAGATCAATAAAGTGCCAGTTGTTTTTGGGGTCTACAAATAAACTTAACCACAAAGAGCACTAAGCATAGCAAGGAGAAACAAAATAAAATTTAACCAAATAGGCACATAGTTTTTTCATAGAATGATCTAGTCTAAATGAAAACATAGTTATTTTCTTTGCTTGCAAAGAAAATTATGGGAACCTTTTCTGCAGTTAGCTATATCTTTTTCTATATTTTTATGTGTTTTAAAATTATTGTTTTGCCGCCATTGTGCCTTTTTGGCGGTCTTTGTGGTTAAGAAAGCTATTAAAACTCCACTGTTAAAAACGTACTCTTCCTAACCGTTATACAATTAGCTTAAACGCTTTCTTTGTATAAATGAATATCCTGTCCTTTATACAATCAAAACACAACCTTATTTTTAAACTGGTTATTGTGTTTGCTTGCTCCGTTTGTATTGTGGCTTTGTTACCCGGCAAACAGGTTAAAGGTTTGCGCGTTGGTTCTTTTGATGCAATTTGGGCAGGCCCAGATCTTGTAGCCGAAGAAGACCTCTTCTTAAAAAAATCGCAAGACGAGATTGAAGCAGAAAAAAAAACAATAGAATCAGCGGCACCACTTTTTTTTGAGAATAGGGAAGAAGAAAAGGATAAAAAATTAAACGACCTTGATCTTTTAAAACAAAACAACCTAAAAGCTTATTTGCTTTTAAAGCCTGTGTTTGACAGTATCTACCAAAGAGGCGTAATTGAGAGTATAGATATTGCCCAACAAGGCAAACAAATTTTTTTAGCTAACGGTAATTTTGCAGAAGCAGGTATTTACTTTGATTTTTTTACAATTAAAACCGCAGCAGATTTTATTGAGCTGGAACTAAACAAAAATAAAAAAAGCGATCTGGCCGGTGTAAATTATTTGAATTTTTTAAGCATTACCTATTTTTTTAATAAAGAAAAAACACACTTTTACCTTAACTCAAAACTCGACCAGGTATCTGTTTACAAAACCTCTGTATTAAAGGGTCAAACACTTGTAAAACGGGGTGAACCATTAACAAATAACAAGCGTTTTTTAATTAATCATTATTTTTATCTGCAAAACAATAACGGTAACAGTTCGGTAATAAAATTATTATTTAGCTGGTTATTGGTGTTCTTAATTTTAATTGTGTTGTTATGTTATTTATTGTTTTTTAGAAAATTAATATTCGGACAAAATAAACAAATTGTTTTTTTGTATTTGATCGTAATTGTTTCTGTTATTTCAACATTTATTTTTTCTAAATACGGGCTTTTGGTAATGGCCTTACCGTTTGCGCTGGTGCCAATACTGGTAAGGGTTTTCTTTGATAGTCGAACGGCTTTATTTACACATTTAATTGTTGTTTTGATCTGTAGTTTTTTTATGGCCGATAAATTGGAGTTTATTTTATTACAATTATTATCGGGTATTGGTACCCTTTTTACAGTTGCCGAAATGCGTAAGCGACAACAAATTGTAAATGCAGCAGCGTTGGTATTTATTTTTTACGTTCTGATATTTGTAAGTTACCAGATAGGCTTTGGTACACCGCAGTTGGTTAAAAAAGTGAGTGTTTATGTACCTTTTGCTGTTAGTTCTGTTTTGGTGTTATTGGCTTACCCTATTATTTTACTAACAGAAAAAATGTTTGGTTTTATTTCTGACTTTAAGTTGTTAGAACTAAGCGACCTTAACCAGCCTCTATTACGCCAACTTTCGCAAGAGGTTCCCGGTACATTCCAACATAGCTTGCAGGTGGCTAATCTGGCCGAAGAGGCAATTTACTATATTGGCGGCAACACTTTGCTGGTACGCACCGGCGCCATGTACCACGATATTGGAAAAATTAAGAACCCCAATTTTTTTACCGAAAATCAGGCAAAAGGTTATAGTCCTCACCAGGAAATGGATCCAGCCGAAAGCGCAAAGATCATTATTAACCACGTTATTTTGGGTGTTGAGCTGGCAAAAGCAAACAATTTACCCGAACAGATCATAGATTTTATACGCACGCATCACGGTACTACTAATGTGGGCTACTTTTTAAATTTAATGAAGGAACAAAGTGGCAGCAAAGCTTTTAATGAAAGTGAATTCAGGTATCCGGGGCCAATACCGTTTAGCAAAGAAACAGCGGTTTTAATGATGGCCGATGGGGTAGAGGCAGCTTCAAGAAGTTTAAAAAGCCATGATGCCTTGTCAATTAACGAATTGGTGGATAATATCATTGATTATAAAATATCACAAAACCAGTTTATTAATTCAGACATAACTTTTAAAGATATAACAACTATAAGAAAGATCTTTAAGAAGCGCTTAATGAATATTTACCATGCTAGAATTGAATATCCAATTTAGATTTTCTGTTAATTGTAGCCTTAAAATTAATATATTTGTATAATAACTATGAGAAACCTTATTCTATTTTTTTCATGCCTCTTGATTTTTTCGTCTTGTAAGATCTTTAAATCTAATTTGATGCTTAAAACTCCTAAAGACTACAATTATGATAAGCTTGTAGATTCATTAAGCAGGTTAGATTATAAAATTGCGCCTAATGATGCGATCCAGTACAGGGTTTTTACAAATGATGGTTTTAAATTGATAGATTTGGCCAGTTCAGGTACCGGATCATTCAGGAGCGACCTTGATGTTATTGTTGAAAGCGATGGAAATATTAAGATGCCATTATTGCAAAGATTTTCGATAGTTGGTTTAACAATCATTCAGGCAGAAAAATTAATGGAGGAAAAATATTCCGAATTCTATGTAAAACCTTATGTAACCCTAAAGGTAATTAATAAGCGGGTAATAGTTTTTCCGGGTAATAGTGGCCAGGCAAAGGTAATTGGGTTGACAAATAATAATACTACTGTTTTGGAGGCGATAGCAAGTGCCGGTGGTATACCTGAGGATGGAAAAGCATTTAAAGTAAAGCTGATCCGCAATAATATAGACCCCATGCAAAAGCCTTATGTTTATTTAATGGATCTTTCAAAGATAGAGGGAATTACTCTTGGCAATTCTAAAGTTCAGGCAAATGATATTATCTATGTTGAACCCAGATACCGACCATTTAAGACTTTAGCAACCGAAATTACACCACTTGTAACGTTAATAACAAGCGCTTTGATACTTATACAGTTTTACAGACTAAGATAAGATGTTAGATCCCAAGGTAGAATCAACTAATAATCAATTAAAGGATATAACCGAAAGGTTTAATACCAATTTTGATATTGGTGTAATAGCCTTTCTTTTCAATAAAAGTAAATTCTTCATTGCCATATTTTTTGTGATTTCGTTCTCAATTGCTTTTTTGTATTTGCGTTACAGTCAGCCAATATATGAATCTAAGGCTATTTTACAGATAAATGATGCCAATAAAGCGGATGAAATATTAAAGATGAACAGTTTTGATAACAACAATAATTTACTTGCCGAGAAGATAGAGCAAATAAAATCGCGGGTGTTTTTAAAAAGGGTTGTTGAGAAGCTGGATATAAGTGTTAATTATTTTAGTGAAGGTACTTTTAAAAGTAATGAGTTATACCACTCTTCACCTTATCTTATAAAGATCAATCCAAAACCAGGTATTGCATATGGTCAAAAAATATATGTTGAGTTAAACCCCCAATTAACCGGTGGGATTTTAAAGATCGGAAATAAATTAGAAAAATTTGAATTAAACACCTGGTTAAAAACTAAGGAATTTGATATTAATATCTTTCTAAATCCAAAGAAGGAGAAAGAGGATATACTTATTATCTTAAAAGAAAATGCTTCGCTATATTTTACAATTTCTGATGTGGATGCCGTAACATCCATTCTCCAAAGCAAATTGGAAATAAGGTTGATAAACGAACTAGCAAAAACTATTTTAATAAAGGTGCAGGATGTTAACGCGCTTAAATCAACAGATATTGTAAATGCTATTACCGAAGAATACCTGAATTACGATGTTGAAAGAAAAAGTGAGAGTTCGCGCAACATCTTATCATTTATTGATACACAATTAGGCGTGGTGTTTAACGACCTTAAAGATACCGAAGGAAATTTGCAAAAATTTAAACAGGAAAAAAAGTTCAGTGAAAAAGATATTCTTATTAATTCGGAGCTTATACGTTATTCATCAGTTGAAGATCAATTATTAAAAGTAGAAATGGAAGAAAGGATCGTTGATGAGATCCAAAAGAATATAAGCAAGAACAAAGGCATTGATATTTACCAGCTTATTTCGCTTATATCAGGAACTGAATATGAGAATTTAATAAAAGATATAACTCAAACAATTCAAAAGCTTTTAATAGAAAAAGAGAATATGTTGTATGCAGTTACTCCAAATTCTGAAAATATAAAACAGGTTAATTATCAACTGGAAAATCAGAAAAAATTATTACTGGAAAGTTTGGATGCTGTTAAATTACGTTATAAGACCAAGTATAAGAATTTACTCGAAAAGTCATCCGATTTCAGGTCAAAATTAAATCAAAACCCCGAAGATGAAGTTGAATTTTCGCGTTTGAACAGGCTTTATGCTATTAGCGAAAAGTATTACACCATGTTGCTTGAAAAGAAAACAGAATTCTCTATTTCAAAAGCAGGTTATGTTTCTAAAAATATTATTTTAGAGAAAGCCCTGGGTATTGGTGCTCAAGTTTCGCCTAATAGAAGAAATGCAATTGTAGTAGCTTTTTTAGCTTCGCTTCTTTTATCGCTGGCATTGGTTTTTGTGCGTTATATTTTTCATGATAAGATATATTCTTTAAAAGATATTACACGTTATTCTTCAGGTAACATTGCGTTATTAGGTATAATTCCAAAATACCAAAGCAATATCCCTGTGTCGCAATTAATTGTTGATAAGAACCCTAAAGCTATTATAAGTGAGGCTTTCAGGTCTATACGTTCCAATCTTACATTTATTGACGCCACAGAAGGTCCTAAGATCGTTTCTATTACATCAACCATTAGTGGTGAGGGTAAAACCTTTGTGGCAATTAATATTGCCGGAATTTTAGCCTTTACAGGCAAAAAAGTGGTGATCATAGATCTTGATATGCGTAAACCTAAGATCCACAAAGGTTTTGGCGTTCCAAACAACATTGGTATGAGTACCATTTTAACAGGCATTACACGTTTGGACGAGTGTTTTAATAATAGTCCAATGGAAAATTTAAAATTCATTACTGCAGGCCCTTCACCTCCCAATCCTTCCGAATTAATTTTAAGTAAAAAATTAAAAGAGGTTGTAGAAGATTTAAAAACTCAGTTTGATTATATTGTAATAGATAATGCGCCTGTTGGTTTAGTTACCGATGGTATTGAAACCATAAAAATGGCAAATTATCCTATTTATGTTTTTAGAGCGGGTTATTCTAAAAAAATGTTCACGCAGATATTAGACAGGTTAAAGAACGAAACAAAAGTTCATAATTTAGCAGTGGTGTTGAACGATGTAGATATTAGTAAGAAAATTTATAGTTACAACTATGGCTATGGCTATGGTTATGGCTATGGTTATGGCAGTGGATATTACAGCGAGGATGAGAAATTTAGTAAACGTACCAAAAGAAAAATGAGTTAATGGAAGTTATTGAAACAGAACTTAAAGGATTATTTGTACTTAAACCAAGGGTTTTTGAGGATGAACGTGGTTATTTTTTTGAGAGCTACAACCAAAATTTATTTAAACAAGCGGGCTTAGATCTTGAGTTTGTGCAAGACAATCAATCACTCTCGCAAAAAGGTGTTTTAAGAGGTCTGCACTTTCAAAATCCACCTTATGCACAGGGTAAATTGGTGCGTGTAATTACAGGCGCTGTATTGGATGTTGTGGTGGATATAAGAAAGAATTCTGCAACCTATGGCAAATGGTACGGTTTAGAGCTTACCGAAAAGAATAAATGGATGATGTATGTGCCGCCAGGCTTTGCGCATGGTTTTTTAACCTTAGAGAACAATACTATTTTCTCTTACAAATGCACTAATTTTTATAATAAAGCTGCCGAAGATTGTTTGTTATGGAACGATAAAGACATTGATGTTAAATGGAATTATCAGGATCCATTACTTTCGGCAAAGGACTTAGAGGGTAAGCCCTTTAAGGGTTTTGTAAGCATGTTCTAAAATGACGATAAATTATCCTATAGTACTTACGTCTCTTTTCTTTTTGTGTTTTATTTTTTCTTTATTGATAAATTACATTCTTTTACGTTTTGCGCAAACGCTTGGTATCAGAAGTAAAGAAGAGTACCAGGCAAGATGGAACAATAATGCAAAACCGGCTTTAGGTGGTATTTCTTTTTATCTTATTTTTTTATTTGCTTTTATTTTCACTTTGTTATTACCACCAAGTAATGGATTTAATTTGCAAATAGTTGGCATCTTAATAGCCGCAACACTGGCGTTCTTAATGGGTTTGGCCGATGATGCCTTTAATACACAACCATTATTAAAATTTTTAACGCAAGTATTTTGTGCTTTCATAATTATTTTTTCTGGACACAGTGTGCGCATTTTTGAGAATGAATTTATTAATTACCTGATTACTATTTTTTGGGTTGTTGGTGTAATGAATTCAATAAACATGCTTGATAATATGGATGGTATAACTACCATTATTTCTATTGTAATTTGTTTGTTTATGGCCACTTTAAACATTTCATTATTTAATACCAGTAGTTATTCAACAACACTAAATTTGGGTGTTTTAGGGGCTTTATCGGGCTTTTTAATTTACAATTTCCATCCTTCAAAAATGTTCATGGGCGATACAGGTAGCCAGTTCTTAGGATTGTTTTTGGCAGTAATGGGTATTGATAATTGTTGGAATGGCCCTAGTCCTGAGCTCATCGGCGGTTTTCCATTAGTAAATATCTTATTGGTGTTATTGGTTTTTTTGATCCCTTTAACAGATACATTTACTGTTGTCTTTAACCGTTTGCGCATGGGTAAATCACCTTTTATTGGTGGAAAAGACCACACTACGCATCATTTATTTTTTAAAGGAATTACCGAAAAAAGAATAGCCGTTTTATATTTTGTTATAAGTTCAATTGGTTCTATTTTAGCCTATTTGCTGGTGTTTCGCTTTAGTTATGCACTTTTTTATATTTCCATTTTTTACATCCTTTTGGTATTCGTATCTTTATATGTAAATACCGTTATAAAGAGAAAGTGATCTCAAATAAAATACTCTTACAATTTTTTTCGCGACTCAATTTAACCACCCTAACCGTTGTTTTTTTTGTGGTATTTGTAGCGTTGTTTATTTTTTTAAAGATCTACATCCTTCAGCCATCAAACAATTCGCTTTCTTACAGCAATAATAACCAAAACGTACTAGGTCTCAACATCCCGTCAAACCTCGATTTTTGTGGCGAGAAGATACCTGCAAACAGTATTGCAATTAAAGAAGATCTTGAGCAGGAATTTTTCAACAATAAACACTGGCAATCATCAGCTATTTTATTTACAAAAGCGCAAAAATGGTTTCCGTATATTGAACCTATCCTAAAGCAGCAGGGCGTTCCGGATGATTTTAAATATGTTGCCGTAATTGAAAGTCATTTGTCAAATGTTGTGTCTCCCGCCGGTGCAGCGGGTTTTTGGCAATTAATGCCGGCTTCGGCCAAAAATTATGGTTTAGAAGTGAATGAATTTGTAGATGAGCGTTTAGACGTTGAAAAGGCCACCCGAGCGGCTTGCCAACATATTAAAGATGCTTATGCGATCTTTAAGAACTGGACACTGGCCGCTGCTGCATATAATTTGGGAATTGGCGGCATTAAATCGGCTTTAAAGCGCCAAAACAGCGATAATTATTACGACCTTTTGTTAAATAGCGAAACGGGCAGTTTTGTTTACCGAATTTTAGCGTATAAAACCCTGCTTTCGAACCCTGCGCATTTTGGAATTAAAAAGAAAAAACTCACCTATTTTGCCAAAATACCTCTAAAAACGTATAAGGTCGATTCTTCTGTAACAAATATTGCCAGTTTGGCTAAACATTTTGGCTGCAATAAAACTTTAGTAAAGCTCCACAACCCCTGGCTGTTGGGCGAAGCATTAAATAACCCCGAAAAAAAGACCTACGAATTTAAGATCCCAAAAAACCTCAAAAGCGACTATTCTTCGTATCTTAGCGACCTCATTGGGGAAGATGGGGTTGTGAACGAGGAAAAAGTGGTCGAAAATCAGCCCGAAATTTCAAAAAACGACAGCCTAAAATCCAACTAAAACTGGTCGGATATTTTTTTGTTCAAAGTCAATTTTTCGTGAAGTTTTCCACAATTTCGACGTAGAGTATAAAAAAATTGTTCAAAAGCCAAAAATAATTGAACAAAATTGTTGCTTGTTGAAAATCTTTTCCTATCTTTGCCCTCCCTAAAAAAGGGAAACAGCTGAAAACCAATAATATCAAGTAACACAAAGGATTTAAAATGCCTACAATACAGCAATTAGTAAGAAAAGGTCGCACAAAACCGACCAACAAGAGCAAATCGGCCGCTTTGGACTCATGTCCACAACGTCGTGGTGTTTGTACCAAGGTGTACACAACAACCCCTAAGAAACCTAACTCTGCAATGCGCAAGGTTGCAAAGGTTCGTTTAACTAACAAGCAAGAGATTATTGCCTATATTCCGGGTGAAGGTCACAACTTACAAGAGCACAGTATCGTTTTGGTACGTGGTGGTCGTGTAAAAGACTTACCGGGTGTTCGTTATCACATTGTTCGTGGAAGCCTTGATACCGCAGGTGTTGAAGGTCGTAAACAACAACGTTCGAAATATGGTACAAAACGTCCTAAAGCTGGTGCTGTAGCGGCTCCGGCTAAGAAAAAATAATAAGAATTAGTAGAAATATTATACAATGAGAAAAGCCAAAGCAAAGAAGCGAGTTTTATTACCTGATCCGATTTATAACGATACATTGGTAACCCGTTTTTTAAATAACTTAATGTACGATGGTAAGAAAAATACCGCGTCAAACATATTTCATGATGCAATTGAGATCGTAGCTAAACGTACGAGCGAAGATGGATTAGAAGTTTGGAAAAAAGCATTAGCAAACGTAACACCTCAGGTAGAGGTTCGTTCTCGTCGTGTTGGTGGTTCAACTTTCCAGATTCCTTCAGAAATTCGTCCTGATCGTAAAATTTCAATGGCTATGAAATGGTTAATTTCATATTCACGTAAACGTAACGAAAAATCAATGGCTCAAAAATTAGCCGGCGAGATCGTTGCAGCTTCTAAAGAAGAAGGTGCTTCTTTCAAAAAGAAAGAAGATATCCATAAAATGGCAGAAGCAAATAAAGCATTTTCACACTTTAGATTCTAATAAACAAAATGAGCGACTTAAGATATACGCGTAATATAGGGATCGCAGCCCACATTGATGCAGGTAAAACAACTTGTACTGAGCGTATTTTATATTATACTGGTGTTAATCACAAGATAGGTGAGGTTCACGATGGTGCTGCAACCATGGATTGGATGGCTCAAGAGCAAGAGCGTGGTATTACTATTACCTCTGCTGCAACTACTTGTTTTTGGAAATACCGTGAAAACAATTACAAAATTAACATCATTGATACACCGGGCCACGTTGACTTTACAGTTGAAGTGAATCGTTCTTTACGTGTATTAGATGGTTTAGTGTTCTTATTCTCAGCTGTTGATGGTGTTGAGCCTCAATCTGAGACAAACTGGCGTTTAGCTGATAACTATAATGTAACCCGTATTGGTTTCGTTAATAAAATGGACCGCCAGGGTGCTGACTTCTTAAACGTAGTTAAACAAACAAGAGAAATTTTAGGCGGTAACGCTGTTCCTTTACAATTACCAATTGGTGCTGAAGAGCATTTTATTGGTGTAGTTGATCTTATCAACTTCCGTGGTATTGTTTGGAATGAAGAAGATAAAGGAATGACCTTTAAAGAGGTTCCTATTCCTGCTGATATGCTTGAAGAAGCTACAGAGTGGAGAGAGAAAATGTTAGAAGCAGTTTCTGATTTTGATGATAATATCATGCAAAAATTCTTTGATGCTCCTGAGACAATCACTGAAAGAGAAGTATTAGACGCTTTGCGTAAAGCTTGCGTTGCAAATAAAATTGTACCAATGGTTTGTGGTTCTGCCTTTAAAAATAAAGGTGTACAAACTATGTTAGATCTTGTAATGGAATTAATGCCTAGTCCTTTGGATAAACCAGAGACTAAAGGTACTAACCCTGATACAGGAGAAGAAGTTTCCCGTAAACCAGATGCTACACAACCATTCACCGCTTTAGCATTTAAAATTGCAACCGATCCATTCGTAGGTCGTTTGTGTTTTTTCCGTGCTTATGCTGGCCGTTTGGATGCAGGTTCTTATGTATTAAATACACGTTCTGGTAATAAAGAACGTATTTCGCGTATCTTCCAAATGCATGCTAACAAACAAAACCCTGTTGAATTTATTGAAGCAGGAGATATTGGAGCAGCAGTGGGATTTAAAGATATCCGTACAGGCGATACTTTATGTGATGAAAAACATCCAATTGTATTAGAAGCAATGAATTTCCCTGAGCCCGTTATCGCTATCGCTATTGAGCCTAAAACTCAAGGTGACTTAGATCGTTTAGGGGTAGGTTTAAATAAATTAGCTGAAGAAGATCCAACTTTCCGTGTTAAAACGGACGAAGATTCTGGTCAAACCATCATATCAGGTATGGGTGAGCTTCACTTAGAAATTATTGTTGACCGTTTAAAGCGTGAGTTTAAAGTAGAAGTTAACCAAGGTTCGCCTCAGGTAGCATATAAAGAGGCAATTACAGGTACTATCGATCACCGTGAAGTTTACAAAAAACAATCTGGTGGACGTGGTAAATTTGCCGATATGAAGATCACTTTAGGTCCGGTTGATGCTGATTGGGATTTTTCTAAAAATGGTCCTTTACAGTTCGTTAATGAAATTACAGGTGGTAACATTCCACGTGAATTTATACCTGCAGTTGAAAAAGGCTTTAAGAACTCATTAAACAATGGTGTTTTAGCCGGATATCCTTTAGTAGGATTAAAAGTTGTATTAAAAGACGGTTCATACCACGCGGTTGACTCGGATGCATTATCTTTTGAGATCTGTGCCCGTACAGCTTTCCGTGAGGCATTACCAAAATGTAAGCCGGTTTTATTAGAGCCTATTATGAAAGTAGAGGTTTTAACTCCTGAGCAAAACATGGGTGATGTTGTAGGTGACTTAAACCGTCGTCGTGGACAAATAGAAGGAATGGATTCTAAAGGAAATGCACAGGTTATTAAAGCCAAGGTGCCACTTTCTGAAATGTTTGGTTATGTAACTCAGTTACGTACTTTAACTTCAGGTCGTGCAACTTCTACAATGGAATTTAGCCACTATAACGAAGCGCCAAATAACATTGCAGCTGATGTAATTTCAAAAGCAAAAGGTAAAGCAGAAAAAGTATAACTAATATAAATAAATACGTTCTTTTAACATGAGCCAACGAATAAGAATAAAACTAAAATCATACGATTTCAACTTAGTTGATAAATCAGCTGAGAAGATCGTTAAAACTGTAAAAGCTACAGGTGCAGTGGTTAATGGTCCAATTCCATTACCAACAAACAAAAGAATTTTTACGGTATTGAAATCGCCACACGTTAATAAAAAAGCGCGTGATCAGTTTCAATTATGCGCTTACAAGCGTTTGTTAGACATTTATAGTTCGTCTTCAAAAACTGTTGATGCTTTAATGAAATTAGAGTTACCAAGCGGTGTTGAAGTAGAAATTAAAGTTTAGCTGTTTCTCTATCTCCCTCAAGAGGGAGTACCCGAAGGGGGAGGGAGGATAAAAAGATTAAAAAATAAAGAATATAAATAATAAACAAACAAAAAAATGTCAGGATTAATTGGTAAAAAAATAGGAATGACTAGCTTCTTCGATGCCAATGGTAAATACTTACCATGCACAGTTATTGAAGCGGGTCCTTGCGTTGTTACGCAAGTAAAAACCAATGAAAACGACGGTTACACTGCTTTACAATTGTCATTTGATGAGAAAAAAGAAAAAAACACATCAGGTGCAATGAAAGGTCATTTTGAAATAGCAAAAACGACCCCAAAACGTAAAGTTGTAGAATTTCGTCATTTCGAGGAAACAAAAAACTTAGGTGACGTATTAACTGTTGCTTTATTCTCAGAAGGTGATTTTGTGGATATTGTTGGAACCAGTAAAGGTAAAGGTTTCCAGGGTGTTGTAAAACGCTACGGATTTTCCGGTGTTGGTCACGCTAACAAATCTCACGGTCAGCACGATAGAGAGAGAGCTCCTGGTTCATTAGGTGCATCGTCAGATCCTTCTCGTGTAATGCCGGGTAAGCGTATGGGCGGAAGAATGGGTGGAAATCGTAAGAAGATCCAAAACCTTGAAATCGTAAAAATTATGCCTGAGAAAAATGTGATCCTTATAAAAGGTTCGGTTCCAGGTGCAAAAGGGTCTTATATTTTAATCGAGAAGTAATCATGCAAGTAGAAATATTAAATATAAGTGGTAAAAAAACAACTAAAAAAGTTGATCTGTTAGATTCAATTTTTGCAGTAGAGCCAAATGATCATTGTATCTATCTTGATGTTAAGCAATTTTTAGCTAACCAACGTCAAGGTACTCACAAATCAAAAGAACGTGCTGAGATCGCACGTACCACTAAGAAATTAAAGAAACAAAAAGGAACTGGTGGCGCTCGTGCCGGTTCAATGAAATCGCCATTATTTATTGGTGGTGGTCGCGCATTTGGACCTCGTCCGCGTGATTATTCATTCAAATTAAATAAAAAGGTAAAAACTTTAGCTCGTGCTTCAGCTTTATCATACAAAGCAAAAGATAATGCAATTACTGTTTTAGAAGACTTCTCTTTTGAAGCTCCAAAAACAAAAAATTATATTGATCTTATGAAGAACCTTAACCTGTCTGATAAAAAGACATTATTGGTTGTAGGTGATGCTAACAAGAACGTGTATCTATCATCACGTAATATTCAAGGTGCTAAAGTTGTTACAGCTTCTGACCTTAATACTTATGATATTTTACATGCTGAAACATTGATCCTTGCAGAAGGTTCTATTAAAGTACTTGAAACAATTTTAAATAAGTAAGATGGAAATTTTAGTAAAGCCGATCATTACGGAAAAAATGACTGCACAAGCCGAAAAATTAAATCGCTATGGCTTTGTAGTAGCAAAAGAGGCTAATAAATTAGAGATTAAAGGTGCCATTGAAAAAATGTATGGTGTTAAAGTTGCCCAGGTTAATACTCAACAATATGTTGGTAAAGTAAAAACCCGCAACACTACTCGTGGCGTGGCTATTGGCCGTGTTAACCGTTACAAAAAAGCAATTGTTACTTTAAAACAAGGCGAGGTAATTGATTTTTACGCAAGTATTTAATTTGTAAAAAGAATTTAAAATGGGATTAAAAAAATATAGACCACTAACTCCAAGTTTAAGATACACGCTAACAGCGGATTTTAAGGAGATAACTGCAAGTAAGCCTGAGAAAAGCTTAATTGTAAAAACGAATTACTCTTCTGGTGGACGTAATAACACCGGAAAAATGACAATGCGCTATATTGGCGGTGGTCATAAAAAAGTTATTCGCGACATCGATTTTAAACGTGATAAAGACGGTATCGAAGGAACTGTAAAAACTGTAGAGTACGATCCGAATCGTTCGGCACGTATTGCTCTAGTATTTTACAAAGACGGAGAGAAACGTTACATCATCGCTCCGCAAGGTTTAAAAGTTGATCAAAAGATCACGTCAGGTAAAGATGCATCTCCTGAAATAGGAAATACATTATTCCTTTCTGATATTCCTTTAGGAACGATCATTCATAATATCGAATTACGTCCTGGTCAAGGTGCAGTAATGGCTCGCAGCGCGGGTTCTTACGCTCAATTATCAGCTCGTGATGGTAAATATGCAATTTTACGTATGCCTTCAGGTGAGGTGCGTATGGTATTAATTACTTGTAAAGCTACTGTTGGTTCGGTTTCAAACCCTGATCATAATCAAGAGGTTTACGGTAAAGCAGGCCGTTCTCGTTGGAAAGGTGTTCGTCCGCGTACACGTCCGGTTGCAATGAATCCTGTAGATCATCCAATGGGTGGTGGTGAAGGCCGCGCATCTGGTGGACAGCCTCGCTCACGTAAAGGTTTACCTGCAAAAGGTTTCAAAACCCGTTACAAAGCAAAAGCGTCTAACAAACACATTATAGAAAGAAGAAAAAAATAATTATAAACGTTTAATGGTCCCGTGAGGGATTTCAAAACCAAAAACAAAATAAATGGCAAGATCATTAAAAAAAGGCCCCTTCATCGATTACAACCTGGAAGGTAAAGTAGAGAAGATGAATGCAAGCGGAAAAAAATCTGCGATCAAGACGTGGGCACGTCGTTCAACAATTCCACCAGAGTTTGTAGGGCATACATTTGCTGTACATAATGGTGCTAAATTCATTCCGGTTTATGTAACTGAGAACATGGTTGGACATAAATTAGGAGAATTTTCACCAACTCGCGTATTTAAAGGTCACGCTGGTCATAATAAAAAATAATTAGAAACCATGGGAAAAAGAAAAAGATTAGTAGCCGAAAAGCGTAAAGAAGAGAACAAAACTTCTTTCTTCGCTAAATTAAATAGTTGCCCTACATCTCCACGCAAAATGCGCCAGGTGGCGGATCTTGTTAGAGGTAAAGATGCATACCTTGCTTTAAATATTTTGAAATTCAATACTCGTGAGGCTTCTGGCCGTTTAGAGAAATTATTGAAATCAGCTATTGCTAATTACGAATTAAAAACCGGCGCTCGCGCAGAAGAAGGTGTATTGTTCGTTAAAGAAGTAATGGTAGACAGCGCCTTAATGGCAAAACGTTTACGTACAGCGCCGCAAGGCCGTGGATACCGTATCCGCAAACGTTCAAATCATGTTACTTTAATTTTAGACACCAAAATAGCAAAATAGAAATGGGACAAAAAGTAAATCCAATAGGCTTCAGATTAGGAATCATCAAAGGATGGGATTCAAACTGGTTTGGTGGTAAACACTACGCAGATAAATTAGTTGAAGATACTACTATCAGAAACTATTTAAAAGCACGTTTAGCTAAAGGTAGCATTTCTAAGATCGTTATCGAAAGAACTCTTAAGTTAATTACAGTTACAATCAATACTGCACGTCCGGGTATCATTATCGGAAAAGGTGGTAAAGAAGTAGATAAATTAAAAGAAGAATTAAAAAAAATAACTACAAAAGAAATCCAAATAAATATCTTCGAAATTAAACGTCCGGAATTAGATGCACGCTTAGTTGCAGATTCTATCGCTCGTCAAATTGAAGGTCGTATCTCTTTCCGTCGTGCAGCAAAAATGTCAATGGCTAGTACCATGCGTTTAGGTGCAGAAGGAATTAAAATTAAGGTATCTGGCCGTTTAGGTGGAGCAGAGATGGCTCGTACTGAAGGTTACAAAGAAGGAAGAACTCCTTTGCATACTTTACGTGCTGATATTGATTACGCTGTAGCAGAAGCTCACACTTCATATGGCCGTATTGGTATCAAAGTTTGGATCTGCCGTGGCGAGATCTTCGGAAAACGTGATCTTTCTCCAAATGCCGGTTTAATGGCTAAGGATAAAAAATCGGGTGGAAGCGGAGATCGTCCAAATAATGACCGTCCAAAGTTCAACGGTAAAAAAAGGGGAACTAAAAGAGAAGAAAAATAGTTTTACATAAGTAGATAAAATTAATTATCATGTTACAACCAAAAAGATCAAAATATAGAAAATCTCAAAAGATGAAGATAAAGGGCGACGCTAAGCGTGGTCACGAATTAGCCTTCGGTTCTTTTGGAATTAAAGCAATGGACGAGTGCCGTATGACTGGAAGACAGTTAGAAGCAGCCCGTATCGCAATTACCCGTTTCATGAAACGTGAAGGCCAGGTTTGGATCCGCGTGTTTCCTGATCGCCCGGTTACATCAAAACCTGCAGAGGTTCGTATGGGTAAAGGTAAAGGTGCTCCAGAGTATTGGATGGCTCCTATTAAACGTGGTCGCATTATTTTCGAAGCAGAAGGTGTTCCTTTAGCTGTTGCAAAAGAAGCTTTACGTTTAGCTGCACAAAAATTACCAATCGTTACCAAGTTTATAGTACGTAGAGATTACGTTGAGGCTGAAGTAGCTAAATAATTGAATAATAAAACATTAAGCAAGTTTTAGTTGAACCGTTACTTTAATTAAAAAATGTTTAAACCCGGAACAAGTTGAACCGGAAATAAAACAAAAAACAAAAAATGAAAAACAAGGACAACATATCAGCTCTATCCACTCAGGAATTAATTGAGAAGATAAAGGAAGAAAAAGCAGGATTAAATAAAATGACATTAAATCATGCAATTTCACCTGTAGAAAAACCGTCTGTAATTCGCGTTAACCGCAGAAATATAGCACGTATGTTAACTGTATTAAATAAAAGTAACAAAGCTAAATAACATTGCTTCATGGAAGATAGAAATTTAAGAAAAGAAAAAATCGGTGTCGTAAAAAGCAACAAGATGGAAAAAAGCATCGTTGTTTCTGTTATACGTAAAGTAAAACACCCTAAGTACGGAAAGTTCCTAAAGAAAACCAGCACTTTCGTTGCTCATGATGAGAAGAACGAATGCAGCATTGGGGATACCGTTAAAATTGCAGAAACCCGTCCACTTAGTAAAACTAAGAACTGGCGTTTAGTTGAAGTAATTGAAAAAGTTAAATAATTAGTGTTAATCGTAATAAAGACATTTTAAGATGATACAAACAGAATCGAGATTAACAGTAGCAGATAACAGCGGTGCCAAAGAGGTACTTGTTATCCGTGTATTAGGAGGTACTAAAAAACGTTACGCTTCAATTGGCGATAAAGTGGTAGTAACTGTAAAACATGCATTACCTAGCGGTAACGTAAAAAAAGGTACAGTTAGCAAAGCGGTAATTGTTAGAACACGTAAAGAGATCAGCCGTGCTGATGGATCATATATCCGTTTTGACGATAACGCAGTAGTGTTATTGAACACAACTGACGAGATCCGTGGTACACGTATCTTTGGACCAGTTGCCCGCGAATTACGCGATAAACAATTTATGAAGATCATTTCATTAGCACCGGAAGTGCTATAATTAAAAGAAAATTAAGTCATGTCAAAAATAAAACTAAAAAAAGGCGATACTGTTAAAGTAATTTCTGGCGAAAGCAGAGGTACTACAGGAAAGATCGTTTCGATAGATATTAAAAAAGAACGTGCCATTGTAGAAGGTGTTAATATGGTTAGCAAAAGCGAAAAGCCTAGCGCCAAAAACACTAACGGTGGTATCGTTAAAAAAGAAGGTTCAATCCATATCTCAAACTTAATGTTTTTAGAAGGTGGTAAAACCGTTCGTTTAGGTCGTAAATTAAATGAGAAAACTCAAAAATTAGAGCGTATCTCTTCAAAAACTAAGGAGGCAGTTAAATAATGGCAACAACAACCTATCAACCTCGTTTAAAAGGTAAGTATGCAGAAGAAATAGTTCCTGCATTACAAAAACAATTTCAATATACCTCGTCAATGCAAGTTCCTAAATTGGAAAAAATTTGCCTTAACCAGGGTATTGGCGATGCAGTATCTGATAAAAAGATGATCGAAGCAGCAATAAAAGAAATGACCACTATTACAGGTCAAAAAGCTGTAGCAACATATTCAACAAAAGATATCTCAAACTTTAAATTACGTAAAGGCGTTGCAATTGGTGTACGTGTAACTTTACGTGGCGATAAAATGTATGAGTTCTTAGATCGTTTGATAGCTGCTTCATTACCACGTATCCGTGATTTTAAAGGTATTAACGATAAAGGCTTTGATGGCCGTGGTAACTACACAATGGGTATTACTGAGCAGATCATTTTTCCTGAAATTGATATTGATAAAGTAACCAAAATATCGGGTATGGACATTACATTTGTAACCAACTCAAACACAGATAAAGAAGCGCATGCTTTACTAACAGAATTTGGTATTCCATTTAAAAAGAAAGATAAATAATGGCAAAAGAGTCAATGAAGGCCCGTGAGGTCAAACGTCAAAAATTAGTTGATAAATACGCTGCCAAACGTGCAGAGTTAAAAAAAGCTGGTGATTCAGTTGGATTACAAAAGTTACCACGTAACTCATCAAAAGTGCGTTTACGTAACCGTTGTAAATTAACCGGTCGTCCACGTGGTTACATGCGCACCTTTGGTGTTAGTCGTGTTACTTTCCGTGAAATGGTTCTTTTCGGATTAATTCCGGGACTTACCAAATCAAGCTGGTAGATAAATACTTTCCGGGTTTTAACCGAAGGGGTTAAGCTGGTAAAAATAAATTGTGAGGTTATGGTAAATTGTTGTATATTTGCCCCCTCAAAAAAATAAAATAAATTGTTTAATATAATTATTCTGTTTTTTCAGAATAACATATAAACTTAAAAAAAATGACAGATACAGTATCAGATTACTTAACGCGTGTTCGTAACGCGATCAAAGCAAACCACCGCATCGTAGAAGTTCCGGCTTCTAATCTAAAAAAAGAGATCACTAAGATCCTTTTCGAAAAGGGGTACATTTTAAATTACAAATTTGAAAGTACAGAAAACAACCAGGGCGTAATTAAAATTGCGTTAAAATACCATCCTGTAACCAAGCTTCCTGCTATCCGCACATTGGATCGCGTGTCTAGCCCGGGTTTACGTAAGTATTCAGGCGTTGATAAAATGCCACGTGTATTAAATGGTTTAGGTATTGCCATCATTTCTACTTCTAAAGGTGTTATCACCGATAAAGAAGCTAAGAAAATGAATGTTGGTGGTGAAGTTTTATGTTATATTTCATAATTTAAAGGAGGAAAATTAGCATGTCACGTATAGGAAAAGCCCCAATAGAGATACCAAAAGGAGTAGAGGTAACAATCAGCAACGGTTTAGTAACCGTTAAGGGACCAAAAGGAACATTAACTCAAAAAGTAGATATAGATATTACTGTAGCAATTGAAGATGGTAAAGTGTTAGTTACACGTCCAACTGATCAAAAGCGCCACAGAGCATTACACGGTTTATACCGTTCTTTGATCGCTAATATGATCAAAGGTGTAAGCGATGGATATAAAACAGAACAGGAATTAGTAGGTGTGGGTTACCGTGCCTCTAATAAAGGAAATATGTTAGAGTTATCTTTAGGTTACTCTCACAACATTAACTTCCAGTTACCTGTTGAAATTAAAGTTACAACATCAGCAGAAAAAGGTCAAAACCCTAAAATAGTTTTAGAAAGTGCCGACAAACAATTAATTGGATTAGTTGCTGCTAAGATCAGAAGCTTACGTAAACCAGAGCCGTACAAAGGTAAAGGTATTAAGTTCGTAGGTGAACAACTTAGAAGAAAAGCTGGTAAATCGGCTTCTAAAAAATAATTAAATAAATTTTTAATCATCCTAAAAATTGTAGAGATGGCAGTAAATAAACAAGATAGAAGAACTAAGATAAAATTTAAACTTCGTAAGAGGATAAAAGGTACTACAGAAGCGCCGCGTTTAAGCGTATACCGTAGTAACTCTGAAATATATGCTCAATTAATTGAAGACAAAGGCGGAAAAACTTTATTAGCTGTTGGTTCAGTTGATAAATCAATTTCTTCTGCAAAAGTTACCAAAATTGAAAAAGCAAAATTAGTAGGTAAATTAATTGCCGAAAAAGCTGTTGCAAACGGGATCACTTCAGTGGTTTTTGATCGTAACGGATTTTTGTACCATGGTAGAGTAAAATCGTTAGCCGAAGGTGCTCGCGAAGGAGGATTAAAATTCTAATAAATAAGCAAGATGTCAAAAGAAGTAGTAAAACGCGTTAAATCAAGCGATATAGAATTAAAAGATAAGTTAGTTGCCATCCAACGTGTAACTAAAGTTACAAAAGGTGGCCGTCACTTTAGCTTTTCAGCAATTGTTGTTGTTGGAAATGAAAAAGGAATTATCGGACAAGGTTTAGGTAAAGCTAACGAGGTAACTGATGCCATTACAAAAGGTATTGAAGATGCTAAGAAAAGCTTAGTTAAAGTAGCAGTATTAAACGGTACTGTGCCTCATGCACAAGAAGGAAAATTTGGCGGTGCACGTGTGTTCTTAAAACCTGCAGCTCATGGTACTGGTGTAATTGCCGGTGGTGCGATGCGTGCTGTGTTAGAGAGCGTTGGTGTTACAGATGTATTAGCTAAGTCTAAAGGATCAAGTAACCCGCACAACGTGGTTAAAGCAACATTAGATGCTTTAATGAAAATGCGTGATGCAATTGCCATCTCTCAACAAAGAGGTATTAAATTAGACAGAGTGTTTAACGGTTAATAATTAAACAATGGGAAAAGTAAAATTAACATTAGTAAAAAGTATCGCTAAACGTAGCCCTTCACAAAAAGCAACTGTTGTAGCTTTAGGTTTAGGAAAAACTCACAGCTCAGTGATAAAAGAATCTACTCCTGCTATTGATGGCATGATCAGTAAATTAAAACATATTTTAAAAATCGAAAATATTTAATAAAATGAAATTAAGTGATTTAAAACCAGCATATGGTTCTGTAAAAACCAACTACCGTCGTGGCCGTGGCCAGGGTTCGGGTGGTGGTGGAACCGCAACTCGTGGACATAAAGGTGCTCAATCACGTTCTGGCCACTCTAAAAAAGTAGGTTTTGAAGGTGGTCAAATGCCTTTACAACGTCGTTTACCTAAATTTGGATTTAAGAATGTTAACCGTATTAATTACAACGGTATTAATTTAGATGCTATCCAAAAATTAGTAGACACTGCAAAAGTAACTGAAATCAATTTTGATGTTTTAGTAGCTAATGGTTTAGCTCACAAAAATGATCTTATTAAAATAATGGGTCGTGGTACATTAACTGCGTCGGTAAAAATAACAGCACATGCCTTCACAGCAACAGCTAAAAAAGCTATTGAAGAAAAAGGTGGTACTATAAATGATACAAAATAATATATGAAGCGTTTTATAGATACACTTCGGAACATTTGGACGATAGAGGAACTTAAACAACGTATTCTATTAACGTTGGGTATGATCCTTATCTATCGTTTGGGTTCTTATGTAGTTCTTCCGGGGATTAATGTTGATGCATTGAACGATGCAAAAACAGCAGACGCTGGTGGAATCGTAGGTTTAATCAATATGTTTGCAGGTGGTGCGTTCTTACGCGCCTCAATTTTTGGTTTAGGTATCATGCCTTACATTACTGCTTCCATCATTATCCAGTTATTGGGTATGGCGGTGCCGTATTTCCAAAAAATGCAACGCGAAGGCGAAAGCGGTCGTAAAAAGATCAACCAGTACACAAGGTTCTTAACCATTGCTGTTACTGCTGTTCAGGCTCCGGGTTACATTGCTTCTATTAAACAATCTGCTCCAAATGCTTTTACAGATACATCAACTTTTTGGTGGGTGCAGTCTATCTTTATTTTAATTACCGGTACCATGTTCGTTATGTGGTTAGGTGAAAGAATTACTGATAAAGGTTTAGGTAACGGTATCTCTTTAATTATCATGATCGGTATTATCTCACGTTTACCTTTTGCTTTCTTATCAGAGGTAAAATCAAGAACTGCAGGTAATGGTGGTTTAATCATCTTCTTAATTGAAATTGTGATCTTATTATTAGTTATCATTGGTTCTATTTTGCTCGTGCAAGGCACTAGGCGAATACCGGTCCAGTTTGCCAAAAAGATCGTTGGTAACAAACAATACGGTGGCGTACGTCAATACATCCCTTTAAAAGTAAATGCTGCGGGTGTAATGCCTATTATCTTTGCACAGGCTATTATGTTCATTCCTTTAGCTGTTACTAACTTCTCAGCAAGCGGTGGCGGTATCTTTAACGAGCGTTACGGTTTCTGGTACAACTTAATATTTGCTATTTTAATTATTCTCTTTACATATTTTTACACGGCTATTATGGTTAATCCTAACCAACTGGCCGATGATATGAAACGTAATGGTGGTTTTATACCTGGTGTTAAGCCTGGTAAAAAAACAGCTGAGTTCATTGATCAGGTTATGAGCCGTATTACTTTGCCGGGATCTATCTTCCTTGCTGGTGTTGCAGTAATGCCTGCATTCGCTCAAAAAATGGGAATTAACAGTGCATTTGCAGATTTTTATGGAGGAACCTCTTTATTGATCCTTGTAGGTGTGGTTTTAGATACTTTACAACAGGTTGAAACGTATTTATTGAACCGTCATTATGATGGATTAATGAAATCGGGTAGGATCAAGGGTCGTGGCGCTAATGCTATGATGGTGCAACAAGGTTAATTAAAATATGGCGAAACAGGCAAACATTGAAATTGACGGTACTATTGTAGAAGCATTAAGCAATGCGATGTTTAGGGTGGAGTTGGAGAATGGACATGTAGTAACAGCACACATCTCAGGAAAAATGAGAATGCACTACATCAAAATTCTGCCGGGAGATAAAGTGAAGTTGGAAATGAGTCCTTACGACTTATCAAAAGCAAGAATTACTTTTAGATATAAATAAGAAGTTTAGAATTTTAAAATAAGAGAAATGAAAGTTAGAGCATCCATAAAAAAACGCAGCAACGAATGCAAGATCGTTCGTCGTAAAGGCAAATTGTACGTAATAAACAAAAAAAATCCAAAATTTAAACAAAGACAGAAGTAATTCTTATCTTTGCAAACCTTTATAAAATAGTAGTTTAAAGAAATGGCACGTATAGCAGGTATTGATTTACCAAAAAACAAAAGAGGCGTAATAGGTTTAACCTATATTTACGGTATTGGTCGCAGCAGAGCGGCAAAAATATTAAGCGACGCCGGAATTGATTCCGATAAAAAAGTGAGTGATTGGAATGACGATGAGCAAAATGCTATTCGTAATTTAATTAACAACGCTTTTAAAGTTGAAGGTGCTCTTAGATCTGAGACGCAATTAAACATTAAACGTTTAACTGATATCAACTGTCTTCGTGGTATGCGTCACCGTAACGGTTTACCTGTTCGTGGCCAACGTACCAAAACAAACGCGCGTACCCGTAAAGGTAAACGTAAGACAATTGCTAACAAGAAAATGGCAGTTAAATAATAATTAATAAAGTATAAGTATTAAATAAAATGGCAAAACAACCAACAGCAGCAGGAAATGTAAAAGCTACAACACGTAAGCGTACTGTAAAAGTAGAAGCTACGGGCGAAGCTCATATCAATGCTACATTTAACAATATCATTATTTCATTAACTAACATCAACGGCCAGGTAATTTCTTGGAGTAGTGCTGGTAAAATGGGATTCAGAGGCTCTAAGAAAAACACACCGTACGCTGCACAAATGGCAGCTGCAGATTGCAGTAAAGTTGCATTTGATGCAGGTTTACGTAAGGTAAAAGTGTATGTAAAAGGCCCGGGTGCAGGAAGAGAAAGTGCTATCAGAACTATTGCAGCTACAGGAATTGAAGTTGCTGAGATCATGGATATCACACCGATCCCTCACAACGGTTGTCGTCCTCCTAAACGTCGTCGCGTATAAAATAAAATATAAACAAACAGCCGGTCTCATCAAGGCGATGAGATTTGGAGTTACAAGTCTATAGGACTTATAACTTAAATAATAAAAAAGAAAACAATTATTTAAAATGGCAAGGTACACAGGTCCCAAATCAAAGATCGCGCGAAAATTCAGAGAACCAATATTTGGTCCTGATAAAGCGCTAGAAAAAAAGAACTACCCTCCGGGGCAGCACGGTAACACAAAAAAACGTGCTAAACAATCTGAATATGCTATTCAGTTGTTAGAAAAACAAAAAGCTAAGTATACTTACGGTATCCTTGAAAAGCAATTTGCAAGAACATTTGATAAAGCTTCGCGTATGCCGGGTGTAACCGGTGAAGTGTTATTGCAACTTGTTGAAAGCCGACTTGATAACGTTGTTTACCGTTTAGGAATTGCTCCAACACGTCGTGCAGCTCGTCAGTTAGTTTCTCATGCTCATATTACAGTAAATGGTGGTGTTGTAAACATCGCTTCATTCACTTTAAAACCGGGAGACATTATCGGAGTTCGTGAAAAATCACAATCTATGGAAGCAATTACTATCGCTCTTTCGGGTGCTGTAAACAAATTCCCTTGGTTAGATTTCGATAAGAACTCTATGACCGGCAAATTCATTAACCGTCCTGAACGTTCTCAGATCCCTGAAAACATTAAAGAACAGTTAATTGTCGAGTTGTACTCTAAATAATAAAATAAATTAATTTAACCTATATAAGTATATAATATGGCAATATTAAATTTCGTAAAACCTGACAAGGTTATTATGATTAATTCAACCGAGACTTCAGGACAATTTGAATTCAGACCATTAGAGCCTGGTTTTGGTATTACAATAGGTAACTCTTTACGTCGTATTTTATTATCGTCGTTAGAAGGATATGCTGTAACCAGCTTACGCATCGAAGGTGTAGATCATGAGTTTTCAACCATCAAAGGTGTTGTTGAAGACGTAACTGAAATAGTTTTAAATCTTAAACAAGTTAGATTTAAAAAACAATTAGATAACCACGATAACGAAAAAATTACTGTACACTTTGCAGGTAGCGAAAAATTTACTGCTGGCGATATCGGTAAATACGTTAATGGTTTTCAAATCTTAAACCCGGATCTTGTAATTTTTAATTGCGATTCATCTGTTCGTTTAAAAATGGAATTAACTGTTGAGCGTGGCCGTGGTTACGTTCCTGCAGAAGAGAACAAAACTAACAGCGCACCAAACGGAACAATTTTTATTGATTCTATTTACACGCCAATTAAAAATGTAAAATACAATATCGAGAACTATCGTGTTGAGCAAAAAACCGATTACGAACGTTTGATATTAGATATCATTACAGATGGTTCTATTCATCCAAAAGATGCATTAAAAGAAGCAGCTAAAATTTTAATATTCCATTTCATGTTATTCTCTGATGAGAAAATTACATTAGATGCTGAAGAAAAACGTAATGAAGAAGAATTTGATGAAACAAGCCTTCACATGCGTCAATTATTAAAAACTAAGTTAGTAGACATGGACCTTTCAGTTCGTGCTCTAAACTGCTTAAAAGCGGCTGACGTTGAAACTTTAGGAGAACTTGTTTCTTTCAACAAGAACGATCTATTAAAATTCAGAAACTTTGGTAAAAAATCATTAACCGAATTAGAAGACCTTGTTCAAACTAAAGGTTTACAATTTGGAATGAATGTGATAAAATATAAATTAGATAAAGATTAATAACTAAGAGTTAAGAGTTAAGAGTTAAGAGTAATTAGTCTTGAGTCTTGAGTCTTGGATCTTGAATCAGAATAAAAAATGAGACACGGAGATAAAATAAATAATTTAGGTAGAAAAACCGCTCACCGCCACGCTTTGTTAATGAACTTAGCTTGCGCGTTAATTGATAACAAGCGTATTTTTACTACTCTTGCTAAAGCAAAAGCTTTACGCGTATATATTGAGCCGCTTATTACAAAAAGTAAAGACGATACTACTCATAGCCGTCGTGTTGCTTTTTCTTACTTAAAAAGAAAAGAAACTGTAAGCGAATTATTCAAAGAAGTTGCAACTAAAGTAGCAAACCGTAACGGTGGTTACACACGTATCATCAAAACCGGTAACCGTCAGGGTGACGCTGCTGAAATGGCGATGATCGAGTTAGTAGACTTTAACGATATCTACACTAACGGTAAAGGATCTGCTGAAGGTACAGCTAAGAAAACTACACGTAGAAGTAAAGGTGCTAAAAAAACAACTGGCGCTAAAACTGAAACTAAAGCTAAAAAAGACGATACAGAAAAAACTGCAGAAGCTTAATAGCAAAATAGTACTAAATAAAAACCCGTTTCGATATCCGAAACGGGTTTTTTGTTTTTGGATAACACCTTTTTAAAACGATCATTTTTTAATAAAGGTGTATGTATTGACATGATAGTGAGTCACAAAAGTACTTGTTGTAGAATGTAGATCATAACCACGACTACCAATTTTATTTAGTACATCTGTTAGTATAATAACGTTTTCTTCCATATTTTGGATCTTAAATTTTTTTAATTCAACATCACTGGCTTTTCCATTCTCATCAACAATTAATATGAGTGACGTGAACAAAGGATCGACTGATTCGACAGACTTAACAGTTAAGAATTTTTTATTTATTTCTTCCTTTTTGAAAGAACTTAGAAGTAAAGTGATTGCAATTGTAGTTGAAACGATAACTAAAATTTGTTTTGTTTTCATGATGTTTGGTTTAATTATCTTTAAAGATAATTAAAAACCCGTTTCAATTTCTCGAAACGGGTTTTTTGTTTTGTAAGTGTTTAATAATATGTTTTGCCATAGTAAATTTATAAGCTGTTCTTTACTTCCTCAACTTTGTTACTGGCAATTTTATCTTTACGCCAATCAAATAAACTGTAAATAAAAGTAATCACTAAAGCGCCACCATATGCCCCAAAGGCATATAATTTAAACTTCTCATCAGCTTTTATATCCTTTTTAAATCCAAGTAAAAAACAAGCGCCAATAATGGCAATTATCCATAAATAGGGATGGAAGATCAAATTGATAAGGCTAATTAATTTGCCTTCGTTCTTGGTTACATTCCAAAAAGAACGTACGGTAAAGTCTTTGCTATTGTACGCTGCAATTATAAAATCTCCATGACTGGAAAAATAAAGTTTATCATTCACCCCGCGTAACTTTATTCCACCAATGTTTATCCACCGTGATTGGATCGTTTCATTGTCTTCTTTTCTTACGGTGTCGTAACCGGTATCACCTCTTTTGCCTTTGGCAACATGAATTGTATTTGTTGTACTCATATTAATTTAATGATCAGCAAAACAAAGTTAAAATATATTTTGATTATGCAAAACTTCTCTTAAAAAATGATCAATCCAGGAACCTGTGGTACATTTTTATTTTATCTTCAAGTCGTTTTGCCAAATAACTATTTCCATCCTTTAATTCAGCTAAAATTAGTTTTGCTTCTTCAATATATTTTAATTTTTTTTTCGTTCTTCCAATAAAAAGGTGGTTCATACAAATTACAGATCCTATCGGCCAGCTTCACGGCCCAAACTTCTTTTGGTTGTAGTTTAATTCTTTTTAAACTGTCCTTCATTTTTTCATCACTATTCTCAAGCTCCGGATTTTTTGTCAATGCTAAAACACCCTCCGCAACATGTTTACCAAATAATTCTTTCGTTTTCTCGAAAGAGAAATCGGTATCTTCTAGTGTATCGTGCAAAATGGCACATTTAATTGCAAGCTCGGCATTAATATCATTACTGTTATTTATTGCATTTATAATTTCAAATGTTACGCTGCCAATATGGTTTATGTATTCTACTTGCTCACCATCGTTTGGTCCGCCATATTTTTGACCATCATGTAATTTGCTTGCTAATTGCCAAATGTCCTGCAATTCATCTATCGACCAATTATTTCTCATTTTATATACTATTATGCAACTACTCCTTCACGAACTTTTTTGTGCAGAAGTAATTTTCCGATCTTAACTCAATAAAATAAATTCCGGGAGCTAAGTTTTCAATATTTATTTTTTCTGCATTAAAAAATGTTGCCTGTGTTTTTCCGGTTATATCTTTTACTTTAATTTCTTCAACAAGCTTATCAAAGTTTAAAACACTTTCGGTTGGGTTAGGGTAGAGGTTTATCTCATCTGCCGAATTACTTTTTATATTGGTTGTTATACACGATATTGCACTTGCACCTGTTGTTGCAGAAAATGTTCCGTTAACTACAAACCAGTTTTGCCAACTACCACCACTAGCGTTAGGGTTTTGCCAGTTGTTAAGATCAAAACTTCCTGCGCCAACCGATGTACCTTTTATAGCATAAACTTTTAACGCCTGGCCCGATCTGTTCCAGGTTAACGATTGCGCTGCTGCACAAGTTTCAGGACTGTTTGGTAAAACGCAATTAGGTTGAATAAAATAGGCGTTGTCATCGTAAGTTGGAAAACCGCCGTAAACTTTTGCTATACCCGTACTGTCAATACAAACTGCTGTATATTCATCGCAGGCAATACCATAAAAAGCTGTAGAGCTATCCTGGAACAACCTCGCTAAAAAAGTACTTTGTCTTCCGCGTCTATCGGGATTATCGTAATGTGTATCGGTAATTACACGTTTTAAAATTTTATTATGTAAAAAATCATTATTGCCAATTGTAACTAAACTGCCGTATGGGTTTGATAACGCAACTGGCGATGTTACCGATCCAGCAGCAGCACTAAAATAAGCTTGTCCCTGTATTGCCATACCTGCACTAGTTCCGCCAATGGGTGTTTTTTTTGTATTGATCAAATAATTTAATGCGGTATCAACAGATGTATTATTCCAATAACTAACATAGTCAAATTGGTTGCCACCGGCTATCCAAACGGCTTCTGCTTCGCGCAACCTTCTTCTTACATAAGGATGATTGGCCGCTGCGATGGTTGGAATGACCAATGTTTCAACCGAGTTAACCGGTATACCTAATGTTGAATATAAATAGTTATTATAACCGTTTGAACCTGTAACCCTTATTACAACTATATCTCCGCCGCCACTACCATTCAAGAACCATTTCATGGCCTCATCATCCTCGGTAGCACCACCCATTAAACATAAACGGTATTGGGTATTTGTATTAACGTTGGTGGTGTCACCTGTAAAATAACTTGTGTATGAAGTTTGCGCTTTTAACAGTGAACAAAATAAAAACAAGATGATAGCTAATAATTTTCTCATAAACCAAATTTACTTAATTTATTATGATCATTTTAAAAGGTTTAATCTAAAAATTTAGTAAATCTTTGTTTATATTGAAGTATTATATAGCTATTCGCACTTAAGAGTTCATTTTTTTTCATATATTTAGTGAATATAAAATAATTTAAAACCCAATTCTCATGAAAAAACTCTTTACTCTTTTTTTATTAATTAATTCTGCTTTAATTTTTGGGCAGTGGACAGCCAGTATGGTTATTCCGGCAAACAGAACACAACATGGTATTGTTGGGCATCCAAATGGAAATGTTTATTTATTTAGTGGTTACGCGGGTACTGGCCCTGAAGTAAATTCAATGTTCATATATAACACTGCAACTAATACCTGGACAACTGGTCCAAATGTCCCACATACCGCTAGGGGTGTTGCTTATTGTTTAGGTACAGATAATAAGATCTATTGCCTTGCGGGTTTTCCTGTAACAAATGCTTTTGAACGTTTTGATGTAGCTACAAGTACATGGTCAACATTAACCAGTTGCCCTAATGGCGCTTGGGAAGGATCTATGACTTCTTACAACGGTAAAATTTATTATGCCGGTGGTGAAACAGTTGAATCAGCTATGCGTTCATACGATATTGCGGCTGGAACATGGTCAACACTTGCAACTATTCCATCCGGTTTAAAGCTTCACAAATTAGTTTCAGGAAATAATGGTTATTTGTATATGTTTGGTGGACATCTTTCTGGTGGCGTACCAAGTAATGTAGTTCAGCGATATGACATAGCAGCAAACACCTGGTCGTTAATTAGTACAATGCCTGTACAAAAAAATCAATATGGAGCTTGTTTGGCACCAGATGGTAGAATTTACATTGTGTGTGGAAAGAATAACGGAGGTAATAATGGTGGACCATTTTTTAATGATGTAAATATATATAACCCTTGCTCAAACACATGGACTGTTGGTTTTTCTCATCCTACTGCGCATGGCGAACTTGCGGTTACAACTATGAGTAATGGTATTTTTGCTATGGGCGGAACAAGTGGAGCCGGTTTAAATATTAATTATTTTTTACCTGTAACTCCTGGTTCTTTATCTTTCCCAAACATTGTAGTTTCTAATCCTACTTTACAGGTTTGTGCCGGTTCATCTGCAACCATTAATGCTACGGGTGCAGCTACGTATACCTGGAGTACAGGATCTAACAGTACATCTATTGTAATTACGCCTTCTGTAAATACTACTTACACGGTTACAGGTACTTCTGTTTCTGGTTGTGTAAGCCCTACTTTTGCGGTAAGTATGGTAACGGTTAACGCCTTGCCAACTGTTTCGGTGTCGGCCAGCAACAGCTCGGTGTGTGCCGGTTCAAGTGCAACCTTAACTGCTGCAGGTGCAAATACTTATACATGGAGCACAACTTCTAACAGTACAGCAATTGTTGTAACGCCAACGGCAAGCACAACATATACAGTTGTTGGTTCAAATCTTGCCGGTTGCAACAGTTCGGCAGCGTCAAGTAGTATAACCGTTAGTGCTTTGCCAACTGTTGCTGCGGTTAGCAGTAGCAGTTTAATTTGTACAGGTAACTCAGCTACATTAACAGCAAGTGGTGCTACTTCTTATACCTGGAGTACGTCATCTAATTCTACAAGTATTGTGATTAGTCCAACGGCTTCGGCAACGTACACCTTAAATGGTACAAACGCAAACGGCTGTGCGAACGTAACAACCATAACACAAAGTGTTAGTTTATGCACAGGTATTGTTTCTTCTTCATTGAAAGAAATAGCTGTAGGACTTTATCCAAATCCTACTAATGGTGTTTTAAATATTGCACTTAGTTCTTTATCTGAAAATGTAAATGTTGAGTTATATAATAATATGGGACAATTGATCTTATCTCAAAAAGTTATTGCCTTAAACTCTGACCTTAATTTAGAAAATGCCGCAAACGGTATCTATTCAATTAGAATTACAGAAAACGGTAAAGCTGTATTTACTTCAAAAATTGTAAAACAGTAATTATAATTTTTAATAATTAAAAACCCCGTTTCGGTTTCCGGAGCGGGGTTTTTGTTTTAGAAGTGAACAAAATAATTCAAAACGGCATTGGTTTTTTTCTTATATTAGCTATTCAAATAATTTAAACCCAAAACTCATGAAAAAACTTTTTACTCTTTTTTTATTAATTAACTCCGCAGTATTCTTCGGTCAATGGACCGCAAGTACTGTTATTCCTGCTAATAGGACACAACATGGTCTTGTGGCGCATCCAAACGGTAATCTTTATCTTTTTAATGGTTACACTGGTTCTGGTGGCGAAGTAAACACTTTATTTATTTACAATATTGCTACTAACTCTTGGACAACAGGTGCCAACTCACCATTTTCCACCAGAGGGGTGGCATATTGTTTAGGTACTGATAATATGATCTACTTACAGGGTGGTGCACCAAATACAAATTCATTTGTAAGATATGATGTAGCAACTAACACATGGAGCACTTTAGCTTCTTGCCCTACAGGCGCTTGGGAAGGTTCTATGACCAGCGAAGCCGGTAAAATTTATTACGCAGGAGGCGAGCCATATGAGAGTTTGATGCGTATTTACGACATAGCAGCAAACACATGGACTACTGCTGCAAATTTACCAACCGGTGTTAAAGAACATAAAATTGTAAGGGGTAATAATGGTTATCTATATGTATTTGGTGGTGTTAATGCGGGTTACACACCTGTAAATCCAATTCAACGTTACGATATGGCAGCTAATACCTGGTCGGTAATTGGTACTATCCCGGTTCAAAAAAACCAGTTTGGTGCTTGCTTAGCACCTGATGGAAGAATTTATTTAGTATGCGGAAAAAACAATGGTTCTAATAACGCTGGACCATTTTTTAGTGATGTAAATGTTTTTAATCCTTGCAGCAATACATGGACCGTTAGCTTTTCGCATCCTATAGCTCATGGCGAACTTGCAGTTGCAAGTACTACAAATGGTATTTTTGCAATGGGAGGTACTACAGGTACTGGTATAAACGCAAATTATTTTTTACCGGTAACTCCCGGTTCTTTAACTTACCCTAACATTGCATTTACGCCTGCATCTTTAGCGGTTTGTGCTGGTTCATCTGCAACACTGGGTGTTACAGGTGCAAGTACTTATACATGGAGTACTGGATCTAACAGTACATCAATTGTAATTACACCTTCGGTAAACACAACTTACACAGTTACCGGTACATCTGTATCAGGTTGTGTAAGTCCAACAGCAGCCGTGAGTATAGTAACGGTTAACGCCTTGCCAACTCTTTCTGCAACAAGTAATAGTAGTTTAATATGTGTTGGACAAAGTGCAACATTAACTGCCGCAGGAGCTAATACTTATACATGGAGCACAACATCTAACTCTACAAGTATTGTGGTTAGTCCAACGGCTTCGGCAACTTACACCTTAAATGGTACCAACGCAAACGGCTGTTCTAACGTAACAACCATTACACAGAGTGTTAGTTTATGCACAGGTATTGTTTCTTCTTCATTGAAAGAAATAGCTGTAGGACTTTATCCAAATCCTACTAATGGTGTTTTAAATATTGCACTTAGTTCTTTATCTGAAAATGTAAATGTTGAGTTATATAATAATATGGGACAATTGATCTTATCTCAAAAAGTTATTGCTTTAAACTCTGACCTTAATTTAGAAAATGCCGCAAACGGTATCTATTCAATTAGAATTACAGAAAACGGTAAAGCTGTATTTACTTCAAAAATTGTAAAACAGTAATTATAATTTTTAATAATTAAAAACCCCGTTTTCGGTTTCCGGAACGGGGTTTTGTTTTTATCTTACAGGCACATCATTTTTGTATTCAACAGATTCTTTTAATGTTCCGTCTTTATTATAGAACTTCCAAAAACCTTCTTTTTTATTTTCTTTATAATATCCTTCTTCCATTTTAGCACGAACAACTTTCTTGTCCTTATTTTCTTTAGCAGTTGGGATCACAAATTCAAAATGGATCCAGTGTCCGTCTTTTATATCGCCTCCGTAAGTTTTGTTTATAGTTTCTCCGTTAACGGTTTCATAAGAAGCAAGACAACCTTTTTGTGAAATGGGCGCCGCATGCTTATTTGAGCTTAAAGCTTCATGCAGTTCAGTTTTTGTATTACATGAAATAAGAACGAATAAGATAGCTATGAGTATGATGTTCTTCATCTTTTTTGTTTTATAATTATAACAATAAAATATGAGAGTATAATTTTCAGTTCAATTTCCTTAACATTTTTTAATTTATGGCTGTTAAATCTGGCGAGAATGATTATTTTTTTGGCAGAAGTCTGGATGTATTTATTACTAAGATCCGCAAATACTTAAAAGAAGACCCTGACCTTACCATCGAGAATGTTTTTGGTGTGGGTTTTATTTTTAATGTACCGATAAAATAAAAAAAATGGTTACAGACCATCTATCTGTAACCAAATTCTAAAACATATAATCTAAATACTCTATTCTAAAATTATCTTTCCGGTAAGCATTCTTTTGTTCTTATCTTGAGCACTGATAAAATAAATTCCTTTTGGATGATTGCTTAGACCGTACGCAGAATTACATGCACACATAAAATATTCTATCGTTTAACTCAGTTTCAATTTCATTTCTTACTGTTCAGCAAATTTTTTAAGCCCGATCTTTTGCAGGAATTTATTTGCCCATTTTTATTGTCTCGCTATAAAAGGAAACAACGCCTGTTGCCAGGTCATGAGTTCCTCCTACAATTCCAACTTCTCCGCTTTCGACCATTTCTTTTAGAATTGGACTACGCTCCATTATTGATTTTACTGTACGCTTAACATTTATAGTTGCAACATTTTCTACGAACGCAGGATTGGTGGAATTGCGATTTTCTTTAGTCGTAGTTTCGTCATCAACCGCAGGTCTTATCTTTGTTAGTAAGGCTGTTAAGTTGCCCATTTCCACGTGGTCGCAGGCACCTTTTACGGCTCCGCATTTAGTGTGTCCTAACACTACAATAATTTTTGAACCGGCAACTTTGCAGGCAAATTCCATGCTTCCTAAGATATCTTCATTAATAATGTTTCCTGCAATACGAACGCTAAAAACATCACCAAGGCCCTGGTCAAAAATCAGTTCTGCAGATGTACGGCTATCAATACAGCTAAGAATCACTGCAAACGGATGTTGTCCGTCTGAAGTTTCGTTTGCCTGTTGTAAAAGGTTACGATTTATTTTAAGATTGTTTACAAATCTTTTGTTTCCATCCTTCAGTAATTCTAATGCCATTGAAGGGGTTATGGCCGTTTGCATTTCTTTTGTTAATGTTTTCATTTTTTATTTGATTTTAATTGTTTACAATTCATAAAATTTTTCCGGTGCAAGTGCTTTCGGGATCTCAGTTTCCTTTAATAACTGCTTAATATTTATTTCAATTTTCCGGGCAATTGTTGTCATGGCTGTATCAGTTGGTCTGTTCTCAAACGGATCCTGCATATGAGACGCAGATTTTTCTAACAAAAAGAATCCTGTTGAAATAGCGATCAGAAGTGGAGTTTCAAATAGTCCGTCAACTCTTAATGACATGGCAAGAGTAATAACAAAAAGGTATATCAGTGCATGAAGGAAGAGACGATAAGTAACAGGAAATACAGTTGATTTTATCCGTTCTGCTTTTCCTTGTGCATCGCAAAGCCGCACTAAAGTATTGTCTAATTGTATTTGAGAAAATAGTTCTAGTTGATTACCATCTTTAAGCGCTTTAATATCTTTGCTGTGCAATTGAAGTAATGCTAAAGGTTTATTATTGTTTTGTTTTATTTCTTCAAGGTCTTCCGGGGATATAAATTTATCCAGGTTTTCTATTGGGTCTAATCCTCTAAGTGTTTGTCCTAACGAGTAGCACCAGGCAATTTGTCTGAATGCAATTTTCTTAACCATAATGTCATTACCTTTTAAAGGTAAAGTTTGTAATTGAATAACAAGACTTCGCGAGTCGTTTACAATGGCGCCCCATACTTTGCGGGCCTCCCACCATCGGTCGTAAGATTGACTAAGTTTAAAAGAAAGAAGGATTGAAATGGCTGTTCCAATAAAAGCAGGAATCGTTAAAGGCATTTCAGGAAGCAGATCTTTATACTTTTCGGTAACAAAAAGAACTGTCAATGATACGATCAGTACATAAACAAGTTCGTACTTTACCTTGCTGAATATGTAGGATAAAGGTATTCGTTCATTGAGCAACATAAGTGCATTTTTAAAGTTTAGGACAAAGATAGAAATAATGTTTTATAAGATAGTAATACTATCATAAATAATTGTAAAAATGTTTTTTGTACATTTGTACTTTATAAAACTAACTGTTAATCAGGTGTATATGAAATTACAATTGCAAATAAAAATGAACGAAGCTCTATTTCTTCGCAATCCTGAAAGCTCTGAATTAGGAAAAAATATACTTAAACACAGTATTCAATTAATTCATAAAAGTGGTTTCGAGACTTTTACATTTAAAAAACTGGCTGAAGATATTGGTACAACGGAGGCAGGCATTTATAGATATTTTGAAAACAAACACAAGTTATTGGTGTATTTAACAGCATGGTATTGGGGTTGGCTCGAATTTCAAATTAGTTTTCATACAAATAACATCAATGATCCTATTGTTAAACTTAAAAAAGTTATAAAATTACTAGCATCAGCGGTAGCCGACGATGAGCAAACCAGTTATATAAACGAAAGTTTATTGCACCAGATAATTATTACAGAAGGCTCAAAAGCATACCTTACAAAACAAGTAGGAGAAGATAATAAACAGCAGTTTTTTAAGCCTTATAAAGATCTTTGCGCGGTTATTGGAAATATTATTCTTGAATGTAATCCTAAATATAAATACCCGAAGTCGTTGGGATCAACTATTATTGAAATGGCACATTTCCAAAATTTCTTTATGAATAACTTACCATCTCTCACCGATTTTGGTAAAACAAAAAAAGAAGCAGAGATCGTTTTTTTTCTTAATGATCTGGTGTTTTCAAGTTTAAAGAAAAGTTAGTTTTGAATCCTTCCTCTTTTGTTTAGTAATTTGTTTTAACTGCTCTTAGGTTTGCTTGCTGTTATAAATTGAACGGCGCACAAAGTTTATTTTTCGGCTCGTTCGTATTCAATAAAAAGTCCGAAATGTTGTTTTGTCAAACTTGCATTAAGAATGCAGATACTATATTGTGCCTTTTGATTTTTGAAATTCGCGAAGCGACCTTAAATTTGTAAAAGCCTTGCAAGCCTGTACTGAGCCTTCCGACTTCGCTCAAGATAAACTTTAGTCGAAGTATTCGCCCGCATTGCGCCATAGCTTGCTGTTAGCACCAGTTTATTTTTTTAGAATGATTTTATAATCGCTCATGTCGTATTTTTTTGGAATCATTTTTTTATATAATGATTCTCCGAAAAAATAAATGGGTACTCCGGAACCATAGAAAGCAGCATAAATTGGCTGTATTAGAAGAGCGGGAACTCCAAAAATAGGAGTGTAAGCTCCCCCAAATTGG
>DDPF01000003.1 GCA_002342065.1 Bacteroidetes bacterium UBA2475 | reverse complement strand
GGATACGTTTGGGCCCGTTAGAAAGATTACCAAATGCAAAGGAAATGTGTTGTATGAAATTGACAACAAACCCGTGTTAGATTTGTATAAAGAGTATCTCGGCGAAAAAGCAAAGGAGTTGCCTGCTTCCGGATTATTGTTTCCGTTTGCGATTATTGATGATACGACTAAAGAACCTGTTGTTAGGGGAATTCAAAATATTAATGAAACTGATAATGCAATTATTTTGTACGGTGATGTGTTGGACGGCCAAAGTATTCAGTTGATGCGCGCTAATTTTGACAATTTAATTTCAGGAGCAGGCGATTCAGCAAAAGAAACTTTCTTAAATAACACAACATCACCTGACTTAGCAATACTCATTAGCTGCGTTGCTCGCAGGCTTGTTTTAGGGCAATTAACGGAAGAAGAGCTTACAGAAAGTAAGAAGACGCTTGGCGATAGAACCAAAATTTGCGGATTTTATTCTTACTCCGAATTGTCGCCGGTTGTAGGCGATAATGCTTGTCACCTACACAATCAAACCATGACAATAACCACTATAACAGAAATATAGATGTTTTTTTCATCAGATAAACCAAACAGACTGTTGTTAAGGCAAGTAAAAAAAAGTTTTACTGATGGTAGTTTTGATATAGAGAGATTTAATTCTTTTGTTGCGTTGGTGAATGATGCTTATAATTCATTTGACGAGGAGAGGTTATTGTATCAAAGAGCAGAAAAAATTAGCAGCAAAGAATTAGAAGGTGTAAACAACGAGTTGCAGAAAAAAAACGACTTCTTGGATACATTTAACCACGGCATGGCCCACGATATTAAAAATCATACAGCAAATATTATTGGTTTAGTAGCAATGTTAAAAAAGTATACAGAGAAGAATAACATCGAGATGATTGGGCAAATTAATGATCAGTTGGAGGTTTCTGCTCATCAGTTGACTTCTATTGTTCAAGGGTTTCTTTATTTGTCAAGAGGTGAATCTAACATCGACAATAATTTTACGATGATAGATAGTAATGAGTTGATGGAACTTATTAAAATTGAAACGAACTATTTGATGCGAGGCAAAAAAATTTCAATTAACTATAAGTTTAACATAAAAGAATTATTTTTTTCGCAGCATATTTTAAAGATTATCTTTGTTAATCTCATTTCAAATTCAATTAAGTACTCAAAGCAAAACCAGGATTGTGTTATTGACGTGGAGCTTCTTAATTCAAACAATTATTTAGAATTATCGGTAAGCGATAATGGAATAGGAATTGATTTAAAAAATTCGGCAAAGAAGCTTTACAACTTGTTTGGGCAAGTTGATAGTACTGGGGAAAAAGGTTTTGGTGTTGGGTTGTATTTAATCAAGAAAATTGTTGATAGAAACAATGGAAAGATTTCACTCGAAAGTGATTTGGGTAAAGGAACTACCGTGAAAATAGAATTTAATTTAACCGAAAAAAGAGACTGATATGAAATATGATTATATAATTATTGTTGATGATAATCCAACAACCATATTTTACAACACAGATGTAGCAAAAGATTTTTCACCTGAATCTAAGCTACTTTCATTTCAAAACCCAATTGACTTTCTAAAAGAATTTGATAGCATAATGTTGCCAAATAAGCCAAAATGTTTGTTGCTTTTAGATATTAGTATGCCAGAAATTAGGGGTTTTGAAATGATGGAAGAATTGGAAGAGAACAATGAGATGTTTTCTGACATAGATGTTTTAATAGTTTCTTCCTCTAATTTAAAATCCGATCAAGAAAAGGCCACGCGTTTTGTTAATGTTGTTGGTTACATTGAGAAACCAATTTCGGTTGAAAAACTTAAAAATGCACTACAGGGAACAACATGAACTCATTAGGCTATAGTAAAAAACATGAAGTTGATTTTTTAATTTGCAGGGAACTGGATTTTGGAACACTTTCTTTTTGTGCCGATAAAGTTATTTTTAAATTTGAGTTCAAAAAAGATTTAGTTTTTTCTTTTGATGTTGCCTCTCAAATTTTCCAGGCTTGCAACGAAGTTTGTGAAAACAAAAAATACTTTTTAATTACCGTTATGAAAACCAAACTGTTGCCTACAAAAGACGTATATGATTTTTATAGCGCCCCTGGTAGAGCAGAGTTTATTTTGAAAGAGGCATTTATTTTAAATTCAAGCACTTTAAAATTAGCGGCAAATTTTTATTTTAAAATAAAAAAGCCAAAAGTAAAAGGGAAAGTATTTGATTTTGAGACAGAAGCTATTGATTGGTTGTTGGAAAGTAGCGATAATGATAAATAAAATGGATTGTATTGGTAGTATTTTTTAAAATTAAGCGTCAAATTGGATTGATAAAAGAATAGTTGTAAATTTATAACATGATAGAGAACGCAAAAATAGTTTCCCTACTGAAGGATATAAGTGAAAAAGAAAACATTAAAGATTATCTATTGGTAATTTACGGTCAATTTAACCAAGAAATTGTTGTTTCGGCGATTAAGTTGATTGAAAAAAAATTAATATTGGAGCAATTCCCGAGAAGTGTGATTACGAAAACAAAGATGATTTGTACGGAGATGCTCCAAAATATAACAAAGCATCAAAAAAGTCACGAAACAATTTTGCCATACTTTATTGTCGGCACAAGTGATAAAACATTAAATATTCTATCTGGAAACATTATCACAAAGGAGTCGTGTAACGTAATTGAGGCAAAGTTGCTAGAGTACGGTTCGGTAGATAGACTTGATTTTAGGGATTACTACATTGAGGCATTTAAAAACGCAGTTCTTTCAAACGAAGGTAACGCGGGATTGGGGTTGCTGGAAATTTTTTATAGAGCAAATCAAAATGTAAAATATAAAATGCAAAATGTTACAAACGAATTGATTTCTTTTAATTTGGATGTAATAGTTAATAAACAATTGATAGGAGGCGTAATATGAAAGATTTAATCATAGAGGCCTCTCATAGCACACCAGAAGTTAATTTTAGTGTAGCGAAGGGCGTTTTAAAAATCAAAGGCATTTGTACTCCTGAGAATCCTAAAATGTTTTTTGATCCTGTCATGGAAAAGTTAATTGAATTTCAAAAAGAAGCTCGATCGCTGGTTATAGAAATATATTTGGATTATTTTAATTCCGGCTCTTCCAAATCTCTATTGAATTTATTTATAGAAGCTTCAAAGCACACAACTGAACTAAAAATTATCTGGATTTCTGAAGATGAAGAACTTAAAGAATCAGGGGTAATTTTAGAAGAAATTACAGGTTTGAAGTTTGAGTACATAGACAAAAAAGGCAACTAGTTTAGTTGTTGTTAACCTACCTTGCCTCCTAGGCAAATAAAAGCTAGTCTTAAAAACAATAACTTTTTTGTTTAAGTTTGTTCTATATTAATTTAGCGATGACTAAGCCAAACGAAGGTTTTATTCCAGAGAAAAAAATAATGAACGAACGAGTTTTGGGTGAATGCACAAAATGTTCTTTTGGAGAATTAATTTGGACGGAAAGAATATTAATATCAGGAAGTTTAGAAATGTATCACATAGTCAGCTCAGAAATGCTGGATGTTTTTCAGTGCGAAAAATGTAAACATACTTGGTCTGAAAATAAATACACGTAAGTTCTATTTATACAACACTATAACCCATATTTTAGATACAGTGCTTTTTTGAAACTGTTAAATTTCGCCTGTTTTCCTTCTGTTTTTTGGTTATTTCTAGCTCAAATATTATTAGTATCTTCGTCATCCTTAATAAAAAAACTATGGCAAAATTTAGAAGAGAAGATGCTTTAGATTACCACTCTCAGGGCCGCCCCGGCAAAATTGAGGTGATTCCAACTAAACCTTACAGTACCCAGCGCGACCTTACATTAGCCTACTCTCCGGGAGTTGCTGAGCCTTGTTTGGAAATAGAAAAAAATCCTGAAGATGCCTACAAATACACTGCAAAAGGTAACCTTGTAGCAGTTATTTCTAATGGTACCGCTGTACTTGGCCTTGGCGATATTGGCGCTCTTGCTTCAAAGCCGGTAATGGAAGGAAAAGGCCTTTTATTTAAGATCTTTGCTGACATAGATGTATTTGATATTGAGGTAGATACAAAAAATATTGATGAATTTGTAAATACAGTAAAAAATATTGCAGTTACGTTCGGTGGTATCAATCTGGAGGATATTAAAGCCCCTGAATGCTTTGAAATTGAACGTCGCTTAAAGGAAGTTTTAAATATTCCATTAATGCACGATGATCAGCATGGAACGGCCATTATCTCTGCTGCCGGGTTATTGAACGCTGTTGAGATCTCTAAGAAAAAAATGAAGGACATTAAGCTGGTTATCAATGGTGCCGGTGCTTCTGCCAACTCATGTGCTAAAATGTACATTGCCGTTGGTGTAAAAAAAGAAAATATTTTAATGTTAGATAGCAAAGGTGTTATCAATAAATCAAGAACAGATCTTGATCAGTATAAATCATTTTTTGCTTCTGATAATGTTAAAGTAAATACGCTAACCGAAGCCATTAAAGGGGCCGACGTGTTTGTAGGTTTATCTAAAGGAAATATTTTAACGCAGGACATGGTGAAAAGTATGGCTAAAAATTGCATCGTATTTGCATTAGCCAATCCAACACCAGAAATTTCTTACGATGATGCTATTGCAGCCCGTAAAGATATTATTATGGCTACTGGTCGTAGTGATCATCCTAACCAGGTTAACAATGTTTTAGGTTTCCCTTTTATTTTCCGTGGAGCAATGGATGTTAGGGCAACTTGTATTAACGAAGAAATGAAACTGGCGGCATCTCTTGCTATTGCTTCGCTTGCAAAAGAACCGGTTCCTGATTATGTTAATCTTGCCTACGGTTCAAAAAATTTAAGTTTCGGAGAAGATTATATCATCCCTAAACCAATTGATAGCCGTTTAATTTCTGTTGTATCTTCCGCAGTTGCAAAAGCTGCAATTGACAGTGGTGTGGCTCAAAAAACGATAACTGATTGGGATGCTTATCGCGCAGAATTAGATAACCGTTTAGGAAAAGATAATAAGTTGATGCGTAGTTTAGCAAATAAAGCTAAAAGCAATCCTAAGCGTGTTGTGTTTACCGAAGCTGATAATTACAAAGTGCTCAAAGCCGCACAGGTTGCGCGCGACGAAGGTATTGCAAAACCGATCTTATTAGGTAATAAAGAAAAAATTGATAAATTAATTGAAGAATACCAATTGGATCTTGGCGATACACCGATCATAGATCCTTGGTTGCAATCTGAAGAAGATAAACGTATCGAGTTTGGCGATATGCTTTGGCGCAAGCGTCAACGTAGAGGTTTAACCCAATACGATGCACGTAAATTAATGCGCGATCGTAATTATTTTGGCGCCATGATGGTTGAGCTTGGTCTGGCAGATGCCATGATATCAGGCTTAACAAAAAAATATGGCACACCAATTAAACCGGCATTAGAAATTATTGGTGTACAACCAGGTGTTAGTCGTGTTGCCGGACTTTACATGATGGTAACAAAACGCGGCCCTTACTTTTTTGCAGATACAACAATGAACGCAAACCCTACAGCACAAGAGCTTGCAGACATTGCCATACTTACTGCAAATACAGTAAAACAATTTAATATTACTCCGCGTATTGCTTTGTTATCTTACACAAATTTTGGCTCTGCAGAAGGAGAAACACCAAAAAAAGTAAGTGATGCTGCAAGTATTTTACATAAAAATTATCCGGGTTTAATTGTGGATGGTGATATTCAGGCCAACTTTGCTGTAAATAATAATTTATTAAAAGAACAATTTCCGTTCAGTCATTTGGTAGATAAAGATGTAAATACTTTTATTTTCCCAAACCTTGCGTCTGGAAATATTGCTTATAAATTATTGCAGGAGTTGGGTGGTGCCGAAGCAATTGGTCCTGTATTAATGGGATTGAACAAACCTGTGCATGTGTTGCAATTAGGTAGCAGTGTGCGCGAAATTGTAAATATGATAGTTATAGCTGTGGTTGACGCTCAAAAAAGAAAGTAAAGAAATAGTCATGCGCCAAAAAACACAAGCAAAAATAAAATGCATGACGTATTCCACACGACAAATGAAAAACTATAAAATATACGTGTAAAAAGCTATGTCGTTAATAAATTATGTAAAAGGACAAATCACGTACAGAAACCCCGCCAATATTATTATTGAGGCAAATGGAGTTGGTTATGGTCTTTTAGTTTCTTTAAATACATATTCAAAATTGAGCCAACAAACAGAGGCTCAGTTGTTTATAGAAAGCGTGTATATTCGCGATGATAATCCTCGTTTTTATGGTTTTGCCGAAGAGGATGAGCGCGAATTATTCAGAAAACTTATTTCAGTAAGTGGTGTTGGCGGTGGAAGCGCTCTGCTCATGCTTTCCAGCCTTTCTCCCGCAGAAATTGCAGGCGCCATAAATACTGCAAATGTGGCCATGTTAAAAAGTATAAAAGGTATTGGTGATAAGACCGCGCAGCGCATCGTTGTTGACCTTAAGGGCAAGATGGGCAAACACGAAGGAGGTATTTCGCAGATTTTAACAACCTCGTACAATAAAAATAAAGACGAGGCGTTATTGGCTCTGGTTACGTTAGGTTTTCCTAAGGCTTCAGCCGAAAAAGCGCTTGAAAAAGCAATAAAACAGCAGGGCATAGGTACCGATAATGTGGAAATATTAATTAAATCAGCGTTAAAAAACTTTTAGGTACATCTTTTTGTGAGAGCAAGCGGACTAATAAATTTTGTAGTAGTAACCAGCGCAACAGCTTGTTTGTTAGCTGTTGTTACAAAATCTAATTCCAACAAAATTCAAAGCTCTGAAGTTTTCGATCATTTGCCATCAAAAAATGTTCTTCCAATTGATACACCCGAAACAGATCTTAATTATGATTTTAAAGACAACAACGGTAAACCACCATTGTATGATCCAAAATCACCTTTGTATTTAGAAAATCCTGAAAATATAAAAACCAATGTAGAGTACAATCCTAAAACCGGAACTTATGATGTAAAGCAAAAGATAGGTGATATGGATTACAGACCTGAGACCTACATGAGTATGAAGGAATACCAGGATTACCAATTCAAAAAATCAATGCGCGATTATTGGCGCTCAAGAGTTGCGGCAGATGACCTTAATGAGAAACCACGTAAAGGAATGATCCCGAAACTACAGGTTAACAGCGAATTGTTCGATCGTATCTTTGGTGGCAATACAGTTGATATAAAACCAACCGGTACAGCCGAATTAATTTTTGGATTAAATAGAAATAAAAATTTCAATCCCGCTATTCCGCAAAGGCAACAGAAAATTACCAACTTCGATTTTAATATGCGTATCCAGTTAAACCTTATTGGTAAAATTGGCGATAAATTAAAAGTAACTACCAACTATAATACCGAAGCATCTTTTGATTGGGAAAATCAGGTTAAGTTAGATTATACCGGTTACGAAGATGAGATCATTAAAAAAATTGAAGCGGGTAACGTAACCCTTCCATTAAACAGTACATTAATTTCAGGAAGTCAAACTTTATTTGGTTTAAAAACGCAATTGCAATTTGGTAAGTTAACAGCAACAACCGTTTTCTCACAGCAACGTGGTAAAAAGCAAGAGGTAAATGTTCAGGGTGGTGCGCAAACACAAAACTTCGCACTAAATGGCGATAACTACGAACAAAACAAACATTATTTTTTAGGACATTATTTCAGGGATAATTACGATGCATGGATGGGTACATTGCCTGTAGTTAATACACCAATTGTAATTACAAAGGTTGAGGTTTATGTTTTAAATGTTAATGGTACTGCAGAACAAACACGTAACGTAGTTGCATTCGAAGATCTTGGTGAAGACTCTGCAAATGTTTTTACGGGCCTCTCGGCTTATAAGTCAGGATCGCTTATTGTTCCATTTGGTTTGGCAATAACAGATAGCGCGGATATAATCCCAAAGAATGGCGCTAACAATTTATACTCTATTATGACAAATACCGTAAACGGTATTTTAAAAGATAGGCTTTTAAGTAGTGTTTCTGCATTACCAACTACATCGTTCGCAACTAATCCATACAATTCGGGCGGCGCTTATATGGATGCTTCGCGTGATTATAACGTTATTCAAAATGCTCGCAGGTTAAATCAAACCGAATATTTTTTCAATCCACGTAGCGGTTTTATTTCATTGAACCAGCAATTAAGTAACGAACAATCTTTAGCAGTTTCTTATCAATACACCTATGGTGGTAAAACTTACCAGGTTGGTGAGTTCAGCGACCAGGTTCCTGATAACAGCGCTTTATTGATCTGTAAATTATTAAAAAGTAACAACGTTAGCGTTAAACATCCTATGTGGAAGTTAATGATGAAGAACGTATACGCGCTGGGTGCTTATAATTTAAATCCACAGGATTTTAAATTAGATGTGTTTTACAATAATATTGAAACCGGAGTTGATGTTCCTTACCTGCCGTTTGGTGCTATTAATGGCCAACAATTGATCCGTGTTTTAAATTGCGATAGATTAAGTGTTAATGGTGATAAGGTCTCAGATGGTGTTTTTGATTTTATTCCCGGCTATACAATTCTTGCAACCAACGGCCGCGTTTATTTTCCAACGATTGAACCATTTGGACGAAGTCTCGCGAAAAAATTCGATCAGTTCAACGATTTTCCGGCAGCTAATAAATATATTTTTACAGAGTTGTACGACTCTACAAAAACTTCAGCTTCATTTATTCAAAACAAGAATCGTTATAAAATAAAAGGAACTTATAAATCTTCTTCAGGTTCTGAGATCGCTTTAAATGCATTGAACATTCCGCAAGGTGCGGTTGTTGTTACCGCTAACGGTGTAGCGTTGGTTGAGAATACTGATTATACCGTTGATTACACTTTAGGCCGTGTAAAGATCATTAACGAAGGAATTTTAAATTCGGGTGCGCAAGTAAAAGTTTCGTTGGAAAGTAACTCACTTTTTAATGTACAGCAAAAAAGTTTAATGGGTACGCGTTTAGATTATAAGGCCGGTAGAAATTTAACTTTAGGAAGTACCTTACTACGTTTTAACGAAAGACCAATTACTCAAAAGGTTAGTATTGGCGATGAGCCTGTAAGTAATATTGTAGCGGGCCTTGATTTTACTTATAAAACAGATGCGCCTTTTTTAACACGTATGTTAGATAAGTTGCCATTTTATAGTACGAAGGAAATGAGTACCATTTCAACGCGTGGTGAGATCGCAAAATTATTTCCTGGTAACGCAAAAGCAATTGGTAAAAGTGGTAATTCATACATAGACGATTTTGAAGGTTCTATTTCATTAATAGATGTTAGAAATCCACAGGGTTGGTACCTGGCAAGTGTGCCGCAAGGTATACCAAGTTTATTTCCAGAGGCTGTTACATCAAATACAACTTCAACCGGATTGAACCGTGCGCTTTTTAACTGGTATACCATCGATGCTATGTTCACACGTTCGCAAAGTGGTACAACCCCGAGTTTTTATAACAACAATGTTTTTTCAAATAACATGTGGCGCCAGGTTTTTGAGACTGAATTGTTTCCGGGCAAAACTCCTCCTAACGGTCAGCAGGTTGTATTACCTGTGTTAGATCTTGGTTTTTATCCAAGCGAACGCGGCCCCTATAATTACGATGTAAATCCTACATCTCTTTCGGCTGGTATTAATATAGATGGTAGTTTAAAGAATCCGCAAAACCGATGGGGTGGTATTATGCGCAGGTTAGAAACGAATGATTTTCAGGCAGCCAATGTAGAGTATATCCAGTTTTGGATGATGGATCCTTTTAACGACGATTACGATGCTGCTACAGATTCACGTTTTGATAAAACAAAATTGCCATCAGGCGATATGTATATCAACATTGGAAATATCTCTGAAGATATTGTAAAAGACGGCAGGATGGTTTATGAAAATGGTATTCCGGGTGTGTCAGATTTTTCAAAGAACTTACCGATCGATTCTAATAACGTTGCAAACATTCCGTTGATCCCACCAACTGTAAATGCTTTTTCGCAGGATGAAGCTGATCGTGAGTTTCAGGATGTTGGTTATGATGGCTTAAGTGATAACTATGAAAGGTATCGTTTTAGAAGTGCTATTGCAGACATGAACGCCGGGCCTTTTAACCAATCCGTTAAAGATGCATTCAATAATGATCCATCTACAGATAAATACCATTTTTTTAGAGGCGATGATTATGATTCTGACGCCTCAACACAAGCAAATACTTTAAGGAGATATTCAAGATATAATAATTCAGAAGGAAATTCACCCACTGAAGCACAATACAAAGGTTTAAACAGCGAAGGATATAATACATCTGCATCAACTATACCAAATATTGAAGATGTAAATAAAGATAATACACTAAGTGAAACAGAAAATTATTATCAATACCATGTAAAGATATCTCCCAACGATATTAATCCTTCATCGGTTGGTACAAATTTTATTGTGGATCAATTTACGGGTACAGCCGATTTTGGTGGCATCAATAAAAGTGTAAAATGGTATCAATTTAAAATTCCTGTTTCTCAATTTGAGTCTGTTGTGGGTGGTATAGAAGGTTTTAACTCCATTCGTTTTATGCGTGTTTATATGAAAGGTTTTGACAGACCGGTGTTGGTGCGTTTAGCGCGTTTTGAATTAGTGCGTGCAGATTGGAGACGTTACGCTTACGATCTTAAACAAACCGGGGAATATATTGCTAATGATGATAACTCAACCACCTTCGACGTTTCTGCAGTTAGTTTGCAGGAGAATGGTAACAAGGTGCCGGTAAATTATGTTTTACCTCCCGATATTCAACAACAACAAAATGTACAAACCACTAATTTGGTTTTACAAAATGAGCAGGCACTACAAATGCGTGTTTGTAATTTAAAAGATGGCGATAGCAGGGCTATATTTAAAAATGTTGATCTGGATACACGTATGTTTAATAATATTAAAATGAACGTGCATGCCGAAAGATTAAATGACATTCCATTGAATGATGGCGATCTTACTTTGTTTTTTAGAGTTGGTACCGATTACAATAATAATTTTTATGAGTACGAAGTGCCTTTAAAAATCACTCCTAAATCTCCTAGTGGTTTTTACGATCCTAATAATATTGATGACCGTTATGCGGTTTGGCCTGCTGAGAATGAAATTAATTTTAAGTTTAGTGATATTAGCGAAGTAAAACGTTTAAGGAATGAAGAACTAGGTTACTTCAGTAATTTAAATCAATTGTCACAACCCTTTACAAAAGATTTTGGCGGTTATAAAATTTCTGTAGTAGGTAATCCAAATTTAGGCACCATAAAAAGTGTAATGGTTGGTGTAAGAAATGCAAAAGGAACCGATAATTTAGCGCATTGTGTTGAGGTGTGGGTGAACGAATTACGTTTAACCGAATTTATCAATAAAGGTGGTTGGGCAACTACCGGCCAGGTGCAGGCTAAACTGGCCGACCTTGGTATGGTGTCGTTAGCGGGTACATACAAAACACCTTTTTGGGGTGGAGTTGAACAAAAAATAAATGAGCGGAGCAGGGAGACAAATATTAACTGGGACATGAGCAGCTCTATCAATGCAGGAAAATTCTTCCCAAATAAATGGAAAATAACCTTGCCTGTTTTTTACAATTATGGACAAACAATTGTAAAACCGTTATTTAATCCAATTGATCCGGATGTGAAAATGAAGGATTTTGAAGACAGCGATTACATAACAAAACAACAAAAAGCAGACATTAAAGATCAGGTATTAGATAAAACCGAACGTAAAGGATTTAATCTAACAAATGTAAGGATAGATGGCTTTAAACGTAAAGGCGCAAAACCAATGCCATGGGATATCAGTAATTTTTCTGCCACCTATGCATATACGGAATTGTTTAAACGAAGTGTAAACGTTGAATATAATATTAACAGGCAGTATCGTGGAAACCTGCAGTACGCTTTTAACTTATCAAATCCATTCACTATTAAACCATTTAGTAAAATGAAGGTCTTTCAAAACAAATGGTTTGCTTTAATAAAAGATTTTAATTTACAATTGTTACCAAATAGTTTTGGAACATCGGTTGATCTTAACAGGACCTATTCGGCACTTAAGAACCGGGATATTACCAGCTATTACGCAGGATCTACGGTCTTTGAAAATCCTGCTTTAGTAAATAAAAATTTCCTTATCAACCGTGCGTATAATTTACGTTGGGATCTTAGTAAAGCAATTAAATTTGATTTTTCTGCCAATAATGAAGGTCGTATCCTAGAACAGTATGGAGAAGTATTTAAGGAAGATAAAGCCCACCGTGATGATATTGTAAACACTTTTTTTAATGGTAGGAAAAGTTTGCTACCCAATACAGATTCTATTGGAAAATTTGGAGAGAATGTTTCGTACAGGCAGCAAAATAATGTGAATATAAATGTACCACTGAATAAAATTCCGCTATTGGATTTTACAACTGTTACATATAAGTATGGTGGAACATACACATGGATGCGTAGACCGTTTGCGGCAGATGATAAAATTGGTAATACTATTCAAAACACAAATACGCATAACATTACAGGTAACTTTAACCTGATACAATTATATAATAAGATACCATATTTTAAACGCTTAAATACAAACGCAAAAAAACCTACCGATCTTGCTAAACCAGGTAAAGGCGCCGCAAGCACGAGCACAGCTGTAGCAGCAGGAGACTCGCTTAAAAAGAAAGAAAAAGAAAGTAATTTTAAAGACCTTGGTGAGTTTTTGGCAAGAGGTATTATGATGGTCAAAAATATTTCTCTTAGTTTTCAAGAGCAAAACGGCCAGGCAATGTCAAACTTTTTGCCAAGCTCACAGTATATGGGTATGGACTTTGGAGAAAGCCAGGCACCCGGATTTTTATTTACAACAGGTTGGCGCGATCCTAATATTAGAGAGAATAGCGCAGCCAATGGATGGCTCTCAAAATTACCACAGCAAACAACGCCTTACGTTGAATCTAAAAACACTACATATACTTACAGGTCGAGTATTGAGCCGCATGGAAGTTTGAAAATTGAGTTGAACGGAAACTATACAAAATCAAAAAGCGTAAGCGAATATATGCTCTATGACCCCGTTACAGAGAGATTTGATTTTCACGTAAGTAGAAACGAAACAGGTAATTTTAATATCTCTACATTTACTTTTTTCAGATCATTAAGCGACAAAGGAAAAGAAACAAACTCAAGTTTATTTGATGAGTTTAGACTAGTACGATTTGATGTTGCAAAAGAATTAGGACAAGCAAATCCTGAGTCGAAAGGAATAGAAACTTATGTTGCTCTTACAGCAACCGGCCCATCCACTGTTAGTTATGTTGATGGATACCAGGATAATCAGCAAGACGTTATAGTTAGCGCATTTTATAGGACCTATACCGGAAGAAATATTAAAAAATATAGCACAAAAAATATTTTTCCCACAACACCGCTGCCAAACTTTACTATTAACTGGGATGGATTAGGAAAATTATCGGTGTTTAAGAAAACGTTTAGAAGTATCACTGTTCGTCATGGTTACAGAAGTACATATAACGTAGCAGGCTTTACAAATAATATTTTATATAATGTGAGTGATAAGGAAAATGACCAAACAGTTAGGGCACCGGTATCAGTTTCTACCGGAACCACTATTTTAAACTCGAACTTTGTGCCATATTATAATATTAATGCAGTCACAATTACTGAAGCGTTCTCACCACTCATTAAATTCGATTTTCAATTCGTAAAACAAGGTTGGAGCGCCAATTTAGAGACCAAACGTGATAAAACAACCAGTTTAAATATTACAGGTCTCCAAATTATTGAAACAAAAGGCCAGGAGTATATTGTTGGTTTAGGTTATATGTACCCTAAATTAAAAATTAAAGGTGTACAGATCCAAGGTAAGGTTTTAGAAAGTAATTTATTGTTAAAGTTAGATGTAAGTTACCGTGAGAATCTTTCGATCATCCGCAGGGTATCAGATGGTATAAGCATTCCAACCGGAGGAACTAATATTATAACCTTACGTTCTTCTGCCGATTACCAGTTAACGCAAAACATTAATTTAAGGCTCTTTTACGATTGGATAAGGACTAAGCCCCAAACATCAGCGTCTTTCCCAACTGCCAATGCCACGGGTGGCTTTAGCTTAAGGATCAATTTCCAATAGAGCCTAAGAATAAATATCAACTTTAGGCAAAAAAATATTTGATAATTCAAACAAACAATTACATTTGTAATTCAAAAAAATAAACATGAATTTTCCAGCAGACGTAAAATACACAAAAGACCACGAGTGGGTAAAAATAAACGGTAGCGAAGCTACAATAGGAATTACAGATTTTGCCCAACGCGAGTTAGGTGATATTGTTTATGTAGATGTAAATACTATTGGTGAGACCGTAGATAAAGAAGCGGTTTTTGGAACAGTAGAAGCTGTAAAAACAGTAAGTGATCTTTTTATGCCTTTAACAGGGGAAGTTTTGGAAGTTAACAAGGACATTGATTCTGCTCCCGAAAGCGTGAATAGCGATCCTTACGGAAAAGGCTGGATGATAAAAATTAAATTCACAAATCCTGCTGAATTAAACGAATTATTAAGCGTTGAAGATTATAAAAAATTAATAGGCGCATAGTTTTAGTGTTATAAATTTAAAACCCTTTCCAGTTTAACTCGAAAGGGTTTTTTGTTTGCGCATTTATCCTGAATAAAAAAATTGAAGCAACTAATTTATAAAAACAGTTTAGTATTCTCAATAATATGGGCAGCTGTCATTTTAGCTTTATGTGCTACACCAGGCCATTTTATACCAAGTGTTAGTTGGTTAGAATTGTTGAGCTTTGATAAATGGGTACATGCCACCATGTTCTTTATTTTAAATAGTTTATTATTCCTAGTTGTAATAAAACGTAAACAGCCAAAACAATACATGATCATTTATTTTTTAGTATGTGTTTTGTATGGTGGCTTATTAGAATTAATGCAGGCAAAATGTTTTAGTAACCGCAGCGCCGATTGGCAGGATTTTGTGGCGAATTCTTTTGGCTGCATAGTTGCCGTTCTATTATTTAAAAAACTGAGAAATATTTTTGTAAACATTACAACGGCTTAATGTTTCGTCCCTATGGGACTCGGGATCTTCTTCTAACTTTTTTCTACCAATATTTTTGTCCCGTAGGGACAAAAATAATGTCCATTAGAGATGTATATGAGACCTGCGATTTTCTTAAACCGTTCCAATAATATTTTGTCTTTACGGTAATGGTTATTTCGAAATTAAACTACTTCATAATCCAGTTAGGGATCGAATGTTGTCGGAAGAATAATAACTGTGTTTTTCCTACACCATTCTAATAATATTTTGTCTTTACGGTAATGGTTATTTCGAAGTTAAACTACTTCATGATCCCATTAGGGATCGAATGTTGCCAGAATAATAATAACTGTGTTTTTCCTACCCCATTCTAATAATATTTTGTCTTTACGGTAATGGTTATTTCGAAGTTAAACTACTTCATGATCCCGTTAGTGATCCAATATGGCAGAAGAATAATAACTGTGTTTTTCCTATACCATTCTAATAATATTTTGTCTTTACGGTAATGGTTATTCGAAATTAAACTACTTCATGATCCCGTTAGGGATCGAATATGGTAGAATAATAATAATTTGGTAAATGAAGTCCCGTAGGGACGAAATAATTTACCAAACAAATGAAAACAAAAAAACCGCATTCATATTTGAATGCGGTTTTTAATTTTATAAAAATAAATTAAGCTGTAACTTTTTCGCCTTTTAAAACAGCAGCCATTGTTTTACCAATTTCTGCAGGGCTTTCGCAAACAAAAATTCCACACTCGCGTAAAATTTTCATTTTCGCCTGAGCTGTATCTTCAGCACCTCCAACAATTGCACCTGCATGTCCCATAGTACGGCCTTTTGGCGCAGTTTGTCCTGCAATAAAACCAACAACAGGTTTTTTATTTCCGTTAGCTTTTATCCAACGCGCAGCTTCTGCTTCGTAATTTCCGCCAATTTCACCTATCATTACAATAGCTTCGGTCTCAGGATCGTTCATTAATAATTCAACAGCATCTTTTGTTGGTGTTCCAATAATTGGATCGCCACCAATACCAATAGCGGTAGTAATTCCCATTCCTGCTTTTACAATTTGATCAGCAGCTTCGTAAGTTAAAGTTCCACTTTTAGAAATAATTCCAATTTTACCTTTTTTAAATACAAAACCCGGCATGATGCCAACCTTTGCTTCACCCGCAGTAATAACCCCAGGGCAATTAGGACCAATTAAACGACAAGCTTTTCCTTTTAAATATTCTTTCACAAGGATCATATCCTTAACTGGAATGCCTTCTGTAATACATACAATAACTTTAATTCCTGCATCGGCAGATTCCATAATAGCATCGGCAGCAAAAGCAGCCGGTACAAAAATGATAGAAACATCAGCCTGCACTTTTTGAACCGCTTCTGAAACAGTATTAAAAACCGGACGGTCTAAATGTATAGTTCCGCCTTTACCTGGAGTAACACCACCAACCACATTAGTTCCATACTCGATCATTTGGGTTGCGTGAAAAGTTCCTTCTCCACCGGTAAAACCCTGTACGATCACCTTCGAATTTTTATTTACTAATACTGACATATTTTTGATTTTAGAAATACGAATATACCTACTAATTTGCATTTTACCAATAAAACATCCACCTAAAATATCAAAGAGCACGTTTAAAATTCATCAAATAATTTGTTTTCGCTTCTTTTTTGCTACAACTTCGTTAAATTTTTCGCCATAAATGTTCAATTATGCCTACAAAATTCGCCTTGTTTCGCTAAAAAATAAGCTGCAAACAATTTTATTATATAAATTTAAACGTGCTCTAGTAATTTAAACTTAATATTGGCCTTAAAAAGGCTAACTTAAACCCTGAATTGGAAACTTTTATTGAATTATATACCGATGGCGCAGCAAGCGGAAACCCCGGTCCGGGCGGTTTTGGCGTGGTTTTAAAATTTAAACAACACCGCAAGGAAATAAGCGGGGGCTTTAGATTAACCACCAATAACCGTATGGAATTATTGGCTGCAATTGTTGGTTTAGAGAGTGTTACAAGCAACGACCTGCCAGTTAAAGTATATTCTGACAGTAAATATGTAGTAGATTCTATTAATTTAAAGTGGGTATTTGGCTGGCGTAAAACAGGCTTTAAAAATAAAGCAAATGTCGACTTATGGCAACGATTTTTAAGGATCTATGATGCCCAAAAACACCAATTTATTTGGGTAAAAGGCCATGCCACCAACGTAGAAAATAACCGATGCGATGAGTTGGCCGTTGCCGCTTCCAAATTACCAAACTTACCAAAAGATGAAGGTTACGAGTTGATTAAAAAGGGTGGCCTGCTTGAAGACTAAAAGATCTAAACCGCATAGAAACATAATCCTTAAAGAGTTTAAATAATAATTTTAATAGAGTTAACATAGTTTTCATCGCCATGGCGATGAAAAGTCTATGATGCCCTTTACTTTTCAAACATAGTTCTGATCAAAAAAAATCTATGTGTCTATGTGGTTAAATTTTATGTAACTATCGTCCATTATTTATATACACATGGCCCTGTCGCCAAAAATCTACGGCTGTATAATAGGGCTCTTTAAAAAATTGAGAGCGTTCTAAAACATAATCGTTATCGCTAAAAGGGTTTTGTGTTTTATTAAATACAAAACGCGTGGCATTTGGATTTGTTTCAACTCCATAAACCCAGGTTTCGCCTTTACTGCTTCTATAAATATTTGTTGGTGCGCCAAAAACGATGAATATCATACCTCTGTCGGTTTTCCATCCTTGCGTGTAACTGGTATAATATTTATTGGCTTCTTTTACGCGACCATAATAACGCTTTAATAATTCTTTCGCCCGCTCTTTACTTCCTGCAATGCTAATCCAAAAATTATCAATAGCCACTTTTTTATCAATAGCAGTTTTACAAGAATCAAATTCATCCTTACTCATTAAATAACGTGTGCAGTTTATCATCTCTTCGCTATTGCTTACTCCAGGAAAAGTTTTGTCGTATGTATATAATGTTACACCTTCATTAATATCCTGAGCGGGGATAACATGCAGAAAACCGTTGCGCGGCATGGTTAACTGAAATTGGTTGGTGCTAAGCTCCATTTTAAAAATACTGTCGGGTTTGTATTTAAATTCGTCAATTGTTTTGGTAGAAAAAGGTGGCAGGGCAGGACCAAATTCTTTGAAGAAACAATTCACCGTTATTTGGTTAATGGCAGGATTGGAGAATCTAACCACAACTGTTTCGTTCTTTAAAAAATGTGTTTTGAAAGAAATAATATCATTATAAGTGATCAAAAAATTTTGTTCAGAAAAATTATTTTTTTTATAAACGTTCAATCCTTTAGTATATTTTATTCTTTTATTTAAGTCAAATACCTGTACGTCTAAATAGTAATTAGCGTTATTTTTTGCCTTTAAATTAAATTTAGATACTAGCGATTTAATTTCCACCTGATCATTTGCCCTGTCAATAATATGGTAAGAGCTGCTGTCAATTATCTTTCTTGAATTGGGCTCCGGTAAAAGTTTATAAGATATGCGCAGGTCGGCATAAAATGCAGAAGAAGTATCAGGTCGTTTGTAAATTAAATTCTCATTTTTAATTTCCAAGTAACCAATGGTAACACTATCGTTTAAATGATAGGCAATGGCATTTACCTCTAATAATTCACTATCCGGGTTAACAAGGCTTTTAGTAGGTTTAGTAACAAATGGCTTTCGGGTAATGCATCCTGCTACCAAAAAAATGATAAAAATAGTTACTATTTTAGGGATTAATTTTTTCACTCTTCCAAAGTTAACCAATTAAAACTATCTTTGTTTACATGCCTTTAAAAATAAATATCTGGCGCATTATTGGTTTTTTGGCCATAATTGCTTTCGCATTTTTATTTTTTAAGATCGTTATTTATATCGCTATCTCTTTGGTGTTATTTTTGGTCGGTTATCCAATCACTTATAAACTTGAAAAGATCAAATTTGGTAAAAGGCACATGCCTGATGCGGTTGCCGCTTTAATAACCATTTTATTGATAGTTTGTTTACTCTTTGGTTTATTTTTTCTTATTATTCCACCACTTGCGGCAGAAATAAATTTTTTGGCTGAACTAAATTTTTACGATGTATTTCATAATATCCTGGCGCAATTTCCGGGTATAAAAGCTATGCTATTAAAACTGGGAAATGAAGAAGATCTTAAACAAAATCTTTCAACTCAGGTATCTGAATATGTAAATACAAAGAACATCAGCATGGTGGTTAACAACACCTTTCAGTATTTTGGAACAATTTTTGGCGGCATGTTATGTACCCTATTCATCACTTTCTTTTTATTAAAGGATGAAAGAATAGTTAAGAATAGTTTGCTCACCATTACACCGCTTGGCGTCGAAAAAGAAATGCGCGAGGTTTTAAAAATGTCTAAAAAAATGTTGAGCAAATATTTTGTGAGTTTATTTGTGGATATGTTCATTGTTGGTGGTGCGGTTTTTTTATTCCTCACTATTTTTGGAATTAAGAACGCCCTTATTATTGCATTTTGCGCGGGTATATTAAATGTTATTCCTTATATAGGTTCTGCCATCACAATGGTCATTGCAATAATATTAGGAGTAAGTTCTTGTATAAGTACAGGTAGTTATGCATTAATTGGACCAACCATTAATACTATCTTTTTTACCTTACTTACAATTAATTTGGTAGATGGATTTATTATTCAACCTTTCCTTTTTTCAAATTCCGTAAAAGCACATCCGCTCGAGATCTTTATTGTAACGTTGATGGCAGGTACATTAGGAGGCATTTTTGGTATGGTAATAGCTTTACCGGTTTACACCATCATTCGTATCATTGCTTCTGAGTTTTTAAGTCACCTTAAATTCTTTAGAAAAATTTCAGAAAATATTACAGAATAAAAATATAAACTATGGAAACTGTTTTTTCATTTTTAAAAAAATTAGAAGCTAACAATAACCGCGATTGGTTTGAGAAGAACAAGCATACATATATAAAAGCAAAAGAAGACTTTGAAGTTTTTGTGCAGCAAATTATTAATGGTGTTGCTAAATTTGATAAGGGCATTTCACCCGATATGAAGGCGAAGGATTGTACTTTTAGAATTTATAAAGACGTTCGTTTTAGCAAAGATAAAACACCATACAAAAATAATATGGGCGCAAGTATTAATTCCGGTGGAAAAAAAGCGGTTGGTGCGGGCTATTATTTTCACGTACAACCCGATTCAAGTTTTATTGCCGGTGGCGTTTGGATGCCCGAACCGGATATACTAAATGCAATACGTCAAGAAATTGATTACAACTCCGCTCCTTTATTAAAGATCCTTAAGTCTGCTTCTTTCAAAAAATATTTTAAAGGTTTGGATAATGAGGGCGCTTTAAAGACCGCCCCAAAAGGGTATGACAAAGAGCATCCATTGATAGATCTTTTGCGTAACAGGCATTTTATTGTAAGTCACGCTTACACAAACAAACAGGTAATGGATAAAAATGCCGCTAAAGAAATTGTTGCTGGCTTTAAAGCCATGCATTCTTTTTTAGAATATTTGAGAGAAGCGACCGAGAAGTAATATTTTTCACAAGGAACAAGTGTGAATTTTGTATTTGTAATAACGGTTTTTTCTGCTTCGTTGGCGTTGGCCAATACAGTAACAACGGTTATTCACGAAATGGGCCATGCTATTGCTGGATTAATATTATTTGATGGTGATATAAGTATTTATCTTGGGTCATATGGCGATCCAAAGAAAGGAATTCATTTTAGGATCGGTCGTTTAATTGTACACTTTAAATATGACTTTATTTCATGGAATCATGGTCTTTGTGTTTCCAGTCATACATCAGAATCGCGTGCAAAAAATTTTATTTTTATTCTTGCAGGGCCATTTAATTCCTTATTGATTGCTGGGCTTTGTCTCTATTTTCTTATAACTCCATACTACAATGATTATTTCAGGCTCGTATGCTTTTTTTTGACTCTCTCCAGTATGATCGATTTTATACAAAATATTTATCCAAACCTTATACCAATTGTCTTGCATAATGGAACAACTACTTTTAATGATGGCCAACAGCTTAAAAATATTATTTTTCATAATAGAAAACTTAAAAGATTGGCCAAACTACAGGAGTTTTATAAAGAAAATAAGAGCCAGCAAGGAGCAATTTATTATGAGAAGTATTTTAAAGATGCAATTAGTCCCGAAGTTATAAGGATAGGGATTGTTTTATATATTAATAATAAAGAACCTCAAAAAGCTATAGAATTATTTACTAAGCTTCAATCTGGATTTGTTTTAAACGCTACCGATCATTATAATTATGGCCTTGCATTATCAGCCGTAAAACAATATGATAAAGTAAATGAAGCTTATTCAAAAGCAATAGTATTATTTCCTCGGTTTGTTGATGCGTATAATAACCGCGGCTATAATAATCTTATTTTAGGAAATTATATTAATGCTATTCTTGACTTTGACATCTGTATAGGCCTCGATCCTCATGCTTTTGCTTATAATAACCGGGGGCTTGCAAAAATAAAACTAAATCAAAATGAAGAAGGACTTAAAGACATACGAAGATCTTTATTTTTAGATGATAAAAATTCTTATGCATACAGAAATCTTGGTATTTATTATTTTGAAAAAAAAGAATTTCAGGAAGCATTTACACAGTTTAAAAAAGCAAAAGAATTAAACGCTGACACACCTGAAGTTGATAATTATCTTTTAGACTTGGAAAAACTAGGCGTTACTTCTTAAAGAAAAAATAAACTGCGGCTATCAAAAAAACAAAACCAATTAAATGGTTCCATTTTAATGTTTCGGTTTTAAAGAATACTAACGTAAAAATTATAAATACAGAAATTGAAACTACTTCCTGGATCAGTTTTAATTGCCACATATTAAAGGGCCCGCCATTAATAGAGCTTCCAATCTTATTTGCAGGCACCATTAAACTGTATTCAAATAGAGCAATTCCCCAGCTAAGCAAAATAGCAGTTATCATTCCTGTGTTCTTTAAAAAGCTAATGTCTTTATAGCGCAAATGTCCGTACCAGGCAATGGTCATAAAGGTGTTAGAAGCTATTAATAATAATATGGTGCTAAGCGCTTTGGACATTTAAAATTTTTAATCTTTATTTTATAATTTCTTAAAGTCCGGTATACTTTCTGAATAATTTTATCGCCAGTGCTAAAAGCACAATTCCAAAAACTTTTTTAAGAATGGCAATGCCACCAACGCCCAATAATTTTTCTAACAGACTAATATATTTTAAAACAAAATAAACGATTACCACATTAATAAAAATGGCAATGATAATGGAGAGTAAATTATATTCTGCCCTTATAGAAAGTAATGTTGTTAAGGTTCCAGTGCCAGCAATTAACGGAAAAGCTAATGGAACAATTGATGCTGTGGCGGGTATTTCATCTCTGTAAATTTTAATACCTAATATCATTTCTAAAGCAATAAAAAACAGTACAAAAGACCCTGCAATAGCAAAATCCTCTACTTTAATTCCAATAATATTTAAAATACTTTGACCAATAAATAAAAAAACAACCATTATAGCCAGCGAAACCCAGGAAGCTTTAAAGGGATCGATGCTGCCGGTTTTTTGTTTTAAGCTGATAATCACTGGTATTGAGCCAATTACGTCGATCACAGCAAATAATACCGTGGTAACCTTTAATATTTCTATAACATCAAAAACCAGATTCATTAGCCACAAAAATAAGCCTTTAAACGATAAAGCCCAAACTCAGAAAAAGATCAAATAATTTCCTTTTTTTAATTAGTTTTTCTATTTTTAGTATATAAAATTTTTAATGATGGAGAAAAGATACAAGTTTAAGAGCTTGCAAACATTTTGCAACAATGAGTGGATGGTGAACAATCAAAAACGTTACCGAACAACTTTAGATAAAGCCGAAATAGATTATGTAAGGGTTGAGTTGGCAATTTTTAATAAATTTTTTGATGAAGAAGATTGGACCGCAAAAGTAAATCTTAAGTGTGTTGAAAATGTTGGTAAAAAAGAAATTTGTAACCGTGAGTTATCGATCAATGTAAAAAAAGACGAGAATATTTTTTATTTACGTGATGGTTGGGGTGTTGAAGCTAAAGGAACTTTTTGGACCAAAGGCAGTTATTTATGGCAAGCTTATATTGATGATGTTTTTATAGGCGAAAAATTATTTCACATTAACGATGTTGGTGAAGTAACAATTCACGCAAACCCATATTTAGAAATTGAACACATTAAATTATATAACAGTCACCACGATGGATGGCAGGAACGTAACCGCAAATACCTTAAAACATTTAGTAAGAACGATACAAAATATGTTTGGGCCGAAGTTAAATTTAAGAACATTAGCGCTGTTGATTATCACTACGAGTTATTCGTGAATTTTTATGATGATTCTGGTCAACCAAAAGCTTCAGTTGTGCAAACCGGTTTCGTAGATGCAAATAAGGTAGATTATACATATACATTTGAAAAAGCCTGGGGTAGCGATACGCCGGGTATATGGACAGACGATAAATATTTGGTTGAGGTTGTTTTTAATGATGTGTTAGTTGGTGCAACTACTTTTAATTGCGCCAACGTTGAAGAAGAAGGAGAAACGCCATTATTAAAAACTATTGAGCAAACTTTAACAGCCGGTAACTCAAGCGCTAGTCAAAATCCAAATAATAATGAAGGCACTACAGAAAAAACTTTAGAAGAATTATTGGTTGATCTGGATGCATTGATAGGTTTGGATGGCGTAAAAAAATCTATTCGCGAGAACATCACCTATTTAAATTTTACAAAATTGCGTAAAGAAAAAGGTTTTGATGATTCAGGTAAAATTGCCTTACATAGTATTTTTACCGGCAATCCCGGCACAGGAAAAACAACAATCGTAAAAATGTTAGGCAAGATCTATAACAAAATGGGATTGTTAAGCAAAGGTCACGTTGTTGAGGTAGATCGTGCTGCATTAGTGGGTGAATATATTGGACAAACCGCGCCGAAAACTAAAAAGATGATAGATAGTGCACGCGGTGGTATTTTATTTATTGATGAAGCATATTCGTTAGCGCGTTCGGATGATGACAGCAAAGATTTTGGGAAAGAGGTTATTGAAATGCTTTTAAAAGAAATGAGTGATGGCCCCGGAGATATTGCCATTATTGGCGCCGGTTATCCAAAACAAATTAAAAGTTTTATAGAAAGTAACCCGGGATTAAAATCGCGCTTCACAGAATACTTTCACTTTGATGATTATTTGCCTGAAGAACTTCATGCTATTGCGGTGTATTCATCAGGACAAAAACAAATTAGTTTCTCGGCAGAAGCGGATAATTATTTAAAAGAACAATTAATAGAAGCGTATCGTAAACGTGATGAACATTTTGGTAATGCCCGTTTTGTAAATGCGGTTGTTGAAGAAGCAAAACAAAACATGGGTTTACGTTTAATGAAATCAACCGACCTTGCTAATCTTTCTAAAGAAGATCTTTCAACAATCACTTTAGCTGATCTGGAAGATGTATTTATGACCGAGCAGAAGAAGAAACTGAAACTAACGGTTAACGATAAACAATTGAACGATGCCTTAGCAGAACTGAATGATCTTGTTGGTATGGATAAAATAAAACAGGATATCCACGAGTTGGTAAAACTAATTCGCTTTTATAACGAAACAGGTAAAGATGTTGTAAATAAATTCTCACTTCACTCTGTATTCTCAGGAAATCCCGGTACCGGTAAAACAACTTTAGCACGTATCATGGCAAAAATTTACAAAGCCTTAGGAGTGATAGAGCGTGGCCATGTTGTGGAGGTTGACAGGGAAGGTCTGGTTGCCGGTTATGTTGGACAAACAGCCACAAAAACCGCAGCTGTAATTGAAGATGCCATGGGTGGAATTTTATTTATTGATGAAGCTTATGGTTTAGCAGGTCACGGCGGAAACGATTTTGGACAGGAAGCCATCCAGGTAATTTTAAAACGTATGGAAGATCAGCGCGGTAAATTTGGTATCATCGTTGCAGGTTATCCTGAAAATATGCACATGTTCATTGAAAGTAATCCCGGCTTTAAATCGCGCTTTGATAAAACATTTGTTTTTGAAGATTACCAAGCAGAACAGTTATGGGTGATCACTAAAAATTTATTGCAAAAAGAAAGCTTAACAGCAAATCCAGAAGCAGAAGCACATTTAAGGTCTTACTTAAATGATCTTTACGAGAACAGGGATAAATTTTTTGGTAACGCAAGAACAGCAAGACAAATAGTTGGCGATGTAGTTATGAAACAAAATTTACGTTTGGCTTCAATGCCAAGCGATCAGCGTAAGAAAGAACATCTTGCAGAGTTAATATTTGATGACGTTAAACATCTGCAAACACAATCAACAGGCAACAGACAAAGTTTAGGCTTTAAATTTGGAAGCTAACAATGGCTGACGGTCAATTAAAACCTTTACCTCCTCAAAAGCACTTCGTAAATAAAATATTACGAAGTGCTATTGCAGGAATTCTTATTTTAGCTTTTTCATTATTAATTGGCATGATCGGTTACCACCATTATTTTAATTTAGGATGGGTAGATAGTTTATACAATGCCAGTATGATACTAACCGGCATGGGCCCTGTAGATAAAGCTATAAATAATGAGGGAAAAATCTTCGCTTCTTTTTATGCAATCTATAGCGGCGTTACTTTTTTAACTTCTGTAGCAATCATTATTTCGCCGGTCGTACATCGGTTTTTACACAGGTTTAAAATTGAGGTAGAGGAATAAATGGCTAACGTGTTAATACTTTGTGCCCACAGACCTAAACGCTCACCCAGTCAGCGTTACAGATTCGAGCAATATTTACCTTTTTTAGAAGAGAATGGTTTTAAATTTAAATTTTCTTATTTGCTCAACCAAAAAGATGATGAGCTTTTTTATTCTAAAGGAAATGTTTTGGCGAAAGCTTTCATTTTAATTAAATCTTTTTTTATACGTTTAAGAGATTCGTTTCAATTTAAAAAGTACGATATCATTTTTATTCAAAGAGAAACTTCTTTTTTAGGAAGCTCTTATTTTGAAAAAAAAGCATTTCGCTCAGGCGCTTATGTTATTTTTGATTTTGACGATAGTATCTGGCTAGCCGATACCAGTCCGGGAAATAAAAAGTGGGAATGGATAAAAAAACCTGAAAAATTTTATACTAATGTTGCTAAAGCACATTGTGTGATTGCTGGTAATGCTTATTTGGCAGAAAAAGCAAAACCGTACAATAAAAATGTTGTTATTATTCCAACCACAGTAAATTCAGAATGGCACGTGCCAAAAGCAGAACATCGTAATAAAAAGTTGATCACAATAGGATGGAGTGGAAGTATTAGTACCATAAAACATTTTGAATTATTAGTTCCGGTTCTTATAAAACTCCAGGAAAAATACAGGAATAAATTAAAGTTTAAGGTTATTGGTGATAAATATTATAAGCATGAAACGTTAAATATTGAAGCAATAGAGTGGAAAGAAAACACAGAAGTAAGTGAATTAAACTCATTGGATATTGGTTTGATGCCCTTGCCCGATGATGAATGGGCGAATGGTAAATGTGGCTTAAAAGGACTTTCGTATATGGCATGTGCTGTGCCGACTGTAATGAGTGCGGTTGGTGTAAATAAAGATATCATTCAAAATGGAGCGAATGGCTTTTTAGTTACGACGGATGATGAATGGTTTACTGTTCTGTCTAATTTGATCGAGAACGAAACTTTAAGAATTGAAGTTGGCAACAAAGGCAGAGAAACTGTGATCAAAAACTATTGTGTAAAAGCACATCAACACTCTTACCTGGAAGTTTTTAAAAATGCTAAATTATCTTGATAATTATTATTTCTCACAACCTGAACCTGAGCAGAGTTGTCTTTTATTTCTAAGGAAATTTTTATTGAGATACTCTCCTCAGATCGAAGAGCACTGGAAATATACTACAGCCTTCTTCACCTATAAGAAAAAATTGTTTTGTTATTTTTCTATCAGTAAAAAAAGCGGAGCACTATATATTGGTTTTGTCGACGGCAATAAAATAAAACATAAAAAACTTGTTGCTGAAGGAAGAACGCAGGTCAGGGTGTTTTATATTGATCCCAATAAGGATATAGATATAAAAAACATAAAAGAGATCTTAAAAGAGGCCTGTAAACTTTATAATTAATCTTTTGTTGCTCCGGGAGTTGAAGGGGATACAGTGCTTACCTGAATAGTAATTTTTGAAGCTGATAAAGTAATACTGGTATCATTGCTATCACTATTCTGATAAAAGTTCATATTATACGCACTACTAAAGCCATTTTCAAAAGTAATGGTTTTTACTACCACGTTTTCATCCAGGTCAATAAATTTTATTTTGCCATTCTTTTTTGCGATGTCAGGGCTGCTAACCCAGTTCCAGATAAATTGATCCATTTTTGTGGTCCTGATCTGAAACACGAGAGTTTGATCGTTAGGGTTTGGGTCATAACCTGAGCCTCGGTTATATGTATTAATGTTTATGCTTGATAAAGAATATACTTTCCCTTCTACTTCTAAAATGGCTTTATACATATTGTTTAGATTTTGGAATAAAATTACGAATAAAAATCATAAATCTATTTAGCTTATTAATAAGTAGATCTATCAATTACTTGATAGCCTTCAGACTTAGATCAAGGCTTTTGATATGATGCGTTAACGCACCGATGGAGATAAAATCAACGCCACATTTGGCATAAGAGGCAATATTAGTTTCAGTAATGCCGCCGGAAGATTCTACTTCAAATTTTCCGCTGATCAGGTTAACAGCTTCCAAAGTTTGTTGTGGTGTATAATTATCAAGCATAATGCGTTTTACTCCACCATGCTTCAATACTTTTTTTACATCTTCTAACGTGCGTGTTTCAACTTCAATTGCCAGTTTCTTTTTGTTCTTTTTTAAATAAGAGTTGGCTGCATCAATTGCTTCAATAATCCCTCCTGCAAAATCGACGTGATTGTCTTTTATTAAGATCATATCAAATAATCCGTAACGATGGTTGGCACCCCCACCAATTACAACTGCCCATTTTTCAAAAAAACGAAAACCGGGTGTAGTTTTGCGCGTGTCAATTACAACGGCTTTTGTGCCCTTGCACAAATTTTGTAAATAATTTGTTTTAGTTGCTATGCCGCTCATGCGTTGCATGATATTTAAAACAAGGCGTTCTGCTGTCAGTAATTTTTGAGTGTTACCTTCAATAACAAAAGCAACATCTCCTTTTTTTACTTTAGCACCGTCTTTAATAAATATCTTTAACTTAAAATTTTTGTCAACCTGCATAAAGATCTTTTCTGCAGCTGTAATTCCTGCAATAATGCCATCCTCTTTTACAAGTAGCTGCATTTTACCTTTATGGTTCTTTGGAATTGTAGAAAGAGAGGTGTGGTCGCCATCGCCAACATCTTCAGTAAAAGAATCGAGAATGAATTGTTTGAAATTAAAATGCTTTTGATGAAGCTTGATGAAATTAGTCATTATCTGTTTCTATTCGAAATTGAGCAATTAAATTTCGTCTTAATAAAATAGAGACCCTGAATTTACCGCTGTTTGTTTCTAATGTGCCAGTAATATATTGGGCTCCGTTATTTACAGAACTAACATGGCTTGATGAAAATGTTTTAACAGTATGTTTTTCGAAAAAGAATTTTAAATTAGCCTCTGCCTGTGCTTTACTTAATACGTCTTCTTGGTTAATGATCTTTATGGAAAGCTTTTCGTCAAAGTATTTTACCATATCTGCGGTTTTACCTTGCTTTAAAGCAGCTACGATCTCTTCGCTCGGTTCAACACCGGCAAAAAAGAATGTAAAAATCAGGTAAAAGATATTTATCGCAATTTTCATATGATGTATTACAAAGTTAATAATTTTTTCGCACTTTTAACCAATGAAGATCTTGTTACTTCAAATAGATAAAACACAGGAGAGTTATTTGACCGAGGGCATTGAAATATATACCAAACGGCTTAAGAACTACTGTGCATTTGATATGGTTACAATTAATGTGCCAAAGACAGTGCGGCAGCGCAGTCATAGCGAGCAAAAGCAGGAAGAGGCCAAGCTTATTTTAAGCGCTATATTACCCGAAGATCAGCTTATTTTATTGGATGAACAGGGAAAAGAGTATTCTTCTGTAGATTTTTCAAACCTTATTGCCCAAAAACAAAATGCATCAACAAAACGCCTGATATTCTTAATTGGCGGGCCTTTTGGCTTTAGTGAAACGGTCTATAAACGGGCTAATTCAAAGATCTCCTTATCACAAATGACCTTCTCGCATCAAATGGTAAGACTCTTTTTTGTTGAGCAGCTGTACCGCGCTTTCACTATTTTAAAAGGCGAAAAATACCACCACGAGTAAGCGTTAAAAAAGTATAAATCGTCTCTTTTAACTCCTTTGTGATATTTTACTTAGTCAAAAAAGCTCCAACTGATACCAATTCTGAACGCCCTGTCGGTTTGAAAATAACCTTGTGTTAAAGCGTAATTTGTTCCGGCAAGGCCATATAATGCGTTTTCAAGTTTAAAGAAAAACGATACCGGTTTTATTCGTGCATTAATGTAAGCATCTAAAAAAGGGTAGGGAGTTGTTTTAAAATTCTCTTGTAAATAGAAAGCTTGTGTGGCGGGCATATAACCATAAGAATAAAATGAATCGTAGATCTGTAACTGACTTCCTATTTGCAATTGCAAATTATTTTTAAAAAGAAAACCGGTATAAAATAATTTAGCTGTTGCCTGATTTTTTGGAAGTCGAACATAAGAAGTGTGAGATGTGTTTTGGAAACGGTATTCTAACGAAGTGCCAAGGTGTTTAAAAAATATCTTCGAAAAATTTAAATTAAAACCGGCATTGCTTATTGTCTTTGCGTATTGTCCCGGTAAACCCACGTTATCAAAATACAAATAGTTACTTATGTTTTGAATGAAAACACCAAATGAAATATTCTTGTTGAAAGCAAAACCTAAGTTAGCTTGTGTTTGTTGTTGCGCTTTATAACCGTTATTAAACCATGTAAAATGATTGCTGACCCAATAATTATAAATATAATCTGCAGAACGGTTCTCAGCTAATAAATTTAAATATAAATAACGCGACTTACCTCCGTTTAAGAGAAAAACAGATCGGCTTTCTGCTTTGTAATTGCCTTTATTAGCACCCTCAAAAATGTATTGAAAATTAAAATGTGTTTGAAGTGATCTTTGGTCTTTTGCAGCTCTCTGATCGTTGGTGAATTGCTTTCTAAAAACAAGATCGGCTGTTGCAATATGATTATAAAATAAACTATCGGCTTTTTGCCAAACCTGGTTTATCTCGTTCTTGTATCCAAACGAGAGCGCAAAATTAGAGTTGGTAGATACAGCAGCATAACTAATTTCGTTTATAAATTTCCGCACATGAGAACTATCGCGGGTCTTTAAAGTGTCTAAATACATAATAATGTAATATTTGTCTGAAGCAATATTATCATCGGTGTATTCATAACTGCTGCCAGCGAAACTCGATTTTAATTGAATAAAATGATTGAGCTTAGTTGACGAATCGCGACCTTTATTTAATTTAAAATAAGGATTGAACATGGCTTTAAATTCGCGGTTATCTCTTGTAGCTCCGTTTAATTTTACAGGAAAAAGTTCTTTGTTCTGTATTAATGTTACTTCTGTAAGACTGTCGGCTTTTATACCTCCGTTCTCCCTGTTCCTATTTCCATTATTTAGTATATAAAAATAATAACCGAAACGTTCTTTTTTTGTAGTGTAATTGCTCGAAAGATAAAAATTGTTGGTATAGCTTTGTTGTTTAAGATAAAAGCCTTCCGATGTATAGCGGCTGAATTTTAAAGCCACATTTACTCTTTTATATGTGTGAGTAAAGACCATTTTAAAGACCTGAAATTTTTTACTTCCGGCAATACCGGTAAGGTTGGCATAAGGCCCTTTTGAACGATAATAATTTACCTGGTTCTCGTTATACATATCATTCTTGTAAGCCGAAGGACAAAAATTAAAACCAAGATCGTTAGTGCCGTAATTCAGTATATAATTTGGAGAAGGCAAACCAATATTGCCTAAAAAATTTCGTGGAAAATAATTATGAAGTGTAGTGATGCTTGTATCGGGATATGTAAAATAATAATTAGTGATGAGATTGTTCTTTTCTGTTTTAAAAGCAAGGTAGGCCGGATCAGTTGAATAAGCGGTTTGAGAACCGGAAAAAAAATACGTACAACAAAACAAGCAAAGCCAGATTTTTTGTAGGTAGTTAAATGATCTTTTCTGTTGGAAAATAAAATGCATCGTGCTTATAAAACGTAATTCCAAGAGTAAAACTAAGAAAATTTAGCGTAACAAAATTTAAAGAAAGTTAAATGCTGTTTTATTTTTGAATTGTGCGTGTTTAGAGGATTTCAGCCAAATTAAAACTTATCAAAGAAATGTTCTTCTATATCAAAGGTGGATTTTAAACCAACTTCTTTATAATCTGTAGTTAGCCATTTTTCTGCAATATCGCGGCCCCTGTTCTTAAGGTTCAATAAAAATTCCCAGGAAGTGTTCATCTTGCTGCTATAACTTAGCTGACTCAACGCATCGTATCCGCTAATGGTATGTACAAAGATCTCGCGGTTAATTTTATCGTCTGATTTTAAGATGCCATTCCTGATCAGTTCGTTACGGTAGTGAATTAATTTCATCTCGTTAATTAAACTACTGTTGAATGAGATCTCGTTTACCCTATCTGCAATATCTCTTGCAGTAGTTGGTACTGAGTTAATATTTATTGAATTAATTTTCACTAATACAATATCGCGCAAACTGGTGTTGGTTATGATCGGGAAAATTGGAGGATTTCCCATATAACCACCATCCCAATAAAACTGGCCTTCAATTTCAACAGCCTGGAATAAAAAAGGTAAGCAAGCCGATGCCATAACTGCATCAACTGTAATTTCTTTATTGGAAAATATTTTTGCTTTGTTTGTTTTTACATTAGTAGCGCAAATAAAAAGTTTCTTTTTATTGTAACGTTGCAATTCTTCAAAATCAATAATATTGGTTAAAATATCGCGAAGCGGGTTGTAATTAAAAGGATTAAAATTATAAGGTGAGAGAACTTGTGTAATAGCATTAAACATCATGTAACCGGTGCTGTTATAAATATCACCACTACCATAAGTTTTATCCATCATGCCCGGCTTAAATAAAAAACTACCACTCAGTGCAATTTTTTTCCACATTTCTTCCAATAGTTCTTTTGCTTTTGCTGGTCCGCCAATATGCAAACCGTAAGCACAAGTTACTGCATTTACTGCACCGGCACTTGTTCCACACATTGCTTCGGCAACAAGATGATCTTCTTCTAGCAGCCTATCTAAAACCCCCCATGTAAAAGCGCCGTGAGCACCCCCACCCTGTAAAGCAATGCCAACATTTTTTCTCTCTAACTTCATTTATTTTTTTTGAATATCCTATAAATATAAAATTTTAAAGTCGAAGGCAAAATCTTTTTGTCAACAAATAAAGGGGTTTAATCTAAAATATAAGGGAGAAAAGACCTAAAGCTCGTTTAGAGCCTGGATCGCAGCCTCAAAGTTGGGTTGGATCTTTAAGCACATATTATAATCTGCCTTTGCACTTTCTTTGTCTTTTAGCTTTGTATATGTGTAACCGCGTGCAAAATAAGCCGGTGCAGAATTTGGATTGAGCGCTATGGCATTAGTAAAATTCTCAAGAGCGGTATTGTTATCTTTTTTTATTTCAAGGTAAATAGCGCCAAGGTTGTAATAACAAGTTTCGCAATTTTTATTTTTAGTTAAGATGGCTTTATACTCAATAATGGCCTCATCTATTTTGCCAATATCCTGCAATAATTTAGCGCGTGCATAAACAGTGTTTTCGTTAGACGGATCTATTTTTAATGCATTATTATAATACTCTAAGGCAATTGGATTTTTTCTTGCGGCATACATTACGCCAATATCAATAAAAGCATTTTCGTATTTATTATCCTGTTCAATTGCAGTTTCTAAACTAGAGATGGCTCTTGAAGTGTCACCACTTTCTCTATAGATACTTCCTTTTAAATAATAGGCTTTTGCTAACCTGTCGTTAATTTTTAAAGCTTTGTTCACGTAGTCAATTCCTTTTTGATATTGCCTTACCAAATAATATAATTCAGATAATTTTAATAAAGCATCTACATTATCAGGAAACTTCTTTTCAACTATTTCCAAAAGTTCTTTTGATAAGCGCGTATTGTTTTGCGCGTAATAGGCGTCCACCAATGTCATGTAATAATTTGCATTGGTAGTGTCCATTTTAATAGCGCGTTTAGCATCATTTACAGCTTCTGTTAATTGTTTTAAAGCAATATAAATAGCGGCGCGTTTGTTATACAGATCCGGGTTTCCGGCATCTTTTAATAACTCAGCGTTAACCGCTTTTAATTCGGGTGAATTTAATTTTATGCTTAAACTATCGGCTATTTTATTTTCAGTTACTGTTTGTTCGGGATTATTTTTACAGGAACTAAGTGCAAACATTAAAATAGTTGCAATGAAAAATAAAGAAAAAACTCTCTTATTAAAATTAAAGATCATTGGCGGTAGCTATTAATTCTGCAATATCCAGTACTTTGGTTTTGTCTTCTTTATTAAAATGTTTTACGCCATCGGTCATCATTGTGTTGCAAAAAGGACAACCCACCGCTATCACATCAGGATTAAGGGCTAAAGCTTCCTCTGCACGTTCTACATTTACTTCTTTAGTTCCTTTTTCGGCTTCCTTAAACATTTGTGCACCGCCTGCTCCACAGCATAATCCTTTGGCTTTGCTGCGTTTCATTTCGGCCAATTCAACATCTAATTTTTCAATTATTTCGCGAGGAGCTTCGTAAACATTATTGGCTCTTCCTAAATAACATGGATCGTGAAAAACAATTTTCTTGCCTTTAAATTCGCCGCCTTGTACTTTTAGTTTGCCCTGATTAATTAATTCCTGTACTAGTTGTGTGTGATGTACCACTTCGTAATTTCCACCTAAAGCGGGGTATTCATTTTTAATAGTATTAAAACAATGCGGACAACCTGTAACGATTTTCTTAACACTGTAACCATTCATAACGGTAATGTTTTGCATAGCCTGCATTTGAAATAAAAATTCATTTCCTCCACGCTTTGCAGGATCTCCGGTACAACCTTCTTCCGATCCAAGAATTGCAAATTTAATTTTTACATGATCTAAAATCCGAACAATAGCTTTGGTAATTTTTTTCGCGCGATCGTCAAAACTGCCGCTACAACCTACCCAAAATAATATTTCGGGGGTCTCACCTGCAGCTACCATCTCGGCCATTGTTGGAACTTTTATCGTCTCCATAAATAGTTTTTTAACTTTCGTTTATCCAGTTTGCACGGTCAGCTTGACTGAATTGCCAAGGCGCGCCATTATTTTCAATATTAGTGAACATGCTATTTAATTCAGGACGGGTATTACTTTCTTCCATTACCAAATACCTTCTTATCTCTACAATAATTGCTAATGGATCTATATTAACCGGACATTCCTCCACACAGGCATTACAAGTATTGCAAGCCCAGATCTCTTCATGTTTGATATAATCTCCCAATAAAGATTTTCCGTCATCTACAAATGTTCCTTTATTCTTATCAATATTTTTTCCAACTTCTTCTAACCTATCACGTGTATCCATCATAATTTTACGGGGCGATAATGCTTTGCCTGTAATGTTTTGTGGACAAGCAGAAGTACATCTTCCGCACTCGGTGCAACTATATGCATCCATTAAATTTTTCCAGTTAAGATCCTGGACATCTTTAACGCCAAATCTTACTGGATTATTTGGATCTGTTTTTGCAACATAAGCAGGGTCAAAATTTGGAGCAACCACATCTGTAACAGCGTCAAGTGTTGTGAACTCGCCTTTTGGTTTTAAATTCGAGTAATATGTATTCGGAAATCCTAAAACAATATGCAAATGTTTCGAGAACGGTAAATAATTTAAAAAACCTAGCACCATTAAAATATGTCCCCACCAGCCAATGCGTTCAACTGTATGTAATGCGCCTTCCGACATGCCACCAAATAATAATGGCCCAATATGTTTGCTCACGGTTAAACCCAACGAACCATCATTTAAATTTGTTGCATGCGATAAGCCGCGTGAATACAAAACTTCATCAGCTCCATTCATCATAAAAATAAAACAGATCAATGTTATCTCGCCAAGTAAAATAAAATTAGCATCTAATTTTGGCCAACCATTTAATTCATTCATTACAAGGCGTGGTACTTTTAATAAATTCCTTCTCGCTAAAAAAGCGATGGTTCCAATAAAAGCTAAAACAGAAAGAATTTCAATAAAGCTAACAGCAAAAGTGTAAAGTCCGCCAAGTGATTCTCTGAAAATACGGTGACTGCCGCTAATACCATCAACAACTATTTCTATTAGTTCTATCTGAGTTATTATGAAAGCAGAGTATAAAAAGAAATGTAATATGGCCGGAATTGGTCTTGAGAACATTTTTTGCTGACCAAAAGCAACTAATATCATTGTTTTTAAACGATCACCTTTATTATCTGCAAAAGAAACATCTCTTCCTAAAAGAATATTTCTGCGGATCTTCTTAACATTGATCGCGAAATATCCGGATGCCCCAATTAAAAGTAAAGCGAAGATGATCGAGCTTATCATATTTGTTCTTTATGGATTAACAGGTTTACGGGATTTTCTTCCGAAAACAGAAAAATGAATATAACGTTCAGGATTTAACCTTAGGTCTTTTAATAGTTTATCAAGATCTTCTGATGATTTATTTAAGTTGTTATATAACGAATCATTCTTCAGCAACTTACCCGCAGTTCCTTGTCCTTCGTTAATTTTAGCAAGCATAATATTTAATTCCTTCATAGATTTATCTGCGTTGGCAATTGCATCTTTTAGCTGTGCTTTTGCTAAACTATCTGTCATGCTGCTAACGTTATTAATGATGGCATCTATTTTTTGCCCATTCTTACTTAAATTAGAGGTTATTTGATTTAAGTTAGAAAGTACGCTTGATATTTTTACTTTTTCAGAACCAACAAGGTCGTCTAATTTGTAAGCAGTTTGTTCTAAGGTTAAGATCGCTTTTCTAACACTCTCAAAAGATTTATCAAGATTGTCGCGCGTTTTTGTATTTAGAATCAAACTCACAACAGTCATTACACTATCCATGCTGTTAATTAAATTCTCTGCTTTTGCCTGGATGGGTGCAATACGTTTATCTAAAGATTCTTTAAAACCTTCCTCTGCGGCTGCAATAAGTGTATCACCACTTTTTACCAATTCGGTTTCGTTACTATAAATAATTTCTACTGCTTTCGATCCTAAAAGGTCAGAACTGATAGCTTTAGCAATTGAATTTTTTGGGATCTTAACGTCTTCGGTCAATAAAAATTTAACCAAAACCTTATTTTGTCCGTCTTGTTGAAATAAAGAGATCTCATTTACCTGTCCGATCTTGTAACCATTAATTAATAATGGGTTGGCCGGAATTAAATTGTCAATTTTTGGATAAACAGCGTACAAATAATATTTGTGCGAAAAAAGATTAGTACCCTTTAAAAAATTAATGCCCCAAAGAAAGGCTGCGATGGCACATAAAACTACAATACCTATTTTAAATTCTTTACTTATCTTCACAAAAAAAGTATCTATTTTAAAAGGATAAATATAGGTATTTTTATTGATTAAAACAGCGCAAAATGAGCCGGAAATTAAAGAACGAAGAGCTAAATCGCATGTCTGTGAGCGATTTTAAAAGCGCTGAAAAGCAGGCGGTTGTTATAATTTTAGATAATGTAAGAAGCCTCAACAACGTGGGGTCTGCATTTAGAACGGCCGACGCTTTTTTAATTGAAGAGATTGTTCTATGCGGTGTTACCGGTACACCTCCCAATAAAGAAATAGAAAAAACAGCCTTGGGTGCTACATCAACCGTAAAATGGTCTTATTTTAAAACAACGCTTGAAGCAATTGATGCTTTTAAACAAAAAAGTTACAGTATTTATGCCGTTGAACAGGCTACCAAAAGTGTTCCCCTAAATAAGTTTATGTCCGATGAGAAAATGGCACTTGTTTTTGGTAACGAAGTGTATGGGGTAGACCAGGAAGTAATAGATGCTTGCAAAGCTGTTATTGAAATTCCGCAGGCTGGCACCAAACATTCATTAAATATATCGGTTAGTATTGGCATTGTGCTTTGGGAGATCTTGAGACCCTCTTTTAAATAGCGTTAAAATATATTAAACTTACTTTCTTTCCCTTCATATAGCGTAATTTTTGAATTTATTTAAGAACCAATTGAACTTTGGTTCTTTATGCGTGTACAGGTTATTAAATAGCATTAAAAAACAAAAGCATAATTAAAACGACTTGTAACGCGTAACAATATATGCCAAAGAGTACCGGTAAATTTTCACTGCTAAGTGATGAAGAATTAATGTTCTTTTTGAGCAACGGTGAAGAATTGGCATTTGACGAGATCTATGAGCGCTATAGTAAACGTTTGTTGGGTTATTTTATACGCATGTTGAATTTTGATAAGGAACTTGCCGAAGATGTTTTGCAGGACCTGTTCTTAAAAATTGCTGAAGCGCCTGAAAAATTTGATAAAAGCCGTTCTTTCAAGACCTGGATATTTTCAGTAGCCTCTAATAGTTGTAAAAATTATTACAGGCATAAAAAAATAGTTTCAGAAAGTGCAGAAGAAATAAGATACATGAACGAAAGTATTAATGATGCTGCTTTTTTAAACTCGGCAAGTAAAATAGATGCCGCAACATTTAGAAAAACGCTGGAAGAAATTTTAAATGAACTTTCTACAGAGAAAAAAGAAGCATTTATTTTAAAATACCAAGAAGAAAAAACAATAAGTGAAATTGCACTGATACAAAATTGTCCTGAAGGCAGCGTAAAATCAAGATTACATTATACAATAAAAGTTCTCGAAGAAAAATTAAAAATATTTAAGCCTGTAAATTAAATTACCATGGAAAACAAGAACGAACTGGATAATTTTCTGAGCGATAAAATGTCGCTAGAGGATTTGAATTTAAAAGTGCCTGAACTTTCTGCGGAGGCGAGAAAAAAGATACTCGCACGCAAAAAAGCTAATAGGGGCGAGATAGAAGACTTTTTCTCTTTGGTGGCAGCATTCCTTAATTTTAAAATAAAATTATACCATGCTGTAATTGCAACAGTAGTTATTGGTGGCGTTATTTTATTTTTCACTAAAGAAGATAAAACCAGTAAAAATGAAGCGCATGTAAGTGAGTACGTTTCTAATATAGCTTCAGTAAAAAGTTCTACTGTCCTTTCAAGCATTTACACTTTTGGATTAAACAAAAAACAAACTTATGATAACGGAACAAATTAACAACGAAGAACAATCTCCGGTTGAGCAACCTGAAAGTACGTTTAAGTATTTTCCATTCTTCAATAAAAAACAACCACTATTTGTTTTGGTGCTTATAGGTATTATTTTTTACTGCACCTCGTTATATAACGAATACGCTTTAGATGATGGAATTATTATTCATCAAAACAATTACGTTTTGAAAGGCGTTGCAGGTATAAATGATATTTTAACCAAAGACGCTTACGATGCTTTTTACAGGCGTATGAATGCCACGGATCAATTGCAGGGTGGAAGGTACCGGCCTATAGCTATTGTGAGTTTTGCGCTGGAGCAAGAAATAATAGGAACTTATAGAACCGGCTTTTACATATTTGCGGAAGATGTCAATAAGAATGGCGTGTTAGATAACGGTAAAATTGAAACACCTGATTTACCTGCATCTCCCGCATCGATAAGTAAAAAAAAGTCAGGTGGTGGAAACACTGATCCTGTGCCATTGAAAGTAAATTATGAATACAATGATTTTGTTGACCTGAACAATGATAATGTTGCGCAACTTAATGAGTGCAATACTTGCTGGGACCTAAATAAAAATTTTAAGAACGATGCCTCTGAGGATCTGAACCATGATGGTGTTTTTAACGAAGTTGATTGTCAGACCAAAGGTGCTTTTTTAAGACACTTTAATAATATGTGGACCTACATTTTGGCCTGTGTTTTACTTTACTTGTTGTTTAGCAGGTATATATTTAAAGAAAGGCAAGACATGGCTTTTGTAGCGGCCCTTATATTTTTAATTCACCCTATTCACACCGAAATTGTTGCTAATGTAAAAGGTCGCGAAGATATTTTTTCGATGATATTTATAGCGCTTACATTTTTGCTCTCATTCAAATATAACGAGACTAAAAAAATAAGCTCGCTCATATTTACAGGACTGGCTTTTTTCTTAGCTCTATTATCTAAAGAATATGCCATTGTACTTTTAGGCCTTGTTCCAATTGCGCTTTATATTTTTGATAAAGAAAAGATCAAGTCGTTTAATTTAGGTCTGTTAAGTTTGAGCCTATTCGTTTTTGGCGCTATATATATGGTCATGCGCTTAGTTTCGGTTAAAATTGCGCCCGGCATACCAGACACCGAACTTTTGAACAATCCATTTTTGTTGGCAAGTGGAGAACAAAAATTTGCTTCTGAAGTTTTTGTATTGTTAAAATATCTTGTGCTTTCTTTTTTTCCGGCGAAACTAACCTGTGATTATTCCTATGCGCAAATTCCGTACAGTAATTTTAAAGATGTTGGTTTTATCATTTCTTTAGTATTAAATCTTGCTCTTTTAATTTTAGGAATTCGACTAGCAATTAAGCGTCATGTTTTGGGTTTTGCCATTATTACTTATTTCTCGTTCTTAATTTTGGTCACCAATTTTATTTTTCCCGTGGGCGTTGTTATGCGCGAAGGCTTTTTATTCCATGCTTCTATTGGTGTTGCAATTGCAATCGCCTGGTTAGCGTTAACCGGTTTAGAAAAATTGCAATCTCTTTCATTTACTGCAAAACGAACAGTCATGATGAGTTCGTTACTCGTAATTTTAATTTTATGTGGTTGCAAAACCTGGGAGCGTAACTGGGATTGGAAAAATGACGTGACCTTATTTTTAAAAGATGTAAAAACTTCGCCCCACTCTGTTTTGGTTTTAGGTAATGCAGGTGCGCGCTGGATAGACCTTGCTGATACGAAAGAGATCACGGGTATATCCTTGCCGGGCGAAGACCCTACTTTATTTAATGATTATAATGGTCAGTTAAAAATTACAGATGAAGAGTTAAAAGAAGGCGGATTTAAAAATAAAAAAGAAGCTGCGCTCAACAAAGGTATGGGTTATTTAAAACATGCTATTGAATTGCATCCGCGTTATGTAAATGGTTATTTAAATTTAGGATTAGCAAGCTTTAAATTAAATAATGATAGAGATGCCATTTATTATTGGAAGCTGGCAGAGTGTCTTTATCCAAACAATCCTTATTTACAAAATTATTACAGGGTTTACTCTTCTATATTAAAGAACAGAGGGGCAGAAGCTTTTGATGCCGGTAAGATCCATGAATCTGCGGTAGCTTATAATTTATGTACGATCGTTGTTCCCGATGATCCTCACGCATGGTATGGTTTGGGAGGCGCTTATTATAATTTAAAAGCCTATGATAAAGCAAAACAATGCTGGGAAAAGACGTTGCGATTAGACCCTAATTATGAGGAGGCAAAAAAAGCGTTGGATGGTATGGCCGATAATTAATTTTTTTCACTATATTTATAATGATCCGGCAAAATAAAAACCGGGATTATAAAATGAAAACAATGATCCTAAAAATTGCTTTTATGTTCATTCTGTTAATGAATATAAAAACCAACGCACAGGTTTTTCCAAGCCTTAATGTAAATGTTCCGATAAATAGCAACGTTGCAAATTTTGGATTTAATTTAATTGGTTTTTGTTCTATGACATCATCCTCTGATTATTTTGTTATTACTACTCCAACTAATGGCGGACTTACGCCCGTTGCAAGTGCCGTAACATTACAATATAAAATTACTGCGATCAATGTTTCTGGTCCGGCGCCTATAACCTGCGCGCAAACCGGCACCACTCCGGTTAATGTTGGCGATACTTATACATTTACAACCGCTTCGCCCTTATATCAATTTTCCTGCGTCCTTTCTGCAACTGTTGCAGGGCAATTTATGTTAGTAGGCACACCAACAGTTCTAAATCAACCTTACGAATGCGGTTATCAACTCTCAATTACTTTAGCTAATTGCGGAAACACTGCACAGCTTACCGGCAACAGTATTGCCATTCCTTCGAGTTCGCTTTGTAATGTTGGAATAAGTAATTCTATAAATGAATTAAGTGATGAAACTAAAATTAATATTTCTCCTAACCCTAACAACGGTGAATTTAATTTGCAGTTAAATACGATCAATGAAAATTCCAACGTTGAGATCTATAATACTATCGGGCAATTGATCTTAAAACAACCAATTGATAATTTAAGAAATAAAATCATTTTAAATAATGTTGTTAGCGGAATTTATTTTATTCAGATAAAAGAAAATGATAAGTTGATCGGTACAACTAAATTTGTTAAAGAGTAATAGCAAACAACTCGTCGAATAAAGCAGATTATTTTTTTGCCACGAATTTCACTAAACAACACTAATTACAAATTGGTTTGTTTCAAATTTTTTTTGTGTAATTATTAATTCAAGCTAAATATTTGGCTTGAATTAAATTAATTTCACCAATCGTTTAAATGATTAACAAAGAATATTTTTGTGAAATTAGTGCAATTAGTGGCTAAATGTTTCACTTATTCATTACGCTATTCTGGATACGAATACTTTCTTCATGCAAAAGCTGACAAATTTTTTCTACGTGATTTCTTGAGATACCTAATTTTTCTGCAAGTTGCGCTCGGGTACGCAAAATTTCCTGCCAGCGCTCTAATTGAAAAATAGTGATGTGATGTTCTTTTTTATACGAACCTATCTCTTCAATTATTTGTGTACGTTTTTTTAGAACATTAATTAATTCTTCGTCTACTTCATCAATAATGTTTCGCAGCTCTGCTAACTTATCAATTACAGCATCATCGCTTGCACGTTGTTTACGTAAAATTAATTTTGAAATTACGTCATTTAATTGTGTAGGAGTTAACTGTTGTTCTGCATCACTCAATGCAATAGCAGGGTTAAAATGCGACTCGATCATTAAACCGTTCATGCCAAGATCTAACGCTTTTTGTGCAACAGAAGGAATTAATTCGCGGTTACCGGAAATATGACTTGGATCACAAATAATTGGTAATTCAGAAAACAGAGTTCTTAATTCTATTGGCAATTGCCACATGGGTTTGTTACGGTATTTTGTTTTACCATAAACATAAAAACCACGGTGAATAGCAGCGAGTTTGGTAATACCACTATTACTTATGCGCTCAATTGCACCAACCCACAATTGCAGGTCGGCATGAATAGGATTTTTTACCATCACCGGCACATCCATGCCTTTTAAAACATCCGCAATTTCCTGCACGCTAAATGGATTAACCGTAGTGCGGGCACCTATCCATAAAACGTCTATTCCATATTTTAGGGCTAGTTCGGTATGCTGGGCATTGGCAACTTCTACCGTAATTTTAAAACCAAATTCTTTCTTTATTTCCACTAGCCATTTTAAAGCCTCTTCGCCTTTGCCTTCAAAGGCATTGGGTCGGGTACGGGGTTTCCAGACGCCGGCACGGAATAAAGCCACTTTTCCTGTTTCTTTTAGTCCTTTTGCCGTATTCATCAGCTGTTCAAGCGACTCGGCACCGCAAGGGCCCGCTATTAATAAGGGTTGGGTATTTGAGGTTAACCAGCTATTTAGGGGTGCAATGTTCATGTTTGAGACCCGAAAATTACCCTTTTTATGGTATTTAAAAAACAAAATGATTGAATTAGTTTTACTGTATGAACTTAGAGAACGCAGAAAAGCCAAAAGCGCTTATATTTTTTCAGAATAACTGTCCTTTAAGTGTTTTTACAGATTGCTGTAAAAAGAAAAAGGATTGCTGCAAAAATTTTAAAAAAGGCGATCGTTGTAAAAAATGTCCAGGTAGAAAATGATCCTAAAGCTATAAGGTTATTGTTTGAGTAAAAAGTAAAAAGCCACTGAAAATTTTCGGTGGCTTTTTTTTATTGAATAGATTTACCCTCAGTGCTCGGCAATAAAACATTATACAAAGCCACAACTAATTTAACACACTAAAATTTGCTTTTTACATTTTTTATACTACATTTATTAAACAAACGTTCTATATTTTAAAAATGAAAAAAATTAACTACATCTTTATCTTTTTGTGTTTAGGATTTATTTACGAGTTCAATGCTCAAACTCAACAAGCGTTATTAAATCGCACAAAACATTGGCGCTTTGGCCACAAAGCAGGTTTAGATTTTAATATGTCAACAGGAGTACCAACTGTTTTTAATGGGAGTAATGGGGTTGTGTTTGAAGGTAACAGTTCCATAAGTGATACGCTAGGCAATTTATTGTTTTATTGTAATGGTGATACTATTTGGAACAAAAACCATCAACCGATGATGAACGGCACATTATTAAACAGCGACAAAAATACTGGGCTAGCTTCTCAAATAATTCCACGTCCCGGGAATCCAAATCAATATTTTGTTTTTGTCAATGGATGTATTAATGATAATTGTAGTTTTAATTTACGTTATAGTGTTGTAGATATAACTTTAGATGCGGGCAACGGGGCAGTTGTATCAGGGCAGAAAAACATATTAGTAAGAGGACAAGCATATCAGGGTATGGCTTTTACAAAGCATGCAAATGGAACTGATTACTGGTTAGCTTATGCTGAAAAGAACTCACCATATAATTTATGTATGATACCTGTAAATAATCTTGGGCCTGACACCGTTAATCGCGTAATAAGCGCTTATAATAGTTTGCAATATATTAATTTTAGATTTTCTCCTGATGGTTTAAAATTTGTTGATTTTGATAGCAATAACTTTCATTTTTACCAATTCAATAATTCAACAGGGCAGTTAAATAATCAAATTCAATTAACGAATGATACCGGCGCAATTGGTTATACCACTTATTCCTGTGAATTCTCTACAAATTCTAATAAAATCTATTTTGCGCATATAGGTGGTGGTTTGTCGGGCAATGTTATTGAACAATTCGACCTTTCAGTTTTTACTTCCTCTGCAATCGCAGCAAGTAAGTATGGTTTCTGGGATGTGCCTTTTCCCTTACAAACGGTTTGCTTTTGCGGCTTAGGTCACATGCAGCTAGCCCCAAATGGCAAGATTTATATTGCGCGAACGGGCGGCTTTATTGATACTTTGCATGTTATTCATAATCCAAATGCAAATGGCGCCGCGTGCAATTTTCAATATAATGCGATTGGTTTAAATAACAAGGCATGTAATTTTAGTTTACCTATTTTTCCTGATTATTATTTTAATAATATCCCATTGCTTACAAATATAAATGATCTTGCAATTTTACAATATAATAGTACTTTAGTTTATCCGAATCCAACAAACGCTATTTTAAATATTGAATTAGAAAACAGTGATAAAGTAAAAATAGAAATTGCAAATGCTTTGGGGCAAATTGTATTTGAAGAACTAAACGAAACTAAAAATTTAAAACTTGATATTAAGAATTTAAATACCGGTTTATATTTCTTAAAAATAATTAGTGAGGATAAAATTATTGCTACAAAAAAAATAGTTAAGGAGTAGTTTTATCTTTCTTTGTACTTGAAATGACTTTAGAAAAATTACGTGTAGACCTGTCAGGTTTTAACCGAGTTTTCATTTAAACCTGACAGGTCTTTTACAAACTTTTATACAACTCTTCTTTTAAACTTTTTACTCCATTAACGGCGGTTTGTTTAATATGCTTTAATTGTTTTATATAATCTAAATTAAAATCACCTGGATCTACCAACCACTTGGGTGTGTTTACATTTACAAAATTTATTATGCCTGCTGCCGGGTAAACATTTAATGAAGTGCCAACTACAACAAAAAAGTCAGCTTGTTCGGCAAGGGCATTTGCTTGCTCCATATATGGCACATCTTCGCCAAACCAAACAATATGTGGGCGTAACTGCGAACCCATTACACAAAGATCACCAATTATAATTTCCGGTTTTTTTAAGGGATAAACCAAAGTCGGATCAACAGTGCTTCTTGCTTTCATTATTTCGCCATGTAGGTGCATCACGTTCTTACTTCCGGCGCGCTCATGCAGATCGTCTACATTTTGGGTGATCACCTGCACTTCAAATTTATTTTGCAGCTCGGCAATAAAATCATGCGCTGCATTTGGTTTAGCTGCAATTACCTGTTTACGACGTTGGTTGTAAAATTCTAAAACTAACTCCCTGTTCTTTACCCACGCTTCGGGGGTTGCCACATCTTCTATTTTATGTTCTTCCCAAAGCCCACCTGAATCGCGAAATGTTTTAATTCCGCTTTCTGCACTAATTCCGGCACCGGTAAATACTATCAGGCGTTTTTTGACCATATTATAAATTTTCTTTTGTAAACTTCAACATTTTCGAAAAAATGTGTAAGCGTGTGTAACCTCCATAAATGCCATGATTCTTGTTTGGATATAGCATAAAATCAAAAGGGATATTATTTTCTACCAAAGCATTTGCCAATTCCATGCTGTTCTGTAAATGCACATTGTCATCAGCACTTCCGTGTATCAATAAGAATTTTCCTTTTATCCCTTTTACAAAATTGGTCGGCGAATTATCTTCGTAACCGTTTTTATTATCCTGTGGTTTGCGTAAAAAACGCTCGGTATAAATATTGTCGTAATATTTCCAGTTAGTAACCGGCGCAACAGCAATAGATGTTTTAAAAATATCGCCACCTTTTGAAATTAATAAAGAGGCCATATAACCGCCATAACTCCATCCCTGGAAACCGATACGTTTACTATCAACATAAGATTGTTTTCCTAAATATTTTGCAACTTCGATTTGGTCTATTGTTTCCAATTTACCCAATTGCATATACGTGCTGTGTTTAAACTGGCGTCCGCGTCCCTGCGTACCCCTATTATCTACACAAACAACCATATAACCTTCCTGGTTCAATAAACTGTGCCAAAAATAATCAACGCCATCCCATGAGTTATTAACTTCGTTAGCACCAGGGCCACCATAAGCATACATATACACCGGGTATTTTTTTGTTGAATCAAAATTTTGCGGTTTTAACATCCAGCCATTTAATTCAACACCTTCCGAAGTTTTAAATTTGAAAAATTGTTTAGTAGATAAATTATAATTTTTCATTGTGCTTTTTAATTCCTTATTGTCTTCCAGTAATTTTACCGTTTTTCCATCTATGCTATTTAATTCATAAACCGGTGGTGTGTTTGCATCACTATGACTTGAAATATAATATTTAAAGCCGGGAGTAAATTCAAAATCTGTGAAACCGGGTTTGGTTGATAAACGTTTTTTATCTTTCCCGTTCAGTTTTATACTATACACATCGCGGTTAATAGCACCATTTTCTGTAGACACATAATAAAGTGTTTTTGTGTCCTCATCAAAACCGCTAAACTCCATTACGTCCCATTGGCCGCTTGTGATCTGATTAATTAATTTACCACTGATATCATAATAATATAAATGATTGTATTCGTTACGCTCACTCGAAATAATAAATCCTTTATCGCCAACAAAACGCAGATCATCTGTTACGTCAACATAAGTTTTACTTTCATCGGTGTAGGCAACAATACCCTTTCCACCAATAACGTCGGTAAAAATTAATTCGAGTTTATTTTGTAAACGGTTAAGGCGTGTAATAGAAAGTACCAAAGGATTATTGGTGAATTGAATGCGTGGAATGTAAATATCTTTTTCGGCACCAATATCTGCGATAACAGTTTTTTTGCTGGTCTCGTCAAAAACATGAACTGATACAATAGAATTATCTTCGCCGGCTTTTGGGTATTTAAAGGTGTATTTAGTTGGATATAGTTCGCTATTATAATAATCCATAGTGTACTCTTTTACACGTGTCTCATCAAATTTTACATAAGCTAAATATTGGCTGTTGCTGCTCCAGTCAAAATAATCGGCGCGCGAAAATTCTTCTTCATAAACCCAATCGGCCCAACCGTTCTTGATCTTATTCGCTTCGCCATCGCGGGTAACGGTAACTTCAAGGCCAGTTTCAAGATATTTGATGTATAGATTATTGTCTCTTACATAAGCAACTTTTTTTCCGTCCGGTGAAAAATTAGGGAACATTTGTTGGCCTTTGTCTGAAAGCTGCGTTGTTTTTTTTGTGGCAATATCGTAAACGTAATAATTTGCTTTTGGTGAACGACGGTAAACATTTACCATATTTTCATGCAATAACAATTTATCTTCATTTGGGCTAAACTGGTATGTTTTTATATCAAGTTGTTGCCCATTGAATTTTACATCGCTTCCCTTTACAAGATCTTTAACTTTATTTCCTGTTTTAAGATCGAATTGGCTTAAAGTAAATTCTCCTGCTTGCGACACAATATCAACGTAATTTACACCGTCGTTCATCACATTAAAACTTTCGGCATGTTTTGCATAGAACATACCGCTTGCCCAAATATTCTCTAATGTTAGTTTTTGTTGCGAAAAAACTAAAACGGGAATTGAAATAAGAATGAATACTAATTTTTTCATTTTAATAAGTGTTGGTGAATTTATGAAATTAATCTTAAAATAAACGAAAATAAATACGCGCTAAATACCCCTAAAAGGGTGAAAAAATTAGCTTTTAGCCATGATATACCCGCGAAAAAACAATTAAGCCATTTTTTATTTGTAAAACCTCGCCAACCCGCAGATCTTCGTCATTTTTAACATGCCTTATATATTCCATAAAAACCTGTTCGTCATCTGCTGTTAATTTTAGCACTTCGTAATTTAAAGTTGGCAACCTGTTAAAAGCATCCTGCCACCATTCACGCAAAGCCTGTTTCCCTTTTATTAAACCGGCAGTTTCGGGTTTGTGGATCTTTAATTTTGGACTAAAATGTTCGGCATTATCGTTATAAAGTGCCAATAATTTTTCAAGATCGTGAGCATTAAACGCCTCAAACCATTTAAGTGCAATTTTTTTATTTTGTTCAGAAAGCATATTTCTTTATGCCAAATGTACATATTAAATAGACAAAAGAAACGAACAGATTTTTTATTTTAACGATGAATAAAAATCGTTTCATAGCTTGAGTTATGGAACTATTTTTTGAAGAAGTTAAAATGGAAAAAGATGGAGTTTGTTGGGCGATTTAATATGTATATTTGGTATCACATTTGATCATGCTAAAAAACGCTTTTATTTTAATAGTAACAATTTCTTTTTTGTTTTCTTGTTCACCCGAAAAGATCAAAGTTGATATGATCTTACATAATGCTGTTATTTATTCGGTTGATTCGTTATTTACAACATACGAAGCAATTGCCATTAAGGATGGTAAAATAGCAGATATAAATACGAATGAAAACATCCTGCAAAAATTTATGTCTGAGAACACGAATGATCTTACAGGAAAAGCGGTATTTCCGGGATTTATAGATGCGCATTGCCATTTTTATGGTTACGGAAAAGGATTAAATGAATTAGATCTTGTTGGCACAAAGTCTTTTGAAGAAGTAATTGAGCGCACAATTTCCTATGCTAAAGAAATGAACTTTTATCCTGAAGCAAATAGCAACAAAACAAAAAATATAAATGAAAAAGAAGTTTGGATAATTGGCAGGGGCTGGGATCAGAATGATTGGGAGAGTAAACAATATCCCACAAAAAAAACACTGGATAGTTTATTTCCTGGCAGACCGGTAATGCTTACCAGGATTGATGGACACGCGGCATTGGTAAATGACGCTGCTTTAAAACAAGCAAATGTAACAGGTAAAACAAAAATTAAAGGCGGTGAACTTTTAATGACAGATAATAAATTAACAGGAATTTTAATTGATAATGCTGTTGATCTTGTATCAGAAAAAATTCCGAAACCATCTAAAGAACAAATTCAAAAGGCTTTGCTAAAGGCTCAAAAAAATTGTCTGGCAGTTGGCTTAACTACTGTTGATGATGCGGGATTAGAGAAGAATATTGTTGATGCGATAGATGAGCTTCAAAAAAAGAACGAGCTCAAAATAAAAGTGTATGCCATGCTAACACCAACAAAAGAAAACATGGATCACTATTTAAAAAGCGGAATTTATATTACAGATAAACTAACGGTTCGCTCATTTAAGTTTTATGGCGATGGCGCATTGGGCTCGAGAGGCGCTTGTCTTTTAAAAGATTATGCGGATAAAAAAGACTGGAAAGGATTTTTATTGAACGATCTTGATTATTATATGAAAATGGCAAGTAAAATGGAAGAAAGCGGTTTTCAGATGAACACCCATTGCATTGGCGATTCAGCAGTTTGGGCTATTTTAAATGTTTACGGTGCCAATCCTTTAATGTTTGGCGATACAGATGGAAAATTATTTAAAGAGATCTGCAAAAAAAGAAGATGGAAGATTGAACATGCGCAGGTAGTTGATAAAAAACATTTAGAATATTTTAAATCTTTGTCTGTGATCCCTTCCATACAATCTACACATGCAACAAGTGATATGTATTGGGCAAAAGAAAGATTAGGAGATGAAAGAGTTAAAACTGCTTATGCCTACAAAGATCTTTTAACGGCAGTTGGTAATGTTGCATTGGGCACCGATTTTCCTGTAGAAGATATTTCGCCATTTAAAACTTTTTTTGCAGCTGTGGCAAGGCAGGATAGTAAAGGCTTTCCGAAGAATGGTTTTCAAATGGAAAATGCTTTATCGCGCGAAGAAACTTTAAAAGGCATGACCATTTGGGCGGCTTATTCTAATTTTGAAGAAAAGCAAAAAGGCAGTTTAGAAAAAGGAAAAAGTGCCGATCTTATTATTTTAGATACCGATATTATGAAATGTAAAATAGAAGATGTTTTAAAAACAAAAGTATTGAGTACTTATATTAATGGAGAAAAGGTTTTTGAATTGGGTAAAGAGAATTAAAAAATATGTCTTAATTCATTTAAACTGGTAATATGCTTCCCGTTATAATCTTTTGATTTCTCGTGCGAAAAATAAATGGCATCCCAGCCTGCATTTAATGCGCCTTCTACATCGCTCGCATAATTATCGCCTATCATAATACATTCTTCTTTTTTAGCGTCTGCAAATTTTTCTGCTAATCTAAAAATCTGCTCGTCGGGTTTTGTAAGGTCATGTTCTTCGCTAATAATTACATTTTTAAAATAATCGCGTAAACCACAGCCATCAATTTTTATGAACTGAATTTCTTTAAAACCATTGGTAATAATATGGAGATGATAGTTTTGTTTTAAATAATCAAGAGTTTCAATACAACCCTCTTTAAGATGTGTTCCTTTGGGTGCGCGGTTAAGGTAATGATCTGTAATAATTAAATTCTCATCGTAATTATCGTAATCAAATTGGTTAAACACTAAATTAAAACGGTGGTTTCGCAAATACTGTTTGTCTATTTGTTTTTTGGCGTATTGTAACCAAAGTTGCGAATTGGTTTTTTTATAGGTACTGTGAAAATTATTATAATCCGTTTTTAATTTCGCAGTAAGATCAAATTCTAAAAATAATTGTTGTAAAACATGGCCAGAGTTTTTTTCAAAATCCCAAAGTGTATCATCAAGATCGAAAAAAATATGTTTTATATTCTTCAAACTTTTAAATTTTGAATTTTAAATTAGATAACTCCCCAAATAGCTAATTGATCATGAAAAATATAAAGCACAAAATATAATCCAATAGCCCATATTATAACCGAAACGCTTAAATACAAAATAACTTTTTTCTTGTTTTTAAAAAATTTCTCGGCAAAAAAAGCGCCAATGGGTTGAGAGATCAACGGGGTAATAGCGGCAATTCCGGCAAGGCCAAAACGTTGTTTGATGCGTATCATCCTTCTTGTTGTTTTTGTAAATATTTTTTTACGGATATTTCTTTTGTCGCGGTAATTATCCATCCATCTTAAAATGGCAGCGCTTAAATTGGTAAAAATTACGTTGCCTGTTATACCACCCGAGCAGGCCACTAAAATAACTTTAATAAAATTATATTTAAAAACTACAACAGCTGTTGGCATACCCAGCTTAACAAAAAAGAAAGTACAGGTAAGAAAAACGGAAAATATTTTTAAGAATTCGTTCAAGTTTTCGTCAAATTAACACATAGAAGGGTTGTAAAGCAAATTTATTCTTACCAATAATTGTTATTTTAAAGCAACCAAAGTATTAAGATATAGCTTGTCGTTATTGAATAAATTGCTTAAATTTGCCCCCCAGCTAACAACACTAAAATTTACTTATGTCAACACACACAGTAAATGCAACTCAAGCACACGATAGTATGTTTGATGCTGTATTGGCCCGTTTAGATGTGGCCGCCAAATTAATGAACCTTAGTGATGAGGTTTTACAAGTACTCAGAAACCCAAGCAAACAAGTTAAAGTAAGCCTTCCCATCATGATGGACAATGGTAAAATTCAGGTTTTTGAAGGATACCGTACAGTTCACAGCACTCACTTAGGTCCAAGCAAAGGCGGTATTCGTTATGCTATGGATGTAAATGCAGATGAAGTTATGGCTTTAGCCGCATGGATGAGCTTTAAATGCGCCGTTGCTAATTTACCTTATGGTGGAGCAAAAGGCGGTATTAAATGCGAGCCACGTAATATGAGTGTTGGCGAGTTAGAGCGCTTAAGCCGTGCCTACGCTGTTTCTATGAAAGATGTATTTGGTGTTAACAGGGATATTCCTGCGCCGGATATGGGAACAAGTGGAAGAGAAATGGCCTGGATATTAGATGAATTCAATAAAATAAATGGCGAAGATAGTCCCGGTGTAATTACCGGAAAACCAATTGCGATTGGCGGTTCATTAGGCCGCGATGCTGCAACCGGAAGAGGTGTTATGGTTAATACTTTAGCAGCTCTTAAAAAAATGAACTTAAAAGCTACCGAAGTTACTGCTATTGTGCAGGGTTTTGGAAACGTAGGTTCACATGCAGCACGATTACTTTCTGAAAAAGGAGTTAAAATTGTTGGTATTGGCGATCATACAGCTTCTTTTTATAACGAAAAAGGTATTGATATAGCAGCGGCAATTGATTTTGCAGCTAAAAATAACCGCGTTTTAAAAGGCTTTAAAGGTGCTACCGAAATTAAAGCAGAAGAATTACTTACCGGTAAATGCGATGTTTTGGTTCCGGCAGCTTTACAAAATGTAATTACTGAAGATAATGCAGGAAAGATCCAGGCTAAATTAATAGTAGAAGGTGCAAACGGACCAACTACTCCTGAGGCTGATCCGATCTTAAATGACAAAAAAATAATTTGTGTTCCTGATATTTTAGCAAACAGCGGCGGTGTAACCGTAAGTTATTTTGAGTGGGTTCAAAATAAAGCTGGCTATTATTGGACAGAAGAAGAGGTTAATACTAAACACGATCTTAAAATGGAGATCGCTTTTGAAGCCGTTTGGAACAATGCTACCCAGTTTAAAACGGGTATGAGAATTGCGGCTTATATTACAGCATTACAAAAAATAGAACAAGGCGTTAAGCTTAAAGGAGCCTATTAATTGTTAATTAACTGATTATAAAACACTTAGGCTTTAATAAATAATAAGTCTGAGTGTTTTTTTTGTTTGAAATAATTTATAGATTTGTTATAATAGATTTAACAATTACAAAAACTTGGTAGCACTATTAATCATATTAGCTTATTTGATCGGTTCAATTCCCACTGCGGTTTGGATCGGTAAGGCTTTTTATAATATTGATGTGCGCGAATTCGGTAGCGGAAACGCCGGAGCCACCAATACTTTTAGGGTTTTGGGTCAAAAAGCGGGCATCCCGGTATTAATTATCGATATTTTAAAAGGAAGTCTGGCTGTTTTATTGGCTTTTCTTAGTCCTTATGTTTTTGAAAGCGACGAATTCGTTAACCTTCAACTGGCACTGGGTATTGCGGCTTTGGTTGGACATATTTTTCCGGTATTTGCAGGTTTTAGGGGTGGAAAAGGGGTTGCTACTATTTTAGGTATAGTAATGTGTATCCTGCCATTATCTTGTAGCGTTGCATTAGTGATCTTTTTACTTGTATTGTTTACCTCACGCATGGTTTCTTTATCTTCTATGATGGCCGGAGCTGCCTTCCCATTTATTTTGCATTTTATTTTTGGGAACACTAATCCGATCCTTACCACTTTTTCAATTGTAGTTGCTTTATTATTGATCGTAACACATCGTAAGAATATTGTTCGTATTGTAAATAAACAAGAATCAAAAATTAAATTCGTAAGCAAAAAAATTTCCGTTTAATGTTATTCACTTCTAAATATTATTATTTGCTCCTCTATTAATAGGGCTGTAATTTTATTTACATATAATTTTTATTATAAACCGGCCCGCCAGCCGGTTTTTTTATTTCCTATAATTTAAAAACAAAAAACCATGAGACCAACAGAACAAATTTACAGCAACTACACACCAGAAGACTTTTTGGTTTGGAAAACATTATTTAACCGCCAGTTAAAAAATTTAGAGAATAAAGTTTCTTCTGAATTTATGTATTCATTAGAAAGAATAGAATTTAATGCAGATGCCATTCCTGATTTTGTGCAGGTAAATAAAAAATTAAATACGTTTACAGGTTGGCAATTAGTAACTGTACCAAACATTAGTGAGGTAGATAGTTTTTTTAAATTCCTGGCGCAAAAAAAATTCACATCCACTTGCTGGTTGCGCACTATGCAACAATTAGATTATTTGGAAGAGCCGGACATGTTTCATGATGTGTTTGGCCATACACCTTTACTTAGTAATAAAAGTTACTCTGTTTTTTTTGAAGCAATGGGTAAGTTGGCGGCGAAACATATTCATCAAAAAGAAATTATTTTAAAACTGCAACGTTTATATTGGTTTACTATTGAGTTTGGTTTAATTAAAGAAGATAATAAATTAAAAGCATTTGGTGCGGGTATTATTTCTTCAAAAGAAGAAACCGAAAATGCAATCGGTAACAGATCTTTAAAAACAGATTTTGATATTGACCGGATAATGGAACATGATTTTAGAACGGATATTTTACAGAACGAATATTATGTTATTGATTCATTTGAACAGTTAGGTCATTGCCTTAAACAATTTGAAAAAGAAATAGAAGAGGTATTACTGTAACATATTAGGATCTGCAAAACGACGATCGTGTAAAAATTCTTTATCCGTTAAAGTGAGTAAAAAAGAAAGGATCTCTTTTTTTTGTTGTGCGCTTAAACTACCTATCTTAGTGATGAGGGTGTCCACCCTCTCATCGTGATTGGCCGAATTGGAATAATGATCAATAACATCTTTCAATTTTTTAAAACGACCATCGTGCATATACGGATAGGTCATTTCAACATTTCGTAAACCGGGCACTTTAAATGTTTTATAATCTTTTTCAATTTCGGTTAGCTTGCCCCTCCCAAAATCATTTAAAGATGAGTCCATCTTAATACCGTTGTTCCTATAACTGTTATCTGTAAATAAAGGTTCTTTATGGCAACTGGCGCATTTAGATCTGAATAATTGCAGACCGTTTTTTTCTGCCAAAGAAAAAGTATCTTTCTTGCGCATGTATTTATCGTACTTAGAATTTGATGTGATCATTAAGCCGGTAAATTGCGCTAATGCTTTTAATACTCTTTCAGAATTGATCAATGTATCTTTATAAGCCTTGTTAAATAGTTTTACGTATTCTTTATTTGCCCGCAATTTTAAAATAACGTTGGCCAGGCTCTCATCCATTTCTATCGGACTAGTAATTGGATTTATAGGCTGCACTTCTAAATTAGTTACACCGCCATCCCACATATAAGCATCTTTCCAGATCAAATTCTGTAATGCCGGAACATTTCGTGTACCTATCTTCGCATAAATGCCGTGACTCAATTTATGGTCAATATGCGCAAAGGCTGCTATGCGTTGGTGACAAGTACCGCAGCTTACGCTATTATCTTTTGAAAGTAAGTTGTCGTAAAATAATTTACGACCCAAAACAAAAACATCAGGGTTTAATTTATTTTTTTTGAAACTATAATTTGGTTTCGGAAATCCTTTTGGGATCTTCAATTTCACATCTTTTTTTGTGATCTTAAAATAAGGATTCTCGATCACAAAACTGTTACATAATGCAAATACAGCAATTAAAATAAAAAGAGTATAAACTATTTTATTTTTCATTTGGCATTAGTTCAAACATATCTTTATAATTATCTGCAATTACGGTTGCGTTCTTAAGATCTGTTACGGATGATAATTTAGAAAAATCGATCGCGTTTGGTGTTTTTAAAATTTCCAACACATTTACTTTAATTTTTATTTCTTTGGTAAGGGTCTTTTCACTTTTACTAAGATCAAATGAAATTTTGCGAATGCAATTTATGGGTTGTTTATAGCCGCCAATATGGTATTCAAAAAAATGTCCTGGCGATAAAGATGTATTTGCCCGACCTTCGAGCTTTAAAAAAATATAACCTGTGTTCCAGGCCCAAAACATCGCATTTACCGGATCCAAAGCGCCCGATTGCGCGCCGCTGCAACTATGCAAACTATCCACGCCAAGTATAAAATCCATGCTTGTATAATTTCCTTCAGGGATCTTAGCGAGCAGAATTTTTTTGGTCTCTTCTTCGTCTTCGTTTATTAAGAACGAGCCTTCCATCGAAATATCTTTTCCGGCACTGTTCTTAAAATGAAAATTGCTGACGTAATATTTAAATTTGCTAACCGTAAATGTTTGTCCAAGTGCATTCTTATAATTGGCAGAATCTAACTTTAAAATTTCGTTGCCAACAAAATGTTCAAATGAGATTCTTAATGGAACAATATTTTTTTTATTTGAAAAATTGCTTGTAAAAGACATGGCAACCCAAAGGATTGCCATGCAGATACTAATATGTAATGTTGTTTTCAAGAAACCAAATTAAGGCATTTTAATTTGACTTAATAATTTTTTGTGTTGTTTTTTGGCTATCCGACTCTAATATTAAGAAATAGATACCGTTGGATAGTTCGGTCATGTCTAAAGAATAAGCAATACTTGGTTGTAAGTAATCGATCGTTCTCACAGTTCTTCCTTTATTATCTACCAATTTACCTTTCACGTTATTCTTACTTTCCACATCCATATAAATAAACAAATAATCTTGTGTTGGATTTGGCATTACCGTAAATTTAATTGGCAATTTTTGTAATTCATTAATTCCTGTAGTTGGATTATATATTGTTGTGGCTTCGCTAATGGTCACATGGCTTCCGGTTGGCCCTGTATTACCGGCTTGCACGGTTCCGTAATAAGTTGGCCCCAAAACAAATGGATAGACCGGATAACCTGTTATGTCGATAGTTACGAAGTAAGCATATGTTCCGGCAGGATATTCCGGAGTAACACAAAAGCGTCCGTTATGAAAATCAAGATCTCCTGAGCCAGCAACATAAACATAATCTTCTAACATATTTCCTAGGGGATAAGTTGCATTTACCGGCGGACCACTATTACGTGTAGTCGGCGTAGTTGGCGATGCAGCTGCTGAAGCCGAATTGGCGCCTAACAAAACAGAACCTGTGCTTGGTGCTAAAACAAAACTTGGTGTCATTCTTTTTATTGCACCTGTACCGTTAGTGTTTGTATATGCATAAGCACCATAAACAGGAAAACCGTCAAAGGCATAACCAATAATTGGTGAGTGCACAGTTGTTAAAGTTGAATTATATAAACAACTTGGGTTAACGTGGTTGTGGTAAGCTCCGTTTGGAGCGGGATGACCAAGGCAAGCGTCGAAACTAACACCTTCATATACCAAAGCGTTTCGGTTAAAACCTGTAGTTGTGGCGCCCATTGTAAATGCGCTGCCGTTCCAGTACTGTCCGTCTTTTGGATTAAAAATTGCAACGCCATTGCTCCAAAGTCCCATATTACCCAACGCGGTAAATATTGGTGTTGAGGTATTTTGAACCGGCGCCAAAGTAAACTTGCAAACAAAATTTTGATTGGTAGGCGTGTTTGGATTAGATGCCCATGGTCCGATGTTATAACCGGGAATACAAGAAGCACTCACATAAACCTGTGTAGGCGAATATTGAACGGTTTGAACGTTTGATGGTAAACTATTGTAACCGGTTGCGCTGGTTGTATTAATTGCCCACGAGGTAATTAACGGACTTAATTGTGCCTCAGCATTTAATGCAAATGCGGTAATGGAAAGGAATAGGATTATTTTTTTCATGATCTGAATTTTTTCGGGAAGGTAATTTTATACAAGTATAAACAAATTTTTGAGGCTAAAAAATTTTAGCCCATAGGCGTACAGATCTCAATTAAAAAACCTTCGGGGTCTTTTAAATAAGCTACGGTTTGTCCCCATGGTTTTGTTTTTGATTTTTCTACCAAAATGGCGCCGGCTTTTATAGCCTCATCAACTATTTTTTCTACATCATTCGTAGTAAAACCAATTTCTATTGCAAAGGGCTTATTCTTAGCACTGATTTACTTTTCAAAGATATGCCGCCTAAAAATTAACCACATAGACACATAGTTGTTTTATTGACTATGTGGTTAAAATTTTAAACGATAATAGTTCTAAACGTCAGATTTATTCTTGGAGAAAATAATTTTGTTGTGGGAGGCAAGCGGTGTCTCCAATTTGTTTGCGTGGTATCCTTCATTAACAACAAACTTCCATGTTCCAATATCAACGCAACGGTTTCTTTTGTTCTTTTATGTTTAAAGGCAAATTTTCTTTCGGCACCAAAGCTTAAAGAACCTATTGTGCCATTCTTTGCCAGTGCTTTTTCATCATCGCTGTGCCAGGCCATTCCTTCGTTACCATTATGGTATAAATTCAACAAACAGGAGTTAAAAGTGGCGCCGCTTATTTTTTCAGTCAGCTGTTTTAATTCTAAAAGTTCTTTTGTCCATGGCAAGGCCTGTTTGGTTGTGTTAGAGTAGGTATAAGGAAAATTTTTATCGGCATACCATGCTACTTTTCTCGGCGTAATAATGTGTTTACCATAAATTACCGCTTCATCATTTTTCCATTCAATAGTATTTAATAATGTGTCGTAGTAATTACTTGCCTGTTGATGCTCCATTATTTTTCCAAAATAATTTACGGTACCTTCAAAGGGCAATAAATTTTCAGTTGGATCTGCTTCAAATAAAGCCATAAAGTAAATTTAATTTATTCTATGGATATTTTGCCAATGTTTATTTTTTGTTTTTCATCTGTTAAAACACAAGTATATAAACCTTTTGATACTCCAACGGTAATTATATTATTTTCCCCCTCTGATATCTTTTGGTTGTAAATTATTTGGCCAATAGAATTAATTAAAATCAGTTCGCCATTTTTAGTTTCTGTTTGAATAAGTATTTTAAACGAACCATTGTTTGGATTTGGATAGATCAAAGGTTGTACGTTTTTTTCTCTTAGTGATTTAATGTTTGTAATACAAGTGCCTGAACAAATTTCCCGAACCCTAAAATTATACAGATCAGAAATATAAATGTTATTAAAGGCATCAAAACAAATCCCTTTTGGATAATTCAGGTCTGCATTTATCGGTGATCCATTATCCCCACTATATACGTTATTGGCTGTTCCTGCTATGGTTGAAATAAAGCCTGCCGAATTTATTTTTCTAATTCGATGATTATCTGAAATATGGAGGTTGCCGTTCATATCCACAGCAATTGTAGATAAACCACCTAATGCTGCATTAGTGGCAGGTCCGCCATCGCCTGTAAACCCGCTGATACCAGTTCCTGCTATTGTAGAAATAATACCGGTGGTATTTATTTTTCTTACCCTCCAATTATATGAATCTACAATGAATACATTACCTGATGCGTCGACTGCAACATCCATTGGCAAGCTAATTTGAGCGTTTATTGCGAGTCCACCATCGCCGCTATACCCGCCATTACCTGTTCCTGCAAATGTCGAAATAATTCCACTCGGATCTATTTTCCTGATCTTTTGATTATTTACATCTGCAATAAATAAATTACCTGTTGCATCAATAGCTATTCCCCTTGGAAAATTTAGTTGGGCCAAAGAAGCTAAGCCACCGTCACCGTTACTTCCTTGTATGCCTGTACCAGCAATAGTTGTGATGATTCCGGTCGGGTCAATTTTTCTAACTCTAATATTGCCTTCATCTGCTATATATACATTACCTAACAAATCGGTTGTAATTGCTACTGGGGCGTATAATTGTGCATTTAAAGCCTGTCCGCCGTCGCCGCTAAAACCCTGCACACCAGTGCCGGCAAAAGTTGAGATGATTCCGCTGGGATTTATTTTTCGAATACGATTATCTGAGTAATCACAAACATAAATATTACCATTTATATCACATGCAACATCCATAGGGAAAGTAAATTGCGCGAGGTTAGCCATGCCATTGTCTCCGCCGTTGCCTGCAATCCCGTTGCCTGCAAACGTGTATATTGTTTGTGCCGTGTACGATATTGACAAAATAGTAAAAAGGATAATTAAAGAGAATGATTTAAAAGATTTCATATCAAGGTTTTTTGATATAACGTAATTTTTTAAAACATGTTGTGGATGCGTGTTGTTTTTATAAGTAATGGCGTAAGTACTAATTTAAACAGAAACTATTTTTTACTAAATACCAAGCCTTCTGCTTTTAAAACTGCGCGTAGTTTTGGCAAAGAGCCAGGACCCATACCGTGAAGCGCTAAAATTTCAGCTTCTGAATAAGTAGAGAGTTGTTGGAGTGTTTTTATGCTCGCGTTTTCAAGGGCCCTTCTTGCAGGCGCGGCGAGCAAAGAAAGAAAACCGTTCTCTGGCTTTCTTTCTTCTTCACATATTGGGCAGGTAGGACAATCGCTGCTTTTATAAAATTGGTGTCCTTTACTACAGGTTTTTAATTCTTTTTTTGCAGGCATCAGGTATTCTCTGTGTATTTTTTAAAACTATCAAGTATGGCTTGCCAACCGGCTTTTTGCATCTCCATCGGATTTTCGTTTTCCGGATCAAAGGTTTCTACTATTTTAGTTTCGTCACCGTTCCCTGAAAAACTAATTTTTACTTTTCTGTTATCCTCCAAAGTGTATTCCATTAGCTTATTTTGTTGCACGTTTGTATAAACGCCGCCAAAATCAAAACTAAAGCTGCCATCTTTTGCGGCCATGGTTGTTTTAAATTTTCCATCCACACGAAAATCATTTTCCGCAGTGGGACAATGCCAATCATCTGAAGCCTGGCACCATTTTGTAACATGCTGTGGTTCGCTCCAGTATTTCCAAACTTTTTCTACCGTTGCTTTAACTGTTGTTTCAACTACTATTGTTTCCATTGTTTGTTATTTTATAATTTATTAATTTACTTGTATTAGATGTGTTATCGTGTCAAATTTGCTTGCAGCAGGAATGCTATCGTGGAAAACAACAGATGTTGTTGTACTGGCTGTTGCGCCATAATACCAACTTATTGGATGTACTACATTTGCATTGGTTTTAAATAAAGCCGGACAAATTGTATCTCTATTGGCCCCAACATAAAAAGAGGTGGAATATGAGTAGTACTTTTCTATCCCTAGATGCGCGGAAACTTTAACGGCATAAGGTAAATTGTTCTTGATGCGCATTTTATAATGAGAATAAGCGTGTAAGTAAGTAATGATATTACTTTTTCGTTGATCAAAACTTATGTGAAACTCCGATTTGTGTTCGCCCGAAATAACATCTAAATAATATTTTGCTCCAAAATAATTATTAAAATATTTTATTTTATAATAACCATGTTTGTTGGATGTTCCCGAACGATAGGGTGAAGTTGAAATAACATTGGAATATTTATTTATCCTCACATATACATTAGGTATAGGAACATTGGTGCCATATTCATAAACATATCCTTCCACAGTTCCAAAACCATTTTTGTCGCAGGATAGCATGAGTACCAGGCAAGACAAAATAATTATGCTGAGAGTTTTTTTCAATTGTTTACTAAAAATAATCATTTTTGATATATGCGGCAACTGGTTAAGACAATTTTATTAGCCCAACATTGCCAAAATGTGAACCAGTTATTTGCACCCAATTACCAGATATACAAAAACGGGCTTAAAATCTTTCCTTTTGCCTGCAGTAAACGTATATATAGATAGAAACAACAACCTAAATAAATTATATATTATGGAAACAAAAGAAAACGTGAGAAGGATTCCAAGGAGAATAGTTCTCGTTAGCACAATACTATTATTCGCAGTTTCAACAACAGCAAATACGTTGAGCATAGCCTCAAACCCTATGAAAGAAAATATGTTCGTGTTCTACTTAACTGCGGTTTTTTTCTTTGCTTTATTTTTATTGTCTGTATTGGTCTCTCGTTTACCAAAAAATACGGAGGTCTTAGAAACTGAATTAAAAGCTATGCAAGTGAGAAGAAAACATCACCACTACAGGAAGGTGGTTAAAAAAACGGCGTAATGCTGATGGATCAGATCTCAACTTCTATCATGGGTGCTTTGGTGCCGGCCGGCCCAAAAATTAAATTAGCAATAGCGCCTTTCATAAATGATGTTTGTTCTAATAAAGGTTTCACGGTTTTAAATAAAGCTTCTGCATTGGGGCCATACATAAACAAAGTGGCATCTGTATCGTCCATCGAAATTTCATGCCCGTCGTAATCGCCCACTTTATTATCTGAAATTATTTTTGTGAGGCGTATTTCCAGTTCATGCAAAATATCCAGATCATCATGCGGGTAATGAAAACTAATAATAACGGCATGCTCTTTACCATATTTACTGGCATAGCCTTCTGAAATATTTTCGAACAGTTCCATTTGATCTTAGATTCTGAAATAAATGTAAAAAATTTTTCAGTAAACACAAAAATTTAAGCACGGATTAGAAATCCGCGCGAACGAGGTGTAGTTATTTTAGCCTTTCAGTCACAATGGGTATTTTCAATTTAATACACGGTTTACCTTTTGAATTAACACTCTCCAATGCAGGAAGCCATTTTTCATTAGCAATTAAACCAACACGAAATTCTTTTTCCCAATCATAACACTCTTCTTTACAAAGCATAATGAAGTTTAATAAAATGTCTACAAAGCGGAATTGGTCGACAATATGGGTTGGTTCTTTATTGATTTCATTAAAGGTTTTGATGATTTCTTTCGCAAGGTCTAATTGTGAATAATAGTCGTAAATAACATGACCCTGAATCGGTTTGTAAATGTCGGTTGAGTACGTAAAAGCGAAACCATCGTTAAACTCAATTGCGTGATAGGACATAGCTGCAAATTCCGTGGGAAATATCGGATTGAATTTAATTAATCCCTCGTCGCCATGTATCTCTTGATGTTTTTTAGAATCGGAAATATTTGAAAAGCAAAGAATAAAACATTTATCAAATCTATTTGAAAGGATTTCCAAAATTTGCGCGAACCTGTCTTTAGAACCATTAGAAAGGATATTTTCGGCTTGCTTTTTAAAAATATTAATGCCGTATTTTATTTCTCTTTTGTCAATCAAATAGTCTGCCCTTGTAAGGTGAATTTCCTTATTTTGTGATATGCTTTCTGCAGCCTGAGAACTCGTATAATGGAAAAGAAAGTCGTGATTACGATTAAATCTTTGTAATAGTTCGCCTATTTTTTCGTTAAACGGAATTTCTTGATTCATAATTACACCTAACGTTTTGCGGCTACTTGTAGTTTTTGCTAAGTCCAAATTACGCATTTGAGCGTTAACCCGCAAAAATTACAAGTAGGTGCTGTTATAGGTATGGTGGGCGTACTCAGTTTACGTCTTGTTTTTCAGTGTCTGCATATTATTTGTCGCGCCGATAAAATAGTTTTGTGTCGCCTTGTAATTCACCACCCTTTTTTAATAATAATATTAAATTGTTTTTGTCAAGCGATAAGATGTATTCATTTTCTTTACCAAGTTTGTCAACTTGGTCGTTCATTGGAATTTTTGCTTTAGGAAATTTTGTAACGCTAACACCACCTTTAAAGGAAATTGTTTTTGTTTTTTTGTCGAGCTTGTAAGAACAAGTATATGTGTTATAATAGTACCGTCTCTCTTCAATATATGAGCTGTCGGTTTTAAAAGTTGAATAGTGGTCTTTGTAACTTTCGGTCATGTCGATTTTCCCTTGTGTCGCTTTATAGCAATACCATGTCCCAGTAAGTTGATTAAAATCTATTGTTTGTCCGAATACAATTGTCGAGCAGAGTGAAAATAAAAGTCCGAAAGGAACAAAACAACATTAATGATAATAAGATCCTTTTTGTCATAATTCTGGCGGATTGTAAGGTCAGAAATTTAGAACACGATAAGTAACACGCCTGTTATAAAGCCTGAGCGCCTCTTTGTCTGCTTTAGTTTTTTCGGCCTTAATCATCTCTTCTGTTCGTTGAGGCTGGGATTTACCGTGCCCGACTGTCGTTAACCTACTTTTGTCAACCCCTAACTTAACCAACTCTTTAAAAACCAACTCGGCTCTTTTTTTAGAAAGAGTGTCAGGATTGCTTTCTTTAATGTCCGCGTAACCATTTATTTCAATTTTCATAGTCGGGTTGTCCGTTAGAATTTTAAAAATATTTTGAACAGCAACTTTAAAGTTTACGTTCTCAGTTTCGTATAAAGGTTTTTTGGTCGAGGGGGTAATGGAATTGTTGTCGAACAGAATTAATGGAAATTTTTTGTCCACGACCATTTTTGGCTCGTTGGTCTGACCGAAAATTGTCAGGGGAAGAAGAAAGACTATTAAAATATTTTTTATTGTCTGCATTAAAGTCATTGTCTTTCGGAACTGTCCGCCCACTTACCTATAACTTCCTTATAGGATGAATTTTGTTAATCTAATCTTGCTGTTTTTACAGGATAACATTAGTTTTTCCGTTCCTTTTGGTTTTACCAAATTTACACTTTTCCTCTTTAAGGATGTAAAATGGGCTAATTGGCGTTAAAGGGTATTAAAAATCAGTTAAATTTATCTTCACCCCCTCTTTTTCAACAAAAATTTTCAAAAAAGTTGATATTTTTTGGTTTGACCCCCTATTTTTTGACTACATTTGTAAAAATTTTGATAAAAAACCTATTTAACCCCCTATAAAATGACCACAAGACGAATTTTAGCCATGCAGGACGTTGTAAACCGAGTGCCTGTTGCCCTTGAGAAATCAGACAAAAAAGTTTCGGAGTACTACGGCTCTGATGTATTTGGTATGGATGCCATGCGCGAGTTCCTTTCGGAAGAAGCCTTTGACAGTATTCAAAACTCTATGCACCAGGGTACTATTGTAGAGCGCAAAATGGCCGACCAGGTTGCTGCCTGCATGAAAGCCTGGGCGCAAAGTAAAGGTGTTACACATTTCACACACTGGTTCCAACCACTATCAGGTGCTACTGCCGAAAAACATGACGGATTTTTTGAGCCTATTGCCGGTGGCCGCGCCATTGAGCGTTTTAGCGGTAATGCTTTAGTGCAACAAGAACCAGATGCTTCTTCTTTTCCTAATGGTGGTATTCGTAATACGTTTGAAGCCCGTGGTTACACTGCCTGGGATCCTACATCTCCGGCATTTATCTGGGGACAAACTTTATGTATACCAACGATTTTTATTTCTTACACAGGTGAGTCCTTAGATTTTAAAACGCCTTTATTAAAATCACTTCACGCTATTGATAAAGCAGCTACTGATGTTTGCCAGTATTTTGATAAGAACGTTACAAAAGTAATTGCAACATTAGGTTGGGAGCAGGAATATTTTTTAATTGACTCGGCTTTATATAATATCCGTTACGATCTTCAACAAACAGGTCGTACATTATTTGGTCATGCTCCGGCAAAGGGCCAACAGTTAGAAGATCATTACTGGGGTTCTATTCCGGAAAGAGTGGCGGCTTACATGCGCGATTTTGAATATGAATCTCATTTGTTAGGAATACCGGTACGTACCCGTCATAACGAAGTTGCGCCTGCACAATTTGAGTGCGCTCCAGTTTTTGAAGAAACAAATTTAGCGGTAGATCATAATTTATTATTAATGGATGTGATGGAAAAAGTTGCTATCCGTCATAACTTCCGCGTGTTATTACACGAAAAACCTTACGCCGGTGTTAACGGTAGCGGTAAGCATAATAACTGGAGCTTGGCAACCGATGGTGGAAAAAATTTATTATCGCCGGGCAAAACCCCAAAAACAAATTTACAGTTCTTAACTTTTTTCGTGAACACAGTAATGGCAGTTTACGAACACGCAGATCTTCTTCGCGCTTCTATCGCTTCTGCCAATAACGATCACCGTTTGGGTGCTAACGAAGCACCGCCTGCTATCATGTCGGTTTTTTTAGGACAACAATTATCTAACGTGTTGGATGATCTTGAAAAAGCAGTACACAGCGGCAAGATGAGTCCGGAAGAAAAAACAAAATTAAAAATGAACATTGGTCGTATACCTGATATCTTATTAGATAATACAGATCGTAACCGTACTTCGCCATTTGCTTTTACAGGAAATAAATTTGAGTTCCGTGCCGTTGGCTCTTCGGCTAATTGCGGCGGACCAATGACCGTATTAAATGCAATTGTTGCAGAACAACTAGTGGCCTTTAAAAAAGAAGTTGATTCGTTGATCGATAAAAAAGTAGAGAAGGATGAAGCCATCTTCCAGGTATTAAAAAAATACATTATTGCCAGCAAGCGTATTCGTTTTGAAGGAAATGGTTATGGCGATGAGTGGAAAGCAGAAGCGAAGAAACGTGGTTTAGCAAATATCTCTACAACACCGGGAGCGTTAGATGCAATGATCTCGAAAAAATCGTTACACATGTTTGAGTCACAAGGTATTTTAAATCACCGTGAGCAAGAAGCCCGTTACGAGATAAGTTTGGAAACGTATACTAAGAAAATTCAAATTGAATCACGTATCATGGCAGATATGGTGAACAACCAGATCATTCCTGCAGCCTTAAATTATCAAAAAACGTTGATTGAAAATGCAAGAGGCTTAAAAGAAATTTTAGGAGCTGCGGAATTTAAAAAAGCTGCTGATACACAAATTGAATTGATAAAAGAGATCAGTGAGCATGTTAGCATTATTAAAAAATCAGCAGATGATATGACTGAAGCGCGCAAGAACGCAAACAATTTAGACAGCACTAAAAAACAAGCGCATGCTTATTGTGAAAAAGTAAAACCATTTTTTGAAACTATTCGTTACAATGTGGATAAGCTTGAGAATATAGTTGATGATGCTACATGGCCGTTACCGAAGTATAGAGAAATGCTTTATTTACGTTAAGCGCAATAAAAAATTAACCACATAGACACATAGGTTCTTTGTAAACTAAGCAAAAGTTTAGAAAGATAAACATAGGATTTTATTCGCAAAGCGAATAAAATTATGTGTAACTCATTTAAGTTTAGTTAAACTTTTTTCTATGTGCCTATGTGGTTTAAAACAAGATTGGATATTTAAAACAAAAAGAAAAAATAAGCGGCAGCCCATCTCGGTAATATCTCTCTGGCGTAGCCAATTATTTCTCCGGTTTGATTTTGTACAGTGCCATCAGGCAATATTTTGCCGATCAATTTCTTTTCTGCGTCATAAATATTATTGTCTTCTTTAATAGTGCCAACTACTTTATGGGCTTCGTTCTCAATATGCCCATCAGGAGCAAGAAAACCAATAATGATAGAATTTTTACCAAGCACCGTACCGTCGGTTTTAAATTTCCCAACTACTTTGTTGGCTTCATCTAAAACAGTGCCGTCTTTTTTAATGGTACCAATAAATACATTATCTGGTCCTTGCACGGCTTGTGAATAGGAGATAAAAGAAACAAATGTGAATGTGGCGAGAAGAATTATTTTTTTGAACATGCTAGTTATTTTTAAGTATAACAATTTAGTACGATAAAAGTTCGGTGCTTAGTATTTATCTTTTTTTACCAGTTTTTCCATGCTTTTGCTGATGTACTTTTCTGTAGGCATTAAAGTAGTTTGAATACGTTTGGCATAATAGATACTATCGGTAATACTTTTATTTTTTTCTTCGATAATGTCTTTTTGATGTTGGATCTCGGCATTGCTTGATTCTAAAAGCTTATTGGCTTTTTGTTTGGTCATAAAAGCCATAAATAATACAACCGCCAGTAAAATAATAAGTATAACAACTACAATAAGGATATTCCGAAAATTATTTTGTTTTTCGATGACCTGGTTGGATAATTGTTTTTCTTTTTCAAGAGCGCTGATCTTTAATTCCTGTTTATCTTTTTCGTACATGGCCGACATTTCATTTACCTGCCGCGAATTTTCGGTATTAAGAAGCGTATCTTTTAACTGTGTGTATTTATCTAAATAGTCATAAGCATTTGCAAGATCTTTTTTTCCGCGATAAGCAAGTGCTAATAATCTATAACATTCACTCATGTGAAATTTAAGATCAATTTCTTCGGCCTTAGCCAAACCTTGTAGTAGCATTTCTATGGATGGATCGTATTGACCTTTATCCAAATATAAATTACCTACGTTAATACAATTTACAATAATAATTTCATCGTTGCCCATTTCTTTTGCCATGGGTAAAGCTTTTTTATAATACTCAATGGCTTTGTCCTTATCGCCCTTTTCATCATAGATACTACCTATGTTACTTAATGCAGAAGCTACAAGCATTTTATTATCCATCTCTTCGGCGAGCTTTAGAAATTCAAAAGCGTATTCAAGCGCTTTTTTATTGTCGCCCATGTAAGAATAAATATTGCTTAAATTTCCGATAGCATTTAAATAACCTTTTTTATCTCCCAGCTCTTTATCAATTTTCATTGCTTTATTTACATATTCTAAAGCCAATTCGTATTTTTTCATGGACTCATATACTAACGCCAGATTTCCATAATCAGCTGCAAGCGCGTATTTATCGGTTAAGCCTTCGTCAATTTTAATTGCTTTAAAATAGTTTTCGGCGGCTTTGGAATAATTACCAAGGTCCATTAAGATAGTACCACGCGCATTACAGCTTTTTGCTTTTTGATGTGCATTGCCAAGTGAATCGGCAATCTTTTCCCATCTATCCAAATAAACTAAAAGCTCTTTTTGGCGACCGGTATATTTCATACCTGCTGTGAGCATTTCAAAACCTCTAAAAATTCCGTTAGCAAATTTAAGTTCATATGAGAGAGCAAGCGCTTCTCGTGCGCAAGATAAAGTTCTTTCGGGATTAAAATTTTTATTGCGACTGGCGATCTTTACTAAAAGCTTAACACGGTTAGTGTCTTTTGCCGCAGTTTTTAGAATAGTTTCAAGTGAATCGAGCGACTTAATAAATTGCTCATTATTTTGTTGCGAAAAAAATGAACAAGAAGTGCTAATTAAAACAAAAAATAAAATATAACGTAAATTCTTATACATATATTTTAATTTTTTTGTACGAATTAAAAACTATTTATATTGTTGTGCGTGGTAAACCGGTTGATCGTTCACAAAGTTAGAAATGATCTCGGCACTCATCGAACGGTTCTTGTTATGTTTAAGATAATGCGCATAACCTTTTACGTTTTTCCACTTCTCGATCTTTAACTTTTCTTCGTTCTCTTTGCTTAAGGCCAATAACTGATAACCCAGACCTGCCTCTATTGCGCGCAGCTCATCATCGTAATTAATTTTATTTTTTGCTTTGGTGGAGAGTTGTTTAAAATGCCATGCTACAAAATCAAAAAAACCACCGGTCCTAAAATCTTCTATCCTGCTCATTTGAATGGCAATTAAACCAATTTGAGAATTCAGCGACAGATTTTTAATTAAAACACTATCAAGCGTTGTTTCTGAAAGATTAGAATAATAGATCTTATAGATACGTTGTTTTGGCGCTTTAAATATAGAAGCGAAGGTTGGTTTTATCTTTACTATCTTTTGCGATTTTGTGAATTTAATTTTAATGTTCTGAAATTCTATTTTTGGAAAAAAACGCTGCACGTAAGCAAATTTATTCTTTAAGTTAAAAGTAGAGTCGCCATTTACAATTATTATTTTATTGGCAGTGTCTTTAAAATTTGGCAAAATAGAATCATTTACATTTTTATAATAAATGTTTTGCGAAAAACCGGCATTTACCAAAAAACATAAAAACAGTACAAAAAAAGTAAGGTGTTTGTTCATACATCAAAAATATAAAAATATATTCTACAATGAGGCCCTGTTTTAATTTTATATTATAAATTTGTTACAGGTTTAAATGCTATATATTGTCCTTACAATAACGATCAGCGTTCTGCTTTTATTAATTCTTAAAGCATTTCAAAAATATGGTGTTAATTCGCTTGTAGCTATTGTATTTAACTACATAACCGCGGGACTTACCGGTATACTCTTTTTACATTCAAATATTAGCGTTAAAGCCATTTTTAGTTCAGATTGGATCTACATTTGCATACCCCTTGGGGCGCTGTTTATTTCAATATTTTATTTAATTGCCCAAACTGCCCAAAAAATAAGCATTTCAACAGCATCGGTAGCCAATAAAATGAGTGTGGTAATGCCTGTATTGTTCTCTGTTATTTTTTTAAACCAGCAATTATCTGTCCTTAAAATTGCGGGAATAGTGTTGGCTTTGGTGGCTGTATATCTTTCCACCTATTCTTCGTCTAAAAAATCTGTTAATACTGGTTTAATATGGTTGCCAATTCTTGTTTTTATTGGCAGTGGACTCATTGATATTACTATAAATGCCAGCAATGAATTTTATATAAAAAGTAAAGATGAGAGCGCGCTATTTTCTATCTGCACTTTTTTAACGGCATTTGTAATTGGAAGTTGTATTTTAATTTATAAGGTTGTCGTACAACACTCATTAACAATTAAAGAAGTATTTGCACCAAAAAATATATTAGGAGGTATAATACTTGGTGTGCCAAACTACTTTAGTATTTACTTTATTTTTAAATCTCTCGATGCAAATGTTTTTCAAAGCGCACAACTGTTTCCGGTGTTGAATCTCTCAAACGTAGCGCTCTCGGCCTTTTTGGGCTGGATGGTGTTTAAAGAAAAATTATCGCCCCTAAATCTTGCAGGAATTGTTTTGGCTATTATATCCATTTTATTGATCGCCTTATAATGCTTTTTTCAGATTCATATTTTACTATAAAAGCGCCACAACAAGCACTTATTAAAGAACGGGGTTCAAAATTTTTGACATTTATTTTTCCGGTGAGTAGTGAGGCAGAGATAAAAGAACATTTAGGCCAACTAAAAAAAGAACATCCTACCGCCAATCATCATTGTTACGCATGGCGTTTAGGTGCCGATAAAGCCGCATTTAGGGCAAATGATGATGGTGAACCCAATAATACTGCCGGAAAACCAATTTTAGGCCAGATACAGGCAAAAGACCTTAGCAATGTTTTGATTGTGGTAGTGCGTTATTTTGGCGGAACACTTTTAGGTGTAAGTGGGTTGATAAATGCATATAAACAGGCGGCCGCGGAGGTAATTGCTGCAGCAGAAATATACGAACGTTTTATTTTATTTGAATATAAAGTTGATTTTAATGAAGAAAGTATTAACTTGGTAATGCGAATTTTAAAAGAGAATAACGCAAAAATAATTTCACATAGCTACGAAACAAATAATTCGATCATTTTTCAAATAAAAAAACAAAATTCAGTAAAACTGGAAGAAGATTTTACAGACCTTTACACGTCAAAACTCAGCTATTTAAAAACACTTTAGCCCTCATTATGAAAAAAACAAAAACCGATTCAAAATATACACTCCTTAAAGAAATGTGTCATATGCATGCGCCAAGTGGCAACGAGGTTGGCATGAAAATGTTCATTTTAAATTATATAAAAGAAAATTCAAAGAACTGGAAGCACAAACCAAAAGTTATTTATGGCGATGGTTTTCAGGATAATATTATTTTAATTTTTGGTAAACCACGTACTGCTGTTTTTGCCCATATGGATAGTATTGGCTTTACAGTACGCTATGGCAAACAACTGGTAAAAATTGGCGGACCCGTTACTAAAAATGGGTTTAGATTAATTGGATCTGATAGTAAAGGTTTGCAAGAAGTTGAATTAAAAGTTACCGATGATAAAAAAAGCGGTATGCGCGAATTATCTTACAAAGGAAAAAGAGATTTTGAAACAGGTACTGAATTAACCTTTAAACCAAATTGGCGTGAGGATAAAGATCACATCCAATGCTGTTATATGGATAACCGTTTAGGAGTTTACAGTGCTTTGCAACTTGCATCTACATTAAAAGATGGCGCAATTGTTTTTAGCACTTATGAAGAACATGGTGGCGGAAGTGTTGCCTACCTTCAAAGATATTTGCAGGAAAAATATAAAATTTCACAGGGATTAATTTCTGATATTTCGTGGATCTCTGATGGCGTGAGTTATGCAAAAGGACCGGTAATTAGTATGCGCGATAGTTTAGTGCCACGCAGAAGTTACATCAATAAAATTATTTCTATTGCCCGAAAAAATAAATGTGCTTTTCAATTAGAAGTTGAAGGAAGCGGTGGTAGTGATGCAAAAGAGTTACAAATGGCCGAGTATCCATGGGATTGGTGTTTTGTTGGTGCCGCAGAAGAAAATGTACATACACCCGATGAAAAAGTGCATAAAAAAGACATTGAAGGAATGATAGAGCTTTATAAAGTGTTAATGAAAGAACTTTAGTGTTGTAATGTTTCGCACCTCTGGTGCGAGGTGATTTTTTGATCTACTTTTTAAAACTGTTTGGCTCCTCCGGAGCCGCGCAGTAAAAAACATCAAATTTTCTTAGTTATCATTAGAAACCGTAATTTTTATTATCTCGGTTAAAGTCTGATTCTTTTAAAGGTTTATTAATTTCTATAGAAGAGTATTCGTAACTTTCAAATAATCCTGCATCATCATACAAACTAATAGATACAGGCAGCATTAATTTTTCGTCAATAAACAAAATTGCTTTTTTACAATATAAGGTTGGTACTTTTAATACCCTTCCTTTTTTTAAATAACCAAAGTCATTTAAAAGATCATTGTTATCGCGTAATAAATATTCGTTCACGCATAACTTAGAGGCAACAACACCAACTGTTTCTTTTTCGCCAACTTTATAATCTACGTAAGAATAATTCTTGTTCTCATATGTCAACATATAACAGGCATAACCATTCTTGTGCGATTTGCCATTAAAGGTAAAGTTCTTTAAGCCATCTTTATCTTTACTTAAGGTTAAAGCAATAGAAGTGCCAATAAAAGAGTAGCCCAATTCGTGAATAGAATAATGTTGGTTCTTGCGCATAATATTCCCCGTTGGATCAAGGCTTAAGGTCATGTATGGAAAAACATTTGGTTTTACCAAGGCTTTACGGCCATAAAGCTCTGTATTGTATAAAACTTCCAGTTTTTTTGAGCGATTGATAAAATATACCTTTCGTGGATGCGTTTGTACAATGTATTCTGAATTGGCGGAAGAGAATTTTTTATCGATCCGCTCAAGCGCAGCCACCTTTGTACGCATTGTTTTTACATTTTTAATGGAATCGTACATTTGGTGCAGGATCTTAGCGGGAGTAATATCTGCCGGGTCCCTAAAAGAAAAACCAATTAGGAATGCCGCGAAGAGAGATATAATAACTTTAATGTTCACACTTTACGAACAATAAAAATAGATAATAGTTTTTAGTTATTTTTGACAAATGGTTAAAAAAATTTAAACATGTCAATAATCGGAATAATTCCTGCCCGTTATGCCTCTACAAGGTTTCCCGGTAAGCCTTTGGTAGAGATAAAAGGTAAATCGATGATACAGCGTGTTTACGAACAAGCCTGTAAGGCAAATTTACTTGAGCTTGTAATTATTGCTACTGATGATGAGCGTATTGCAAAACATTGTGAAGCTTTTGACGCAAAAGTGGTAATTACCAAAGCTGGACATCCAAGCGGTACCGACAGGTGTTTTGAGGCGTATAAACTAAATGGGCAAAAATTTGACCAAGTTTTAAATATTCAGGGCGATGAACCTTTTTTAGATCCGGCACAAATAAATTCTTTGGCCGAAGCTTGCAATAAAGAAGTTGAAATTGCTACGCAAATGATAAAATGTAACGATCATACAGTTTTGTTTGACAAAGGCGAAGTAAAAATAATTTTAAACTCAAATAACGAGGCCTTGTATTTTAGTCGCAATGTTATTCCTTTCATAAAAGGGGTAGACGAAAAAGATTGGCATAAACATTATAATTATTACAGGCATGTTGGTATGTATGCCTACCGTACGGATGTTTTGGAAAAGATAACGCAGTTAAAACCTTCCGCTTTAGAACTGGCAGAATCGTTAGAACAATTACGTTGGTTAGAGCATGGTTATAAAGTAAAATGTGTAGAGACCACCTTTGACAGTCATTGCGTGGATACACCAGAAGATATTGAAAAGGTGATACGCCTAATGAACATAAAATAATTCTTTGTTTTAAAATGAGTTCACATCCTTCCTTAATTGCCATTACAGATTATACGTATGATCTTCCCCAGGAAAGAATTGCAAACTATCCTTTAGCGAACAGGGATGCTTCTAAACTATTGCTTTATAAGAATGAGGAAATTAATGAAACACTGTTTAAAAATATTTCCGATCACTTAGAGGAAGAAAGTATTTTAATATTTAATAATACACGCGTTGTTCAGGCAAGATTAAATTTTTTGAATGAAAAAGAGCAGGCTATAGAAGTATTTTGTTTAGAGCCATATCAGGAAGATCTTGATATTACGCAGGCCATGCTAAGTATCCAAAAAGTAAAATGGAAATGTTTGGTTGGCAATTTAAAAAAGTGGCGCGAAGAAGAATTGGTTTTAAATATTAATGAAATTACTTTAAAAGTAAAATTAATTGAAAAGCGTAATGAAGATGTGGTTGTAGAATTTTACTGGGCACCGGCAGAACTTAGTTTTGCAGAGGTACTCGAAAAAGCAGGAGCTATGCCCATTCCACCTTATTTAAAACGCAAAAGTGAAGAATTGGATGCTACAAGATATCAAACAATTTATGCGGAAAAGAATGGGTCGGTGGCAGCGCCCACAGCGGGTTTGCATTTTACGCCGGAAGTAAATGAGAAATTAAAGAACAAAAATATTACATCATTGTATGTTACGTTGCATGTTGGTGCCGGCACTTTTAAGCCAGTAAAAGCAGCTACTTTATCCGGACACGAAATGCATGCTGAGTGGATAGATGTAAGCAAAACAACCATTACAGAACTATTAAAAAGTGAGAATAAAAAAAAGATAGCTGTTGGTACTACTTCTTTGCGTACCCTTGAATCGCTTTACTGGATAGGTTTGAAAGTGTTTTATGATCCTGCGATAGAACCATCTAAATTGGAAATAGGGCAGTGGTTTCCTTATGAATTCGCACAAAAAGAATTAACAGTTTCTGAAAGTTTAAGTGCCTTATTGCAATGGTTAGAAAAAAATAAATTAGAGCAACTAAGCTGTAAAACCTCAATATTATTGGCGCTACCATACCAATTAAAATTAGTGGATGGCATTATCACCAATTTTCATCAACCGCAAAGCACTTTGTTGTTATTAATTAGTTGTGTTGTAGGTAATACCTGGAAAGACATTTATAAATATGCTTTAGAGCACGATTTCAGGTTTTTGAGCTATGGCGATAGCTCTTTGTTGATGAAATAAAACTGGACAATTTAAACCACATAGGCACATAGAAAAGAAGATTAAAATATTGTGCCGATGAGTTTCACATAAATTCTTCGCCTTTGGCGAAGAATTCCTATGTTTTTCTTTTTAAGCAGTTTCGATTTTCTTTTCTTCAAACCCCTATGTGCCTATGTGGTTAAAAAATGGCATTGCATGTTAAATAACTGCATTTTAATGCTTTGCTGTAAAAAAAGTAAAATCGTCTTGTTTTTTTTAATATTTTTGATAAAACAAATAATACTATTCTCATGAAAAAAATCTATTTATCACTTTTATTATCAGTAGCTGGTTTAGTTGCTAATGCACAGTTAACACAAGCTAATCACGCGCCAATAAATGGTGACTTTTATACTACTTACCAATGTGATTCACTTACTATAAACCCCGGCGCATCTGGTGCAGGCGCATCATGGAATTTTGGAACCATAGTTACTCATAGCAGTGTTGTAAATAATTATACTGTAATTACAAATGCAAACTCATCTTATCCTATACCGGGTATTAAAGTGTCTTCGTCTTCAAGTAACGAATCTTATTACACTTCAACTCTTACAGATCTAAAGTACTGGGGTGGCAATATTACTGCTGGTGCAATTTCGGCGGGGTTACTTTATACTAGTCCCGCAGTAACCGCATCTTATACTATGAGTTTAAATACTACCAGCTCTTCGGCTACCAGTGGCAGTATTTCAGTTCCCTCTTTGTCACAAAACGGCACTTTTACAGGTACTAGTGGTACTATAGCAGACGGAACTGGTACCTTAATATTGCCTAACGGAACATTTACGAATGTGATACGTGTTGTTACAACGCAAACAATAACTTTTACCGTACCATTGACTACAGGAACAGTAACCCAACAAAACTGGGATTATTATAATGTTGGAACAAGAAATTCTTTATTCACAATTTCAACTTCAACTTTTGTTACAGGTGCGCCTTTTCCTTCAACATCAACACAAACAGTTGTTACAAGAAGCAATCCTTCAACAGTTGGTCTTAAAGAAAACAAACAAAATATAATTGACATGGTTGTTTTCCCTAACCCTACAAGCACAACTTTAAATTTTGCTACAGAAAGTAAAGAAGCAAAACAGGTTTTAATTTATGATGTTACCGGTAAATTAGTTGATACACAAACTATCACTGACGGTAAATTAAAATTAAACGTTTCTGCTTACAATAACGGTTTATATACATACTCTGTTATTGGCAATGCTAACCAAACTTTAAGAACAGGAAAAGTAACGGTTAGTCATTAATAAAAATTACTGTCACTTCGAGCACGGCAAAAGCTATTATGCTTTTGAGCGAGTTTGTGTGATAGCGAGAAGCGAGAACAGATTTGTATAGGTGTCTCGACTCCGCTCGACATGACAAAATTAAAAAGCCATCCTGGAAAGGGTGGCTTTTTTTATTTAAATTTTTTAAACCACATAGGAAACATAGAAAAAAACTCAAATGGTTTTCTTCGCGTAGCGAAGAAATACCTATGTTTCCCTTATTTTTTGAAATAAACCCCCTTTCGCTATGAAACCCCTATGTGTCCTATGTGGTTTAAATCTTTATACTTGTTAAAATACCCTCATTTTACCCCTTTGCTCCAAAAAAGTTAAAAAGAACTTGTTTTTTTTTCTATTTTTGATAAAATAAAAAACAAAAAACATGAAAAAAATTTATCTATCGATCTTTACAGCATTAGCGGGTTTATCGTTAAACGCACAAACGTTAACCAATGCTAATCACTCTCCGGCTGCCGGAGATGTTTTCTCAACATGGCAATGTGATTCTACAGGGATTACTGCCGGAGCAAGCGGGCCAGGCGCTACCTGGAATTTTGGTACAATAATAACACACACAAGTGTTGTAAAAAATTATTCTGCTATTACAAATACTAATACTTCTTATCCCACATCAGGTGTAAAAGTTAGCTCGTCACCAACGAACGAATCTTACTACACTTCTGCCGTCGCTTCTCTTAATTATTGGGGTGGTAATATTACTGTTAGTACAACAGCAGCCAGCTTAATTTATACAACACCGGCAGTTATAGCTGCTTATCCAATGAGTATCACTACTACTAGTTCTTCTACTACTGCGGGCAGTATAACAGTTTTATCATTACCAGGTACATTTACCGGTAATAGTAATACGTTGGCTGATGGTACAGGTACTTTAATTTTAGCTTCGGGTACTTATAGCAATGTAATTCGTGTTGTAACCACTCAAACTATTAATTTTAATTTAGGGTTTGTTACTGGTACAGTAACTCAAAAAAACTGGGATTATTATAATGTAAGCAGCCCAAAAGAGGCTTTGTTTACCATTTCAACTTCAACACTTGCTTCTTCAGTTTCTCCAACTTCTACGCAAACGATCGTTACACGTCGTAACCCTGCAATTGCAACCGGGCTTAACACAAATAGTTTTGCGCAAACTAATTTTGCTGTTTTCCCTAACCCATCAAATACTACTGTAAATTTTGCTACAGAAAATACTGAAGCAAAACAAGTAGCAGTTTATGATGTAACAGGTAAATTAGTTGCAAAACAAAATTTAACTGAAGGTAAATTAACTTTAGATGTTTCTTCTTACACAACAGGTTTATACATGTATAGTGTAATTGGTAATGCTAACCAAACTTTAAAATCAGGTAAAATTACTGTTAGTCACTAATAAAACTGTCACTTCGAGCACGGCAAAAGCTATTATGCTTTTGAGCGGGTTTGCGTGATAGCGAGAAGTAACAAAATTTAAAAGCCACTCATATCGGGTGGCTTTTTTTTGCTCAAAACTTTTTTAACACATAGACACATAGAAGAAAGGCTATATATTGTGCTGAGGAGTTCTACATTTTTTCTTCGCGTAGCGAAGAAAATCCTATGTTTTTCTTATTTCTAAGTAGGCCTTTTCTATGAAAACCTATGTACCTATGTGGTTAATTTTTTTGTGTTATGCGGTACGTGTGTATGTGGTTAATTTTTTTATTTTTGTATGTAAATTAAAATGGAGCGAATATGAATATTGAGGAAAAAATAAACGGTGAAATAAAAACAGCTATGCTGGCAAAGGATGCAAAAAAACTGGAAGCGTTGCGTGGTATAAAATCGGTAATATTATTATTAAAAACATCTCCTGCAGGCTTAACGGATGACAGCGTTAATAAAGCGTTACAAAAAGAAGTAAAAAAACGTAAAGAATCGGCAGAGATCTATAAAAGTCAAAACCGTGCTGACCTCGAAGAAGTAGAATTATCGCAGGCAGCTATAATAGAAGAGTATTTACCAAAACAAATGAGCGAAGAAGAAGTAAAAGCTGAATTGGTAAAAATCATTGCATCAGTTGGCGCAAACGGTCCTGGTGATATGGGTAAGGTAATGGGGGCTGCATCAAAAGCATTGGCCGGTAAAGCTGATAATAAAATGGTTTCTGTTTTAGTGAAACAGTTGTTGGGTTAAATTATTTTATTACAACTTTAACAGCGAGAAGATATTTTTTCTCTTTAATACAATAAAAATAATAAATACAAAAAAGGCCGGAAACCAGTTCCGACCTTTTACACATATTTACAACACACCTTAACCAGACCCTAAACTAATTAAGTTTAAATTTTATTGGTAATTGATAATATACTTTTACGGGATGTCCTTTTACTAATGCCGGACTTTTAAAATTTGGGATCATACCAACTACACGTAAAGCTTCTTCATCCATGCCGTAACCAGCGTTATTTAATAAAGTAAGATTGCATACTTTTCCTTTTTCATCCACCACAAATTTTACATATACCGAACCTTGTTTGCCATATTCGGAAGCAATAACAGGGTATTTTACATTTTTTGAAACAAATTGATAAAGTGCTTTTAAGCCACCTTCAAATTCAGGTTGTGTGTCTACGCCATAAGACTCTTCTACATCTTTTTTTCCACCACCTGTACTTGTAACTGAACCTGTAGTTTTTCCACCACCTGTATCGGGCGTTTCGGTTGTTGCTACAGAACCTGTTCCTGTTGTTAGTAGAGTATGATCTATATTTACTGAATTCGTAGAAACTATTGCAGAGTCAGTTATTCTTCTTGCAATTTCATCAGAGGTTTTTGGATCTGCTTTTGTTTTAGTTTCCGCTTCTGTTTTTTTCTGTTCTGCTTCATCTTTTTTAAGATCAAAGATGGTCACGATCGAAGAATCCTGTATCACTAACTGACCATTGTTTTGCTCTGGCATATTATTTCTGTTACTGTAATAATAGGCTATAGACATAAATGTTCCAAATCCAAATATCATTATAGATAGTGATTTAAAGATGGTACTTCCGTAAGAAGAGCGAATAGCGTATGCACCATAATTTTTATTTCTCTTAGCAAAAATAATTTCGTTTATTTTTTGCTGGTTGTTCATTAGGTAGCTCATGATCTTAGTTTTTAAAGTTTAGATCTTTTTTTTGTAATCGTTCCTTGATACAAATTAGATCCTGATGTAAAATTAGAGCTATGGCAGGGAATATAAAACTAACTACTTAAATGTGGTAGCTTTTGTTTTTTAAGTGGATTAAAGTAACGAGGAAATGGTTTAAAGGTCTCTATACCTGTAGTGATTAAAAGGTACAGTCGTCTACGTTCCTTCTGGTGATCTTTTCGGTCAATTCCCCGCCAAATAAGGGCGAGAAGCTGACCATGATCTCGGCTGTATTGGGCGATGCCCTGAAAACCTTGTTTATAGAGAGGTCGTAAGCTAATCCAACATTTAAGGTCTCTAACACTTTAAACTGCACAATGCCACAAACAAAATTTTTGCCTCTTATACTGGCACCTACCGCAAAACGTTTATTGTAATAATTAATAATGTTTAATTCAAGAGATGGTATACCTATAATAGAACTTCGTGCGTTAACTGCCACCATCAGTTTATCAAAGTCGTTTATTTTAAATTTCTTACCAATACTAAAATTATAATGCGGTAACAATCTTGATGGAGAACCTATTTGCCCGCCAATCCCCGATTGTTTAAAAACTGTTGCCTGCTGAAAGCATAGATCCATAAAGAATTTTTTATTGGTAATTCGTATACCCGGTACCAGATCGGGATAGGCCCAAACAGATCCGTTACTGCTTGCAACAGCGGGATCGTTACGATCTAAATTATTTCTTGTGAGCTTAAATTGTTTCACGCCTGCAAATAGTCCAAACGACATGATCGTTTTTTTTGTGATCAGCAAATGAAATGTGTAGGATAGCCAAATGTCGTTATGCACAAAATTACCGGCCTGATCCTGGTCAATATAGATACCTACATTATGCCATTTGGTGTAACCGCGTTTTGGAACAAAATTATAATTAAAAGAAACGAAACCGGATTTAGGATTATTTGAAAAGCCTATCCATTGTGTTCTTGCTCCAAATATAAGTTCGTAAGGTGCGTTAATGGAAGTGCCGGATGCCGCAGGATTATAACCGATCTTATTAAAAATGAATTGGGTATACTGAGGAAACTGCTGCGCTTTTATAAAAGTAAAGCAGGAGCATAAAATTAAATATAAGATCAGCTTCCTCATCTTAGTATAGTAATGTCTCCTTTAAGTATTTTGTTCTTATCGCCCCCATCGTAATAAAAAATATAATAATATGTTTGATCTAAAACTTTTATGCCGTTCCATGTTCCATCCCAGGGTATATAATTTTCTTTTTGCGAATGAACCTGTTGGCCCCATTTATTATAAATATATAAAGCAAACTTAGGATATTTTTCGATATTATAAATTTGCAAATAGTCGTTATAATTATCATCGTTAGGTGTAAATTGATTTGACACAACAACAGGACACTCTACTTTTTCGATATTAAAATTAATGGTTGTATCTTTTTTTGTTAGAAGAACAGTATCGGGCTGCGCTTTAATAACAACATGCACCGAATAATCCCCCTTATCAAGATTGTTAATTGAGAAAACATTGCTTTGGCCATTACTCCAGTCAATAGTTAACATATCAGTGGTTTGAATGGTGTCTATTTGCAAGCCGGCTGCTCCTTTCGCACATTGTTCGTCTATTTTACTAAAAGTAAACACATAATTATTCTGCCCTAAAAAAGAGTTAGCAAGGCATAATAAAAATACTGAGGTTAATTTTTTATAAAAAGCCAAGATGTTCATTTGAATTATGCATTAAAGATAATTAAAAAAAGGCTATTTTAATTGTATATTTACATTCGTTAAATAAATAATAAACAAGCTATTAAGCTAATGGAAAAAATTGTTGAACAAGTTAGTAAAGAAGCGCTGTTGGCCGAATTGACCAAAGAGCGGTATGTTCGCAAGACCAACAACGGCAATAACGAAATCTATATAATAACCCACCACAATTCACCTCACGTAATGCGCGAAATTGGCAGGTTACGCGAGGTTACCTTTAGGCATGCAGGCGGCGGAACCGGTAAAGCAATAGATATTGATGAATATGATACCAGCTCACACCCATACCAGCAATTATTAGTGTGGAATCCTGAGGATAAAGAAATAGTAGGCGCATACCGTTTTATTTTATGTAGGGATGCAGAATATATTAACGGTAAAGTGCAATTAGCAACCACAGAACTTTTTGATTTTAGCGAGCAGTTCTACAAAGAATATTTGCCTTACACAATTGAGTTAGGACGCTCTTTTATTCAACCATTGTACCAGCCTAGTGAACAATTCAGGAAAGGGTTGTTTAGTTTGGATAATTTGTGGGATGGGCTTGGCGCTTTGGTAATAGATAATCCATCGCAAAAATATTTTTATGGTAAGGTAACCATGTATACCGATTTTAATGCCACCGCAAGGGATTATATCCTTTCATTTATGTTACATTATTTTCCTGATCCTGAAAAAATGGTTACACCAATTCACGGCATTACTTTTAACACGGATGTTTCGGAATTTATTGGTGAATTAAAAAAATTAGATTACAAAGCAGGTCACGCGCATTTAAATAAATTGGTACGTACATTGGGGGAAAACATTCCGCCATTGGTTAACGCGTATATGAATTTAAGCAGCACCATGAAATGTTTTGGTACGGCAATTAATCCAACTTTTGGTGGTGTAGAAGAAACTGGAATTTTGGTCGCCATAAAAGATGTTTACCAAAGTAAAAAAGAAAGACACTTTCATTCTTATTTAGTTGAGAAAGGAATACTAAAATAAAAATGATCATTAAAAAAGCCATATTTAAACAAAGCGCTTCCAGCATTTTTGGATGTCCTAAACCAAGCTTACCCGAATTTGCTTTTATTGGAAGAAGTAACGTTGGTAAATCGTCACTAATAAATATGCTTTGCAATAATAATAAACTTGCAAAAACTTCTGCCACACCCGGCAAAACTCAACTAATAAATCATTTTGTAATTAATGATAATTGGTATTTAGTTGACTTACCCGGATATGGTTTTGCAAAAACAAGCAAAGGCAACCGCGCTAAATTAGAGACTATTATTTACGATTATTGTAAAAAGCGCGAAACGCTGGTTTGCTTGTTTGTATTGATTGACAGCCGATTGCCACTGCAACAGATAGATAAAGAGTTTATGTTGTGGTGCGGAGAAAATAAAACGCCATTCAGTATTATTTATACCAAAACAGATAAGAATTCTAAATTGGAATTATCAAAGAACATTAAAAATATTGAGAAAGAATTTTTAAAACTGTGGGACGAATTACCAAACAGTTTTATTACTTCTGCAGAAAAAAAAGTGGGTAAAGAAGATCTTTTAGATTTTATTCATCACCATCAACAGGAAGAAATAAAAACAAGAACTTTATTACCTGATATGAATGAAGGAGAATTTGATGAAGAAGAATCTGATGAACAGGAATAATTTTGACTTACGACTAATGTCTAACGACTAGTATCTATGAAGAGTGATTGGGAGCGACTACAGGAAAAATTAAAAGAACGTTTTGACGGAGAAATGGATTACGATGCTATTTTATTTATCATCGGATTACAGGAACTAAGCAAACCTTTTAAAAAATATAAAAAAGACGAGAAGTTGGAAGTAATGCACATTGCAATTTGCGCTTTACTCGAACCTTTTGGATTTTATGAATTTGAAGGAAGAGATAAAGACGGCTGGCCACATTGGAAATTAAAAGAAAATTTACCTCACCTGGATGCGAAGCAACAAAACAAACTCATTATTGATGCCATCATTGATTACTTTAAAAAAGATGGATTTCTTTAAATAATAAACACGCTTTCCCTTTCTTTAATATCACCAAACCGTAAAATCAATTTTAATTTTCGGTCAAATTTCGGTTATGGACATTACCAAAATCTTAAAGTCAATTTTGAGTTAAATTCAATATTTTAAATTGTTAATAACCTGTTCAGATCCTTTCATGAAATAAACAGCCATTTTCCTTGATTCAATTTTTAAAATCCTTGCCAATTCTATGTTTCCTGCCAAAAAAGTATTTTAACTAACTGATAATTAGGCTTATTAACATTGTTTAAAACCTCCATTTTTTCAACAATAGTGGTAAAATATGGGTGAAAGTGGTAAAAAGTGGAAATATTATCCATATTTTTGCTACAATCTAATAAAATCACTAATGGCCAGTATGATAGGGGAATACGATTGTAAAGTGGACGCAAAAGGGCGTTTCATGTTTCCTGTCGACCTAAGGAAGCAGCTGGAAGCGTTTTTTGAAAATGGCTTTGTGATCAACCGAAACCTGCACCAAAAATGTTTGGTTTTGTACCCGCTTAAAGAATGGGAAAGATTAAATAAAAAATTAAGCAAACTCAACCGATTAATAAAAGCCAACGATGTTTTTGTAAGAAGATTTACCGGTGGCGCAACAAATGTTGAAGCAGATAATACAGGTCGTTTATTATTACCAAAAGCACTAACCGACTATGCGGATATAAAAACTGATCTGAAAGTTTTAGGAAGTAATAACGTGATAGAGTTGTGGGATAAAAAATTATACGAAGACTTCCTGAACCAGGAAATAAATATTGAAAAATTAGCTGAAGATGTGTTGGGAGGAATAAATTTTAATGATGGCGATGATGACTAGCAATGCTTATCACAACCCCGTTCTTTTACAAGCCTGTATTGATAATTTAAACATTAAGCCCGACGGAGTGTATGTTGACCTAACCTTTGGTGGTGGTGGACATTCAGCTCATATCCTAAAACAGTTGAACGAAAAAGGAAAACTGTTTGCTTTTGACCAGGATGAGGACGCGCAAAAAAATGTTTTAGACGATAAACGTTTTACTTTAATACCACACAACTTCAGGCATCTGAAAAATTACCTGAGGTTAAATGGAATTAATAAAGTAGATGGTATCCTTGGCGACCTTGGTGTTTCATCACATCAGTTCGACGAAGCATCACGCGGTTTCTCTATTCGTTTTGATTCAGAATTGGATATGCGCATGAACCGGCAGAATACGTTGACGGCCAAAAAAATTGTGAATGAATATTCTGACAAACAACTCATTCATATTTTTAAGACCTATGCCGAGATCCACAACGCCAATCGTCTAGCATTTGTTATTTGCGCTGCAAGAGAAGAGAAAGAGATAGCAACAACAAACGAGTTAAAAGAAGCCATCGCGTCCTGCACACCAAAATTTGAAGAACATAAATTTTTAGCAAAAGTTTTTCAGGCGTTAAGGATAGAAGTGAACCAGGAAATGGAAGCATTAAAAGAGTGTTTGATACAATGTGTAGAGATACTTGAAAGCGGAGGAAGATTGGTATTTATTTCTTACCACAGTCTTGAAGACAGATTGGTAAAAAATATAATAAGGTCGGGCAATGTAGAAGGAGTAGAAGAGAAGGATGTAATTTTTGGAACTAGTAAAAAGATCTTCAAAAATTTAACATCCAAACCAATTTTACCAAGTGAAGATGAAATTAAAAACAATACCAGGGGGCGTAGCGCCAAATTAAGAGTAGCAATAAAGATTTAAATATTTCGAAAGAAATAAAAACTAAACAACAAACTAAGAACTAGAAACAAAAAATATAAGTGGCCAACAAGTACAGAGAAATACCCACAAATGAACAAGAAGAAATAGAGCAAGAAATTGTTGTCGACCAAACGACCGACCAAAAGTCCGAAAAACCTTCTAAGCCACGCAAAAAAGGTGTTCTGGGTAAAGGCCTCTCTGCAGTTTTCAGCGGTACATTCCTAACAAACGATAAAACCTTAAAGCATTTACCTTTTATTATTTTTTTAGCATTTATTGCGATTCTTTATATCGCAAACGGATATTATGCCGATGATAAAATTCGAGAGGTAAATAAAATTTCTAATCAGTTAAAAGAGTTGAGGTCTGAGTATATTTCAACAAAAAGTGATCTCATGTTTGCAAGTAAACAAAGTGAGGTTGCAAAAGCAGCAGAAAAATTGGGATTAAAGGAACCTGTAGTTCCGCCCATTAAAATTAAAGTAGATAGCACACAATTATATAAAGCAGGCAAATAATTTTGAACGAGAAGAAAAATATTTTATCACGCACTTATCTCATATACATTTTTATGTGTGTTTTCGCTCTTGGGATATTGTACCGTATCTGCATCATTCAATTTGCGCAGGGACAACAATGGAGAGATAAAGCGGAAGCCTTCACTACAAAATTAGATTCTGTTGAAGCTGTGCGTGGAAATATCTTTGATGCCAACGGAGCTTTACTCGCTACATCTTTACCTTATTACGAGATAGCAGTAGATATTAACGCGCCGGGCATTACCGAAAAAATTTATAAAGCCAATCGCGATTCACTTTCTTTATTATTAAGTAATTTATTTGGAGATAAAAGCGAAAACGACTATTTAAAGATCCTTAACACAGCAAGAAAAAATAGCAACCGTTATGTTTTACTTCAACGTAATGTATCATATAAAGATCTTCAGCTTTTAAAAACATTCCCAATTTTTAGAAAAGGAAAAAAAGGCGGCTTAGTAACATTGCAAACTAATCGTCGCGAACGTCCTTTTCAAATGCTTGCCGGCAGAACTATTGGTATGGCAAGGCCGGGCATTAAACCGGTTGGTTTAGAAGGAGCTTTTGACAGTATCTTAAGTGGTATAAGCGGAAAACGTTTAATGCAACAAATTGCTGGTGGCGTATGGCGTCCGATAAATGATGAGAATGAGGTTGAACCAAAAGATGGAAGTGATCTTTACACAACTATTGATATAAATATTCAAGACGTTGCTCAACAAGCCTTGATCCGCTCATTAATAAAAAATGAAGCATCGCATGGCTGTGCAATTTTAATGGAAGTAAAAACAGGCGCTATAAAAGCAATTGTAAATCTTACAAAAAGCACCAAAGATACCAACAGTTATAACGAAAGTTTTAATTACGCTATAGGTTATCCAACAGAGCCGGGCTCAACATTTAAATTGGCTTCTATGTTGGCGGTAATTGATGAGTATAATGTAAGTCTTGATGAAAAAGTTGCTGTTGGCAATGGCGAGTGTATGTACTTTGATAAAAAAGTAAAAGATTCACATGCGCCTGAAACTCCAACATTAACAGTGCAACGAGTATTTGAAACTTCATCTAACGTGGGTGTAAGTAAGATCATTACAAAGTATTACTCTAAAAATCCGCAACAGTTTGCTAATAAATTAAATTCTTTTCACTTGAATGAAAAATTAGGCTTGTCAATTCCTGGAGAGGGAAAAGGAATGATACCGCAAACTAAAACTAAATTTTGGTCGGGTGTTACTTTACCGCAATTAAGTTATGGTTACGAAAGTTTAATTACACCATTACAAACCTTAACACTTTATAATGCAGTGGCTAATGATGGTAAAATGGTGAAGCCACGTTTTGTGAAAGAAATTAAACGCAACGGTATTGTAGTAAAAACTTTTGGCACCGAAATATTAGAAGAACAGATCGTAAAAAAGGAAACTATTGTAAAAGCAAAAAAATTATTAGAAGGTGTTGTGCTTAACGGTTCCGGGAAAACTTTAAATATTACCGCTTTTAAAGTTGGCGGTAAAACCGGAACAGCACAAATTGCTAAGACCGGTGCTAAAAAAGTAAAAGGCAAATCAGCTTATGGTGATGTAGGTGATCGTAATTACCAGGCATCTTTTGTTGGCTATTTCCCGGCAGAGAATCCTTTGTACTCTTGTATAGTGGTGATCAACTCTCCAAGCAACGGTGTATATTATGCGGCTGCGGTTGCCGGTCCGGTTTTTAAAGAGATAGCCGAAAAAGTTTATTCAGGTAGTTTGGATTTTATTAAACCTATTAATGATAAAAAAGATCTTATCACAAAAGTACCTAGTGTTATTACAACTAAAGGTAACGAGATCAATTCCATCACAAAAAGTTTTTCATTGCCAGCTTCTAAAGCAGAAAATGAAACGTTTGTGAAACGGAATATAAATGATTCAACTAAGATAATTTTATCGGAGAATAATATTGAAAGTCAGTTAAGAAAAGGCATTATGCCAAATCTTCATGGCCTTTCTGCAAAGGATGCATTATTCTTATTAGAGAACAAAGGAGTTCATGTTCAGTTACAAGGTTTTGGTTCTGTTCAAAAACAAAGTATTGAAGCAGGGCAAAAATTTAATAAAGGCAACAAAATAGTACTCACGTTAATATGAAACTGTTAAGCGATATCATATATAAAGTTAGGCTCGAAGAAATAATCGGTTCTACGCACATGGCTATTTCTTCGGTTACGTTTGACTCAAGAAAAGTTAAAAAGGATTCTTTATTTGTTGCAACAAAAGGAACTGCAGTTGACGGACATGAGTTTATTACCAAAGCAATAGAAAGTGGTGCCATTGCTATTGTTTGCGAAGAGTTGCCTGCAACTAAAAATGAGAATGTTACTTATGTTAAAGTAACTGATTCATCTTATGCCTTAGGAATTATTGCCTGCAACTTTTTTGATAACCCTTCAGAGAAATTAAAACTGGTTGGTATTACAGGCACAAACGGCAAAACAACAAGCGTTACTTTATTATTTAATTTATTTAAATCTTTAGGTTATTCAGTAGGATTAATTTCTACTGTAGAAAACAAAATAAACAATACGGCAATTCCTTCAACTCACACAACGCCGGATGCTTTAGCGCTAAATGAACTTTTAACTGCCATGTACGCACAAGGTTGTGAATATGTATTTATGGAAGTGAGTTCGCATGCTGTCGTTCAACACCGTATAACAGGTTTAAGTTTTAGTGGCGCCATCTTTAGTAACATCACACACGATCATTTAGATTATCACAAAACATTTGACGAATATATAAAAGCTAAAAAAGGTTTTTTTGATCAATTGCCTAATAATGCTTTTGCTCTGGTAAATCGTGATGACCGTAATGGTATGATCATGCTTCAAAATACAAAAGCACAAAAGCATACATATAGTCTGCAAAATATGGCTGACTTCAAATGCAAGATCCTCGAAAATCAATTGAATGGTTTATTACTGAGTATTGATAATGTTGAGGTATGGGTAAAACTGATCGGTACATTTAATGCTTATAATGTTTTGGCTGTTTATGCAGCAGCTATATTATTAAAACAAAATAAAACAAACGTGTTAACCGCTTTAAGTAATCTTAATTCTGTTGAAGGACGTTTTCAATATATTAAATCACCAAAAGGAGTTATTGGGATAATTGATTACGCTCACACACCTGACGCATTAAAAAATGTTTTAGAAACAATTAAAGATCTAAGAACAGGTAACGAGCAAGTGATAACATTGGTAGGTTGCGGTGGCGATCGTGATTCTGCCAAGCGCCCGGTAATGGCAGCAATTGCTTGTGAATATAGTACCAAAGTTATTCTTACTTCAGACAACCCACGTAGCGAAGATCCTGAGACAATATTAGATCAAATGCAAAAAGGCGTTAACCCGGTTGACGCAAAAAAAACATTAAGGATCGCAGACAGAAAAGAAGCCATTAAAACAGCTTGCAGTTTAAGTAAAGCAGGTGATATTATTTTGATAGCCGGTAAAGGACACGAAAAGTACCAGGAAATAAAAGGTGTGAAACAACCGTTTGATGATTTTGAAATTTTTAGAGAAACAATAAAAATACTGGATATATAAGATGTTATATTATTTCTTTCAATATTTAGATAAAGCATTTGACTTCCCCGGAGCCGGAGTATTCCAGTATATTTCGTTTCGTGCAGCATTGGCGTTAATTACGTCTTTAATTATCTCGTTGATTTTTGGTAAACGCATCATTAATTATATCCGCAAAAAACAAATTGGTGAAACTATTCGTGAGTTAGGTTTAGAAGGACAAACGCAAAAAACCGGTACACCAACCATGGGTGGCTTAATAATTATTGCTGCAATAATTATTCCAACTTTATTATTTGCTAAAGTATTAAATGTATACATCGTATTGATGCTTATCTCAACTGTATGGTTGGGTGGCATTGGATTTTTAGATGACTATATTAAAGTATTCAAAAAAAATAAAGAAGGTTTAAAAGGTAAATTTAAAATTGTTGGTCAAATTGGAATTGGCTTAATTGTTGGTTGTGTATTTTATTTTCATCCTGATGTTGTAATTAAAGAACGCGTTACTTCCACATCTGCCGATATTGCAACTATTTCGGGCAACGATGATAAAAAATTGAGTGCGCCAAAATATGCAGAAACACCTATTAAAACTTTAAAAACAACTATTCCTTTCTTTAAAAATAATGAATTGGATTACGGTAGTTTTATTTCGTGGTTGTGTACAGACTGTGCTAAGTATGGTTGGATAATTTTTATACCAATGGTAATACTTGTAGTTACGGCAGTTTCAAACGGCGCAAATATTACAGATGGTATTGATGGATTAGCAGCGGGAACAAGTGCCATCATTGGTGTGGTGTTAGGGATTCTTGCATACGTTTCAGGTAACACTGTTTTTGCAGATTATCTCAACATTATGTACATACCCAATTCCGGCGAACTCGTGGTGTTCATGGCAGCTTTCATTGGAGCCTGCGTTGGTTTCTTGTGGTACAACTCATATCCCGCTCAAGTTTTTATGGGTGATACCGGAAGTCTTGCTATTGGTGGAATTATAGCCGTGTATGCAATTGCCATACGTAAAGAATTATTGATCCCGATATTATGTGGTGTTTTCCTCGTTGAGAATATTTCTGTTATCCTTCAGGTTGTTTATTTCAAGTATCAGAAAAAACGAAAGGGATTAGAGTTTGCACAAACGCATCGCTTATTTAAAATGGCGCCGTTGCATCATCATTATCAAAAAGTAGGTTTTCATGAATCAAAAATTGTAATGCGTTTTTTTATTATAGGAATTATGTTGGCTGTGTTAACGTTTGTAACCCTGAAATTAAGATAATTGGGCAAACGAATTGTGATACTTGGTAGTGGAGAGAGCGGAGTTGGTAGCGCAATACTCGCTAAACAAAAAGGTTTCGACGTTTTTGTAAGTGACAAGTCATTGATAAAAGAAAAGTATAAAGAACAATTAATAGAAGAAAATATTTTGTTTGAAGAAGGAATACATACTGAAGAAAAGATATTGAATGCTTATGAAGTGATCAAGAGTCCGGGTATTCCTGATAAAGCAGAGCTGGTTCAAAAATTATTGGCAAAAAAAATTCCTGTAGTCTCAGAAATTGAATTTGCCGGAAGATATACGAATGCAAAAAAAATATGTATTACCGGTTCAAATGGTAAAACAACAACAACATTGTTAACGTATCACATATTAAAAAAAGCAGGCTATAATGTTGGTCTAGGAGGAAACGTAGGGAAAAGTTTCGCCTTGCAGGTAGCTCGGGAGAATTTCGACTACTATGTTTTAGAATTAAGCAGCTTCCAGCTAGATGGCATGTTTGATTTTAAAGCCGACATAGCCGTGCTTTTAAATATTACACCTGATCATTTAGACAGGTACGATTATAAATTTGAAAATTATGTAGCATCAAAATTCAGAATAACTCAAAACCAAAGTAAAAAAGACGCTTTTGTTTATTGCGCAGATGACTTAACCATTCAGGCGTATATGCAAGAGCATCAATTTGCAGCCGAGCTCGTTCCATTCAGCATCAAAAAACCAATTGATGGCAACGGCGCATTTTTAACCGAAAACCAAATAACCCTTAATTATAAACCAAACCAACAACCCTTAACTATGACAATTGAAGAACTAGCACTCCAGGGTAAACACAATGTTTACAACAGCATGGCGGCATCGCTTGCCACCCGCATCGTTGATGTGCGAAAAGAGATCATCAGGGAATCCCTACAGGATTTTCAGAACATCGAACACCGTTTAGAATTTATTGCTACTATCAATGGCATCGAATTTATAAACGATTCAAAAGCTACCAATGTAAACTCAACATGGTATGCACTTGAAAGCATGCAGAAACCTATTGTTTGGATCTGCGGCGGACAAGATAAAGGCAACAACTACGACGAGTTGTTCGACCTTGTAAAAGAAAAAGTAAAAGCAATTGTTTGCCTGGGTAAAGACAACAAAAAAATTGTTGCCGCATTTAAAGATGCTGTAGAATTAATTGTTGAAACTGACAACGCAGATGATGCGGTTGCCGCTTCATACAAGATCGGTAAAAAAGGCGACGTAGTTTTATTATCTCCTGCCTGCGCGAGTTTTGACCTGTTTCAAAACTACGAAGACAGAGGGATGCAATTTAAACGTGCAGTAAAGGGTTTGTAATAAAAATTTCAGGTCAGGTTTCTGATTTAAAGTTTTCCATTTGCAAATAATTTACGTTAGCCTCTGCTAAAATAAATGATCCTCATTTGTTAATGGATAATGCGCTTTAAATTTTCAGAAATTTTGATGTGAATTATCATGTAAATTAAATAAAAAATGAAACTGTTTAACTATTTAAAAGGCGACAAGGTTATTTGGGCAATAATGTTCTTATTGTCGCTGCTTTCTGTTTTGGTAGTTTACAGTGCGGTTGTAACTCTTGCACATAAATTTAAGCAAGGTAATACTGAATATTATTTATTTAAACATTTTGTAATTATTGCGTTAGGGCTTGGAATTGCTTACCTGTTCCATAAAATTAAATACACTATATTTTCAAAAGTGGCACAAATTGGTTTTATTTTATCTGTTCCGCTTTTAATTTATACATTGTTGAAAGGTGTTAGTGCCGGTGAAGCTTCGCGTTGGTTAGAAATTCCCGGTCTTGGTTTAACTTTTCAATCATCTGATATTGCAAAATTAATGTTGCTTATTTATGTGGCGCGTGTTTTAACTCTTAAAGCAAAAGAACTAGTAGATTTTAAGTCTGTTTTAAAACACCTGCTTCTTCCAATAGGTTTAATTTGTGTTTTAATTTTACCGGCTAATTTTTCTACTGCAGCTTTATTATTTTTTAATTGTTTGATCTTAATGTTTGTTGGTGGCATTAACATTAAAATAATTTTAAAAATTTTAGGTATCTGTATTTTGGCCGCGGCTTTACTTTTAAGCTGGATCTGGCTTGCACCTGAAACTATTCCTGGTGGAAGAGGGCCAACATGGAAAACGCGTTTGGAAAGTTTTTCGAGCGGCGATACAAAAAGTAATTACCAGAGCGAGCAGGCAAAAATTGCCATTGCTACTGGTGGTGTTATTGGTAAAGGTCCAGGCAACAGTACGCAACGTGCGTTTTTGCCACAGGCATCTTCCGATTTTATTTATGCTATAATTATTGAAGAATACGGACTCTTGACCGGTTTTGGTTTACTGTTCTTATATATGATACTCTTATATAGAGGTATAAAAATTTTGCGTGATAACGATAAACCTTTTGGTTCGTTTGTTGCGGTTGGGCTTTCTTTCAGTCTGGTATTCCAGGCATTGGTAAATATGGCGGTAGCGGTAAATTTATTTCCTGTAACCGGTCAGCCTTTACCACTTATAAGTATGGGCGGAACTTCTATTTGGTTTACCATGATAGCTATAGGAATAATTTTAAGTGTAAGCAGGAGTGTAGAAGATAAATCTGAAGAAAAACTTGAAACAGCTTAAAATTATATTGAGCGGCGGCGGTACAGGCGGACATATTTTTCCCGCAGTTGCCATAGCGAACGAAATAAAAAAATTAGTTCCCCATTCGGAAATTTTATTTGTTGGTGCCTTAGGCAAAATGGAAATGGAAAAAGTTCCGGCCGCAGGTTATCGTATAATTGGTATTGCCATCGCGGGTCTGCAACGCAAGTTGACTTTAGCAAATTTTAAATTACCTTATTTAATTATTAAGAGTTTATTATCTGCACGAAAAATAATTAAAGAATTTCGGCCTGATGTAGTTGTTGGAACCGGCGGCTATGCTAGTGGTCCCTTATTGAGAGCTGCAACAGCAAAAGGAATTAAGGCGTTGATCCAGGAACAAAATTCTTACGCGGGTATCACCAATAAAATTTTATCCGCAAAAGTAAATAAGATCTGTGTTGCGTATGAAGGAATGGAAAAATTCTTCCCGAAAGAAAAAATAATGCTGACAGGAAATCCTGTAAGACAAGATATTGTAAATATTGTTGAAAAAAGGAATGAGGCCTTTGCTTTCTTTAAATTAGATCCGAATAAAAGAACAGTTTTGGTTGTTGGTGGAAGTTTAGGCGCCAAAGCAATTAATGAAGCAATGGGCGCTGGTTTACAAAAATTTGCTGATAACGATATTCAACTGGTTTGGCAAACCGGTAAAATTTATTTTGAAACTGCTAAACAACAAACAAAAGGTTTTGAGAATAAAAATATAACAGCAGTAGATTTTATTTCGCGTATGGACCTGGCTTACGCCTTTGCTGATGTGGTTATTTCAAGAGCAGGGGCGGGAGCAATTTCAGAATTGTGTATCGTGCAAAAACCCTGTCTTTTAGTTCCATTACCAACAGCGGCAGAAGATCATCAAACAAAAAACGCCATGGCTTTGGTAAATAAGAACGCAGCTATTTTGGTTAAAGATACCGAAGCAACAAAAGTGTTGGTTGACCGCGCAATTCAATTAGTAAATAATACAGCAGAGCAGGAAACATTAAAAACAAATATGAAACAACTGGCTTTTTTAAACTCTGCCAATATAATTGCTAAAGAAGTTTTGAAGCTGGCAAACTATAAACTAGAATAAAATTTAAACCACATAGGCACATAGAGAAAAATAAAACTTTGTGTACTTCGCGCCTTCTTAGTGTGCTTTGTGGTTAAAAGATAAACATAGGATGAACATACTAAACTATAAACTCTATTATTTTCTCGGTGTTGGCGGCATTGGTATGAGTGCCCTGGCGCGTTTCTTTAACCACTACAAAAAATCTGTTATTGGTTATGATAAAACGGCAACCAACTTAACCAATCAAATGCAAAGTGAAGGCATACAATGTCATTTTGATGATAATGTTGAAGCGCTTAAAACAATTTTATCTTCTTACGCTAAAGATGAAGTTTTAATTGTGTACACACCTGCTGTTCCAAAAGAACATGCAGAATACGTTTATCTTTTAGAGAATAATTATACCATCTTAAAACGTTCGGTTGTTTTAGGCGAGATCACCAAACAATTTAAAACAATAGCCATTGCCGGAACACATGGTAAAACAACAACTACAACCCTTGTTACTCACCTTTTAAAAAGTGCGGGGATCAATTGTTTTTCGTTTATGGGAGGCATTTCTAAAAATTATAACACCAATTTACTGCTTGGAGATGTTAATGATAAAGAGGCTTACGTTGTGGTTGAGGCAGATGAATACGACCGTTCTTTTTTAACTCTTCATCCTCAAATAGCTGTTATTACGAGTGTTGACGCTGATCACTTAGATATTTACGGTAACGCTGAACATGTAAAAGAAGGTTACGCGTTATTCGCCAAACAGGTGAAAAGTGATGGGATCTTGATTGTTAAAAAAAATGTTGATAACGATTTGACGCTGAGTAATAAACGCCTGATCTACTCATTAAATTTAGATACGGAATATTGTGCCGAAACCATTGTTATGGCTAACGCACAATTTTCTTATAACATTAAAAGTCCTGTTGAAGCTATACATGATGTTACGCTTGGTTTACCGGGCTTACACAACATTGAGAATTCGATTGCAGCAGTTGCAATTGCGCAGCAAATAGGAATAAAAGGAGATGTTATAAAAAATGCTTTACGTTCTTTTAGTGGTGTAAAACGCCGTTTTGATTACAGGGTTAAAACCGAAAAAGTAGTATATATTGATGATTATGCTCATCATCCGGAAGAATTGAAGGCTACTATTGGTTCGGTTAGGAAATTATACCCTGCAAAAAAAATAACAGGCATTTTTCAACCGCATTTGTTTAGTCGCACGCGTGATTTTATTGATGATTTTGCGGCAAGTTTGGATCTTTTGGATGAATGTATCTTATTGGATATTTACCCGGCTCGCGAAAAACCGATCGAAGGAGTTACTTCAGCATGGTTACTGAGTAAAATGAAATTGAAAGACAAAAAACTGATGACCAAACAACAAGTGCTTGATAAAATGAAAGAAACATCGCCGGAAGTTTTGATAACAATGGGAGCAGGAGATGTTGATTCACTAATAGAGCCGCTTGAAAAAATATTAAATATACAAGTTTGAAAAAACTGAACTATAAAAAAATTTTAATTACCGTTCTTTGGATTATTGCCATTGCAGGCTTAACAAGCTCATGGGCTTTCGTTTCAAAAAGTGAAAGGAACATTGTTGCAAAAACGTTGAATATCTCTATTCATAACAACGATGAGAATTTATTTTTGAGCGAAAAAGATATTACGAGATTCTTTAGCGAGAGAAAAGATTCAATTCTTTTAAATCAATACAAGAATATCAATATCCCTGAACTGGAAAAAAGTTTGAACTCGCACCCGGCTATCGAAAATGCGGAAGTTGCAGCAGATATAAACGGAGAAATCAAAATTAATATCACACAACGCACGCCTGTACTACGAATTATTAACCGCGACGGAGAAAGTTTTTACATTGATTCGCAAACGAAATTAATGCCGCTGAACGATAACTATTCGGCACGTGTAATCGTAGCAAGTGGGTTTATTTACGAACCTTACTCGAGACGTTACCAATATTCGGTTGGCCAGATAAAGGAAAGTAAAATGTACAGCGAAGTAAGTCTGTTGGATGATATTTATGAAGTAGCCAATTTCATTAACTGCGATTCGGTGTTAGCAAATTTAATTCACCAGATCTATGTTAACGAGGAAAAAGAAATAGAGCTCTTCCCAGCAATTGGCAATCAAAAAATTGTTTTTGGCACAGCAACAGATGTGGCAGAAAAATTTAATAAACTGAAATTATTTTATACAGAAGGCATGAATAAAGCCGATAGCTGGACAAAATACACGAACATCAATTTAAAATATAAAAACTTAGTAGTTTGTACTAAAAAATAAAAATTATGGAAAAAACAACAAATCAGGGCAACCCTAATTTAGCTTCCGAACTGGTAGTTGGAGTAGATATTGGAACAACTAAAATTGCTGCTATTGTTGGCCGTAAGAATGAATTTGGTAAAATTGAAATTTTAGGTATTGGCAAATCAGAATCACTTGGTGTAAACCGTGGTGTGGTTGTAAATATCGAACAAACTGTGGGCTCTATTAAAGCGGCTGTTTCTATGGCTGCAGATAAAGCTAATGTAGATATTGGCGAAGTAATTGTTGGTATCGCTGGTCAGCACATTAAAAGCATGCAACACCGTGGCATGATCATTCGTCAGAGTTTGGAAGATGAGATCAACCAAAAAGATATTGATAATTTAATTGACAACATGCACCGGTTGGTGATGAGCCCGGGTGAAGAGATCATTCATGTTATTCCACAGGAATATATCATTGATAACGAATCGGGAATTAAAAATCCTATTGGTCATTCAGGAATTCGTTTGGAGGGAAACTTTCATATTATTACAGGACAAATTTCTGCAGTAAAAAATATTTTTAAATGTGTTACACGTGCAGGTTTAGAAACTGTTGACTTACACCTTGAGCCATTAGCAAGTGCTGACGCTGTGTTAAGTGATGAAGAAAAAGAAGCAGGTGTAGTATTAGTAGATATTGGTGGTGGTACAACTGACGTTGCTATTTTTTATGATGGTATTATTCGTCACACTGCTGTAATTCCTTTTGGTGGAAATATTGTTACCGAAGATATTAAAGAAGGTTGTGGAATAATTAAAGCACAAGCTGAACAATTAAAAATGCGTTTTGGCTCTGCTTTATCACAAGAAAATCAGGAGAACGAAATTATTTCTATCCCCGGTTTACGCGGCCGCCCACACAAAGAAATTTCTGTGAAATTTTTAGCGCAAATTATTCAGGCGCGCATGGAAGAAATTTTAGAATTTGTTCTATTCGAAATTAAAAGCTCTGGCTTTGAACGCAAATTAGCAGCAGGTATTGTTGTTACTGGTGGTGGTGCTTTATTAAAACATTTACCACAGTTAGTAATGTTAACTACCGGTATGGATTGCCGTATTGGTACTCCAAACGAACATTTAGCAGGTAACGATGATGAATTAAAAAATCCATTGTATGCAACTGGTGTTGGTTTAGTAATGAAAGGTATTGAAAAATACGAACGTGATTCTAAAAAAGGAAACAACAGTGTGAAAGTTGAAGTTGAGTTAACAAACGAAGAATCAAAGAAAAAAGAAGCGAAAAAAATTGCCGGTCACTCCAAGAAAAAAATTGGAAGTTACTTTACTGATCTTATTGGCAGAACAAGAGATTGGATGAGCGATGATATTGAATAAGACAAGACGCAGGACTAACAACTAATAACTATTGACTAACGATTTATAAATTAATAACCCTTAAAAAAATAACCATGATGCAATTCGAATTACCACAAGAAGACAGCTCTATCATTAAAGTGATCGGTGTTGGCGGCGGCGGAAGCAATGCTGTAAACCATATGTTCCGTTTAGGAATTAAGGGGGTAGATTTCATCGTTTGTAATACTGATAGACAAGCCTTAGATAAAAGCCCTGTTCCTTTTAAAATTCAATTAGGCGAAATGTCTACTAAAGGTTTGGGCGCAGGCTCTATTCCTGATGTTGGACGCGATGCCGCTTTAGAATCGATAGAAGAAATAAAAAAATATTTAGGTGCTAATACGCAAATGGTATTTATTACTGCCGGCTTAGGTGGTGGTACCGGTACCGGTGCAGCTCCTGTAATTGCAAGCGTTGCAAGAGAATTAGGAATTCTTACTGTTGGTATAGTTACTATTCCTTTTACTTTCGAAGGAAAAAAACGTCGCGCACAAGCAGAAGCAGGTTTAGAAGAAATGAAAAAGTATGTAGATACTTTATTAGTTATTGGTAACGATAAACTACGCGAGATCTACGGTAACTTAAAAATGAGCGAAGCTTTTGAACACGCTGATGATGTATTAACAGGCGCTGCAAAAAGTATTGCAGAAATTATTAGTTTACACATGCATATCAATGTTGACTTTAACGATGTGAAAACCGTTATGAAAGATTCTGGTGTTGCTATTATGGGTTCTGCAATTGCAAGCGGCGAAAAACGCGCCATTAAAGCGGTTGAACAAGCATTAAACTCTCCTTTATTAAATGATAACGATATCAGCGGCGCACGTCACGTATTACTAAATATCATGAGTGGCACTGATGATATTGATATGGATGAGTTTGGTGAGATCACTGATTTTATTCAGGAAGCTGCCGGCGGAACTGCTGAATTAATTACAGGTTACGGAACAGATGCTTCTCTAGGAGATAATGTAAGTGTAACAATTATTGCTACAGGATTTAAATCAAAACAAACTACAGGTTTTGAGCCAATGAGCTTTAAAGATCGTAAGGTTGTAAATTTAGAAGAGAAAATTGAAACACCTGTTACAGAAGTAAAACAAATTACGATCATTGATGAGATCCAAAATGCAGAACCTTTTGTATTTATAAAAGAAGAAACTGAAACTCAAAAGGAAGTGAATATTATCACTTCAACAGATGAAACTACAAATGAAGATTTTACTGTAACTTCTATTACTGAAGAAACAAAAACCGTTACAAGTGAAGTAACTTCTACAATTACTGAGTTTACTTTTAACGATGTTAACTCTGAAGAAACACATAGCGTTTCAAATGAGATCGAAGAGTCAACTGCTGAGCAAGATACTATTAGCAGGGAAGAGCAAATTAAATTAGCTCAGGATCGTATTCGTAAACTAAAAGAAATTACGCTTAAAATGAAAAGCCCTGAAGGTTTAGCAGCTTTAGAAAAACAAACGGCTTTTGAACGTAAAAATATAAGTCTTGAAAACAAAACACACAGTACTGAATCAAATGTGTCGAGATTTACTTTAAGCGAAGGTGATGACAAGAAAATTGAAATTCGTCCGAACAATTCTTTCTTGCATGACAATGTTGACTAGGAGTTTTTAGGTGTCCTCAAATATACGATAATGCGGTTCAGGTTTGGACCGCATTATTTTTTTGCATTCGCCTTCCTCTCCCGCCCTCACTATCACACTAACTCGCCCAAAAGCCAATAGACTTTTGTCGCCCTCTCCAGAGAGGGACACTGTGTGCCTAGGCGGTTAGTATCCTCCTTTGGAGGTTTTGCGAAGCAAAATGGAGTTCAAAAAGCGACGGAGGAGGAAATTATTTCGAAAAATTTATTTGTAAAGTAGTTTCTTTATAAGCATCCAATGCTTTTATTTCTTTCATGATCTTAGCCTGCCACTCACGTTGTTTGTCACCGTTCATAGAGCCGTCTGTTTCCTCGTCATAAAGGTCCTGGTATTTATCCATTGCTTTATCATTCACATCATACAGAGTTTCCATTTTTGATTTAAGGTCTTCAAATGAAGTGAATTTAGTTTCTTTAATTTGTTTACGAAGTTTACGGGCGTATAATTCTACAATATCAAAATGTTTTTGTTCGTGAGCCAAAACCTCGTCGTTTATCCAGCTTTTCTTTTTCCAAGAGCTCTGCGTAAAGAACACGGCTTTAATTTCTACGGAATTTTTATTTACTTCTTTCAAAATATCATAACTTGTAGAAGCGGCTGCAAAACGTTTTTCGGGTGTACCTTTAAAATCATCCCAGGTTAAAGGGCGATCTAATCTCCAAAGAATAACTTCTTTTTCATTGTTTGGTTTAAATGAAAATAAACAGGCGGCAATTAATATGAAGAAAATTTTCAAATTCATGGATCCTATCTTTTGATACAACAAGTTAAGGAAAAAAGATAAAATATCCTTTCCAATAACATTTTTTAGATTAATTCTTTGGAGAATTAACTGAGGAGAATTTTCCTAATATTTGGCCGTATTTCTTTCCAGCATTTGGTTCAGGTGGCAATGGCCGCTAATGCTTCGGTAAACTAAAAAACCACCAATAAGCGATTTTAATATAGAGGTAACAGGCTTATCCTTAGCATTATTTATGCCTGAGATCAAAAATAAAGTCCCTGTAATTAATGATTGTGTGCGCTCTAAGTCGCTAACATTTACGCTTGTATCTTTAATATTTAACTTTTCCATGATCGGTTTTTATATATGATCACGCAAACTACATGCCTAAAGAAAAAAAGCCACAGATTTTACAGATTAACACAGATAATTAATTAAAAATCTGCGTTATCTGCGAAATCTGCGGCTTAATTTAAATCACAATATTCACGATCTTTTTGGGCACCACAATAATTTTCTTCGGTGTTTTGCCTTCAAGGTATTTTTGTACTTCTTCGCGACTCATTACTTCTTTTTCAATTTCTGCAGAAGTTAATGTTGCAGGAAGCTCAATATTTAAACGCATTTTACCGTTGAATGAAATCGGATAAATAAAACTATCGTCAATTAAATATTCTTCGTTATGCATTGGGAAAGGGGCAAGGGCAATACTTCCTTTATGACCTAATTTTTCCCAAAGCTCTTCGGTAATATGTGGCGCGTAAGGCGAGAGACAAATTACCAAAGGTTCTAAAATAGCACGCTTGTTACATTTGGCATCTGTTAATTCATTCACACAGATCATAAAATTACTTACCGAGGTATTAAAAGAAAAACGCTCAATATCTTCTGTAATTTTTTTGATGGTCTTGTGTAAAGTTTTTAATTCTCCTTTTGTTGGTGCTTCATCGTTCACAACAAATTTCTCATTCTGGATAAATAAACGCCACAACTTTTTTAAGAAACCTGCAACACCTGTAATACCATTGGTATTCCACGGTTTGCTTTGCTCTAGGGGACCTAAGAACATTTCGTATAAACGCAAAGTATCTGCACCAAATTTTTCACCAATATCATCGGGAGAAACAACATTGTATTTTGACTTAGACATTTTTTCTATTTCAAATTCACATTCGAATTTATTTCCGTCCATCTCAAAAGTGGCATCTTTGTACTCAGGTCTCCACTCTTTAAATTTCTCTATGTTTAAAATGTCATTATCAACAAGATTCACATCTACGTGAACACGAGTAAATCTAGTATTAAAAGGACTAATAACCTGATCGGGATACGCTTCTGCAATACTATTTCTAATTAAAGAAAGAACCCGTTCAGTTTGACCATTTTCATATTCTTGAACTATTTTTTTTGATACAAAAATATTTTTGAATGTAAAGAAACCTTCTGTTGGTGTGCTTACTGTTCCAAAAGTAATTCGGTTTATTAAATTACTTCTTCCCTGTATCATCCCTTGATTAATTAATTTCTTAGCAGGCTCATCAATATTTATATAACCAAGGTCTTTTAAAAATTTTGTCCAGAAGCGTACATACAATAAATGCCCGGTAGCGTGTTCGCTGCCGCCAATGTAAAGGTCAACTTGTTTCCAGTACTCAGCAGATTCTTTTTTTACAAATCGCAAATCATTTTCTGGTTTCAAATTTTTTACGTCTTCAATCATGTAACGCAAAAAGTACCATGAAGAACCAGCCCATCCAGGCATGGTGCTTAACTCATACTCAAATTCCTCCTCCGTCGCTTTCGCGCCACCTCCTCCTGAGGAGGACAAAGGGCGGTACTTCCAATCTTTTGCGCGTGCCAAAGGTGGTTCGCCATCTTCAGTTGGTAAATATTTATCTACTTCGGGTAATACCAAAGGCAATTCAGATTCCTTTAATGCATATGGAATATCATTTTTATAATAAATAGGAATAGGTTCTCCCCAATAACGTTGTCTGCCAAAAACAGCATCGCGTAAACGGTAGTTTGTTTTTCCTTTTCCTATTTTTTTAGTTTCAATTTCTTCAATGGCTTTTTTAATAGCGGCTTTTACATCCAATCCATTTAAAAAATCGGAGTTAATTAATTTTCCTTCTTTTTCGCCCCATGCTTCTTTATCAAAATCATGTTCTTTATTTGGTTCAATAACCTGCGGTAATTCCAAACCAAAATGTTTCGCAAATTTATAGTCACGTTCGTCATGCGCAGGCACAGCCATTACAGCACCCGTACCATAACCGGCTAAAACATAATCACCAACCCAAATTGGAATTTGTTTTCCTGTAAAAGGATGTTCTACATAAGAACCTGTAAACACACCAGATATTTTTGTAACATCTGCTTGTCTTTCACGCTCACTTCTGTTCTTTGATTTGGTAACGTAATCTTCAACCGCTATTTTATTTTCTGCTGTTGTTAATGATGGAACAAGATCATGCTCCGGCGCCAATGTCACAAACGAAACACCAAAAATTGTATCAGGCCTTGTAGTAAATACCTCGATCGTATCAGTCGTTAGTCTTGAGTCGTTAGTCTTGAGTCCTGCATCCTTTATTTTGAATTTCAATGATGTTCCTTCACTTTTCCCGATCCAATATCTCTGCGATTCTTTTAAACTTTCTGTCCAGTCTAAATTATCCAAACTTTCTAGTAGACGTTGTGCATAAGCAGTGATGCGCATGCTCCATTGTTTCATCAGTTTGCGTTCTACGGGATGTCCACCGCGTTCGCTTACGCCATCTTTTACTTCATCGTTCGCTAACACAGTCCCTAAAGCCGGACACCAGTTTACATACGCTTCGCCCAAATAGGCAATGCGGTAATGCATTAACATGTCCGACTTTTCTTTTTCAGAAAATGTTTTCCAGTCTGCGGCAGAAAATTGCTTTGTATCGTCGTCGCAAACAGCATTTATTTTTGAATTACCATTTGCGTCAAATTCTTTTATTAAAGTAGAAATATCTTCTGCTTTATTTGAATTATTGTTGTACCACGAATTAAATATTTGTATAAAGATCCACTGTGTCCATTTGTAATATTCAGGATCAGATGTTCTTACTTCACGGTCCCAGTCGAAACTGAAACCGATCTTATCCATTTGTTCGCGGTAACGTTTAATATTTTGTTCGGTAGTAATTTTTGGATGTTGACCGGTTTGTATTGCATATTGTTCTGCCGGCAAACCAAAACTATCGTAACCCATTGGATGAAGCACATTAAAACCTTTGTGGCGTTTGTAACGCGCCATAATATCGGAAGCAATATAACCAAGAGGATGACCGACATGTAAACCCGCACCTGAAGGATAGGGGAACATATCCAACACATAATATTTTGGTTTTGTAGAATCGTCTGAAGCTTTAAAAGGTTTTTCTTTAGCCCAATACGCCTGCCACTTTTTTTCTATCTCGGTAAAATTATATTCCATTTTATTTAAAGTACTTTTTTGCTTAATAAAGAGGGTACAAAGATAAGATTTTAGGGGGCTTTGGCAAATACGAGTTTATTACGCAATTCTCGCTTTTAGAGCGCAATAAGAGGACTTTGTAATTTTGAATTAGCGGTAAATGTATAAAAAGACCTATTTACAATTTAATACCAATTATACAAACATCATCTACTTGCTCAAGATTGCCTTTCCAGTTTAGAAATTCAGATCTTAAAATTTCTTTTTGTTGGTTGGAAGATCTGTTTACGTTTGCTAATAAAAGTTCGTTTAACTGCTTGTATTTAAATTTTTTTCCTTTCGGACCGCCAAACTGGTCTGCGTATCCATCTGTAAATAAGAATATATTATCGCCGGTGTTAAGTTCCAGCGTGTGCGTTGTAAAGGGAATTGGCTGGTCTGTTTTTCCTATGGGTTGTTTGTTTGCTTTTATTTCTTTCATTTCAGAAAGCGTATAATACCAAAGTGGATTATTTGCACCGGCCCATTGTAAAATTGTTTTTTTATCAGGAGAAAGTTTTTTATTTATTGAGATCAAAGAAATATCCATGCCATCTTTTACATCGCTTTGGCTTCTTTCAAACGTTTCTATAACAAGCTCACGCACCTTATCCAATATTTTTGCCGGTTCGGTTATCTTCAACTCTTTAACTGTACGATTTAATGCATTGCTACAAACAACCGAAACCATAGCTCCAGGAACCCCATGACCAGTGCAGTCTGCGGCAGCAATTAAAATTTTATCGTCAGTAACTTCCATCCAGTAAAAATCTCCTGCAACAATATCTTTGGGCTGATAATAGATAAACGAAGCAGGAAGAAATTGGGTTATAAAGTTATCAGGTGGTAAAATGGCTTGTTGAAGTCGTTTGGCGTAACTAATACTATCTAAAATTTCTTTTTGCTTTTCTTCAACAATTTCTTTTTGATCTTCTACTTCTTTTTTCTGATTTTCTATAAGTATGTTCTTTGACACTAGCTCTTTATTGATCTTTTGTTTTTGTCGATTGCTTCTATAAATTAAAACGGCAAATAGAAATATCAAAACGGTAAGAACGGCCCCTGAATAAATTATGATCCTGTTTTTTTTAAGCGTTTCGTCTTGGGTTGCTTTATCAGCAGTTAGAAGTTTTATCTCGGTTTCCTTTTTCTCGGTTTCGTATTTTTCTTTCACCTCGTTTATTTGTTTCGAATTTTCTGAGTTATAGATTGAGTCTTTTATTTGAGATAGTATTTTATAATATTTTAATGCGTTTTTAGGATCGTTATTCTTTTCTAATGTTTCTACAATAAGGTTGTAGGTAAATGTTGCTTCGTATATATACTTGTTGTCGCCAAATAATGATATTGCTTCCTGCAGTAACTTTATTGCTTCATCTCGCTTATTTAAGTGAATATACATTTGCGCTAAATTCTCGCACCAAACCGCAATAGATTTGGAGTTCTTACTATCACTTCTTTCCATTTCAAGACATTTTTTTATTAGTACTTCAGCCTGTTTGTAGTCTTTTTTCATAGAATAGGCAATTCCAAGATTTCCATAAACTTTAGGGTCATTTAAGTTGTTTGTGATCATTATATTATATGCGTTCTTAGTGTAAATAACCGCACTATCCGCATTTTTTAAATTGATGTAGCAAATTCCGATATTCATCTGGACGACCATTTCATAAGTCGCATTTTTATTTACGAAAAATAGATATGATCTTTTAAAATAATTTATTGCTTCCCTGTTTTTTTTAAGTTTTCTCAATACTATTCCAATATTCGCTTCTGTTCTGGCGGTGGCCATTTTATCATTTATTTTTTGGGAAAAAGCCAGAGACCGCATGTAAGAATTTATCGATTCAGGATAATTGCCTTTATCATCAAAAAGAATTCCTTTTGTTTTGTTGGCAAACGCTAGGCCTCTGTAAAATTTTAATTTTTCAGCTAATGGAAGAACTTCATTACAATATTTTTCGGCTAGTTCGGGGTTTGAATATTTAATGGTAAAAGCCAACTCGTTCAGGCATTTGATTCTATTGGTATCCTGGCCCAATGTTTTAAGCTTTAATGTTAGGCTATCTGCGAGCTTACTGTTAAATTGCCCCAGTGCAAGAGTATTACACAAAAAGCAAACTAATAGAATAAGTGTTACTTTTATTTTCATTGTTTGTATTTTAAGCATCATTTTAATTCAAAATCATCGGCATCTAAACCTACGGGAAATAATTTTCTGAAATCTTCTAAATAATCTTTGTCCAAAGCAATGGTTTCAATGCTTTCTTCGTTTGCTTTTGGTTGATTGATCATCTCACCACGAGGATTTATTATCAAACTTTCGCCCGAATAATTATAATCGTTACCATCTTTTCCAATTCGGTTCAAGCCAATAACATAACATTGATTTTCGATAGCGCGTGCAATTAATAATTGTTTCCAAGGGTAAACGCGTACCTCCGGCCAATTGGCAACATATACTAAAACATCGTATTGTGGTTTTTGATCTTTAAAATTTCTGCTCCAAACCGGGAAACGAAGATCGTAACATACCAAAGGCATAATTTTCCAGTTGCCAATTTGTTTAATAAGTTTTTCTTTTCCTGCAGTATATTTTTCATCTTCGCTTGCCATGCGGAATAAATGACGCTTATCGTAAAAGGAAGAGTTGCCGTTTGGTTCTGCCCAATGCAAACGGTTAAAATAATTATTGCCTTCTTTTATAGCAACCGAACCTGCAATAACCGCATTTTTTTCTTTTGCTTTTTTTAATAACCAGTTATAAGTAACAGTCTTGTGTTGTTCTGCAACCTTTGCGGGATTCATACTAAATCCTGTTGTAAACATTTCAGGTAATAGAATTAAGTCGGTTGGCTCAGCTATTTTATTTAGCAAGGTATCAAAATGCGCCAGATTTTTTTCTCTGTCTTCCCAAAATAAATTTGTTTGTATTATGGTTACTTTCATCTGCAATATTTATTAAAGGCGTCTATAGCGGGTTGATAATTTTTTTGTGCGGCGATCTTAAAATCCTCGCAAGCACCTTGTTTTAAATTTACTTTGGCAACACCGCGCCAATAGTAGGCTTCAAAATAATTTGGATTTAATTGAAGGCACATATCAATTTCCGTGATGCAGGTTTTGAAATCCTGTTTTTTACCATACACAATAGCACGTTTAAAATAAAACTCTGCTTCTGCATTATCCAATTCAATACATTTATTGTACTCATTCATTGCATCATCCAAACGGTTAAGATCGTTATAACAATTGCCTAATACAAAATGTGCCCTGGTATTATTTGGTTCTGCTTTTAAAACATAATTGGCATCATTTATAGCTTTCGGAAAATCGCCCAGCGCATAATAAGCATTTGCACGTCCAACATAAGCTTTTGAATATTCATATAACTCTATTACCTGGTTAAAACTTTTAATGGCGTCTTCAGGTTTATTATTTTTTAAATACAATAATCCTCGGTTATAAAAGCCTTTGTAATTTCTGGGTGCTACAGAAACTGCTTTGTTTAAATATTCCAACGCTTTATTATCTTCATTCAGGAACATACTTTCTACACCGGCACTATTTAAAACAATAAATTGGTTTGGATATTTTTTATTGATGTCTTCGTACAAGTTCAATGCACTTTTCCAATCATTAACACGTGCAAAAGAAAAAACAGAGAAGAGAACAATGAAAATAACGGAAATAATAGTAGGTTGAATTTTTAATTTTGAAATGACCAGGCCAATTAACCACGCAAAACCAATTAATGGTACGTACATGTATCGGTCTGCATAAAGCACCTCGCCAAAAGGTAAGAATTGCAACACTAAAATTAAATTGGCCAAAATAAATAACAGTATTGCAAGCGCAGGATATTTTTTTTGTTTTACAAAAAGAAAGATCAATGCTGTAATTATTAGTAGTCCGGAAAAACCTACCACAAAAACTGAGTTAGTAATTTCAGGATAAGGATAAATAACACTTAAATCAACCGGCACTAGAAATAAGATCAGATACTTTAGCAAAGCAAAACCTGCAAAGCCAATGCGTTGATAAAAAGGAAATTCGTGCGAATGGTTTATGAATTGGTCGGCTGTTTGGGTTTTAATATTAATGATCCCGAATAAAATGGCAAGTAATATGAATGGAATTTTATTTACAATAAATTTTAGGGAGATCTTTTTCTGAATTAAAATATCAACACAAATTAATGCTAAAGGAAAAATAACTACCGATGATTTGCTTAAACTGCCCAGCACAAAAAATAAAAGACATAAAACATAATCTTTCATTTTTGAATGTTCTGTAAAATTTAAATAAGACAAAACTCCTGTTAAATAGAAAGTGGTTGAGAGCACATTCTTTAATTCACCTATCCAACCAACAGATTCTACCTGCATGGGATGTAATAAAAATATAACGGCACCAAGGTTGGCAATTACATCATTCTTAAAAAAACGTTTGCCTAATTGGTAAACCAAAATACCATTTACTAAATGAAATAAGAGATTAATGAAATGATGTCCACCGTCGTTATTTTCAAAAAACAACCAACCTATGGCATGCACCAGCATAGTTATTGGAATATAATTTCCTACAAAATGGTTGCTGAATAATGCGTTTACATCAAAAGCTTTTACGAATTTATTCTTAAACACCATTTCAGGATCATCCCAACTTATGTGTCCGAAGAATAAAAATTTGGAATAGACGATCAAAGTAACAATGAGCGTTATGCTTACTACAAGATTTTGGCTGATTATGCTTTTTATTTTATTAAACACTACAGCAAAAATAGCATTTAGTCCCAATGAATTGAAAGAAATTGGGTATTTTTAAGGCGTGATAAAGTTGTCGGTAGTTATAATTACGTTTAACGAAGAAAAAAACATTGAGCGTTGCCTGCTTTCTGTTAAAGAGATTGCCGACGAAATTGTTGTTCTGGACTCGTTCAGTAAAGATAAGACCAAGGCAATTTGCGAAAAACACGGCGTAAAATTCTTTGAGCATTCTTTTGATGGTCATATTCAGCAGAAAAACCGCGCTATTACATATGCCTCAAATGATCATGTACTTTCGCTTGATGCGGATGAAGCTCTGGATGAAACATTAAAGAACTCTATTCTCGAAGTAAAAAAGAATTTTGTAAAAGAAGGTTATTATATGAACCGTCTCACCAATTATTGTGGACATTGGGTAAAACATTGTGGTTGGTATCCGGATGCAAAATTGCGTTTATGGGATAGAACAAAAGGTCAATGGACGGGTATCAATCCACATGATAAATATGAATTATTTGCCGGTGATAAAAACGCAGGACATTTAAAAGGAGATGTTTTACATTATAGTTATTATTCGGTGAGCGATCATTACAAACAAGTAGAATATTTTACAAGTATTTCGGCAAAAGCTTATTTTGAGAATGGAAAAAAAGCGCCCATGTTTAAACTAATGGTAAACCCAGTTGCAAAATTCATTGATCACTATTTTTTAAAATTTGGATTTTTAGATGGAAAGACCGGATATTTGATCTCAAGAATTTCGGCATACGCAACATATTTAAAATATAAAAAACTTAAAGATCTTTACAATCAAAAAACTACCCGATAATTTTAAGATCGTTCTAAGCCGGACCGATAGCATAGGCGATGTTGTATTAACATTGCCAATGGCTGGGTTTATAAAGAAAAATTTTCCGGGCTGTAAATTATTTTTTTTAGGTAGAAGTTATACTAAAGATGTAATAGCTCTAAGCGAATATGTGGATGGATTTATTAATTTCGATGAAGTAGAAAAATTATCTGTGCAAGAACAGATCAATTATTTAAAAGATTTCTCAGTAGATGTTTTTGTGCACGTGTTCCCAAAAAAGGAAATTGCGCAGCTTGTAAAAAAAGCAGGAATTCCTTTAAGAGTTGGCACTACTAACAGAATCTATCACTGGTTAAATTGCAACAAATTAATTAAGCTCTCAAGAAAAAATTCAGACCTGCACGAATCGCAATTAAACTTTAAATTACTTGATTTTTTAGATGTAAATACTTCTGTTGCATTAAAAGACGTTTCAAATTATTATGGTTTTTCTAAAATTCCGGTTTTAAATGAAGAATTTAAAAAATGGATAGATCCTGCTAAAATAAATATTATCCTTCATCCAAAAAGTAAAGGTAGCGCAATAGAGTGGGGGATAGATAATTTTGAAAAACTGGTAGCGCTTTTACCAACAGATAAATACAAAATTTTTATTAGCGGAACCGAGCAGGAAGGAAAACTAATGCCTGAGTTTTTAAAGAATAAGAACATCACCGATCTTACAGGTAAATTATCGTTACAGCAATTTATTGCATTTATTAATTCATGTCACGCATTAGTTGCAGCCAGCACTGGTCCGTTACATATTGCAGCGGCTTTAAATAAAAAAGCTATTGGTTTATTTGTTCCAAAACGGCCAATACATCCCGGCAGATGGATGCCTGTTGGAAAGGATGCTCAAGTTGTAGTTTTTGATAAAGAATGTAATAATTGTAAAAGTGGAAAAGATTGTGATTGTATGAACAAAATTAATCCAAAACAAATTGTAGATTTATTGGAACAAAAATGAGCGCGTTCAAAGATAAAGTTATATGGATAACAGGAGCCTCATCAGGCATTGGAGAAGCATTGGCTTTGCAGCTTGCTAAGAAGGAAGCGCGTTTAATATTATCGGCGCGACGAGAAGATGAACTAAAACGCGTTGGTGCCTTAACTAAATTGCCGGAGTTAGATCTAATGATATTGCCTTTTGACCTTAGCGATACAAAAAATGCATCAGGCTTAACAGCCCAGGTAATGAATAAATTTGGGCGCATTGATATTTTAATAAATAACGGGGGTTATAGCCAACGCTCCGAAGCAATAGAGACCTCTCTTGAAATTGACCGCCAATTAATGGAGGTAAATTATTTTTCATACGTGGCATTAACAAAAGCCGTTTTACCTTATATGAAACGCCAAAAAAGCGGATATATAATTGCGGTAAGCAGTATTGCCGGAAAATTTGGTTTTTATTTGCGCTCCTCCTACAGCGCAGCAAAACACGCCTTGCATGGCTTTTACGAATCACTGAGGTTGGAAACAGAAACACTGGGTATCAAAACTATCATCGTTTGTCCGGGAAAAATTAAAACTAACGTTTCGTTCAATGCCGTAACAGCTACGGGGGCATCACACAACAAAATGGATGAGAGTCATGAAGATGCCATTAGTGCGGAAGCCTGTGCCGATCAAATAATTGCGGGTATACTCAATAATAAAGAAGAGATTTTTATTGGAGGTAAAGAGATCTTGTTGGTAAAAATAAAACGTTTATTCCCAAAATTATTTTCAAAACTTATCAGGAAGCAGAGTCCGTATTAATTTTGATAAACGACAAATGATTTACGATTAACGAGTCATGCGTCATTTACCTTAGATCTTTTGTCAAATAACTTCTGCTTCAAATAACTTCGCAAAGTTCTTCTTTAGCTTTTCTTTTATTTGTGTCATATCAACTTCCCTTCCAAGTTCTTTATTAAGACTTGTTACCGCTTTATCATTAATGCCGCAGGGAATGATATTATTAAAATAATCAAGATCAGCATTCACATTAAAACCCCATCCATGCATAGTTACCCAACGGCTGCAACGCACACCCATGGCGCAAATTTTTCTCGCTTTTAATTTGTTCTCTTCATCCAGCCAAACACCTGTTTCGCCTTTACATCGTCCGCTTTCAACACCGTATTCTTTTAAAGTAATAATAATTGTTTCTTCGAGTAAACGTAAATATTTATGGATGTCGGTAAAAAAATTATCAAGATCCAGAATAGGGTAGGCAACCAATTGTCCGGGACCATGATAAGTAATATCACCACCACGGTTTATTTTATAATAGGTCGAATTTTTTTCGGTCAATTGTTTTTCGTTGAGTAAAAGATTTTTTTCATCTCCGCTTTTTCCTAAAGTATAAACATGGGGATGCTCAACAAACAATAAATAATTTTTTGTAGGAATTTGTTTTTCGGGTGAAAGATCGCGGTTAGAAATTTTTTGCTGAACGGTTTCGTTAAAGAGCTTTTCCTGGTATTCCCAACAAGCTTTGTAATCCATTAAGCCCAGATCGCGGAATATGATCTTTTTATTTTGCAAAACTAAAATTTTGCGAGCTCACCTTTTAAATGATCGATAACATTTACCTCCACCGGATCGATGCCTCTTAATTCTGCAACATAACAGCTTATCCAGTCGCCAATATTTATAAGATATAAGAACTGTTCTAATTTACTTTCACCTTTTGCGTTAATATCAACTACACCATTCGAGTATTTTTCGAAAATAGGTTTACAAACATCGTAACGTTTTTTTGTGCGGGCGTAATCAAAAGAAGTATGAAAAGTAACAACAACTAAATTGTCGTTCTTGGTTGTCCAGCCTACCAGCTCGTTATGGTTCATCTCCGGAAAAACATGATGCCAGCATAACATTTTGCTGTTCTCATTTATCTGTTGACGGAATCTTACAACAGCGCCTTCGCAGGTGCCTAAAGAATAAATTACACAAATTTTATTTACAAGTTTGCCTGCAATCTTTTGCGCTTCGGTTTTTATAGCAATATGTTCTTTATCTAATAGAGCGATAGAATTTTCAATATCAGAGAATAATTTTTTATCTGCAAAACCTTTTGCAACTATAACTTTTATTAATTGTACCAATGAGTAGCCAATGCAAGAACGTGGTGGGTTTCCACCCGGAATTTCAATAAAATCGAATTGATGTTGTTTGGCTAGTTCTAAAACTTTTCCACCACTTGTAATACAAGCTATCTGTGCTTTTTTAGAAATGGCTTGTTGCATGGCGCTTAAAGTTTCTTCGGTATTACCAGAGTAGCTTGAAACGATGACCAATGTATTTTCGTTTACAAATGCAGGTAAAAAATAATCTTTGTTAATGATAATTGGAACAGTACATGCATCGGAAATTAATTCAGAAAGGATGGTACCGCCAATACCCGAGCCACCCAAACCTGTAATTACAATGTTTTGGATATTTTGAGAAGAAGAAATAATTGCTTTATCGGCAATAGCTTTAGCTTCTTTTAATTGTGTTGTAAAATTTTGTACCAGTGCTTTCATTTATCAAAGTGTAAAAGTAGAAATAAAATCTGTAATACAAGTAGCACTGTTGTTAAGTAAAATTAATTTAAAAGACTATAATTTTCCTTCATCCATTAAAATTTTTGCTTTTAAAATTGCCAGCATACTCAGCGAATCGGTTATTTCACCGCTTATAACCATATCATAGGCTTGTTTAAATGACACTTTTTTAATTTGCAGATCTTCACTTTCTTCAGGCTCTGCTTCTGTAAATTCAAGATCCTGTGCTACGAATAAGATCGCATATTCGGTTGTGGCAGAGTTGCTGGTGTGCATTCTTGCCAACTCAGTGTATTTTTTTGCAATAATCCCTGTTTCTTCTTTTAGTTCCCGTTTAGCTGAATCTAAAGGCTCTTCACTCAGTGGACCGCCACCTTCAGGAATTTCCCAGCTATATTTACCTAAAGGATAGCGCCATTGCCCAACCAACCAGGTGTTATATTCGTTATCAATAGGTAAAACACCTATGGCCAGATTTTTAAAAGTAACAACACCGTATATACCGGGCTTTCCAGCCGGGTTAAGTACATCGTGCTTGGTAACTTTTATCCATGGAGTTTCAAATTTTAATTCGCTTGAAAGTGTTTTCCATGAATTTTTTTCTTTTTCGTTCATTAATGTGATTTTTATCAGTTTTAAAGACCTAAGCTTTGCACAGTCAGATTGTTAATTATGTTGTTATTTGTTGTATATTAGTAACCAATTAAGCTTTATTTTCGTAAAATAAGTTAATTTATATGTATTTGGGAAACAAAAGATCTATACTTCTACTATTTTGTTGTTTTACTTTTCTCGTTTTTAAAGCGCAAACCCTTTATTGGGTGGGGGGAAGCGGAAATTTTAATGACCAAAATCACTGGAGTTTAACTTCCGGCGGATCAGCCTCAAATATTATCCCTTCTGCAAATAATGAGGTTATTTTTGATGATAATTCTTCAGCGGGCTATGTAAATCCTGTTATAACTTTTGTTGGTGTAAATTTTTGTAAATCGCTGAAGTTCACCAACAATTTTGTTAAATATACAGTTACCGGCTCTAAATTTACCGAAATGAATATTGGTGGTGATTTTGAGTTGACCCACAACACTAACTTTACAGCTAATTCAAAATTAAAATTCGCTTCTTCTTCAAATCAGTATAAAAACATACGTTTTAACCAAAATGCTTATGAGGGAGATGTTGAATTCCTTAGTGGTAACTGGAATTTAAAGAACATAAATATTGGTGATGCCAATTCTTTAAATTTTATTTCAGGAAATTATAAAGTTGTTTCTTCTTTAATTAAAACAGGAAACCTTTTTTCAAATACAAATTCAGTAAATTTTGAAATTAAAAGTGGAAAGATAGATGTGAAGGATGTTATTGAAATTGGAAATAACACACACTTCAATTCAGAGAAATTTTTGATAAAAGCCAAGCAGAATGATCCAATAAAGTATAAAGTAAATTCGCTGGTAAATTTTGGAAATGATTATAAAATTTTAAATTCAAGTAGTTCGGCTAATGCTGTTTGTGGCGCTACATTATCATCTGTTGGAATTTCATGTTCTGGTGTTTGTGATGGCCAATTGATCTTAAATATTGATGCTACATGTGCCCCCGGGCCATATACTCTAAACTGGAACAATTTATCTTGCGCTTTGCCAACCCTTGCAGTAGTTCCGGGACCGGGCTCTTACACTATAAGCAATATGTGTTCATGTGCCGATTTTTATGATGTAACTGTTTTCACGGGCGCAGTGCCAATTGCATTTTCAAATGCAGTGGCTATTCCGGGTGTTTCTGCAATTAATTTTGTACCATTTACTTTTGTTCAACCTACTTGTTTTGGTTTTTGTAATGGTTCAATTACCGGTAATATAAGTGGAAGTGTTCCGCCATACACTGTAACTTTAAATGGTGTTCCATCTAACTCTTTTGCTGTCCCTGCCGGTATCAACACCTTTACAAATTTATGTGCCGGAGTAAATACTTTCGTTATTGTTGATACAAAAGGCTGTATCCGTACATTCACATCAAATTTAAATCAGCCTTTGGCTTTAAGTTCAACTTCAGTTACGTCCAGTGTTACCTGTAATGCTGCTTGTAATGGCTCTATTTCTTTGTCACCAACAAATGGTACTGCCGGATATACCGTGACTTTTAGTCCAGGAGGTACTTTCACCGTCCCTTCAGCGGGTACTGCTTCATTAACAAATTTATGTCCGGGCGCAATTTCTTATACATTAACAGACTCTCAAAGTTGCTCGGTTACGGCAAATTTTAATATTACGCAACCATCTGCAATGACGGTTACACCAACACAAACCAATGTTAGTTGTGGGGGTTTATGTAACGGAACAGCTTCTGTTAGTGTAACCGGTGGTACCGGACCAACTTATAACTATACATGGACACCCGGCCCAACCGTCAATGCTTCTTCTATCACAAATTTATGTGTTGGTACGCAAACCGTTACAATAAGAGATCAAAACAATTGTCTTTTCACTCCGGCACCAGTATTTACTATTACATCTCCACCTGCTATAACTGTTACACCAACATTTACAAACGTATCCTGTAACACAGGTTGTAATGGAACTATTAACGCTGTGGCTTCGGGCCCTGCAGGACCATTTACGTTCACGTTAATGTCGGCAACGGCTACACTTACAACATTACCACCATGGAATAACGTGTGCGGAGGTTCTTATACAATTATTGCGCAGGCACCATCTTTATGTACCGGTACTACAGTTGTAAACTTAGTTCCACCTCCAGCATTAAGCATTACTGCGGTGACTCAAAGTATTACCTGTTTTGGTCTCTGTAATGGATCAACTACCGTTACGCCATCCGGTGGAAACGGTGCTCCCTTTACATTTACTTTAGCCTCTTCAACCGCAACAATATTTACAGCCCCACCTTATACAAATTTATGTGTTGGAAATTATACTGTTTCTGTCACAGACGCTTCGCTTTGCCCAACCTCTACTGTTATTAGTATAGCGCAACCCGCAAGTGTTACACCAAATATTACTTCTGCAAGTGTAACCTGTAACGCTGCCTGCAACGGATCAATTAATGCTGCTCCGTCAGGGCCTCCCGGACCATTTACTTTTACTTTAGCTTCTTCAACCGCAACAATTTTTACCGCACCACCATACACTAATCTATGCGCGGGCATTTATACTTTAACTATTGGCTCAGGCGCCTGTACACAAACATTTGCTATAAATATTCAACAACCAAATCCATTAGTGCCATCAATTAGTTCAACATCCATTACTTGTTTTAATGCTTGTGATGGAACACTTGCAGGAAGTGTATTAGGAGGAACGCCTTTATACAGTTTTGTATGGACCACTCCGACAGGAACTGTTGCCGGTGGTGCACTTGCCAACCAATGTGCGGGTAATTATATATTTACAGTTATTGATGCAAATGGTTGTACTGCTAATATTACTACAACACTTACACAACCACCAGATGTAACTATAACTATTACGCCAACACAGCCAACTTGTTTTGGAAGTTGCAATGGTGTATTGTCAGCCGTTGTTGTTGGTGGAACCCCTGGCTATACGTTAACATGGTCTAATGGCCCTGTAGGAAATCCAAACACAGCATTATGTGCGGGAAATTATACGTTGGTGGTAGTAGATACAAAGGGTTGTACAAAATCTGCAACTGCTACAATAACTTCACCTTCTTCAATTACACTAACACAAAATACAACATCCACTTCTTGTGCGGGTAGTAGTGATGGATCGGCGACCATTACCGCAGTGGGTGGTGTAGGGCCTTATTCATTTCAGGTTGGAGCTACGACAAATACAACGGGTATATTTTCAGGATTATCGGCAGGGGCATATATCTGTAATGTTACAGATGCTAATGGTTGTAGCATCTCAATAAATTTTTCAATTGTTTCTCCAATTGCTTTATCAGCGGCTATTACAGGTATACTCTCAAGCTGTAATGCTTGTACCGGTGCCTCAACAGTTGCGCCCGCAAACGGAACGCCAGGGTATACTATTGTATGGACAAATTCTTTAGCAGTATCTGTTGGAACAAACGTAACAGTTGGTGGTTTATGTCCCGGAAATTATACTGCAACTGTAACAGATAGTAAAGGTTGTGTAGCTACAGCTACTGCCAATGTTGCTCAAACCGTAAGTGTAACGGTAGCAACATCAGGCTCAACTATTCAATGTTTTGGAGCTACTAATGCTACTGCAACAGCAAATCCTTTAGGAGGTCAGACACCTTATAGTTATACATGGTCTCCAACAGCACCAACACAAACCACGCAGGTAGCAACAGGTTTGGGGGCAGGTACATACACGGTTTTAGTTGCTGACTTTAATGGTTGTTCTAATACTGCTACAATTACACTTGTAAATCCGCCACCAATTGTTGTTGCACCTACCCAAACAAATGTAAATTGTTTTGGAAATTGTACCGGTGCAATTAATTCAAATGCATCCGGCGGAACAGGAGCCTTAACTTATTCCTGGAGCCCAGGCGCAATTACAACAGCCAATCTTTCTAATTTATGTATTGGTAATTATACATTAACAGTTACCGATGCAAATGGTTGTACATTAACTCCGCCACCTTTTACAATTACTTCGCAACCCGCAATTGCGGCTACTTTCACAACAACAAATCCATCTACCTGCAATTTAAACAATGGAAGTATTTGCGCAACACCAAGCGGTGGTAATGGTGGTCCTTATACTTTTGCCTGGAGTCCCGCAGGTGGAGTTGGTGCCGCTACAAGTTGTTATTCTTCACTAGGTGCGGGATCTTATTCACTTATAGTTTCTGACGGAGCTTGTTCTGCAACATTGTCTGCCATATTAACCAATCCAACAGGACCAACATTAAATATCAATACACAATCTGTAACTTGCTTTGGAGGTAATACAGGTGCGGCAACGGTTACAGCTGTAGGTGCGGGCCCATTCACATTTACATGGACACCTGTTGTTGGCTTTACAACAATTGGAAACGTAAGCACGGCGAGTAGTCTTTTTACAGGGACATATAATATTGCTGTAACAAATGTTCCAACAGGTTGTATCACTACACAAACAATAGCTATTGTTCAGCCTGCCACTTCAATAACAGTTAACTCTGCAGTTACAAATGCAAAATGTTTTGGCGCTTGTAACGGTTCTATCACTGTAGCAGTATTTGGCGGTACTCCAACATACACACTTAACTGGTTACCAGGACCAATTACGGGACAAGGAACACCAACTGTAACAAATTTATGCCTGGGTAATTATACTTTAAATGTTAACGATGCAAACTTGTGTACAAGACAAGTTACATTTAATATAACACAACCTACTGCATTAACTTTAACAACAACTGTAAGTCAGGTTTTATGTAATTCAGCGTGTAACGGTAGCATTAACGTAACTGCAAACGGTGGCACAGGCGTATCCACATTTACCTGGTTGCCGGTTGGAACTTTTACAGGATCTACCAACCAAAATATTTTTAATTTATGTCCGGGAGCTTATACTGTAAATGCTACCGATGCTAATAGTTGTCCTGTATCAACTGTGGTTACTATTACGCAGCCTACTGCTTTAACCAGCACGTTAACTGTTGTTAATGCAAGTTGTTCTAACTCATGTAATGCTACTGCTTCTCTTACAGCAGGCGGTGGTGTTCCTACTTATAGTTTTAGTTGGTCGAGCGGACCAGCCACTACGCCAAGCCTTGGAAGTTTATGTGCCGGAAATTATACCGGAACAATTGTGGATGCAAACGGATGTACTGCAGCACAAGGATTTACTATAACAGCACCGAGTGCCTTTAATGTTACCTTAACACCAACTAACCCTTTGTGTAATGCCGCATGTACAGGTAGCATCAATACAGTTTTAGCCGGAGCGCAAGGAACAGTGAACTTTAACTGGGTAGCTGCCGGAGCAGGACAAAACCCTACAAATTTATGTCCTGGTAATTACACTTTAACTGCTACTGATGCTAGTGGATGTATCGCCACTGGTGTAGCAAATCTTGTTAGTCCTCCTGCATTACTTGCAAATATAACCTCAACCAATCCTTCATGTAGTGGTAACTGTAATGGTATTGCTGTAAGCATACCTGCTAATGGTACGCCGCCGCTTAACTTTGTTTGGACACCCGCAGGACCAAACTCCGCAACTTTAAGCAGTTTATGTGCCGGAAATTATACGGTTCTAGTTACTGATTTTAATAACTGTACAGATGTACAAACATTTACATTAACTAATCCTCCTGTTTTAAATGTCAACACTTCAATTGGACCTGCTACCTGCGGAGCTACTGCAACACCAAACGGTTCAATAACTGTTATTCCAACCGGCGGAACACCTACTTATAGTTTTACATGGAGTGCACCAATTGTGAGTACAAGTTCCGTTGTTTCAGGAATACCTGCTGGTATATATACTGTTGTAGTTACTGATGCAAATAACTGTACAAACACTGTTACTATTCCTGTAAGTAATGCGAATGGACCAAGTGCTGCGCCAATTACTTCTTCGAGTATTACTTGTTTTGGGAATTGTACAGGTGCAGCTTCAGTTAACCCCGCCGGAATTGTTGGCGGAACACCGGGTTATACTGTTTCATGGATTGTTCCACCATCAACATCATCAGTTAACCCTCAAATAAATTTATGCGCCGGAACTTATTCTGCGCAAATAATGGATGCTAATAATTGTTTATTATTTAATTCGGTTTCAATAACACAACCGGCTTCAGTCTCAATTTTACCTAGTCTTACTTTCCCAACATGTAATGGAATTTGTAATGGTTCAATTACATTAAGCACCTTTGGTGGTACAGGGCCATTCCAATATACATGGTCGCCGGGCGCGTCTGCAACAGCAACTTTAATTAATGCATGCGCAGCAACTTATACAATTAATATTTTAGATAATAATCTTTGTCCATCTACACAAACCGTTACTTTGCCGGGTGTACAAAATATGACCGCCACTCCGGCAACTACCAATAACTTATGTTTTGGAAGCTGTATTGGAGCAGCAAGTGTAATTGCAGTTTCGGGTAGTCCTAATTTGCCAATAACTTTTGCGTGGAGCAATTTACAAACGGGGCCATTTGCAAATAATTTATGTAGCGGTATTTATACTTTAACTGCTACAGACGCCATTGGATGTTTTAATAGTTTTACAACGAACATTACTGCGCCAGTACAAATTACTTCTTCAAGCGCGGTGACTTCTCCATCTTGTAATATGTGTAACGGTTCAGGAACTGTTACTGCTTTAGGTGGTGTTGGTCCTTATACCTACAGTTGGACATCAAGTGCTACTTCATCAGTAGCTGCTAATTTATGCGCAGGATTGTATCAGGTGTTAATTACAGACAATAATGCGTGTACACAGTTACAAAATATTAATATCAGTAATTCAAATGGTATTACCGGCCAAACAACAAATATTCAAAACGAATTATGTGCAGGACAATGTAATGGTGCTGCAACTGTAACAGCAATTGGAGGTACTGCACCAATAACGTATACCTGGGTGAGTCCGGCAGTTTCAAATTCTGTAATTACTAATTTATGCCCTGGTACTTATTTCTTACAAATGACAGATGCGCAAGGTTGTATTCGTACTACATCTGTAGATATTAACTCAGGTATACAATATACTATTACACCAATAATAAGTGCGCCGGGATGTGGTGCTAATAATGGAACGATCAATGTTGTGGTAAGCCCTACGTTAGCCCCCGGTGGTTATTTTTATTCGTGGACTCCTGGTCCGGGAATCACTTCTTCTTTAACGGGCATTGGAGCTGGTAATTATTCGGTTACGGTTACAAATACTGCTGCACTTGGCTGCCCACAAACACAAGCGTTTGCTATAAGTAATTCAAATGGCCCCGTTATTACCTTTACACAAAGTAATATAGCTTGTGCGGGCGCTTTAACCGGCTCAATTACTGCATTGGGTACAAGTACTGCGGGGCCTGTTTCTTATGCATGGAGTAATGGCAGCACATTGTCAACCGTTAGTGGATTAGGCGCCGGCGTTATTACATTAACGGTTACTGCACCTGCGCCTAATAATTGTAAAACAATTCAATCGTTTACATTAACACAAAACCAACCTATACAATTAAGTTTAGCCAATGTGCAGCATCCAAGATGTCATAACGATTGTGACGGTGCCATTACTTTGGTGCCAAGCGGTGGAAGTTTACCATATTCATTTGTGTGGTCGCCTTTAGCGGTGGGTAATCCACAGTTCTCTTTATGTCCTGGCCCAAGCACTGCACCAATAGTTTATTTTGCCACGGTAACTGATGCAAGAGGTTGTGCAAGATCTACCAGTTTAACTTTAAATAATCCGCCGTTCATTACCTTAACTCCTACAATAACAAATTCTTCTTGTAGTTCGGTTAACGATGGTGCGTTAAATATGGGTGTAAACGGTGGCACACCGGCCTTTACTTATACCTGGACCGGCGCAGCGTTTACAGCAAGCACGCAAAACATTACCAACATATTAGCAGGAACTTATTCTTTAAGTTTAACCGATAATAATGGTTGTCGCAGAGATACAGTATTAGATGTAATACCAACGGTTAGCATTGTGGCGCAAGCCGGAAATGATGTAACAGTTTGTCCTACACCTTCAGTAACTTTAACGGGTACAAATTCATTTGGCGCCGTGTCATTTGATTGGTTCTTATTACCAAACACTACTAACAGTGTTGCAAATACACCAACATTCTCAGCAGCAACGCCGCCAACTGCTCCGGGCTCATTTACTTATGTATTAGTTACATCTTCTTCAGTTGCTGCTTGCGCAGATCAGGATACGATAGTTGTAAATATTTTTGGATTACCAGTTGTAGATGCCGGACCAACATTTACTATCCCTGTATTTTCTAATGTAACAATTGGTGGTAGTCCAACTACAACGAGTGGTTCCGTATCAATAACCTGGTCACCTTCATTTGATCTGGATGATCCGAGTATTCAAAATCCTGTTGCCTCTAACACATTAAATACAACATATACCGTTACTGTAGTAGATCTTACAACAGGTTGCACGGTGAGTGATACGATGACCGTTTTCTTATATCCGTTAATAGTAATTCCAAATGGCTTTAGTCCAAATGGTGATACCAAGAACGAAAGATGGATCATTGATTATATTGATCAGTTCCCTGAAAATACAGTTGAGATCTATAACCGTTGGGGAGAATTATTGTATTTCTTTAATAATTACAATGGACAATTTGATGGAAAATTCAAAGGCAAAGATCTGCCTGTTGGAACTTATTATTATATAATTAATTTAAATCATCCGGCATATACCACGCCGTTTACCGGACCATTAACCATATTTAGATAATGATAAAAAAGTATTACATATTTTTGTTTAGTTTAATTGCGGTTTGCGGTTTCAGTCAGCAGTTACCTCAATACACGCAATACATGTTAAACGAAATGGCAATAAATCCTGCCGTTGCCGGTAAAGATGAATTTGCTGATGTGCGTTCTAATAACCGTTACCAGTGGATAGGAATTACTGATGCGCCAAGAACTTATATGCTAACATTGCATGGCCCTATAAAAGCAAAGAACATGGGTATTGGTATGAATTTGTACACTGATATTGTTGGACCAACACGTAGAACCGGATTAAATTTTTCTTACGCTTATCATTTAAAATTAAAAGAAGATATGTTTCTTTCGATGGGATTAAGTGCCGGAGTTTTACAATGGGGAATTGATGGAAGTAAATTAGTTTTACGCGATAGCGGCGATGAAAATTTATTAAGCACCTATCAAACTACTTATGTACCTGATTTTGGCGCCGGAATTTATTTTCATAAAAAAGACAGGTTCTATGTTGGTTTAAGTTTACCACAATTATATCAGGCGCCAATTAATTTATATGAAGGTGCCGGAAAAAATAGCAGGATCATAAACCATTTTAATTTAAATGCTGCTTATAAATTTGATCTTGGAGATGACTTTAAGATCGAACCTTCTTTCCTTGTAAAATATGCAATTCCTGCTCCGCCAAAATTAGATATTGGTGCAAGAGTAATTTACCAGGAACAAATTTGGCTGGGTGGCGCTTACCGTCACAATGATGCATTTACGGCTTTGGTAGGATATTTTTACAAGAATTATTTAATGATAGGTTATTCGTATGATTTTACAACAACTAACGTTAAGAAATACACTACTGGTACGCACGAGATCATGTTAGGACTTCGTTTCTCAAAAAAGCAATCTGCCACCTGGGAAGGAAAAGATAAAGAGAAGTAATTTTATCCCTGATTTCTAAGTTAATAAACAGGCCACCAATTTCACCAATTTCTCTAAGCAGTTATTTACTTCCCTAAGCAACAGTTTTTTCGTGAAATTATTATTTTATCAAAATTTTGATAAAATAATTAAAATTCCACCAAAACAAAATGAGTTGCTTATCATTCAAGTATTTGTGTAATTAGTGCAATTCGTGGCTTATTTTTTTTGTAGATCTTCTAAAAGCAATTTCTTAAAGTTTATTGCATTGCACAATTGAATGTATTTAAACTCTGATTTCCCTTTTTCCAAAACAAAATTCTTTAATTTAGTCTTATCTGCTGAGTTTAAGCGTGAGGAGTTGATGCAAAAACCAATAAAGAAACTTAATTTATTAATGCCCGTTCTTTCTGCTTTTGATACTTTATTTATTTCAATTCCAAGGTCTGTTCTTAGTTTTTGTAAACACCATTTTTCTGCAGCAGAGCGGTTGCCTTTAAATTTTAATTTAATTTGTTCTGTGATATATTCACTAATAACACTTGGATTTATTGGTTGCACTTCATTATTAAAATTAACTGCCAGGTTTGAATTGGTGAAACGTTTTAAGGTTTCTATTGATGTGCGATAACCTTTTGTAGTTTGAATTTTTTCCGCTTCTTCGCTTGCTAATTCTTTTAAGTCGTTATCTACCGGCCTGAAACCAAAACGATAATAAAACCAAAATGCACCCGACTGTAAACCTTCCGGATTATTTTTTCCAAACTGGTATGGCTCTACTTCAAAATAATTTGCACCAAAACTTTGTTTGTAGCTGCGTAATAATTGACAAAAAACAAAAGCAGATTCGCCACCCCTGAAACTTTCAAAAATATTTATTCCAAGTAGCGAACGGTTGCCAAATAACCAGCCGCCACCATAAGCCATTGGAAAACCATTTTTAAACATCATAAAACCAATATAGGATTCAAGTGGCAAACGTCTTTCGGGAAGAATGCTGAATAAGGCAATTGATAAGCCATGTTCTAATTCATAAAACAATAATCCATCTGCATTACAATAAATAACCGGTTCTGTTTCGCGGTTCAATAAAAATAATGCTACACGTGCTTTTTCAATGATGAGGTTTTTTTCAGCGTACGATAATTTTTTTGGTGCCGGTAATTTTTTATTGATAATTTCTTTTTCATCAAAACGTTTTAATAAACCTTTTGTATGAAAATAATTTTTGTGCAAAGAAAAATTTCCAAAACCTTTTGAAAGTGTTTTGTTTGTTGGAATAATTGAAATATAAACTTTTAAAGATTCAAATAGCTGGTCTTTGATAAGATCTGATGCATCTATCCTTTCAAAATGATCGATCAGCCAAACTAAAAGATCTTTTTTATTTTTTGAGCCTGCGGCCTGTTCTAGCCATTTTACAGGATTTAATTTTTCGGTAAAAGCAAACTCAAATTCCATTTCGGATAGGGAGTGACGTAATACTTCTTTTGGATGAATACCGCTCTCATCAAAAGAATGTAAAGCAACTTGGGCTGGATATGTTTTTAAAAGCCATTGTATCAAAGTAAAACTATTTGCCGCTTGTGTTTGCGTGTATGCAATACCTGTTCTCTCCAATTGATCTTTTAAATGTGCCGGCGACCTTTTAACAGTTTCCGATAAACGATCCATTTCTTTTCGCGCAAGAGAAAACAATTCTTCATTCTCTGGATAACCCAATAAAAAGATCAAACAGTCGTGGTAGGCAGTTATTGTTTTTTTGGAATTTAATTTTATGCCGGCGCATTCACTTAAAAGCGTCTTTTTTTGCAAAGCAGAGCTTTCGTTAAAAGCTGCGGCAATTTCTTTTAAGCTGGTGATGGCTGTATTTTTTGGCTTGATCAAATGATTGGGTTTTCGATTAACAAATTAAACATATTTTTTTGTATCTTTAATTAAATTTAGAACAAATGAAATTTTCTATCACATTATTTTTTCTGGCCATTACTATTTTTTTAAATGGGCAAGATTTTACAAAAAATACAACCAACAGGGCTTTAACTTTTAAAGAAGTTCAAAAACAATTTGACGATTTTAAAAAAAATAATGACCTGTCGTCGAAAAAAAACTGGAAAAATTTTAAACGCTGGGAGTATGAAACGCAATTTCATACTAATACAGAAGGCGAGCCTGCGGGCTATAACGACTATATAAATGCCGCTATTGAAATGGCAGATTCAAAACAACAGATGGAAGCATCCAGCGCTGCATCTGTGTGGGCGCCAACCGGGCCAAATGTTCTTCCAAATAATTTAACGGGTTATATGGAAAATGGAATTGGAAGAATTAATTGCATAGCTTTTCATCCTTCAAACTCAAATATTTATTTTGTTGGCGTGGCACAAGGCGGCGTTTGGAAAACCACTAACAATGGCGTTAGCTGGACACCCTTAACCGATAATTTACCCATTACTAGAATAAGTGATATCAGCATCGATCCCTCAAATCCAAACACCATGTATATTTCTGTTTGTGATTTTGAATACATTGGTGTGAGTTTATTTTTAAATGGAAGAAAAAGACATTCGCATTATGGTATGGGTGTTTATAAAACTACAGATGGTGGACTTACCTGGGCTCCAACAGGATTGACCTTTCAGTTAACCGATGGCGATGCTTCATTAATAAGAAAAGTAATTGTAAACCCAGCTAACGGTAACGATCTTGTTGCATGCGGCGCAAGTGGCATGTATAAATCAACTAACGGCGGCGCCAGTTGGGTAAAAAAATTAGATTCACTTTTTTGGGATTTGCAACGCGATCCCGGAAATCCGAATATTTTGTATGGAGCAACCGGTTGGGTACAGAATGCGAATTTAGGAAATGCGGGTATTTATAAATCAACCGATTTTGGAAACACATGGAATATGTTGAACACCGGAATGCCTTTAACAGGAAGCATTCAGAGGGTTAAGCTGGCAATTGCACCATCTGACCCAAATTATATTTATGCTTTATGTGTTAATACCAGCAATGGATTATACGGCTTTTATAAAAGTATAAATGCAGGAACAACATGGACCTTTGTGCCACCTGCTTTAAATGTGTTGGAGTACGATCAAGGTAATAATCCTGGAGGACAAGGAAATTACGACCTGGGATTATTAGTTCATCCAACTATAAAAACAACAGTTTATACAGGTGGGATAAATATTTGGGGATCTACAGATGGCGCTTTAACTTTTAATCCCATCTCGCACTGGACCACAAATTACGGCGCAACATTACATTGCGATATTCATTCAATTGATAGACAACCGGGCACCAACCAGTATTTTGTTTGCAGTGATGGCGGGGTTTACAGAACATCAAACATGGTTATTAGCAATTGGTCAACCAGTGCATGGCCAACAAACTGGACACATTTAAACAATGGTATGCAAGTATCTTCTTTTTATAGATTATCAAGTTCAAGAACCACAAGCGGTCGGTTGGTAGCAGGTGCGCAGGATAATTCTACATTTTATTATAAGGCGGGCACATGGTCAACTATATTTGGTGGCGATGGAATGGATAATTATTTAGATCCTTTGAATAATAGTGATATTGTAGGTTCCAGCCAATACGGAAATTTTTATACGAGTAATAACGATGGTGTTTCGAGCAACTATCCAAACACAAATGTAAATAATGAAAACTGTGAATGGGTAACACCAATCGCTGCAGACTATAACCATCCCGGCGTTCTATATATAGGAAATGAAAATGTTGTTCAATCAACCGACGGTGGAAACAGTTGGAATCCTTTAGCATCTATTTTTACAAATACAGTTACAAATACTAATACAGAAATAAGTGCGCTGGCCGTATCGGCTTCAAACAGCCTCGTAGTTTATGCTGCAAGGAGAGTTAGATATGAATTTGGAATGCCGGGTATGGTTTTTAAAACCACAAACGGTGGTGTTAGTTTTACAAATATTACTAATAATTTACCAGATAGTTTGTATTACACAGGCATTGAAGTGAACGAAACAAATCCAAACATTGCTTATGTTTCTATGGCTGGATTTAGCGCTGGCAGAAAGGTTTTTACAACTACCAATGGCGGAACTACATGGCAAAACATAACTTATAATTTGCCAAACATACCTGTAAATTGCATCAAACAAATTCCAGGCACCAACAATTTAATAGTTGCAACGGATATTGGTGTGTACGTTTTAACCTTTGGAAACACAAGCTGGACAAGCAATAGCTTTGGTTTGCCAAATGTAATTGTAAGCGATATTGAATTTAATGTACCGTTAAACAAAGTGTATGTTTCTACTTTTGGTAGAGGTATTTGGGAAACCAGTTATTCGGTTATAACCAACACAAATAAGGCAGAGAAGATCTCGCTTGCTTTTGACCTTTTCCCAAGCGTAAACGATGGAAAATTTAGTTTGGATTGTGAGTCAGTTGTTGGTCAAAAAACAATTGAAGTTTTAGATGTAATGGGCAAAATAGTTTATTCTCAAAGTACAAATGATACAAAAGTAGAGCTGAATTTAAACTTACCACCTGCTGCATATTATTTGAGGGTTTCTTCCAAAGAAAAACTGGGTGTAAAACGATTTGTTGTGAAATAAATTTTGCTCGGCGGTCCGTTTTTAATTTTGTTCACCAGCGATTTTCTAAATTATTTAGTTTTTAGAATGTTGTAACTCGACAAACCTCCTTTTTTTACCTATCAATCAGGCATTCAAATTCTTCTTATTTAGAATGATTATAAATTACGTTTTTCGTTAAAAAAAATTAAAAATTCCCGCGTTAGTTCTCAATCTTCTGTTAATTTTGCCAACGTTTAGTGTCATTAATTTGTCATCGAAACAACAAAAAAAGATTAAAATTTCTCATTTTTATATGAAAAACAACATATCTCAAGCTTCAGTAAAAACCTTGCTAGCAGTAGTTTTCACGGTTTTTGCCCTCTCTTCAAAGATCTACGCCCAAGACGGAGAAAAATTATTTAAACAAAATTGCGCAGTTTGCCACAAATCGCACGATGATCAAAAACTCACTGGTCCGGGCCTAAAAGGCGTGTTTGACCGTGTGCCTAAAGGCGACTGGATCAATAAGTGGATCCTTAACTCTGAAAAGATGATCAAATCTGGCGATGCTTATGCTGTAAAGATCTACGGAGATAATGGCAAGGCAGCGATGACTGTGTTTGAAGGCCAGTTAAACGATAAAGATGTTGCTGCAATTATTGGATTTATTAAAGGGCCACCGCCAAAAGGCGATGTTGTTACTAAAGGCCCTGATCCTGAATCAGGAGAAGTAGCAAGCAGTAACGGAGGCATTGAACCGCTTTATTTGACCTTGGGTTTTATCGTTATTTTAATAATTTTAATTGGTTCTTTACGCAGTGTTAGAGCTTCTTTACAAAACTCAAGCAACCGCGCTGAAGGCAAACCTGAAAATCCTGAAATGACCTTTGGACAAGAGGTTAAAAATTGGATCTCTGGTCACAAACGTTTAGTTGGTGTATTCAGTATCATCATTGTTTTTATAGGAATGAAAAGCTGTTGGGACGCTTGTTATAACATTGGTGTTTATTACGATTACAGAACTCAAAAAGGATACAAGCCTGAGCAACCAATTAAATTCTCTCACAAATTACACGCAGGAGATAATGAGATCGCTTGTCAGTATTGCCACAGCACCGTTGAAAAATCTCGTCACGCAGGAATTCCTACAGTAAACATTTGTATGAATTGCCACAAAGGCATTCAAACCGGACCAGTTTATAAAGACAAAGAAATTGCTAAGATCTATGATGCCGCTGGTTTTGATGCCAAAGCAGGAACTTATGATAACAGTAAACAAAATCCTTTAAAATGGATCAAAGTTCACAACTTACCAGATCACGTTTATTTTAATCACTCGCAACACGTTGTTGTAGGTAAAGTTGAATGTACTACTTGCCACGGTGATGTAAAAAATATGACCGTTGCAGAGCAAAAATCTCCTTTAACTATGAAATGGTGTATTGAGTGTCACCGCAAAACTGAAGTTGCAATGGCCGGAAATGCATACTACGACCGTTTACACAAAGCTTTAAAAGAAAAATACGCTGGTCAGTACGACGTTAAATTTACCGTTGATAAGATCGGTGGTTTAGAATGCGCTAAGTGTCACTATTAATAATAAGTTACAGTAAGAATTTATATAACTAATGTCTATGTCAAAAAAATACTGGAAAGGTCTACCTGAACTACACAATAGTCCGGAGTTTCAAGAGCAACAAAAAAATGAGTTTGCTACTCCTCTTCCTATGGATGAGTTTTTGGGAAGCGATGAAGCTGAAAAAGAAGGCACATCGCGCCGTGATTTTTTAAAGGTAATGGGATTTTCAACTGCCGCAGTTGCTTTAGCAGCTTGCGAAACGCCGGTTATGAAATCTATTCCTTACGTTGTAAAACCAGAAGAGGTTACGCCTGGTGTAGCAAATTTTTATGCTTCTACTTTTTATGATGGACATGATTATTCATCAATTTTAGTAAAGACTCGCGAAGGCCGTCCAATTAAAATTGAAGGTAACGATCTTTCAAAGATCACGCATGGTGGAACTACTGCACGTGTTCAGGCTTCTGTTTTAAGTTTATATGATGGTGCCCGTTTACGTGGCCCAGTGGTAAAAGGTAAAGATGCTTCTTGGAAAACTGCTGATGATGCAGTTGCTGCAGCTTTAAGCGGTGGAGCAATTCGTATCTTAACTTCAACAATTATTAGTCCTTCTACAAAAGCGGTAATTGCAGAATTCATTGCAAAATATCCAAACACACAACACGTTACTTACGATGCCATTTCATACAACGCTTTAACTTTAGCTAATAAAAATGTTTTTGGTAAATCAGTTGTTTCATCTTACGATTTTAGCAAAGCACAAACCATTGTTGGTATTGCTTGTGACTTTTTAGGAAATTGGTTAAACCCAAGCGAATTTGCAAGACAATACGTGGTTAACCGTCGTGTTTCTAAAGACAAACCTGAAATGAGCAAACATTATCATTTCGAGTCTAACTTATCTTTAACAGGTGCAAATGCCGATGACCGTTTTACAGTAAAAGCTTCAGAGCTTGGCCGTTTAACAGTTGCTTTATTTAACGAAGTTGCAGGTTCAACCGGAAATGCAAAAGCAAATGGAGATGAAAAAATTTCTAATCCGTTAGCAGCAGCAGCCGTTAAAAAAGCAGCAGCAGATCTATTAAAAAATAAAGGAAATTCATTAGTTGTTTCAGGAGTTAATGATGAAGGAATTCAAACATTAGTAAATGGAATTAATAAAATGCTTGACAACTATGGTAAATCTGTAGATGTTGAAATGCACTATAATTTAAAACAAGGTAATGACAAAGACTTTGCTGACTTAGTAGCTGATATGGCTGCAGGAAAAGTAAGTGTTTTAATGACCTACAATTGTAATCCTGTTTATACAGCTCCAGCATCGTTTAAATATGCAGCTGCTTTAAAACAAGTTGCAACAAAAGTTTCTTTCGCTCAGGTGTTAGATGAAACTGCACAAATGGCAGATGTTGTTTGTCCTGATCATCATTACTTAGAGTCGTGGGGTGATGCAAATCCAAAACGCGGACATTACTCATTACAACAACCAACTATCAATCCAATATTTGCAAGTCCTCGTCACGAAGGTACCCGTCAATTCCAGGATAGTATTTTAAAATGGTCGGGTATTAAGAGTGATTACTTAGCATACTTACAAGGTTACTGGAACAATCATGTTTTTGTTAATCAAGGAAAATATTTAGATTTCCCAAGTTTCTGGGCGCATGCTTTACATGATGGTGTTACTAAAGTAGCAGTGTATAAAGATGCTCCGGTATTGCCAATGGCAAAAGATTCAACAGGAAAACCAATTTTTGCAGGAGTTGCTACAGCAGTTCCTGAGAACGGTGAAGCGGTTGATTCAACAAAAGTTGTTACAAATGCTAAGCTGGAAATTAAAACTGTTGTTACAGAAACTCTTCCAACACCAGATTATAATAAAGCGGCTACAATGGCAACAGCTATTAAAGGTGGTGCTTTTGATCTTGTTGTTTACGAAAAAATTAGTTTAGGAAATGGTAACCAATCTAATAACCCATGGTTAATGGAGTTACCTGATCCTATTTCAAAAGTTACCTGGGATAATTACATTACAATGAGTCCAATTGACGTTAAAGCAATGGGATTAAATGAAATGTTACGTCAGGATATTATCGGTTCTATTGTTGACATCACTGTTAACGGTGTAAAATTAACTGTTCCTGTTTTCCCTCAACCGGGTCAGGCACAAGGTACTATTGGTTTAGCTTTAGGTTACGGCCGTAATGCAGAAAGCATGAAAGTTGCGCATGGTAAAGGTGTTAACGCTTACCAATTATTAAGTTATGCTAACGATACAATTCAACCAATTGTTGCAAACGTTACAATAACTAAAACTACCGATGAACATAAATTTGCTGCTACTCAAATTCAACACACGATTATGGGTCGTGAAGAATTTTTGTTACGCGAAGTTTCTTTAAATGAGTTTAAAACTTTAGATAAAGAAGCCTGGAATCCTGAAGCAAAATTAACTGTTCATGATGGTAAAAAACATGTGAACGATATTGATCTTTGGAACGCATATCCTCGTATGGGCCACAAATGGGGCTTAACTATTGATATGAATACCTGTATAGGTTGCTCAGCTTGTGTTGTTGCCTGTACATCAGAAAATAACGTTGCTGTAGTTGGTAAAGAAGAAGTTGCTAAAACACGTGATATGTTCTGGTTACGTATCGATCGTTACTACAGTTCTGATATGAACCTTGAAAAAGGTAAAGAAGAGCATTTAGGTTCAAAACAAACATATCTTGAAATGGAAAATCCTTCAATGAATCCGAAGGTTACTTTCCAGCCAATGATGTGTCAACATTGTAATCACGCCCCTTGCGAAACTGTTTGTCCGGTATTAGCTACCAGTCACAGTTCTGAAGGTTTAAATATGATGACCTATAACCGTTGTATTGGTACACGTTACTGCGCCAACAACTGTCCTTTCAAAGTACGTCGTTTTAACTGGTTCAATTATAATACTAACGAGTGGTTTAAAGATGTAAATCCTGCACAACAAGAATTAGGACGTATGGTATTAAACCCAGATGTTGTAGTTCGTTCTCGTGGTGTAATGGAAAAATGTTCAATGTGTCAGCAACGTACACAAGCCGGTAAATTAGAAGCTAAAAAAGCTGGTACTAGTTTACCTGATGGTTTAATTAAAACTGCTTGTCAACAAGCTTGTCCTACAAACGCAATTATGTTCGGAGACCTTAATGATGATAAATCAGAAGTTTCTACATGGAGAACAAACGACCGTAATTATTTATTGTTAGAAGAAGTTGGTGTTAAACCTACAGTTTCATATTTGCTTAAAGTTAGAAATCAGGATGAGAAAATTCTTCGTGAAGAAAATCATGCTGTTGGAAAACATGAAGACAAAAAAGAAGCTCACAGCGAAGAAAAACATTCATAATATTTAGTATAAAAAATTAAAAATATAGTATGCACGCAGAATCAGAAATAAGGATACCATTAATACTTGGCGATAAAAATTACCGCCAGATTACTGATGATATTATTGCGCCAATTGAAGGCAAAGCGGCAAGAGGCTGGTACACATTAACCACACTTTGCACCCTGTCGTTTTTATGGGGTATAGGTTGTTTAGCTTACACTATTGGTGTAGGTATTGGCGCCTGGGGATCTAACAACGGTGTTGATTGGGCCTGGGATATTACAAACTTTGTATGGTGGATCGGTATTGGTCACGCGGGAACTCTTATCTCGGCAGTGTTATTATTGTTCCGTCAAAAATGGCGTATGGCCATTAACCGATCTGCAGAAGCGATGACAATTTTCGCGGTAATGTGCGCGGCCATTTTCGTAATGTTACACACTGGTCGTCCTTGGTTAGATTATATGTTATTCCCTTTACCAAATCAATTTGGTTCTTTATGGCCTAACTTTAACTCACCATTATTATGGGACGTGTTTGCGGTATCAACTTACTTTACTGTATCACTTGTTTTCTGGTACATTGGTTTAATTCCTGATTTTGGTATGATCCGCGATCGCGTTATTAAACCTTGGCAGAAAAAAATGTACGGTTTATTATCATTCGGTTGGGGTGGAAGCGCTCGTCACTGGAGCCGTTTCGAAGAAGTATCTTTAGTACTTGCAGGTTTATCTACACCACTTGTATTCTCGGTTCACTCAATTGTATCCATGGACTTTGCCACGTCAATCGTTCCAGGCTGGCACACAACTATCTTCCCACCTTATTTCGTGTCAGGTGCGGTATTTTCAGGTTTCGCAATGGTGTTAACGTTATTATTAGTTATCCGTAAAATTTACAAATTAGAGGCTTACGTTACAATTAAACACATCGAGTACATGAACATTGTAATTATTGTTACAGGTTCAATTGTAGGTGTTGCTTATTTAACTGAATTATTTGTTGCATGGTACTCTGGAGTAGAGTGGGAACAATACGCTTTCTTAAATCGTGCTACTGGTCCATTAGCCTGGAGTTACTGGTGTATGATGGGTTGTAACGTATTATCGCCACAAGTATTCTGGTTCAAAAAAGTACGTACATCAATCATTGCTACATTTATTATTTCTATAGTTGTAAATATTGGTATGTGGTTCGAACGTTTTGTAATTATCGTTCCAACATTATGCCGTACATATTTACCATCTACGTGGAATACTTACACACCTTCATTCATTGATATTGGAATTTTTGTTGGAACTATCGGAATGTTCGGAATGTTCTTCTTATTATTCTCAAGATATTTTCCAGTAATTGCTCAGTCAGAATTAAAAACAATTTTAAAATCGTCTGGTGAATCACAAAAAGAAGCTAGTAAAAATCAAACTCATCACTAATAAAAAACTGAACTAAACAATGGCAAATATGGCAACTAATAAACATATAATTCATGGTGTCTTCGGTGACGAAGTGCCATTGCTGGAAGCCTGTAGGAAATTAAGGGCAGCCGGTATCCGTATTAAAGACGTGTATTCTCCAATGCCTATTCACGGTATTGATGGAGTGATTGGTGTTCCAAGAACACGTTTAGCGATCTGCGCTTTTATCTATGGTATTACCGGAACATCTTTAGCTACATTAATGATGTGGTACATGATGGTGTCTGATTGGCCTAATGATATTGGTGGTAAACCAAATTTTACTTATTACATGAATATTCCTGCTTTCATTCCAATTACTTTTGAAAGTACAGTGTTTTGTGCGGCTCACGGTATGGCCTTAACTTATTTTTTACGTTGCTGGTTAGTTCCGGGTGCAAAAGCAAAAAATCCTGATCCAAGAACTACAGACGATAAGTTTTTAATTTACTTAGAGTTAAATGATGATCAAGCTGCGAAAGCAGAAGAGATCATGAAAAACAACGGTGCTGAAGAAGTAAATCAAAAAGGATCTTTTGTTGTTGAACCAAAATATGTATTAGAAGAAACACACTAGTTAGTATGAAAAAACATTATAAAACCATAAAATTTGTTTTTGCCTCGGCCCTAGTTGGCTTGGTATTAACGAGTTTTACATCTTGTGGTAAAAGAGATCAGAACAGTCCTGGTGTAGAATTTATGCCTGACATGTATCGTTCGCCTTCACTTGAGAATTATAGCTCTCACACAATTGATGGCGATACTTTAAATAACGCTAAGCAGCCTGTAGCAGGAACTGTTGCACGTGGTTATTTACCATATGCTTATGCTAACACTGCAGAAGGATATGAATCAGCCGGATTAAATTTACACAATCCTTACGGCAGCCAACAAGCAGCATTTGAAAAAGATGGTGAAGTATTATACGGAAAATTTTGTGTGCATTGCCATGGCGCTACTGGTGCCGGTGATGGAAAAGTTGGCGGTAAATTACCCGGCCCACCTCCAGCATACAATGGTACTTTGAAAAATTTACCTGAAGGAAAGATCTTCCACACCATTACTTATGGTAAAGGAACAATGGGTTCTCATGCAAGTCAGTTAACGCAGGAAGAACGGTGGAAATTAGTTTTTTATGTACAAAAATTACAAGGACCTAAAGAAGCTGCAAGCGACAGTACCAAAACCGTTGCCGCTGTAACTCTTACGGTTGCTGCTAAACACTAATATTAATTAAGATTTAAGAGAGACTATGAATACCGAAAAATTAAATTTTACAGTTCCGTCAAAAGCAAAATTAGTATCGTTTGGCTTAATGGCAGTAGGTTTAATATCAATTATATTGATGTTTTTACTTGACAAAGGAAATGAAGAAGAGCATTACCATGCAGGCACACGTGCCTGGAGCAATCTTTTTGCAGGCTCATTCTTTTTTATGGCATTATCATTAGCCGCTGCTTTCTTTTTAGGATTGCAGTACGCAGCAGAAGCTGGTTGGGCTACAACAGTAAAACGTATCATCGAAGCGGTGACCATGTACTTACCTTATGGTTTAAGTTTTATGATGGCGTTATTCATCGTTGGTCACTTTCATGGTCACCATATTTATCACTGGCAAGCCGAAGGTATTGATACTCCGGGCCACGCGCATTACGATGAGATCATTGCAAATAAAATGAGCTACTTTGGTTGGTTCTGGTGGCTTAGAACTATCCTTTATATGGTAGGTTGGTTATGGTTCACTTTCAAATTACGTAAGAATTCTATTGAAGCTGATAAATTAGATGTTGATATTAACAACAGCTACCACTGGAAGAACATTAAAATAGGTGCATGGTTTATGGTATTATTTGCTGTAACATCATCTACTTCTGCATGGGATTGGGTAATGAGTATCGATACACACTGGTTCTCTACTTTATTTGGATGGTACATCTTTTCAGGTATGTGGATCAGCGCAATTGTTGCAATTACTGTTTTAGTTATCTGGCTTAGAAAATTAGGTTACTTAGAATTCGTAACAGAAAGTACTATTCATGATCTTGGTAAATGGATGTTCGCTATCTCATTTTTATGGACATACTTATACTTCTCTCAATTTATGTTGATCTGGTATGCTGATATTCCTGAAGAGATCGTTTATTACCAAACACGTTGGGAAAATTTTAAAGGTTTAATGTGGACTGTTTTCTTTGTGAACTTTGCATTTCCAATGGTAATGTTAATGAGCAGAGACAGCAAACGCAATTTCTTCTTCTTAATGTTCGTTGGTACAATTATTTTTATTGGCCACTACATGGATGTTATTATGATCGTAATGCCGGGAACCGTTGGTCATCACTGGCATGGTTTAAGCTGGATGGAATTCGGTAACTTCTTTTTCTTCTTAGGCTTATTTCTTTATGTGGTTTTAAATGCACTTGCTAAAGCACCGTTATTAGTTAAAAATCATCCTTTCTTAAGCGAAAGTTTGCATCATTCAACCTAATAACAAAATAAGATCTTAGAAATAAAAAATAGAATTAAAAATATAAAACTTAAATAAAATGAATTTTTTAGTACTGTTAGCCATCGTTTTATTAATAATTGCAGGACATCAATTATTAAGGGTTATTGAGTTAAGCCGAGGCTTAAAAAAGACAAAAGAATGGAAGGTCACTGAAACGGATAATGATATGATGGGAAAAGCTATGTTCGCTTTTATGATCGTATTTTTTGCTTTCTTCTTTTGGCAAGTGAACCGTTGGATGGACAGATCCTTACCTCCTGCTGCTTCTGAGCATGGTGAGAAAATTGACGCTTTATGGGACGCAAATATTTATCTTATTACTTTTGTTTTTATAGTTACCAATTTCTTTTTATTTTGGTTCGCATACAAGTACCGCGGTACTGATAAAACTAAAGCTTCTTACATTACACACAACAACAAATTAGAAATGGCCTGGACAGTTATTCCTGCTGTTGCTTTAGCTTTCATCGTGATTTTTGGCTTAAAATATTGGAACGAAATTATGTCCGTTGCTGATAAGCCTGACAGAGTTGTGGTTGAGCTTTACGCTAAACAGTTTGACTGGAGCGCCCGTTACCCTGGTAAAGATGGTAAATTAGGCGAAACTGACTATCGTCAGATCGATGGTGGAAATGCTATGGGTATGGATACATCAGATGCTGCAGGCTATGACGATCTTGCAAATATTAAAAATGAAATTCACCTTCCTGTTGGTCGCGAGATAGAATTATTAATGCGCAGCCGCGATGTTATTCACTCTGCATTCTTACCTCACTTCCGAGCGCAAATGAATTGTGTGCCAGGTATGATAACTACTTTTAAATTTGTGGCAACTAAAACATCTGCACAAATGAAAAAAGATCCTTACGTTGTTAAAATGATGGCGGGTATTAACGCACAACGCGCTAAATTTGGTAAAGAGCCAGTTGAGTTTGATTACCTTTTATTATGTAATAAAATTTGTGGCGCATCGCATTACAATATGCAAATGAATGTAATAGTGGATACCGAGGCTGATTACCAGGCTTGGTTAGCAAAACAAAAAGTATTTAAAACAGCTGTTGCTGCAAAATAATAATTATAAAAATTCTAAATAAAATATAACATGGCTACCGTAAAAAATTCAGAATTAGAAAAGGAACATTTGGTTCACCATGACCACGTTCATGATCACGATGATCATGAAGAGAGTTTCGTGCAGAAGTATGTATTCAGTCAGGATCATAAAATGATCTCTCGTCAGTTTTTAATTACTGCTGTAATCATGGCCGTAATTGCAATGACTATGTCAATTATCTTCCGTATGCAATTAGCATGGCCGGGTGAAAAATTTGGTTTCATTAACGCAATGCTTGGCGACAAGTGGGGTAAAGATGGGATCTTAGATCCAAATATGTATTTAGCTTTGGTTACTATCCACGGTACCATCATGGTGTTCTTTGTATTAACAGGTGGTTTAAGTGGAACTTTCGCTAACCTTTTAATTCCTTACCAGGTTGGAGCGCGTGATATGGCTTCAGGTTTCTTAAACATGCTTTCATACTGGTTCTTCTTTGTATCTAGTGTTATCATGACAGCTTCTTTATTTATTGATGATGGTCCTGCATCTGCAGGTTGGACAATTTATCCTCCTTTATCTGCTTTACCTGAATCAATTCCAGGCTCTAAATTAGGTATGACGCTTTGGTTACTTTCTATGACCTTGTTCGTTGTTTCTTCATTATTAGGTGGTATCAATTACGTTGTAACTGTGCTTAACTTACGTACTAAAGGAATGAAAATGACAAGAATGCCGTTAACAGTTTGGGCTTTCTTAATTACAGCTATTTTAGGTGTATTATCTTTCCCTGTTTTAGTTTCTTGCGTTGTATTATTACTTTGCGATAGAAGTTTAGGAACATCTTTCTACTTATCTGATATTTATATTGGCGGACGTCCTTTAGATAATGTAGGTGGAAGCCCTGTATTATTCGAACACTTATTCTGGTTCTTAGGTCACCCTGAGGTATACATTGTATTACTACCTGCATTAGGTATCACATCAGAAGTTATTGCAACCAGTTCACGCAAGCCAATTTTCGGTTACCGTGCCATGATCGGTTCAATGTTAGCTATTGGTTTCTTATCGTTCATCGTTTGGGGTCACCATATGTTCATGACAGGTATGAACCCGTTCTTAGGTTCTGTATTCGTATTTACAACATTATTAATTGCAATTCCATCTGCTGTAAAAGCGTTTAACTACATCACAACAATGTGGAAAGGTAATATCCAATTTACGCCTGCAATGTTATTCTCTATTGGTTTAGTTTCTTCTTTCATTACTGGTGGTGTTACAGGTATTATCCTTGCCGATTCTACTTTAGATATTAACGTACATGATACTTACTTCGTGGTTGCTCACTTCCACATTGTAATGGGATTATCTGCCATCTTCGGTATGTTTGCCGGTGTTTACCACTGGTTCCCAAAAATGTTCTTACGTATGATGAATAAAAAATTAGGTTTTATTCACTTCTGGATCACTTTAACAATGGCTTATGGTGTATTCTTCCCAATGCACTTTTTAGGATTAGCTGGCGTACCTCGTCGCTACTACACAAACTCTAACTTCCCAATGTTCGACAACTTAGTTGATATTAACGAGATAGTTACTATTTGCGCTATAATTGGTGCATTAGGACAAGGTGTTTTCTTATTCAACTTCTTCTACAGTATGTTCCGAGGCGAAAAAGCTCCTCAAAATCCTTGGAATTCAAATACATTAGAGTGGACAACTCCGATGGCTCATATCCATGGTAACTGGCCAGGTCAATTACCTGTAGTTCACCGTTGGGCTTATGATTATTCTAAACCAGGAAAAGAAAAAGATTTCGTTGTTCAAACCGTTCCTTTGGAAGAAGGAGAACAAGACGGAGACAGTCACTAATAAATTTAAAACCCCCGAACAAAATTCGGGGGTTTTTTGTTGCCGCGAGTTGCGAAACCAACGTCAGTTTTAAATCGTATATTAATAAACATCCATCTTGAAGATCAAACTGTTTTTAGTTTTTACTTTTTTTGTTTCTGTTTCTTTTTCTCAAACAGATAGCTCGACCGTTAAAGTAAAACAGGAAAATTATTTCAAATTTGATTATGAGAATGATTTTTTTAATGAAACAGACAGGTATTACACACAAGGTATAACGGCAACCCTTATTCATCCTATTGTAAGATATTCTCCTTTTTCAAGAGCACTAATTAAACTTAAAGGCAATGCTGTTAATTATTATGGCATCCATGCACAACAGGATTGTTTTACACCAAAAAGCATTCGCGTAGATACTATTATGTTTGGCGAACGTCCCTACACAGGAACGATATTTATTTCCCACTCGTTGAATTCTTTAAGCAAAGAAAAGAAATTGCTTTTACAAACGCAGTTAGATCTTGGCGGGATTGGCAAATGCGCGCGTTGTGAAGACATGCAAAAAGCCATTCATAAAGGCTTGGTAAATATTCGCCCGTTAAGTTGGGAATACCAATTAGAAAACGACTTTGTTATTAATTACAGAACAAAATTAGAGAAAGGAATTATTTACAAAAAACATTTTGAGCTAATGGCTAATGCCAATTTCAGGTTGGGCACTTTGTATACAGATCTTGGAACAGGATTAAATATGCGTTTTGGTTTCTTTGATCCTTACTTTAATAATTTAGGTTTATCAAAAGATCCTTCGTCAAGAAAATTTAAAATTTATGGAGTTATAAAAACCAACACAAAATTAGTTGGCTATAATGCCACGTTGCAGGGCGGCATATTTTCAAAAGATATTTATGTGATCGATGCTGATAATGTAGAACGTTTTGTTTTTACAGGGACTTTAGATATTGTGGTTGCATTTAAACGCTTTAGCTTAACCTACTCAAGAACTTACATTACGCGTGAATATCATACCGGCGTAGACTCCGGCTGGGGCGGGATCTTTATGGCTGTTGCTTTTTAACGATAAAACTCTACGATCGTTTGATTATCCGAAGTAATAGTAAATTTTTTCTCTACCGTGTAAATACTTCCCTTTAATGCTTTTGCCCGCCAGGTAGAAACATAAGTGCCCGGCTGTAAATGGTATGTTTGCAAGGTTTGTGTACTTAAATTACAAACCCATTCTAATTTATTATTTCGTTTAACTAAAATGCAACCATCGCCGGCCTCCAGACATTTTACCTGTAACACACCGGCATTAGGAATTTCAATGGTGTTTGTTTTTGATTGCTCAATTACATTTTGGTTCACATAAATTCTTGGGAGGGTTAAAATTTCAAGATCGTATTTTCCTGTAATATATCTTTCGGTGGCATTTAATAACTGCACGTTTAGTGTTTGCATTTCGTTCGCTTTTCTTACGATACATTTTACGCGCTCATTAAAATTATAAACGCCATCCGGACGTTTAATTATCAAATTACCCTGCGGTGCGTCAATTGCAATTATTGTATGTTTTCCCTGTGATAATTTTACTTCTTTACTTTCGGTTGGCGGTATGGTATGCGCAATTACTTTGTAAGTTGGAAAATCATCTATATATAAAGTATCCGGATTATTCTGGTAATTCAACGTGTGCAGATAATTGTATTTATATTCTTTTCGGCCCACATCGTAAAAGGTTGTGTTAACGTTGGTTTCAGAGGGTAGGGAAGTAACATCCAATAAATTTACCTGTGCTGAGGTCTTGTTTAATTTTTGTTGTTGTATAATGCTGGTAATGTTACTGAATGTATTCTGTTCATCATAATCATAAAATGTACCAACGCACTCAAAGGTTTTTATTTGTTCAGGGGTTAAACCAATACCAATAATAAAAGGTTTAAAAATAATTCCTTTTGTCATTAATTTTTGGCGGGCGTTGCACGGATCTCCACCGCACTCTTCAATGCCATCTGTTATAAGAATTACTATGTTGTTTGTTTTATTGTCAACAAAATCATTAGCAGCTTCAGTTAACGAATGTTCAATAGGCGTAATACCGGTTGGTGTAGCCGCTTGTACTTTTTGTTTTATAAGCGCTACATTATTAACACCAAAGGGCACAATTAATTTACTGTCTTTACAATCGCCCGGAGGATATTTTACCGTATGACCATACATACGCAAAGCAAACAACAATGTTTTATCTTTACTTAAACTATCAATGAATTTAAAGAACAGATTTTTTGCGCCATCCATGCGCGTTGTGTGTTGATGTTTGGCTATCATACTTTTACTAGCATCAAACACAAATAAAATGCGTGTAAATTTTACTGCGGGCTTTTTTTGCGCTGCAATAAAAAATGAAAAAGAAATAAAAAGTATAAAATAGATGTACCTCATTAATGCAATTAACCAAACGCTAAATTATTTACTCCTTTTCATAATAACGTTATTAATTAAAAAAGATATGAGGTAGTTATATAGAATATCTTAGATACGCATAAAACACTTTATTAAGTACTGATATTCAGTGTTTTATGAAGATTATGAAATCGTCAATAAAATTAAATAAACTAAGATTTTAAGATTAAAATATTAATTTAGAACTATAATTTAAAAACTAAAAACATGGGATTATTTGATAAACTAAAGAACATAGCCAACCAGGTTACAGGTGGCGGTGCAAAAGTGAGCATTACAGTTGAAGGCTCTGGAATTAAAGATAAAATAAAAGTAAATGTAACGGCTGTGGTTAAAGACGCGCCTTTACCAATTGAAAAAGTTTATCTCTATGTAAAAAGCGTTGAAAAAATAGATATCTCCCGCGATAAATTACCTGGTGGAAGCGATAAAAATCCGCAATCAGTAAATATCGATCACGATGTTTTTAACCAACAGGAATTTGTTATTAGTCCCGCGCAAACTTTAGAGGGCGGAAAAACTTATAACTGGACGCACGAGTTAACGTTACCTTCTCATGCAACACCATCTTATACTGGTAAATATGCAAACCACGAATGGCGATTTTATGTAGGCTTAGATGCCAAAGGAAATGATCCTGATTCAGGTTGGGTAACTGCAACATTAAAATAATTTTAAAAATTTTCTGAAAACAAAAAACTCCGATCTTGTCGGAGTTTTTTTATTTTTTTAAACTATTGAAACAACATTACGGTTCCTTTTAATTCTTTGTATTCGCCGCGGGCGTTCTTGTATGTAATTAAATAAACATACACATCGTTGCCATAACCGCTGCCATCCCAACCTTTTGTGTCATCATTTGTTTCAAATATTTTATTGCCCCAACGGCTAAATACTGTAACGGTGTATTCAGATTTATCTACAAAATGTGTTACAGGTAACCATACTTTATTTTTACCACGTGGTGCAAATGCAGTTGGCACAAAAATCTTGCCCTCCATATAAACTGCAACAGTGTTAGACTTGCTTGTCTCCATAAAACCGTAAGGGTTGCCAATACCCTCAATGCCTTCTATCAAATATTCTATTTTAGATCCGTTTGGCGCTTCGTCTTCTAAATTATCTGTATAATTATTTACCAACGGACCTGTTGATGCTACCGGTGTTGACGATTGTACATCATTAACAACTCTATAAATATTATAACCACTAACACCTCCGGCAAAACCTAAATAATCATTCCAGTCTAAATGATATGTAAAAATATTTTCTTCATCACCTTTAACTTTTAAAAGAATTGTTTTTGCAATATTACTGTAGGTTCTTGAGTTACCACAACTATCTCTTACAACAGCTTTGTAATAATAACTTTTTTCGTTGGTCTCCAGCTTTTCATCCAGATAATAAAAATGCGCTGCGCCGGTATAGGGTAAAAAAGTTATTGCATCATAATTTATTCCATCGGTAGAGCGGTAAATGTCAATACCCTGGCTAGTTGCAGTAGTATCTAAATACACAGTTACTTCGGCAGAGTATTTATCTTTTACACTTGCTTTTTTTATGTAAACAAAATTAGATGCAGGTACTTGCACAGAAAAGATACATGTTCGGTTGGATGAAGCGGTAATAGTTTTTGGTGTATTAATTACTCTTACAAAGTAGCACACATTTTTATTTGGCGGCACATTATCAACTGTAAAATTAGTTTGAGTAGTTGATCCGATCATTAAATATGGACTATTATTTACAGAAGCATAAATTCTGTATTCTAAAATTCCTTTCGGGAGATTTACATAAGCGTTCCAGGTTAAGTATGTTTTGTATGCACACTTGTCGTATGTTGCTTCTAAAAACATGGTTTTTGGTAACACATTATAACTTCCCTCATTACCACAACTATCAACTGCATAAACGTAAAGTTGAACAGCGTTTGAATTTGCTTCAGTAGTTGTGAAAGTATAAATGGTACTATTTATGCCAACTACACTGTCTATTTTTGTATTAATGCTGCTAATATTTTTTACAATAATATACTTTGTTATATCAAGATCTCTTGGAATATTCCAGGCTAAAACAACATTTCCGTTTGGCAAAACACTTATCGAATCAACATAAGGTTCATTCGGATTTTTATTATCTGTAAAAGTTCCACCCTGTATGTTTGAAGAAGAAAAGCAACCGCTGTTATCCGGCAAAGTAACCTGATAATTTAAACTGGCCGAACAAACACTTATTGTATCAGCATAATTTAGCGCATTGGTTGTTGCTAAATTACTCCATGTAAAAGCAGGATACTCTCTTGCAATTGAAAATGCGCCTGGTGTACTTGGTAATGATGGCTGATGAACATTATTGTAAACAAGCTTAACATCAGGCGCACCTGCTGTATTTATAAGATTAAGAAATATCGTTCGTAATGTATCGGATGGCACTGACGTAGAAGTTCCGCCGGGGTTAAATTTTGTTTTTACAAAATAATAAACGCTTGCAAGTGTAGAGTTGGTGCTGGCATGCGTAAATGTTGTAGTATTAATGGTATTAACATTGCCAACAACTACAAAAGATCCTGTTGCAGTTTGCGAATAATAAATATCATAAGAATCAAACAAGCCTCCCGGATCGACAGGTGGTATCCATGTTAAAGTTACATTGCCATTCGGCAATACTTGCAAACAGCGCAGGGAGGGTGGGCCAACCTGCGAGAAAAGCGTTAAACAGTATAAATTAAGTATTAAAAATGCGTATCTCAAGTAAAGTAATTCAACGTTTAAATATAAAATTTATTGTAGCCCAAAAGCCATAATTTCATTCGATTTATAAGGACTTAGCTCTTAAAAACCTATACGAAAAAAACGGCATGGTAGTTGGAGATTTTTTAAAAGAGAAATACAATATTATGTGTTTACATCTTTAATGTTAAATATACGACAAAACGACCGATTTATGTTAAAATTCGCGATTTTTTCACTATTATTGTAAATCGATTTAACTTGAACAGGTCTATTTTCATATTCTTCCTTCTTTGCGGGATCTTACTTTCAAACGACTTTATGGCTCAAAGTGGCGGTCGTCGCCGTGAGCACAGAAACCAAAAAAGGGCCAGCAGTGGTATGTTCAAAGGAAAGAAGAGTGCCGGAAATGCTGATAACTTCGCCAGAGGTGGCGGTAGACGCAGGGGCGGAGGGAATAAAGCATGGGCCATGAGGCATTCACGCCCTGGTACATATAAAAGCAGCGATTCAAGAACCTTATTCTCAAGATACCGAACTAAAGGAAAAGTACAAAGACATAATATATTGGCCAAACAAAACTCAGAAAGAGCCAGGAAGAGAGTTAGAGGAAATAAAGTATTTCACCATAAAAAGTTTTTTTAATCCCGAGAATCCTTCGGGATTTTTTATTTTTGCACTTTATTAATTATGAACGTTTTAATTTTAGGATCTGGTGGACGGGAACATGCTTTTGCATGGAAAATAGCCCAAAGCAAACAATTACAAAATCTATACATTGCTCCCGGTAATGCCGGCACATCAAATTGCGGCACTAATGTAAATATTGGTGTGAACGATTTTGAAGCTATTAAAAATCTGGTGTGGGAAAAAGACATTAACCTGGTTTTGGTTGGACCCGAAGATCCTTTAGTAAATGGTATTCACGATTATTTTTTAAATGATGAAGTGCTGAAAGACATTCCTGTTATTGGTCCAAAAAAAGATGGAGCGCAATTAGAAGGCAGTAAAGATTTTAGTAAACAGTTCATGCTAAAGCATGGTGTGCCAACAGCACGTTACGCTACCTTCACAAAAGATAATTTAAATGAAGGCTTTCTTTTTTTAGAAACATTAGAGCCTCCTTTTGTTTTAAAAGCTGATGGTTTAGCTGCAGGCAAAGGTGTGTTGATCATTAACGATATTAACGAAGCAAAAGAAGAATTAAAAAATATGTTGGTGGATGCTAAATTTGGCAAAGCCAGCACTAAAGTTGTTATAGAAGAATTTTTAAAAGGAATTGAGCTTTCTGTTTTTGTTTTAACCGATGGAAAATCGTACAAAATTTTACCAGCAGCAAAAGATTACAAACGTATTGGTGAAGGCGATACCGGTTTAAATACTGGTGGCATGGGCGCTGTGAGTCCGGTGCCATTTGCAGATGACGCCTTCATAAAAAAAGTTGAAGAGTTAGTAGTGATCCCAACTATAAATGGATTAAATAAAGATGGCATCGATTACCGTGGTTTTATTTTTATTGGCTTGATGAATTGCGATGGACAACCTTCTGTAATTGAGTACAACTGCCGCATGGGTGATCCTGAAACTGAAGTAGTGATCCCAAGAATTAAAAGCGATTTTATTGAATTGCTTCAAGGTGTTGCAACCCAAACATTACATCAAAAAAAATATGAGACCATTTCAGAAATTGCTACAACCGTAGTAATGGTAAGTGGTGGTTATCCCGGCGATTTTGAAAAAGGGAAAGAGATAGATGGACTTGATACAAATTTCGAATCACATGTTTTTCATTCAGGAACAAAATTAGAAGGCGATAAAGTAGTGACCAATGGCGGTCGTGTTTTTGCCATTACTTCTTTTGGAAAAACAATTGATGAGGCCGTAAATAAAAGTTTTGCTACAGCGGGAATTATAAATTACGAAGGAAAATATTTCAGGCGCGATATAGGTAAAGATCTAAAAGTATATCAATGATCTTATCACTCATAAAAAAAGAAATCCTTTTAGAATTCCGTCAAAAATCTACAATTGGCGGTGTTTTGGTGTACGTGATCGGAACTATTTTTGTGAGTGCATTGTGTTTTAAAGGCCGTTTGGACAAACCAACCTGGAATGCATTATTCTGGGTAATTACATTATACACTTCGGTAACAATAAGTGGCAAAAGTTTTTTAAAAGAAACCGGCGGCCAGGCTCTTTACAATTATTTGCATTATTCTCCCACACAATTTATTATTTCAAAAACCATTTATAACATGGTTTTTATGCTGGCCTTAAGCTTTATTACCTTTTTCTTTTATGCTTTTTTTATTAAAAATGAAGTAGAGAATCTGGGTTTGTTCTTTGTTGTGCTAACCTTGGCCTCAACGGGTTTGGCGGCTATTTTAAGCCTAATGAGTGCTATTGCGAGCAAAGCAAATGGCAATTTTGCCATTATGAGTATCTTAAGTTTCCCGGTTTTAATGCCGCTTATTTTAGTGGTTATCCGCATTAGCAAACAGGCCGTGGATGGTATTGAGTGGGCGGGGGTTGGTTTTAATTTTATTGGCATTTTAGTGGCCCTAAATGTTTTAACTATTGCCCTTTCCTTTCTATTATTTCCGTATCTTTGGCGCGATTAAATTCTACGAACAGATAATAGTCTTTAGTCGATAGTTGTTAGTCTTCCGGACTAAACTCTAACGACTAATTTCTAACGACTTTTTAAAATGAAAAACTGGTACAAAATACTTTCGGTAATTTTTATTTTATACACCCTTGTTTGGGGTTTATTAAACCCGGTACCGCGTTTAGATATTTTGAACGAAACTATTCGCAATGTATATTATCATGTGCCCATTTGGTTCGCAATGTTGTTTATGATGACGGTTTCTTTAATTCAGAGTATTCTTGCTCTCACAAAAAATAATTTAGATAACGATACAAAAGCATTCAATGCAGCAATCGTTGGTTTTTTCTTTAGCCTTCCGGGTTTAACTACCGGTTCTATCTGGGCAAAATATACCTGGGGCACCTGGTGGACTTTTCAGGACCCAAAATTAAATGGCGTTGCTATCAGTATTTTAATTTACCTCGCTTACTTTATTTTACGTTATTCGGTTGATGATGAATTAAAACGCGCAAGGATCTCAGCCGTTTACAATGTATTTGCTTTTGTAATGATGAATGTTTTTATCATGGTGCTTCCACGTCTTACAGATTCACTTCATCCTGGTAACGGTGGCAATCCCGCTTTTTCCCAATACGATATGGACAACAACATGCGTATGGTTTTTTATCCAGCAGTTTTAGGATGGATTTTTTTTAGCTGCTGGCTTTATAATATTAAGAACAGAATTAGTTTCATTAAAAATAAATTAAATGATTAAAAGAATTTTAACCCTGGTGTTTTTATTGTCAGCGCTATTTTCTTCAGCGCAGGAAACAGTTGCGTCTCCCGAAATGGCAGACACATTTCGCAGCAACGGAAAAATTTATATAGTGATAACCGTTATCGGGATGATATTTGTAGCATTGGTAATATTTTTAATGTTGCTTGAACGTAAAGTAAGTAAACTCGAAAAACAAATTAATAATAAGTAAAATGAAAAAATTACACATTGTTGGTATCATCGTTATTGCTTTGGCAATTGGGGTAATATTTGTGTCGTTAAAAAATACAAGTACCTATGCTGATTTTACAGAGGCGATATCTAATCCGGATAAAGAATATCATGTGGTTGGAAAGCTGGATAAAGATCAACCGCTGATCTATGATCCAAAAGTAAATGCCGATCAATTTATGTTCACCCTTATCGATAACAAAGGTGTGCACAAACAAGTGGTGCTTCACAAAAGCAAACCACAGGATTTTGAAAAAAGCGAACAAATTGTTTTAATAGGAAAGATCGAAGGGAACGAATTTCACGCCAATGATATTTTAATGAAATGTCCAAGTAAATACAATGATAACAAAGCACCAATAAATTAGTGCTTGATCTATGAAGGACATTCAATATATAAGTGAGAGATTGTGGGCAGGTAACCTTGGCAATGCGTTTGTTGTTCTTTCTTTTGTAGGGGCTCTTCTTTCCTTCTTCGCTTATTACCTTTCATCTAAAAATATTTCTTTTATAAAACTGGCACGTATCGCATTTAACGTTCACGGTTTTGCTGTAATTGGTATTATTGGCACCATGTTCTTTATGTTGCTCAATCATTATTTCGAATACCAATACGTTTGGCAGCACAGCAACAAAAGTATGGATATGAAATATATCCTCTCTTGTTTTTGGGAAGGCCAGGAAGGAAGCTTTTTATTATGGACCTTCTGGAACATCTTTCTTGGAATGATCTTAAAACGTCAATTAAAGAATGGCGAATGGGAAATTCCGGTAATGACAGTTTTTTCATTAGTACAGGTTTTTTTAGCAAGTATGTTATTGGGCGTTTATCTTTTCGATTATAAAATTGGAAGCAATCCTTTTTTATTAATGAAAGAGCATTCAGAATTCATGGATTTGCCTTTTGTACAAATGGGTAAGTATGAATCTACTGCACGCGGATTAAATCCACTATTAATGAATTACTGGATGACCATTCATCCGCCAACTTTATTTTTAGGCTTTGCTTCTACTTTAATTCCGTTTGCTTTTGCAATTGGCGCATTATGGAACAGAAAGTATAACGAATGGCAAAAAATTGCTTTGCCTTGGACCTACTTTTGTATACTTATTTTAGGTGTTGGTATTTTAATGGGCGGTGCCTGGGCTTACGAAGCATTAAGCTTTGGAGGTTTCTGGGCATGGGATCCGGTTGAGAATTCATCATTAGTTCCCTGGTTAGTTGTTGTTGCCGCAGGTCACACAATGATCATCAATAAAAATAAGGGCGGCTCGTTATTCACAACACACTTTTTAGCCATTGGCGGCTTTCTTCTTGTTTTGTATTCTACATTCTTAACAAGAAGCGGTGTGCTCGGAAATGCCTCTGTGCATGCGTTTACAGATCTTGGCATGACAGGTCAATTAGTATTGTATGTGATCACTTTTGTTTTTATAACAGTTGCCTTATTAATTAACGAATCGCTTTTTAAAGTTTCATACATCGTAGTATCCATATTGCTTCTGTTTTTTGGAATGTTATATGGCTATAAGAGAATTTTATTAATGGTATGGTTGGTAGGTTCGGGCATCGTAACATTTATTTCTTATTATAAATATTTTCCAAAAGAAAAAGACGAAGAAGAATTGTACTCGCGCGAATTCTGGATGTTTCTAGGTTCATTATTGTTTTTATTATCGGGACTTATCATTACTTATTTCACTTCTATCCCGGTAATTAATAAACTATTTAATACAGAATTTGCACCACCAAAAGTGCCAGTTTATAATAATTGGATGATGCCATTCGCTATTTTGATAATGCTGCTTATTGGCGCCACCCAATTTTTAAAGTACAAAAAAACAGACCCAAAAAAATTCTTCAAGCGTATTTCGTATAGTTTTATTTTGGCGTTGTTATTTGGTTTAGCATGTAGTATTCCTTTATATTTTTTTAGTACCTCAGAAACTAAAAGTATCGGTACCTGGGATCTTATAGGGTACTCAACATTATTAGTAAGTGGTTTATTTGCCGTGTTTTCTAACATCGATTATTTTTTATTGATCTTAAAAGGAAAGATATCTAAAAGTGGTGCCGCTATTGCGCATATTGGTTTTGCAATGGTATTGATTGGCGCCCTGATATCAACTTCTAAAAAAGTAACGCTTGCAAAAAATATAAGTGATAAAAAATTAACTGCCTTAGGAAAAGATTTTGATGATCGCGAAAGCATTTTGTTAACACAGGGAGATACCTTGCCTATGGGTCCTTACCTGGTTTCTTATAAAGGTAAAAGACGAATTGGGATCGATGTTTATTTTGATGTTGAATATTTTAAATTAAATAAAGAAAATAAACCCGAATTCGATTTTGCTTTAGAACCGCACATCCAGGATAATCCACGTATGGGACAGGCAGCAGAACCAGATACAAAGCATTATTTAGACAAGGATATTTATACACACATTGCCGCGGCCGACCTTAATGTTGATACATCTGCTAAAAAGAAAAATGGTTTTGGCGAAGCAAAAAATTATGTTGGCCATGTTGGTGATACTATTTTCTCGAGCAATGCTTTGGTTATTATAGATTCCTTGCGTAGTAATTTAAGTAAAGAACAATACGAAAAAAATGATTCTGCATTAGAGGTTACAGCAGTATTGCGTTGCGTAAATACAAAGGCAGAAAACTTTATGGCTTATCCAAAATTCATTATACAACATAATGTGGTTATTCCAAAAGAAGACGTTCAAAAAGAATTAGGTTTAAAGTTTGTGTTTTGGAAGATCAATCCCGATGATGGCACCATCGAAATTACCATGAGCGAAAAATTGGCTAACAATAAGGATTTTATAGTAATGAAAGCCTTTGTATTTCCTTACATCAACGTATTGTGGCTGGGCTGCCTTATCATGGCTTTTGGTACCGGTATTGCCATTGTCGAAAGAATTCGTAAATTCAAGGTGCAGTCTTAATAACTGATGCAAAAATCTGCTAAGCATAAAATCGTAATAATAGGTTGCGGCAATGTAGCCTGGCATTTAGCAAAGCAGTTGGCCGGTTTAAGAAAACACGAGCTGTTTGTTTATAATCACCGGGCAAATAATTTATTGAACGATTTTAAAACAAAATTAAAATGTTCGGTTACTCCAGATTTAAATAAGATGGTTACTGATGCCGACTTTTATTTTATTTGTGTGGCCGATAAAAATATTTCTTCGGTAGCTAAAAAGATCAAAATAAAAAATTCAAATGCCATTATAATTCATACTTCAGGAAGCGCTAAGATCAATGAGTTGGGCGAAAAATTAAATACTGCGGTTTTTTATCCTTTACAAACTTTTTCAAAACAAGATGAGGTTAATTGGAAAGAGATACCAATTATTGTTGAATCAAAACATGCCGCCATTAAAGCTAAAATTTTAAGCCTGGCAAAACTCTTCAGTAATAATGTGAGTAGTTTAAATTATAAAGAACGTTTAACGCTTCATTTAGCCGCCGTGCTTGTAAATAATTTTACTAATGCTTTATTTGTAGCAGCTGGTGATCTTGTGGGAAAAGACAAAAAGATGTTATTGCCATTAATTAAACAAACAGTTTTAAAGATCCAGAAATTAGATCCGCGCGCAGCCCAAACCGGTCCTGCCAAACGTGGTGATAAAAAAGTAATGGAAAAGCACTTAAAACTACTTTCAAGTAATAGCGATATTAAAAAAATATATAAACAATTAAGCGCTTTAATTGTAAAACAACAAACTAAACATGCTTAACTTTAAACAGAAACTGAATAAAATAACCACCATTATGTTTGATGTGGATGGAGTAATGACCGACGGTAACGTGTTGGTAATGGAAAGCGGCGAGATGGTACGCAACATGAACTCTAAAGATGGCTATGCTATACACTTGGCGGTTCAAAAAAAATTCAGGATCGCTATTATAAGTGGTGGAAACAATAATGCTATTAAAAATGCTTTAGCGCGTAGCGGCGTTACAGATGTTTTTTTAAATCAACACGATAAACTGGCTTGCTACCTTGATTATTTAAAACTAAATAATTTAAAAGACGAAGAAGTTTTGTTTATGGGCGACGACCTTCCGGATCATGAAATTATGAGTAGGGTAGGTCTGGCGGTTTGTCCAAAAGATGCAGCTACCGATATCAAAGAGATCTGCCAATATGTTTCAGATAAGAATGGTGGCGAAGGTTGTGTAAGGGATGTTATTGAACAGATTTTGCGTGTGCAAAGTAAATGGGAAATAGTTAAGTGGTAATTTGAATAAACTTTTAAATAATAAAGGGATCGCTTTTTTAAAGCTTATCAGGATGGAAAATCTCATCATGATAGCTTTAACACAAATTTTATTGCGCTATTTTGTATTACAAAAGATCCTCAATCAAAATGGTATCCAATTAGAATTAAATAATGGTTTGTTTTATTTAGTTGTTTTAAGTACTGTTCTTATTGCGGCGGCGGGTTATATCATCAACGATTATTTTGATATGAAAACCGATATGATCAATCATCCCGATACAGTTGTTGTCGGCAAAATAATCAAACGTCGTTTAGCGATTATCCTGCACATTACTTTTACTTTTTTGGGTATCGTCATCGGTATGTACGCCGCTTTAATGACCGGTTATTTACGTCTGGCTATTTTTCATATTGTTGCGGCAACTTTATTATGGTTCTATAGCACACATTTTAAAAAACAATTGTTGGTGGGTAATTTAACTGTATCTATACTCACAGGTGCTGTGGCATTTATGCCTTTTGTATACGAAATGGGTGTAATGCAAAAGATCCATCCTGGTTTTACTTCTATTCATCAAGACGTTATTCTCTCTTGTTTTAAGATCACTTTTATATTTTCGTTGTTCGCATTTATTACAAGCCTTGCCCGCGAAATAATAAAAGATATGGAAGATTTTAAAGGCGACAAGGCAACCGGCGGTCATACGATGCCTATTGTTTGGGGAATCCCGGCAAGTAAGCTTAACGTTTTCTTTTTAATTGTTATTACTGTTATTTTATTATCCTTTGTAATTTATAATACTTTTAAATTTTACCGCATAATCATTAATCAAAATAATATTTATATAGTTGTAGCCCTTATTATACCTTTAATTATTTTAGCCATAATGACCTTAAAAGCTAAAGAATCTAAACACTTTAAGAATGCGAGTCTCCTGCTTAAATTCATAATGTTAATGGGCTTGGCGTATAGCTTCATTTTTTACTTTTCATAAGCATTTAAAGCTTTATCTAAAGCCTTTTTGCATATTTATCTAAAAGGTATTCAATTTTTTTTTATCTTCGGGTAAACAAATTTATTATGAAAAAAAATCTACTACTTTATCTTTTTGTGGCGTTAACTTTTTATAGCCGCTCACAATGCGTTTCTGCTTTTTATGATGGTTTCGAATCAGGAAGCTATACCCCAACCTGGACCTTAGGAGCCGGACTTTCATCTGCCAGTGTAACCACGGGAAGCCCTTATGCCGGAAATTTTAAAATTGAAGGTGTTGGTGGCACAAGTTCTCATTTAACAGGTCTGTCTACCGCCTTTCCGGCTGCAACCCCTAACTATATGAGCTGGGCGGTTTATCCAACAGGCGCTCTTGCAACTAATTATGTAGTTGCCGGAGATAATGCTGTATCAGCAACTAATTGCATGGTATTTTGCTATTGGCAAGGCGGTACTAATATCCGGTTTGTTGCTTCAAGCACGCAAATTTATACCTGTACACCAAACGCCTGGTATCTTATCGAATTAAAAAATATTAATTATACAACTCACGTATTTGATATTTATATCAATAACGTTTTAATTGTTACAGCCTTTCCTTTTAGGTCCAATACCGTAAATAATCTATCAAGAGTTCACCTTTATAATTTTAATTCTGGCAATGCGATCTGGGATGAAGTAAAAGTTGGAAATGGTTTTTCTGCGAGTGCTTTAACAAATTCTATTTCTTGTTTTGGAGGTTCTAATGGTTCTGCTTCTGTTTCTGTAACTGGAAGTACTGGCCCTTTTACTTATAGCTGGACCTCTCCGGCTGTTAGTACAACTTCTGTTGCAAGCAGTTTGACTTTTGGAAATTATACCTGTACTGTTTCTGATGGAACATGTACAGCGGCCGCATCTATAATAATTAATCAACCAACTCAGATTATAGTAAGCTCAACACAAACCAATGTAAACTGTTTTAGCGCCTGCAATGGTGTTGGCAGTGCAGTTGTAACTGGTGGGGTAGGACCATATACATATAACTGGTCACCTTCCGGTGGTCCAGCCAGTATGGCAACTAATTTATGCGCAGGAAATTATACATGTTTGGTAACAGATGCAAATGCCTGCCAAACTATGCAATCATATAATATTACACAACCAACGCAATTATTGGTTACTACAGCCCAAACAAATATTACTTGCGTAAACCCTGTTGCTTCTGCTACAGCAAATGTAAGCGGTGGTTCAGGCCCTCCATATACATATACATGGTCGCCAAGTGGTGGTAATGCTGCGGTTGCGTCTCCTCTCTCACCTGCAAATTACACATGTGCAATTACTGACGCCAATCTATGTACTGTTATTTCAACTGTTAGTATAGTTTCAAATACAACTGCACCGGCAGTTTCGATTGCTGGAACAAGCGTTATTTGTACCGGGCAAACTGCTACTTTAATTGCAAGTGGTGCAAATACTTATACCTGGAACACAAGTTCAAATGCAAGTTCAATAGCTGTTTCGCCAACGGTAAATACAACTTATACTGTTACAGGAACTAACACAACCAATGGATGTGTAGCATCTGCAACGGTAACTCAAAACGTATCGTTATGTACAGGAATAAATACTTTCGCTAATAATATTTCGCAGGCAATAAATGTTTATCCAAACCCAAATAATGGAAAATTCAATATTTTATTTGCAGAGAATGGAAAATATAATTTAATAAATGCTTTTGGGCAAATAGTAAGAGAAATTAATTTAACTGAAACCGTTAACAATTCAGTGGAATTTTCAAGTTTAGCTTCGGGCATTTATTACATAACCGGAAACAATGCGAAAATAAAAATAATTGTTACTAATTAATTAACGATGGCAAATGGTGTTGAGGAACTAATTAAAAACTTTCCTTATAAATTAATATTAGGTTCTGCTTCTCCACGGAGGCAGGACCTTTTAAAAAGTCTTGGTTTCGAGTTTTTAAATAAACCGGTAAAGGTAGATGAGACCTTATGGCCAAAGGAACTTAAAGCACAAGAGATTCCTATTTTTTTGGCAGAATTAAAAGCAGATGCTTACGACGAACCATTAAAAGATGATGAATTATTAATAACTGCCGATACGGTAGTTTGGTGCGAAGGAAAAGTTTTTAATAAACCCGAGAATTTTGCCGAAGGAAAAAAAATGCTGGAAACCCTGAGTGGAAAAATGCACGAAGTTTTTACAGCAGTCTGTTTAAAAAGCGCCAACAAACAAACTACCTTTTACGATGTAAGTAAAGTATACTTCAAAAAATTAAAGACCGAAGAGATAGAATATTATCTAACCAATTTTAGTCCATATGATAAAGCCGGTGGATACGGTGTGCAGGATTGGATAGGTTACGTCGGTATCGATAAAATAGACGGTAGCTTTTACAACGTAATGGGTTTACCCGTTAAAGAACTTTACGAAGAGCTAATAAAATTCTAAAATAAAAAGAGCGCGTTCATCACGAACGCGCTCTTCTTCTTTAATGGAGTTTCTTATTGTGCTTTCTCTTTCAGTTTCTCTTCTTCAATTTCTTTTAAACGCGCTTCTTCTGTTAGTTTTGCTTTTTCAATGCGTTTCTTTTCAATTACTTTTTCGCGGTAAGCATTATTTCTCATGTTTTTTTCACGAATGCCACTAAAATAACTTTTGGTTGTTATAATTACCACACCACCCGTTACATCACCATACATGGCCGGTACGCCGCCGCTAAAAACGGTTAAGTTCTCAATACCTAAGCCTGGTATTGTGTTGGCTTCCATGGTTCTTACACCATCCACATAATAACCGGTAGCATATCCGCGAGTACCTCTAAAATGTAATTCACCGTTTGTTTCAATTACATCTGATGTGATGCTGGTCAACGCTCCTTTTATATCTCCCCTGTCGGCACCTGCCAGCTGCATTAATTCTGTAGCATCTAAACTTTTCATGGTGTACATATTATTATCAACTCCTGCTTTTGAATAATCGTAGGCTTTTGCTGTAACAGTAACTTCTCCTATTATGTTAGGCGAGATCTTTACATCTACATAAGTAGCCTCATTTGGTACTACTTTTATTTTATTTACCGGTTGGGTCTGATGGCCAATTTCCATAACTACCATATCATAAGTGCCCGGGTTTAAAGGTTTGTATTTGTACCTTCCTTCAGCGTCTGTTTGAGTGCCGCCTACAAGGACATTTCCCTGCAAGATCTTTACAGTAGCAAATTCTACCGGTTCAAGCGCTGTATTTTTAATAATTCCACGGATCTCACCATATCCCTGAGCATTCATAGTTAGTCCGAACACAAGGAATAGTGCGGAAAGGACTGCTGTTTTAAGTTTTAAAGTTTTCATAATTTCTATTTTTAAAGGTTTATATTTATTAGAACCGGTTTCTGATAATAAGACGGAAATAGCGGGATATTCCATAAATAATTTATTTTTATGGAATAATAAACTAAAAGCGTCTTAATAGAGAGAAACGGATTTATGTGGTTATTTAAAAAAAGAGACTTTGCCACGGATGAGGAACTTGCCCTGAATTATTTTAATACAGGCGATAAAGAACTTGTGGGTCTGCTTTTTGAAAAACACGTAAAAACGGTTTTCGGCGTTTGTTTATTTTATTTCAGAGATAAAGATGTTGCGAAGGATGCAGTGATGCAAATATTTGAGAAATTAATTACCGAATTAAAAAAAACAGAAGTAAAGAATTTTAAAGGCTGGTTAAGTTTTGTAGTAAGAAATTATTGCATTAGCGAGATCCGAAAAAATAAAAATAAATACAGGTTGCCTGAAAGTTATCTGGAGTTTGAATTAAATGAAACAACAGTTGAAGAAGAAGAGAAAGTTTTAGGAGTGAGCGATGAAGTAATGATGGATCATATGCAGGCGGGGTTATCTGAGTTAAAAGAAAACCAAAAACTGTGTGTTGAATTATTTTATTTAAAAGGACAGAGCTACCAGCAAATTTGCGATAAGACAAATTTTTCTATGAACGAAGTAAAAAGTTTTATTCAGAACGGTAAACGAAATTTAAAATTATTAATAGAAGCTAAAATTAAAAACAAAAAAAATGCAAGTTGATAAAAATAATATGGACGACATGGATTATCTTGCCCAACTTGGCTTTGAAAAGGTGGCTGTAAATGATGCAGATCTGGCAGATCTGAAAAGTAAAGTAAAGAACCGTACGTTTTCATATAACAATGGTATTTACTTTGGTTTTATTAGTTTGATCATTGGCATATTTATTGGCGTATCCTTGTTTTTTATGATAGATAATAAACCGGTACTTTATTCTTCAAATACGCCTAATAAAATTTTAACAGATTCATTGCCCACTAAAAAAATAATTGCTGAAACGCCAATTATATTAGATACTGTTAATATAGTTAAAGAAAATTTTATTCATTCATCTTCTATTGTAGATCATGTTACAGATAATGCCGGAAATACTTATTATGCCGCAAGCGATTCGGTAGTAATGATCCCTTCAAAACCAATTGATGTATCGGCCATGCTTAAAGAAACAAGCGAATCAAAGATCAAATACATAACCAATGCACCTGTTGTTTATATTCATGATCTTAAAGTGACCAACTATACAACCTTATATTTTAAAAAGAACCAATACGTTAAACTTCCACTTAAAGGAGCTTTGTCTGTGGCTTATGCTAATAAGGAAGATATTAATAGAACTAATCCGGGTTTAAAACAAAGCGCTGATTATTTTCTCCACGAAGAATTTTCTGACGCCTTGCTGTCATTCAAAAAAGGAAATTATGGCCAATCTATTTACTCTTTAAACGTGATTTCAGGATATAACGATAACGACATTAACTGCAATTTTTATTTGGGAATGAGTTATTATTATAAAAAGAACTATCCAAAGGCAACTGAATATTTAGAGCGTTGCATAGAAGATCAAAACAACGCATTTTTACAGGAAGCTATGTATTACAAAGCGCTTGCCCTTTATGAGAATGGCGATAAAGAGACTGCTCTTGAAAAATTTAAAGTTATTGCTGAGGAAGGTGAATTCTATTCTGAAAAAGCAAAATCTTACTTAAAAAAATAATTTTTTAGCCGCAGATTACACAGATTCACACAGAATCCTTTAATCTGCGAAATCTGTGGCTATACTATTGTGTGATCACGCATTTTTCTTTGTAAGGATCAAAAAATCCTTTAAATAGAAAGGCTCAAAATAAGCCACATCTTCAAACTTCTTTTCTGAATATTTTTTATAAGAAAGGTCGCACATATTTTTTGCGCTTGGTAAAATAGAATCTATAAAGTGAGCATTTTTTAAAGTGCTTAAAACTTCTTTGCATTTTTGCATGCCATCACCAAAAAAATAAATTTTATCAAATTTAGAAAATGGTTGAATTGACTTTTCATCCACTATCAAGGCTTCGGTTTCTTTTAATTGTTTTAGATCTTTATCGTAAACCGCCGTATAAATTTCCATTCTTCTTGCATCGATCATCGGACAATAAACTACATTGGTTTCGTTTTTAACTAAGGCGCTATTGGTCATTATTTGCAAAGTATCCAATGCAATCAAAGGTATATTCAAACTAAAAGCCAAACCTTTTGCAGCGCTAACGCCAATACGTAAACCAGTGTAAGAACCCGGACCTTTACTAATGGCAACAGCATTTAAGTCTTTAACCGAAATGTTAGCAGCCTTTAAAACTTCTTCAATAAAAATGTGTAAATTTTCAGCGTGTGTAAAACCGTCATTTATTTCTTTAAAAGAAATAAGCTCGTCATTTTTACTAAGAGATACTGAGCAAACGGTTGATGATGTTTCAATATTTAAAATAAAAGCCACTTATCGTTCGGTTTTATAAAGGTCTTCTTTTTTTACGATCTTTATTTTAGAGGCTTCCTTTAAACTTTTAGATACAGCAGCGTATGGACCGCAAATTACTTCCTGCTTATCAGTAAGGCCAGTTGTAATTTCAATAAAATCATTATCCTGTATCCCGGTTTTTACTTCTACTTGTTTAGCGCTTCCATCTGTATTAACTACAAAAACATATTCTTTAATTTTTACTTCTTCCTTTTTGTTGTCTTTCTCTTCATTATCATTTTTTACTTTTACATCGCGACTATCTTCATCTTGTCCAACATTTAATGAATCAGGATTACGTGTTGTTACTGCCTGAATAGGAATAGCAATTACATTCAACACTTTTCTTGTTTGAATATCTACGCTCGCACTCATGCCCGGCCTGAATGGAATTTCATTCTTATCTGAAATTAAAAATTGATACGACTCTCTTAATAATCTTATTTTCACAACAAAGTTAGTTACCTGGTCAACCGAAATTCCCATGCTGTTAGATGAATTTGCTATTTCTGTTACAATGCCTTTAAATTTTTTATCCATGTAAGCATCTACTTCGATCAACGCTGTATCGTTTTTATGAACTTTAATAATATCGTTCTCGTTCACTTCAACGCTCACTTCCATTTCGTTTAAATTTGCCAAACGTAATATTTCCGTGCCAGCCATTCCGCTAACACCTACAACACGTTCACCTTTTTCAACACTTAATTTTGAAACTGTTCCATCAACCGGTGCGTAAATGTAGGTCTTGTCTAAATTAGTATTAGCCTCCTTTAAAGTTGCTTCACTGCTTTGAATATTAAATTGTCCCGCGCTTACACCAGCTTCTAACGCCAACACGTTTGCTTTTGCCGATTCATACTGTGCTTTAAAACCATCAAACTCCTGTTGTGAAATAGCATTTTGTTCTAACAATTTTTTATTGCGGTTAAACATGGCTTCGCTGTTGGCTAAATTGGCTTTTGCCTGCTCTAACTGGGCTTGTGCGGTTTTTAAATTAGCTTTGGTGGTATTTACATTAGCATTTACACGGTCAATGGCACTTACATACAGATCTGGTTTTATGCGGCATAACAGATCGCCTTTTTTAACCTGATCACCTTCTTTAACGGTCATTTCGGTAATTTCACCGCTTACATCACTGCTTAATTTTAATTCGGTCTCTGGCTGGATCTTACCGGTGGCAGAAACCAATTCAATAATGGTGCGGGTTGTGGCTTTTTGCGTATATACTTCAAAAGGCTTATTGCCATTCATGTATTTAACAAGTACTACCGATAAAATAATGACGATCCCAATTCCAATTATCCAATATATCCGTTTCATAGTAATTCTTATTTTTTGTGTTTTACGATACAAAAAATATTTATTCAAATTTAACTAAATATATAGGTTTAAGCTTAAAACCATGTTTAAATTTGTGTGTTTAGTATACAATATTTACCACTTATAAAGTTTAAATGAATTCAGCCAAAAATAGAACGCCAAATAGTTTAATAAACGAAAGCAGTCCTTACCTCTTGCAACATGCATACAACCCTGTAAATTGGTTGCCTTTTTCGGATGCTGCCTTTGAAAAAGCCAAGAAAGAGAACAAGCCCGTGCTTATTAGCATTGGTTACAGCGCTTGCCATTGGTGCCATGTAATGGAACACGAAAGTTTTGAAGATGCTGAAGTAGCAAAATTAATGAACGAACATTTCATAAATATTAAAGTAGATAGGGAAGAGCGCGCAGATGTAGACATGTTATATATGCAGGCGGTACAGCTAATGACGGGTTCCGGCGGCTGGCCCTTGAATTGTTTTACTTTACCTGATGGCAGGCCAATTTATGGCGGCACTTATTTTAATAAAAGTAAATGGATGGATATCTTAAAAGGTTTATCAGGTTTGTTTACTGAAAATAAAGAGAAAGCCATTGAATACGCACAAAATTTAACCGATGGTATCAATCAGGCAGAATTAGTAACCACGCAAAAACATAATGATCTTGCGGTTGATAAAACTTTGCTGGAAGCAAGCATTAAAAAATGGAAAACAGGTTTTGATAATAAACAAGGCGGACCAAACAAGGCGCCGAAATTTCCTTTGCCATCTAATTACCAATTTTTGTTGCGTTATGCCGTTTTAAATAAAGATGCTGAATTATTAAAACATGTAAAACTTACCTTGACAAAAATGGCTTACGGTGGTATTTACGATCAGCTGCACGGCGGTTTTGCAAGATATAGTACTGATATGCTTTGGAAAGTTCCGCACTTTGAAAAAATGTTGTACGATAATTCGCAACTCGTTTCATTATACTGTGAAGCTTTTACACTCACAAAAAATAAATTGTACAAAGAAATCGCAGAAGACACTTTAGCTTTTGTAAAACAATACTGGTACACCGAAGAAGGTTGTTTTTATTCTGCTTTTGATGCGGATAGCGATGGTGAAGAAGGGAAGTATTATGTATGGAACCAATTAGATCTGAAAGATCTGTTAGGGGAAAACTATGATGTATTTGCCATGTATTACGAAATAAATGATACAGGCTATTGGGAGCACGGCAATTATATTTTAATGCGCGCAGAAAATCTACACGAAGTACTCGCCAAATTTAATTTAACGCAAGAACAACTCAACGAAAAAATTAATGCCTGTAAAGAGATCTTAAAACAAGAAGTTAAAAGTCGAATTATGCCGGGACTAGATGATAAATCAATTACGTCGTGGAATGCGTTAATGTGCACCGCTTACGCAAAAGCCTATTTAAGTTTTGGAAAGAATGAATACAAAGAAATTTGTTTGTCATCTATTAATTTTATTTTAAATAAATTATCAAATGCCGACGGAACTTTATTACGCACTTATAAAAATGGTAAAGCAAAAATTGATGCCTTCTTAGACGATTATGCTTTTACCATTGAAGCCCTGCAACATGTTTATTTAGTTACGCAAGACGAAGATTATTTAAGTAAAGCAAAAAGTTTAACCGAGCTGGCATTAAAACAATTCGAGAATCCAAAAAGCGAATTATTATACTACACCAACAACTCTTCTTCGCAATTAGTAGCGCGTACTTCCGAGACCTCTGACAACGTTATTCCGGCCTCTAATTCGCAAATGGCACTTAATTTATTTTACCTTGGAAGCTATTTTGGCGCCGAAGAATGGACAAAAAAGGCACAGAAGATGTTAAATTGTGTGGCTGTAGAGCTTAAGGAATATGGCCCAGGATACAGCAACTGGGGCTGTTTGGCGCTTCATTTGGTCTTTCCTTTTAAAGAGATTGCCATTGTTGGTAAAAATGTTAATGAAAAGTTGGCGGCCCTTTACCAACAAGGCATAACAAATGCGATTTTAGCGGTAAGCGCCACCGACTCGGCCCTTCCGTTAACAAGTAACAGGTTTAACCCGCAAAAAACAATGATATATGTTTGCGAGAACCAGGCTTGTAAACAACCTGTCGAGTCTGTTGAAGAAGCACTTATGCAACTTGAATAAATTTATACTGATACTTTTTTCTTTTGTTTTTTGTTTAACAGCAAGAACACAAGTGCTTTTGCCTACTACCGAAACTGCTTTCGAAAAACAACACAGTTTTAATCCTGATGTTATTAAGAACAATAATATTAAACGTATTACTTTTGATATTATTGATAAAAAAGATTTTGAAGTGGCCATTGATAAAAGTTTGGTGGAGTCTTACGACTTTGATACCAATGGAAAGATCAGCCGTTATTTTTATACCACCATTATAAAGACCATTGAAAAAGAAATTTCTACACCTCCTGTTTATCGTAAAAGAAGAAAGATAAGCAATGGTGGTACGAGAATTGAGAACGTGTATATTTACGACACAGTTAGTACTTCTTATTTTTACGACGGCAATAATTTAATTTGTAAACGTTATTACGATGGTTTTAATTATTACGAAAGTCGTTATTACCGTTACAATGCAGATAAGCAACTCACGAAAGAATTACGTTTTAAAGAGACCAACAACAGTAAAGATAAATCTGTTTTTATTTTAGGTAACCAGGTGTTGTTAAGCGAAGATAGTTTCCAGTACACAAAATATTCTTCGGGACAAACTAAATGCACCTATTTAAATAACGAGAACCGTTCGTACAAAGAATTAATAACGAATTACGATAGTTTAGGTAGAAAAAAAGAAACCATTGAGAATTACACCGCTGCATCCTGGATCATGCAGGAACATAAGTTTGAATACATCAACAACCGTTTATCAGTTGCTAAATTTAAAGGCAATGCAAATAACACTGTTGACATGAAGATCACTTACGAGTATGATGAAAAAAATAAAGAACTCTACACCGAAAAGCATTATAAGAACGATCTTTTAGTAAAAGAGATAAGTTATATCACCGATTCCAACAACGGTTTATTAAATTCTTTCATCATCCGCGATCCCAACGCGAAGACCATGCGTATTGTAAAACTGAAGTATGACTTTGGTTCTGTGAGTAAGAGGGGGGAGTAAGATCAACTCGAAACAACAAACGTTTTACTATTATTTTAGGCACACAGTGTCCTCCTCTGGAGGAGGTGGCGCGTAGCGACGGAGGAGGGTTATGTATAAAATTTTTTGAGCACCATTTTCTAAATCTTAAAATCCTCCCTCGCTCTCCGGGCACTCCCTCAAGAGGGAGATACTGTGTGTGCTAGCGCGAAAACCATGTGTATTGTAAAGCTGAAGTATGACTTTGGATCTGTGAGTAAGAGAGGGGGAGTAAAAATCAACACCGCTGTGTAGTCTCACAAAATTTATTTAAAAACTATTAGTCGTTTAGTGATTATTGGACCAAAATTATTTTTTAACTGAAACAAATATAGCCCTTTATCAAGATTCGAAATATCTAATTGTGATTTATAATTAGACTTTAGAATAGTTTGGTTAAGTGTTGTTATTATTTCGATTTGGGTTTCTGGCTCAATAAAAACCTTACTATCAATATACAGCGTTTCTGAGGTAGGATTAGGATAAATTTTAATATCAGAAAATTTTAATTTTTCCATAATGTTTAATGCACTAACGTATACAGTAATTGTATCAAAAAAAGTACTGTTACAAAATGATTGTTGCAATACATAACTAGTTGTCGAAAGTGGTTTGACGTATATTCCAGCTCCGGTTCCTATCGGCGCGCCAACCATATCAAACCAAGCGCATGTTAGTCCACTATATAAGGGACCTATTAAGACACTATCTCCTGAAATGATAATAGTATCTTTTAGTTGCCAGTTTGGAGAAGTAATTAATTCTGTAGAAACATCATCTATATAATAATAAGAAGCGCTAATCGTTCCGTTATTTGTCCTTAAAGTATCAGTATTTAGATCATTTTTAAAATTGCCGATTGTTATATATTTTTCCCCTCCCTGAGCGGTATAGATACCCCCAATTTCAGTCCAATTTATAGTATCAGTGATAATAGGATTATTAACTAAATAAATTTGAGGGGTATAAGAGGTAGCAGCATACAATGAGGTAGTATATCCGTATGCTGAAAGATGTGCGGCGAAATTATTACATGCGTAGTTAATTATCTTGTTAACACAATTCACATAAAACTTAACTAAATAACAGTCACCTGCATTAAGTGAATGAGTTAATGGGGCTTGAATGTATTCTCTAGTACTCATACCATAACCATTCATGAAGTATTGTCCCGCATATGCATTTCCTGTCCGAGCCACTTGAAAGCCGTACCAAGTATTAGGAGCATTTGCCGTAGAAGTTCCACAAAAATTAAATAGCTCAGAACTATTATTAGTTCCGTACCAAGGTGAAGCTTTATTTAATTCGCTAAAGGCAGTTGGGCAAGACGTGTAAATTTCAAAACTTGGATTTTGTACAAGATTAACTTGCCCAAAAATAGACATTGAGAAATAAATCAGGATTACTATATGAAGTGATTTTATCATTCAATGTTTTCGGCTTATTTTAAAATGAGCAGAAAGTTACCTATCCTAATGATGATGATGTCCGCCCGGACCATGAATATGGCCATGGTCAAGTTCTTCCTGTGTAGCTTCGCGTACATCTAATACTTCGCCAATAAAATGCAGGTCGTGCCCGGCTAAAGGATGGTTAAAATCCATTTCAACATGTGCGTCGGTTATTTCTAAAACTTTACCTACTAACTGGTTGCCATCGGCATCGTTCATCTCCACATCTTCACCAACTTTAATGCGTGCATCGTCAAATTTACCTTCTACTTCAAAAGCAGCTTTATCAATTTTTACAACGTAATCTTTTTCAAATGCGCCATATGCTTTTTCTGATCCTATATGAAAATCAAATTTATCGCCTTTTTGTTTTCCCATCAAATTCGATTCAAAATCCGGTAACACACCACCAAATCCAAATAAAAAAACAAAAGGATGTTCGGTAGAAGTTTGTTCTATTAATTGTTCGGGTTGATTATTTTTACTCGAGGTTAAATAATAATTAACCGATACTGCTTTGTCTTCTGAAATATTCATTTTCGTATTTTTTTTGAAATTACTATTTTTTAGTTTAATTGTTTAAGGTTTTTTTCTAACAGAAATGTTAACGTTTGTTTATTAATATTTGGCGTTATTTCAGAATGCATGGTAAACGAAACAGCTCCTGTTTGTTCACTTACAGAGATAGCCAGTGCATCTGTATTTTCGGTGATGCCAACGGCCGCGCGGTGGCGCATACCGTAATTAGCCGGAAAATTTTCTTTTTCTGTTACCGGTAAAACGCATCTTGCTGCCAGAATTCTGTTATCCTGTATAATTACGGCGCCATCATGCAGAGGCGAGTTTTTAAAGAAGATATTCTCCAGCATGCGACTGGTTAAACCTGAGTCTAAAAGATCACCTGTATTAATAAAAAATTTAAGATCCGATTTGCGGGCAATAATTATTAGGGCTCCTGTTTTTGTTTCGCTCATATTAAAACAGGCATCTACCACTGCTTCAATATTTAAATAAATTTCTTTATCGCTGTTGTTTACAAAGCTGCGTTTAAAGATATTCTTCCAATTCTTATTCCTTAAAAATTCGTTAGAACCAATGTACAATAAGAATTTTCTGATCTCTTGCTGGAACACGATCATCACTGCAATTACACCCACATTTACAAATTTACCAATGATAGAAGAAAGCAACCGAAGATCAAATGCTTTAATAATAATGTAGGCAAAATAAATAAAAGCGAGGCCAATAAAAATATTTACGGCCGATGTGCCTTTAACTAAATTGTAAGCAAGGTAAAGTATAACGGCCACCAATAAAATATCCACAGCATCGGTGATGCCAAAAGAAAGAAAACATATAAAATTTTGAATGAACAAATTATTTACTTAATTTTTTTATGTGGCTATCATACATCTCGTGTACCAATCCATCTGATAAACCAATTTGCGGCACATATACTTTTTCAATGTCAGCGTTCTTCATAATGGTTAAAAATATTTTAGCGGCTGGCACAATTACGTCGGCACGGTCAGGCTTCAGATCAAGACGTTCAATTCTTTCCTGGTAAGTATAAGAACAGAGCATATCGTACAATCCTTTTAAGCGATCGTAACTTAAATGTTTGGTCTCTTTTTTACCACTCATTTTAAAGATCTTGTTAATGTTGCCACCCGAGCCAATGGCGCTTAAAGGATGAATACCAACCGTGTTACGCTTCAACCACACCTTCATATTTTCAAATTCGTCTTTATCAACTTTGTCAAGCAACATTCTCACAGTGCCAATGTTGAACGATTTGGCTGCGACTACTTTGTTATTAAAATACAATGTTAATTCTGTACTTCCACCGCCCACATCAATATACAAATAAGCAAATCGGGGGTTTAATAATTCTTCGATATGATTTGAAAATACAAGCGAGGCTTCGTTCTTACCATCAATGATCTCTACATTTAATCCTGTTTCTGATCTAATGCGCGAAATTATCTCAGCGCCATTAGCAGCATCACGCATAGCGCTGGTTGCTACGGCGCGGTATGCTTCTACACCATAAGCTTTAATTAATTCAGAATATCCTTTTAAAGCAGTAATTAATTTTTCAGATTTTTGCTCTGATATTTTCCCAATCGTAAAAACGTCTTCTCCTAACCTTATGGGCATCCTGAAAAGTTCTTCTTTGCTAAAATGGGGTTTGCCATCCATTACGTAAACACGGCAAAATAAGAGGCGCATGGCGTTGCTTCCAATATCAATAGCTGCAAAGATCATCAGTTATAAATTATTTTTTTTGTTTTATTAATTTTCAAAAATTTGTCGTTGTCGTTTTTTAAATAGGTATAGATCTCGTCCTGCGCTCTTACTTTTTTCTCTCCGGGTTTTGGCTTTTTGTAAAAATTTTCCTGTTTCTTATCAATGATACGCACTTTTGTATTACCTGATAGTTGAATGCGGATGATCTCTTTTAATTGCGCGCGTATACCCTCATCAAATATTGGTACAGCCACTTCGCTTCTGCTGTCAAGATTTCGGCTCATCCAGTCGGCCGATGAAATAAATATTTTTTCTTTTCCATTATCATGAAAAATAAAGATCCGCGTGTGCTCTAAATATTTATCTACAATGCTATAAGCTTTAATATTATCGCTCCAGCCTTCAAAATCTGTAACTAGCGAACAGGCACCTCTTATGATCAAAGTAATTTGAACGCCCGCTTTACTTGCCTCATAAAGTTTTTGTATCATCTCCTGATCAACCAAACTATTCATTTTTAATGTTATTGCCGCAGGTTTTTTACTTTTTGCATTTTGAATTTCTTTTTGAATAAGATCAACAAATACTTTTCGCATATAAAACGGTGCCACAACTAATGTTTTAAAATTGTACACTTTAAAATTATTCTCGTAAAAATCAAACACCTTGCTCAGATCGTCTGCTATGAGTTTGTTGCAGGTAAGAAGCGACAAATCAGTGTACACCCTGGCCGTTAATTCGTTAAAATTACCCGTGCCAATATGGGCATATTTTACCTCTTTCCCAGCTTCACGTGTGGTTATTAAAAAAAGTTTTGAGTGTACTTTTAAACCCTGCACACCGTAAATTACTTTAGCGCCTTCTTCTTGTAATTTATTGGCCCAGTAAATATTATTCTCTTCATCAAAGCGCGCTTGTAGCTCTACTACAACAGTAACTTTTTTTCCATTCTTTACGGCATTAATTAATGCGTTGGCAATTTTAGAAGAATCTGCCACACGGTACAAAGTAATTTTTATGGTCTCTACAATTGGGTCGATAGAGGCCTCACGCAATAAAGTAATAATGTGGTTGTAAGTGTGGTAAGGATAATGTAAAAGTATATCCTGGTTTTTAATAGCTCTTAAAGTAGAAAGTGGATTATTGACCAAATGCTTGTGCTGTAAGTAGGGCGGGTTATTATAGGTAAGGGATTTTTCGCCCAGCTTTGGAAAACCAATGAAGTCTTTAAAATTATGATAACGTCCACCAGGAATTGCATTGTCTTTTTTTGCCATTCCCAATTTTTTCATGATGTAACGCAACATGTCATTTGGCATAGCAGCATCGTACACAAAACGCACGGGGAGACCTTGTTTACGGGCCTTCACACTTTTAGAGATCTTTTCGATCATGCTTTTGCTAACATCGTTATCCATGTCCAGTTCGGCATCGCGTGTTAATTTAATATTGTATGATTCCACGGTTCTAAATCCAAATACATCAAAGATCTGGTCGGTATTAAAACGAATAGCATCATCCAGCAACATTATAAAATGTTTGTTGCCTTGTTTGGGCAATACAACAAATCGCGAAATAATTTTCGAAGGAATTTCGATGATGGCGTATTTATTCTTCTGCCTGTTAACGATCGATTCTAATTTCAGATATAAATAACTTGCTTTGTCCTTTAAGAAGGGAAAAGGTTTTGTATCATCTATCATTACAGGGAATAAAGTAGATACAATTTCATCGCGAAAATAATCCCTTACAAAATTTGCCTGTGTACCGGTTAATTGCTTTTCGTTAATAATAAACACATCGTTTATGGCCAGCTCTTTTAAAATTTCCTGGTAAATAGTTTCAAAACGAATTTGTTGTTCAATTACTTTACGCTGCAAACGTGTTAATAATTCTTTTGGATCTTCATCATAAATAGCCAACGCTTTTTTCCCCAGCTTGGCTAAACGACGCACGGTGGCAACGCGCACACGGTAAAACTCGTCGCGGTTATTACTAAAAATACCTAAGAACTTTAAGCGTTCAATTAGCGGGGTTGTTGGATCGGCGGCTTCCTGCAGTACTCTTTCGTTAAACGAAAGCCAGCTAATTTCGCGGTTAATGTATGGAACTTCTTTTTTCTTCATCAGGTTTTTGTAGTACGTTAATTAGAATTTTTATAATCTTTTGGAAATTGGTGATAGTTTAATTTTGCGTTCTCTTCTTTAATATCTTTCCATGATTTAGTGTCAAATTTTAAACTTACAATGCCACAAGTTGGAATATTTTCAAAGAAAACATCCTTGCAAAGGTCGTTGCAAAGGTTAGTTATGCCGGGGTTATGACCAAAGAGCATAATTGAATTTTTTTTATCGTCTTGTTTCTTTAAAATAGCCAACAATTTAGTTGCAGTGCTTTCGTAAATATTTTTTTCCAGCACAAAATTGGTCATGTCAAGATCTAAAGTTCTTGCAAAAATAAGCGCGGTATTTAAAGCGCGTGTGGCGGTGCTGGAAAGAATAAGCTCCGGAGAAGTATGATTTTTTAAATACCAATTGCTTAAAAGATATGCATCACTATAACCTCTTTCATTCAAATGCCTGTCAATATCCTTCAAAAATTCGGTCCCCCAATCGCTTTTAGCGTGTCTTATTAAAATTAGTTCTTTCATGTTATTAATGTTTTAATAAAAACAAACAAATTAAAAAACTATAAAGCGTAAATTTACATAAAACCATACTTTGTTATGAGCAACAATTCAACAATTACATGCCCTAGTTGTAAACATGAGTTTCCAATAGAGAATGCTCTTTCGCAAAAGATAGAGGATGAGATCAGGAGCAAGTATCTAAAAAAATATAGTGAAGACAAGCAAAAGTTTGAGGCTGAGAAAGCGCAATTAGCAAAAGAAGCAGAACTTATTAAGTTACAAGGCGAAAACCAGGAGAAAATTCTGGCCGATAAAATGCGCATGGCCAAAAGCCAGCTGGAGCAGGAAGCCATTAAGAAAGCGGCTTCTGAAATGGCACTGCAGATGGAAATGCTTAACAAAGAATTAACCGAAAAGTCTGAAAAGCTTAAGATGAGCCAGGTTAAAGAACTGGAGTTAATGCAAAAGGAAAAGCAGATCAAAGAACGGGAAGAAACTTTAAAACTGGACCTTGAGAAACAAATGGCCATACGCCAAAAAGAGATTGAGGACAAGGTAAAAAGAATGGAAAGTGAGCGATGGGACTTAAAAAACAAGGAGCTAGAGAAGAAAATAAATGATCAGAATGATTTAATTGAAGTATTGCACCGCAAGGCAGAGCAAGGTAGTATGCAATTGCAGGGCGAGGTTTTGGAGCTCGCTTTGGAAGAATTGTTAAAGGCTACTTTCCCATTTGACAGTATTGAAGAAGTGGCCAAAGGCATTAAGGGCGCGGATTGCGTGCAACATGTAAAGAACAATGTAGGCGATGTTTGCGGTAAGATCATTTACGAAAGCAAGCGTACCAAGGCCTTTACCAACGAATGGATAGAAAAATTAAAAAAAGATATGCGTGCCCAACAGGCCGATATTGCAGTGATAGTAACAGAAGTGTTGCCAAAAGATATGGAACATTTTGGTTTTAAGGATGGCGTATGGATCTGCCGTTTTAGTGATGTAAAAGCGATCTCATTCTTATTAAGGGATAGTTTATTAAAGATCAACTCGGCCATTGTAAGCCAGGAAAACAAAGGTGATAAAGTACAAATGCTTTATAATTACCTTACTTCCAACGAGTTCAGACAACACATTGAAGCAGTTGGAGAGGGGTTTTTAGCCCTGCGCGAAGGAATTATAAAAGAAAAGATACAAATGGAAAAGATCTGGAAAGAGCGCGAAAAACAATTGGATAAAGTGTTGTTAAATACCTCCCAGTTCTATGGCTCAATCAAAGGTATAGCGGGCAGCGCGGTAGGCGATCTTAAAATGTTAGAGTAAGTTAATTTATTAGCCACTTTGCACAATAAATTTGAACAAATTACGTATCTTTAATGTTCTTCTACCAATGAAATTAACTCTACGTTACATACTTTGTTTTATACTCTTTTCTTCAGTTTCACTTAAGGCGCAATTCAACTATGGTCACCAGATGGAATTTGGAAAGAACAGGATCCAATACCAGAATTTTAACTGGACCTATTATGACTACGACCGTTTCAGAATTTATTCATACCAGGGTGGTGGCGAAATATCAAAATACGTTTCAGTTTCAGTAAATAACCAACTCCCGCTTCTTGAAAAAAAACTGGATTACCAAAGCGAAGAAAAAATAAGCATTCTTGTTTACAACAATCAAAACGATTTTAAACAAAGCAATTTAGGTTTAAGTAGCGATGAGCAAACCAATATTGGCGGTGTTACAAAAATAATCGGCAATAAAATGAGCGTTTTCTTTAACGGCTCACATGCCGAATTAGAAATTCAAATTAAAGCTGGCATTGCGCAAATTTTAGTTAGCCAGATCTTGTTTGGTGGTAACGCACGCGAAATGGTTCGTAATTCAACTTTATTAAATTTACCGGCCTGGTATGTACAAGGTTTGGTAAGCTACATATCTGAAGGAACAACTTCTTATTCTGATAATTATACTTACGATGCTATTAAGAACGATCACTTAAATCACTTTAACCGTTTAGAAGGAAAAGAAGCTGTGCTCGCCGGACATTCTTTATGGGCTTACATTGTAGAGTCGTACGGCGAAGCGGTAATTCCCAATTTGTTATACATGACACGTGTAACACGTAGTCCTGATAACGCATTTTTATTTGTACTCGGTGTTTCACTTTCTAATTTGGTTTACGATTTTACTGATGCATACAACCGCAGATTATTTCTTAATAAAGATACTTTGCGCAAATCGCCAATAAATAATAACAGCGTTTTAAAAAAGTATAAGACCTTTCGCCAGTATTACCAATTAAAGGTTAGCCCTGATGGAAAAAAAGTTATTTACGCACGAAATGAATTAAATCAAATTCGTGTTTATTTAAATACCGTTGGCGAAAAAAAACAAAAACGTTTATTAAAATTCGGACCAAAGGTTCAGCAGTTGCCCGATTATAATTACCCTTTATTAGGCTGGCATCCAAATGGCGATATTATTTTTATGATCTACGAAAAAAAGGATCAAATCGTTATTCATAGTTACGACGTTGAGAAAAAAGAAAAAGTAATTCGCAATTTACCGGGCTTCGAAAAAGTAAATAGTTTTTCTTTTAGTCCTGATGGAAAAAGAATTGCAATAAGTGCCGTAAAAAAAGGAAAAGGCCAAAGCGATATTTTTGTGTTCTCGTTAAACACAAGCGGTATTGAGCAACTGACAAATGATATTTGGGATGATAACAATCCTGTATTCATTAAAGGCAATAAACAAATTGTATTTGAAAGTAACAGGGTAAACGATACTATTAAAGCAACGGATGACGCAAAGTTCTTTTATAAGATGAACAGGAACATGGATCTTTTCATGGCGCAATATCCTTTTACGAATAAGGCTATGGTTAGGATCAGTAACACGCCTGAAACGAACGAAACACAGCCGCAAGCATACAACAATAATTACATTTGTTATTTAAGCGAGAAGAACGGAATTTATAACCGTTACATTGCAGAGTTTGATAGTACTATTTCTTTTGTGGATACTACAGAGCATTACCGTTATTTTTTCAAATCAAAACCAATTACCAATTTTGACCGCAACATTTTAGAGCATCATATAAATGACAAGAGTTCACATGTTGGAGAAGTTATTTATGCCAATGGAAAGAACATGTTATTGGTAACACCAATTAATAAATTAAATGAAGTAACTATAAAAGACCCACTGCAAACATGGGCAAAGATCTCGGCACGTCCTGTTCTTGTTGATATTTCGGAGAATGCGCAACCAAAACCTGCCGAAACTATTTCTGTACCTAAAAAAGACGAACCGGCTAATAACGGCATAGACTTTGATAATTATAAATTTGAAGGCGAAAAAAATAACACAACTAAAACATCAACAACAACTGCAAGTAACTCGATCAAAAAAGACACAACAAAAACAAAAAATTCAAATCTTTTTAATTTCCCAATTCAAAAAAATTATTTCACATCATTCTATACCGATTATGTTGTAACACAATTTGATAATTCATTCCTTGCAAACAATTACCAGGTTTTTGCAGGTGGCGGTTCACCTTTGTATTTAAATCCTGGATTCAACTTTTTAACCAAAGTGGCCATTAGTGATCTGTTCGAAGATCAGCGTATTGTTGGTGGTTTCAGGATCAACCCATCTTTGGATAACGAGTTCATGTTATCGTGGGAAGGACGTAAAAGACAATGGGATCACCAGGTGTTGTTCGACAGGCAAACATTTGCTCGTGTTGCCATTGCGCCGGAACTGATCTCAAATTTTTTCGCAAAAGTAAACACGCATACAATAAGCTATAAAATAAAATATCCTTTTAGTCCTGTATCTTCTGTTCGCGGATCAATACTTTATAGAAATGACAGATACGTTCCGCTTTCAAACGGTGATTTTTCTTTACCATTAAAACCGCAATTTCAAAACATGGCCGGCGCCAGGCTTGAATATTGTTTTGATAATACACGTAATGTGATGTTAAATATCATGAACGGTTTCCGTTTTAAAGTGTGGGGCGAGTACTGGCAAATTAAGGATGACGAGAACAGAAATTTAATTACTTCCGGTTTTGATGCACGCCATTATCAAAAACTACATCGTCAGATAACCTGGTGTAACCGTATTGCCGGTGGTAATTCGTTAGGAACAGATCGTTTGATATTTTATTTAGGTGGTGTTGATAATTGGTTAAACCCTTCTTTCAACAGTAATATCAATATTGTAAAACCAGAGCAGTATGGTTTTCAAACTATCGCTACCAACATGCGCGGCTTTAAACAAAATATCCGTAATGGAAATAATTTTGTGGTTTACAATTCAGAATTGCGCATCCCTATTGTACGTTATTTGATCAATTATCCTTTACGTTCTGATTTCTTAAATAATTTCCAGATAATTGGATTTACAGATGTTGGTATGGCGTGGACAGGCTGGAATCCGCTTGGCAAAGAGAATACAGAGAATGTGAATGTTTATCCATACGAAGGAAGTAATATTATTGTAACGGTAAACAATCCAAAAAATCCTTTGGTGGGTGGTATGGGTTTTGGTTTCAGGTCGCGTTTATTAGGTTATTTTGTTAGATTGGATCTTGGTTGGGGTATAGATAATTGGGAAGTTCAAAAAAGAGTGGTGGGAGTTTCTTTAGCTACAGACTTTTAAATTTTTATATGAGTAATACAATTATCATTCTTTTATGCGTTGGCTTGGTTGCCGGTTTCTTAAGTGGTTTGGTTGGTATAGGTGGCGGAATAATTGTTGTTCCCGTTTTGGTTTACCTTTTAAGTATGGATCAAAAAACCGCACAGGGAACTGCTATCTTTATGTTCTTATTACCAATAGGTTTATTAAGCGTTTACAATTATTACAAAGCTGGCAATATTGATTTTAAGTTTGCCGCAATTATGGCCATCACATTTTTTATAGGAAGTTATTTTGGAAGTAAAACTGCTATTGCAATAGATACTAAAGTAGTAAAACAAATATTCGCACTTGTAATGATATTGGTAGGTGTAAAAATGCTGTGGAATAAATAATGGCACTAACATCTAAAATAAAATCATTATCTAAACAGTATTTCGAAAAAGTGCTTGAGATAAGAAGACACTTACACCAACATCCCGAACTTTCTTTTAAAGAATTCGAAACATCAAAATATATTCAACAACAATTATCCTCAGCTGGAATTTCTTTTACTACTGGCCATGTTGAAACAGGAATTATTGCTTTAATAAAAGGAAAAAATCCTGATAAGAAAACAATTTTGTTACGCGCAGATATGGACGCATTACCTATCGAAGAAAAAAATAATGTTGTTTACAAGTCTGCTAACCCCGGTGTAATGCACGCTTGCGGACACGATGTCCATTCTTCTATTGGATTAGGCGCTGCTTTTATTTTAAACGAACTTAAGAATGAATTTGAAGGCACGGTAAAAATTATGTTTCAGCCCGGTGAAGAAGTTTTACCCGGCGGAGCAAGTTTAATGATACAAGCCGGTGTTTTAGAAAATCCAAAAGTTGATAAAGCAATTGCTTTGCATGTTTTTCCAAGTATGGAAGCGGGAAAGGTTGGTTTTAAAAGTGGCATGTACATGGCAAGCACCGATGAGTTATATATTACGGTGAATGGAAAAGGTGGTCACGCTGCCATGACAGCAGAATATATAAATCCTTTAGTAATAGCTTCTGAAATTATATTGGAAATAAATAACCAGTACATGTTACCGGGCTCTTTAAAGGGAACTATGGGAGAAACTATTCCAACGGTTGTTGCCTTTGGAAAAATTGAAGGTAAAGGGGCGACCAATGTTATTCCTGAAAAAGTTGAGATCGCAGGAACAATGAGAACAATGGATGAAAAATGGAGAGAGAGCATTCACCAGCAATTAAAAAATATTGTTAAGAAAATTTCAGATAAATATAATGTGGCCTCCGTATTAAGGGTTGAAAGAGGTTATCCTTTTTTGGTGAACGATGAAGCATTTACTAATTCTTGTTTTGCTGTTGCTCAAAATTATTTAGGGAACGATAATGTGGAAGAATTGCCTTTACGCATGACAGCGGAGGATTTCGCATTCATTACTCAAAAAGTGCCAAGCTGTTTTTTTAGACTGGGAACAGCTAATAAAGCAAACGGAATAATTTCGGGTGTACATACATCAACATTTAACATAGATGAAGGTGCGTTAGAACCAGGAGTTGGTCTAATGGCGCAGTTAGCGATCAGCGAACTCAACAACTAGTTATTTTTTCTTTGTAGTTGTTTTCTTTTTAGGCGTTTTGGTTGGATTAGCTGCCGTGCCTTTTTTTGCAGGATTTTTGCCAGACATATAAACGATCTTTCCGTTTTCGTATTGTATATACTCAACGTCTGATTTTTTTAATTTTAATTTCGGATCTTTTAGTTTAAAGATCTTATAATAAGTTATCTCACTTCCTGATACTTTTAATACGCGTGATTTAATGATATCACCCGTTTTTAATTTTATTTTATCCTGCGCATTGCTATTGGCAAAAGCCAAACAAAACAATACTAAAAAAAGGAGTCTACTCATATAAAGAAGGTTTAGTGATATTAAATTACAACTATAAATATATAAATCAAAAATAATTTCCGTTTAATTAGTTCTTAAACCTTAAATACCTTGGTATCAGTCAAAAAAGCCCCTGTTTTGTACAATTTTGTATCTTTAAAAACGTTATTCTATGGTGTATTTGCGGCGATTAGGCATTCTAATGGTGTTTTCTTTTATTATTTTAAAAGGAACGGCGCAGGTATTTAGCCCAAACCAAAAAAAGCTCTTTAAAACCTTTAGTGATACATTAATTTTAGATAGTTTAAGTCTGGTTCCGGGAAGCGTGAACTTTAAAACTTTTCCTGAAAATGATTCACTTAATTTCCCGAAAGTAAATTACAAACTACATGCGCTTATCTTTTCTAAAAGACCGGATAGTATAGTTGTGACTTATAAACGTTTTCCTTACAACTTTGAACATAAATATTTTCATAAAGATCCCAACGCGCTTTATACAGATCTATCCAAGCCAAATAATCCTTACACCATAAATTACAATAATGTAAATTCCAAACAGGATTATTTATTTCAGAACGATGGTTTAAATAAAAATGGAAATATCAGTCGTGGAATTTCATTTGGTAATAACCAGGATGTAGTAGTTAACTCTAATTTAAATTTACAGGTAAGCGGAAAACTAACTCCCGAAATTGATATGGTGCTGGCCGCAACAGATAATAATATTCCTTTTCAGGCAGATGGAACAACGGCACAATTGCAGGAATTTGATAAAGTATACATTCAGTTAAATAACACTACAACAAAATTAGTTGTTGGCGATTATCAATTATCGCGTCCGCAAAATTCATACTTCATGAGTTTTTACAAACGCGCACAGGGCGCTTATTTAGAAAATATTTATTTAGATAGCACAGCTAAAAAACCAATACTTTTTAAAACGCAGGTGGCAGGTGCAGTATCGCGCGGTAAATTTTCGAGACAAATATTCTTTGGAACAGAGAATAACCAAGGGCCGTATCGTATGAAGGGCGCAGATAACGAACCTTTTATAATTATTTTAAGCGGAACCGAAAAAATTTACATCGACGGGAAATTATTACAACGCGGACAAGAGAACGATTACATTATTGATTACAATACCGGTGAGTTAACATTTACTGCAAAACAAATTATTACAAAAGATAAACGGATCGTAGCCGAGTTTCAATATGCAGAACGTAATTACGCACGTTCTTTATTTTTCTTTGGTGAAGAGATCCAAACAAAAAAAAGTTCCATATTCTTTAATGTGTATAGCGAACAGGATAACAAGAACAAGCCCTTGCAGCAAACGTTATCGCAACAACAAAAAAATTTATTGATAGCTATTGGTGATACATTAGATAAAGCTGTTTACACAGGTGTTGAAGAAGCGGAATTTAATAACAGCGATGTTTTTTACAGGCGAGTGGATACTGTCGTTAATACTATTCTATACACGAATGTATTTGTTTACAGCACTGATCCTGATAGTGCAAAATATCGTTTAAAATTTAGTAATGTTGGTGCCTACAAGGGAAATTATAATCAAATAAGTTCTACTGCTAACGGACGCGTGTACCAATGGGTGTCTCCTGTCGGCGGTATACCACAAGGTAGTTTTGAGCCTATAATTCCATTGGTAACCCCAAAACAAAATCAAATGTTAACGGGTGGTTTTACTTATTCTGTTACAAAAAACAATAGTTTAAATGCAGAAGGTGTTTACACAAAAAATGATGTTAACCGTTTTAGCAGGATCGATAAAGGTAATGATGAAGGTGCCGGTGTAAAAGTTACTAGTAAAAATCAAAGTATTATAAGAACAGATTCTTTAAAGAACCAAACCAAATTTATTTATAATGTTGGTTACGAATTTTTGCAGAAACGTTTTAACCAGATTGAGCGTTTCAGGAGCATAGAGTTTGACCGTGACTGGAATAGGCCATTAACTTCTATTTTATTGAATGACCAGAACATCGCTAGTGCTGAGTTAGGTTTAATAAATACAAAAGGCTCTGCGCTTACTTATGGCTTAAATGTTTTTAATGAAGGAAATAACTACCAGGGTATTCGTCATAATGCAATCGCGAGACACCAGTTTAAAAGTCTTACCACCAGTTATGGTGGAAGTTATTTAACTACCACCGATAATTTAAATTTGCAGACCACTGAATTTTACAGGCATAAATCTTTGATCTCTCAACGCGTTCGAAAAGTAAAATTTACATATAGTGATGAATTTGAAAATAATTTATTTAAACGCTCAATAGATAAAACATTGTTGCCAAGAGCTTATCAGTTTTGGGAGTGGGAGGGAAGTATCTCAAATGCAGATAGTTCAAAAAATAATGTGAAGCTATTTTATAAAGAGCGCCGTGATAAGTTAGCTTATGGCGATCAGTTAAAAGACAGCACATTTGCTACAAATATAGGTTTACAAACTTCTATTTATTCCATTAAAAATAATCCTTTCACCGTTTTAATTACCTACCGGAAATTAGAATTAAGAAATGTAGTAGGCACTTTTTTGAAACCCGATAACACAGTGTTAAGTCGTTTAGAATATAATCCGCGTTGGTTTAAAGGATTTATTACTTCCGGTTTATTTTATGAAACCGGTTATGGTTTAGAGAACAAACGCGAATTTTATTATTTGGAAGTTGCGCCCGGGCAAGGGCAATATGCCTGGAATGATTATAATGGTAACAGTATAAAAGAGATAAACGAATTTGAGATAGCGCAATTCAGCGACCAGGCAAGGTTCATTCGCATCTTTACGCCAACCAATCAATATGTAAAAGTTTTGCAAAATCAGTTGAGCGTTTCCATTTCTTTGCGTCCGGCTTCTTATATCAAGGATCCAAAAAATGGTGCCGCACGTTTTATTAACCGTTGGGTAACACAAAGTGTTTTTCGTGTAGATGGAAAGACTGCTGATAATGGTGATATTTTAAATTTTAATCCGTTATTAGATGTAAAAGATACTTCCATCCTGGCAAGCAATAATAATTTCAGACAAAGTGTTTTCTTTAATCAAAGCTCAGCAGTTTTTGGAATGGATTATACATATATCAATAATCAATCAAAACAATTATTGGTAAATGGAATTGAAAGAAAAACTTTGTTATCACACGAAGTAAAGGGGCGAATTAATTTTCTAAAAGCATGGGCAATAAACTCAGGAGTTATTTTTAGTCAAAAAGGAAATGCTTCACAATTCTTTTCTACACGTAATTATTTAATTGAAGCGTACGAAACCGAGAATCGTTTGATCTTTCAGCCAAATACGTATTTCCGTATAAGTAGTATTTATAAATACAATCAAAAACAAAATAAAATTGAAGGAGGATTTCAAACTGCTTTCATAAATACTTTTGCAGCAGAAATAAAATACAATCAATCTGAGAAAGGAAGTCTGACCGGAAGAATGGACCTTGTATTAATTAAATATAACGATACCGAAAATTCACCGGTTGCTTATGAAATGTTGAACGCTTTGAGTAAAGGACAAAACGTTACCTGGGAATTAAATTACCAACGTAATTTAAATTCTAATCTTCAGATAAGTATAAATTATAACGGAAGAAAAACACCAAATTCAAATGCAGTGCATTTAGGTGGAGCGCAAATAAGAGCTTTCTTTTAATAGTTATTAGTTAGTAGGGATTAGTTATTTGTGGTACCTCTATTTACTAGTCGCTATTAACTAATCTCTCAATTAGATTTCTCCCAGTACTGACTGAGAACCTTTCACAACATCGCCAATTTTTACATTTAGTTTTGTGCCAATTGGTAAAAAAAGATCCACGCGTGAACCGAATTTAATAAAACCCATTTCGCCGCATTGTTCTGCCACATCACCTTGTTTTGTATACCATACAATCCTGCGAGCCAAAGCGCCGGCAATTTGACGAAAAAGAATTTCTTTACCATTAGCGTGTTTTACTACTATAGTGGTGCGTTCGTTGTCGGTACTGCTTTTGGGCTCCCATGCAGCTAAAAATTTACCCGGGTGATATTTGAAAAAACTCACCAACCCCGCAATAGGATAGCGGTTAACATGCACGTTAATAGGGCTCATAAAGATACTTACCTGCAAACGTTTGTCTTTAAAGTATTCATTTTCAGTGGTTTCTTCAATAACTACCACTTTACCATCTGCCGGGGCAATGATCAGCTTCTCATCTTTCGTGTGCTGGCGGGTTGGGTGCCTGAAAAACTGGATAATGACGATGGTTAAAAATGCGCTTAAAGCGTAGGCAAACCAGTGGGCAATGGCAAACGCGGGGAAAAAGTAATGTGCTATGAATGTAATAATGGCGCTAAAAATAAGCACTAAAACTAAGCTAACGTAACCTTCTTTGTGAAACTTCATTCAATCTAAATTTGTTCAAATATAATGGTTTAAAATCAATAAAAATCGCTCTAAAAAACTTGGTTCTTACACAACCTTTTCTAAATTTGTGAAGTATTTTCAAAAAATTATTAAAAACTAATATATGAGCAAAATTAAAGTAGCAAATCCCGTGGTGGAACTTGATGGCGATGAAATGACCCGCATTATCTGGAAATTTATTAAAGACAAATTGATCGTTCCTTATTTGGATATCGATATTAAATATTACGATCTTGGGATGGAGTACCGTGATGAAACTAATGACCAGGTTACTATTGATGCGGCAGAAGCAATTAAAAAGTATCAGGTTGGTATTAAATGCGCTACAATTACACCTGATGAAGCACGTGTAAAAGAATTTAAATTAAAACAAATGTGGAAATCACCAAACGGTACTATCCGTAATATTCTTGATGGTACTGTGTTTCGTGAGCCAATCGTTTGTAAGAACGTTCCACGTTTAGTTACAAACTGGACATCTCCTATCATTGTTGGTCGTCATGCATTTGGCGATCAGTACAAAGCAACAGATTTCGTAATTCCGGGGAAAGGAAAATTAACTATGAAATTTGAAGGTGAAGATGGAAAAGTAATTGAGCACGAAGTATTTAAATTTAACGGTGCAGGTGTTGCAATGGGTATGTATAACCTTGAAGCATCTATCCGTGGTTTTGCACACTCTTGCTTTAATGTAGCTTTAAATAAAAAATGGCCTTTATATTTATCTACTAAAAATACCATTCTTAAAAAATACGATGGTCGTTTTAAAGATATTTTCGAAGAAATTTACGTTGCTGATTATAAAGCAAAATATGAAGCAGCGGGCATCGTTTACGAACACCGTTTAATTGATGACATGGTTGCATCTGCTTTAAAATGGAATGGAAATTTTGTTTGGGCTTGTAAAAATTATGATGGCGATGTTCAATCTGATTCAGTAGCGCAAGGTTTTGGATCGTTAGGATTAATGACCTCTGTATTAATTACTCCTGATGGGAAGATTATGGAAGCAGAAGCAGCTCACGGTACTGTAACACGTCACTTCCGCGATCATCAAGCGGGTAAACCAACTTCAACTAATCCAATTGCGAGTATCTTTGCGTGGACAAGAGGTTTGGAATTCCGTGGTAAATTAGATGGCAATAAAGAACTTATTCACTTTGCTCAAACTTTAGAAAAAGTTTGTGTTGAAACTGTAGAAAGTGGTAAAATGACCAAAGATCTTGCGGTTTGTGCTCACGGCAATAAAGTAGAACATGGCAAACATTATTTATATACTGAAGAATTTTTAGCAGCTATCGATGATAATTTAAAAAAATCGTTAGGTAAATAATTTTAAATTTCTTTTTAAGAAGCCTCGTTCAACAGACGGGGCTTTTTTATTACAATTATCTGTTAATAAACGCTTAAATAGCTTAAGTCAAAACCAACAAAAGCTTTGTACCTTTAAGTTATGTCTAAAAACAAAAAACCAAAACGTTATTTATTTGAAGAAGTTTTAGACTTTTTAAAACATAACGACACAAAAGTATTTAACTATAAACAATTGGGTTCTGCCATGGAAATTAATACCGATGGCGAACGTCTGGAATTGATCCAGGTATTAGAAGCATTGAAACACCAGGGCTTTGTAGTTGAAAAAGAAACCGGTAAATACCAGATAAAAGAAAGCAAACAATATATTACCGGAACAATAGATTTTACAAGTCAGGGAACCGCCTTTGTTGTTTTTAGCGAATCGGAAGATGATATCTATATTCCTCAATACAAATCTAAAAATGCATTGCAGGGCGATCTTGTAAAACTCCAACTTTTGCAAAAACGCAGTGGTAAACGTAAAGAAGGAGAAGTAATAGAAGTTATTAAGCGCGCTAAAACAGAATTTGTTGGTACCATAAAAATAAATCCAAAATTTGCTTTTGTAATTCCGGACAGTCATAAGATCCATGTTGATTTTTTTATTCATTCAGGCGATATTAAAGGAGCAGAAGATGGACAAAAAGTAAAGATCAAATTAAAAGATTGGAAAGCGAACGATAAAAATCCAATTGCTGTTGTTGAAGAAGTATTCGGTTTTCCTGGAGTTCATAAAACAGAGATGAACGCCATCATGGCAGAGTACGGTTTGCCTGAACATTTTCCGGATGTAGTAGAAAAAGAAGCGAAGAAACTAAATACAGCTATTACAAAAGAAGAAATTGAAAAGCGCAGGGATTTTAGAGAGGTGTTAACTTTTACCATCGATCCGATTGACGCAAAAGATTTTGATGATGCTTTATCCATTCAAAAATTAGATAATGGTTTGTGGGAAGTTGGCGTACATATTGCAGACGTTACACATTTTTTAAAACCAGGATCAATTCTTGATAACGAAGCGGTTGAACGAGCGACTTCTGTGTACCTTGTAGATCGTGTGATTCCGATGTTACCCGAGGTGTTAAGTAATTTTGCCTGTTCATTACGTCCTAACGAAGATAAATATTGTTTCTCTGCTGTTTTTCAAATGGATGATAACGCAGATATTGCCGATCAGTGGTTTGGAAAAACACTTATTCATAGTAATAAACGTTTTGCCTACGAAGATGTACAAACTATTATTGAAACTGAAGAAGGAGAATACGCGAAAGAAATTTTATTATTAGATAGACTGGCAAAAAAATTGCGCTCAGAACGTACAAAACGTGGTTCTATCTTTTTTGATAAAGCGGAAGTGAAATTTAATTTAGATGAAGAAGGAAATCCAATAGGCGTATTTTTTAAAACACAAAAAGACGCACATAAATTAATTGAAGATTTTATGTTATTGGCAAATCGTTCTGTAGCCGAGTTTTTAGGTAAGGGTGGCAAAAATGATGAGAATCCAAAACATCAAAACCAAAAGAAGAAAGACGATCCAAAAAATTTATGTGTGTACCGTATTCACGATACACCAAGCGATGAGAAGATGGCTGAACTGAGTGGTTTTGTTGCGCGTTTTGGCTATCAAATGCAATTGGGAAGTAAACAAAAAATGGCTCAATCTATCAATAAATTATTGGTAGATGTAAAAAATAAAAAAGAGCAGGGCATGATTGAGATGCTTGCGGTGCGAAGTATGCCAAAAGCAATTTACACTACAAAAAATGCAGGTCACTATGGTTTGGGTTTTGAATATTATACACACTTTACTTCGCCAATTCGTCGTTACCCCGATGTAATGGTGCACCGTTTGTTAGAAGCGCGTTTGGAAGGAACAAAATATTCTACGCAGGATGATCTTGAAAAATTATGTAAACACAGTAGCGATCAGGAACGTACCGCGGCTGAAGCGGAAAGGGCTTCAGTAAAATACAAACAGGTTGAGTTTATGTCTGATAAAATTGGCCAGACCTTTGACGCCCTTATTAGCGGTGTGACGGAGTGGGGTATTTATGCGGAGATAATTGAGAACAAATGCGAAGGGATGATCAAAAGTCGTGATCTGAAAGGAGATCAATTTTCTTATGATTCTGATAATTACCGTTATGTTGGTCGTAACACAGGAAAAATTTATACACTTGGCGATCCTGTTCAAATTATAGTTGTAGATGCTGACCTTGTGAAGAAACAATTGAATTTTGCTTTTGCAGATTCGGAAGGAGCTTCAGGATCCTCGAAATTTGGCGATAACCGATCTAATTTTGATGATAGCAGATCACGCGGCGGTGGTGGTAAGAAAAATTACAGCGGAAAAAGTAATAGCGGTAGTAAAAACGATCGTGGCGATAAAGGAAGCAAAGGCGGTAAAAGTAAAAAAAGCAGAAGGAGATGAAAAAGTTTTTAGTTTTATTTTTTGTAGCAATTTGTTTTTTGGGTTTTTCCCAAACAATAAATTCAACTTTAGTTTATAAGGTTAACGAAGCCTCAAAAAAAACGGATAAGCCTGCGCCACTTTTAATTATGTTGCATGGTTATGGCAGTAACGAAGAAGATCTTTTTGATATTGCAAAAGCATTAGATCCAAGGTTCATTACGATCTCCCTGCGCGGTCCGGAAGCATTGAAAGACGGAGGATTTGGCTGGTTTGTGTTGGATCGTGTTGGCGACAAACCTTTTACATACGATTATAATAAAGCAAAAGAAAGTCGCATAAAAGTTCTGTCTTTTATTAGTAACGCTTGTAAAACACTTAAATTGGACAGTAATAATGTTTTTATTATGGGTTTTAGTCAAGGTGCTATGATGGGTTACGATCTGGCTTTAGCCGCGCCAAAAAAAATTAAAGGGGTACTGGTGCTGAGTGGAAAATTGATGGCGGAATCAAAGAGCTTAAAAACAGATTGGGCTAAAGCTGCAAAAACAAAATATTTTATTGCACATGGTAATTCTGATAATGTGATAAAAATTTCAGAAGCTGATAGCGCAGTAAAATTCTTAAAGTCGAAAAAAGTAAACGATGTTACTTTTAATAATTATGAAATGCCTCATTCTATAAATGGAAAGGAATTAAATGATATTAAAAGCTGGCTAAAAAAAGCCATCGATCCACCAGAAAAACCCGGAGTTGTTCCTGCAACAACCGTGACGCCTTCTAAAACAGAAGAGAAGAAGAAGTAGCTTCGGCTGGCTCAGCTACCGAATATTCTGTCACGTTTTTTTACGAAGATTCTCTTATCTTTGCAGCCCAAATGCTTAAGGCCTTTTTTAAAAATATTCATACCAAAGAAACTATTTATCTGGCATGGCCGCTGGTTATAACACAGGTTGGCCATATTATTACCGGCATGGTTGATACTATTTTTTTAGGGAAGATCGGTCCAACCGAACAAGCAGCTTGTATACTCTCAAATAATTTATATGTGTTGTTATTGGTATTTGGCATTGGCGTGAGTTATGCAACTACACCTTTGGTAACTGATGCCCATCATAATAATGATGTGCAAAAAAAAGCTTCTCTTTTTAAAAATTCTTTAGTACTTAATCTTTCGGTGGCGGTTTTATGTTTTGTGATATTGTTTTTATCATCAGGTGTATTAAAATACATGCAACAGCCTGTCGAAGTAGTAGAGTTAGCAGTACCGTTCTTTGATGTGTTGATCTTTTCAATGATACCTGTTTCTCTATTTTTTACTTGTAAACAATATTGCGAAGGCCTGGCTAACACACGCATGGCGCTTATTATAAGTGTTGCAGGTAATTTATTGAATATCATTTTAAATTACCTTTTAATTTACGGCAAATTTGGTTTTCCTGAATTGGGTTATTTAGGTTCGGCCTGGGCGTCTTTTATTGCCAGAGCTTTTATGGGAATTTCTTTTTTGATCTTTATTTTCAGATCGCCACTCACAAAAGAAATGGGTACAGTTTACAAACAGGTTAAAATTAACTGGGTAGAATTAAAAGATCTTGCTCGCATTGGTTTGAACTCAGGCGCACAATTTACTTTTGAAGTTGCTGCTTTTGCAATTGCAGGTTTAATGGCCGGTACTTTCGGCAAAGAACAAATAGATGCGCATGGCATTGCTTTAAGTATAGCTGCGTTTACTTACATGTTTGCAAGTGGAATAAGCAGCGCGGCAACTATAAGAGTGAGTGTATATAATGCACAACAAAATTGGCTGGAAATTAAAAATGCCGGTTACACCGCCCTTAAATTGGTTTTATTAGTAATGGGTGCTTTTGGTTTATTATTTTTAATTTTTAGTACCATATTACCTTTAGGTTTTAGCGACGAAATAGAAATTATTAAACTGGCCTCCAAACTTTTAATTATTGCCGCCATGTTTCAGCTATTTGATGGAATACAAGTTGTAGCCATTGGAGCTTTAAGAGGATTAGAAGATGTAAAATATCCTACCATAATTACTCTGGTAGGTTATTGGTTAATTGCATTGCCTTTGGCTTACCTTTTAGCTTTTACTTTTAAAATGGAAACAGTGGGTATCTGGATCGCTTTATTAACCTCTCTTACCTTTGTTGCCGTAGCCCTTTTCTGGCGGTTTAATTTTTTATTAAGGAAGAATTTAAATTCTAAACCGCTTTAACCCTTATTATTTGTTAAAATATATATACTGGCACTAAACTTGAGGTACCTTGTATAATCTATATATAAAGCAAAATTATGAAAGCGTTTAAAAAAATAATTGTAGCTGCCTGTTTAATTACAACCGGCTCTGTCTTCGCTCAAACCAAACCAGATTCTCTTGGTTTACCCGGCGATAATTTTGATCTGCCCGGTGCATTAGAGACCTTCAAAAAATCCAATAACCTGGAGGCTTTTGAAAAAGCAATTAATAGTAATGATAACGAAATAAATAACCTCGACTTAAATGGCGATGGTGAAGTGGATTATGTAAAAGTGGTAGATAATAAAGAAGGTGAAGCACACACCATCGTTTTACAGACTGCTGTTACAAAAAGCGAGATACAGGACATTGCAGTAATTGTGATCGAAAAAACAAAAGATGATAACGCGCATATTCAAATTGTGGGCGACGAAGAGTTATATGGTAAAGATTATATAGTTGAACCAAAAGATGGAAAAACGGTTTCTGCTGAAAAATTAAAATCAGATACTGAAACGGATGATGTTTATAAAGGAAAGAGCGATCAGGGTAATTTTAATAATAACAATAATTCAAACTCAGATTATAATAACAATTCAAATGTTGTTGTAAATGTCTGGGCATGGCCTTCTGTGCAATATATTTATGGTCCCACTTATGTAGTGTATGCTTCGCCATGGTATTGGGGTTATTACCCGGGCTGGTGGACTCCATGGTATCCTGTATACTGGCGCAATCATTATTGGAGAGCTCAACATTATCATCATCATTATCATCATTGTAATTATTATCGTTCGCCAAACGTACATAAAGGTTATTATGGTAGGAGAATGAGTGCAGAAACAGTGCGTCAGCATAAACGCACAGGCTATTACAATGAGAAACAAATAGCATATAAAGACAATGTAAAACCGGGTAGAAAATATAATTCGTTACCTGCAAATCCTGAAAAGAAAAATACTAAACGTGTTGGTAACGAAGAGAACATGAACCAACCAAAAAAAGGAAATAGGTCAGAGCAAATTAATAATCAGCCAAAAACCGGTAAAAATGAAAAGAACGATCAACCGAACGAAATTAATTCGCAGCCTAAGAAAAATACGCAACCTGTAAAAAGACACGAGCAGCAAACTGCTCCTGTGAAGAAAAATCCTGGTATGAGTACACCACAAAATAATGTTCCAAAACAACAGGGTGGTGGAAGAAATACTGGTGGCGGTGGTGGAAAAAATGTTGGCAATACTTCAGGCGGTGGCAATAACGGTGGCGGCGGAAGGAATACCGGTGGTGGTGGTGGAAGGAACCAGAAGTAATTTAATAATGATAATAAATAAAAAAGGCTTACAAATTTTTGTAAGCCTTTTATTCGTTAAGCTTTTTATAATATACTGCGAGATATAGTTTATTGAGTTATCTGTAAAAAAAAGAAACCGAAAACCTTAAAAGTGTTCCTCCGAACCTTGTTGGGGCAATTAAATAAGCAGGATTTTTGGATTTCCATTTTTGAAAAGTTAGATCAGATAAAAAATTAGCTTCTGCACTAAATGCTAGTCTTTTTAAAGGTCGGATTTCAAGGTCTATTTGTGGTAATACTGATGCATTATAATTTCTATAACTAGAGCTATTGCCATCATTTATATATAAGTAATGTCTTCCAAGAGAAACTCCGCCGCCAACAAAAAGATCGATTATTTTTGTTTTAGGTAACAGATCATATTTAAAAATTACATAAGTGTTATAACCAGTTCTTTTTGCAGAAAGAGAGTCGCTTAACTCCATTGTTTGAGGTAAATAATACAAAAATCCAAATTCCATTGTTCGGTTTACCTCTATATTGTGTTTTACACTTCCTTCTAATGTGATCACCTCCATTGATTTTTTGAACTTTGAATCAGAAATTATTTCAAGAGGATTTTTATAAAATTCCCGATTTAAATTTAAAACTCCATATCCGATTTTAACCTGGTGCCAATTTGGCCAGTAATCAGAAGTTTGAGAAAATGCGCTAAAAGAAATAATAAAAATAAAAGATGAAATTAAAATATTTTTCATCTTATTTGCTTTGATTCACTTTCAGATCTTCTATCATGAACTGAATTGTTGTAACACCTCTGTATTCATTTTCCTGGATCTTAAAAACAATGTCCATTGGAATTTTGCGCTGAAAGAAATTAATATAATCGCCTTTATCGTAAGCAATGGCTTGAAAACGAATATTTGGATTTGATTGCTGGAATAACTCCAGTTTTAAATGGTTGTTGCCAAACACTTTGCCCCAACCTGTTTCAAATACATTCTTACAATAAAAAGAGGGTGTCATGTTGTGCGGACCATGTGGCGCAAATTGTTTTAAGATGCGAACCAGTTTATCACTTATTTCATGAAACTCAAGTTCTATATCAATATCTACTTTTGGAATTAGTTGATCTTCGGTAATACTTCCTGAAACAACTTTTTCAAATTTATCAATGAATGCATTAAGGTTTTCTTTTTTCAAAGTTAAGCCTGCTGCAAATTTATGTCCACCAAATTGCTCTAAAAGATCGCTGCATTTTTCTATAGCGCTGTAAACATCGTATTCTTTTACACTTCTTGCGCTTCCTGAAACTTTACCATCACTCTCGGTTAAAATAATAGTTGGACGATAATATTTTTCTATCAAACGCGAAGCAACAATACCAACAACCCCTTTGTGCCAGGTTGGACTGAAAAGAACTGTAGATTTTTTTGTCCCACTCAATTCAATATTTTCTATTTGTAATAATGCTTCAGAGGTAGTTCCCTGGTCAAGATCTTTACGTTGTGTATTTGTTTCGTTAATGGCTTTTGCAAATTCCTCGGCATGAATCTCATCTTCACAAATTAAAAGCTCTACTGCTTTGCTGCCATGTTCAATACGACCTGCTGCATTTATACGTGGTGCTAAAACAAAAACCAAAGTGGTTATGGTTACAGCCTGTTTTAATTGATTTAAATTTAATAATGCTTTTATTCCGGGTCTTGGTTCTTTATTTATTTTCTCTAAACCAAAATGCGCCATCACACGGTTCTCACCATTTAACGGTACAATATCTGCAGCAATACTTACCGCAGCCAAATCCAAATAATTATAACAAACCTCTAAAGGAAAATTATATTTTTTTGAAAAAGCTTCAATTAATTTTATACCAATACCGCAGCCGCTTAATTCTTTAAATGGATAATTGCAATCATTTTGTTTTGGATCTAATACGGCAATAGCCGCAGGCACTTCGTCTCCGGGTAAATGGTGATCGCAAATAATAAAATCAATATTTTTTGAATTGGCGTAATCTATTTTTTCGTTGGCTTTTATACCGCAATCCAATGCAATTATTAAAGCGAAATTATTTTCTTTAGCAAAATCAATAGCGGTAAAAGAAATGCCATAACCTTCTTTATAACGGTCAGGAATGTAATAATCAATTTTAGCAATATGATCTTTAAAGAAACTGTAAACAACACTTACCGCGGTTGTGCCATCCACATCATAATCACCATAAATTAAAACCTTTTCATTTTTTTCGATGGCTGTATTTATTCTTTCAATGGCCATATCCATTCCTTTCATTAAAAAAGGATCATGCAATTGTTTTAGATCTGGGCGAAAAAAATCTTTAGCTTCTTTGTAATTAAAAATTTGACGTTGCACTAAAAGTTTAGCAACAATGGCATCAACATTTAATTGTTGTTGTAATTCATCAATAGCCTTAGTGTTGCTATTGTTATATATTTTCCATTGCTTTTCCAAAACGGTTAAGCAATATTGTGGTAAACAGCCTCAATGTCATCGTCCTCTTCCATCTTTTCAATCATGGCGGTTACCTCTGCTTCTTGTTCAGGAGTTAATTCTTTAGTGGTTGTAGGACTATAAATTTTACTTGTTTCAAGTACCGGAATTTTTCTTTCCTCTAACGCAGATTGCATTTTTCCAAAATCGGTAAATTGTGTTTGAATGATAAAATGATTATTCTCTTCATCATGCGAAATATCTTCCAAACCAAAATCAATTAGTTCCAGTTCAAGATCATCTTTATTTAAACCCGCAACATCAATTTTAAAAAGTACTACGTGCTCAAACATAAAACTTACCGAACCATTTGTACCCATGGCACCATTAGCACGGTTAAAATATAAACGTACACTTGCAACAGTACGTGTGGGATTATTAGTTGTACATGCTACAAGAACAGGAACACCATGCGGCGCATAACCTTCATAAATTATTTCATCATAATTTCCCGAATCTTTTTCACTGGCGCGTTTAATGGCAGCATCAACATTTGTTTTAGGCATATTAACAGCCTTTGCATTTTGCATGATCATTCTTAAACGCGGGTTATTTTCCGGGTGAGGGCCACCCGCTTTAACTGCCATTACAATTTCTCTTCCAATTTTGGTAAACGCTTTTGCCATTTTAGCATAACGTTTAAACATGGTTGCTTTTCTTGTCTGAAATATCCGTCCCATAAAATTTTATTTAATGATTACAAAGATAATTTTTTTACTGAAATTTACTTAGCAATAAAGCTGATTTTTTGCCATAGAACGTAGCAATTTGATGGCTTTTTAACTTGTTAAGCAGTTTTTTTCGTGAATCTTAAAAAGATACTGTACAAGATAAGTAATACCGATATAAAAGCCGATAAATAGGCTATTAGATCACCAAATTTCGAATAAAAAGTATGGTTATTATTTTTATAAATGTCTTTTTCAATAACAGCTGCTTCCCAATAATTTGTGGCCTCAGAAATGGTGCCAAACTCATCAATAAAACAACTTATTCCCGTATTGGCACTACGCGCAATTTGTAAACGGTTTTCGATTGCCCTTAAACGTGCGTAATTTAAATGTTGTACATGGCCAGGTGTATTGCCCCACCAGCCATCGTTGGTAATAATAAAAATAATGTTTGCATTCTTCCTTACATATTCAGTAACGTAATCAGAATAAACACTTTCATAACAAACAACGGGAGCAATATTTGTGAAAGTTTCCTTATCTGTAAGTACTGCTCTTTCATCCTGAACACCTAAACTTCCAAAGGTACCGCCCATTTGTATAGCAAGGCCTTCCAAAGGTTTTAATAGTCCGGGAAAAGGCATTTGCTCAACACCCGGAACCAGTTTTGACTTGTGATACATTTGCACACCACCGGCATCTATTTGCAAAGCGGTGTTATAAGAATCGTAATAAACGCCTTCATCCTGGTATGGCCTTGCGGTAGATGAAATTTTATCGTTCTTGGTAAAAAAACGATAACTATCTGCCCCTACAACAATTTTTAATTTTGGAAATTTATTTATTAAACTGTCTTTAAACCAAAGCACAGCTTCATTTTCACCAATAATGTCTTCGTTAAGTCCCTGGCCAACAATAAAGGTTTCGGGTAAAACAATGTAATCAGTTTCGTTGGTCACTTTGCCTTTTATCTGTTCAAGGAATTTAAAAAATTGCATTTGAAAATCCAGCACAAATTTATCGTTGTAAGGATCGATGTTTGGTTGTACCACTAACACCTTTAATTTATCTTTTGGTTCTGAAAGAGGTTTTCTAAGAAAAAAGATGAGGTAAGAAATTAGAACAGGAAGAATTATTGACGCTGCAATTTTTAAAACCGGCTTAGAAATTATTTTTAAAGAAATATTATTTTTAATAATAGTAAAAACCAAAATATTTACAAATAAGGCCCAGAAAGTGCCGCCGGTGGTACCTGTAAATTCGAACCATTGTATCCAGCTAGTGTTAAATGCAAAAACATTTCCAAGTATTAACCAGCTCCACGAAAGATCCCAGATGGTATGCACAAATTCGTAACCGATCCATAAAGGGATGAGGAACCAAATAGCAAAAGGCTTATTTACTCTGGTCTTTAGATTCGAAAATATTACAAAAATAATACTCATGAACAATGAGTTAAAAACAAAGGCAACAATACCACCTCCCATAGAGGCTTGGGTTACCCACCAGGTTGTTAAAAGGTTCCATACTAAAAAAGTGAAATAAACGTAAGCGAATAATTTTAATTTTCGTTTTGGCAGATCTATTCGTTTTGAAAGATCATCTTCCAACTGCAATAAAGGCACAAAGGCAAAAAAGATAAATACCGATAAATGCAACAACCAGCCTGCGGATAATAAAATAGCCGAAAAGAGACTTAAAAAGAGGTAATTGAATTTTCTTTGCACAAAAGCGAAGATACCAAATTATTGAGTTACGGGATTTATTAAAAGTTCCTAAAATTGTGTAAATCCTCATTAATTCTTAATAAAAAATGGTTGTATTTAGTTGATTTAGCCGTATATTCGCAAATTGCCATTTTTTTATGATCGACGACAAAATAGAAGCAGCAGAACCCCGGAAACTTTATCCTTACCAGGAGCAGGCTGTAAACAATATTTTTAATCGCCTTGTTGAGTTGCCGCCTAATGCCAATCTACTTTTTCAGTTACCCACGGGTGGTGGAAAAACAATTATTTTTAGTGAAATAGCAAAACGTTATATCCAGCAATTTGGACGAAAAGTATTGATCTTAACACATCGTATTGAGTTAGGAAAACAAACCTCTGATGTTTTGGCAGAAGTTGGAATTAGCAACAAAGTAATTAATAGCGAAGTAAAACAATTGCCTCATCAAAGCGAGTACCAAAGTTTTACTGCCCTTGTTGAAACATTAAATAACCGTTTACAAGAGAACGATCAATTTTTAGAAGATATTGGTTTGGTTATTGTAGATGAGGCGCATAATAATTCATTCCGCAAGATCTTTCATTATTTTAACGATGTAAATATTTTAGGTGTAACAGCAACACCTTTAAGCAGCAATAAAAAACTTCCTTTGTATCAAACCTATTCTGCATTAATTGTTGGAGAAAGTATTTCAAATTTAATTGAGCAAGGATTTTTATGCGAAGGCCAAACTTATTCTTATGATGTTAATTTAAGTTCTTTACGTGTTGGTAATAATGGTGAGTTTACCGTTGGTTCGCACGAAGTATTATATACCCAGGCCATTATGCAAAGTAAGCTTATTGAAGCTTATGAAGAAATGGGCAAGGGCACAAAAACCCTGATCTTTAACGCGGGTATCTTAACCAGTCGCGCCGTTTACGAAACATTTAAAAAGAAAGGTTATCCTGTTCGTCATTTAGATAGTACGTTCAGCGATAAAGATCGTGCAGAAACATTAGAGTGGTTCCGTAATACAAAAGATGGTGTTTTAACGTCTGTAAGTATTTTAACTACAGGTTTTGATGAGCCTGAAGTAGAAACCATCATTTTAAATCGTGCCACAAAATCTCTAACGCTATATCATCAGATGATAGGCCGCGGAAGCCGTATCTTACCTACTAAAAAAACATTTAAGATCATTGATCTTGGAAATAATTCGCGCCGTTTTAATCTATGGCAATATCCAATTGATTGGAAACACGTTTTTGCCGCACCGCATTTATATTTAGAGCACAGATATAAAGACGAGTGGAATTATGAATTAGAGAATGATTATGATATGCCTCCCGAAATTAAGGAGCGTTTCTTAAATTCAAGTGCCGAAGCTTTCATTGTAAAAGACCGTTATACCATGGCTTTACGTAAAGGCCATAAACCACAAACTGTTCTTGATCAAAGTTTAGAAGATCACTTTGCGCGTATAAAAGATAATGCTGCAGATTTTGATGAAGCATTAGAACTTTTTAATTTATTGGGCGAGGAAATGAAATATAGGGTTAGACAATACGGTAAATGTATTAACTCTACCAATAATCACACCGACTGGCAGTGCCAGACCTACGCTAGTAAATTACGCAGGCGTTTAATGACTTATTACGCCGAATAAGAATGAGTCATCGTCTCGTTTATAAGATCTTAGGATATCTTTCGCTTGTTATAGGAGCTCTTGCGGCGTTATCAATTTACAGGATCCAGTTTTCTTTTTACGGAATTCTTCTTGGTCTTTTAGGATTTATTATTTCGGGCATAAATATTTTTATGAATACAAAATATTATTCTGAAGAGGAAAAATACCCCAAAGGTTATATAGGTATGGTGCTAAGTTCCGTGCCCGTTCTCTTCATGCTTTTTGTGATCATGAAACACAGACACTAGTGCTGTAGATGTTTTTAACCACATAGGCACATAGTTTTTTTAAGAAGACAACAAACGCAAATTTTATTAAGCTTACATAGTTTCTTCGCCTTAAGCGAAAAAAATTCTATGATCTTTCTGCCGCAAAATAATTGTTTAAATGAGATTAGACTTCTATGTGTCTATGTGGTTAAATCGTTTGGAATTAACCCAATTAAAGTAAAACTACTTATTAATAGTGTACCACTGAATAATTCCAGAACTTAAAGATGTAACCTTAATACTTCTAATAGAATCGCTTTTTGATGCGACAACATAACTACCACCCGACTTAATTATTGGTGTTGTTAACGTACTAACAGATTTTGAAATTGTATTAGAAGGCGTATCAAAAAACTCAAGTTTATAACTGTCGCTTTCTGTACCTTCGTTAAATAATTTTATGGCTTTTGGCTTGCTTTTATTTATTGAGACCACAAAATAATATGGATAAAGCGAACTGCTATAATATGCTCTGTACTGAGCAAATAGTCTAAACGGAAATACGGGTAATGTTTTTGCTTGTAAATATAGATCCCACACGGGTTCCTTATTGGCCGTAACTTCCAATATTCTACCATTGGTACCACCGCAAATTAAATAATTCCCGTTACTCAATAATTCAGCACTACCGTATTTAATCGCTTTACCTGGTATAGTATCAATATCCAGATCCAGCTCCCAGGTTTTTTTTGCTTTTTCTTGAACGTTTTGTGGCAACAAAATTCTCATTACTGAGCTTTTGCCTTTTTCGGTTTCTTCGCCATTATTAAACAATAAAACTTCATTTTTTCCAACAGGCTTCACATCGTGCTGTCGCGAATAAAAGTTTGTTTGAAATACTTTTGTATCCGAATCGGTTAATTTAGGCCCGTATTCAGCAATAATTTTTTTTGATGCTCTGTCAATTTTAATAATTCGGTTAAAATCGCGACAACCAAGGTAAAGATGTTTGTATGTAGAATCGTAACTTACCGAATTACCATGAACCATTACCGATAATTTAGAATTTTTTGTGCCGTATTTTTTTAAAACATCTTTAACGAGCAATGTATCAGCATGTTTCCTGAATTCCCAATGCCACAAAAGCTTTCCCACAGAATCAAATTCAAGTATAATATTGTTGTCGTAAGTATAAGTTGCCGCATCAGTTTTATCTAATTTAAACTTTTCAAACGTCGAGCCTAAAGCGATAAAATTACCATTAGGCAAACGATTAAAAACATGATGAAAATTAGTGACTTTTAAAATTGGCTTTAGCATACCAACATGACAATGCCATATTAATTTAAGGTCGCGATCAAAGTAATACAAAGTCGTGTCGTTTGAAAAAGAAATATTTCCATTGCTATACATGTGCAAATCAGTCATATTATCAGGCATAAATGCATTTTTAACGCTTTTGGGAAATTGCCAAACAACTTTTCCGCTACGATCGAGTGCGCAAAAATATTTATCCAGCCATACTATACCATCTTTATATTTTTCCGGCTTATTAATAAACTGAGAAACCTTAAAAATATTTGGGTCATTAAAATCATTTTTTAATAGTGAAAAACTATATGATTGTGAAGTAGATAATTTTTGTCCTGGTTGCGAGAATGCTTCCGTTTTCCAAACATATTTTTTGCCAAATTCCAAATTTTGCACCAGTGTACAGGTATTAGAATCATTAAAAATTAAACTGGAAGAAGGTTTTTCAGCTTTTAAAGAGTCGTAAGCGTCAATAGTTAACTTATACAAAAAAGCTCCTTCAACTTCAGGGTACCTAAACATTACCTGGTTGTAATTAAGACGAGCACCCAATGGAGGAGAAATTTGCGCCAAAAGGCCATTACAAAAAAACAATATGAAAGCAAAACTTTTAGCTATAATTTTCATAAGAAGGATACTTTATGTTAGTACAAAACTATAATAATCTTTTACATAAATATAATGAAATAAAAATTAACAACTTTTATACAGATATGTTTGATCTTTTTTGACGTACGTATTTCTGCGTATTTCACGATTTTTGCATCTGCTGTATGTTTGTAAAAAAAAACAGCATCATGAAAACAGTAAAGATCCTTCTTTTAGCACTTTTAGTAAATCAATCCTTCGCGCAGGAGCAGGTCAATTATAAAATAATTGAGAACGAGCCTCGTAAAATAAATAATTTTTCGATAAATATTGATTTAGCCCAAATGGATTTTTCGGTTGGCAATATTGAAGGAACAAATTTTAGTTATGGCGTTTGGGGTCACGCCATGTTTAAACAAAAATTTGGGGTTGACTATACACTTCGAAACGCATGGTTAACATTTGGTAGATTATCTGATAAAACACTTAAAAACCGAAGCAATTTGCAACTTGGTGGCTTTTTTATTTTAAACAGTCGAATAAAAACGGCAAAAACAATTGTGGTATTAAAGCAATCTAAATCGTATAATAATGGAAAAGAATATTTAAACACCCTTTCCATTAATGTACCAAATGGGCAAAAGTGGAAATACATTGCTGCACGCGCAGGCGTGTATTTAAACCGTAGCATTGTTAAAATTGACAATCCACTGGGTAAAGATATTTATTCTAATTTTTATATTTTTGGTGCATACGGTGGGCTTTGTTTTGGTACAACAAAACGGTTATTTATACAAACCGATAAATACGGAGAAAAAGGAAATATTGGCCATATAAGATTTTGCTTAGATGCAATTATTACGCCTATAAATAACGTACCCGTTGGTGTAAAAAACACCTTACCTATAGGTGGGCGCTTACTATTGCAAACACTTCCAACGTTACAACGCAAGGATAGAAAGAAAAAATTCCGCACCAAATTTACAGCAGAAGTAGAAGTTGGGTATAGAATGGTGGATGGTATTTATTTTGGAGGATCGATCGCTATACCAATTAGCCGCAGCATTAAGTTTTTAAGAGGCGAAGAAGAAGATCAAACTATTAAACGTACAACCGAATAATTTTTTAGCAATGAAAAAAATAATTATTCTTAGCGTCTTAGCTTTTACAAAACTGTTCTCACAAACAGGTTACGAGGTTGTAAGTCTTGGTTCAAATGTAAACAGTACTTTATACGAATTGGCCCCTTACATTACACCCGATGGTAAAAAGTTGTTCTTTGTAAGAGGAGACGATCCTCAAAACACACTTTCGCCACAAACCCCAAACCAGGATATTTGGTTTGCAAAATATTCAGGTAATGGAAATTGGGATAAGGCACAACATTTGGGATTTCCCTTTAACACCTCGCGATATAATAGTATAATCGGACAATCATCAGATGGTAACACGCGTTACCTTAAAGGATTCTACAATAAAGGAGAATATAGTAAAAGTGGTTTTTCTGTTAGTTATCTTAAGTCGGATGGGTGGACAGATCCTAAAGGATTTGAAGTTCCTAAGTATGCTAAGATGCAAAAAAGTATTCATGTTTCTAATTGTATATCGGCGTCCAACAATATTTTATTAATGGCTTTTGGAGAAATAGAAGGAAAAGATAATCATGATATTTATGTTTCAATAATAAAAGATGGAGAGTGGAGTAAACCCTTAAAACTTGGTCCGAAAATAAGTTCAAACTACGATGACGGCACACCTTTTTTAGCGGCAGACAATGTAACCTTATATTTTAGCAGTGACAGGCCAGGAGGCTACGGCAGCTCTGATATTTATATGAGTAAGCGTTTAGATGATACCTGGCAGAACTGGACAGAACCGTTGAATATGGGTCCGCAAATAAATAGTTCTGCATGGGATGCTTATTTTACAATTCCTGCATCAGGAGATTATTTTTATATGATACGAAATGGCGATCTTGTAAAGATAAAAGCAAAGGAAGAACAAAAACCAAATCCTGTTGTGCTTATTAACGGAAAAGTTTTGAATTCAAAAACAAATGAGCCAATTGGCACAGCAATAAATTATTTTGATCTTGCTACCGGTAACGAATTAGGTATAGCAAGTTCTAATCCTAAAACGGGCGAGTTCACTATTATCTTACCTTATGGAAAAAATTATTCTTTTAAAGCTACAGCTCAGGGTTATTATTCGGTAACAGAGAATCTTGATCTTTCAGCAGTTTCAAGCTATAAGGAAATTTCAAAGAACCTTCTTTTATCACCAATAGAAACAGGGCAGGTAATTCGTATCAACAACATTTTTTTCGAAACAGCTAAATCTGTTTTAAAACAAGAATCGTTTTTTGAATTGGATAATCTTGTAAAATTATTGACTGATAATCCTTCTATGGAAATTTTTATAGCCGGTCACACTGATAATGTTGGCAACGATGAGTATAACAACAAATTAAGTAAAGAAAGGGCTGCTGCAGTGGTTACATATTTAACAGGCAAAAACATTGCTGCTTCCCGCTTAACTAGCGATGGCTTTGGAAAGGCAAAGCCGGTGGCTGATAATAATAGCGAAGATGGAAAAGCCCTTAACAGACGCGTGGAATTTACTATTAATAAAAAATAAGCACCTTTAGAATAAATTCATTAATTTCAAAAAGTATTATGATAAAGATAGCAGTAGTAGATGATATTAAAACGGTAAGGTCAACCATCGTAAGTAAGATACAATTGTCTAAAGATATGAAGGTTGTAAAAGAATTCAGTACCGGTAAAGAGGCGCTTCATGCTATGATGCAGGGATTGGAGGTTGATGTTATTATAATGGATATTGAAATGCCGGATATGGACGGTATAGAAGCAACAGAAAAGATCCTGGCAAAATACGCAGATACAAAAATATTAATGTGCACTGTTTTTGATGACGAGACAAATTTATTTAAAGCCATTTGCGCCGGCGCCAAAGGTTATTTATTAAAGGACGAAAAACCGGAGAAGATACACCGCGCTATTTTTGAGACCATGGAAGGGGGAAGTGCCATGAGTGCCAGCATTGCTCTAAAATCTTTAAATCTTATAAAAAATGCAACTATAAAAGTAAAACAAGCCGTTAACCCTGAAAGTAATCTTACCAAGCGAGAAATAGAAATGCTTGAACTGATAGCAAAAGGTATGAGCTACGAACAGGTTGCCGATAGTACCGGGATAAGCTACGGCACTGTTAGAAAACATCTTGAAAATATTTATAAAAAATTAAATGTTCATAGTAAATTAGAAGCTGTAAACAAAGCTCAGAAAGATGGTTTGCTCTGACTGACCCTAACATATTTATTTTTTGGAAAAACTAAGATCACATTCGCGTCATAATTTAATCGGGATTTTTTTATTCTTTACACTGTTTTGTTTTTCGCAAAATAAAAATAGCGAACAAAATCGCGTTATTGATTCGATCATAAAAAAACTTCCTTCTTTATCCGGCAAAGAAAAAGTTACCGCGCTTGATGACCTCTGTTATTACACTTCGACTTCTGATATTGATCAATCTATTCTTTACGGAAATCGCGCGGCTGCCCTCGCATTGGAGCTTGGCGATACCTTATTAATTGCTACTTGTAAAAATGATGTGGCGCTTAGTTATTTTTTTAAAGGAAATTTTGATAGTTGTATTTTTCTTGCGGAGCAAGCTTATAAAATTCGGTTGGCCAAAAATAAATGGAGAGACGCTGGCGCGAGTATGAGTAAGGTAGCGCTTGGGTATTATGAAAAAGGAAAATATGGCATCAGCCTCGAAAAAAATTTAATTGCCCTCGAACTTTTTAAAAAAGGTAATTCAATTATGGAAGCTGCAAAACTTCAAAATAATATCGGCAGTATTTACGAGCGTAATAACCAATTAGAAGAAGCAAAAAAAAATTATCTGGAATCCGCTTCCGCTGCTTTACAACTTAAAGATTACGAAGGTTACGTTACGGCAAAAGGTAACTATGCTATTGCAATAAGAAAACAAGGGAAGGGGGTTGAATCGATCCAAATTTATAATGAGTTAATACCTATTTGCGAAAAATATTGCAAAGAAGAATATTTATCACAGATCTATCAATCGCTTGGCGTTGCTGAGAGAAAAATGGGCCATATCGAGAAAGGATTGAATTATTATTTAAAAGCAAAAACTGTTTATGATAGAATAGGTTCACTTAATGGCAGCTCTGTAATAAATATTAATATCGGCAATGCCTATGCCGACCTTAAAAAGTTTAAAGAAGCAGAAGAGTTTTTAAATCTTGGCCTTAAACAATCTGAAGAAATAAAAAGTTTAGCCTGGCAAAAGCTAGCGTATTTTGGTTTATATGATATGGAACGTTTAAGACAAAATTTTGAAAAGGCCAATTTTTATTTAGAAAAATACCAGGCTTTTAGCGATAGTATTTATAATGAAGAGACACAAAATAAACTTGGCGAACTTCAAACACAATATAATGTTCAACAAAAGGAGAATACCATACTCGTTCAAAAGAATACAATTGCAGAAAATGAATTAAGTATCAACAAACAAAATACATTTTTAATTATTCTTATTTCTGCTTTTGCAGTATTGCTGTTACTCGTTCTTTTTATTATTCAACGCAATAATATTATCAGGAAGAAATCAGAATTGGCTTTCCAGAAAAAAATTCAAAAAGAAAGATCGCGGATCTCTAAAGATCTACACGATAATATGGGCGCGGAGTTAACCATTATCAGTTCTTCAATTGATATTAAAGCGCACGGCATCGAAAAGGAAAAAGATAAACTTGATCTCGAAAACATTTCTGACCAGGTGCGAAAAGCCTCAGCATTAATGCGCGATACTATCTGGACGGTGAGCGAAGAAAAGATCTCGATGGTACAATTTGGTATTAAAATAAAAGAATTTGCCGACAGGACCTTTAAACATAAGAATATTACAGTTCATTTTAAAAATGCCAATAACGAATTGAATTTACGGCCGGAGAGCACTTTAAATTTGTTCAGGATAGTGCAGGAGGTGATCAATAATGCTTCCAAACACTCTGACGCAAAGAATTTTTACATTGAGAATTTTTCGAATAACGATCATGAGATTACTTTACAGGATGATGGCTCAGGTTTTGATATGAATGCTGTTGAAAGAGGCTATGGTTTGAATAATATTACTCAGCGTGCATTAGATATAAACGGTAAGCTAGATTTTGAGATAAAAAAAGGTGAGTATACTAGAGTAAAAATTGTGATCAGCGACGATTCTATCTGGAGATCTTAGCCGGAAATTTTTTTAACCACATACCCGCCTGCCCTTAGGCAGGGACACTTAGGTTAAAACAAAAGCAAGAATATTTTTTGAAGTTAACATAGCTTCTTCGTCGAAAACGAGGAAGCCCTATGATTTTCTAATAGGCATAAAACTGTAACTATGAAAACTATGTTTCTATGTGTTTAGATTTATTTGCGCTAAACCCAGTTGATTTTCTTTTTTAAAAGGCTCAATGTTTTTTCTTCTTCAGAATTTTTCGCAGGTTTAAAATCATATTCCCAGCCGGCAGTTTTTGGCAGGCTCATTAAAATCGATTCTACACGCCCATTTGTTTCCAAACCAAATTTGGTGCCTTTATCGTATATCAAATTAAACTCTACGTAACGGCCACGGCGCAGGAGTTGCCACTCTTTATTTTTTTCAGTAAAGGTTTTATTTTTATTTCGGCTAATCAATTCAACGTAAGTTGGCGCAAAAGCCTTGCCAATATCCTGCCAAAAAGCAAAGTTCTTTTCAAAACTCATTTCGGTGTCAGTATTTAATCGGTCAAAAAATATACCACCAATACCACGCGTTTCTTTACGATGATTGATGTAAAAATAATCATCTGCCCATTTCTTAAATTTCGAATAATAATTTGCGTTATGTTTATCGCAAACAGTTTTTAACTGCGTGTGAAAAAATTTAGCATCCTCTTCAAAAATATAATGTGGGGTCAGATCAATGCCGCCACCTAACCATTTTACACCGTTATCCATTTCAAAATAACGAATGTTCATGTGTATGATGGGCACCATCGGGTTTTTTGGATGAATGACAATGGAAACACCGGTTGCAAAAAATTGTGGCTTTACTTGTGATTTTTGTGTTGAAACGTTGCTGTGTTCCTGTTCTTTAAATAAAAAATCGGGGGCATCGCCACTAACAGCGCTATACAGAACGCCGCCTTTTTCAATAACATTACCTTCTTTAATAATTCGGGTTCTGCCACCACCGCCTTCTTCACGCGCCCAGTTCTCTTCTTCAAATTTTGAAAGGACGTCGGCTTGTTCTAACGACTTACAAATGGAATCCTGTAAATTCTTTAACCATTCAGAAATGGTTTCTTTATTTATTTCCATCCTGTTTTTTCCAACTGGTAATTGTTGTATTTAAAAATGTAAACGCCACGGTTATCAAAACCGGTAGAATTATCGGGCCTGTAAAATTTAAATCGCATGTAATTTGTTTCTGCAGAAAGGGTGTTGAGGTTAAAAACAAAATTCGGTCCCCATTCTTTTAAATTCTTTAAATAATAATTGGCAATGTCGTTACCGATAAAATAAAATTCTGTTGGGTACGAATCCTGCAGTATTTTGTAAGTGTCAATTAAAGCTGAGTACGCTTTTGTGTTGCTTACATTGTATTGATGAGGAAATGTAAAATGTAAAGAATTTAAATATTCCTGATCGATGTTATCTATCCCAGTTGTGTTTTCCCAGCCGCACAGTACAACGTCTTTCTTTTCAGAAAAAATAGCAAGTTGTGTTGTAAAATCGGCGATAAAAACCTGGTTGGTACTTAATGTAATTACAATGTTCCTTGATGTTGGTGAGTATGAATTCTTAATGTCGGCCAATCCTTTTACAACTGTAACGGTATCTTTAGCCGGTTTGCCAAGAAGTTTTTGTTTGTCGTTATAATACTTTTTAAAAGCATTCACGTATGCATTTTCCTTTGCGTCTTTTTGAAAAGCGGACACTAAAAATATTTTAGCGTTGTTGTTTACCAAAGAATCAATACAATAGTCGGCAAGACTTTCTAATAAAGTAAACTGTGATGGATTAGTTTTTGATGCATAAACATTATTGAACAACATTTTGTTTTGTTGCGTTATAGGTGTAATAATAGGAATATTTAATTCTTTTGCTTTTTGACCAATAGATTTAAAACCGTTGGCATAAAGCGGACCAAAAATAAAATCAATTTGTTTTGTTTTAAGATCGCTTAATAGTTGCGTGTGTTTTAAAGAATCTTTATCATCTTCATCATACAGCTCTAAATTAATTTCAAAACCTTTTGTAGATAAAGAATCGATAGCGCTTTTAAATCCTAAATAAAAATCGATAGCGTAAGAAGATACTAATGGGAAATTTGCCTTGTTCTTGGCCAGATTATTAATATCAAGAGCTAAAGTTTGATCAAGTTTAAAAGGAAGTACTAGAGCAATATTGTAACTTGGTTTAATAGATTTTGTAACTACTTTAGATCTTGAAGTATCTATTGTTATTGGAGCAGTGTTTGATGAGATTGTATTGATGATCTCTTTACCGGGTTTGCGTTTATTTTTTTCGCTGATGGCTATTAATTGACCATCTTTTAAACCCAATTGTGCGAGACCAGGGTTGTAAGCGTTTAGCTGCGCCTCGGTAAGATTAAATTTTTTGGTAATAGAATAAATGGTTTCACCCTTTGAAATTTTATAAGTAAAATATTTTGAAGTATCAACTTGTCCTGCAACTGCTGTGGTTGTGTTTAAATTTGTAGTAGCAACAGGTTTTACAGATGCCATGCCCGTAGGAATTTTTATTTCCTGGTTTGCTTTTACACCATTTTTTAGTTCCGGATTAGCTGTATAAAGTTCATCAAGTGTAACGTTGTAAAGTTTTGTAATGGAATATAAACTTTGTCCTTTTTCTATTTTGTGTATGTAGTAACTTTTTCCATCAAAACTTTGAAGGTTGGTAGATTTGGTTTGCGCCATACAGATAAAAGACACAAGACACAAGACACAAGACAGGATATATTTATTCAGGTATTTCAAATGATCATTTATAATTCAACATTAAAAATTTAAAATTATTTTTATTCCCATTCAATTGTTGCAGGAGGTTTAGAGCTAATATCATATACAACCCTGTTAACGCCTTTAACTTTATTAATAATTTCGTTACTCATTTTTGCAAGGAATTCGTACGGCAAATGACACCAATCCGCTGTCATGCCATCTGTAGATGAAACAGCTCTTAGCGCAACTGCATTTTCATAAGTTCTTTCATCACCCATAACACCAACACTTTGCACATTTAATAAAATAGCGCCGGCCTGCCAAACTGTATTGTATAGATTATGTTTTCTTAAACCATCAATAAAAATAGCATCTACTTCCTGAACAATTCTTACTTTTTCTGCGGTAATATCTCCTAAAATACGAATAGCTAAACCTGGTCCCGGAAAAGGATGTCTTCCCAATAAAGTTTCATCAAGGTTCAATGCTCTTCCAACTCGGCGCACTTCATCTTTAAATAAAGCGCGAAGCGGCTCAACAATTTTTAATTTCATGTAAGCAGGTAAGCCGCCAACATTGTGATGTGATTTAATTGTAGCGCTTGGTCCGTTAACACTTAAACTTTCAATAACGTCAGGATAAATTGTGCCTTGCGCTAACCATTTTACGTCTTTAATTTGATTCGACTCTTCGTCAAACACATCAATAAATACTTTGCCAATAGCTTTACGTTTTAATTCCGGATCACTTATCCCTGCAAGGGCTGAATAAAATTTATCTTTTGCATTTACACCCTTTACATTAAGGCCCATGTGCTTGTATGACTCAAGCACTGCTTCAAACTCATTCTTGCGCAAAAGGCCGTTATCTACAAAAATGCAGTAAAGATTTTTGCCAATGGCCTTATTCAATAATACGGCCGCAACGCTGGAATCAACACCGCCAGAAAGCCCAAGCACCACTTTATCGTTACCAATTGTTTTTTTAAGATCGGCAATTGTAGTGTCAATAAATGAGTCTGATGTCCATAAGCCTTTACAGTCGCAAATACCGTAAACAAAATTCTTTAGGATCTTTAACCCTTCATCTGTATGATATACTTCGGGATGGAACTGGATACCGTGTGTTTCTTCGTCTGTAACAGAATACGCTGCAATTTTTACATCATGCGTACTGGCTGTTATCTTATAATTTTCAGGGATCTTTAAAATAGTATCGGCATGGCTCATCCAAACAACCGAATCATCCTTGATATCGTTGAATAATTTGGCATTTTTATCTTTAAGTTCGAGGTGGGCGCGGCCATATTCGCGAGAGCTGGATTTGCCAACTTCGCCGCCGTAAAAATGGGCTAAATATTGGGCACCATAACAAACGCCTAATAAGGGTAGTTTGCCTTTAATATTGGAAAGATCGGGTTTAAGGGGTTCTTCCTGGCGCACGCTGTGCGGGCTTCCGGAGAGAATAACACCTTTAATGTCTTTGGTAATTTCAGGGATTTTATTGTAGGGATGAATTTCACAATAAACATTTAATTCGCGTAACCGACGAGCAATAAGTTGGGTAAATTGTGAACCAAAATCTAAAATGAGAATTTGCTCTTGCATAGAAGACAAAAATACAATTAAATTTTATCTCAGGAAGGCTTATAAACAGGGGCTAAACATTATTTAAGAAAAAAGCACGTATTTTTTGTAGAAGTTAAAATTTATGTATATTTGCACTCTCAATTTTTTTGAGATACGCACACAGCGGGGTGTAGCGTAGCCCGGTATCGCGCCTGCTTTGGGAGCAGGAGGTCGTCAGTTCGAATCTGGCCACCCCGACAAATAAAAAGTCTTTCACGGAGTGAAAGGCTTTTTTTGTTTTCAAGTGGAGCAAAAGCTCGCTTTTGCAGAGCGCGAAAACAAAAAAAGCCAGTTTTTTGCAAAGCAAAAAAGGCTTTTTATTTGCAACGCCTCTATACCCAGATCAGCGCTAGCTAATCTGGTCAATAAGCTCGCTTTTGCAGAGCGCGAAAACAAAAAAAGCCAATTTCTTGCGCAGCAAAAAAGACCAACTAATTTAGCCTAAAAGCCTTCATCTGTCTAAATAATATATGTTTTTTTGCGATTAGATACAATTTAGTATCTTCAAATCGAAAATGAAACATATAATTATACTACTCAGTTTTTTTGCGAGCCTGCAAACAGGTATAGCGCAATACACTACAGCCGATCTTGTATACAAATGCGATTTTGAGCCAAACGATCCGTTCTGGAAATCGTATAACGAAAAGGGATTTACCTCTGGGACGGTAAAGGGTAAATTTATTTTACAACATGCCGGTAAAGACGAAGCCTGGAATCAAACTAACAGCATGAATTTTGATCCTCATTTAGATTATGAGGTTGAAGTATCTATGTGCCAGTTAAGCGGGGTTGAAAATCAAGGCTATGGTATTAGTTACAATTATAAAGATGTAAATAACTCAAATACGTTTTGTATAAGTCCTAATGGTTATTTTTCTGTTTTTCATTACACTAAAGGTATTTATAAAGATGATATTGCCTGGAAGGAATCGGATAGAATTATTAAAGGACATAATAAATACAATAAATTAGCTATTGCGCGTAAAGGTAATAATCTGCATTATTTTATAAATGGTGTAGAGGTAGCTTCTTTACCTGTTCCAAAATATAATGCAGAGTATGTTGGGTTTCATATTGGCGGGGTAATGAAAGTAGAAGCAGATTATGTTTATATGTATCAAAAAAAGAAGCCTATACGATTAGTGGATAATTACAATTCTTTTGGCGAGAAAATTCATCTAGGAGCAAATATTAATTCTACTGCAGCGGAAATTTGCCCGGTAATTAGTGCCGATGAAAAAACATTATTTATTACCCGCACTTTTTGTAAAGAAAACACCGCTGGCGAAGATGATTATGATATTTGGGTGAGTCAGTTAAATAAAGATGAGACCTGGACTAAATTAAAGAATATAGGTCCTCCACTTAATAACAAAGGTAATAATTTTGTTATTTCAGTTAGCCACGATAATAATTCATTGGTTATTGGTAACGTCTATCACGGCGGTGATGGTAAAGATATGACCAAAGGAATTTCGTATTCGCACAAGACAAAAACCGGCTGGTCGTATCCAAAAGAAATGAAGATCAAGAATTTTTATAATAATAACGATTATAATGAAGCCTGTTTATCTCCTGATGGGAAAACAATTTTATTATGTATTGAAAGAGACGATACCCATGGGGACAAAGATCTTTATTTTTCTCACTTACTTTCAGACAGTAGTTGGAGTGAGCCGGAGAATTTGGGAGCTATTGTCAACACATATTCAAATGAGACAGGCGTTTTTTTAGCTTCAGATAATAAAACGATGTATTTTTCTTCGGCAGGACATCCAGGTTATGGCAGTAATGATATATTTATGAGCAAGAGGCTGGATGATACCTGGAAGCATTGGTCGGAGCCAAAAAATTTAGGCCCAAAGATAAATACTAAAGCCTGGGATGTATATTATACCATGCCGGCTTCAGGTAAATATGCTTACATGGTATCAGAAGCAAAACAAAACGAGAAGGCAGATATATTTAAGATACAACAACCTGAAAGCGTAAAACCCGATCCCGTTATCTTAGTTCATGGTGTAGTACATAACAGCGATACAAAAAAACCAATGCAAGCTGTTGTTACTTATTACGAGTTAGGGTCAAAAAAAGTATTAGGTAAAGCCACTTCAAATATTGAGACGGGTGCTTTTACAATAGCATTGCCTAAAGGAAGAAAATATTGTTTTAATGCACAGCACGAAGGATTTATTTCGGTGAATGCTAATACAGATGCTACAGTTTTAGATACTTATAAAGAAGAGAATATTGACCTGTACCTTAGCCCTGTAAAAACCGGACAAAGTGTGGTGTTACATAATTTATTTTTTGTGTCGGATGAACACAGGATATTACCTGAATCTTTTCCTGAGTTAGATAAACTTCATGACCTGTTGGTAGAACATCCTGAAATGAAAATTGAAATTTCCGGCCACACAAGCATTAACAGTTCGGGCGAGAAATACAATCACGATCTTTCAACCGGTAGAGCAGAGGCAGTGAAAAAATATTTGATCTCCAAAGGTATTAGCGAAAAAAGGATCACAGCCAAAGGCTTTGGTTTCTCGAAACCAATTTATACCGATAAAACCGAGGCGCACCAGGCATTGAATCGCCGTATAGAATTTGTGATAGTAAGTAGCTAAAAATTTCTCATAATTTGTCGCAGTGAAATTGATTGACGAAATAAAATTAAACTATGCTAAAGTTCAGTTATTTGAATCTAAACTTGTGCGTATAGAACTTTTTTCTGATCATGTTATTGCTTTAAGCGAATCACAAAAAATTACCGATGCTATTTGCACTCTTTCTAATGGAGATCAGTGCCTTGTATTAATGGTGGCTGATGAGTTTGCACAGTTTGATCGTAGCGCTATTGATTTTTCGTCGAGTGAAGAAGGGTTGAGGTATACCCTTGCAGATGCAATTGTAGTTAAAAGCCTTTCGCACAAAATATTGGCAAATTTTTATCTTAAATTCAATAAGCCAGCCAAACCTACTAAAATTTTTACCAACGAGGTGGACGCCGTAAAACGGTTATTCTCTTTAAAAAATTGAGCGCATGCAAACTATAATTCTTTGTCATGGTGCACTAGGTTCAAAAAACGATCTGGAAAGTTTAAAACTGGCTTTGATCAATAATGGTTTTGATGTTCACGCCTTTTCTTTTTCCGGTCATGGCGGTATGGAGTTTGAATCTGATTTTGGCATCCATCAATTTTCTATTGAACTTGAAAATTTTATTTTGCACAATAAACTTATTAAGCCTTCTGTTATTGGTTATAGCATGGGTGGCTATGTGGCTTTGTATTTAGCTTCAATATCTGCAGGAAGCATTCATAAGATAATTACGCTTGCAACAAAATTTAACTGGAACAAAGAAGTAGTAGAAAAAGAAACGCGGATGTTGGATCCAAAAGTTATACTTGAAAAAGTTCCTGCTTTTGCAGCTTCTTTAGAAAAAAAACATGGTAGTAGTTGGCAAGATCTTTTGGCAAAAACTGCACAAATGATGTGGAACATTAGTGGGAATAATTATTTAAATGCCGAAACATTAAAAACTATCCAGAATAAAACCTTGATCGGTTTGGGCGATAAAGACCAAATGGTAACTTTAGAAGAAACTGTAAATGTTTATAAAACCCTGCCTAACGCTAATATGTATATGCTTCCAAATACCAAACACCCGATTGAAAGTGTTGATACTTCTGTATTTGTAGTAGTCGTTAAAGGATTTTTGCAGGAATAACAATGGATGTAGGAGCAAAGACAGCAGGAAACTAGACGGCGCACCACTCTTTGAATTTTCTAAATTTTGAACTTTAAATTGTTTTAAAAAAGATTTGCAAATAACTATAATTAATAGTAATTTTAAACTATAATTTATAGCAATGAGCAAAATATCATCTAACATCCGTTTTTTACGCCAGCTAAAAGGCTTGTCACAAGAGCAATTGGCCGACGATCTAAAAGTTACCCGTTCACGTATTGGCGGTTACGAAGAGGCGCGCAACGAACCTCCTATTGAATTGTTGATCCGTTTGTCGGAATACTTTCATATAGCCATAGATGCATTAGTAAGGGGCGATCTTAAAAAGACCAACCTGGATGGTTTGATGAAAATTGGTAAGAACCGTATCTTATTTCCTATTTTATTAGATAGTGATGGTAATGATATGGTGGAATTAATTCCGTTAAAAGCATCTGCCGGTTATACGCGTGGTTATGCCGATCCGGATTATATTGAAAAATTGCCGCAAATGAAATTGCCTTTTTTACCATCGGGCAAGCACCGTGCTTTTCCTATTAAAGGCGATAGTATGCCTCCTATAAGAGAAGGCTCTTTTGTTATTGCAAAATATTTAGAACGTTTTGAAGAAGTTAAATTCGGTCAAACTTATATTATTGTTACTAAAGAAGACGGCCTGTCTTACAAACGTATTATGAGCTTTAACAAAAAAGAAGCTGCTTACGAATTACATTCTGATAATAAATTATACGCACCTTTTAAAGTAAAAGCAAGCGATATTTTAGAAATTTGGGAATACACCTGCTGCATTAATATGAACCAGTATCAAAATGATGAACTTAACCTGGACAGCATTATGAATATGCTTAAAGGTTTAAAGGTTGAGATCTCTGAAATTAAGAGAAAATAAGATCTTTTATAATTTATTCTTCTAACTTTGCTTAACAATTTTTGTTTCATGCGCTGTTTTATTTTATTCTTATTGATTCTATATGCGTCAGATTCATTTAGTCAGGATGGAAAGAATAATATCAGTGAAAAAATGCTACAAGTCTCTTTTGATAAGGCAAGTATAAATAAACCTGAAAAAAGGAAATGGCTTTCTTTTAAAAAAAAGAGTGCTTATTTAAATCCATTAAATTATTTAGGTGAGGGAATGTTATTTGTATATCAAAATATATTTTCTGAACAGATACAGGCAAGTTGTAATTACGAAGTAAGTTGTTCAGAATTTACCAAACTTTCAATTCAAACTTCGGGCTTTTTTATTGGCACATTAAAAGGTTTTAATCAATTGTCAGAATGTGCTCCCACGGCAATATATGAGCACCCCCCGGTCTTTATAAACAATGATGGAAAAATAATCAATCATTTTGAGAAAGAGATTAAATAGTTTTATTTTATTTTTCTGCATTACTTATTCTTTTGCCCAAATTGATACTAAATTTATTGATCATCTTGCGGCAAACGATCTTATAAAAGAACATGAAAGCTATTTAAACTCATTAAAACCAATTTCAGATTCTGTTTATTATTTTAAAGCAAAGTTTGCCGCAAAATATGAGCGAGGCGCTTTTTTAATAAATAATTATGCTTTAAGCGGCTCCCTGTGCAATGCTGATACATCATTTCAGAAGCAGGCATCTATACATTTTTTAACGGCTGCTGATCAAAGGAACACCAGTACATGGTTTGCTATTTTGAATTCATTTCCTATAGGCGAAAAAAGCGATTTGAATATTATTTATAAAGCGTCAGTAGATCCAAATTTATATACAAAGGAAACTTTTCCTTTCGAGTTGCAACGGTCTTATTTAAAATACAAACGTGTTTATAATAAAAAACCGATAGCGGCAGCATTTTTTTCTGCCATACTTCCAGGTTCAGGAAAATTGTATGCCGGAAAAACAAAAACATTTTTTTTGACATTTCTTTTAAATGCTGCTTATGCTGCCCAAACCATTGAGAGCACGCGGAAATTAGGCATCAAACATCCGCTAAGCATTATAAACGCAGGTGCCTTTACAGTTTTTTATTTATCAAATATTTATGGAAGTTACAGAGCCGTGATCGATCTGAGGAAAGAACGGAAAAAACAATTTATTACCGATGCTACGAATTTTTATAATTAGTATATTATTCTTTGGCAAAGGACTGTTTCTTTTGTCTCAAAATACACTAAACGATAGTTTATTGTTTTATGAATATGCTTATTATAAAAGTAACAACGATTCTCTAAAACAAAAAATACTGATAAAAAAAATAGATCTTTACTTAACAAAAAACATAACACAAAAAGAAGTTTTTAATGAAGTAAAGCGTGTAAATTTAAATTATTTGTATGACAAAGAAATAAAAACTAATTTTTTATGGAACGCCGTTACAATATCTTATTTAAACTACGAAACCGATAATGCAAGATATTATTTAGCTGAATACAGTAATTTAAAAACAGACACTTCGATAGCCTTTAATCTGCTTTCAATACTTGTAAATAAATATACCGATACAAGTGATGTAAATAAAAGAATAAAATACTTGTCGGCTTTTGATACATTATTTAACTGCTTAAATTGTTTTTATGATATTGTAAACTATAACCGAAAACACCTAAATTTTTATTTAATATCTTCTGCTATTATACCCGGTTCGGGTACTGTTATGAACGGTTATATACTTAAGGGCTTACTTTCGTTAGCATTAACAGCAGGTTCAGTGTATGGTATAATAAAATTGGTAGAATATGGCCTGTATATAAATGCCGTTTTATGGAGTACAGGCGTGGGGCTTAAATTTTATACCGGTAACATAAAACTAACCGAACAGGCTTTTTACAAAGCAGAGACTAAGAAAAAAAATAAGCTCACAAATAATTGTGAGCTTAAATTAAAAAATGTGTTGAATAAATACCCTATTACTTTAAAGGCGCTATAGAGCCAATATAACCAGTACCTTTTCGGGAATTTCCTGATAAGAAAAGGAAATAAAATACCGGTGGACATAAGCATGATAAATATGTAATAGGTTTTATTTTTGTACGTACACAATCAGTATACATTTTATTATCAAATACTTCAATGTTATCTGCACTTACAAATTTTTTATCTGCTTTTTTGGCGTTAACAGAATTTATCTGGTATTCCGCCTTTTTAAAATCCCCGGTTTGTCCCGAAAACACGGCATACTCCAACCTATCAGTTAATTGTTTGCCGGATTTACTGCTACGCCTGTTTTTCTTTTGAGCATTCATTTGGTAAGATGAGCCATAAACAACATAATAGCTTGAGTTGCTTTTCATTACATTAAGGTCATAAACATTCCATCTGCTATAAGTGATCGAACGATCAAGGTTTTTTGCCCAAAGGATCTCGCCGCTATTGTTTAATTTGAAGGTTGTAACATTACTTTTTGTACAATAGTAGTAGGTATTACAAGTTGTGCCACCATTACCATTGCTTGTACAAACTGTTCTTGACCAGTTTCTCATGATAGAGCAGAATAATAAAATATCGCTCCCATCCTCAATTACTTTTTCGATCACGTAATTGTCATCGATACTTTCTTCATCAGATGCCTTGGCTTTATCACTTTTAAAGATTCCTTTCCCCTTTTTTTGATTTTCTTTATCTGCTGCGTAAAGTTGATCCAAAAATGCTTTATCAAAATAAGAAAATTTGGTTTCATTCACTTTAAAGCTTTTGCTATCCAGACTTATAAAAAAAGTTCCATGTGTATCATATCCTTTTTCGTCTTTGGCAAGATCACTAAAAAAGCCATAAAGTTTAATGCCATTTTTTGTAACTAAAGAAGAAAAATTAAATGTATTTTTTTGAGCAAATTTTACTTTGTAATCTTGTATAGTTCCACTCTCCATTTGCACTTGCATTAGATGGGGGTAAACAGAGGCCTCGCCTTTTTTTAATGATTTTTTTTCTTCCGCAGAAGCTCTAACCATTTCCTGAATATATAGATTCCCATCATTGCCTAATTCATAGGTGCAAAGGTTATCGTCAAATGAAGTAGATCCCGCGAAAAGACCCCTACGTTTTTTAGTAACCGTAATTGGCAATGTTACCTGCTTTGCAGTGATGAATGAAAAATCAGGATTTAATAATTTATATTCAACTCTTAAGCTCTCATTGTCTTTAGTAGTGCCAAATTCTTTAGCTATTAAGATCTTATTATTAAGGTCTTTATTATAAAGAATTATTAATTTATCTACTCCATTACCTTTAGAACCTTTATTTAGTTCATATATTTTTTTAATGTTGTTTACTTTTTTTAGTTTAAGATCAAAAGATTGAACATAAAGCTCAACAACTTCTTTTTCTGTTTTTGTCCAGAATACATAGATCAAATTATCTAAAGTAATTGTTTTATAGTATTTATAATCTTGTTTATCAGTAGAGTTGCCATAACCTTTTAGTTCAGCGTCGCCAACCTTTTTCATAGTAGTTTTATCAAACGCGACCAGCTTAATTTTTTTGTCTTGTTTTTTTGGCATTAAAGCCAGGTTACTAAACTTACCATAAATATAGTTGCTGTTACTGCCAATAAACTCGTCAAAAAAACCATCTTGTTTATTATCATAAGTAAATTGTTCACTCCATTTCACATCAATTGTTTGAGCAGAAATGTTAATACATAGCGATAGCATTAAGAATAGAAAAAAGTTCTTTTTCATGTAGTGGGATTTAAATAGTAAATTAAAAATTTTAGTAAAGATAAGAGATAATATTAAAGCGCAAAAAGAAATAGAAAGCCTAAATCTAAATAATTTTAGAAACCAAACCCTAAGCTATAGCCAATTGTACAAGACAGATCGGCACTGGTTCTTTTGCCAAGGTAGCTGTATTCAATAGTATTTGTAAAGTTATTACTATTAAATACGGCCTGTGGTTTGTAATTGGTATAAGAAGAAAGTTTTAGGCCAAAACCAATGTAAAAGTCATGAATGGTTTTTATATTACCCGAAGTAACCGCAGAATAACCAAGGCCATAGTTAACATGATTGTTCGTGATCTTAAAATTTCTATCGCCATTAACGGGATAGTTTTTTATAATGGGCGCTAAAAGATAGTTATAATTATAGCGCTCATACCTAAGAAAGTAATATAAGCCATTGAAGGGATCGCCATCACTATAAAAAATATTATAATTCCACAAATCGTTCGTATATGCCTTAAAGCCTATAGATATAAACGGGCCACCACTCTGGTAAACTCCGTTATTTACAGCATCCTCCGGCGACAAATAGCTTGATGAGCTACCCGATAAGAGATCAAATCCATTTTTTTCAACAAAGCTTTCCATTATGTTATAACCTAGCGCGCAAGTTATATTAACGCTACTATTTGGAAGATTTATTTCATTTTCAAAAACCAAATTGCCTCTTATTAATTCAGCCGGCATAAATTTAAGGCCATAAGAAATATCGGTGCTTCCAAATTTATTTCTATTTTTTTTGGATGCTTTTCCCGACGAAAAAATACTTTCTACCGGTGAATAACTCTTATCAAGATCGTTTGACCGGCGCAACGAATCGTTCTGCGTAAACGCGAAATCTGCAAAAAAGATAAAAATTAAGAGTGATATATATATTGGCATTTGCTGCAAGCTTAAAAACCAAAACCTAAAACATAACCAATATTAATTGCCGGTAAAATACGGGCATACGTTTCAAGTGAAGTTTTTCTGTAATATGAATCGGGCGAGCCTATTGCAGTTGTTCCGTCAATTCTTTCAAATGTGGTTACAGCAAAGAATTTCGCTCCAAAGCTTGCAAAAAATTCGTGTATAAAATTATTCTTTTGCCCCCCGGTATATGTATAGCCAAAACCAAAATTATAGGCTTTCATTGTAAAACTACCATTGCGCGCGCCATTTACAGGCCAGTTATATATCCTTGTATTTAATAAAAAATCAGTTCGTTCATATGCGTAATTAAAATCAACATAGCCGCCATCAAATGTTTTGCCAGAATAATATAATCTTAAATGCGCAGAGATGTAAGGTGAGCTGCCATTAAAAGTTGAATAGCCTAAGAGGTCACTTGAGGTAAGATTATTAGTTGAGCGACCGGAATTAAACGCCGAAAAATAAGTATACTGTAAAAAATCTTTTCCAAAAGCCTTTCCAACACCTAAGTTAAGAGCTAGGCCTTTATAGATCTGGCGTTCATAATAAAATAAAACTCTAGACCGGAATAATGCGGTAGGACAAAGTTTCAGCCCGTTTTTTATTTCAATACTACTTGAGTAAGATCTTTCATTTTTTTTATTAAGTGAGTTAAAGATAGAATTTTCGCCCGGCGTATATTTTTTGTCAAATTCATTTTCGGGATTTGTTTGCGCAACAGAAAAAGTTGTACAAAAAATTAAAACAGCAATAAATGTTGATCTTATTACAAAGAGTATTTTTATTTTGTTTTTAAAATCCAAAGCCAAAAACATAACCCATATTAAAAGCAGGAAGAATCCTACCGTCCAATTCTATACTGGTCCTCCTATAATAGGTTTCGTATATCGTAGAGGTTGACTCTATTTCATCGTATTTTGGATACTTAAAAAGCTTTATTCCAAAGTTCATAAAAAGTTCGTGTGTAATATTATTTTTATGACCGGTTACAGATGTATGTCCAAACCCAAAACTAAAACTATTCATCTTAAAACTCACATTCGGCGAACCTTCTATCCTGCGACTATTTATTTCGGGTTTTAAAATATAATCCATTCTGGAATACATATAGTTTAGATCTACAAAGCCTCCGTCAAAAGCTTTACCAGAAAAATAAATGCGCATGCCTGTTGATACAGCAGGTGAGCTGCCGTTGTATCGTGAATTCATTAAAATATCGCCGGGTAATAAAACCTTAGGTTCATACTGACTTGAAAAACCCTCAAAAAAGAATTGTTCAAACACATCCACCCCAAACGCTTTGCCTAGGCCAAAATTAAAACTTAAGCCTCTGTTGAGCTGTACTTCATAAAAAAATGTTACTTTTTGCCTGAAAATTTGCGTTGGACAAAATTTAATACTGTTTTTTATTTCGACGCTGGTGTAAGAATTTGATGATTTATTTTTTGGAGTAAGCTCATTAAAAAACGAATTTGGGGCAGGTGTATATTTTTTGTCAAATTCATTATCCTTATCAGTAATAATACCCTGGCCAAATGAAATAAGGCTGCAAAAAATGATAGCAAAAAAGGATAATAACTTTATGAATGGCTGATCTTTCATTTCACTTTTATCAATACAACATAATTAGTAAGCACTTTGATCTTTTCTTCCAACGAAGAATTGATCATTGAATTATCGGACGGCAGGTCAACTTTATCCTGTAACAATTCGATCAAATTTTTAATGTAATTTAATTTTATTGCGTAAGATACGTTATCTGTATTTTTTATACTTGCATTTATAACACCTACTAATTGGCCCGCATCATTAAAGACAGGGCCGCCACTGTTTCCGGGCTGTACAGGAATACTTGACTGAAATGAATTTACTGCCCCATCATAACCAGTTTTTGCGCTTACTTTACCATCGGTAAATTTCGCATCCTTACCCATGCCGGTTAAAGCATGCGGAAAACCGATCGTAAAAACAGTTCCGCCAACATCTAATTGTCCGTTTTCTTTAAAAGAATATTTAATAGAAGGAAGATTTACAAACTGGTCATCTTTTATTTTTAAAATGGCAAGATCATTTTCTTTATCCTGCGTTATAAGTTCTGCTTTAAAGTTTTTTTTATTTGAGCTTTCACCTACTTCCACTATAAATTTAGTAGAGTTTTCAATAACGTGGTGGTTAGTTATAATATAACCGCTGGAGCTAAAAATTATTCCTGAACCTGTTCCTCTTATATCTTTATCAGTTGAAGACGAATTATTTGAGCCGGAGTTTGAAAGATTTATTTCTTTTATTATGAATTTTTCTACTGTAAGTTTTGTATTACCGCCCAAAACAAAGCCAAAATTGTTGCCAAACAATCTATTATCATTGGATGTATATTGTATCTCACCATTTACGGAGTAGTAATTCTTTTCACCATTGCAAAGGATCTTAATTGTATTATTTTCAAGAGGATTAATTGCCGAACAAAACATGGCATCAACATCAGTTGACTTTACGCCTTCGTACATTGAACCTATATAAATATTTTTTTTGGTTATGGCCACATAATTATAGTTTTGCCAATCTTTAAAACCATATATTATTCCAACCCTGTCATTTTCCTTTGTGTTTTTAATATTAAGAACAGCCTCAATAGTATATTCATCGGATTGCATTGGATAATTAATATATCTTGAAGTACCTTCTTTTGAGGTTGAGATTATTTCAAAAGCTCCACCGGAAATACGTGCCGAACTTTTATCACTCAAATAAAGGTCCCATTCATTAAGATTATTGTTGAATTCTTCTTCAAATATTTTATTTTTAGACCCATCCTCATTATACTCTGAAAACGAGTTGCTTACGGGTTTACCATTTTTATATTCCAATTCCTTCCAAAGCTTACCTGATTCATAATAGTTTTTGGAAATACCGGTTTCTTCTCCTTTATCATTAAAACTCCTGACTTGTTTAATATTGCCATTTTTATAATACCAGGTGCATGTGCCTTTATAAATATTCTTGTTTTCATCGTCGGTAGCTGCAACTGTAATAGCGCCCTGAAAACAGACCTTTCCATTGATCGAAAAATAACTTCTAAAATAACCTGTGGTGTCAGTTTCTTGTCGGAAATAGTTTGAAACGCCTTCTTCGCAACTTTTACCTGATTTATCAAAATAATATTTGGTTTTATTATTTTGAGACGATAGATTGGCAAAAACAGCAAAAAATAAAAATGCCGAAAGCAAATATTTTTTTTTCATTATAATAAGAGGTTTTTTTACTTTTTGAGTACTACAAGTATAGTGTTTTTTGTAGAATTATAATATAACCTGTTTATTTAATCCAATTTTGCAAATAAAAAACAGAAGGATATGCCTGTTTTTTTGTAATAGTTGGAGGCTTTAAAAGACATTTTTAATAAAAAATGAAAACTAACAATATAGAAATAACTAATTTTTTTTTTTGATTTTTATATTTACGGCGTTTTATAACCATTTTTATAAAGCAATATAAATTACTAACCAAATTATCCCAGCAATTGAATGGAATTGCGAAAAAAAGAAATGAAAAAAATATTATCAATTGTAGCTATTGCTGCCGGAATTTTTTTAACAAGTTGTACTAGTATTAACAGAAGCATGCGTGAGCCAAACACACGTTTAAATCTTGAAAAGAAGGATTTTACCTTATCTGACCAGGTTACTGGCGAAGCTACTTCAACTAAGATCTTAGGAATAGATTTTAAACGTTTATTCTTAAAAGAAACAGGTAGCCATATTAATGATAACGGTGCAGCCCTTCCTAGTTTAGCTTCTATTCCGGTTATTGGAGGTTTTATTGTTGACGGAACTGCTGGATACGCTTTATACGATATGATGCAAAAAACCCCGGGGTACGATGTAGTTCTTTACCCGCAATACGAAACAAAAGTAAGACGTCCTATTGGTATAGGCTTCATTTACAAAGTAACTACTGTTAAGGCAACAGCTAGACTTGGGAAATTAAATAAATAATAAATTATATTTGCTTTATAAATTAAATTGGGTATTTTTAACCCCATAATTAAAACCCACACAAAAACACAAACTATGAAAAAATTAGCATTAGTATTAGGTTTAGCACTAGGGATCGGTTTTGGCGCCCAGGCTAACAAGTACAAAATGGATGAGACTAAATTAGCTCAAACATTTGAAAACAGCCAAGAAGTAACATTTAGTGACATGTATTCTGCAGATCTTAACGCTGCTGATATGACTAGCTTAAACTTAAAAGGTGATTCAAAAACAAGAGGCGGGTATTTATTACGTTCGTTCTTTTGTGGTGGAATTGCTTTACACCGTTACTACATGGGAACTGGTAAAAAATACATGTGGGCACTATACTTCTGCGTTCCCGTAGCTGGTGGCGTTGCTGCTTGTGTAGATTTCTGGGGAGCAGTATTCTCTAAAGATTTTTACAAAAAATACGAGAACAATGACAAATGGTTTGTTTGGTTAGACTAACAAATTATTAAAATAATAATAAAAAAACCGGCTAAATGGCCGGTTTTTTTATTTAACAAACTGTTGTTTTACTTGCAATTTTAAGGAGTCATTATATTTTTTTGAATTCTTATAATTGTATTTTTCAGTTAAAAATTCGGCGCGTTTTATTCCACCCAAATAAAATTTGCTAATTAAAACATTACCTAAAAATATAGATGTAAAATAATATTGGTAAACAATACCTACTACCATGGCTCCGGCACACACTGTCATCGCTAAAAAAGAAGTAATGCCTTCGCCATAGCTTTTAGCGTACCATTGGCCTGAGCCAGGAAAAAAAGTAGACCTCCGGCTTGCTTTATCCACGCTCTTAAGTTTAGGTAAAAGCTTTGTATCATATATAGAATCGAGGATAATTTTATTACGATCAAATGTAGTTGGATCATTTAAAAATAAACTGTTGTTTAGTTTATATAATTTTTCTTTTGCCTGTGGCCATTTATATTGCTCGTTTAAAACTAAAGCGTGTAGCAGCAATGAATTAGTCACATAAGATGAATCTTTCACCAAATAATTTAGCTGCTCTAAGAACGATTCTGCTTGCGTAAGATCGTTACTTAAATAACTCATTAAAGCAGATTGATATTTTGTTTTAAATATAACTGAATCCGATGCTTCATTTAAATTAATGCCATTCAAATGATCTATACCTGATGTATAATTCTTATCGAGCTTATAACAGTTTGCGGCTAAAAGTTTGGCCTCATTTTTTGATATTTCTCCCTGCAAAAAAAAGTCGAGTTTTTGATAATAGATAGATGCTTCATAATACAGTTTATTCGAAAATAAACTATCAGCCACATGTTTTAATTGTAGCGTATCGTTTGTTGAATAAGCGTTAAGCTTACTTAAAAAAACGAACAACAGGCACGTGTATACTCGCCAAAACTTCATTATTTATTTTTCCGTTAACTGATCTTATTTGTTGTTTCACACTAAATACACTTCCGAAAATATTACCTACATAAAAAAAAGTAAATAAAGTGCCAAAGGTTATAAATTGCGGACTTTTAAAACTTTTGGTGCGGTAATACGACTCAAAGGTCATGGCGGCCAGCGCACCATTCGCGGCAAATGCAGCAAGTCCTGCGCCTTTTTTACCAGCATAAAATTTACCCAGGCCCGGTATAACAGCAGATAATAGTCCCGCTACTGCCGGTGATTTTTTCTTTAATTTTATAACATCTTTTTTCAACTCTGTTAAACGTGTTTGTTCATTCGAATAACGAAAATCATTGTATAAAAACCCGGCGCTGATAGAATCAAATTTTTTGTGATCGCGAAGCAGTAAATAATTACCTGCCCGCATAAGACCAATAAGCTGCTCATATTTTTGAGTCGTATCAACTGAGAAATTTGAAAAAGAAGTTATCGCCTCTGTGTATTTTTTTGAGTAGGATAAATTCAAAGACCCAAAAAATTTAGACTTGGTATAAAAATTACTGCTTAACGTTACTGTATTAAAATAAAGGGCAGCCGAATCGGTTTTCTTTAAAAAGTAATAATTCATACCTCTTAAATAATTAGAAGTATCGGCGCTTGTAATTTCATTTGTTCTGTCCAACAAATATAACGCCTCTCTGTTTTTACTTGAATGCGTTAAATGATCTACAAACAAAAAGTTAGAATTAACCGGCTCTTGAGAAAACCCTACTAGCTGACATAAAAATAAAACTAAGCCACAGTTTATGAATTTAAACCTCATTATTTGTTTTTAGCTTTATAGTCGTTTGGGTGATCGTAAATTTTGTGAGTTCTTGAATTAAAATCAACTCCTTCTATCATATCTATACCTGCCAGCTTTGTGCAGCGTGTTAGCCTGTCGGCAGTTAAAGGAATACCTTTTAAAACACCATATTTTTGTATGCACTGTTTGCTAAAATTGCTACAATTAACTTCGTAAGGACAAGCGGCACCAATTTGAACAGAAATTGTTTTTTGATACACATACATTAAACCGCCAAATACTAATGAAACAGGATTATACTTTACGAATGCATTTTTTCCTGCAAATAAATAAGTTACCTGGCGTTTGGTTTCAAAAGATGATACAAAAGTTGTTTTTTCGAAGATGAGGTCGTTATCTGTTTTTGTTTGAGAAAATAAAACAGAGCTAAACACACAAAAAAAGCCCAATAATAATTTATTTACCCGATACCACTTTTGCATTTGCAGGAATTTTAAAATCCAAATAATTTAAATTAACTTCTGTATTTACTTTTGGATTGGAATAAGTTTTAGTTGTTACAGTTGAGTCGTTCTTTTCTTTGTAAGCAATTTCAGTAATTTTTAGGGGAAGGTTTATAGTGCCAACCTTTTTGTAAGCGGAAAAAAATATTTTTCCCAAAGTTTTATTTTTAGGACCTATAAATTCCACATAAATAGGCAAACTTTTTTCGTGCACCATTTCTATTTTTTGAATGGGCGTATTTGAACCTGCTTTAGGCACCCAATTCGTAATAAAAACTCCATCTTCAACTTTAGTGTCTTTTATAACATAACCAAGTTTGGGAAACCCAAGATCATTATAATTACCATTTAAGAAATACCAAAAATAACTCGACTCAGAAGAAGTTAATGCTGAACTTGATTGCATCAATGTATTTTCAAGCACATCGTAAATTTTCATTTCACCATCTGCATTAATGATGGTTACATTTTCAAATGGTTTTATTAAACGGGTAGTTAAAACGCCACCTTGTTTTTTAAAATACACTTCACCTTCAACAGTAATGTATTTTTTGTTTTCAAGTATCTTTGATACAAAAGATAAGCTGATGGCTTCAGTCTTATTTATATAAAAAGAAGATGCAATTATGATAATAAATGCAACAGCAAAAAATCTATATAAATGGCCACGAAACACAGTGATGATCTTGTTTGTAAATATATTACTATATAGATTAATAATGTAACATTATTTGTTATTTTTAACAGTATAAATCCTTTTTTTATGAGAAAAATTTTCAATTTATGGTGTCTGCTTCTTATCCTTTTAATTATTATCTCTTCATGTAAAGTTGAGAAAAGGCATTACACAAAAGGCTATTATATTTCATGGAATAAAAGTAAATCTTTAAAGAGCCCAAGCTCTTTAGAGCCATCTGTTAAGAAAGATGATAAAGCAATTGCATTAAACAAAGAAAAACCTTTATTAAAAGCTAAAGAAACCAGTAGTGAGGAAATAAATAATGACATACAATTAGAAGCTTCAGTACCCGAAAATCGCATCACTCAAAAAAGTAAAGCAACAAGGCATGAAGTTCATGCGCAATTACTAAAGCTAAAAGCGCTTAATTTTAAACCCCTTAAATTTTTGCCTGATGGTCCAAAAGAGCCGGATGACGAAGACGCTATGATAGCATTAATAGTTAGTATAGCGGGGTTTTTTGTTGTTGGAATAATAGGCTCAATAGTTGGTTTGGTATTAGCAAACAGGGCTTTGAGAAAAATTAAAGCACAGCCCGATAAATACGGCGGGGAAGATCTTGCAAGTATGGCAAGAGTAATTAGTATTATAGGAATTATACTTTGGATAATTGCAATTATATTAATTATTGCAATTATTTCGGTTATTGCATCATCTATGGCGATCTAAAAAAAGATCATTTATTTTTTTTCCTACCGGTAAAGTAGGCGTAAATAATTGGCAATACCGAGATCAAAATAATTCCTAAACAAACAAGGTCAATGTGTTTTCTTATAAATTCAACTTCGCCTAATAAATAGCCGGCGATGGTTAAACTGCCTATCCATAGCGCGCCACCCAAAATATCAAAACTTACAAATTTTTTATAGTTCATTTCTGCAACGCCTGCAGCAAATGGAGAAAAAGTTCTTACAATGGGTACAAATCGCGCCATGATGATGGCTTTGGTGCCGTGCTTTTCAAAGAACAAATGTGTTTTGGCAAGATATTCCTGTTTAACCAAAGCCCTGCCTTTTATTTTGAGTGTAAATATTTTTAAACCTATTTTTCTTCCTACCCAGTAATTACAATTATCACCTAATACCGCAGCAATAAATAGTAAAATAAGTAAATAGGATAAATTTAAATGTCCTGAGCGGGCAAATAAACCTGCCGTGAATAATAAAGAATCGCCGGGTAAAAAAGGCATGGCCACTAAACCCGTTTCAATAAAAATTACAAGGAACAGAACTGTATAGATAGCAGTACCGTAATTGGCAAATAACCAATCAAAATCTAGATGTAAAATGTGTTTAAAAAGCTCTACCATAAAATTATTTATTATTTAAAAAGGATGAATACATCCATACTAATTTTTCTTGTGCGCGAATATAATCACTCATTAAAGCATTTGTTCCTTCGTCATCAATTTTACCTGATAGCTTTAAAAGATCACGTTGCAAGCTTATAATTATTTCAAACGAAGTTAAAACATCAGCTACGGCTTTTTTTCCATCACTTACTTCATTACTTTCTTTGATCTTTGAGAGTTTTTTATATTCAGAATAATTATGGTTTGGTGCGTGTCCTAATGTTAATATGCGTTCTGCTACTTCGTCAACTTTTAATTGAAGATCGGTATATAATTCTTCAAATTTCAAATGTAATTCAAAGAATTTTTCTCCTTTAATATTCCAATGATAACCACGAACGTTTTGATAAAAAATAGAATAGTTTGCTAATAACAAACCCAACTTTTCTGCCAAATGCTTCGATTTTGTTGCATCTAAACCTATAGAATTTAATTTACTCATTGTTTAATTTTTAAAGTCCAATTTCTTCGATATAAGCCAATATACCACCTTTTAAATTATACAAGTTAGTATAACCTTGTTGACTTTCTAGCGCGTTAATAACTGTTGCGCTGCGTTTACCGCTCCTGCAATGAATAACAACTTGTTTGTCTTTTGCGATCTCAGCTGATCTATCTAACGCTTCGCCCATAGGAATTAAAATGCCGTTAAGGTTTGCTTCATCAAATTCGTGTTCTTCGCGCACATCAATTAATTGAAAATTTGCATTAGAGTCTTTTAATTGTTTTAGTTCTTGTACTGTTATTTCTTTCATGTGGTTAATTTTTTTAAACTGTTTGTTTCATTTCTTCAGGTAAAAAAGTAAAGAAAGTATCGCCGCGTAAACCCAAGCGCAATGTTTCTAATGGAATAACATCATCTACACCAATATTACCAACGTTTACATTGCAACCAAATAATTTTAGAAAATAAACTTGCTGACTTTTTTGAGGAGTTTCCCAAATAATATTTTCGATCTTTACTTTATTTACAATTCTGTTAATAAGCATAGTGTGCGCACTACCATTCTTATGGAAAATGCCTACAGTACCGCTTTCGCGGGCTTCTGCAATTACTTTAAAAGCGCCTGCCTGCAATTCATTCTCCATCATTTTTATCCATTTTGCAGGATGAATAATTACGCCTTCTTCTTTGCTTCCTACTTCGCTTAAAACAGTGTAGTTTTTAGCAAGCGTCCTAATGTATTCGCATTTTTTATCGTGCTCAAGTTCAATACTGCCATCACTTACTTCAGCACAATCCATTCCAAACTCCTCTATGTATCTTAAATAATCATCAAATTTATTGCGTACCACAAATGCTTCAAATAAAGTTCCGCCAACGTATACTTTAATGCCGGCTTGTTTGTAGAGCTTTACTTTTTCTTTTACATTTTTTGAAATGATAGAAGTGCCAAATCCAAGCTTCACAAAATCTACATAATCCGATGATGAGCTTAAAAAATCCTCGGCTTCCCTCAGGCTTATGCCCTTATCCATTACCATTGTAACACCATTTTTGCGAGGACTAACGGTACGTTCCGGTAAATGCGATAAATTAAAATTATAGTTTGTTGCCATAGTTATTTTTTAAAATTGGAAATTAAATTCAATATTTCGTTGTCGTTTTGAAGTATAGGTGCATATTCAAAAATTTCGTTGTGTTTAGAATAATCCATTGCCAAAGCTTTTTCAAAATATTCTAAGGACTCTTTTCTGTTCTCTTTATCTAATAAAATTACGCCCATACGGTAATATAATTCTACCACATCCGGAAAATATTTTATGCCTTCGCTTAAAGTCTCTAATGCATTCGTAATGTAACCATTTTGGTGTAAAAGTTTACTATAATCTAACCAAACATCATAATCCGGATATTCTAATTCAATTACACGTTGGTAGGCCATAGCGGCTTCTTCCATAAAGCCAAGCTTTTCCTGTACTTCTGCAAAAACATACCAATACTCAGGATCGTTAGGATTTATTTCAATTGCTTTTTTAACGTAGTGCACGCCTTCAGTTAAACGGTTCATGGCATCTAACACAACACCAATACCTAACCAGGCATCTGCATTGGCAGGGTCAAGCTTAACACATTTATTATAATTTACAAGCGCTTCTTCAAAACGGTTTAAATTCTCGTAACATTCGGCAATATAATAATAGGTTGTTGGCTCGTGTTCTTCGTGCTTAAATGTTTCTTTGTAAACAGCAATAGCTTCCTCGTATTTTTCTAATTGCGCTAACGAGTTTGCTTTATTAAAATACGCAGAACTAAAATTTTCGTTAATGGCAATTGAATAATCATAAGCTTCAATGGCTTTTTCAAACAGACCCATACGGCTATAACCAAGACCTAGATTAAACCAGGCAAAATAACTGTAAGGATGATTGTCGATATAACTTTCGTAAAAAGCAATTGCCTCGCTTGATTTTCCGGTAAGGTCAAAACAAAGAGAAAGTTCATTTAAAGCAACTTCGTTCTTAGGATTTAATTTTATAGCTTTTTTCAAATAATAAAGTGCGTCATCGGGTTTATCTTCATTCAAAAATTCAACACCTAAGGCCACATAAACTTCGTCTTTACTTTCTGCAAGAGGAATGGCATTCTTAAAATTTTCAATAGCTTGCTCACCCAAGCCCATCTGACTATAGATATAACCACGGGCCATATAAAGATCAAAATTATTTTGTTCTATCTGTTCTACCTCATTTAAAATAGTTAGTGCTTCGTGTGTGTAATGCTGGCTTGATAAATATTGTGCTTGTCGGATCTTGATGATGCTTGAAAACGGAAAACGCTCTAAACCATAATCAATGGCCTTTTTAGCCATATCATAATTTAGCCATTGTAAGTAATAATCAATTATTTCTTCAATGTCATCAGCGTCAAAAAATTGCGGCTGACCAGAGATCAGCATATCTTCAAAAAGTTTTAAATTCTCTTCAAATTCATTCTCATTCTGCCCGTCTGCATCGTCATCAAAAGCACTCATATTGTAATCTAATAATCATTAAAATTACGAGAATAATTTTATCAAAAAAGGTTGATTATTTCAAAAAAAGGTGTATAAATATAAACAGACTGATTTTAAGACGTTTTTTAGAGTTTTACCTGTAGTGTAAAGTAAGCATTGATGGGGTCTGCAGGGATTATTCCCGGCCCGGGATAACCTTCAGCACGGCGGGTAAAATAACTGCTATTGGCCAGGTTGTTTACCCCGGCACTAAAGCCTAAAAAGCGCCAACTGTAACTGGCCGAAATATCCATAATAGAGTAGGCGGGGATTATGCCGTAAATTGCAGATGAGGTAGACTCTGAATTATCTGCATCTGAAAATTGTTGGTCAGTGTAAGCGTATTGGTAGGTTAGACTGAATTTTTTGTAAGCATAGGTTAAACCGGTTCTAAAAATTACCTCTGGAACATACTCTACTTTTTTATTGTTGTAAGCGCTTTGCTGACTACTTACATAAATTGCATTAATGTACGACATGTTTATAAAGGTTGAGAGTTTGTGTTTTGCCTCTTTATTGATCAGCCTTAGCCAATCTATTTCACAAAAAGCTTCAACACCAGTATTTCTGCTATCGCTAATGTTTGTTCTGTAGCGAATAATGTTGTAAGTAGTACTATCTATTTTTAAAACTGTGCCTATCCTGTTCTGATAATTTATGTAGAAACCACTGACATCAAAATAAAGAATATTTTTTATAACACCTCTAAAACCCCCGTCAGCAGTAAAACCGCTTTCATCTTCCAAATTTGGATCTACCTGGAAATTTGGATTTAAAACACGCATATCATTAAAATTAATGGAGCGATAATTTTGAGAAAAGTTAGCGTACAATTCAACAGACGAATTTAGTTTTAATTGTGTTCCAATTCCTGCAAGCATAAAACTGCGGTTGTTGGTTCTGTTATCGGCTATTTTCATATCCAACAACACATTTCCTGCAAGATCTTTATTAAGCAAACGGTAATAACCATCTGAGCTGGTAACTATATTCTCTAATCTAAAACCTGGTGTAACATTCCACTTGCGGGTGAGTTGAAAAATATTCTCGATAAATAAAGCATAATTAGACGATGGAAAAATGTAAGCTGAATTCTCTAAATTATCAGGATTTAAAAATTTAAAATGTGCTTTGTCGCTTTTATCTGCATCGCCTTGTTTACGATCAGTGTTGCCTTTGTAAACCCTTGCGCCAATTAAAAAATTGCAGTTTTGGTTAAACAGAATATAACGTTGTAAAAATCGCAACTCGCCACCATAATTGGTGTAAACATCGCTCAATAAATTTCGGTATATTGCTGTATCGTCGGCCCTGTCTATCCGTCCTAAATTTCCTAAAGCGTCGCGGCCGGCATTTAAACCAAAACATAAAAAATTTAAACGGCCTTTTTCTGAAACTTTATAATCGGCAGTTAAAGAAAATAAATTCCAGTTTACTTTAAACCAGTTCCTGTAACGATTAACTGTTGTTGGATCTTTTTCGAATTGTTTATCTGTTAAGCCGCCGGGTTGTTGTGCCAGATATGAAAGAAAAGTGTACTCACCTTTAACATAGAATTTTTCACTAACCTGATACTTAAGCGAAGCAAAAGCAGTGTGGCTGATTAATTCAGAACGCTCACGCCACCCGGTGTAATGTTTGTACTGGTAAAACGTATTGTAAGATAATTTATTTACTGTGCCTGAAAGTTGATTGAACGAATTTATAAAACCATATGATCCACCGGTTTGACGGAATTTTGCAGAGATCTTTTTATCTTTTGGAGCCTCTGCAAATTTATAATTGATCATGCCACCAAACTGTGTTCCAAATTGTAAACCTGCCGCGCCACGTAAAATTTCTATACGCTCAATTGCTTCTGTTGGTGGTGTGTAATAACTTTCAGGATAACCCAATGCATCGGCAGAAATATCGTAACCGTTCTGCCGTGTATTAAAATTAGAGATACGGTTGGGATTTAGTCCTCGTCCACCAATGCCAATAGTAGCGCCAGACCCATCGTTCTCGAAAATATTTATACCTGCAATTTTTGCAAATACCTGGCGACTATTATTAGCAGCAAGGTTTGCATTGAGATCTTGTAAATAAATTGCTTCCGATTTTTTTCCGGCATAAATGGTTGTGCCTTCTACATTATTTAAACGTGAGATGCCAAAACTATTATCTTTTTCAGCAACAACTTCTACCTCGGTTAAATTAATATTTTTATTTCCTTTGTTCTTAATTGAATCGGTTCTGAGTGAATCGTTTTGTGAAAAAACAAAATAACTTAAAAATAAAAATATGTAGAGACAGATTAAACGCATGTAGCACTAATATTTTTTTACCCAGTTTTTATTTTTTAAGAAAGAATTGCTTTGAATGCTCAAATCAACTTGCGGATCAATAAACTCGCGTGAGCCCCTTCCATTAAGGGTTACATAACTTTGCGCTCTAATAATGGGATCTTTTAATCCTTGTTTGATAAATTCTGCTTTTAAAAATTTAGCGTAATCTATCATCATATCGGGTTGTGTGGCCATCATTTTTTCCTGCATATAGGTCAGGTATTTTTTATTATCTACTTCAATTTCGCCACCCGATGTTCTGTCGTGCACATAAAAAAAAGCGGTACCGGCTTTTTCCATAAGCATTACGCGCCACGAGAAACGATAACCCTGCTCTGTCCAATATAAATTGCCGGGATAGATCGTATAGCGCAAAGGAACTAATAGTTGAATTATAAAATGAACAATGAACAGGATAGAAATTAATTTTACATTTTTTGTATGTGGTGAATAAATAATTGCATCTTCATTGGCAGTTCCTCTTATAACAGATCTAATGGCATTAATGATATTTAAGTGAAAACCTTCTGTAAAGAAAATAGTGGTGAGGCTGATCATGATATATGGGAACATACCGATATTAAAAAATAAGGAAGTGCACAGGTGAAAAACAATGACAAAAAAATAAGTAGGTTTAATAAAGCGCGGCATAAATAACAGGAAGGGAATGAACAGATCATATACACAACCAAACCAACTAAAAAGATAAGCTACCCATTCTTTGGTTAGTAAATTACCTATCAAAGGCATTTCGCTGTGAGCGGGAAGCCAGATCTTTAAAGGCTGTGCGTGTAACAGCCAGTCTGAATTTATTTTGGCTATGCCGGCAAAAAAATACACAAGAAATATCTGGAATTTGATGATCAGGATAAAATAATTTGGCGCGTAGGTAGCTGTAATTTTTTTATTTATGGAAGAGTCGATAGAAAAATAACGTTGCGCCGGTAAAAAAATAATGAGGAAGCTCATTATGCTTATAAAATAATAATGGTTCAGATAATTTGTTTTATCAATTAGTTCAACGTAGGTAAAGCCAATGAAAAATAGAATAGCTGAAAAGCGGTACAAAAACCCAAGAGCAATAAATAAAGCGGCAACAGCAAGCGCAATAAATAAAACATACATACCTGTTTCGCCAAGTGGTTTTACCCATTCAAAACCATAATAGGGAAAAAATAATTTTGGTTTAATGTACATGTCATACACCCAACCTTTTGCCATAAATCTTAAAATAGAGGCAAGCATTAAAAAGCCAAAGGCCATTCTAAAAACGGCCAATGGAGCAAGATGTACAGGTTTTATAAAATATGATCTGATCTGGTTAATCACCGTCTCCGTCCTGGTAAGTAATAACAATTCCTAATGCTGATGGCATATCAGTTTTTAATAACACTAATAATTTTACCAATTCTAGGTAAGCTGCATCTACAGTTGAAGTGGCATTGTTTACAGATGATGACAAAGGTTCAGCAACAAGATCTAATTTTGCTTTTGTAATGGTAAATTGATTTTTTATGGCATCGTTTAATGTTTCAGAGCCATGCATTGCTTTTAAATGTTCAAGGTAATCGTCAAGACCTTTACCATTAACACCAGAAGTAGTGCGCCCAAGATAAACATCTTCAATATTTAATAAACATTCTTTTGCCAGTTTAACTGAAATGTTATTTGCATAATAAGATTCACATTTTTCGGGAAGCGTAACACCTAAAGATTTTTTTCCTAAAGGAATTCCGATCTTGCCGTTCTTTAAAAGATCAACTTCAAAATTAAGTTGATTAACCAGCAGTCCTAAAGAACTACCGATCTGCGAACCTGTTGATGAAGTAAAGGTATTTTTATAAGTATTGTTCCAGCTGTTTAAAACAGAATTTGTTTTTATTTGTATCTCACTTAAACAGGCAGTTGCATACGCAATTCTGTTTGTAGCTTTTGGATCTGTATCAAATAAAGCGATAAGCGAAGCATCGGTTTCATTTTTTCCAAATAATAAATAATCCAGCGCTGGAAATCCTTTTGCATCAAGGTTACTAACAGTTCCTAAATTGTATGAGCCGGAAGTAATGTTTGAATTTATTTGAACGGTATTGGTAGGATAGGTATTAAAATTAGAACGAACGATCTCGGATTCTGACGGACCAAATTCAAAAGTAGAAATATGTTGAAACTTTGAAGTTGCAGTAATATATTTTTGGCGAAGCGCGGTAAGATCGCTAACAGATTTAGTTTGAATAAATGTGTTGAATGAACTAACTAATGAGTCTACTGAAATTTTAAAAGATTGAAAATTGGGAACAATAACATTATCGGCATAGTTTGCTAGCATTGCTGGCTTATCAAAAGACGTATCTTCTTCATCTATTTTATCTATCTTTTTTTTATCGCAGGCAATAAAAAATAGTGTTGCTAAAATAACGTTTAAAATAAATGTATTGCCTTTTAATTTCATGAAGTGCAGATAGTGTGCAAATTTGCGATTTATAGCTGTTTATATCAATACCTCAAAAGCGGTATTTTCTTATGTATAATAACTGATTATCAATAATTTAATAAAATTATAACAATAAAAAAAGCGCTGTAAAATCAGCGCTTTTTAAAAAGAAAAATAATTAAATATTAAGGAATAAGTGAGGCATTCAAACCAAACACTGTTTCTAATTTAGCAATTGCAAGATCTATGTTTGCAGTTGGCATATTGTAAAGATTGGTGCCAAAATAATTAAGCAATATTGTAATATCTGCGTTAGAGATGGTTTTTGAAGGGTTGTATTGAAAACCCGTTACAAAGCCATAACCCTCTGATAAATTATGGTGTAATGTGGCCGCATCTGATAAATTGTTTTTTGCGCTTTTTAAATAACTGATGCATTTTGCGGCAGCAACTTTTTCCCAGTTAGTAATAACTGCTGTACGTGCAGCGTTACGTCCTACTGTGTCTTTATTAACAATTGCTGCACGCCCTTTTAAAAATGCATTCATAATTAAAGCGTTTGAACCAATAGCAACGTTAACTGCATTACAATAGGTTCCCCAGTTTTTAAGTCCGGTAAGATTAGTTGGAAAATCAACCGGTACACCAAAATAACCAAAGGCTTCGTCCCATGCTCTTTCTTGTGCAGTTGCGCCATTTACTAATGTTAAAGTAGTATTGTCAAGTGCTCCTATGGTTGATAAAAGAGTTGTAGCCTGGTAATAAAATACTGCACCCATAAGTCCTTTTTCTGCAACTTCTTTATATTCAAAACCATTTCCATCAACTAAAATAGCGCGCGCAGGAGAAACTAATTTTCCTTTTACACCGCTTGAAGCTGTTGTTGATGTTGGGTTAACTGCTGAGGCAATGCTCGCAAATTGTGCATCATCAAAGCTGGCATCTAATATTGTTTGAAAATTAAGCGTGTTACCTGTTTTATCTTTTAATTGAATACCGCTCGAATTAAGAGCGCTGGCCGTAAACTGACTATTTGCATTTGCATACATGTCTTTTAATTTCTGCGCAGTTATAGTTGGTTGCGTAGCAGTTGTCATTGTATGTGTTGAACGAATATATGTAGTCAATTCGCCAAGCATTGCAATGCGTTGTGTTGAAGTAACAGTTGCACTACTATTTGAAAAATTGTAAGAAGTTGGAATGTTGTATGATGGTGTAGTTGGAACTGGTGTTGGTTCGGGCTCCGGCTGAGGTTCTACAGTGTCTTTTTTGCAACTGCTGGCAGATAATAAGCAGGCAAGTGCAAGCGTACTTAGATAAGTTAAGTTTTTCATTATATGTTTTTAAAGTTTGGATAATTATTATAAGGCAAATATCTTATTTAGATGCATTCTAAACAATACCTAAAAAGAGGTATTTTAAAAAATGACAGGAAATAAAAAAGCCCCTTTAAATTAATAAAGAGGCTTTTAAAAATAATAGTAAGAAAATAATTAAGCTAACACTTGTCGCGAAATTACAATACGCTGCACTTCGCTGGTACCTTCATATATCTGAGTGATCTTTGCGTCGCGCATTAAACGCTCTACATGATATTCTTTTACATAGCCATAACCACCATGTACCTGCACCGCCTCTGTAGTTACCCACATAGCTGTTTCACTTGCAAACACTTTTGCCATGGCGCTTTCTTTATCTAATGGTAAATGCTGATCTTTTAACCAAGCCGAACGGTAAATCAATAAACGTGACGCTTCAATACGTGTTGCCATATCGGCCAATTTAAATTGTATGGCCTGGTGATTACAAATTTCTTTTCCAAAAGCTTTACGTTCTTTTGAATATGCTAATGCTAATTCGTAAGCACCACTTGCAATTCCTAATGCCTGTGAGGCAATACCAATACGGCCGCCACTTAATGTTTTCATGGCAAATTTAAAACCAAATCCATCTTCACCAATACGGTTTTCTTTTGGTACTTTAACATTATCAAACATTAATGAATGTGTATCGCTACCACGTATTCCCATTTTATTTTCTTTTGGCCCAATTGTAAATCCCGGCAAACCTTTTTCTACAATTAAAGCATTAATGCCACGATGTCCGGCTTCTACATTTGTTTGTGCAATAACCAAATAGGTTGATGCGCTGCTACCGTTTGTGATCCAATTCTTTGTTCCGTTCAATAAATAATGGTCGCCCATATCAATAGCAGTAGTTCTTTGAGAAGTTGCATCAGATCCTGCTTCAGGTTCTGATAAACAGAAGGCGCCTATTTTTTCTCCTTTTGCTAAAGGCACTAAATATTTTTGCTTTTGTTCTTCGTTTCCAAATGTTTCTAAACCCCAGCAAACTAATGAATTGTTTACACTCATTACAACACTGGCCGAAGCATCTATTTTTGAAATTTCTTCCATTGCTAAAACGTAAGAAATCGCATCCATTCCGCCACCACCGTACTTAGGGTCAACCATCATACCCATAAACCCCAGCTCACCCATCTTTTTGATCTGCTCGGTTGGGAATTTCTGGTGCTCATCGCGTTCTATTACACCCGGCTTTAATTCAGATTGTGCAAACTCGCGTGCCGCTTTTTGGATCATTAAGTGCTCTTCAGATAATTCAAAATGCATTATATTTATATTTTAATGTTTATACTATTTTTGTGATGTTGCAAATATATGCGATTTAGACTACCAAAACAACAAAATTGAATAAAGGAAACACACATAAAATGACCATTTTAGGACTAATGAGTGGCACCTCGCTCGATGGGCTCGACCTTGCCCTGTGCGAGTTTGAATGCAAAAATGGTAAATACAAATACAGGATCTTAAAAGCAGAAACAATTACCTATACGCAATTGTGCGCCAGCACTTTAAAGCAGGTGCATAGCTTTAAAGCATTGCAATACGCTTCAATTAATGCTTCTTATGGAAAACTGATAGGCGAAGAAATAAACAGATTTTTAAAGAAGACCAGTAGAAAACCAAAGGCCATTGCCTCTCATGGACACACCGTTTTTCACAAACCGGAATTGGGATTTAGTACACAAATTGGTTGTGGCGCCACCATAGCTGCTATAACAAAAACAACCACGGTTTGCGATTTTAGAAGTTTGGATGTTGCTAATGGCGGACAAGGTGCGCCTTTAGTGCCTATTGGAGATAAATTATTGTTTGGAAATTACGACGCCTGTTTAAATATTGGTGGCATCGCAAACATTTCGTTCGACAAAAAAGAAAAACGAATTGCTTATGATATTTGTGAAGCCAATATGTTCTTAAATTATTTAGCAGAAAGAACAGGAAAGGCTTTTGATAAAGATGGAAAAATAGCAAGATCGGGAAAAGTAAATGCAAAACTTTTAAAGGAACTAAACGGTTTAGAATATTATTCAAAAACAGGAGCAAAGTCTATTGGCAGGGAATGGTTCTCTGAAAATATTTTAAAACGTATTGAGAAAAGCAGGGTAAAACTAAATAATTTATTAGCAACGGCAACAGAACATATTGCTCAAATAATTGCAAACGATTTGAATAAAAATAAAATTGCAAAAGTATTAGTAACCGGCGGCGGCGCATTTAATAAATACTTAATTGAATTGATCAGTGAAAAAACAAAAGCTGAAATTGTTATTCCTGATGCACAAACAATAAATTTTAAAGAGGCTTTGATCTTTGCTTTTTTGGGTTATTTACGATTGAGTGAACAAACAAATACCTTGAGTTCTGTTACCGGGGCTAAGAGTGATGGTGTGGGGGGAGCTGTCTACTTGGTTAATAGGGATTAGTTAATAGTTATTAGGCGACAGTTGCAAGATTAAACTTATTTACCAGGAAATGAAATTTGTCCACATGGTATAGCATAAGGATTGTCAAGATATAACACCAATGGTAAAATCAATTGCTTATCAATTAAATCTCCTTTCGCTATACGGCTGTCCTGGGCATAGTTGTTCGTTTTTAATTTTAATCCGAAATAATTAGGTTGTGGATATTTGAGGTCCCTTATGTATTTGACGTCCGTTAGTATGCCAAAACGCATCACACATTTTTCTTTTGGGTTTAGTGTCCTATTTAACGAAACTGTTTCTAAACCAATATTTAAAAAGCTTTTTAATTCTTTTGTCATGCCTAAATCAAATTTTATTTCTTTTGACATGGTCACATTAAACTGTTGCTCATCTGAAGTCAACTCTTTTGGTAGCAAAAATACCTTTGATTTAAGACCATTGTTTGCACGTATATTATTATATTCTTTTGAGAAGGAGATTTTTAAGTCTATTGGAACAGTTGTGTCATTACTAAGGGTAATTTTTTTACACAGGTAAAAATACTCAGTTCCCAACGAATCAATATATTGAGAACCCTGTCTTTGATCATTTTCAATAGAGATACCAAAATATTTTTCTGAATAAATATCAGTTGTTTTTTTAGTTTGATGATTGTTTGGCTCATTGTCTGAGCACGAACAAATAATTGTCAAAATAAATAGTAGTACACTCCAGGATCTTTTCATTTCTATAAATTGCCGCAACCTAATAACTATTTCCTATTAACTTATAACTTAAGTTCTACAAACGGATCCCAATAAATTTTTTTAAAATCAACAACCTTATCATCCTTTACTTTTATTTTTTCTTTCTCTAATAATTCTTGCATTTGGTATGGAGTATCAAAATGATGTTTACCGGTTAATAATCCATTTCTATTTACAACCCTGTGTGCAGGCACTTTTGGCTTTACATTATGAGCGCCATTCATAGCATAACCAACTACACGCGAAGAAGATTTGGCACCAAGATAGGCAGCAATAGCGCCATAACTTGTAACCCTGCCTTTTGGAATTAAACGCACTACCTGGTAAACCATTTGAAAAAAATCTTTCTCAGCCATCTTAAATTCTTATTCCAATTAAGCAAACATTCCTTCGACAAGCTCAGGATAAACTGACTCGTTTGCCTTATTATATTCTTATTCCTATTAGGCAAACATCGTCAATTTGTTCAAGGTCGCCTTGCCATTCTGTTAACGCAACTTCTAATTTTTGTTTTATGCTTTTCATATCTTCTGAAGAATGTTTCATCAATAATTCTTCCAGACGTTTATACATGAATTTTTTTCCTTGTCTGTATAAATTGCCCTGTATTAGTGCGGTTGGTCCGCCAAACTGGTCGGCATACCCATCGGTGAACATCACAATTACATCTCCTTTTTTAAGATCTATTTCTGTATTCTTAAAAATATGTTTGCGCATATCTACATCCGCACTAATGGGTTGTTTATCGGCTTTTATTACCTGCAAAATACTGTCGCGAATTAAATAAATACTATTATTGGCGCCGCTAAAATTCAGTTTCAAATTTTTTCGGTCAATTTCAATAAGGCTCATATCCATCCCATCTTTTATCTGTTGGGTTGGATCTTCTTTTTTGAAAAATCTTGGCAATTCTATATTTAAATAATTTAAAATTTCTGAAGGGTTCTTGTGTTGATCGCCCTCATCTATTTTATTTAAAAGTGAATAAGCTACTAAACTCATAAAGGCGCCGGGCACACCGTGACCCGTGCAATCGCAGCAAGCGATTAAGAAGGAGTCATCAATTTTTTTGCTTGCCCAATAGAAATCACCACTTACAATATCTTTTGGTTTGTACAATACAAAATGCTCGCCTACTTTTTGTTTCAGTTCATTTTCGGTAGGTAAAATACCTTCCTGTATCCGTTTGGAATAATAAATACTATCTAAAATTTCTTTTTTCTGGTGAGTTATCTCAGATTTTTGCTCTTCCAATAGAACATTGGCTTTACGCTTATCTCTGAATAATTTATAGAAGAAGAAGATGCCACCAATAAGTAATAAAGAAAAAGAACTTACTAAAATTAAAAATGCTTTGTTTCTTTTTAATTGTAACGATTTATTAATGTTGTTTAACTTTTGGATCTCTAATTCTTTCTCAACTTTAAAATTCTTGTAACTGTTCTCTATTTCATTTGATTTCTGTATTTGTTCAGAGTTTACGAGACTATCTGAATACTCATAATATTTTATCAAAGTTTTATATGAATTTTTATAATCTCCAATAGCTTTGTAACATTCTGTTAAGATCTTGTAATTTTTACGATATTCCTGTAATTCGGTTGGTAAAATAATTGAAATATTTTTTTCAAAGAAAGGAATTGCTTTTTCATCTTCATTAATAAATTTGTAGTATTGGCCCGAAAAAAAGTTATACGAAACCTGTTCTTCTCTTCCCTGATCTGTTTTTTTGAAATATTTATAAACTGAGTCTAATTGTTCTTTTGCTTTTTTCTTATTTCCTAATATAATGTAACTATCCATTTTATTACCAAAAAGTGAAGGCAGGTATTTGTATATATTGCGGGTTTTTAGGATAATTTCACATTTATTAAAATAAAACAAAGCTACATCAGGAACATTAATATTATTATAATCTACCCCTAGATTATTAGACGACGTAAGTTGTTGTCCAAGATCGTTAAGTTTTACCGCTATGTTATATGTTTTTCTGAAAAAGTAAATTGCTTTTTTACTGTTGCCCTGATCAGAATAAATAATGCCCAGATAATTATATACTTTAGATTGTATAAGTTCCAGTTTCATTTCTTCCGCAACAGGAAGACTTTTATACAAGTACGTTACTGCATTATCATATTGAGAAAAATCGTAATAGGTGGTGCCAAATAAGCAATAGGCTTTTGCTAAAATATCACGACTTTTCTTTTCTTCAGCGTAGTCCTGCAGTCGTTTGCAGAGGATAAGTTTTTCTTCAAGTTTTCCGCCATCGCGTCCAACTATACTTTCTATTTTTAAAATTTTAACACTATCGCTCAAGTTTGATTTAAGAATAATGCTTGCGCTGTCGTTTTGTCCAAAAGCAAAACCACAAAATAGAATAAACAAAGCCACTATATATTTAACAAAAAACCTGATGCTTAAAACTAATGCTTTTACATTAGTTAAACAACAAAAAAAGTTATCTTTGCAGTCTTATGGAAAAACGAGTTAGAGTTAGATTTGCGCCAAGTCCAACAGGCGGCCTGCACATGGGCGGTGTTCGTACCGCTTTATTTAATTATTTGTTTGCGAAAAAGCACGGCGGTGATTTTATTTTGCGCATTGAAGATACTGACCAGACCCGCTTTGTTAAAGGCGCTGAAGAATATATTATTGAGGCATTAAAATGGTGTGGTATTGAACCAAACGAAGGTGTAGGTTTTGGTGATGGCCCTCATAAACCATATCGCCAAAGTGAACGTAAAGAATTAGGTATTTACAAAAAGTATGCCGATAAATTAATTGCAAGTGGACATGCCTATTACGCTTTTGATACTGAAGAAGAATTAAATGACATGCGTAAGAGACTGGAAGCTGCTAAAGTTGTGGCGCCGCAGTACAATGCTGTTACACGCCAGAACATGCGTAACTCAACCACTTTAGGTGAGGACGAAGTAAAAAAATTATTGGCTGATGGCACTAAATATGTTGTGCGTTTAAAAGTACCGCGTAACGAAGAGATCCGTTTTAACGATATTATTCGTGGATGGGTTACTGTTAATTCTGCACAGGTTGATGATAAGGTATTATTAAAAAGTGATGGCATGCCAACGTATCATTTAGCGCATATTGTAGATGATATTGAAATGGAAATTTCGCACGCAGTGCGCGGTGAAGAGTGGTTGCCAAGTGCACCGGCGCATATTTTAATTTACCGTTATTTGGGTCTGGAAGAACAAATGCCAAAACTGGCGCATTTGCCTTTGATATTAAATCCTGATGGAAATGGAAAGATCAGTAAACGTGAAGCGCGCTTCCCGGTGTTTCCTTTAAGCTGGCAAGATCCACGCGAAACCGCACCATATATTGGATACAAAGAGTCGGGTTATTATCCTGAAGCCTTTGTAAATATTTTAGCTTTATTGGGTTGGAATCCCGGTAATAATGAAGAGATCTTTTCTGTTGCAGAATTAGCTGAATTATTTTCGTTTGAACGTGTACATAAATCGGGAGCAAAATTTGATCCTGAAAAAGCAAAATGGTTCAATCAACAATATCTTCGCAAAAAATCTGACGCTGAATTAGCAGAAATTTTTAAACCCATCTTAAAAGAAAAAGGGTATGAAAAAAGTGATGCCTTTTTAATTGAATTTTGTAAACTGGTAAAAGAAAAAGTGCAATTCGTGCATGAGTTCTGGGATCATGGCAAATATATTTTTGAAGCGCCAACATCTTACGATGAAAAAGTAATTACCAAAAAGTGGAATGCGCAAAGCAAAGAAGTATTTACAAAAGTTCTTGAAACATTCAGATCAGTTTCAGACTGGAAGATGCAACCCATACATGATGCTTTTGAAGCATTGGTAAAAGAAACGGGTAAAATTGATATGCAATTGTTGCGTGTTTTAATTACAGGTGTTGCCGGCGGACCGCAATTGTTTGATATGATAGCTTTAATTGAAAAAGAAGAAGTATTAAAGCGTTTGGAAACTGCTTTGAGCAAATTATAATTTTCTTTTTATTTATTTCTTAGTGAAACTTCGTGTTCTTCGTGTCTTAGTGGTTTATTGTTACTAGAATTATATTGCATTAAACTCTCCAAGGAAGATAACCATCATACAGAGAATAAAAAACACAAGAATAGTGTTTGTAATTTTTTTTTGTTTAAGTCCGTATAAAAAATCTCCTATAAAAAAAGATAACGGAAAAGCATAGGTTAAAATAATACTTGAACTGTTTGCGCCGCCCGAAAAGAAACCAAAAGTAGAAAAGAAAAGGAACCAGAATAAAATTGTTTTGGTACGTTGTTTCTTTACCGTATTACCAAAACCATTAACAAAACTTTGAAAAACGGCTATCAATAAGGTAATTACAAGAAAAGTGGTTAGGGGTAAAAAATATTCACTAAACGAGGGTGGTTTTAAGAATTGTAAGAATAAACTTACCGATTTAAAAAGATACCACTGCGTAAAATCACTTAAGTAAGCGATTCCTTCACACATTAATATTGGAGCTAAAAAACCCAAAATGGCAATGGCCCAATCGCGCCAATAAAAAGGGCGCAAAATTAAAAGCACAATAAAAAATAAAGGAAAACTAATTACACTTGAAATGGTAATGTATGCAGAAATGCTTAACCAAAATGCCGCTTCAAATAAATGATTCAAAACATTTTCTTTACGGTAGGTATCTAATAATTTGTAAATAGAATACAACACAAAAACATTTGTAAAAATTTGCGGGGTTATTTGTTGAGGATTAACAGAAACAATGCTCAGGCATAAAAAAATAAATACCGGGAAATAATTGAGTTTTTCAGTCACCTCTTGTTTTACCGAGATCAAACTAATTAAGACCACGCCAAGACCAACAAACAAAAAATTCAAAAGAATTATGAACAGTCTGTTTGATACTTTTTTAGAGAAATAGTTATAAAAAAGGTCTGGGTAATTGTTGAATTCCAGGCTTTTAGGGGCAAAATACAGGAGAATGGCCGAGGCTACAAACACAATGCATAACAGCACTAAACTTCCCCTGATACCCTTATTTAAAAAGCCTGCAAACACTATTTTTTTATTTATAAATTATTGCTATTTTTGTTCGGTAAACTTACAAATTAAAAAGATATGACAAGCTTAATGATCACATGGACCGACATTTTTGAAGGAATTGGCGAATTCTCGTATTTGGTATTTAAAGGCATGAGATTTTTAGGTCATGGTCCAAATGTTTTCATCTCTCTTTTTGTTGTTGGTTTGTTAGTGTATTGGACTGTATATTTAAAAAAATACAAGAACCAAGCAAAGAGTAAAGGTATTCCTGATTAATTCAATCTAAATTTATTTCGATCATTCTTTGTGCTTACTTTTTGTAAGTAATTTCCTTTTTATCTATTACAGCATTTATTTATTGGCGGACTGTTAATTAATATTAATGGCATATTGCCTAAAGAGATTATTATTTTATATTGTCCTCTTAAAAAACAGTATGCGTTTATTAGTAGCCTTTCTTTTTTTATCACAGATTGTTTTTTCGCAAAATCTTATTCTTAAGAACGTATCGGTTATTCCTGTTAATCATAATGTGGTTATTCCAAATTGTAATGTTTATATAAGAGCTGGTAAGATCGAAAAGATAGAAGCTTATGCCACTAAACAGATAATGAAAGGTTATGCTGTTATGGATTGTACTGGTAAATTTTTAGTGCCTGGCATGGCAGATATGCACGCCCATTTTCCGGATAAGGATAGTCCAATAAAATTACAAGATTATTTAAGATTGAATTTAGCCGCCGGCGTAACAACATTAAGAAGTATGCGTGGCGAAGCCGAACATTTAACTTTAAGAGACAGTCTTAGCCTGGGAAAAAAGATGGGGCCGGAAATTTATGTGTCTTATGTTTTTCCCACAAGAGATTCTTTACTGACAAAAGACAGTATAGAAAAAGTTGTTCTTCATGCTAAAAATAAAAAATATGATTTCATAAAATATCTTGGAGGAATAAGCGAGACTAATTTTAATTATTTAGTAGAAAGCTGCAAAAAGAACGAAATAACTATTGCCGGACACGCATACAATAAAAGTCTTTTTAAGTCGATGGATGCAGGATTTACCTCTGTAGAACATTTTCAACCACTTATTGCTGCTTACCAAAAAGATTCGGTGAATTTTAAAAAGACATTAGAAACGATGAAAACAAAAGGAACGGCATTTTGTCCAACCTTATCTTTCTATCACGTTTTTGCTTTTGGTTTTCCCGAAAAGGTTTTGATGGAGCGTAACGGAATGGAATACGTTTCCTTTACTGTAAAAAATGCCTGGTTAAAAGAATACAAAGAAGCGTTAACATCAACACAAGAACAACTTAAGGGAGATTTTGAAAGCAAATATGTAAATGTATACAAACAGCAGTTTTTAAAATTCAATAAGCTTTTTAAACAAGCTGTTGATGCCGGTGTACTTGTTTTGTTGAGCCCTGATGATGGGGTATATAATGTGCCGGGTTTTGGTATGTATGAAGAAATGAAACTGTATAAAAATGCCGGACTAAGCAATTATCAAATTTTAAAATGCGCTACATTAAATGCTGCTATTCATTTTAAACAACAAAAACAATGGGGCAGTGTTGAGGTTGGAAAAAAAGCAAACCTGTTGTTATTAAACGCAAACCCTTTAGAAAATATTGAGAACATTAAACAAGTTGAAGGCACACTTGTAAATGGAAAATATTATTCGCAGGGTGAATTATTAAAATAATGGTTTTTCTGTTTTTTTTCGTAATTTAGCTATATGATCAAAAAAACTATATTTTTCATAATTCTTAGTTTATATCTAAACATTATTTATTCTCAAAAATACCAGCCTGTTGATTCAACTACGGTTTGGGCGACAGAATATGTATATAAGATTGATGGTACTTGTTATGTTCAGGAAAATGGTAAAAGTTATATAAAAGGATATGTATTAAATAACGGTAATAAATGGCTTAAAATATTTTACTCCAAAACCTCTAACTGGCATCCAAATAGCCCCAGCGCAACCTGTATGAACCTTTCGTACACAATGCCTGCTCAATCTTTAAATCAAGCCAGTGGTTATTTATTAAATGATAGTTTAAATAAAAAAGTTTATGTCAAAAATAGCCTTCCTGTAAATTATACTCCTACAAATGCTGATGTTTTGTATGATTTTAATAACAAGCTTGTTGGTGATACGCTTTATGTTACGGGCTCAGTGTTGCCTCTAAAGTTTAAAATAAATACAATAGATTCTGTTTTATTTACTGGCAAATATCATAAACGTTTTATTACTGCTTATACAGGATCGAGTATTGCAAACACCATGTATTCTTTTACCGAAGGTATTGGCTCGTCAATTCATCCTTTCTCTCCCGGTATTAACGCAATGGGTGAGCAATATCGCAAATTACTTTGCTTTGCAAGTCCAACACTGTCTATTGCAGTTTCTACGCATACTGTTTTTGCAAATGGAACTTGCGCTAATTTTGTAATGAATCTTTCGGAAAGGAATAAGTTTGAGTTTAATATTTATCCAAATCCAGTTTCCGATAAATTATCTATAGTTAATGTGCAATTTGTTCCTGAAAAAATAGACTATGAATTAATTGATCTAGTTGGGCAGTTAAAACAAAAAGGTGAATTAAAAGAAAATAGGAATGATATCGGTCTTCAAAATTTATCTGACGGTATTTATTTCATTAATTTTTATAAAGAAGGAAGTATTATTTCAAGCACAAAAATAATTGTTTCAAGATAGTCCAAGCGAGTATAATTTATTTCATCTCGTTATAGATCCGCACTAATTCTTTCTTCGCTTTTATTTCTTTTTTCCTGAAATTCAGATAAAGCAATATACTTCCTGTAAAACCCGCAGCAGCCGAAGATAAGATAATAAGATCATCACTAGTGCTTGACTTCCTGTAATTACTTAAGCCAACCAAACCTGTGTATGCTGCTATCACTCCTGTTGCTCCAAAGATCAACGAAATATTCTTTTGTTTTCGCGCTTCTTTGCGTTTTAGATCAAGTTCAATTTTAGTTGTTTCAAAAGGATAGGTCTTTATTAGCACTTTTAAATTGGGGTTATTTAAAACCACACTTTTGTATAGTAAATTATTCCTGTCTAAAAAGAGTTGGTTGTTGATGCTTTCAAATTCATAATAATGTGTGGATGTTGGTAAAGGATAAACTTTTACGCTGTCAACAGTTCCATCCTGGTAACGGATGTATTTGATCACCGATTTATTTTCAACTACCACTAATCCGTTGGGGTTATTAAATTTTAGGTATTCAATTTCGTAGGGTGTTATCTTTTTTACGAGGGCAGCCGTTTTACTATTATCAGTAAAACAAATGGTGTCTTGCGCGGAAATTTTAAGAACCATTAAGAGAAAAAAATAGAACAGTTTACTTTTCATTTTGCAATTTATTGAATATTTATTGAATTTTTTACTGCATTAACACAAAAGCTGCCCAGTAAAATGGATCGTATTTTGCGCGCATTTCTTTTTGTGTTTCATGAAAAGATAATTTCAGATCTTTACTCTTCGAAAATTTAGAATAAAATTTATCCATAAACTCAACTGTTTCAGCATCTGGCACCTGCCATAAACTCATAATAATATATTTAACGCCAGCCATTTTAAACGAACGTTGCAGTCCATAAACGCCTTCAGTTCCTTTTATATCTCCTAAGCCAGTTTCACAAGCGGAAAGTACCAAGAGATTGGTGTTTCTTAAATCGAGAGATGTAACTTCCATTGCCGTTAGCACTCCATCATCTTTTTTGTCATTATTTTTCGCTAGCCATACTTCGTTGGCGCCCGAAAGAGCAAGGCCCGAACGCATTAAAGGGTTTTTATTTGTAATGAAATTGCTAATTCCAATTGCTTTTTTCCCCGATCTATAAGCCCAAGTCTCAATATTCGTTGAGTCTTGTTTCTCCGCATAGCTATACGCGTCGGGATCGTTAAAAAAGAAACCGTGAGTAGCAATATGAACAATATTGCTTTGCGGTGCTTTAGTTTTAAACTCTTTTTCTGTAGCGTTTTTACCACTTAAATAAATAACGTTTAAGTTATTTGCCTTTAAAATAGAAATAACTTTTTCCGCTTCTGTTTTTGTACCCTCCAAATATGTCCATGATATAATTGCATTCGTGTCTTTTAATGTTTCGGGTGTATCATATTCAATATCCCCAAAAACACATGTGGTTGATTGAATATTAAAATCAAATTTTTCGGGGATGGCAACTTTAGCTGTGCTTCCCATTAACTCTATACGATAATTATCGCAAAGGTAATTGTCTTTACCATTGCTTAAGGCCGCAAAAGAAACTTTATGTAATAATCCTGATGGAGAATAATAAATTGATTTTATTCCGTTTAAACTTTTTTCCATTGGTTTCCAAATAAGATCATAAAGCTTTGTATTCGTAGTGATACGTTTACCGTATATATCGGTAATATATAATTCATTGGTTTCACTTTTATTACCAAGTAATTTTATAAGATCTTTTTCGGTAAATAATTCGATCATTTCAGGATACTTACTTTTTTGCGTGATCAATAAAGCGCAATAGGTTATCGTATCTTTTCTTTTGCCCTCTCCAAAATGAATAAATTCAATAGCCGCTTCTTTAGGTCGTAAGCTTTTCTGAATGTCTTTCCAATTTAGATTTTGCAATTTTTCTATATCGCCAAAAATCTGTGAACTTTTTACAAGTTCTTTTTCTAAATCATTGGTTTGTTTTTCTAATATTTCGGGATCCGCTTTGCGTTTACTAACTTCGGTAGAGTATATTCTTAATAATTCTTTGTTTAAAGCTAACCATTTATTATATTTTGAAATAAGCAATGTATCTTTACTGCTTAAAATCGAATAGCGCATTGCTGTTGAAGATTTCAACAATAAACCTTTGTTTTTTATTACAGTATTATAGACCTCTTGTGTTATTGCCGGATTTTCTTTTTTGCGAATTTTTGAAAAGGAATAAAAAAACGAATAAAACCTACTTTTTTTTGAGAAGTAGAATTCTTTTTCTTTTTCCGACAAACTAATAAAATCTTTTTTAATATTTTCGTTAGTAATAGAAATTGCCTCTAAGAATAAAGGCTCTGCTTCTTCTTTCTTGTTCATCATTACATATAATACGGCAAGATTATTTAGAAGTGTTGCATATTCCGGATGTTTTCCTCCTAAAGCTTCCCCCCTAATTTTTAGGGATTGTAAGTATAAATTTTCTGCTTCGGCATAATTACCCATAGTTTTGCATAGTCCTGCAAGGTTGCTTATTGAAGCGGAATAATTGGGCTGCTTTTCCCCTAAAATTTCTTTGTTTATTTTTAAAACTTCAATTAATAGTTTTTTTGCTTCAACATAATTCTCCATAGCAGTATATAATCCAGCCAGATTATTTATTGCAAGAACATAATCGCGATGCTTTTCACCTAGAACTTCTTTTTTAATTTTTATTGCTTCCAAACACATAGCTTCTGCTTTAGAATAATTACCGGTGTATGTATATAACAACGCCAAATTATTTAATGAATTTGCATAATCAGGATGTTTTTCACCCAAAACATCCTTTCTTATTTTTAAGCTTTCTAAGTATAAAAATTCCGATTTGGGGTAATTTCCCATAAGTTCATACAAAGCAGCAAGGTTGTTAAGAGTGGTAGCGTAATCAGGATGTTTTTCTCCTAATAATTTTTTTCTGATCTTTGAAACTTCTAGATACAAAGCTTCTGCGCCAGAATAGTTGCCCATAGCTTTATATAAACTCCCAAGATTATTAAGCGAAGAAGCATAATCATTATTATTTTCACCCAAAACATCTTTTCTTATTTTTATGCATTCAATATACAAAGGCTCTGCGGCAGAATAATTACCTAAAAATTTGTTTGTCATGCCCAGGTTATTTAGAGAAGTTGCATACGAAGTATGTTTTTCACCTTGTAGTCTTTTTCTTAATTCTACTTCCTGTAAATTATATTCTATACTTTTTTTGTAATTACCCTTAGTGTAGGTTAAGTCTGATAGAAAAGTTAAAGTATTACAATAATTTGTATCCTTGCCAAATTCTGTCTCAGCTTGCATTAATGCTTTTTGCGAATAGATTAAAGCAGTATCAATATTTTTTTTATTAAAATAATTTCGGGCGATTTGCGATAAGGTGTTGAAATTTTGATTTTGAGCGAACGACGACTTAAAGAAAATAAGTAAAGCAATAATAATTAGAAACGAGGCCTGTTTTATCATTTTACAGTTTATTAATGATCTCAGCAGCTTGCTCTAATGTTTCATCTTTTTTTGCGAAACAAAATCTCAAAACTTTATTATCGTATTTGTTGGTGTAAAAAACAGACAAAGGAATTGTTGCGAGTTTCTTTTCTTTGGTAAGTTTAATGGCAAAGTCTGTATCTGCTTCTGAACTTATTGCGTTGTAGCTCATCAACTGAAAATAAGTACCGCTTGTTTTTAAAGGCGTTAATCGCGAAGAATTTGTCAATTTTAAAAAAAGATCACGCTTGGCCTGGTAAAAATGTTTTAATTCTAAATAATTTTTTTCATCCGATAAAAAATCCGCTAACGCTAATTGAAAAGGATGGTTAACTGCAAAGACCAAAAACTGGTGTACTTTTCTGAATTCTACCATTAATTCTTTTGGCGCAGCTACGTAACCAATTTTCCAACCTGTGGTGTGAACTGTTTTTCCAAAAGAAGAAACAATAATAGATTGGCTAGCCAGTGTTGTATTTCTTGCCACACTTTGATGCAACTGTCCGTCAAACACCATGTGTTCATATACTTCATCGCTTAACACAATAATATTTTTTCCGGTAATTATTTTTTCTAATTCTAAAAGATCGTTTGCTTTTATAACAGCGCCACTTGGGTTGTGTGGCGAATTGATCATGATCATTTTTGTTTTAGAACTTATTTTTGATCTAACATCCGCCCAGTTAATTGAGAAATCAACCGGATCTAATTGTGAGCAAATTGCTTTGGCGCCATGTAATTCTATTGCAGGAATGTAACAATCATAAGCAGGTTCAAAAACAATAACTTCATCACCTGCGTGAATAAAAGCGGCAATAGCAGTATAAATTGCTTGTGTGGCTCCGGCAGTTATAGTGATCTCAGTATCAGGATCATAATTTTGTGCGTAGCATGTACTAATGATTTTGGCAACACATTCGCGTAATTGAATAACACCGGGCATGGGTGCATATTGGTTAAAGCCGGCAATCATTTGTTTTTGTGCCAACTCCAGCAGTTTTGGGTCACAACCAAAATCAGGAAAGCCCTGCGAAAGGTTAATAGCATTGTGTTCTTTTGCAAGGCTACCCATAACGGTAAAAATGGTGGTGCCTATATTGGGGAGTTTAGATGAAATGTGCATTTTTTAATAATAATTCCACCAAATTGCTAAAAAAATCTTATTTTTGTCTTCATTAATTTTTAATTTAACATTTAAAACTTAATCATTTTAAAAGGTCCTGTGGCCGAGTGGCTAGGCTCAGCTCTGCAAAAGCTGCTACAGCGGTTCGAATCCGCTCGGGACCTCAAACAAAACCCGCCTTTTGGCGGGTTTTTTGTTTTCACATCGAGCCAAACTCGTTTGAGCGAGATTGAGAAAACAAAAAATAGATTTTGCGAAGCAAAATGGGTTTTGTTTGACAATAACTATTTCAGGATGATATTAATAATCCGCTCGCGACCTCGATAAATGCAGCAAGCCGCTCCAAAAGAGCGGCTTTTTGTTTTTTCATGTACCCCGGACCAACTATATTCGGTTTATGTCCAGTTAAAACATTTCTTTTATTAAGGACCAATTTCTCTATTAAATAATTAAGGATATATTTATGATTGAAATCCGCATATGAAAAATTGCATTTATTTTATTCTCACCTGTTTTATCTTGTTTTCTAATAGAAAATGTTTTTCGCAAAATGCAAGTCAATTAAAAGTCGATTCTTTAAAAAACCTTTTAAATACAAGGTTAAGCGATACGGCAAAAATAGGGGTGCTTTTACGAGTTAGTGGCTTTTATGCTAAAACAGAACCCGACACCTGTTTGGACTATGCTCAAAAAGCAATGAAACTGATAGATCTGAAATGGAAAAAGGTATCTGTTGGCGAACTTAAAGTGTTGAAAGAACAAAAAATTAAAGCATACATCCAGATAGGCTCTTTTCAATCTCACAATAATGATTTTGATAATGCTACCAATAGTTTTAATAGCGGACTTGAATTATGTCGTGAAATCAATGACCTAGCAGATATTGCGATCATAGACCATAATTTCGGACAGATGTATAAGGAAAAAGGTAATTTTCCGGAAGCAACAAAACTTTTATTAGAAGCCTCAAAGATCAATGAAGCTTTAGGGAATAAGAATTTTTTATGGCGAAATTTTAATGCTTTGGGATTAGTGTCTCAAGAAATTAGAAATTATAACACAGCTTTAAAATATTTTGACAAAGCAATTAATATTTTAAAAGAGTTGGGCGACTTGCTTTGGGTAGCAAAAATCGAAGCCAATAAGGGTAATGTTTATTTTGACCAGGCGAACTATAAGGAAGCGTTGATCTCTAATAAAGCTTGCCTCGCGGCTTATCTCAAATATGGGAAAGATTCAGCCGGAATTGCCGACTGCTATGATACGTTTGGAAATACCTATCGTTACATGGAAAACTTTAAGGAAGGTTTAAAATTTGCCGAAATAGCGTTGAACATGCGTTTGCGTTTTGGAAAGGAATCAAAGATCGCCAGCTCTTATTTAAATGTTGGTGGTATTTACATTGATCTGAAAGAATACAAAAAAGCGATCGACTATATTGAAAAAGCAAAAGCAATAAAAATAAAGCTCGGCGACCGTTTTGCTTTACTGCCATGTTATGGAAGTTTATCGGAGGCTTATGCAAACCTGGGCGATTATAAACAAGCATTTCATTATCATAAACTATTGTTAATGCTTAAAGATTCAACGGTGAATGAGACAAGTAATGCGCAGATAAATGAAATGGAAGTGAAGTATGAAACAGAAAAAAAGGATAAAGAACTTACTAAAAGAGAATCACAAATAAAAGAGAAGGATGCCTTAGCAAAACAAAAAACAACCGAACGTAACGCGTTTATTGGAGGTTTTGTTCTGATGATCGGTTTAGCGTTCTTTATTTTTAGGGGCTTTAAAGAAAAACAAAAAGCAAATAAAACAATAACAGAACAAAAATTATTAGTAGAATTAAAGCAAAAAGAGATCCTGGATAGTATAAGTTATGCTAAACGTTTACAAGATGCTATTTTACCTCCGCTTGAAAGCATGAATAAAGTTTTACCAAACAACTTTGTTTTTTATCAACCAAAAGATATTGTTGCCGGCGATTTTTATTGGATGGAAAGTATAGGGAGTACGGTATTCTTAGCTGCGGCTGATTGTACCGGACATGGCGTACCCGGAGCCATGGTAAGTATTGTGTGCAGCAATGCGCTAAACAGAACAGTGAAAGAATTTGGAATTACAGAGCCTGGAAAAATATTGGACAAGGTAAGAGAGTTGGTAATTGAAACATTCGAAAAAAGTTCGACCGATGTAAAAGATGGAATGGATATTTCTATTTGTGCTATTAAATTTTCTTCAAATAATGATAGTGCAAATCTTAAATGGTCAGGAGCAAACAATCCGCTTTGGTATATTCAAAACCATGAGATGAAAGAAATTAAATCTACCAAACAACCAATTGGTAAAAGCGAGAATCCAGTTAATTTTGTAACACACACCATTGATCTTAAGAAAGGCGATTCTTTTTATTTATTTACGGATGGTTTTGCCGATCAGTTCGGAGGAGAGAAGGGTAAAAAATTTAAATATAAAAAACTGCAACAATTTATTTTTCAAAACGCTGGGCTTCCACAGGAAGAACAATCCGTTAGGTTGAGGTTAGCTTTCGAAAACTGGAAAGGTAAACTAGAGCAGGTGGATGATATTTTGATCATAGGTGTGTCAGTTTAAAAATTCATAAGGTAAATGCAACCGAAAAATAATATCTGGCGGTGACTTTAAAAAAAGACTTGAAACCCCTGTTATTAGGGTTTTTTTGTTTTTGCACAGATAGCATAAGTTTCAAATTTCATCGAACTTCCTGTCTTTTTCTAATTTTTTTTATGGAAAACAGTAAAAGCTAACATCAAAATAATAGAAAGCATTAATGCATAAATTATTTGATTCCTTTTTTAAATTATTGCATTATAGTTTATAAAAGAAAATGAAAGAAAAATAAATTATCTAACCCCTAATTATTATTTTATGAAATAGCCACTAACAAAGAGTTTGTTGTAAACAAACACCAATGTAGACAGGGCGTATTACATATTACAATAAAAAAACAATAAATATATAAATATGAAAACAGTATCATTTCTCTTCGGCTTATGGTTGGTTATTTTAAATAACAATGTGCAAGCTCAAATTTGTAGAGCTTCCAATATTTCAAAATTGCTGGAAGTAGCAGAAAAAGATAAAACCCAAAAAATTGAACGTTTAGCGGCAAAAAAATTTCATAAACTTTTAAACGAGTACAGGGTTAAAAACAAATTAGAAGCTATTGCTTGGGATGAAGCGGCCTGGTTAACTGCACGCAACCACAATTACTGGATGAGTGTTAATGGAACATTGTCGCACGATGAGAAGAAAGGTACGCGATGTTATTCGGGTACAGATCCGGGCGACCGCTATACCTATGCTACTTTGGGCAAAGGTTCTGCTCATTGGTCGGGCGAGAATATTTTATATCATTATGAAGTAGACGGAAAGAACAATAATGATATTGCCACTAAAATTGCTGCATACTCTTTCAGGGTCTGGAAGAACTCGCCAGGACACAATCAAAACATGTTGGGTGATAGCCACAAAGCGCATGCCGTGGCTTTTTGTATAAACAAAGAAGGTAAGGTATATGGAACAGACCTGTTTGTTTCCGGTATTGATGAGCAATTTGTACCGGCCAGAAAGAAAACAAAGAAGGGGTAGCATACCCACCAGTACGTATTTCGTCGTATACGGCATTTTTATCGCAGTTTTTTTGTCATATTTGACAACAAATGCCGGTGATGAAAAAAATCGTTTTAATACTCTCTTATTTATTTCTTACTCAACTTTTAACTGCACAGAATTATAAAAAACTGCAGGAAGAAGCTGAAAAAGAATTTGAACTTTCACAATTCCCAAAAGCATTAGAGCTTTCAAAGCAAGCTCTAAAGGAAGCGTCAGCGGATAAAAAGATAAGTTCTGACGACCTCCTTACCCTTAGATCTGATAACGCGGTTTATTTAATTTTTAGTGATAAGGTGGATGAAGGTCTTGATATACTTTATGGTATTACCGAAACTATAGATGCTAACGTACCAAAACCTAATACGGAAATTTATTTACGTAAAAATTTTGGGGCTATCATAAAAGATATGGGTCTTTATAGCGATGCTTTGCCTCAATTTCAGAAAGCCTATAATTTATGTAAGAGCAACGATTATAAAAAAAGGGATGTGGCATCTATCATTACGGGCCTTGCAGAATGCAACCATTACCTGTACAAATTTTCTGAGGCGGAAACTCTTTACATGGAGGCAGCAACTTTTTGCGAGAAAGAAAACCTGATTGGCGAAATAGAATATCCAACGGTTTATTGTTCGCTCGCACTTTTGTATGTAGATATGTTATACGAGAAAAAAGCGCTCGAAACTTTTGAAAAGGCTGAAGCAATTTTTATAAAAAATAAAGATACGCTCGATCCTCAGTTCGCTGTTTTTTTAATGGACTACGGAACACTATTAACAGACATTTACAAGTATACAGAAGCTCTTGAGGTTTTAATGAGGGCAAAAAATCTGGACTTAAAACATTATGGCGAAAATTCGCCGGAGTATGCCGGAGTGCTTAATAATCTTGGTTACACCTATGCGCGATTGAATAGGTTTACCGAAACCGAACAGTTTTATACAAAGGCAATTGAAATAAAAAGATCGCTTAAGCGTGTACGCTTTGATAATTATCTAACTTCTGTAAACAACCTTTTATTTTTTTACACTTCTGTTGGCCGCGAAACAGAAGCAGAAGAACTGGTAACAGAACTTGAAAAAGGACTGATCAATCCTAAATTGCAGGATACGCTTAAGCGCATTACTTTTTCCGAGAACCTGGCGAAGTATTATGCAGAGAGGAAAGTTTACATAAAAGCAAAAAAATATTATGATGACGCTTTAAATTATTCTAAAAGAATTTATGGTGATAATAATATTGAAATGGGTAATATTTATATTTCTGTAAGTTATATGTTGTGGGAACAAAAAAAATATGAAGAAGCCACAACTTACATTTCTAAAATTTCAGAAGTATTATCCGGTAATTTAAAGGCAAATGTAGAACAGACCATTGCTTTATTAATAAACTATAGCGCCGCCTTAAAAGCCTTTGGTTTGCCCGAACAAGCCGAGATATTATTGAATGAAGCCATTAAGTTAATTGAGAATAAGATAATTATCTCTAAGAATGATATTGCAAATATCTATCTTCAAAAGGCGCAGGTGTCGGCCGATCTTGATAAAACACAAACGGCCGTTGATTATTTTAATAAATATATGGAATTAAAGTACGGCGAGTTGGACGCCAATTTTAGTTACATGACCGAAGCGGAAAAATTACAATTTCTCGATAATTTAGAGAGTGCTGTAAAAGCTTTTTATACAACTATCTCTAATCATGCTGAAAAATATCCTGAACTAATACAAGTGCTGCTTAATTTCCGACTTCAAACAAAAGGTATTTTATTGAATAATCTTTCAAAAATAAAAAAGAACCTTGCTTTGCTGAATGATCCCGCACTTAATAAAAAGTATGAGCAATTAAAGCTGAACCGTGAAAATATATCGAAACTGATGTCATTAAACACTGATGAATATGCGGCAGCACAAACTGAAGTAACAGCTTTAAAAAAGGAAGCAGACCAGGCAGAGAAAGAGATCTCACTTAAAGTATCGCAAAGTAATTTTACCGGTAATGAAAAAATTACCTGGCAACACATTCAAAAACAACTTAAACCCAATGAATGTGCAGTAGAAATTATGCGTGCAAATCTAGTTTACCAAAATGATAGTGGCGGAACAAATTATACTTACATCATTATAAAAAATACCGGTGCTCCAACTATTTTTATGATAGACCGACCTTTAAAATGGGAAGATGAAGTATTAACACTTTATCGTAAAAGTATTGATCATAAAAAAAATGAACCTGATCTTTACCGCCGTTTATGGAAAGGCGTGAATGATAAAATTGGAAATGTTAACACGGTGTATATTTCACCCGATGGCATATATAACCAAATTAATTTGAATACAATTTTTAACGCCGAAACAAATAAATATCTTATCGAAGAAAAGAATTTTCATTTTCTCACAACATTGCGCGACATAATAGATATCCGTCAACATCCTTCAAAAGCCCCTGCAAATGCGGTATTGGTTGGCAATCCAAAATTCAGTTTTGACCTTAGTCAGCTACCACAAAACAAACAAAATTTCGGCAACGATCTTGCAAGTAGGGGAGGTTTTGGTTTTGTGCTTGACGAATTGCCTGGAACAAAAACAGAAGTAGAAACTATAAAATCGCAATTGGATAAAATGTCGGTTAAAGCCACTTTGCTTACTGAAGAAAGAGCTAACGAAGCAGATATAAAAAAGATAAAGAGTCCGGATGTTTTACATTTTGCCACACATGGTTTTTTTCTGGAAGATTTTCCGGAAGAAACTTTGGCCGAACTTTCAAAAACAGAACAGGACTATTTTAAAAACCCTATGATGCGCTCAGGTATATTTTTTAGTGGTGCTAACAATACTTATTCTTTAAACACAACCAATATTAAGCAATTAAAAGAATTTGAAGACGGTACACTTACCGCTTATGAAGCAATGGGACTTGATCTTGACAAAACAGAATTAGTCGTTTTAAGCGCTTGCCAAACTGGTTTGGGTAAAGTAAAGAATGGTGAAGGTGTTTTTGGATTACAGCGTGCGTTTAAACTTGCGGGTTCTAAATCTATTATTATGTCGTTATGGGCAGTTAGCGATGATGCTACAATGGAATTAATGGTTGCCTTATATAGTAAATGGACATTATCTGGCGATCTTTATACGGCTTTTAAAGAGGCGCAGTTGGAGGTAAAGAAAAAATATCCCGAACCTTATTATTGGGGGGCTTTTGTTTTAAATGGAAGATAGTGAACTTTGCTATTTTATAAAACTCTTCAGCCATTTTCTGGCATCTTCTTCATTAGCAAACATTTTAAGGGGCACTGGGTGTTTATAAAAAGAATTAAAAAAATTAACGATCATTCTTACTGCAAGCGAATTGCTTATTACAGCTGATGCAATAAAAAAGTGTTTGCCATTTTCTGCGGCAAAATCTCTCCCTTCTCTTGTCATCGACCCATCTTCCCTAATATCGATCAATTGTAATACTTTATTTGTTGGGCCAAAGCCAAGTTTTGAATAAGCCTCAAAGCAGGCCTTTACTTCTTCTAGATCTAGTTCTCCACTATTTATTAATTTCAAAACAAGAAAACCATCCTCATCTATCCATATCTCATTATTTGGTGTTTTTATTTTTAGAGCTGCAGCCATTATTAATGTTTTTTTGGTATAAGTATGTTTAAAATAAAAAACCCCGGAAGAGATCCTCCGGGGTTTTCGTAACGAGTATAAAATTAACTCAAGTGCTTAGATAAGTGTTTACCCATTTCAAACATAGAAACTTGACCTTTACCACTAAAAACTGGTTTTAGTTTAGCGTCAGCGTTAATCATACGTTTGTTTTTGCTGTCTTGTAATTTGTTAGCTTTAATATAAACCCAAAGTTTTTTTACAACTTCAGTACGAGGCATTGCTTTGTTACCTACTATCTCTCCTAAAGCTGCGCTTACATTATAAGGCTTATTTAAACCTACTCCCGGAGTTCCGGTTCTTTTTTTCTTAGCTGCTTTTTTTGGAGCTGCTTTTTTAGCTGCTTTTTTTGGTGCTGCTTTCTTAGCCGCTTTCTTAGCTGCTTTTTTTGGAGCTGCTTTTTTAGCTGCTTTTTTCGGAGCTGCTTTTTTTGCTTTTTTTGCCATTGTTTTATAGTTTTTTTAAGATTATAGTAACAAATCTATATTATTTTCTCAACCAAAGCAAATACATTGCAAAAAGCGATAATGTTTTTATGAACAAGTTGAGGTGAGTTTTAAACTGTTTTCATAAGCGTTTTCTATTGAGAAAACTTGTTTTTTCCATTATTTACAGTAGTTACAGACATATTATAAGGCGGTTTTCATTGGTAAATAACGCTATATAAATGGTGAATAAAATTATTAAACTATCTCAGGTTTTAGGAGATACTATCGGCTATTGTATTTGTAAAATGCCTAACATGGTAAATACACATTTTAAATCAAGTCTTAATTCTTGCCTTAGGTATTTAAATATCAGTCAGTAAATGCGCGGTGCTTTATAACAATCCCTTCCAAAAAAATTTAGTTTTAAAAGAGAGAAAAAATTAATTGGCCTTGCTGATCTGGTAAACTGATCTTGAAGGAATAAATTTTGAAGACGGAGCTTGCTTTGATATGAATAATCTGGTAGAGGTAAAAGCATACCAAGAAAAAAGAAAAGATCTTAATATTACAAGATATATTTACCGCACCCGAAAAAGATCAGCTATGTTATTTAAATACAATTTAAGTAAAACATACAAACCTTGTTCACAGCATAACGTAAATTTTTAAAAATCGCATAAAGGGCTATGTTCTTTGTTCAACTATTTTAGGTTTTCTTACGTTTTCGTTTTTTTCGCCCTTTTTTTCCGCTAAATATGCGAAATGGTATGTATCCATTGGTGTGATTACATCGTAGCCATTTTTAAATGAACTTTTTTGTTCTCCGGTAGGTAATATTACCTATATAAAAATAGGTAATATTACCTATATGCCACTAGTTTTAGATATGGTAAATTTAACACAGAGTTGTGGTTTGTTATGTTAAAAAAGTCATCTGATATTCAAAAGAATAATTTGCTAAGCGATAATGCGCAAGGCACAGATGGCTTTAATTTAATTCAAACAGAATTGCAAAAAGATATGGAGAGAATTGATAAAATGTTTTTAGTGGTAAATATGCTTTGCGATGTTTGTATTGGCAAGCCACAAAACGAAATGAACAAATGGGCCAATTCTCAACTCGATGAACGAACCAAAAAAATAAATAATTCATTTTTACTTTAAAATACAAGATCGCATTGCAATGAAAAAAAGAATAGCTATAACGTTAGCCGCCATCGCATTCTCAATAAGCAGTTGCGATAAACCGGTAAACCAAAAGCCGGATTTTGCAGAGGATATGAATTATGAATCCTTAGTGCAGGAAAAAGACTCACCTCTGTTATTTATGGATGTGGAAGCTAAGATCTTTAATGAGATCGCGGAGACTAAGAAGCCAACTAATTTTCTGTATGGCACCATCAGTAATACGGCTATGAACACAAAATTTAAGGATGTTGTACTATTGGTAAAATATTATTCAAGCTCAAACGATCTTATTGAGACCGCGGAGTTTGTAGTTTATAAATTCTTTGAACCTAATACTCGTACTAAATTCGAATTAAATGTTCATCCGCCAGATGCAATGCAAACATTTGATATTGAAGTAAAGGATGCCAGGGCGACAAATTAAATCGATAAAATAGCATATAAATTATAATTATTTAAATTAGCATAGTTAAAATAATATTTTTTGTATGAAAAGATTAATTACTTGTAGCGATGGTACATGGAATAGCCCAGGTATTAAAGACAGGGGGCAAACTGTAAAAAGTAATGTTGAATTAATTTATAACTGCATTGCTAATAGATCTGAAAAAGATAATATAGAGCAACTAAAAGTTTACGATGCCGGTGTTGGCAGCAGCACATACGATTGGAAAGATAAAATTAGCGGTGGTACAACTGGTGCAGGAATAGATAAAAATATAAAAGATGTTTATTCTTTTTTGGTTTTAAATTATGCGATCGGAGACGAGATATACCTATTTGGTTTTAGTCGTGGGGCTTATACTGCACGCAGTTTGGCAGGTTTTATTCGTAATTGCGGCATATTAAAACCGCAGTATTTGCATTTAATAGATCAGGCTTACGAACTTTATCGCGATCGTAACTCTTATTCCAGTCCCGATTCAGATCTGATGGTGGGTTTTAAAAGAAATTATTGTTTTGAAATTGTTACACGCATAAAATTTTTAGGCGTTTGGGATACTGTCGGTAGTTTAGGAGTTCCTTTACCTTGGTATAAATTTTATAATGTAGAGCGTTACAAGTTTCATGATGTAAAAATAAGCAGCACCGTTGATAATGCTTACCATGCATTGGCATTAGACGAGCGGCGTAAATTATTTGAACCAACATTGTGGGAGTTAAGCAATACTGTAAAAAATGATGCTAGTCACCCACAGGTAATGGAACAAAGATGGTTTCCAGGCGTGCATTGTAATGTAGGTGGTGGTTATGTTGATCATGGGTTGAGTGATCTCACGCTGGATTGGATAATTACAAATGCAAGCGAAGTTGGTTTAGGTTTTGATACAGAACGTTTTGGAAAGTTAGATCCTGCGCATTTATTTAAAGGCGACCCTAATGGCGAATTGCGTAACTCGCGCACTGCCATGTATTGGTTCTGGCGTCCTTTTTGGCGCCCTGTAAAAGAAAAAAAATACAGCAACGAGGTAATTGATGATTCTGTGATCAACCGTAGAAAAAAAGATCCAAGATATTCCCCTGGTAACCTACAGGAATTTTTTAAAACAAAAAAAGACTAAAAGGTAATTCCATGTAAGCCATGTGTTTAATAAAGTTTTCTAAATGAAAATTTTATTTAAATTTGTTAAACACAGATGATTAGGCGATTTTACATTATTTTTTTACTGGTTCTTGTATTTATTAGCCGGGCGCAACAACCGGTGTTAAAGAATTTTAATACAAAGAATGGTTTGCCCAGTAACGAAACCTATTTTTTGCATCAGGATAAAAAAGGCTTCGTTTGGATCTGCACCGATGCAGGGCTCGTTAAATACAATGGCAATTATTTTAAGCATTTTAATTCGGCCAACGGATTACCTGATAATACAATTTTTGAAGTTAAAGAAGATAGGTACGGACGGATCTGGTACAGATCTTTTACCGGGAAGATCGGTTATATTTTTAACGACTCTATTTTTAATCTGAGCCTGGATGGTAAAATTGAGGAGTTTATAAAAGATGGCATCATAAGTTCTTTTGCTTTTGATGAGCAGGATAATTTAATTGTTGGAAAGAGAAATTCTGATAAAATCTCTTTTTTAAAGATAGCACCACCCTATACAGCTAAAAATGTTTCTGTAATATGGGAAAAACAAAATTCCAAAATTGGTATTGATGTGGTTGCGGTAGGAGAAAGTGATTTTGTTTTTTCAGATACACGTGGCGCAACAGATAACTATGCGATCACGATCTATAACAATAAACATGATCTGTTGTTGGAAAAAATGTTCATGTTCAAAGATCTTACATTATTTACAAGGGTGTATAGAAATAAGGATGATATTTATTTACTATTAAATTATTCGCTTTTAAAGATCAATTTATCTCGAAAAACAATTAGTGAAAAAAAATTCGGAGAAATATTGGTAACAGTTGTTTCGGTGGATAGCAATGTAGTTTTAATAGGCGAACGACAGAAAGGAATTTCCTTTTATACAAAAGAGCTTGATGCAGAACCTTACGCTAAATTAATACAGGGTCTCACGTTTACATCAGCAATAAAAGATTATCAAAATGGTTACTGGTTATCAACTTTAGAGTCAGGAGTTTTTTATATGCCAAGCCAGGGTACAAAATATACTACACCACTCAACTCTGATGCAGATCTTATTTCATGCATAATTAATTTAAACGATTCAAGTATTTTGGTTGGTTATAACTCGGGCTCTGTTCTATTAACCACTATTTTAAAGAATGGTATGGTTAAGAATGAAGAGATTTACAGCGACAAAGAAAAGGTGATCTCGAAGGTCAACACTTTTTTTTGTATTGACGAGCAAACCGTTTTTATTTCAGGTGCAAAAGGCAGCATAAGCCTTGATCTTAAAAGTAAAAAAGCAAAGAAAATATTTTTGTTAAAGAATTTTTCTTTGCCAACGCGGCGGATAATAAATTATAAAGACAGCCTTTTATGTTTAATGATCGGTAATCTTTTTTTTAGCCATAAGAATAATATTGAAAACAATGCGAATTTATATGGTAGCGATGACCGCTTAACATCCATTACATACGAATCTAAAAGCGATAAAATTTATGTAGGTGGTTTAAGAGGATTGTATAGTTTTAATTTCCAAACCAAAATAACCGAAAAAGATAAGATCTTAAATTGCAGGATAGAGGATCTTCAATCTGAGAATGGTTTAACATATGTAGCTACGCGCACAGAAGGTTTGATCATCAAAGACGGTAACAGCTATGATACTATTAACGAGCGAAAAGGTTTGATAAGTAATATCTGTAAATCAATCACTATTAAAGACAATGTTATTTGGGTAAGTACAAATAATGGCATCAGTAAGATCAGTTATACTTCTAAAAACAATTATTCTATTCTTAATTACCCGTTGATCGGTTTTATGGATGCCGCGTCGGTGAACAAGATCTGTTTTGTAAATAACAATGCCTTTTTTTATTCTGGTTTAAATATATTCTGGTTCGAGACAAAAATTGCTCCAAACAATTCAAAATTTTATATCTCATCTTTATTTGTAAACGAAAAGCCAATGGTCATAAGGTCATCTATTGATCTTAGTAATGATCAGTCTAATATAAAAATCGGCTTTGAAGCGCTTTTTTATGATTGTAATAATACTATTAACTACCGTTATAAAATAAATAACAATAGCAGCCTTTGGAATTATACAAACGAAACAAATATTAATTTACCAAACCTCTCGCCGGGGCATTACGAATTTATACTGGAGGCAAAGAATTTAAAAGGCGATTGGGTAAAAGCGGATAGCATTATTATTTTTACAATTGCAAAACCTTTTTGGCAAAAAGCATGGTTTATAATATTAGAGATACTTTTGGGAGCTTCTATTTTGGCTTTCGCTATCCGATTCAGGTATCTTGCAGTATTTAGAAAAGAAAGAGCAAAGAATGAGTTAAGGATAAATATGTTGGAATTAGAAACAAAAGCCTTAAAAGTACAAATGAACCCACATTTTATTTTTAACTCACTTAACTCAATACAACAGTTTATTTTAGCCAACGAAAATGATAATGCCTATTTATATCTTTCAAAATTCGCGAAGTTGGTAAGGAAATTGCTCGAAAGTACTACTTCAGAAAACATTAGTCTTGCAGAAGAAATTGATATTTTAAGAGCCTATGTTGAAATTGAAGCTTTAAGATTTGAAGATGCATTTGACTATGTGTTTTTTATTGATAAGCAACTGGAGCAGGCAGATATTAAGATTCCGCACATGCTGGTGCAACCATTTATAGAAAATGCCATTTGGCATGGTTTACTTCACAAGACAGGCGCAAAAAATTTAAAGGTAAGTTTCTTTTATATTAATGAAAAAACCTTAAATTGTGTTGTGGAAGACAATGGAGTAGGTCGCGATTTTAAAAAGAATAAAACAGAAACATTAAAAGGAAAAAGGTCATTAGCAATTGAATTTATAAAACAACGCTTGGAATTGATAAGTAAAACAAAAAATAGTAACTGTGGCTTTGAAATAATTGATAAAGATGAAGCTGCAGGTACTATCATAAAAATAACCATACCCATATTAAATTAATTATGTTACGCGCAATAATTATAGACGACGAACAAAAAGGAATAAATAGTATTAAACTATTAATAGAAAAATTTGTAAGCAATGTAAAAGTGGTTGCAGAAACTACAGAAGCTAAGAAAGGCGTGCAGTTAATTGAGGATTATAAACCTGAAATTGTTTTTTTGGACATTAATATGCCACACATGAATGGCTTTGAGCTATTGCGGGAATTAAAGTTCAGAGATTTTGGATTGATTTTTACCACAGCGCACGATGAATATGGCATCCAGGCCATAAAGAACAATGCCCTGGATTATTTACTAAAACCAATAAATCACGAAGACCTGATAGAAGCAATTGAAAGAGTAAAACAAAAGAACAAAAAAAATAATTTACCTGATCTGAGTAAATTATTACAAGATCTGAATTCACCAAACACCACAAAAATACCTTTACACGTAAAAGATAAGGTGGAGTACGTAAATAAAACGGACATTATCCGGTTAGAATCAGATTCCAATTACACCAATATTTACACAACAGAAGGCAATAAATTAATGATCTCAAAAACACTTGGCGATTACGAAACCCTGCTTTGCAATAAAGACAATACGTTTATGCGCGTGCACCAGTCGCACATTATAAATTTAAAACACGTGGTAAAATTCACAAAAGATAATGGTGGTCTTATCATCACTAAAGACAATTACTCCGTCCCCCTCTCCAAAAATAAAAAAGACGAATTCTTAAAATGGCTGGGTGTATAAAACCTTAAAGCCTTTTAGTCTTTTTTCATTTCATTTTCAATTTTCTGAATTCTCATTAAAAGCTACCAGTTATAAATTGGATCAGCATCAATGCTAGTTAATAGATTTATTTTTCCTTAACTGGTTTTAGTTTTATGCTATAAAATTTATAATTATGAAAAAAATGAAAGTATTAAAAGCATCAACACTCTTACTTTTTGCTGTTATGGCTTGTAACAAAACAAAATTTAACCAACCCCAAACAATTGTAAATTCTAATACGCATGACGGGGTTGAAGGGGTTAAACAAAAAATGTATAACCTAACCCCCGAACAAATCAAATCCACAATCAATTTTTTAACTGCTGCCAATAGCCCCGACCCGAATAGCTCAAAAAATTTACTTACTGATTCTTCCCTTTGGGTTTTAGAAGCCGCTCTAAACTATAATTTCGACAGAAATCCTAAGGATCATGAGGTTTCTATAGAGTCGATGGAGTATAGTGCTCCTTTAATTTTAATGAACGGATCATTGTTGGTTTCACCTTCAGATCTTAAGAAAGTCTATGATAAGTTCAAAGCCTCTGTAACTCAACTATGTTCTGGTCCGAAAAAAGTAAAAGTGATAGATATAACTGCTAAGATTGCTGCGGGTCAAATTAATTATAAAGGAAACGTGGTTTTATATACTGATGCAAAAATTCCTTCAAATTGCCTTCCATTTACTACTGAAACAGCGGCTTGGTCGACACCATATATGGGCACGGGCTTTAGTTGCCCTCCAACTTCCCTTCCACATGGGCCAACCATGGTAATGAATAAATTGAACAATGCCTGCCCGGCTTATGATCCGGGTTGTCCGGGAGGTGGGCCTTTCGGCTGGTACTGGGTTAATGTTGGTAATTCACCTTTGTTTGATGGGTATAATTTCAACACTCCTAGTACTTGGTTTCCATCTTCAACAGGTAAATTGTTTTATACTTGGAAAAATTCACCCCTTGGTGTATGCAACGGCATTAGTGTCAGTCTAAATGCAAACTTTTTGAATCAGTATGTTTCGGGCTGCAAGGCTTTAGCAGCTTCAACCAATACTTACCCTGGGTCTTTTGCGTTAAATTATAGTATAATTGACTATTGGAACCCTCTTAATGCCGGTAATTGGCAAGAGGGTGGTTGGAAAATGCAATGCACATATGCGGTGCCTGTTTGTATTAACTATGAACAATAACCTAATTATGCTTAAATTCTTAATTTGTCAACAACGCAGGACGAATGGTTGAAATATTAAATGGCGAAGCAAAATTAATTTCATTTTTACTATAAAAAAGGGAAGCCAACGCTTCCCTTTTTGTTTTTCTGAATTCTCGACCAAAGCTACCAGTTATAAATTAGTTTAGCGCTAATGCTAAGTACTCGTTTTATTTTCTTTTACCGTCTTTATGTTTGTAGTATAAAATTTTTTAAACATGAAAACAACAAATAAATTTTTAATAGCAGCTTGTCTTTTAAATTCTATTGCGCATTCACAAACCTTGAACCAAGTACCAAAATTTAGCGGTCCAACAAGTTTTGTTAATTCAAATATTTTTTCGAACGGCACTTACGTTGGAATCAATAACACAAGTCCGTTACAACCTCTGCATATTATAACAGGAATTCCAAATGGAAGCATACGACTCGAGCAAACGGGGACATCAGCTGCCGGTTTGAATTTAAGTAATATAGGAGCTAATGGACGTAGTTGGAGTATTTGGTCAACAGGCAACAATACCCCTAGCGGACCTGGTAATTTTATAATTCGAGACTTTACAGCATCTTTAGATAGATTTTTTATTAGCGGGTCAAATGGAAATATAGGTATTCGAACTATATCACCATATAAACCCTTAACGGTAAATGGAGATGTTGCGTTAGTCTCAGATAACGCTAGCAATTCATTCGAAATTCTAGGAAATGGCACAATGCCTTCTACACGTGGGATTTCCATCGATGCGGATCCTCAGGGACATTTCGATTTATTCATTAGTTCCAATCAACAAAACAGCGCATTTAGATTTAAAAATAGTGCAAATTCACTCGAGCTTATGAATTTAGGTATTGATGGAAAAATGACTCTCACCGCATACAGTAATCATGCATTAGAAGTTAAGGATTTTGTAAACTCGAACAGTACCTCGGCTTTACTTTACACGAATGGAAATACACATCTTGGTAAGAACCTTCAGATAGGATTTAGCAATAGCACTATACAAAGCTCTAACGTTGCGCTGAATATTAGTGCTCCGGCTTTTGGAATGGAAGGTATACACATTCACGCTCCACAAGGCGCAGGAATGGTCTCGGAGGTCAATCATACGACTCCTGGTGGCTACAACGTTCATTTGAAGGTAAAACACGATCAAACAAAAGCACTGGCAGTAGAAAACTCAGTTGGTCCTCCAAAGGAAGTATTCGTTATATGGGGGAACGGAAATTTAAATTGTGGTAAAACGCAAATAGGAAGTTCGACACAATTATTTACAGGCCCTCATGGAGACGCTATGTTAACTGTAGGTGGAACAAGTGGGAAAATTGTTGCAAAACAAATGTATGTAACTCAGCTTAATTGGGCTGATTATGTATTTGATGCGAACTATTCGCTTCCTGATTGGAAGGAAACGGAAGAATATTTTACAAAAAATCATCACCTTAAGGATGTTCCTACTACAGAAGACATAAAAAATAATGGAAATAATTTGGGGGAGACTGACGCAGTTCTATTGAAAAAGATAGAAGAAGCATATTTATACTTGTCAAAAGTAAATAAGGAGATAGAGGATTTAAAAGAAGCAAATAAAAAACTGCAGAACGAAGTAAAAGAACTAAAGAGCAAGTAATTCCATCACTTTTAACTAATATTTAATATGAATTTACGAATAATAATATTAACCCTGTTTTTATCTAGTAATATACGTGGTCAAAATAACCTCATTCATAATCACAGTTTTGAAACAAATATTGCTTCTGAACCTAATGCCCCTTGTAAAATATCTCAACTCGAGAACTTACAGGTCTGGGAGGATGATCACCAGACCCAATTCAATGATCCCGTCAATTTTTGCGATTATCTAAAGTGCTCTAATGATGACTGCTTTAAATGTGAATGGCTTCACTCTCCAGATTGGTTTAAAGCTGATAACGGGGTTACAAATCCCAACAACAATACCCATGCGGTAGTGATTTACTCAGTTCCTGCAAACAATCCTTTTGGTCTCGAGTTTAAGATGATAAAGGCTCGAACCGGAGAAGGTTATTGTGGAATGCTGCCTGGGGAGCTTATCGAACAGAAATTTTTCAATTCTAGTCCCATAGTTGGAGGAAAACGATATACTTTCTCGATGTATGTGCAAATTGCGCCCTTTTACAGTAAACTTAAAAGTGTAAATCCAACAGATTTTTCATCTCACGGTTTTGTGAACGACCAAAATTCAGTTTTCACCTTAAATGTGTACTTAGGGAAAAATAAAATAAAATATCACCAGGAAGCCATAGTGTGCAATTCGCCATTTGAAACAACCATTAACAACGACTTCAAAGATTTTACGACTAATTCAATTGTCAATCTAAAAAGCTTTCAAATACCAATTATAAACTTTTCTCCACTTCAATGGCACAGATTAACTTTTGAATTTGTTTGCCCGAGTAATCATAACTGGGACTATATAGCAATAGAGGAAGCGCTTGGTTCAGAAGGGAATAATGCTTATTTACTTATTGATGACGTTTCACTAGTTCAAACTTGCGAATTAAGTTGTTATCCAACAAGTGGGATTCCCAATCCCGTGATTGGTATGCCTACTGCTTACACAATTCCACTACAAATTTCTAATCTAAACAATGTTGAAAAGGCGCGCCTAGAGATCTTTCCTGTAAATGGTGCAAATGCAATTTACGACGCAACTTATCATTGGACCAATGGTATAACACAAAATATCTATTGGAACGGAATTGGTGTAGCAGCTGCAACTTATGTAAGCAAATTAACCTGCGATAACGAATGTGGGCAATTTATCTTTACAAATCAAGTAGTTCATTTTGGCTCTGCTGCACCGTATCCTCCGAATACACCGGGGTCTAAAATTGAAGAAAGGCAAATTTATTCCTGCTGCTTACTTGATTATACCATATCTAATGCTACAATGACTAACTCTCATTATTATAAACCGAGAAATAACATTTACGTGATTAACAATGTTAATTTCTCTAATGGAAGTAACACAAGTCTGGTTGCAGGAGAACAAATTCAAATGACAGGAGAAATAAGTACTCAATCAACTGCCGAATTATCAGTTTATATAGAAGATTGTCCTGATTCCCATAAAGTTGGAAATCCTGAGAGCTCGGTCTTGACCGATAAAGACTTTACTTTTATAGGTGGACAATACTCTGAATCCAAAGATTCTATTAATCAAACAAACCTCCAGGTTGGCGATCATTTCGTTATATTCCCCAATCCTAATAATGGAAATTTCTTCGTTAATTTTGGTACTGAATATGAACTCCCAAAATCGATCATAATAGAGGATGTCTTAGGTAGTCGAATACTTAAAATGGACAATCCCGATAAATATAGTTTGGAATTCGACATGAAAAATTATGCAGAAGGTGTGTATACAATAAAAGCATTATATAAAACATCTTGGGTAACAAAGAAAATTGTAAAGATGTAAGAACAAAAAGGGAAGCCTCAAAAACTTCCCTTTTTTATTTTCATTTAAAAAATACACATGAGATCATTCAAGCGTACTTTTAAAAACTCTGCTTTGCTGATTTTTCTTGTAATTATTATTCAACTCGCTGCAATAAATATTTTTGCCCTTTACTTTAATTGTTTAGGTATTTTTTATTGTTCCGTTCCAGTATTAGTTATGGTGCTGGGTATGCAATATCTTTTAAATGATAGTAGCTTCGAAAGTACAGAGGCGAATAAAGATAAATAATTGGTCCTTGTAATTATTTTACGATCGTAATAAAGCCTGTGAACTCGTGATTTTTTTTGTGATTGTCATTCACCGTGGCTTTATAAATATATTCTCCCAATTGTGCCGGTTCATTGTTTCCTTTTATTATTCCGTCCCAGCCCTTTGTGTGATCATTGGTATGAAATATTTTTTGTCCCCATCTATCAAAAATACTTAAGTTATAAGTTGTTATATCCCAACCCATGCCAGCCGGTAAAAAAACATCATTCAATCCATCAGCGTTTGGTGTAAATGCATTAGGCGCATAAAAAGTAAACTCGGGCAATACATTTATAATTTTCATAGTTGTATTACTGCAACCAAAAACATTACTTACTGTTAACATAACGGGGAATTGACCAATGGTTGTAAAATTATAAACAGGATCTTGCAAAATTGATCTATCTAAACCTCCAAAGTTCCATTCCCATTTTGTTGGATCAGCACTTGAAAGATCTGTAAAATTAACCAGAGGATTTAATTCTGACACATCTTTATTGTCCATTTCAAAATCTGCTTGTGGGGTAGGATAGACCTCTATAGTCACAAAACTATTCGTTGTACTAGTACAGCCAAAATTATTTGTCACGCTGTGATTGCCCGAATAAACTCCCGCCTTATTAAAACATATGGTTGGGTTTACCGACGCTGTAATGCTGCCATCACTAAAACTCCAGGTAGTTAATGTAATGGTTCCTGTACTTGTACTTTTATCAGTAAAATTCACACACAAAGGTGCACAACCTTTTGTTTCTGAATTAATACTTGCTACTAACGGTTTTGGAACTACCACCACTGTATATAATTTTTGTTCACTAATTGGGCAATTTCCAGAAACAACTACGTTAACCGAATAAACTGTATTGCTTAAAGGAGAAACATTAATAGAGCTTGTTGTATAAGAGCCCGGCGACCACAAATAAGTAATTGGGTCGATAATGCCGGAAGTATTAACTTGTAAAAGTGTATTATCTCCCAAACAACTCGTAAGTGTTTTTGTAGAAACTCCTGTTGAAATAGCCGGCTCTTTTATACTAACGGTATTTGAATTGACGCAACCTTTAGAATCCATTATTGAAACTGTATAATTTCCTGCGATTAAAGAATTAGCTGTTGAATTATTTCCTCCATTAGGGTACCATGTATAGGTATATGCAGGACTACCAAACAATGGCATGACCGTTGCGCTGCCATTATGCCCTCCATAACAACTTACACTGGACGTTGACATAACAGAAGAACCAACAACCGAAACCAATTGTGTGCTTGTGCCTACTGAATTACACGGTCCGTTAGTTGTACTTAATGAAACGGTATAAACACCGGGTGTATTAAATATGTGCGTTGGGTTCGAAAGAGTTGAGGTATTGCTTGCCGAAGTCTGGTCTCCAAAATTCCAATAGTAAAGTAAACCTTGAGTGCATGTTGGCGTAGCTACAGAAAAATTGCCACAAGTGTAAGTAAAACTGGTTGTGTTATTTCCGGCATCGCCAATTGTAAAATCATCTATCGCAAAGCCGTCAAACGAATTACAACTTGTACCTGAACCAAAATTAAAACGAAATTTTACATTTGGTTTTCCTGCCAATCCGCTTAAACAATGTTTCGCTGTAACCCAATTTAAACTTCCGCTACCTCCTTGGCAACTACCTGACGTTGACTTGCTATTGCCCGACCAGCCACCAAAGTTTGACCAGGCTAAATAATTTATGTTCCCATAATTATACCAGTTCTGTGTCATGCAATTGGCAGGATCGTTAAATGCACCAACTAAAGCCCAACTAGCACCATTATTTATAGTATACAGTAAACTAGCACCGTCATATTGGCGTTCCATCTCCCAAAAAACTTTAAAACTTACAAAAGGAGAAGTTAAAGTGGAAAAATCGTAACACGGACTTTCTATAAAAGATTTTTCTCCTGCATTATAATTAGAGGCTGTTAACCCGCCAACTACCCAGCATTTATTACCACCACCCGCACCCGTAATTACGCCTTTGGATGGCGTGCCCCAGACCCAGTCTGAATTTATACCGCCACTGGTCCACGTTGCTGAAGTTTCAAAATCCTGGGTGTTCGGAAAAGTATTGATACACTGCGCCAATCCATTTTTTATAGATAGTAAGATAAAAAATAAAAAAATAATTTTACCGAAGCGCATTTAAAAAATAATTTTATTGAAGCGGTTTCGGGTGTAAAAAAACGAACGTTTAATTAACCATCAAGGGTGTTCACTTGCGGCTTTAAAGATAAAAATTATAAACATATATCTTTAAGCAAGTATATTATTAAATCGTAAAGAAGATGAGTGAAATGAACATTTTAATCATCGATTTTAACAAATTTGCGGTTTTTTAGCCCTAAATTCAAAAACCTATGTTTATTATACCCCATGTGGACATAATTGCCCAATTATGGGAATTATTCTAAAAATGCCATGCTTTTTATGCCATAAACGGCAGGAATAATATTTGCTAGTATAAAGTTGATCAATCTACTATGGCAAATTCTATCCCAAACTATTTTAAAGTATCCGTTATTATTTTAGGTCTACTTGGCTTTTTCTTTATTTTATGGTTAGGACAAAGTATCCTTGTTCCATTAACTTTTGCAGGTATCATTTCTATCCTGCTAAATCCTTTGGTAAATTTTTTTGTAGGTAAAGGCATTAACCGCGTTATTGCCATTTCTATTGCCATTGTCCTTTTAGTAATTGTAGTTTCGGGTATTTTATTATTCATAGGTTCGCAGGTTAGTATGTTTAGCGATTCGTGGCCGCAACTAAAATTAAAATTTAATATCCTGCTACACGATACTTTAAAATGGGTATCGGAAACTTTCAATATCGGTAAATCAAAAGTAAATGCCTGGATAAACGAACGTAAGTCCGAAAGCCTTAACGATGCTGGTGGCATGATAGGTGATACGGTTAGTACCGTTACGGGTATGCTCATCAATATTTTTTTACTGCCAGTTTATATTTTCCTCTTCTTATTTTATAAACCGTTGCTCCTTAGTTTTGTTGCGCAGGTTTTTGCTACCGATAAACGTTCTGCTGTTGCCGAAGTTCTATTCAATACGAAATCACTGATACAAAATTACCTTGTTGGTTTATTAATAGAAATGGTTATTGTTGCCACCATGAACTCTGTTGCACTTTTAATTATTGGTATTGATTATGCAATAATGCTCGGCGTAATTGGCGCTATCTTAAATCTCATTCCATACATTGGCGGCGTGGTTGCAATTTCTTTACCTATGACAATGGCATTAATAACCGATACACCCTTTGACGCAGTATTAGTTTTAATTGCTTACTTAGTTATTCAGCTGATAGATAATAATTTTTTAGTACCAAAAATTGTTGCTTCAAAAGTTAAGGTGAATGCCTTAGTATCCATTGTAGTTGTATTAATTGGGGGTGCTTTATGGGGTGTTGCAGGTATGTTCCTTTCTATTCCAATAACCGCAATTTTAAAAGTAGTATTTGATAAGATCCCGCACCTTAAACCTGTAGGTTTTTTAATTGGCGATACCATGCCACCTATTGGCAAAGCAATTTTCGATTTCCGCGAGATACAGGCACGACTTACTCCCAAAAAGAAGATCAAAATACCTAAAGTAGAAGAACAAAAACCTGTAAAGTAACTTAATACTTGTTCCAAAAACACTGTTTTTTAGTGTTTTTTAAGATTTACCTCAAAATACTGTAATTTTTTTTATGGATATTTATTATAGATAGCATCTAAAGATAAATACCAATTTAAATTTCACATTCCATGAAAAAAACATTACTTGCTTCAACCGTATTTATTGTGCTCGCAAGCTCTTCTGCTTTTGCCCAGTCTGTTGCTAACTTTAAAACCTACAAAACCCAGCCTACCGGTAGCTTTGATGCCCGCAACCTATTGCAAACACTGGTTGGCGAAGGCGTAGTCTTAAAAAGTTTTTCCATTACCAAGACTTCTTCTGATGAAGCTTTTGGTTTTTTTGAGGACAAAAAATCCGTTTTGGGTATGAAAAAAGGTTTAATTATGACCACAGGTGGCATAAACGGACTTTGCTCAGGAAATACTTCTGTAGGTATGTCAAATTACACGCATGCTAAAATGGAAAACAGAGGTCAAAAAACTGTTTCTGATAATACCAGTGTTGATCTTGAAAAAATATTACACGGTCAAAAAACTTTTGATGCCTGTGTTATTGAATTGGATATTGTGCCTACTGCCGATACCTTAAGTTTTAATTATGTTTTCGGCTCTGAAGAGTATGATGAATATGTTGGTTCGCAATACAACGATGCTTTTGCTTTTTTTATTACCGGTAAAGGTATAACCGGCGAAAAAAATTTAGCGGTTGTGCCAAATTCAGAAATTCCTGTAAGTGTAAATTCTATTAACGGCGGTGGCTCAAGATATTCGCGCACTGTACCATCTAACCCAACTTATTTTGTAAGTAATGTTGCAGGCAATATTGCAATTGAATACGACGGCTTAACTAAATTAATGGAGATCCGTCAACCTGTTACGCCTTATGAAACCTATCATTTAAAAATGTGTATTGCCGATGTTAGTGATGATTCGTTCGATAGCGGTGTTTTTATTGAAGGACAAAGTTTTGTTTCCTACGAAAAAAGTTACAATGTATTGTATGGCAAGAACAGTTCTGAAATTGACAAAGGCTACAAAACCTTATTGGATAATTTAGCCAAGTTGTATAAAGACAATACCAAAGGAAAAATTATTATTACAGGTCACACCGATAATCAAGGTGCTGAAGAATTGAATCAGGAATTATCCTGCACACGCGCAAACGGAGTAGTAGATTATTTAAAATCAAAAGGTGTTGATCCTTCGCGCATAATTATGAATTGCAAAGGCGAAACTATGCCTCGTGCTACTAACGAAACAGAAGAAGGTCAGTTTTTGAACCGCCGTGTACAATTAAAAATAAGCGGCTCGTTTGAAGAATACACTAAAAAGAAAACAGAAGGCGTGATAGCGGAAGAGCAATCAAAACTATTAAGTAACTATCCAAATCCATTTGCAACCAGTACAACTATTGATGCTTATATTTTAGACGATGTAAAAAATGCGCAGGTTGTAATTTACGATATGACTGGTAAAATAATGAAAACTATTTTCTTGTTAGAGCGTGGTAAAACAAGCACCACTTTCGATGGACAAAATTTAACCAACGGCACTTACCCTGCAACTTTAATTGTAGACGGTAAACCTGCAGGAAGTATTAAATTAGTTGTAGCTCACTGATCTTAAATTTTCCCCTTTATTTTATAAGTGGGTTAGGGGGATTTTGCGCTTTAGCAAAATGAAGGCCAAAGATCCCAAATAAACTACAAATAAATAATAGCCCCGAAAAGGGGCTTTTTTTCTGGTATCAAATTTCCATGTAATAAGTGAAATTAAATTTTATTACTATGGAAAAGAAACTAAGCGGAAAGCTAATTGCAATAATTGTTACAGATGGCTTTGAACAGTCTGAATTTGAACAGCCAAAGGAAGCTCTTGAAGAACAAGGCGCTAAAGTAGATGTGATCTCTTTAAAAAAAGGAAAAGTAAAGGCCTGGAAAGACAAAGACTGGGGCGATGAATTTGAAGTAGATGCAATAATTGATGAAGTAGAAAGTGGAAATTATGACGCACTTTTATTACCCGGTGGTGTAATGAGTCCCGATAAGTTACGAGTAAATGATCTGGTAGTTGATTTTCTTGCAGATTTTTTAGACGAAGGGAAACCTATTGCTGCCATTTGTCACGGTCCGTGGACATTAATTGAAACGCATAATCTGGAAGGCCGCAGAATGACCTCTTATCATTCGATAAAAACAGATCTAATAAATGCAGGTGTAAAATGGGTAGATGAAGAAGTTGTTGTGGACGATGGTCTGGTTACAAGTCGCAGTCCGAAAGACCTACCCGCATTTTGCAAAAAAATGATAGAAGAATTTGCCGAAGTTGTACATCACTAATCCCCATAAGCACACACAGTGTCCCCCTCCATGAGGGGGTGCCCGAAGGGCGGGGGATTTTTTGCCATTGAGCAAAAAATGGAGTTCAGAAAAATATCCAGTTCGTTAATCAAACCTTTGGAGGTTTTGCGAAGCAAAATGAAGTCTCGAAAATAAAATTATCTTTTAACCAATACTACTAAATATTTCTAGAATCTCTTTTTGGTAAACACTACCAAAAGTAGTTAAGCACCAAACTTTTAAAATTGTTTTTTCATCGGGTGTAACCCAGTTAATTGCTTTGGTTAATTCTTTACAAAAAAGCGTTCTGTCGAAACTCACTTTTTCTAAAATTTTTTTACTCAGGTCCAGCATAAAGATTTATCGTTAGTAATAATCAAACGTAAAAGTAATACAGATATTGTATGCTTTAGTGCATTTAAGAAATGTTAACAGACGCTTAATATCTAGGTGCCGTTCAGATTACCACTCTGCCGTTTGTAAATTTGGAGAATAATAATTTATGCCAACTCTCTCCAAAAACTCATTTTCACTTCAGGGTAGGCGCTAAAATCAAAAGCGTTTAGCGAGCGGTATTCGAGCATGCGGCTGTCAAAATAATTTTGGTCAATTCCGGGGTAATCAATTGCATCATCCTGTTCCAATAAGTGGAGGTCTTCGGATATAAGATGCACCATTAATTCGGCGCTTGTACTTTCGTTCTTACTAAAATCTTTAAAGAATTTATTTAAGTTCTTGTGTTTTAGTTTTACTTCTAATCCGGCCAGAGTATCTAAAAAGCCTGCCTGCGGTATAGGGCCGTAATGACTGCTTTCTAGAACATGTGGCGTTAAAATTTTAGTTTCGTATTGGTTTAAATAATTATTTATTTTTTTACCAAAACGTTTCATTTCCTGCAATTTTTTTAAGGGCACATGTTGCCTAAGCAACAAACCTAAAATAGTACGGTAGGTATTATCTTTAGCGGCCGGCGAGATATTTACCGAGCGTATAGGTAATTTATATGCCGCCGCTACTTTTAAATAAACTTTAAGCAAGCCTGCTGTTGTTGTTAAGGTAGTATGATGGCAACTTAAATTAGTTACAGGTATTTGCGCATCTTTAAAAACCTCTATCTGTGCACGCAATTCTTTTTCTAAAAGTTCGGGTACTTCTTCAATAGCGTCAATATCTAAATTACCAAATGGCCTGAATATTTTATCGTAACAAAACGCTTCGTGATTTTGCACGGTTAATGCTTCGCCGGAAGAGATGGTTAAATGACAACCAATATCGGCCTTGGTTCCGAACTCGGCAATAAGCTCTTTTACATTTTTAACCGAGTCTTTATAATTGGGTATGCAGGCAACAGAGTTTACTTTGTTGTTGCGTATGGCATCTTTTATTCCCTGGTTTATCGAAGGGAACACACCGTAATCGTCAGCAGTTACAATTAAATTTTTCATCCAATAAGGTTATTGATATATTAAAGATAATAATTGTAATTAAAAATGCAAGCAGAATGCTAACGTCATCGCGAGGCTTTTTGCCGAAGCGATCTCAAACACAGAAATAACGGGAAGTTACTCACAGGCTTGAGATTGGTTCGCTATCGCTCGCAATGACGATTTATTACAAACTCAAATAAAACTTCTGTTTCCCATAAACCTTACCATTCACTTGTATCTCCAGCAAATGTTCTCCAGCAAAATGTTTGCGCGTGCTAAAGTCTTTCATCATTTGTTTTTTACTGATGCTTATTTTTTCTTTTGGCTTTAATTCCAGTTCTTTCAGCTTAAAGACTTTGGCCGAAAGTTCTTTTCCTTTTTTTTGGTAATGAATAATGTAATCCACAACAAGTTTTTGTTTTGTATTTTTTTCTGAGATAAGATCAAATTCAAATTCTAAATTGTTTCCAAGTTTTATTTTAGCCTTAAGAATTTTAAAATTTTCAATGTTGATCTTAGGATTCTTTTCAAAATCAAAAAGTGCTAATGAGTTGGCATTACCTTTTTTTATCAGGCTGCGGCTGGCATGTTTCACTATCCAGGCAGTGTGTGCGTTGCTTTTATCCCAACTTTTTAAAAGCTGTAACATAAAATCTGTATTGTCTTTTGAATGATCATTTAAATGATTGGCAACAGATTTTCTAACGTACAATTCTTCATCAGCTTTTAAGATCTCTAAAATATTTTGTGTGCTTTTTGGATTTTTAATTACTTCATCGAGCTTAAACGACCAGGGCAGCCGGGGGCGACTACCCTCGGAAGCTAAACGACGCACATGTGCATTTTTATCTTTCGCCCAGGTATGCATTACTTTAATTGTTTTTGCAAAATCGCGTTTTAAAAATTCACGAATGGCAAATTCAGACGAACCAAAGGTTGTAAAATGTTTAAGAGCTTCTAAAGAAGTGTCAATCGCATCATGTCCGTATAAGCCAACAAAATCCGGAAAAACCAAATTCGTATAACCCCTTTGTGTGTTTGGAATAACTTTAAACATCACATCAATAGCTTTTTTATAATCCTGAGGTAAATGTTCTTTTAATGTATGCGATGTTTTGCGCATGCGTTCGTTTAACGAAAGAGGTTCAAAGTCTTTTGTAACATCTTTTACAAATTGGGTGGCATTAAAATTTTTATCTGCTTTGCTAAATTCAAAAGCAAATTGACTGTAAAATTTTTTGTTGAACATTTCCTTTAACGGTTCCATAAAGCGTATAATTTGTAATACGAATATATAAATAAAGAAAACCTTAACCACAAAGCAAGTAAAGATGACCCCTAAAGCACAGAGGATTATTTCTTAGCGTCCTTTATGAAAAACTTTGTGTCTTCGTGGTTAAAAAACCTCCTAAATATCCGGGAGTTTCTTAAAAATCAATTTTTTTCTTAAAATATTCCTTAAAATTTATTTTGTTGTAATTATGTGAAAAACAAATAGTTGTATGAAAATTATTCGACAACAAACGGTTACAAACGCTTTTATCCATCTACAATTATTTAATAACCGAATAAAGTTTCTTAGTCGCCGCACCTTTGTCCTGTCGATTTGAAGTAGCGCAATTTTAATTAAGCTTTAAACGATATAACGTAAAAACAAAAAATAAATAACGATTAAAAAAAAGAAAACATGATGAACATTAAAAATCACGTACAATTAGTAGGCCGCTTAAGCGCAAACCCGGAAGTTAAAATTTTAGATAACGGAAGCAAGCTGGCCCGTTTCGCAGTTGCGATAAACGAAACCTTCACTAACAAAAAAGGAGAGAAAGTAACCAACACACAGTGGCACACGATCACTGCATGGGGCAGCCTGGCTAACATAGCCGAGCGTATTCTATATAAAGGTACACAGGTTACTATAGACGGTAAATTGGTTAACCGCACTTACACAGGCAAAGACGGATCGAAAAGAACCAGTACAGAAATAGTTGCAAACGAATTATTTGTATCGTACCAAAAAGCAGCATAATTTTTGCGCTTTAGCAAAAATGAGGTTCGTAAAATTAAATAAGTAAATAAATTAATAATATATAAAAAATAAATATCATGAGCACAACAAACAGAGTACAATTAACAGGCAACTTAGGTAACAACCCTGAAATTAAAATTTTTGATAACGGTAATAAAGTAGCACGTTTCTCGATAGCTACAAAAGAAGAGTATAAAACCCGTACCGGCGAAAAAGCTGAAGATACACAGTGGCATTATGTTACAGCATGGGGTAAAATGGTTGAGCAAATAGAGGCAGACCTTAAAAAAGGCAGCTTTGTGAGCGTAGAAGGCCGCCTTACTACCCGCAATTACATTGCTAAAGACGGTCAGAAGCGTTATATCACTGAGATAGTTGCTAATGAAGTGATCTTAAAACAAAAAGAGAACTAATAAAGAGATTTGTTAGTTTAAGCCCGGATCGTCATGGTTCCGGGCTTTTTTGTTTTTATCTAAACATATTTGATATTAATTTGTTTTACTTATATTTACTATATAACAACAAATCATTTAAAAACTAAAATTTCCTTTATGGCTAATACGCCTCATTTTCCATTCCAGATCTATTGTAAACAAATAGAAGTATTATTTAAAAAAGCAAAAACAAATTCTAATCCAGCAATGTTCCTTTATAAGAATAAAGCAAGGATGGCTTTATTTATGGCAGAATCTATTTTGCGTGTCTCCAATAAATTATTTGAGGATAAAGAAATTAAAGAATGGCATGCCACCATTAAAAAGTTAGAAGATTATTTAGGCGAGTTAGATCATTATCTTGTAATACTTGCCGATTTTTCAAAATTAAAGACCGTTAATATTCAACAATTAGAATATATTTCTAAAAAATTAGATAAAGCTATTGATAAGCTGAACGAAAAATTAAAGAAAAATGATTTTTATCTGGAAGAACTAAAAGAAATGGGTGCTGGATTTAAAATAAATTTTAATGATAAAAATCTTATCTTAAAATTACATGAAGAAATTAAATCTGAACTAAAAGAAAGCTGCGATTTTTTTGATCAATACCCAAAAGAATTTGATGATATGGAAGAGCAGGTGCATGAATTGCGCCGCAAATTAAGGTGGATAAGTATTTATGGCGAAAGTTTTCAGGGATTGATCGTTTTAAAAGATATAAAAGAAAAATACAATTGGGAAAAAGAATTTATAACAGCTACCGAGCTCAAAAATCCGTATAATAAATTGCCAATAAAAAAGAATCTGGTCGACCATATCAACCTCAATAAAAAAGCGTTTTACGCGTTAAGTAATGTTATTGATAATACCGGTAAGATAAAGGATAAAGGCCTTGCATTGGAAGTACTTGAAAAATCTATTCGCAAAACCAATACAGAAAAGGGTATTAATTCGGCTATTTTAGCCTCTAAACAATTAAACGCAAAATACACGCATAATTCCCTTCTAAAAGATGCTCACACATTGCTAAAAACCTACTTTAAAAAATATAAGCTCCACGAGATCTTAGCTTAAATGTTCATTTACTCAATAAAAACTATGTTTCAATAAGTCAGAAATTTTATTTAATATTAATGTTTAGATTAGTAAAAAATTAATGTTATGCAAAAATACACCGCAGTTATTATAGACGATGAAGAAGACAGTAGAAGCAATACGCGCAGCATGCTTCAGAATTACTGTAGCGAAATTGAGGTAATTGGCGAGGCTGCCAGCGGTCCGGAAGGAAAGACCAAGATACAGGAGCTGAAGCCACATGTTGTTTTTTTAGATATTAATATGCCGGGCATGAACGGTTTTCAAATGCTTGAAGGTATTTATAACCGCGATTTTTGTGTAGTATTTTTAACCGCTTATAGCGAACATGGTATTACTGCTGTTAAAGCAGGCGCTACCGATTATTTATTAAAACCTTTAATGTTAAGCGAGCTGCAAGGCGCTATAAAAAAGGTCGTACAACATTACGAAAGCAAACCGGTTTCTGCTGCAGGAAAAACGGATGACAAGAATATTGTTTTGATAAGCCACAGTAAAGGTTTTACTTTGGTTGACTTTAAAGATATAGTTTGGTTAGAAGCAAGTGATAATTACACAAATTTATTTTTAAACGGACAAAAGAAAATAGTTGCCAGTAAAACATTAAAAGAGTTTGAAGCTATTTTGCCCACAAACGATTTTTTTAGGATCCACCGATCAGCTTTAATAAACGTCAATTTTGTAAAAGAATACAGTAATAACGAAGGCGGAGAAGTGATTTTGAGTGATGGCACGCACGTTCAGGTTAGTAAAGCACGCATACAGGAGTTTTCGGAGTTTATTAAAACAAAATCTGTTTCGCCCAAATAGTTTAAAAATTCGTTCAAATACTAAGCCCGTTTACGGGCTTTTTGTATTTTTATACTTTATAGGTTATTTATGTTTAATTAATATTTAGAAGTATAAGATCTCTTTATCTATATCCTGTTTTTTTGTTTGCCTTAATTCTAAATTTCGGTAAGGCGCAAACACCTTCTTTTAACTTTCAAAAACTGGGAAGCGAAGAGGGTTTAAATAATTCAAACATATTTAATATTGAGCAGCATCAAAATGGCTTAATGTATTTTACTACGCAAAACGGTATTTATTTTTATGATGGTTACAAATTTGATAAATTAAGTATAGACAGTTTAAAAAGTAACGCTTTATTAAATGTTTCATTAAAGAATTCAGCCGAATTACTTTTATCTATTCGTGATGAAGGTATCTCTAACTTTAACCTTAAAACAAAAAAGTATCAGTTCGAATCAAATTTAAAATACGCCAACGCAGCAGATAATTTTATTATTACCGATAAGTTTGCCTACTTATTAACTACACAAATACGAATTGTTATTATCGATCTTGCTACCGGAAAAAAATTACCGGATGAATTTAAGAAAAGTAAAAAAGATGATATTAACCAGGCGTTTTGTTTATTTAAAACTGCCGATAACAGAATTTTGGTGGGGCGTACGGATGGTCTGTACGACGCTACCGATGGCGTTCAAACAAAAATGGATGTTTTAAAAGGCTCTAAAATTAATTCCATAACACAATCAAAGGATGGAAAATTAATAATAGGGAGTTCAGGAAAACTCTACATTTTAAATAATAATAAAATAGAAACTGTAATAACTCCAAAATATAAGAACAAAGGAGTTACTTTTCAGTTAGGTGGCGAAAAAAGTATCTCTAAAGTTATTTCTGATGATTACGGACGTATTTGGTTCACTTCTTATCCGGATGAAAATTTGTATTTATATCAAAACGAAATTACTTACGATGTGTTTGACATCCTTGGTATCCCCCCAACATTAATAAATTGTATTTACAAAGATAAACAACAAAACATTTGGGTAGGTACTTACAGTGATGGTGTTTATTTTCTTCAAAACCCATTTTTTAATTCTATCAATTTTAATTTGAAAGGTAAAGTACTAAATGTGAATGAAGTTTATTTTAAACAAAATTTATTATTCGCAGCTACCAGCAATGGGCTGTTTGGGTTAAATGTAAATAACTATCAAACAAAAATATTATCGCATCCCGATGAATTTATTACTGAGCCAATCAATGGTATCAGCGAAATAAATGGTATTATCTATTATTTTAAAAGGAGCCAGTTTGATATGAGCCAATCTATATTTTCAGATTCAAAAAAGATCTACCGTTTTAAACCCATTATTGTAAAACAATTTTTGCCTTTAGAAAATAACAAAAGTATTGTGGCCGATTGGCAGGCAAATATTTTATTATGCAATGGCGATGCTTCAAAAACATTAGATACGTTGATCTCTTTTCCCGATTACCGCGTTTCAGTTAATGCTTTATTAAAAGATAACGATTCGTTATTTGTTGCAACCAGCACCGGTTTTTTTGTTTACGATTTTAAAAGTAAAAAATATCATAACGTAGTTAGTCCTGAATTAAATTATAAAATAAATGACATTGCATTGATCAATGGTAAACTGTATGCTGCGCACGAAGCAGGTATTACCGATGTGCGTGCAAAAAAATTAATTCAGCAAATTGGTAATTTAAGGTTGAACGGCGTAAAGAAAATAAAAGAGTTTAACGGACAAATTTGGCTTGCCACTTTAGATGGCGTTTTTATTTGTGATAAAGATCTGCAGCCGGTAAAGCTCCTCAATAAATCAACCGGGCTTCCATCCAATTCTATAAACGATATTACATTGAATGAACAAAATGTTTGTATCTCAACCGCACGTGGAATTTCTATCGCTACTTTAAAAGACATCACCGGCTTTGATCCCGTTTTAAAACCGGTTGTTATAAATTATATTTATGTTGATGGTAAGAATTTAAATACATCCAGCGATACAGTTACTTTAGGCTCAGATCAAAGTGATATCTCTATTTATTTTTATAGTCCGTATTTTAATAAACCAAGTAAACAATATTACCGTTACCGCAGAGATAATGGCGAATGGAAGATCATCGAGAACACATCTTTTGAATTAGGATCGATAGAAGGCGGGAAACATAAAATAGAAATTGCGGCCTCATCAGATAATATTTCATGGAGCCAAAACGCCGTAGTCCTGATCAAAAAAGAAGAAAAACTTACTGAAACCCAGTGGATATACTGGTTGTTTACAATAGGAGGCTTATTATTAATAAGTGGCATAAGTTTTGTTTGGGTAAAGAGAGTAAAGATCAAAGCAACTAAACGCTTACAGGAGGAACAGCAGGTAAATTTATTAAAACACCAGGCAATGAATGCATTATTGAGCCCACATTTTATTTTTAATTCGTTAACCTCTATTCAAAATTATATAAACACCAACAATAGTTTAAAAGCAAGCGAATACCTTGCTAAATTCTCTCGTTTAATTCGCATGATCATCGAAAAAGCATCTCAGAGTGATATTACATTGAACGATGAGATTGCACGTTTAACTTATTACCTGGAACTCGAGAAAGAACGTTTTAAAAATAAATTTGATTACGTTATTAATTTAGATGAACAATTGAATGGGGCAGAAATAAAAATTCCAAATATGATCATTCAACCCCATGTTGAGAATTGTATCATACATGGCATTCTTCCAAAACAATCACATGGTACTTTATATGTGACCTTTAAAAGAGAGAGCAAAACCAAACTTTTAATTACTATAGAAGACGATGGAATAGGGCTAATGAAAGCGAAAGAGCACGCTAAAACAGGACATAAATCTTTAGGCACAAGCACCATAAAAACTATTCTAGAAATTAACTCTAAATTAACAGGCAAGAGTCAAAAAGTAACTATGTTAGATAAATCTACCGTTAACCCAAAAGATTCAGGAACTAAAATAACAATTGAATTGGAACAATAATTATTAAAAAATTAATTACATATTTATTTTTATTTTTTGCGATAAATTTATTTTCGCAGAAAAGTTTGTTGCCCGATACAACTGGTTTTTGTTACGGCGATAGTGCTATAATAGAACTAAAACAAACCTTCGAAAAAAACGCTTCAACCGAATGGCGAGCAAAAAGTATTGGAATTATTTATAACACAAAAAAAATAAAAGCAAAGAACCAGCTCGAAAAATATTATGTAAAAGTGGTTTCAGGTAAAACAACGTATTTAGATAGTACGGTTGTAAAAATGTATTCCAAACCAAAATTATTTTTGCGCGATAGTACTTTATGCAAAGGAAAACCTTTGGTGCTTGATGCCAGGAATCCTGGAATGCTTTATTTTTGGAGCACCGGCGAAACAACACAAAGAATTAAAGTAGAAAATTCAGCTACCTATTGGGTTAAGATCACCAATTCAGGTTGTACCGTTAGCGATACTGCTAAAATAAAAATTATGCCTGGGGCAATTACAGGTATCAGTAACGATGTTTCTTTTTGTTTAAGCGAAGAAAATAAAGTGCTGAGTGTAAAAGTAAATCCGGGTACAAAAGTATTGTGGAACACGGGCTCTACTTCACTATCCATAACCGTAACAGGCGATGGCACTTACTGGATACGATCTGACAGTAAAAATTGCGGACAACAAACCGATAGTATTAAAGTAAAATTAAAAGCATGTGATTGTGAAATGATCATCCCAAATAGTTTTACACCTAATGAAGATAATCGCAACGATTATTTTTATCCGGTGCTACAATGCGAATACAGTTATTTTAAAATGACCATTTTAGATAAATGGGATAACATTGTTTTTTCTACAAATAGTACAAACGGTAAATGGGATGGACGTTTTAAAGGAAATCTTTGTCCTGAAGAAACTTATATTTACCAGATTGAAAGTATCGAAAAAGGATCTGATAAAAAAACTCCGAGAAAAGGGAAGATCACGTTGTTTAGGTGATGGAACGCTGATGACACAGATTAAGCAGATGATCGCAGATTTATTTCTCAGCGCTAATCATATTGCTGCAAGTGGTGGACATCTAACTTTACGGCATATGAGAAATATATTTAATAAGGCTATTTTATTTTTGACAATTTTTTTATTTGTCTTAATAATTTTTCAAAGTTACAAGCCATACAGTATTGTTTTAAATAACGATGAAAAAATTAAAAAAGTGCTTATAACAAAAAGATGGCATCTTATGAAATTCGACGAAACTATAAATAAAAAGAAAAAAGAGTATGGTGTTGCAAGAGAGCATTTTATTGATCATGGACTTTCTGTTTATCCCAATTTTTTGAGCGACGGAACTTATATCGACACGCAATATCTTAAACTTGACAGTTCTGGAAAATTCTCCAAGGATGGTTTTAGATGGGCAACCGGTTCATGGACCTTTAAGTCAAAAACTTTAACTATCAACATAAATGAATATAGTAAAGATTATGGTGACAGAACAATAGGTGGAGAAATGAAAATTAAATCCATCACTGACACAACTTTAATTCTTTCAAAAAACATCTCAAGGAATGGTGACTGGACCAGAACTTATTATCTACAGACTTATTAATCCTAATTCCGCTTTGCGACTGCATGCAAACCGATCAGAGTGTTATCTGCGTTCTAATTCTATTTCGGAGAGCGTTTCATTAATGCGGATGTAAGAAATGCACTCATAGCACCAATTAAAATAAACGAAAATAATTTTCCAGTGGTTGCTTTAAAAGCAGAAACTTCTGAAGCTTTAATTTGTTCTGCAATAATTTTTTGATAGTCTTCTGCTTTAATTTTTGCCTGCGCTTTTAAGAAGGTCATAAATTGTTCGCTGTTATAATAATCAATCGCTAACGCTTTGCCACTGTATTCAAATTCAAAGTAATTGTAAATGCTTACCAAAACAGCGCCTACTGCAAATATAGTTAAGCAGATACGTAACACTTCTCTGCCGCCAATAATGCCGCCACGTTCGTTCCTTACACTTCTAACAGCTAAATAATAAAAGGGGATAAGTAAAAGTACAGAGGTTATACCTGAATAAAAATAACCGAAAGTTGATAAAGAGTAGCCGCCTAAAACAACACATAATTTTAATGCTATTGCTGTTATGCTATATGCTATCCCGAAATAAAGTCCTTTTTTGTTCACGGTTTTCTAATGATCGCTTTTTAATTTAAAATTTTGCATTTATAATTTAAAATCTCTACCCGTTCATACTGGCTAAAAATTCTTCGTTGTTTTGTGTGCGACGTAATCTTTCTAATAAAAATTCCATTGCTTCCTGCGGGTTCATGTCACCTAAGTGTTTACGCAACACCCACAAACGCGTTAAGGTTTCTTTATCCATTAAAAGATCATCTCTACGTGTTGATGAAGCTAAAAGATCAATAGCAGGATAAATACGACGGTTAGATAATTTTCTATCCAACTGCAATTCCATATTACCGGTTCCTTTAAATTCTTCAAAAATAACCTCGTCCATTTTAGAACCTGTTTCTGTTAAAGCAGTTGCTAAAATAGTTAACGAACCACCATTCTCAATTTTACGTGCGGCACCAAAAAAACGTTTTGGTTTGTGTAACGCATTCGCATCAACACCACCGGTTAATACTTTACCACTAGCAGGCGAAACTGTATTGTAAGCACGCGCTAAACGTGTGATGCTATCTAATAGAATAACCACATCATGTCCGCACTCTACCATACGTTTTGCTTTTTCTAAAACAATGTTGGCAATTTTTACGTGTTTCTCTGCAGGCTCATCAAAAGTACTTGATACAACTTCGGCTTTTACGCTACGGGCCATATCGGTAACCTCTTCCGGGCGTTCATCAATTAATAAAATAATTAAATAAACTTCTGGGTGATTATATGCAATGGCATTAGCCACATCTTTTAATAGAACGGTTTTACCTGTTTTAGGTTGCGCAACAATTAAACCACGTTGTCCTTTACCAATAGGCGAGAACAGATCCATTACGCGCATACTCATATTTTCCTGAGGATGGCCGGTTAGTTTTAATTTTTCGTTAGGGAATAAAGGTGTTAAATAATCAAAGATCACACGGTCGCGCACAAAACCTGGATCGCGGCCATTTATTTGTTCTACTTTAATTAATGGAAAATATTTCTCTCCTTCTTTTGGAGGACGAACACCACCTTTTACAACGTCACCTGTTTTTAATCCAAATAATTTAATTTGCGATTGCGAAACATAAACATCATCGGGCGAATTTAAATAATCATAATCGGAGCTGCGTAAAAAACCATAACCATCGGGCATGATCTCTAATACACCTGTTGCAAAAACAATATTATCAAAATTGTAATATACTTTATCGTGTTTTCTTACAGGTTCAATTTCAACATGAGGCATTCCTGAAACACCACTTTCTTCTGAATCATTATTTTCACTGATAGTTTCATCACTGGTTGTAATATCATCAGATGCTTTTTCTTCTGGGTCAACTTCGGCTGTTTTAACTACAGGTTGAATTATAATTTCTTCTTCAGTAGGAACACTCGTAGTTTCCTGTTTGGTGTCTTCGATAATAGGATCAAGTTTTACGATCTTACGTGGCCTTTTTTCTTTCATGTCTTTATTGTCGCTTTTTGAAATTCCTGGTTTTAGTTTTGCAATGGTATTTGATTTTTTAATTATTTTGGAGATGAGTTCGGTTTTGGTTAAACCTTTGGGATCAATTATTAGGGTTTTTGCAATGTCTTTTAATTCCGGTAATGTCTTACCGTTTAATTCTGGTTCCTGAAACATAAATAGGATTAATAATAAGTAGTTATTGTTTTAAATTTTATTTTAATTTTTGATTGATTGTTGGTTGCAAGAAAATGCAACTGTAATAATACTTATACAATATTAATGAAAATTGTTTGAAACAAAAAATATTTCTTAAAGATTTTTTTAAGCTTTTTGGCATGAAATTAGCCTAAAACAAAGATTTTAATGGCCTTTTATACTTGTAAACCAGTCAATCAACTTCTTTTTTTGTAACTCAGATAACGCAGCATCCTTATGCATTATGGTGTACGACGACATTGGCATTTCGCCTTCTTCAACCATTTCTATACATTCTTCCAGTTTATGATCTTTCTTTTTTTGAGAATAATTTCCCCATTCAGAGAAGTTAAGATGATGGCTGCCTTCATTAATATGATGTTTTATCCACCATGAAACAGGGGCAATATTTGTGTACCATGGATAAGTTGGTTGATTAGAATGACAATCGTAACAGGATACTTTTAAGATCGAAGCCACTTCGGCATCAGCATTTGTAAGGGAGATAACATCTGTACTTATATCAACCGGCTTAACAGTTTTATCAATTCTAAAAAATTGAAATATGATCAGAAGAAAAAGGATAGCAAGTGCCACCCTTTTTATAGTTATTTTTTTCAGCATGCTTTTAATGTTTTTCTAAAAAAGTATTCAACTCATCGGTAGTTGAACTAAACGAAAAAACTTCGCTTACCTGGTAATAATTTCCTTTATCTACACAATAGTCGTAAGCAAATTTTGCATAGGTTAATTTGTCATCATCCATACTAAATAATTTGCAAATTTCTTTTACCTGGTTTGCAGAGATACAATTATTTTTTGTTGCCACTTTTGCAGTGCTCATTTTTGTATCTGAAAAAGGTTTTGATTCAACCGATTGTTTCATTTTATCAAAACTCGCAGATGCCATTGCGCCCCTGCAACCGCTTACAGTTGTTGGTGATGATTGTGTTTCTGTATAGGTTGTGTTGTTTTTTGGAGATGAACTTGAGGAAGAACTGGTTGTAGTTACCGTTGTGGATGTACTTGATTGAACATTGGTGTGATCTTCCAAATCCATTCCATTTACATTCATGTTTATTCCGGTTCCGTTCACGCTAATATTAACACCACCGTTGTTTGAATTAGTTGCTGTATTTGCAGTTGAGGTTCTTGTTGTGGTAGTAACCGTTGTATTGGTGTTGTCGTTAGTTGTTGCAGTGTTATAATTATCACCACTTGTTTCGACAGTATGATAAGCAACTGTTGAAGCACCGGTGTTTGTAGCTTCGTTTAAAGGCACAGATCCAAAATAACGCAGTTTCATTTGTTTTTTCATATCGCGTTTTATTTTGGCGGTATGTTCAAAACCGGCTTCTAAAGCCATATTTTGTTTTAAGATCGGTAATGCCTTGTCTTCGAATTCAATTCGTAAACTAATGTTTGGCGTTACTTCGGTAACTTTTACATTACTTTCTGCTACATTGTTTTGTTTGATGCCGTTTATATAGGCGTAAAATTTGTCGCCATCTTCGGCAAAAATAACCAGGTTAACTTTTTGACCAAAAGTAATTAGACTTAAAAAAAATAAGCCTGCAAAAATTGACAATTGTGTTTTCATAATTAGGATAATTTTAAGATTTAATACTTCTACACAAGCATAATGCCAAAAAATCAGATTTATGTGTTAAGGGCTGTTAATGCAACAGGATAACACGAAGATGCAACAAAATTATACGAACCTTTCGCCCTTGTTTACCTTAACATCGTTCACAAAGTTCCTTATTTGCTGTTCATCCTGTTTTTTACAGATCATCAATACGCCATCGCTTTCAACAACAATGTAATCTTCAAGTCCCTGTAAAACAACCAGTTTATCTTTTGGCACCTGTATGATACAGTTATTGCAATCGTAAGTAATGATGTTTTTGCCAACCAGGGCATTATGTTGTTTATCTTTTGGAATGTGAGTATAAAGACTACCCCATGTTCCAAGATCGCTCCAGCCAAAAATACTGGCTCTAACGTAAACATTTTTTGCTTTTTCCATAACGCTGTAATCAATGGAGATATTTTTACAATCGTTATATGCATTAACTATAAATTCTTTTTCTTTATCAGTATTGTAAACGTCTATTCCATCTTTAAAAACATTAGCCAGTTCGGGGTCGTTCTTTTCAAGGGCAGATATAATACTTTTTGTACTCCAGCAAAAGATACCTGAGTTCCATAAAAAATCACCGCTTTTAATAAAAAAATCAGCCATGTCATGATCCGGCTTTTCTGTAAATGTTTTTACTTTATAAATGCGGTTATCTTTTTCTGTAACATCACTTTCAACATATTGTATGTAACCATAACCAGTATCCGGACGGGTAGGTTTGATGCCAAGCGTAATTAAACAATCTTCTTTTTCTGCTTTTTCAAAACAAGAGGTAATGGCTTTAATAAAAGTCTCTTGTTTTTTAATAAGATGATCGCTTGGCGCAACAATAGTTATGGCCTTCGGGTCGCGTTTATGAATTTTGTATGAAGCATAAGCAATACAGGGTGCGGTATTTCTGCGCGATGGCTCGCATAAAATATTTTCTTTTGGCAGACCGGGCAATTGTTCGGCAACTAATTCTTCGTAAGACGAACTTGTTACTATATATATATTATCCTTTGAACAAACATTCAGCATACGGTTATACGTATCCTGCAATAAAGTGCTACCTGTGCCCAGAATATCTAAAAACTGTTTAGGGTGCTGTGTTGTACTCATAGGCCAAAATCTTGTACCTACACCCCCAGCCATTATAATTGCGTAATGATGATCCATAATTGCGTCACAAAAATAGAAAATTATGCTGGTTATTTGGTTAAAAAGTTGTAATAACTATTTTATTACATAAAAATAACCTATCTTTGCCCCGTCTTAAAAATCCTCCCGCCATTTTTGTTTGGCATGTATACATTAACTGCGGGGTGTTTTTAGCAGTTAATGTATAAATTAAAATAATTAAAATGACTTTTCAAGAAATTGGTCTTAACGACGACCTTATAAAAGCTGTTACCGATCTGGGTTTTACAAATCCAACTCCTGTTCAACAACAAACAATTCCATTACTGGCAAAACAACCAACCGACCTTGTAGCTTTGGCTCAAACCGGTACTGGTAAAACGGCTGCTTTTGGTTTGCCTATCTTAAATTTAATAAACTGTGATAATAAAACGGTGCAGGCTTTAATTTTAGCGCCAACACGTGAATTATGTATGCAGATCACAAATGATATTAAAAACTACGGTAAATATATGCGTGGTTTTGGTGTTACTGCCATTTATGGTGGTGCGCGTATTGATGGACAAATTAAAGATGTTAAACGTGGGGTGCAGGTTATAGTTGCTACTCCGGGTCGTTTAATTGATATGATAGAGCGTAGAGTCATTAACCTTAGCACTGTAAAAATTGTGGTGTTAGATGAGGCAGATGAAATGCTTAACATGGGCTTTAAAGATGATCTTGATATTATATTAAAAGAAACTCCGGGTCAAAAAAACACCTGGTTGTTTAGTGCTACCATGCCCAAAGAAGTGGAGCGTATTGCAAAAAATTATATGACAGCACCTGTTGAAATTAGCACAGGTAAAAAGAACGAAGGCGCCGATAATTTAGAACATATTTATTACCAGGTTCAGGGTCGCGACCGTTATTTAGCTTTAAAACGTGTAGTAGATTATTATCCTGAGATCTTTGGTATTGTATTTTGCCGTACAAAAGCAGAAACACAGGAAGTTGCCGATTCTTTAATTAAAGATGGTTACAGTGCCGATGCTTTACATGGCGATCTTTCTCAAAGTCAGCGTGACTTTGTTATGAAACGTTTTCGTAGCCACACTTTACAAATGCTTGTTGCTACTGATGTTGCAGCCCGTGGTATTGATGTGAGCGATGTAACGCACGTTATTAATTATAATTTACCTGAAGATGTTGAGAATTATACTCACCGTACCGGCCGTACAGCCCGTGCAGGTAAATCAGGTATTGCCATTGCAATTATTACTCCAAAAGACAGTAGCAAAATAAAAGATATTGAACGTATCATTAAAAAGAAGTTCGAGAAAAAAGATGTTCCTAACGGTTTGGATGTTTGCGAGAAACAATTATTTAATTTAGTTCACAAACTACATCATGTAGAAGTGAAGGATGATGAGATAGAAAGTTTTTTACCGGCGATCTACGAAGAGTTAAAAGACCTTTCTAAAGAAGAATTAATTAAACGTTTTATCAGTGAAGAGTTTAACCGCTTCCACGAATATTATCAGAATGCGCCAGACCTTAACATTGTTAAAGGTGCAGTAGATGGTGCTTTTGGTGGCGGACGTACAACCCGTTTCTTTGTGAACATGGGCTCTATGGATGGCTTTAATATGAATAGTTTAAAAGATTTCTTAGCAGACAGTGTTAAAGTACATACACGTATGATATTTAATATTGATGTAAAAAGTTCTTTCTCTTTCTTTGAAACCGAAAGTAAACTTGTTGATGAATTTTTAGCAATGAATTCTAAAGACCTTGAATTTAATAACCGTAAGATCTCGTTAGAAGTTAGTAATCGTCGCATGAAAGATGGCGATGGTGGTGGCGAAAGACGCGGCGGTGGCGGCGGATATAAAAGTGGCGGCGGCGGTGGCTACAAAAGTGGTGGCGGAGGTTACAAAAGTGGTGGCGGAGGCTACAAGAGCGGAGAGAAACGTGAAGGTGGATTTAAACGCCCAAGAAATTCATCAGGTTACGGTGGAGATAAGAGCAGTGGAAGTGGCGAGAAAAAATCTTACAGCCGCAGCAATGATTCGGCTGGTGGAGAAAAGAAAAAAACATTTGGAAAAAGTAAATTCAGAGATTAATAGATAAAAAACTCTTTAAGAAATGCCTAAAGTTTCTAAGAAAGCAACCGTTATGCCCGCTTCGCCAATTCGTAAATTGGTGCCCTTTGCAGAAGCTGCAAAAAAGAAAGGTGTAAAAATTTATCATTTAAATATTGGTCAGCCCGATATTGAAACACCTGCTTCTTTTTTGAACGCGGTTAAAAATGCGGATGTGAAAGTGTTGGAATATAGCCACAGCGCTGGTAACGAAAGTTACCGTAAAAAGTTGTGCGGTTATTATAAAGAGTATAATATCAACATCGATCATAACGAAGTGATTATTACCTGTGGTGGTAGCGAAGCAATTGAAATTGCAATGCTAACCTGTTTTAACCCCGGCGATGAGATTATTATTCCGGAACCTTTTTACGCAAACTATAACGGTTTTAGCTGTGCCGCAGATGTTGTGGTTAAACCTGTAAGAAGTTTTATTGATACCGGCTTTGCTTTACCTAAAATCACCGATTTTGAAAAAGTAATTACGCCTAAAACAAAAGGTATCATGATCTGCAATCCCGGTAACCCAACTGGTTATCTGTATACAAAAGCAGAACTGGAAGCATTGCGCGACCTTGTAAAAAAACATGATCTCTTTTTATTAAGCGACGAAGTGTACCGTGAATTTTGTTACGACAACAAAGAATATATTAGCGTAATGCATTTAGATGGCATTGAGAATAATGTTATTCTTTTAGACTCTATCAGTAAACGTTACAGCGCTTGTGGTGCCCGTATTGGCGCCATGATCAGTAAAAATAAAGAAGTTATTTCTTCGGCCCTTAAATTTGCACAAGCAAGATTAAGTCCGCCAAGTTACGGACAAATTGGTGCTGAGGCCGCTCTAGATACTCCTAAAAGTTATTTTGCAGAGGTGAAAACTGAATACATTGCACGCAGGGATTTTGTTATTGAATCTTTAAACATGATCGATGGTGTTTTTTGTCCGAAACCAAGTGGCGCGTTTTATTGTATTGCAAAATTACCAGTTGATAATGCCGATAAATTTTGCCAATGGTTGTTAGAAGATTTTAATTTTAATCAACAAACAGTGATGTTGGCCCCCGCTACCGGTTTTTATTCAACACCGGGCGCAGGAATTGATGAAGTGCGTATAGCTTATGTATTAAAGATCGAAGATCTTAAAAATGCAATGGCTTGTTTAAAAGAAGCTTTAAAAGTTTATCCCGGAAAAACGAATTAATTTTTAATGAAACATTCATCTATAAAATTTATTTTATTTGCTGCTGTTACTACGATCACATTTTCGTGTGGCGGTTCTGACGATTTTGCTGCAGACGAAAAAAAAGTTAAGGATTCTTTACAAGCGCAAAACGCTAAAAATGATTTTTCTAAAGTAGGTAATAATGAAGGTGTAGTTGGTATTTTTGATATTCCCGAAATGCTAACCATATGTAAATTGGATTCTGCTCCAATGAAAGATGTTTCTTTTAAAGTGGCAAAGGCTTATTCAGTTTTAGAAGAAGAAATGAATGCAATTAAAGCGGAAATTGATGGTATGCCTGGCATGCTTACTTACAATAACGATACAACCAATTTTATTTTTGAATGTGTATTGCCAATTAAAGCAATGCCAAAACAACAACCTAAAACAACTAAGATCGTTGTGCTGGAAGCTTGCCCAATGTTGATCTATAATTTTTATGGACCCTACAAACAACTGTTTACAGCTTATAATAAAATAAGAAAGTATATTGCCGACAATAAACTTGTTCAGAGCGGGCCCATGCGTGAATTCTATCTTTCTGATCCTACAGTAGAAGGCAACCCGGCCAAATGGCAAACGCGAATTATGGTACCTGTGATCAAAGCGAAATAATTTATACCTGTTAATTATTTTTAACCTTATTCCCGGTTTATTTTTTGCAATTTTAATATGTGATTAATAAATTATTTGCGCATGAAAAATTTCCTGGCAAGACAAATTCTTAATTCTATATTTTATCCCTTTCTCTTTTTATTAAGTATCTGGATCGTTTTTTTTATTGAAAGAAGTAATGATCTTAGTTTTGTGAAATATGGAATTTTACCACGTATGTTTGAAGGTTTACCAGGAATTTTTACTTCTGTTTTTATTCATGGCGATATCGAGCACATTGCGTCAAATTCAATTCCGTTATTGGTTTTAGGAATGATGCTTTTTTATTTTTATAAAAAGATCGCCAAATCAACTTTTATATGGATCTGGTTAGTTAGTGGCATTTGGTTATGGATGGGTGGAAGAAATAGTCCCGATCATTTAACTTTTCATATTGGAGCCAGTACATTAATTTATGGTTTGGCTACTTTTTTATTTTTTAGTGGTGTGTTTCGAAGGCATTTGCGTTTAATGGTTGTATCTGCCATGGTTGTTTTTTTGTATGGCAGTATTATGTGGGGTGTTTTGCCAATAAAACCAGAAATGAGTTGGGAAGGACATTTATTTGGTGCTCTGGCCGGTGTTCTGGTAGCTTTTAATTATCGCAAAGAAGGTCCGCAACGCCGCGTTTATCAGTGGGCTGACGAGGATGACAATGATGATTCTTACCTTATAATTCAAAACGAGATCATGGAAGCAGAAAAAGAAAAACAAGAGCCTAAAGCCCCTGACGAGATCACCGTTAATTATATTTATAAAGAAAAAGACAAGGAAGATACCTGATGATCTAAACATTTTTAGAATAAATTAAAATTCGTATTTTTGATACGCGAACAATTAGCTAAAAATTAAATATCATGAAAAAAGTATTATACGTTATTATTGCCTTACTCCTTGTTTATCTCGTGTTAGCAATGGTAGGACCAAAAGAAATTAAAGTAGAACGTAGCATTTCTATCAGCAAATCTACTGAGTTAGTAAAAGCAAAACTTGGCGATTTCAAATATTTTCATGATGAGTGGAGTCCGTGGAGCGAAAAAGATCCCAATATGAAAACTACTTACAAGGGAAATCCCGGCGAAGTTGGTCATTTATATGCTTGGGAAGGAAATAAAGAAGTAGGTAAAGGTGAAATGGAATTGAAAGCTTTTAATGGCGACACGTTGATGAATCGACTTTCATTTGATGGTATGGGTGATTCAAAGGCTTATTATATTATAAAGGATAATAGTAAAGGAACCGATATTATCTGGGGAATGATGTTTGATGTTGGATTTTTTGGCAGGCCAATGATGTTATTTATGGATATGGATAAAATGCTTGGCGCTGATTATGAAAAAGGTTTGACGAAATTAAAAACAAAATTAGAAAGCATGCCTGAAGAAGTTGCGGCCGCTTCTAATCATGAAGTAAAAGAAATACAATGGGAAGAAAGAACATTTTATGGAACCAAACGCATTAAAATGGATGGAAATAAATTAGGCGCTTTTTTTGGAGAGAATTTTCCGAAAATATGGGCTGATTTAGAAAAGGAAAAAATTCAACCTGCGATGTCGCCATGTGGTATTTTTTATTCATGGGATGAAAAAACAATGGCTACAGAATGCGCCGCTGTACTTTGCGCTCCTAATGGGAAAGAAATAAAAGGCTGGGAAAAATATAAAGTTCCAGCTTCAAAAGTTTTAGTTGCACCTCATTATGGCGCTCCTGAAAAGAGTATTGAAGCACATTATGCAATTGATTCTTATATGAAAGAAAGAAAACTCGACTATAGTTTTGTAATTGAAGAATATGTTACGGATCCAACGCTTGAAAAAGATACAGCAAGGTGGTTAACCAATATCTATTATATTTTAAAATAAAAAATATTTCAACAAAAAAGCCGCTAAAAATTAGCGGCTTTTTTTTATTCTCTCCAATTCCCCCTTGGAGAAGGGGGTAGGGGGATTTTGCGATTAGCAAAATGGGGTTCAGTAATATTACCCTTCCAACTTCTTAAAAGCTTTTGGTAGCTGCTCTATTACATCACTTATTAATAGGCTTTCCATACTTTTTTTCTTAACACACATATCGGCTGCATAACCATGAATGAACAAGCCAATTAATGTTGCTTTTGGCGCGGTGTACCCTCTTGCTAATAATCCTAAAATAATCCCTGTTAATGCATCGCCACTACCGCCTTTGGCCAAACCTGCATTGCCACTTGAATTAAAGAAAATGCTACCATCAGGAAAAGCAATGGCAGAATGCGCTCCTTTTAAAACAACAATGCAATTATATTTTAACGAAATATGTTTAAGCGCTTTTATTTTTTCAAAATCATTTTCGTGCTTGCCAAATAATCTTTCAAATTCTTTTGGATGTGGTGTGAGAATTGTTTCCGGTGGTAAAAAATCCAGCCATGTTTTATTTTCTGATAGAATATTTAAACCATCAGCATCTATAATTAATTTACCTGTATAATATTGTAATATTTTTTTAAGAACTATTTGTGTATCCTCATGGCTGCCAACACCCGGACCAAAACCAATTGCGTCGTAATTTTCGGGCTTATCAATCTCAGAGATATGATCTTCATTTGTATCTTCGATTGACATAGCTTCGGGTAAATGATGAAGCAAACCTTCTACTGTACTTTTGTTTGAATGCAGCGTTAATAACCCTGCACCGCCTCGTAAACAGGCTTTTGAACTAATAATGGCAGCACCGCTTTTTCCTTTGCTGCCAGCAAGTAATAAAGCATGTCCGTAATTTCCTTTATGTGAGAATTTATTGCGTGGTTTTAAAAAAGAAGAAATATCCTGTTTAGTGATGTAATAAAAATTAGTGAATTCATCCTGAATTGCTTTTGCACTTAAACCAATATCTAACACCTCAAATTCATTTACATATTTTTTATTTTCCGGAAATAAAAATGCAAGTTTTGGAAATTGAAACGTTAAAGTTAATGTCGAACAAATAATACTCTCATTGTCTTTTGATGGTTCGTCAACGAACAAACCGCTTGGCACATCAATACTTATTATCCTTCTAAAATTGGCATTAATAAATGTTACCGTTTCTTTTAACAGACCATCAATAGCTTTATTTATGCCGGTACCAAGCAATGCATCAATAACAATAAAATTTGTGCTAGTAATTTTTTCTTTAAGGTCTGCTAATGAATTTATTTCTGAAATTTTTGTGGCAAAGCTTTCCTTAAGTTTGTTGTAATTTATTTCTGCATCTGCACTAAACTTGTTGGTGTAATTAATTACAAAAGCATGGCAATTAAATCCGCGCTCCAATAATAAACGGGCAATAGCAAAACCATCACCACCGTTATTTCCTTTGCCGCAAAAAATAATAAGTTCGTCTTCTGTGTTTACTAATTTCATGATCCTTTTGGTACAAGCCATAGCTGCACGCTCCATCAGGTCTATAGAGCTTATTGGTTCATTAGCTATGGTAAACTCATCAATTTGTTTTATTTGTTCTGCCGAAAAGATCTTCATAAATATTTTTTTTGATCATTAATCACAGTTACAATCTTTATCACAATTATCTTTTTTCTTTGGCTTTAAATATTTAAAAGCTAAAAAAATAATTGCAGTAATAACTAAAGCATATACTATGATCTGTTGAACCATAACCTAAAGTTACGGCTATTTTTTTAGAACAGGTAAAACAATGCCTGAAGCAGCATCAGCCTGGTGAAAAACCTTTATTTCACTTGAAATAAAGTCTTTATCGTCGCATTTATAAATGTCTACAAACTGCTGCGGGTTCCTGTCAAATAAAGGAAACCATGAACTTTGCACCTGGATCATTAATTTATGTCCTTTTTTAAATGTATGTGCCACGTCCGGTAATTCAAATTTTACCGTTTCTGTTTTACCAGGTGTAAATGCTTCGGGTTTTTCAAAACTGTTCCTGAATTTTCCGCGCATAATTTCGCCGCGTACCAACATTTGGTAACCGCCCATTTCTGCTTCCTGTTTTACACCTAAACAACAATAAGTAGAATCGTATTTAAAATTCGCCGGAAAAACATCAATTACTTTCACAACAAAATCTGCATCGGTGGTTGAAAGGCTTACTTTAAGATCTGCAATTACAGTTCCTGCTATAGTAATATCAGCGTTTAATATTTCAGTTTCATAAACCAACACATCAGTTCTTCTTGCGGCAAAGCGTTGGTCGTCATCCATGTATTCGCGTGTACGACGTAAATGCACGTCTTCTGCATAAGGCACAGGTTTGTTTGGATCGCTTGTGTATTTTGAAGAAGAATTCGTAACTGCAGGTTTATCAAAAGAAAGTTTTTGATTTTGATTTAAATAAATAGTTTTATTTTCTACTTCTTTTGGTGGCCAGCTTTCAAATGTTTTCCAATTGTTCTCGCCACTAAAAAAGATCGTTGCTTCTGCAATGTTTTTATCCGAACCTTTATTCTGCAAGTAAAAATTAAAAAAAGGCAATTCAATATTTTTTTGATAGTATTCTGATGTTCTGCTTCCGAATCTAATATTTCCCAAATAATTACCATCACCGCGATGCCAGCCGCCATGCACCCAGGGACCCATTACTAATTTATTATTTGTTTTTGGCGATTGTTTTTCAATGGCTTTATATAAATTCCATGCGCCGTAACAATCTTCGGCATCAAAAGTTCCGCCAACAGTTAGCATGGCAGGTTTTACATCTTTGCATCCAACTCTTGCATTTCTTGCCTGCCACCAGGCATCCATATTTGGATGATCCATCATATCACTCCAAAAAGAAATGCTATCGCCCATGTATTTTTTTAAATTCTTTAAGGCACCTTGTTTTAAATAAAAACTATAATTGTCTTTTTCAGGAAATATAAATCCTTTTTCGTCAGCCATGGTTGGTTTTGGACGGGGCTTACCAAAAGAATAATAAAAATTAAATCCATCCATCATGGCAAAAGCACCATTATGATGAAAATCGTCTCCTAAGAACCAGTCTGTAACCGGCGCCTGCGGACTAACCGCTTTTAATGCAGGATGGTTACTTAAAGCGGCCATGGTGCTATAAAAACCCGGGTACGAAATTCCAAAAACGCCAAAATTGCCGTTGTTGTTAGGGATGTTCTTCACCATCCAGTCAATAGCATCATAAGTATCACTGGCTTCATCAAATTCTTTACCCTTTTTGTTTTCAATAAAGGGTCTAACATCAACAAAATCGCCTTCGCTCATGTATCTTCCGCGCACATCCTGCATTACAATAATATAGTTTTCTAATAGGTAATTGGTCCAATGGGTGGAATATAATCTTGGCGAGAACCTGTTCTTACCATAAGGTGCACAAGAGTAAGGGGTACGCATCATAAGAACCGGATGTTTTTGTGCATTATTTTTTGGCGCGTAAATGCAGGTAAATAGTTTTTTACCATCGCGCATGGGTATCATTGTTTCTGTTTTGGTATAATTAGCGGCCGTCCAAACGCTATCTATTACAGTTTGGCCGTTTATTTGACAAAAAACGACTAAAAACAGTACTAAAAGAATGTTTTTCATGTGAGTTCAATTATACAATAAATACCGCTAAAACAGGTAATATTTGATTAACAATTTGTAGTTAAAAACATTGGTAGGGTAAGAATTTAAAACCCAATGCTTTCCCTTACTTTTAAAAGATAATGGCTATTGAAAAAAGGAATAAGTTCAGGGATAAAGATAACATCGAACAGGATGTTGAAGAATTATTGGAGAAAAATGCAATTGAAGATTACGTAACTCCAAAGTTAGTTGAGAAACAACCTGTAGAAAGAAAAAAGAACAAAGCTAAAGCAACACCAAAAGTTGTTGAAGAAGAAACTATTGTTGAAGATATAAAATCTGTAAAAGAGTCAAAAAATAAAACCAAAGAAAAAGATAAAAATAAAGTTAGCCTTGCCGAGCGTTTTGAGAAATTTAAATCATTCTATCAGAACGAGCGCACACAAAAGATCTTCGGTTTGTTACTTGTTTTGTTTGCTGCTTATTTAGCAATTGCATTTGTTTCTTATTTTTTTACCTGGCAGGTTGACCAAGATAAAGTTTTAGGAACCGCAAATGATTTTTTTTTACCTGAAACAAAAGTAAAGAACTGGTTGGGTAAGGCCGGTGCATTGGTTTCGCATTGGTTCATGTATAAAGGTTTTGGAACAGCATCGTTTATTTTAGTACCGGTTCTTTTTATTTACGGTATACAAAAAGTAGTGCAAAAACAATTCATTAACATTGGTTCGTTTAATGCAAAATGGCTTTTTCTTTTAGTGTGGAGTTCGCTGGTGTTGTCGTACTTTTTTTCTGAAACTTTATTTTACATGGGTGGCGGTTTTGGTTATTTTATCAATGGCCAGATCTCGAATTTTGTTGGCAGTATTGGTCTTATTGCTTTGCTGGCTTTTTCTATGCTAACCTTTTTAGTTTTAATAATTAACCTTTCGTTTAAATTACCTGCTAAACCAATACTGGAAGAAGATGAAGAAATTAAGGCAGAAATAGAACCTACTTTAAACGAAGCTATAAAAAGCAATACTGTTTTTTATGCAGAGAATAAAGAACCAAAACTTTCTGCTGATGAAGAAGCGGCGCTTTTAAATTTTGAAGTAAAAGGCAAGGATGTTGTGGCAAGCGATGAAGGCTTTGAAGTGATAACAACAAAAGAAGAGATTAAAGTAGAACCTGTTATAGAAGAAAAAGTTGATCTTACAAATACAGTTACCCCAATCGAGATGGTAGCTAAAAAAGGTGAACCTGAATTTGAAATTGGTAAAATAGTTGAAGAACCAATTTTAAAAGAAGAAGAAAATCGCGCCGCAAAATTGGTAGAAGAGTTTGGAGAATATGATCCTACTTTAGATCTTGGTTCATACCAATTTCCAAGTTTTGAATTGTTGAATGATTATGGTAACACTGGAAGTAAAGTAAATCAGGAAGAATTAATTGCCAACAAGAACAGGATTTTAAGTACACTAAAAAATTACGGAATAGAAATTGATAAGATAACCGCAACGGTTGGACCAACAGTTACCTTGTATGAAATTGTTCCTGCAGCCGGTGTACGTATCAGCAAAATAAAAAATCTGGAAGATGATATTGCTTTAAGTTTAGCAGCATTAGGAATTCGCATCATTGCGCCAATTCCAGGCAAGGGCACAATTGGTATTGAGGTGCCGAATTTAAATCCGGAGATGGTGCCGATGAAAAATATTCTCGCATCCGAAAAGTTTAATAATTCTGTTTTTGAATTACCAATTGCATTAGGTAAAACCATAAGCAACGAAATTTTTATTGCCGATCTTGCAAAAATGCCTCACCTTTTAATGGCGGGCGCAACAGGCCAGGGTAAATCGGTTGGATTGAATGCTGTTTTAGTTTCATTACTTTATAAAAAGCATCCGGCACAAGTAAAATTTGTTTTGGTAGATCCTAAAAAAGTTGAGTTAACATTGTTCAATAAAATCGAACGTCACTTTTTAGCAAAGCTTCCAAATTCTGAAGAAGCAATTATTACTGATAATACAAAGGTGATCCATACACTTAATTCGATGTGTATTGAAATGGATAACCGTTATGCTTTATTACAAGATGCGCAGGTAAGAAATATAAAAGAGTATAACACCAAGTTCGTAAATCGCAAATTAAATCCTAACGATGGTCACAAGTTCTTACCTTATATAGTATTGGTAGTGGATGAATTTGCGGATCTTATTATGACTGCAGGTAAAGAGGTTGAAACTCCTATTGCACGTTTAGCACAATTAGCCAGGGCCATTGGTATCCATTTAATTATTGCAACACAACGTCCGTCGGTAAATATTATTACGGGTACTATTAAAGCCAATTTCCCGGCACGTATTGCATTTAGAGTTACCAGTAAAATTGATAGCCGTACTATTTTAGATTCAGGTGGGGCCGATCAGTTAATTGGTCGTGGTGATATGTTATTAAGTACCGGTAACGATCTTATACGTATACAATGTGCTTTTGTAGATACACCTGAAGTAGAAAAAATTACAGAATTTATTGGTAACCAAAGAGCTTATCCAAGCGCATTCTTATTACCCGAATATGTTGGTGAAGATGGAGGAGAAGGAGTTGGGGAAGTTGATTTGAGCGAAAGGGATAAAATGTTTGATGATGCCGCTAAATTAGTGGTCCAGTTCCAGCAAGGAAGTGCCTCATTCTTACAAAGAAAGTTAAAATTAGGTTATAACAGGGCAGGTAGAATTGTTGATCAGTTAGAGGCCGCCGGAATCATAGGAGGCTTTGAAGGCAGCAAAGCACGGGATGTTTTGATCAAAGACATGGCCCAATTAGAAGAAATTTTACAAAAATTGAGAAATCGTTAGGTACAATTTAAACCTTTTGTGCATCTTAGATGTCTATTTTGGTATTAAATTTGTACTTAATAAGATTATGAAGAAATTATTCAGTTTATTATTCGTTTGTAGCTCTGTTTTAATGAGCGCACAAGATCAGGATCCGAAAGCTAAAGGCATTTTAGACGACCTAAGCAAAACAACCAAAGCTTATAAGACCATTACGGCAGACTATGCTTTTATTATTTTAAACAAAGACAAAAAACAAGTAGAAAAGCAAGCGCATAAAGTACAGGTAAAAGGTAATAAATTTAAACTGGATATACCCGGTAATACAATTGTTTGTGATGGTACAACGCTTTGGAATTATAACAAAGACGCTAAAGAAGTAACTATTAAAACTTTTGAATCTACTAATGAAGATCAGCTAAATCCAAGTAAAATATTTACCATGTATGAAAGTGGTTATAAATTTAAATACGATAAAGAAGAAAAAGTTGGCACAGCTAATTGCCATGTGATCGATCTTTATCCCTCTGTTAAACCTGAAAAGAAAAAATTTCATACAGTTAAACTTTATGTGGATAAAGCAAAAAAACAAGTTGTAAAACTAACCATGCTGATGAAAGATGGCGGACAAAATGTTTACGAAATAAAAACATTTAAACCAAACGTTGAAATTGCAGATCCGGTTTTTGTATTTGACACAAAAGCGTTAAAACCTGATCAGATAAGTGACGAAAGATAAATTCGTTTTTCTATAAAATTAAAGGGCTTTTAAGGCTCTTTTTTTTGTGATCATCAATTAATTAAAATTCCTAAACTGACTAACGAGCTGGCAATTTTTAACTGGTGTTGTTCTATATCTTTTCTATTGATATCAAATTTCAATTCATCATCATCAAGTGTTACAAAGCTTAAGCTGGCACCTTTCTTGGCAAGTCCCTCGCGTTCTCCAACTATCAGTACCGGTTTATCTTTTGTTTGATCTTTTAATAGTTTTACTGCTGAACTTTTTGCTGAGGGTACAAATAATAAATGACAACCGTAAGTGTCTTCAGGTGTTTTACATTTACGAATGACTATGTTCCTGCCTTTTATTTTTTTTGTGGCAGCAAGTGTTTCTAATTCTTTTGTAATTGGAGAATCACCTAAGATCGCTAAAATAAAATCACCTTTGTTCTGTGCTTCAGGCCATTCTACATACTTCATAAAATTGTATATGAATAAAGTGTAGGATTTATAATCTGTTTCCTGTGCTTTGCAATCGCCTGAATAGATCCCACGCAAAAGCAATACCGCAAACAGCAATACTTTAAAATGTTTTATGTACCTCGTGTTGCTCAATCGGTTTTTGTTTTGTAATGTAAAGTGTATTGTAAGCGAAAAACAAATTCTCTGCCAGGTCCCGGTAATGGCGCATGGTAACCATCATAAGGTTGAATGAATTTAAATTGTTGGTTTAAAATATCATAAGCGGCAAAGCCAACAGATAAACCTTTTAATGGCGTTTCATATCTTAAGTAAACATTTAAAAGAGTAGTAGGTGCAAGTTGCTCAACAACTGAGGTACCAGTGCTATCTACTGAAGTATAACCATAACGCGCCCCATAAAAAGAAAGAGTAGGACTTAAGGAAATGTTTTTTGTGATATTAAATGATGAATTTAAATTTACCCTATGGTTGGCAAAAGCCATTAATGCTGCTCCGTCATCTTCAACTTCATAATCAGATATTTTTTCTTTATTTGCGGCAGAGTAATATGCGTAATTAATAGCAATGTGTCCCCACTTTTGTTTTATTGTATACTCTGCTTCTATACCTTGCGTGCCAGACTTGCCGGAATTAATGTAAAAATCGGTTGAGGTTGAATCTGTATAATAAACAATAGGATCGTTAGTATTAATGTCATACATATTTATTGTAAAAAAAGATTTTCGTGTGAGTTGGTAACCAACTTCAACTTCCGACACTTGTGTTAGCTCAGGTTTAATTCCTGCATCGGTGCTATAATTAATATTTTCGATAGAAGGCGCTCTGAAAGCACTACTGTATAATGCTTTAAAATGAAATCGACCGTATTTTTTTGTCAATCCTATTCTTGGAACAAATGCATCTCCGTATTCATTATGTTTATCATAGCGTGCGCCAAGAATAAAATTTACAAAGCGCGTTTTAATTAAACCCTGTGCAAAAAAAGCGTAATTATAATAACTTACCTTTTGTTCGTTATTAGAAAAATAGCTACTGTCAATATAATCAATGGCCTCATCCCTAAAATATTCGCTACCTAAAACAAAATTAATATGTCTGTTAACATTATAAGACGCTGTTAAATTTCCAAGGGTTCTGCTGGCAGTTCTTTTGTACGCTTCTTTACCAGAGTATGATTCGCTTTGCCAAGGTGTTTGTGTTTTGTAGTTAAGGCGCGGTGTGATCGTTAATTTATCATTTACTTTAAGTACATATTTAAGTTCTGAAAAAACCGAAGAAAAATTATCCTGAACGGCGCCATCTGATATAACATCTCCGTAACCATCGCGCATGGTTGTTCGGTAAAAATCGCCAATGCATCTAAAACTTAAACCTTTGTATTTAACTCCTGCATTAAAAAAAGCCGGATCATTTTGCGAGTTGCCGGTCATGTTGTAACTACTATCCTGAAAATCTGTATAAACCCCGTTGCTCCTTTGTCCCTGACCCATTGTGCCACTTAGACTGTATTCAAAATCTTTTATTTTTTGACCTAATGAAAGGCTTACATTTCTTCTTAAATAATCTTCTGCACCTTGTCCGTATATTCCGGAAACCGATACTCCATTAATATCGGCGCCTTGTTTAGTAATGATATTTACAACACCATACTCTGCAAAGCCACCATAAATGGCCGAGCCGGGGCCTCTTATGATCTCTATCTTTTTTATTTGATCAATAGGATAACGGTTGCCAAATTGGGTTGTTGCAAACAATATCTCATTCATTTCCTGTCCGTCAATAAGCAAAAGCATTTTTCCTTCGTGTGCCCAGTTACCCCTGATGCCAACGCCAACAGCACCCTCCACATCAACGCCAAAGTCGAAACCGGGTACTAAACGTAATACGTCTATAAGGTCGCGGGCACCCGATCTTTTTATTTCATCTTCAGTAATAAGGCTAACAATACTTGGCGATTCGCGAGTATTAAGTGGCTTTTTAGAAGCAACTGTAATTAAAGAGTTTATCAGTTTCTCAAGCTCGCTAGGCACTCCATGAGCTTTCATCTTTAAAAGCTGCTCCAACGACATTTCATAGAAATCTACAGTGTCTTTTTTTACAATAGCTGTATCTGCCTGCGCATAAGCCTTAGGACATGATAATAGCATAAAAAAAGCTGCAGCTAATATGACCTTGAAGAGTGGAATAAACGGAAAGATAAAAATTATATTTATATTTTAAAAATAATCCTACCTAAACGTTTATTGGACCTTAAAAATGTCACATTATTTGATATATTTGTGGGTATAGCTGCTTATTCTGACAAGAATTACGGTCAGTGGACAAACATGAAACTTGGTTTTTTTAATACAGGGTTCCCTAAAATAACTTTTGCTTTTGCTTTGGTAATTGTGATCGTAATTGCAAATGTTTGTTTCAACTATTACATTATTCGTAAAGATAAGGCTACTATCGCTCAAATGACCGAAGTGATCAATCCTTATATTGAGGCTCTGGAAAAACTAAACCTGATAGTTACCGAATCAAAGATGTATTCTACCAACTGGGTGTATCTTCAAAACAGTATTGATGATAAAAAAAATCTCGACTCCTTACAAAAGACCCAATACCCAGCTATCAAAAAAAGGTTGGATAACCAATTGCTAAAACTAAATAAAAAAGCAGATGCCGATAGTCTAGTGGATGTGTTTTTAAAAATATTTAAACTTGAACAGGTTGAAAAAGAGATCATGAAAACGCTTGTTACGTTTGATGATTACGAGAACGCGCAAAAAAAATTCAAATGTGAAGAGTTGGTTGAAAGCGAGATATTGCCACGCACACAAGCTATTAAATCGCAACTTAAAGGTATCATACACCGCAACCGAGAAACCGCTTTTAAAATGAAAGCCGAGATCCAAAAAGACTCAGACCGGATGACAACTTTTATGTTGCTTTCATCTATTGGATTATTTGTTTTTATTATGGCCGCTGTGTCTTTTATTTCTGGTGGTATTCGAAAGCCGGTCTTAAAAATGAAGAACATCATTCAGCAATTGGGTAGGGGTGAATTGCCAAATGAAAAACTCGAAGCTAAAAAAAATGTTATAGGCGAAATGGTTTCTTCTGTGAATGCATTGTCTGACAGCTTTACGCAAACTTCAGTTTTTGCGAACGAAATAGGAAAAGGAAATTTAAAAGCTCATTACGATAAATTAAGCGAGAATGATCTTTTAGGAAATGCATTAATAAACATGCGTGATAGTTTGCGTTCTTATTCAGAGAATATGGAAGAGCAGGTACGTGTACGTACAATGGAGGTAATGGAAAAAAGCGCTAAGCTTGAACATGCTTATCGCGAAATTCGTGACAGCATTAATTATGCGAAAAAGATCCAGGAATCTATTTTACCAGCAGATGAAACTATTTCGAATGTTTTTTCTAACTCTTTTGTTTTTTATAAACCAAAAGATGTGGTATGCGGCGATTTTTATTGGTTCTCTCAAAAAGGTGACGAAGCAGTTATTGCGGCGCTCGATTGTACAGGTCACGGTGTGCCCGGCGCATTTATGACGGTTATCGGAAACTCATTAATGAACCAGATCGTTAATTTTTCCGAGATCACAAATCCTGCGCAAATATTAACTCAGTTAGATAAACGATTACACGAAACTTTAAAGCAAAGCGGTAACGTAATTACTAACGATGGAATGGATGCGGCTATTTGTCGTTATAAAATAAGTAAGAACGAAATTACTTTTGCCGGTGCAAAACGTCCTCTATATTTATTTAAAAAAGGAGAATTGATAGAGATAAAAGGAAATAAATCGCCGATAGGAAGTTTTGGTCATGACTTGGATAAAACTTTTGCCGAGCACAAAATTAAAGTAAATAAAACAGATACTTTATATATGTTCTCTGATGGATTGCAGGATCAGTTTGGTGGAGTTGATGGAAAAAAATTCATGATCAAACGTTTCAGGGAACTTTTAATTGAGATACAACCACTCTCTATGAAAGAGCAGGGTAAGCGTATTGAAAAAGAACTGAATGATTGGCAACATAATTTCGAGCAAACAGATGATATGTTGTTAATAGGAATAAGGTTTTAGTTTTTTCACTAAAAAATTTAACAACTAAGAACACTAAGAATATTTCACTAAGTTCACAATAAAAATTCTTTGTGGTCTTTGTGCCTGCTTTGCGCTCTTTGTGGTTAAGTTTTACTTATTACTCTCGTAGCTCTCAATAATTGCCTTCACCAATTTATGACGGATCACATCGGTATTATCCAATTCAATAATGGTAATACCTTCTACCTTTTTTAAATAACGCACTGCCTGTACCAAACCACTTGGTTGTTTACTTGGAAGATCTATTTGCGTTACATCACCCGTTACAATAAATTTAGCATTAGAACCCATACGGGTTAGGAACATTTTCATCTGGCTCTCAGTCGTGTTTTGCGCTTCATCTAAAATAACAAAAGCATTATCCAATGTACGGCCACGCATAAAAGCCAAAGGTGCAATTTGTATTATCCTGTTCTCAATATACTGGTTGAGTTTATCGCCGGGAATCATATCATTTAATGCATCGTACAAAGGCTGCATGTAAGGATCCAGTTTTTCCTGCAGGTCGCCGGGTAAAAAACCTAAATTCTCGCCGGCCTCAACAGCGGGGCGGGTTAAAATAATGCGTTTTACTTCTTTGTTCTTTAGAGCTTTTACAGCTAAGGCAACGGCGGTATAGGTTTTTCCTGTTCCTGCCGGCCCAACGGCAAATATCATATCGTTCTTGACAATGGCGCTTAGCATCCGGCGCTGGTTCTCGGTTTTAGCCTTAACTACCAGACCATTATTGCCAAATAAAATAATGTCGCTATTGGCTGCATCTTCTTTCGATTCAAGGATGTTATCGCCATTTTGCCCTAAAAGGCGTTCAATCACAGTATCCGTAAGCACGCCGCTTTTATGGTAATGGTCTACCATCAGATCGAGCTTTTTTTCGAAACGGGTAATTTCATTGCTATCGCCCATTACTTTTAAGGAGTAGCCACGGGCTATTAATTTTAATTTCGGAAAGTGCTTTTTAATAATGTTCAGTTTCACATCATTCACCCCATAAATCTCTACCGGCTCAACGCTATCAAGCGCTATGATCTTTTCATTCATTTTTTTAAAACAGTTGTTTTATGATATTGTTTATAAACCTGTTAATCTCTCTTCAAGTTTAAAAAATTAACCACTTCAAATATTAATTACTTTTGAACAAATGAGCATTGTTACTTTAACAACCGATCTGGGTTACCGCGACCCTTACTTAGCAATTGTTAAGGCTAAACTTTTTTCGCAATTGCCCGATGTAAAGATCATTGACCTGAGTTGCGATATTAAGGACAATAATATTTCTGATGCCGCATTTATTTTAAAAAATGCTCTACCTTATTTCCCCGAAGATACTATTCATTTAATGGCCGTAAAATTTATTATCGATAACGGAAACACTACCAAACAAAATAATATTGATAATACGCGTTATTTAATTTCAAAATATAAAGGACAATATATTATTTGTCCTGATAATGGTTTGTTCTCTTTAATTGATTCTAATTTTAACGAACCTGTTCATCAATTATATTATGATGGAAATACCAGGCACCACTTTTTTTTGAAAGATATTTTTGTTGATGCGGCCATTCATATTTCCAAAACAAAAAATGCTGATGAAATTAGTATGCCTGCTGCGGAGTATTACAAAGCCTTTCAATTTGAAAGTTTTGTGAGCGGAAATATTTTAAGAGGCAAAGGAATTTATGTAGACGATTTTGGAAACATCATTACAAATATTACCGAACAACAATTTAACGAAGTTATTGGCAAACGTAATTTTAGTATTACATTGCCCGGCGCGCGCATTAATAAAATTGTAAATACGTATGATGAGGTAAAGCAGGGACAACCCCTTGTGCTGTTTAACAGCTTTGGTAATTTAGAAGTAGCAGTAAATGGAAAGAGTGCATTGAACATGTTATGCCCGCGCGACATTGGGAGTAAATTTGATTTTAATTTATTAATAGAGTTTTATGATTAAGCGCATTGTAAAAATGAGTTTTAAACCAGAGAATGTAGAGGCTTTTAAAACCATTTTTGAAAATAACTGGCAAAAAATAAAAGGCTTTGAAGGTTGTAGTTCTGTAGAATTATTGCAGGATGTAAATAATCCTGAGATTTTTTTCACTTACAGTTTGTGGCAAAGCGAAGAACACTTAAATAAATATCGTAATTCTGAATTGTTTAATACAGTGTGGGGTGCCACAAAAATTTTATTTAATGCAAAACCTGAAGCCTGGACTGTGAGGCAGCTATTATTTTAAATTTACTCTTTTGGATACGTTCTCAACCACGCCAGGGCATCCTCTTCGTTAGCAAACATTTTGAAGGGTACATCATGTTTTTGTAAAGTATTAAAAATATTGATCACAAATCTGGTAAGAGTTGAGTTGGTGATCATTGCAGCTGCAGTAAAATAGTCTGTCGCATTTTTTCCTGCATAATCTCGCGCTGGTTTACTAATATTAAATAGTCCACCACTCAATAATTGGCGGCTTTTTTTCTGCCCCGGCCCAACACCAAGTTTTTCAAACAGCGCGTATGCTTCTTCCATATCGGCTAGACCCAACTCAACTCCTTTAGAAAACACTATGTGCATAATTTCCTCCTGGTCTATCCAAATTTCGCTCACGCGGGTATAAAAATGTTGACCCTGTTCCATTTGACTCTTAATATAATAAATTACAATGTAAGAAAAAAATAGTGATTAAATTCCATTCCCTTGCCTGTCGGTAGACGGGCGTTAAAAGGCGTTAAGAGCTGTACCAATTTTAATTTGCAGGGTTTAAGTGGAAAATTGATAATAACAATTTTAGTGAAAAACTTACATGAGTTAAGATAATGAGGTTTAAGGCCAGCTTTCCTTTATCATTTGATCGAACTTAGTACTATAAAACTTAACACCATGAGTACTTATACAGATGCGATCATAAAAGCAATTATAGCTTTAATTATACTTTTAATTTATAGTATTTGGTAGACTTAATACCCAAAACGAACAAAATCGTTGCGTAATACCACGAACATGTGGCTGTAAGAAACTGTATTGGTAAAACGAAAGTAATTTGTTGTTTTACCTAAACATGATCATCCGTTTTTTTCTTGCGGTTCAAAATTAAAAAATCATCTACCATCTGAATAGAATTGCCTATTACCATAATGGCATGTATAAGATCTTTTTCTTCGCAATTTAGTATAACACTCCATTCTTTAATAGCCTCTTTATTATGAAGGTTGATCTTTGTTTCTTTCATATTTGAGAGTTGTTGCATATCACTAAGTTCTAACAATTTAATGGTAAGCGCAATGAGTATATTTACCTATTTTTTGTATAGGTAATTTTACCTAGTGGTTGGTAGGTAATTTTACCCAAAAAAGGTAGGTAATTTTACCTATTTTTATTTGTTAAAAAACGGTTAAACAATTAACAATCATTTGCTTAACTTTTTCAACGGCTTGCAGTTTTACGCATCATATTTAACATTTTTAGTACATTGTAACATAAATTATTACTAACTTAAAAAAACAAAATTTATGAGTTTTACAGGAAGAGAAGACCATCATGTAACATTGGCAGAGGCCACTGCATGGACAGCAAATTACCGCAACAATAACCCGGGCGAGATTAAAGGATATTTTTATGGAAGAGATGCCATTTCAGCAATTTTAGCACAAAGCAATTGCGTTGGTATCCGAATCTATAATGCAATAAACGATCGTGACGAAAGAGTATTAGTTTTAGTTGGCGTAAAATCTGATGAAAGCGATATGTACACAGGAGTGATGGCAGAACGTGGTTTAATGTGTCCTCCAACATGTCCTCCGTCGAGTCCATTAAACGAGGGTTAACATTTCTTTATGTATTTTTAAGGCGGCATAGCCGCCTTAATTATTTTATAGCATGAGTAAACAGCAACTTGTTTTTTTTTATATAAATATAGCTTCTTCAGGTTTAAGTTTAGTGCCTTTTGTAATCTCTATAATTAATTTTACTAAAATAGATCTAATTTTAAAACCAATTTTTTGGCTTGTTGTTATTAATGTTACAGTTGAAATATTAAGTTTTGTCTTTCTTCAATTAAACTTCAGTAATAAATATATGCTCCATTACTTTACAGTTGTTGAGTTTGGATTGATCAGTTTGTTTTATAGCTTTTTTTTAAAAGATTATTTTAAACCACTATTAATTTATCTATTAATTCCAGTATTTCTTTTAGCGGCAATTATTGATTACAAGGTATATGGCCTATCTTCCTCGTATAATTTTTCTTCCTCCGTTGAATGCATATTGCTTATTTTTTACTCGCTTTTCTTTTTTTATTACGTGTTGAAGAATTTAATTTTCGAGAACCTGCTTTCTACGCCTGTATTTTGGATCAATACAGCTGTTCTGTTCTATTTTTCAGGCAATTTGATCTTGTTTGTGTTTAGCAATTACATGGCTGTGATCGATCCGCTTAAACTTGCCATTTTATGGTCAGTTATTCATACTTTTTTTAATCTATTATATAATGTATTTTTAAGCATAGGGTTTTGGAAAACAAGGGTCAAATAGATATATATACTTTAATCATTATTTCAACGCTGGGTGTACTGGTGCTGGTATTATTTTTAGTATTTATTGTGGCGCTTTACCAAAAGCGTATGCTAGCTAATAAAACCATGCTAATAGATACTGAAAATAAACATCAGAAAAAATTATTAGATGCCTCTCTCGAAATTGCCGAACAGGAACGTGTAAAAATTGCTGTTAACCTGCATGATGATATTGGCATTACTTTTAATGTTCTAAAAATGAATTTAAGCCGACTTAAAAAGAACATTGATAAAAAAGAAGTTTTTGACGAGATAATTGCGGCCAGCAGTAAAAACATCGACGATTCTATGGAGACCGTGCGCTCGATCTATAATGATATACTTCCACCAACTCTTACAAATATGGGTTTTGTAAAGGGTCTTAAAGAAGTTTGTAACCAGATAAGTAAAACGGGTGGAATGGAGATTACATTCAATTCAGCGCAAGAAAGTATTGAATTTGATAAAAAGATCAAGATACAATTATACCGTTTGGTAAAAGAGATATTAAATAATACCGTTAAACACGCAAAACCTACACTCATCGAAATTAATATTGAAAACACCGAAAATAATTTAATTGTAAGTATCTTGCATAACGGTATAGGAATAACAACAGAACAGATCAAAAAATTTGCCGAAACATCAACCGGCCTGGGGTTAAAAAGTATTTTAACGCGCACCGAGTTGATCAACGCAAAAATTGATTTTACAATTTTAAACGATAAACAAGCGCAGGTCATAATCAGAACTCCATTAATATGAACGATCACAAACAAACTTCAAAAAAGTTACCCTCAATAATTAAAATAGCGGTTGTAGACGATCACCAACTCTTTCGCGTAGGTGTTGTGGCCTTATTAAGTGATTATAATGATATGGAGGTAGTTCTTGAAGCTTCGAGTGGCAGAGACCTTTTATCACAATTAAAACGAAGCCAGCCGCATTTGGTATTACTGGATATTGAAATGCCTGAAATGAATGGTATAGAAACTACTTTAGCTTTAAAAAAAGAATACCCCGATATAAAGATCATTATTTTAACGATGCATAACGAGGAAGAATTTATTTTTGACCTTATGAATAAAGGTGCTAATGGATTTTTACCAAAAGATAAAAGTGTAGAGACGGTTGTAGATGCTATTTACTCTGTTATGCAAAAAGGCTATTATTACAACGACCAAATAACACAGGCTATTATAAAAGGTAACAGTGGTTATCTTAAAGCACCCGAACTTTTTAATAAAGCAGCTTCGTTAACCGAGCGCGAGATAGAGATAATTAAACTTATTTGTGAGCAAAAAACAAATAAAGAAATTGGCGAGTTACTTTTTATTAGCGCAAGAACGGTTGACAATCACAAAACAAATATCTTTACTAAAATAGGTACAAAAACAACCATTGGTATTGTGATGTTTGCTATGCAGGCAAAACTGATAAATTAAAAACCACATAGAAACATAGAAAATATGGTAATCAACTAACTGCTTAAAGGACACGTAATTGCTTCGCTAGCGAAGTAATCCTATGATTTTCTCTTTTACACTTAAAATTTTATTAAATTAAACTCTCTATGTGCCTATGTGGTTGAAAAATTTACACAATTTACGTGCAGGCAAAGCTTATAAGCTAAAAAAATATGCCTGGCTGCCTGCTAGGTTAAAATAAAATTCGATGGCAAAACGATCGTAAAAAGAGAACCGTCGTTCAATTTACTTTCTACTCCAACTGTACCACCTAATTTTTTTATACCATTTGCAACCAGGTATAAACCAAGGCCCGAACCTTTTGAATCTTCGTTACCCCTAAAGTACATTTCAAAAATGCGGTCTTTTATATCGCCGTCAATACCAATACCATTATCTTCTATTTCAATTTTTATTCCGGTTTCGATATCAGAAACCATAATGTTAATAAATGGATTAGGATGTGAAGTATTCCGGTATTTAATTGCATTTTCTAAAATGTTATAAAGCACAGAGTTTAAGATCGATTCATCTGAAACAAAACCTTTTTGGTTTTCTACTTTAATTTTAAACTTCAAAATCTCATAACCTTCAATATATTTTAAGCGTTTTATTACCGTTTCAATAAGATATTTAAGATCAATTTTATTTAAAACCGGTAATGTATCTTTGATAGACATTACATCTATCAACGATAGCAAAATGGCATCTAATTTTAAAGTGCTTTCAGAGATTTTGTGAATATAGTCTTTAAGATTTTCGGTTTCTCCTTCCTTATCAGCCAGGTTAGTTAAACCCATAATAGAGCATAAAGGACCCCTTAGGTCGTGCGCTGCTTTATAAATGAAGGTGTTTAATTCTTTGTTGGTTGCCTCAAGTTCGAGATTGGCTTTACATTTATCGGCTTCTACCTGTCGGGCTTTTAATGCCTGTTTAATGGCAGAAGGAAGGCGGATCAGATTATTCTTTAAAATATAATCATCGGCACCTTCTTTAATGCACCTTATAGCAAATTCTTCTGAAACACTGCCGGTAATTAAAATAAAAGGTATCTGTAATTTGTTTTCATTGTAAATGCTTAAAGCTTCTATTGAATCAAATTGTGGTAATGAGTGGTCAGTTAAGATAACATCGGGTTTGTAATTTTTAAGTGCGTTACTGTAATCGTTCTTTGTTTCAACTACTTTAATTGTAAAATCAACGCCGCTTTGTTTTAACTCGCGTGCGATCAATCCTGCGTCTGAAGGACTATCTTCAATATGTAATATTTTTAATTGTTTGTTCATTTAATTTCAATATTAATATTACTAACGTGGCGATTGGTTTATCATTAACCAGAACATTCCTAACTCGGCTACTGCCTTTGCAAAATTTTCGAAGGATACCGGTTTAACAACGTAGCCATTAACTCCAAGCTTATAACTTTCAACCAGGTCGCGATCCTCTCGCGATGAGGTCATGATCACAACAGGTATGCTTTGTGTGCGCTCATCTGTTTTTAGAGCACGCAATACCTGTAAGCCATCTACCTTTGGCATTTTAAGATCCAGAAGTATCAGTTTTGGCTTGTCTTCAATTTTGCGGTCGCCATATTCTCCTTTTGCGAAAATAAAATCCAGGGCCTCGGCGCCATCTTTTAAATGTGTAATGCTGTTGCTTAAATTATTTCTTTTAAGCGAACGTATCACCAGATTGGCGTCCTCCAAACTGTCTTCAACTAAAATTATTTCAATGTTGTGTATCGTATTCTCCATGGTTTAGTTTAATATTTAATTGGTATCGAAAAATAAAAACAAGCACCTTTATCTACTTCAGCTTCTGCCCACACTTCTCCACTATGTTTTTTTATAATGCGTTGTGCTAAAGCAAGGCCAACGCCGGTTCCTTCAAATTCGCTTGAACTATGTAACCTTTGAAAAACACCAAATAATTTATTGTAATATTTCATATCAAAACCAGCACCATTATCTTTTACATAATAAACTATGTTCTCTTTTTCTTTGTGTGAGCCTATTTCAATAATGGCTTTTTCTTTTTTACCGGAGTATTTTGCAGCGTTTGAAATAAGATTTGTAAATACCTGTTTTATCATGCTGCTATCTCCTTCAACATCGTCTAAATTTTTTACAATGAACTCTATCGTATTTTTTTGTTCCTGGTTTGTAAATTCCCGAATGATAGAATCTACAATGGAGTTCATGCTCAAGGTAACTTTTTTGAGATCTTGTTTTCCGACCCTTGAAAAAGTAAGAAGATCATCTATCAACGCGCCCATTTTAAAAGCATTTTTTATAATGGTGTTTATGGTCTTTTTACCGTCTTCATCCAGCTTATTTCCATAATCTTCCATCAATACCTGCGAATAACCGTTAATAGCTCTTAGCGGTGCACGAAGATCATGTGAAACAGAATAGGAGAACGAATCCAATTCTTTGTTAGCATATTCAAGGTTAATATTTGAATTTTTTAGTAACTGTATATGATTTTCCAACTCATCAATTACCGAATTAAGGCCTACAACAATTGCATCCAGTTCGTCTCCTTTATCAGTAGTTTTAAGTCGTTCCGAAAAATCGAGTGTTGTAAATTTTAACAGGGCATTAAGTATTAAATTTATCCTTGCATCATTTTCTTCAATGAGCTTTGATTTTTTTTCAATTTCATTTTGCATAGATACACTTGCTGTAACATCTTCTACATGGTGAATGATGTACAACACTTCGTTCTTTTGATCCAAAACAGGTGAGTTCTTTGGATTCCAAAATCGTTCTTCAAAGCAAATACCGTTTTCTGTTGTTACCTGTATGTCATATTTTTGAATGTGCATTTTATGAGGTTGCTTTTTTTCAACAACACTGTTCAATGACATTCGTAAATTACTAACGCCTGTGGCATTCATGTCGGCAGGGTTATCAGGTAACACTTCAAATAAACCTCTATTAATTATTTCTGAGCGTTTGGTTTGAGTAGCGGCACAGTAGGCATCGGTTGCGTCGAGGATCGTATATTTGGGAGGGTTAGGTTTAAGAACAAGAAAAAGTATTGGCGCAGCATGAAATATATGCCTGTGATCAATTTCTATGTCAGAATTTTCTAAGCCCATAAATCATAAAATAACTATTACAAATATTGTTTAAGCCAGTCTTTGGCATCCTGTTCGTTGCTAAACATTTTTGTTGTGTATGGCTGCGTTTTAAGTGTAAAAAATAGGTTGGCCAGCATTTTACCAAGTGCAGAATCAGATATCATGGCAATGGCTTTTACGTATTTTGGAAATTCTTCTGCTACATAATCCCGTATTTCGCGTGATGATTCCACGGTATGCGTTACATCTAGCAACATACAAATTTTTTTTCCATCAAGCATTTTCTTAAATTCTTCTAATAATTTTTTTGTATCTTCAAGGGAGGGTGGTTCTACTCCTTTTTTTGAGATGGAATACAAAATGCCATCTTCGTCGAACCATGAAGTGGAAGTTGGCCACTCTCGTATTTTTGCATTATCCGGAATTTTAAGCATACTTTTGGTTTAGTAATGATATTATATGGTAATTTGTAAGTAAGTTACAAAAGAAAATACCTTTAATATTTAAAATATGCCGGCAACTATTAAAATAGGTAAATTTACCTACCTTTTAGTAGGTAAATTTACCTATACAAAGTTGCTTTCCCCAATGTGGGAAAGCCTAGTTTAACTCAGGGGCAGCCCTTTCTTTTTAAAAAATAAATAACAAAAAACTCAAAATATGGCACCCCGGATCTTTGAATTTTAGATAAAAAAAAGGCCATAAATTGCTTCTTTAATTAAATTATATATACTTTTATTAAATTAAGCTTTAAAAAAGGAATAATAAATTTCGTAATCATGAAAAGAAAAGACCCCCAGTTCAAATATAAATATGCAATGTTATTGGATGATAACGAGTTGGATAATTTCATAAATCAAAAGATAATTGAAGCAAATCATTTTGCATCAAAAATTTATATTAATACAGGCAGTAAAAGTGCACTTGAATTCTTAAATAATCTTTCTATTTCAAGTACCAACACACTTAATATTTTTCCAGAAATAATCTTTGTGGATCTTAATATGCCAATGATGGATGGCTTTCAGTTCATCGAAAACCTAAAACTCAAATTACCGGAAAAATTAAAGAATTTAAAACTGGTAATTTTAACTTCATCAGTAAATCCAGAAGACAAGAAAAAGGCAAGTGATATAGCGATGGATATTACTTTCTTAAATAAACCACTAACGCAGGAGATGTTAGATAAGCTATAAGGTTTAGTATTTTCTTTTTAATTCCGGGATCAGGTGTGATAGAACTTCATTACCCTTTTTGTTGTTAGCCATAAATAACGTGAACAGATCTTTGTTCTTTGCAAGGGCCTTAGCATTACCGGTCTTGTTCATCTCCGATTCAAATATCTTTATCAAATGCAAAACATGATAATATTTTTCGAGTTGTTCTGATTTGATCTTTCTTGAAACGCTTTTTAAAGTTAGTTCAACAAGATCGTATTCCTTTTGAAAAAGATAGAAATAAGCCAGGGTAAGTTTAATATTTATGCTTTCATGAAAAAAATCTTTAAAGCTGAAGTTATTTAAAACGCTGTTAAGACAGTTTATAGCCTCTTTAAGGTTCTTTCGTTTAAAATGCAGCATGGAAGTGTAAGTGCCAATTACAACGCGCGCGTGGCTATCTTCCGTGTCGTGAAGCATCTCTATTATTTTCGGGTCTTCTAAAAGATCTTCATTTCTGCCTGTTTCATCGCAAAATTTTATTTTAGAACCAAGGAATTTAGAGGTAATACAAATATTATTGTATAATAACAATGTATGCAGGCTATCATTAACCGTCTCATAAAGACCCAGGGCAGTTTTATATTCTGCGATTGAGAGATAGTATTCAAATGCCAGGTAATCTAAAACTATTTCCCATTTTTTTTGCGGAGATGTTTCGGGTAATTGGGAAAATATCTTGCGGGTGCTTTGAATGATCTCGGCCGTTGAAGCCCCATTATTTTTATTCTCTTCACAAAAAAGGTTCAATTGTAATTCAATAAAACACTTTATGATCTCTATTTGATGCGAACGGTTAAGAGTATATAGATTAACGATCTCGTTGCTAAGGAATCGCAAAGTATCTAGATCTTGCTGGCTTCTTGAAAAGTTATAATGTCCCAATATGCGGTTAAAATTTCCTAAGATCTCTTCCGCTTTCTCGAGCGAGAGGGCAAGGGCCGTGTGTTTGTTAAATAGCTGCGAATAATAAAAATATTTTTCTGAATACAGGTGCATTTTCTTTAATGCACTGTACACTACAAGCAGATCATTGTGTAAGTCGAATTTAAGAAGTTCCTTCTCTAGTTTATTTAAAAATGCTATAGCTGTTTCACGGGGCATGTTAAAACAAACCTCAGGCACCTGTAATAATTGTTTAATAAGGTTCTCTCTGGTACTAAAAACATCTACCGATAAGTGTTCCTGGATCTTGTCATACAACCGCGATTTTAAAACATAAAATGAATTGGAACTGATAACAAGTTGTTTTATTATTTCAGTATCGGATAGGCTACCACTGCGATAAGACTGAAAAAGCAAAGAATAATTATCTGCCTTTGTTTTTTTAAAAGACTCATTTATTCTATTAAAGTCGTTGTCGTTTAACTGAGTTATTACTTGTTTTAACTTGATCATTTGAGTTCTTTTTTTATAATACTGCTATGTAAATTTAAACAAATTTATATTAAAACTTACATACTTAATATTAATACCGTAACGCGATGGTAATTTTTTTTTAATGGGGCGTCCTTTGAAAAAAACATTTACCATGACAACAGTTAAAAAAAATCAAGCAAAAAGCAAAAAGCTAGTAATTTTAATTTTCGGTATCCTAATGACAAGTGTTGCCTTTTCGCAGGTGCCAAACTATCTATCTCCTAATTCATTAGTAGGTTACTGGCCATTTAATGGCAATGCCAATGATGTTTCAGGAAACGGTAACAATGCAATTTTAAACGGTGTTAGTTTAACAAAAGATAGAGAAGGAAATCCGGCTTCGGCGTATCATTTTGCAAATAATACCGACCTCATAACTATTCCGGCAGCTTTTTACACGCCCCTTGATAGCAATTTTACAATTTCATTTTGGTTTAGGTCACATTTTGGTGCACGCATGGATATTTTTAATTTGAACGATTCAGGTTTGTATCAGTCAAACTTTAATACCATCTTAAACGATGGTCTTGGGGTTACGAGTAATGGTATCATTACCTTTTGGAATAGCGGAGGCAATAATAATATAAGTGCATATAACTCGGGTAAGTATACTGATAATAACTGGCATAATATTTTGATCACTAGAAACGGAGGCTTGATCGTACAGTTTATTGATGGGGTTCAAACAGGTAATCCTGCAACTGATCTCTCGGTAATTGGATTAAATAATTCTATTACCTTAAGCAGTTTGCTTTTTCCTTTTTATGGTGATATTGATGAGTTGATCATTTACGATCGCGCCATTACAAGTTCGGAAATAAATAACATTGTATTTAATTCTAATCTCACACCTTATATTACTTCTCCAAAAATTACCGATTCATATTTTGCAAATGATACAGTTAAAATTAATTGGGTACTAGCAAGTGGTTATGATACAGTAAAGATTCAGTACTCTCTAAACAATGGCATAACCTGGCAAATGATTGCAAATAATATAGATATAAATTCTCTTTCTTATACCTGGATCGCACCCAACATGCCTGGAGCAGAGTGTTTAGTTAAAATTACAGACATAAATAATCCTTCAAAATTTGCTATGAGCCCAAAGTTTCTTATCAGTAAATATCAATGGCAGTTAGTAAGTGATAGCACGGCATTTTGCAAACGTGATGGTGTGCAGGGATATTCATTTAATAATAAAATGTTTTTGATGGGTGGCTGGAACCCAAATGAGCCGGTAAATTATCCGCTTGTAACTAACAAAGAAGTTTGGCAATCAACCGATGGAAATAACTGGACATTGATTGACACTGCCGATTGGGAAGTGCGTCATTGCTTTGGTAGCATTGTGCATAATAATAAGATGTGGGTTATTGGCGGCGATCAATTGCAAGGTCATTTTCAGAAAGATGTATGGAATACAAGTGACGGACTTAACTGGACCAAGTTATGTGATTCGGTGCCTTGGGGAGATAGAATGACACACATGAGTTGTTCTTTTGATGGTAAAATTTGGGTAATGGGAGGACAGAAAATTGTTGGTTGGGCAAATACTTTAGATACTGAATATAATGATGTTTGGAATAGTACAGATGGAATTAACTGGACCCAGGTAACAGATTCTGCGGCATGGAACCCACGCGGGCAAATTAACTCGGTAGTTGTTTTTAATAACAAAATGTGGCTTATTGGCGGTGGAACATATAACTGGGACAGAAAATATTATAACGATGTTTGGACCAGTACAGATGGTATTACCTGGACACCGGTTACACATCAGGCGCCATGGGATGCGCGTGAGTTTCACGAAGTAATTGTTTATAATAATGCCATATGGATAATTGGTGGGTATGATGGTAATCCGGCTAACGGTACCGGAAATAGAAAAGATGTATGGTATAGCGAAGATGGTATTACATGGCATGAATTAAAAAATACACCTTGGCCGGAAAGACATGCCTGCGCAGTATTTAATCATGATCAATCATTATGGGTTGTTGCCGGAAATATGTGGAACGATTCATGGAGATTAAATACTTTGGTTTGTCCAAATGTAGTTTCGCCTGTAGCCACAACTACAGTATTAAATGGCAATACTGCTTCTTTTGTTGCAAATTATTCTTCTGCACAGGCAACATATAAATGGCAAAGAAAAAATGGCCTGGTTTGGCAAGATCTTATTAATTCTGCTTCGATAAATGGGGTAAATAACGATACACTAAAAGTAAATACTGTTTCAATGATAAATAACGGGCAGCAATACCGCTGCATTGTAGAATCAGGTGCTTGTTCAGACTCTACTTCTTTATCAGTACTAAATGTGTTACTTATTAGCGCCATAAAGGAAACGTTGACTGAAAATAATTTGTCTGTATTTCCAAACCCTGCTAATGATGTTATAACAGTTAATATTAATGATGAGCTCCTAAATTCCGATTATACAATTTTAGATCAGCTTGGAAGGTCGGTTTTGGCGGGACAACTCACTAATAATACCAATTTGGTAAGTATTGAGAAGCTAAGTCCGGGCTATTATATTTTAGTCATAAACAACAAACACCTCTCATATAAAATGGTAAAGCTGTAATACACCCATTATCCCTAAAATCTAAAAAAACATATCTACAATATTTGATAAAATCTTACATATGTGGCATTATATCTAAAATCAGAAAGTTAATCCTTTATAATCGTCGCAACTTTACATCATAAGATAGTTTAATAAATAAAAAAATAACATCATGAAAAAGACAATAAAAAATTCAGCAATGTTAATAGTACTGGTTCTAATATTATCAGTAACCAGTTCTTTTGCCTCTCCGAAAAATCCAAACTCGTTAGTTTGTTTAAAATTAAACGGATTGATCCTTAAGTCTCCAAAAGCCGATAAAGGATTGTATAAAGTAGTACTTATACACGCAGGTGTAATTGTAGATTCTACTTTGGTTTCGATCAACAAGCCATTTGAATTTAACCTTGTAAGAAATTCATTTTATACAGTACGTATAACAAAAGAAGGATTTGTTCCTTTATTCTTAAAAGTGGATACAAAATTGACTCCGGAAAATAATGGAGTTTATGAATTCCGTTTTCAAACAGAACTCCTTGATAGTGCAAAGGCCCATACTTTGGATAAGACCAGTCTTGATAAGCCGGTTGGTGTTGTAAAGTATGACCAGGTTAATAATAGATTTTATCCAATTGATAGCCCTGCTGAAAGTCCGATTAAAAACATAACCTGTTTAAAATTGAACGGTTTAATTTTAAAATCACCAAAAGAAGAAAAAGGCATGTATACTGTTGAATTGCTTTACGAGAACACAGTTGTTGATTCAAGATCAGTTTCTTTTAATAAACCATTCGAATTTGCTTTGGCAAAAAATGCCTGGTACACGGTACGTATTTCAAAGCCGGGATTTGTTCCTTTATTAATTAGTGTAGATACCGAATTAAATAAAGAAGAACAAACGATTTATGAATTTAATTTTGAAACTGAATTGTATCATAACACAAGTGTAAATAGTATTGACAGGGATAGTTTTGATCTGCCATTTGGATTAATAAAGTATGATGATAGTAATAACAGGTTTTACCCGGTTGCAGATTACAGGGCACATATCCCTGGATCATTCTAAACTAATTTTTAAAAAATCTAAATAATTTAAATATGGTAATTGTAGATAATATAAAAAAAGCATCAGTACTTGTGGTTGAAGACAATCATTTAGATATGCTGGTAATAAAAGTACTTTTAGAAAAATATTTTAATCTATATATTGTTTCTACCGGCGAAGAAGCGCTAAAAGCTGCAGAAGAATTTGAGTTTGATGTTGTACTTGCGGATATTAATCTTGGAGATCCTCTTATGGATGGTGTAAAGGTGATGAGGAAATTACGAGAGAACAAAAAGACCAAAGACCTTAAGATATATGCAGTAACGGCTTATGCCGAAAATATTGATTATTATTTAGAGGCGGGTTTTAATAACGTACTGACAAAGCCTGTAATTAAAGAAGAGATATTTGACATTTTGCAAGCATCCATTTCAGGGAACAACAAATTTCCGGAAACTGTTTTAAAGAATGGGACTAATTAATTTTCTTGAAACTATTTTTGAAACCTTAAAATAAAGGTAACGCCACTACCAACTGTACTTTCAATATCTATGCTTCCGTTCAATGCTTCCATTTGAGATTTAACAAGGAAAAGGCCTAAACCTTTTCCTTCAGCATGATCATGAAAGCGTTGATATAAGCGAAATAAGCGATCTTTATACAAATTAACGTCAAGTCCAAGGCCGTTATCAGAAAATCTTAAAACAATTTCGTTTTCAATAATTTCGGTAGTAACATTAATTTTAAGTTCACGGGATGGCGATCTGTATTTTATCGCGTTAGAGATCAGGTTAAAGAAAATACTTTCGAGATAAGCTTTATTAAACCGTATAATCGGCGCAGCACTAAAATCACTTTCAATTTTGGCATTAATTTCAATGATCATTGTCTCGTTTTGCGCAATACCTTTATTTAATGCATCAGATACCGATAGATCTTCTTGCGGAATTGAAATGTGATCTTTAATATTTAATACTTTGGTAAGATCTTTAATAATATCATCAAACATATGCGTAGCCTTTTTTATACCCGCTAATATTTGTTGCAATGTTGGATCTTCTACCTTATAATTATCTAAAAGACTCGACAAGCCAAGTAAACTTGCAATGGGCCCTCTTAAATTGTGCGATGTAATATATGAGAACTGTTTAAGGTCTTTATTATTCTGTATCAATTCCGAGATCAGCTTTTCTTTTTCCTGCTCTTCTATTTTTTGACTTGTAACGTCTTGTTTGGCCCCTAAAATCCTTATAGCGTTACCGTTTTCGCGAATAATAAAAAAACGATCGCGCACATGCGCATATGTTCCGTCGGCTTTTAAGAACCGGTATTCCAGTTCAGATTGTTTTACTTTCGGATCTTTAATAGCTTTATTTAGTTCTTCAAGAATTGTTTCTTTTTCTTCGGGGTGTAATTTCGATTCCCAAAATTGATGTTCAGAGAATTGGTTGGCTAAATTATATCCAAATAATTTTCGGTAACCTTCACCTGCAATATAAGTACGATCAATTTCAAAATCATGGTCCCAGATAGCATCGCTGGTTGCTTTTGCCAACGACTCGTAACGTTCAAAATTTTGTCTTAATTTTTGATTGTAATTTATATTTAAAGTTATATCCCTTGAGTTAGAAACGATACCCTGCACCGAAGGATCGTCGAGCATATTAGTAGCAATGGTCTCTAACCAGATCCAATCATTTTTTGCATTCCTGAAACGAAAAGGTGAGATCTGTATCCTTTTTTTTCTTTTTAAAAGATTGAATTGATTAATTACTCTTTGCTTGTCTTCTTCGTGTATATAATCAAAAGCATTCTTTCCAATAAGTTTGTCAGCATCAACACCAACCACGGTAGCAGCCGAGGGACTAACAAATTTATAGTTTCCTTGAAGATCCAAAATGCCTATCAGATCAGCACCATCCTGTACTAAAGCTTTAAAAAGTTGTTCGCTTAACTTCAAAGCTTTTTCTGCTTTTAATTTTTCGGTAACATCCGAGGCGATAATGAGTTTTGCTTTTTTACCGTTAAAATCTATATTATTGCTTTGTATCTCTACTTGTATGATCTCGCCATTTTTTTTGCAGTGATTAAAAACACCTCTAAAAAGACCAATATTTTTTTTATTGGTTTCAACTGCCTCTTTCATTTTTTCAATATCCTCATCAGGACGAATATCTGAGACCGTAAGAGATAAAAATTCTTCGTTAGTATAACCATAATGTTTAATGGCAGCATCATTTACCTGTAGAAACCGCAAAGTATCGGGATCAAATACCCACATTGGTATTGGACATACATAAAAAAGATTACGATATTTTTTTTCAGATTCCCGCAGCTCAATACTTATTTTTTTTCTTTGTATGTTGTAAACAATAGATTTTAATAGTAGTGAAGGATTTATTTCATTTTTAAAAAGATAATCAGAAATGCCAAGCGAAAGCATTTTAACACTAGAATTCTTAACATCGTTATGTGTTATGACTATGATAGGTGTATCGCCTGCAATCGGCAATATTTCGTTCACAAGCTCTTTGCTATTTACATCGGGCAAAGTAAGGTCTAAAAAAATAACATCAAATGGTATTCCTTTACTTAAGATCTCTGATGTTTCCCTGAAAGTTTTAGAGCGTTTTATAATAGGGTTAACGATCAGCTCTTTTAAATAGCCTTCCAGTTTAATAAAATCATTCTCATCATCTTCGATGATCAAAATAGAGAACTCCTTTGAAAAAATAGGCATGTTGCTGGTTTGTATTAAACTGTCCGTCTAAATTACAAAAAACAATCTACTCTGTTACTTTATGATCTTACATAAAATGCATTTTTCTTACACAGACTGATATTAATCAGAATAATTTCTCCATGGCAATTTTAAACCAGGAGGTATATTTTTCAGGCGTTTCAATTATTTCAACTTTTATATTTTCCGGATGCATCCAAACAAACGACTCCACCTCACTTTTATTGATACTGGGCATTTGCGAATAGTTTCCAAAATAAATGTGGTCAAATTCATGTTCTGTAAGTCCGTTCTCAAAAGCTGTTCTGTAAATAAAATGTGTTTTGTGAGTAAGTTGGGTTTCAATACCCATTTCTTCTATAAGCCTGCGGTTTGCTGCCAACAAAGTATCCTCATCCGGACGCGGATGTGAGCAGCAGGTATTTGTCCATAACCCGGCGCTGTGATATTTGGTCAGTGCCCGTTGTTGTAATAATAACTCGCCTTTTTCATTAAAAATAAAAACCGAAAATGCACGATGCAATACACCTTTTTGGTGTGCTTCCAGCTTTTCCATCACACCAGTTGGCTGATCGAGTTCGTTCACTAATATTACTTCTTCTTGCATTATTATATAGGCGCAATTTAAACAATTTAAGCTGTTCAGATCGCAGAATAATGGGTGAAATTTTAATTGCTTGCCAAACCGGCAAGTTTTGGGCACCAAACTAAGATTTATACCAATTAAAAAACCAAAACAACCATTTATTTAATACACTTTACTTTTTAAACAATTAAGTTTAAATTAGTGAAGATTATTAAAAAGATAAATCACATAATCGTTTTGCTCCTGTTCTCCTTTTTTTATAAAGTGGATGCGCAACAATATTTTTTTAAAAATTACAGTGTTGAAAGTGGTTTGCCCTTTGTGCAGGTTTCCTGCATGTTCCAGCAAAAGAATGGTTATTTGTGGAGTGGTGGTTATGGCGGTGTTTGCCGTTTTGACGGTAAAAGTTTTTTTATAATTAATCCAAAAAAGGGTTTAATAGATCACAATGTAAATGCAATAGCCGAAGACGCAACAGGCGCTGTTTTTGTTGGAACCAATAAAGGGTTAAGCGTTATAAAGAGCAACAAGATCTATAATTACAAAAAAGAGAGTGGGTTAACAAATCCATATATTACTTCTTTATGTAATGGTTATCATCATTCCATGTACCTGGGCACAAAAAAAGGTCTTTTTATTTTTAGTAATGGCAAGGTTAAAGCCGTTAAGCAATTAGAAAATTATAAGATCAATTGTATTTACAAATCCGATTCAAGTTTTTTATTTATTGGAACCGATAATGGTTTGGTACTATATGGCCACAATAAATTTGAATTAGTTACTAATTTAAATGGACTATCATCTAACCAGGTAAATTGTATTACCCTGCAAAAAAATAAATTAGTCATTGGTACTTCCAAAGGTTTGAATATTTATGATCTGGAAACAAAAAAAATTACCAGTTATTTCATTGAGAATGGTTTAATTGATGAGAACATTACCAGTGTGCTAAATCAAAATAACGAATTTATTTGGGTTGGTTCGCAAAACGGCTTATTAAAATTTAATGGTTTACAGTTCAGTTATTATAACATTGGACCCGATAACAATTCTAATTTAGTTCGTTGTCTTGTGCAGGATAGAGAGGATAACGTTTGGATTGGTAGCCATAGCGGCTTATTCCGTTTTAAAGATAACTCCTTCTCTACATTTGATAAAATAAATGGTCCTGGTAATGCATTTATCTTCCAGATCTTTCGTGATAATAAAGATGATCTGTGGATGACTTCCGAAAATAATGGTATCTATAAATATTCGCAAGGTTATTTTAAACGCTATGGTATAAGCGATGGTTTAAATAGCAACTCTGTAAAATCGGGCCTGCAGGATAAAGAAGGGCGTTTAGTATTTGGAACAACCGAAGACCTTACACAGTTTAAGAACGAAAGATTTTATACTATTCCGCTAACCCCTGAATTAAAAGGCTCGCGTGAAGTTATGTTCTTAGCATCAGATAGTAAATTATGGATAGCCGGAAATAACGGTATTGCTTCACTGGCCTGGAAAAATAACAAGCCCGAATCAAAGTTCTACCCAATTAATTTTAAAACAGAATTTCAGGTGTATGGTTTGTGCGAAGATGAGAGCCATAATATTTATATAGGTACACAACACGCTGGTCTGTTTAAACTTTCAGGCGACTCGATAATACATTTAAGCGCAAAATTAAATTGGGAATATGAAGATTTTTTAACACTTAGATATACGAACGGTTATTTGTTTGCGGGCTCGCTAGATGGATTGTTGATTATTGATACAAAAACAAATAACGTAAAACGTGTTACACTTAACGATGGTTTAAATTCAGAATATATTTACTCACTTGAGTTTGCTGAAAATAAGAAAACGTTATGGATTGGTACCAACCAAGGTATTAATAAATTGAATTTACAAAAACTGTTTAAAGAAGATAAAGTTGAAATTACATCTTATGGAAAACAAGAAGGCTTTGCCGGTGTAGAATGTAATGGAAATGGTATTTGGGAAGATAGTGACGGAACTTTGTGGTTTGGCACTGTAAGTGGTATTGTAAAACACGAACCTTTTAATCTTAAAAGTAATAACATTCAAAATTCAACATTCATTCAAAAAATACAGATCTTTAATGAAGATACTCTTTTAGCCAACAATAGCACTTTGCCATATAATTACAGTACAATTGCTTTCACTTATCGTGGTATTTGTTTAACCAATCCTGATAAAGTGTTGTATCAAAAAAAATTAGAAGGGCTTGATAAGGATTGGAGCGAGCCGGGTCCTGAAGATTACAGCAAATACGCAAATTTAACGCCCGGTAAATATGTATTTAAAGTACGCTCCTGCAATAACGAAGGGGTTTGGGATACGGAAGAAACAACGTTTTCTTTTACAATAGCCCGGCCATTTTATTTAACCTGGTGGTTTATTTTATTAATTTTTGTTTTTATTGGCGGCACTATTTTTATTGTTTTCAGGGTCCGTCTTCTTTCAATTGCAAAGCAACAAAAATTAGAGTTCAATCGTAAAGTAGAGATGAGTAAGATAGAGTTAAAGGCCCTGCGTTCTCAAATGAATCCGCACTTTATTTTTAACTCTTTAAATTCTATCCAACATTATATTTTTCATACAAAATCCGATGAGGCAATAAAATATCTGAGCAAATTTGCGAGGTTGGTGCGTATCATCTTAAACAATTCAGATAAACCAACAGTAACGGTAGAAGAAGATCTGGAGGCACTAAAATTATATCTTGAGCTGGAACAAATGCGTTTTGAAGAAAAATTTGTGTATGAAGTTGTTATCGATCCTTCGGTAGATACGGATTATGACATTATGCCGCCAATGCTTATGCAGCCATATGTTGAAAACGCGATATTGCATGGACTGAACCCAAGCTCTAAAAAAGGAAAATTAATTATTCACTTAAGTGCAAAAAATAATTTTTTAATTTGTACTATTACAGACGATGGTATTGGTAGGGAAAAAGCAGCTGAAATAAAACGCACCATGCCTTCAGTAAAACATAAATCTTTAGGAATGAAAATTACTGAGGACAGGTTAAAAATATTGAACGAAATTAATAACTCACAATTAAGCGTAACAATAACAGATCTAAAAGAAGGCAACGAATCAAAAGGAACACAAGTACAATTATTTATTCCACTAATCGGTTAAAACCAAGGTTATGATAAAAACAGTAATAATTGAAGATGAACAAAAGAGCCGCGAAATGCTTGCCGGCATCATCCAAAAAAATTGCCCGCAATTACAAATTGTTGGCCTGGCAAAAAATGTGAACGATGGAGTAGAGGTGATCAAAAAAGAGAACCCCGATCTTGTATTTTTGGATATTAGTATGCCCGATGGCAGTGGTTTCGACCTGCTTGAAAAAGTACAGGGCCATAAATTTGAATTAATATTTGCTACGGCCAGCGATCAGCACGCTATTCGCGCCATAAAATACAGCGCCTGCGATTATTTATTAAAACCAATTGATATTGAAGAATTAAAAACTGCGGTTGAAAAGGTGGCGCAAAAGAAAAACGCCAGTCCTAATATGGAAAATCTTAATTTTTTGATCCAGCAATTAAAAAAAACAGACGATAGCTTTCAAAAGATAACTTTGCCAACAGGTAATGCTTATGAAATTGTAAATATAAAAGATATCATCCGCTGCGAAGCTGACGGAAGTTACACTACTTTCTTTTTAACCGACAAACGTAAATTAATGATCAGTGCCGGGTTAAAACATTATGAAGAATTATTGCCCGAAAGTGAATTTATAAGGGTGCACCACCACCATTTAATTAACATGAATCACGTGGTTCGTTTCTTAAAAGAAGATGGCGGATACGCTGTAATGAGCGATGGCACTAAGATCGAGATCTCTCGCCGCAAAAAGGACACTTTTATGGAAAAACTGAATAAATCCTAAACAGAACCACTTATAAAGTAAACATTACCACTTGTTTGAAAGCCCAAAAAACCGCTCAAAAACACTGTATCTTTACTATAAGTTCTTTCAATAGGGTTTTTGTTTAGTTTATAACAAAAAAAAATTAAGCCACTTTCAGATTTTGGAGATTTTCTGTTGGTGGCTTTTTTCTTTTCACTAAGTTTAGCCTTATTCTGCCTTAGGCTTATATTATAGAGCCATAATTCGGAAAAAATCCCTATATTTGCCCGAATTTTAAAACCTTAAAGTTCAACCCAATGGCTTCCATCAATAGTATCACCAACAAGTTTGTCGCAGAAGGATTAACATACGATGACGTACTGTTAGTACCCGATTATTCTGAGATCTTACCCCGCGAGGCTAACATAAGCTCTTACTTTACAAAAAACATAAAATTAAACACTCCTATCGTATCTGCTGCAATGGATACGGTTACAGAATACAAGCTGGCTATCGCCATTGCCCAGGAAGGCGGCATTGGTGTTTTGCATAAGAATATGAGTATTGAAGATCAGGCTGCACAGGTACGCAAAGTAAAGCGTAGCGAAAGTGGAATGATCCAAGATCCGGTTACTTTATTTAATACTGCTACTATTGGCGATGCCGTAAATATAATGAGCGAGAATAAAATTGGCGGTATTCCTGTAGTTGATAAGGAAGGTAAATTGCTTGGTATAGTTACAAACCGCGATCTTCGTTTCGAAAAAGATTTTAAAAAACCGGTAGTAAATGTAATGACAACCTTTAAGAACGTTATTACTGCATTAAAAGGTATCACCTTAAAACAAGCCGAAGAAATTTTACAGGAACATAAGATCGAAAAGCTTCCCATTCTTGATAAAACAAATAAATTGGTTGGTTTAATTACTTATAAAGATATCATCAAAATTAAAGTGCGTCCAAATGCTTGTAAAGATGAGCGTGGTCGCTTACGTGTAGCAGCAGCCGTTGGTGTTACTACCGATACCATGTTGCGAGTTGATGCTTTGGTTGAAGCTGGTGTTGATGCAATTATTATTGATACAGCTCACGGCCATAGTAAAGGTGTTATTGATAAATTAAAAGAAGTAAAAAAGAAATATAAAACTTTACAGGTTATTGTTGGCAATATTGCTACCGGCAAAGCTGCACTGGCTTTAGTAAAAGCAGGTGCAGATGCTGTTAAGGTTGGTATTGGTCCCGGTTCTATTTGTACCACGCGTGTTATTGCAGGTGTTGGTGTGCCACAATTAACTGCTATTTTAGAAGTGGCTGTTGCTTTAAAAGGCACTGGTGTTCCTTTAATTGCAGATGGTGGTGTGCGTTTTACTGGTGATGTGGTTAAAGCATTAGCTGCAGGCGCAGGCACTGTTATGATGGGTGGTATGTTTGCAGGAACAGAAGAAAGTCCGGGTGAGACAATTATTTTTGAAGGACGTAAATTTAAATCATACCGTGGTATGGGTTCGTTAGAGGCTATGCAAAAAGGTAGTAAAGACCGTTACTTCCAGGCCGAAGAAGATGATATTAAAAAACTAGTACCAGAAGGAATTAGTGGAAGGGTGCCATACAAAGGAAGTCTTGCAGAAATAATGTACCAGATAATTGGTGGCTTAAGGGCCGGTATGGGTTACTGTGGCGCTAAAGACATTAACACTTTACAGCAAGCTAAATTTATTCGTATAACAGCAGCAGGCGTAAAAGAGAGTCACCCGCACGATGTGGTGGTTACCCGTGAAGCGCCTAATTATAGCAGGTAATTTTTTATGAAACGAATAAGTACTTATTTTTTTATTTTATCATTAGTTCTTTCAGTAACTTTTTTATCCTGTAAAAAATATCCGGAAGGACCTTCTTTTTCTTTACGATCAAAAGCAGAAAGACTTTCTAATCTTTGGAAGATACAACAGCTTAAATTTAATGGTGCCGATAGCACTGCTTTTGCAACAAAATATCTTTTTAATAATTATAGATTAGATATTAATAAGAACGGTGACTATAACATTGATTATAATTTAGTAATAGGTTCTGCTATTATTCCATTTAGCGAAAGTGGCAATTGGGTTTTTAGCAGTGATAAAAAAGCGGTTATCTTTACTAAAGAAAGTGGAAATACCACTGCGGCAATGGGAGCAAACGCAACCTGGGAAATTTTACGTTTAAAAGAAAAAGAATTTTGGGCTAAGTATACTCAAAATGATGATGTAACTGAAGTACATTTAAATTAATAAAAAAATGATATTACCAATTGTAGTTTACGGCGATCCGGTACTCAGAAAAGTAGGAGAGGAAATTGATAAGGATTATGAAGGCCTTGACGTTTTAATTAAAAACATGTTTGATACCATGTACAATGCCAATGGCGTTGGCCTGGCAGCTCCGCAAATTGGTAAAGCCATTCGTTTATTTATTATAGATACAAAACCTTTTTCTGAAAGTGATGATGACGACGATGATGAATTTACACCTGAACAAAAAAAACAATTAAAGGTCTTTAAAAGAATATTCATCAATGCACGTATTCTTAAAGAGGAAGGTACAGAATGGAAGTTTAACGAAGGTTGTTTAAGCATTCCAAAAATTCGTGAAGATGTTAACCGCTTGCCGAATATTGAAATAGAATACTTAGATGAGAATTTTGTAAAGCACAAAGAAAAATACGATGGTGTAATTGCCCGTGTTATTCAGCACGAGTATGATCATATTGAAGGAAAATTATTTACAGATATCATTAGCCCTTTTAAACGCAAAATGATCTCAGGTAAATTAAGCGATATTTCTAAAGGCAAAATAACCGCCGATTATAAGACCCGCGTTTACAAACCAAAAAAATAATATTAAAGAAATGAAAAGCAATTTTATATCAGTTCTATTAATTGCAACCCTCTTTTTTTTAACTGCCTGTTTGGGTTCCGAACAAAAAAATAATGTTGCTGAACAAAAAGATAATGTTCAAACGCCTGTTAAACCCGATTCGCTTATTCGCGAGAATAAAATGTACTTATCGGATTGTAAAAAATTACTGGCCGAAGCAAAAAAAATGGACAGTACTTTATTAAAGGAGCTGGAAGTAAAAAAAGATGTTGCCACAAAGGGTATAAAAGCTTTTACAGATTATGCTTTTTATTGTGCTAATGATTCTCTTTGTCCTATTTATTTAATTAAAACAGCCCAGGTAGCACAATCTATAAATAATATACCGCAGGCAAAAATTGTTTTGGACAAATGTATAGCCGATTATCCAACATCAAAGCACCGGCCGGCAGCATTATTTTTGTTGGCACAGTTGTATGATGAAGCCACCTATTTAAATAACGAAAGCGAAGCAAAAAAACTATATCAAAAAATAATTGATGAGTATCCAAAAAGCGATTGGGCAAAAAGTTCGCAGGGGGCATTAACCTTTGCTGGAAAATCGGATGCGCAAATAATGGAAGAGCTGAAGAAGAAAAAGTAAGCAGGATACAAGACAGCAGGATGCAGGACAGCAGGTCGCAAGTCTAAGGACTATCGACTAATATCTAATGACTAATATATAATGACTAACGATAAAAATCTACCCAAACAATTAATAACCATTGGTTTTTTAGGTGCCATCGCGGTATCATTAGGCGCTCTTGGTGCGCATGCTTTAAAAGGAAAATTAGAAACAGGTTTAATTACACCCGATCTTTTAAACGGTTTCGATACCGGTGTTAAATATCATATGTATCACACGTTTGCTATGCTGGCTGTAGTGTTATTAAAAACAAAATACGATAGTAAATTTTTAAACTGGGCTTACGGCTTATTTTTTGCTGGAATAATTTTGTTCAGTGGCTCACTTTATTTTTTATGTACGCGCAATCTTTATGGGGCGGATTGGCTAAAATTTTTAGGCCCTATTACGCCAATTGGTGGTATTCTATTTGTTGCTGGCTGGTCATGCTTGGCAATTTCTGCCATTAAAAAAACATAAAATTTAATAAAGAATATTATTAGTCAACAATAATTAGCATATTTACAATACAAAAAAATTAATATGAAAAACTCTATCATTCTTTTAAGCGGTATTTTGTTCTTAGGTTTAGCATCTTGCAAAAGCAAATCAAAAACTACTGCCACATCAACATCTACTTCAACAACAAGCACAAGTACTACTCCGGGAACCGTTACACCAACATCCGATCCAACAGTATATAAAGGCGTTACCGATCAAAGTTGTGCGGTAGAAGTTTCTTTCGGAAGTCCGGGTTCAGGAATTGACGGCCCTGCTTTTGATAAAGTAACAGCATTGATCAAAAGTAAAAACCTAAAATCTACCTCAAAAAATATTGGCAGAGAAGGTGAAACCCGAATTTGCCTACCTTTAACAGAATTAAACGCAAACGAAAAAAGTGATTTTATTGAACAGTTGAAAAAAATCGCTAAAGATGCTCAATTGGTCTCAGTATCAATAAGATAAAATACGTTAATAACCCAATAAATTGTGGAAAAACGGTCTTTTTAAGGCCGTTTTTTTTTTGTACTTTTGCCCCACTAACAAATACTAAGATACAATGAATGAAATTGGTTTAAAAGCAGATGGTGCCTCAGTTGCGCAACTTGGTCTTTCAAATGTAGAAATGGCTTTTTGGAACCTTCACCCAAGCGAATTGGTTGAAGAAACAATATTAAGAGGAGAAGGAGTTTTAACAGACGTAGGTGCATTAGCAATTGACACCGGAGAATTTACCGGCCGTTCGCCAAAAGATAAATTTGTGGTGGTTGATGAGAATACAAAAGACAGCGTTTGGTGGGGAGATGTGAACAACCGTTTTGATGCAGATAAATTTGATATACTTCATAATCGTTTACTTGCTTATTTAGGTGGTAAAGAAATTTGGATCCGCGATTCATATGCTTGTGCTGATCCAAAATACCGTATCAACATTCGTGTAGTAACAGAGTTTCCTGCGCACAATTTATTTGCCAATAATTTATTCTTACGTCCAACCAACGAAGAAATTAAAACCTTTAAACACGATTGGTTAATTATTAACGCTCCGGGTTTTAAAGCAGATCCAAAAATAGACGGAACACGTCAACACAATTTCGCTATCCTTAACTTCACTAAAAAAGTTATTTTAATTGGTGGAACAGGTTACACAGGCGAAATAAAAAAAGGAATTTTTGCAGTATTAAATTATATCCTTCCACACGAAAAGGGTGTGTTGCCAATGCACTGCTCTGCCAACATTGGTAAGAATGGCGACACTGCTATTTTCTTCGGTCTTTCAGGCACAGGTAAAACGACTTTAAGTGCAGATCCTAATCGTAAATTAATTGGTGATGACGAGCACGGATGGAGTGATACCGGCGTGTTTAATTTTGAAGGTGGTTGTTATGCGAAATGTGTTGACCTTACTGCCGAAAAAGAACCACAAATTTTTAACGCTATTAAATTTGGTTCGTTGTTAGAGAATATTGATTTTCATGCAGGAACAACTACAGTTGATTACGCAAATATTTCAAAAACAGAGAATACACGTGTAAGTTACCCTTCAAACTATATTGATAATGCAGTAACACCTGCTGTAGGTGATGTGCCTAAAAATATTTTCTTTTTAACTTGCGATGCTTTTGGTGTATTACCTCCGATCTCAAAATTAACTCCGGCGCAAGCCATGTACCATTTTATTAGTGGTTACACTGCAAAAGTTGCGGGAACTGAAATGGGTATTACCGAACCAACATTAACCTTCTCTGCTTGTTTTGGAAAAGTATTTTTACCATTACATCCAACAAAATACGCTGAGTTATTAGGCGAGAAATTAAAAAAGAACAACGTAAATGTTTGGTTATTGAACACCGGATGGGTGGGTGGTAAATATGGTGTAGGTAGCCGTATTAAATTATCTTACACACGTTCGTTAATTACAGCAGCTTTAACAGGCGAGTTAGATAAAGTAGAGTATGGTACAACACCATATTTTAAATTAAATTTCCCTAAGACTTGTCCTAACGTTCCTTCAGAGATCTTAGAACCGAAGAATGCATGGAAAGATAAAGAAGCATTTAACCAAACAGCTCAAAACTTAGCGGCATCTTTCGTTAAGAATTTTGAACAATACGCTGCCGCTGCAAACGCAGAAATATTAGCGGCTTCACCAAAAGTAGAAGTGAACGTTTAAAAATAATATCAATTATCCGGAACGAAAAGCCCTTGGCAACTGCTAAGGGCTTTTTATTTTTGGTAAACACAATTTTGATTTATAACTGCAATAAGCAATTAAATGACACGGTCAAGATTTTCGGACGAAGAACGCAAAAAGATCTTTGCTCTGATCGATAAAAGAAGCGATCTTGAGAAAAGAAAAGGCAGACTGTATAATAGTATCTACAGGAAAAGCTTTATTTTTATAGGTTCCTGGGTTGCCCGCATATTATATTTTACACTTTTTATAATCGTATGTATATTTAATAGATCATCTGGCAGTATCACAGAAGAAGTGTTGGTTAACGTTAATAAAGAAATTTATAAAACCTCTGCGCGAGGTGGGCCACGAACTAAAGTAAAACTATATTTAGAAACAAATAATGATTCATATTCTCATACAGCTAATATCTCAGAGTATTCAGTACCGGATCTCTACCCAAATGATACAATAGAGATCGAAAGGAACATATTTGGTAAAGCAATTTATTTTAGCAAGCCGGGATGGAGAGTAAGTTATGGAGTGGATTTCAATTTTCAGTTCTATTATATTATTCTCTTTGTAACTTTCGTTTCTTTTTTCTTTAATGATGGTACAGATTCGTTTGTGAGTAAACTTTTATGGTTGACTTATGCTGTTGATATAGTCGCTATGGCAGTGTATTTTTTTACTTAATAAAGTACAAGCTAATATCTATACCGATACATGTAATCAAAAACGGTCTGCAATTTATATAAAACTGCAAACCGTTATCTTTTTTAAGTAATATTAATTAGATTTCTGTGATCGTTAATTCAACCCTACGGTTCAACTGTCTTCCTTCCGGATCATCCGTGCCGTTTGGTTTTGTGTTAGGTGCTACGGGTTGTGTTTCGCCATAACCTTTGGCTTTCATACGTTCTGTAGTAATGCCTTTTTCTACCAAACGGTTAACAACCGCTTGTGCACGTTCGTCAGAAAGTTTCATGTTATAAGCATCATCACCTTTACTATCTGTATGACCAGATATTTCTACTTTCATATTTGGATTGCTTTTCATTAACATCACTAAATTCTTAAGCTCCACATTCGAAAGCGGACGCAACGTAGCTTTGTCAAAGTCAAAGAAAATGTTGTTCAATGTAATTTTCGATCCTACTACAATTGGATGCATTTTTACAGATCTTTTTAATTCAAAATAAGTAGATTGTTTAGGGATCTCCATGTTCTCTGAATAAAACAAATGGTTCTCTGCCTGGTAAGTAATATTGTAATTTTTACCAGGAGTTAAAATAAATAAGAACTGACCGGTTTTTGCATTGGCCTTGTAAACACCAACAACTTCTTCTGTTTCGTTATCGGTAACAGTGATCATTACTTTTTTAGCCGGCATACCCGTTTCATCATTTACAGTACCCTGTATCAATGTTAAAGGTGTTTCTTTACGTTCTAAAAAGGTAGCCATGTAATTATCTTTTTCTCCCAAACCATCTTCGCGGAAAGAAGAAAAATATGCTGTTTTACCATTTGGACTAACCATATAAAAAATATCATCATCTGTAGTGTTAATTGGATAACCTACATTAACGGGCTCCGACCAGTTACCTTCAAAAGAAAGCAGGCTGGTAAAAATATCAAAACCACCCATAGTATTGTGTCCGTTAGAACTGAATGATAATGTAACACCATCGGGATGAATAGAAGGTGCATCTTCGTCATACGGTGTATTGATGTTGGCACCAAGATTTGTAGCCTTTTCCCAATCACCGTCTGATCCGCGTTTGCTTATGTAAAGATCAACACCGCCAAATCCACCGGGCTTATTGCTTGCAAAATAAAGGCTGTTTCCATCTGCCGAAATAAAAGCGCTGGGCTCCCAGTGTTTTGTGTTGATATTATCGTTTAATTTAACGGGCTTACTCCAAACATCTCCATCTAACGAAGTAGAATAGATATTTCCATCACCCATATCATCTTTATAAATAAGAATAGTTTGCGCATCCGGCGAAACACCTACTGTAGCCTCATGCCATTCGCTATTAATAGGAGCGCCAATGTTTTGTGCTGCCGACCAACCCGTTTTTGTTCTGGACGACATATAAATGTCTTCCATGTAATTTCCTTCATTATCTTTTTGACCACCTGTTGATTGTGGTCTGCGAGAGGTAAAGAAAAGTGTATTCTGATCTGCAGAAAAAATTGCCGAATAATCTGCATAAGGCGAATTTACTGTATTGCTTAAATTTTGAATTTTTATTTTTACAGGGTTAGCTACTAAACGTTTACCAACATTACACATTTCCATTTTGCGCGTGGTCTCGGCTAGTAATGCTTTATCTGTAGCGTTGTTTTGTTCCATTACGCTTATATACTTGCGGTAAGCAGCAATTGCTTTATCAAACTCATAATTCCAATGGTAGGCATCGCCTAAATATTTATAAGCAATAAGTGGTGCTTTTTTTTCTTTGTGCGAACTTGGTTTAGTATCGTTAGAAACAGAAGTAATGGCTTTATTAAAATAAGCGATAGACTTTAACCTATCTCTTCTGGCACTTTGGTAACACATACCTATTTTAAAAGCCAGGTTCATGTTGGTGGGGTCTTGTTTATAAAGATTAAGAAACACCGGTAGCAATTCTGCGTAAGCACCTTTTGTGGACGTTAACGATTCGGCTTTATTATCCGATACTTTTGAAAATATCTTTTCGGCGTCATCAAACTCTTTTTCAAAGTTTGCGCTTTTTGTTTGTGCTAAACCGGTTGTGCTTAATAAAAATGTGATTGCAATAAATTTTAATACTTTCATTGGGATTTATATAAAAGGTTAATAATAAAAACAGGATAATTGTTTCCTGTTTTGGTGGTGGTGTTTACCATTGTTGTTTTGTGTACATAATTTAATAAAGGGGGGACCAACTAAACTATAAGAGCACATATAGTGCCATAATTTTTAAAATAATGGAGTTATGGCTCTGCACTCAGTCACAGCGACTTTGTTGGTTTTTGTTTGATTGGGATTATGTATCCCGTTTATTGTCTTTTACCCCGAAACGGGTATTATAATACTCAAATAGAGGCGGTCTTTTTGGAAATGAAAAAGCATTTTGTATCTTTAATTAAAGAATGAATAACAAGATCCAAATAGAAAAACCATGCTCAGAAAATTTTTCTTCTATGACATCGGTTAACCATGGAAAATTTTGTGGTAGCTGCCAGACAAAAGTTATTGATTTTACAAAAATGAGTCTGGATGAAATAAAGAATTATTTCAAAACTAATTCATCACAAAATATTTGCGGCCGTTATAACTCACGTCACACAAATACTACGTCTGCATTTACCAGCATTGTAAATAGAATTGAAAATGCTGTATATAAAACAAGGTTCAGGAAAGTAGCTGTATGGACAGTTTCTGTTGTTTTCTTTTTACTGAACAGTTATAAGTGCATGGGCAAGCGCATGGAACCAATTGATAAATATGAACGCGCTCCGATAAAGAACGATACTATTGTTAAGCCTAAATAGCTGTTATAGTAATGCTTTGTAAATTTGTTTTACGATTTCTTTATTAATAAACAATTGCATATGAAAGCAAATACTGTAACACCGGAAAGCGTTGATGAGTATATAAAAACCTTTCCGAAAAAAACTCAAAAGTATTTAAAACAAATGCGCACTGCTATAAAAAAGGCAGCGCCAAAGGCTGAAGAGGGAATAGGTTATAAAATGCCGGCCTACAAGTACAATGGTGTGCTGGTATATTTTGCAGGTTATGCAAAACACATTGGTTTTTACGCAACACCAACCGGGCATAAAGAATTTAAAAAAGAACTTTCTATTTATAAAGAGGGAAAAGGTTCCGTTCAGTTTCCTTTAGATGAGCCACTTCCAATTGCCCTTATCACTAAAATTGTAAAATTTAGGGTAAAAGAGAATTTAGCAAAAACGAAATAGGTGATGGAACACAGATGACACTGATTTACCTGATCTGCACAGATTTTTTTGATCAATGAAAATCGGTTAGATCTGTTTAATCTGTATTCTATCACGTGAATTTACTTTTCGTCTGTTGGTTCCCACAATTCAATTTTATTTCCTTCAGGATCATAGGCCCAGGCAAATTTGCCGTAAGATTCGTTCATCCTGTTTTCGTCCAGCTTAACGCCCGCCGTTTTTAATTGCTCATACAATTTATCAAGATCGCTTACACGTAAGTTGATCATGAACTGTTGGTTCATATTGCCAAAATAGTTTGTTTCTCTTTTAAAAGGTGCAAAAACAGTTGGACCTCCTTCTGTTTGCCATGGTTTATAATTTTGCACGGCATTAATACCAAAATGTTCTTCATACCAAAGCGCTAAGGCTTTATCGTCTTTTGAGCGAAAAAATATTCCGCCAATACCTGTTACTAATTTTGTCATGTTTACGCTGATTGAGTTTGTTCTTTATTTTTCTTTTTTAAGATCAAGGCGCTGATAAGCGTTACAATAATACCGATCGGAAGAATTTCCATATAGGTAAGCAATATTATCATTACAGGATTCTTATACATCTCTTTGTAACTTGTCATTTCTGCTATTTGTTTATCTATTTCTGCCGCACTTGCACCGCTTTGTTTTGCATGATCAATAGCATGAGTTGCGTATAGCTCCATAAAATTTGGAATAAAAAAGTGCAACTCTATCATCCAGGTAATTACATACATGGTAGAAGCTATAAGCGAAATAAAAAGACCAATTTTAAAACCTTTGCCAAAGGTGATAAACCCATTGTTGTATTTATCCCTAAAATTTTTAATACCCACAAAAACAAAAGAGAAAGCAACCAGCATAGCGGTGTAACCCACCACCATACTTCCTTCAAAATTAGGATCTTTACTCAGCATCATCATGCTGATGAACATAAATACACTAATAATAACGCCGGCTATTGAACCAAAGACCAATACATTTTTTTTCATATTTTTAAATTTTTATAATTAATATGCCGCAAAAGTAAGCTGGCAAAAGGCGTTTTCCTTCATACTTAAGGGTGATTTTAAGACCAATTTTTACTTTCACACTAAAGTATGATTTTTTTTATTGTATGAGACTCAAGCGTTTAGCTTTTTCGATGGCCTGTGTCCGTCTTTTAACGTCTAATTTTTCGAAAAGTTTGGAAGAATGTGTCTTAACGGTGTTTAACGACACAAATAATTTTTCGGCTATCTCGTTATTGCTTAATCCGGCCGACATTAACTGTAAAACTTCTAGCTCGCGTTTGCTGATCCCTAGTTTTTCCAGTTCGGCCTCGTTAAAAACAAAATCGGGGTTAGAGTTTATAAATACCTCTTTTTCTACTTCTACAATTACGGTCTCCACTTTTGGTTTGGCCAGTTTTAAAGCAAGCCAAATTCCCAAACCCATAAAAATTAGTGCAATACCACCAATATAAATTTCGAAAGAATGACTAACCACCACAAAACGGTATTCGAGCCATTTAAGGATCAACAATAACAGTGCTAAAGAAGCACCGTAAATAATTATGAGTTTATTTTTTGCTAAAAAAACTGTTGACATTTGTTTCAACCACTGTTAAAACAAATATAAGTTTTTTTAGGAAAGCGGAATGTCTCAACAATCTTTAAATAACTTTTTAGAGTTAATTTTTTTCCTTTACTGTTCCTTGGTCGAAATTCCTGTATGATTTTTTTGTCACTTTTGCCGCTCAAAAGTAACCAAAACGCATTTGATTTTTTGAAAGAGATTTTTGCTTTCGCGATGTAGAGGCAGCGAAAGCAAAACCGCTGCCTCGCTAAGCTCATTTTCTGTGCGCCTAATCAACTTATCGCCTAGCTTAGCTCGCTAGCTATCTCTGCAAAAGATCAAGATCGAAAACTCAAACACCTAACCGCAAATCTACATTCGTAATGCTGTTCGCGTAAGCACACAATGTGAGACGGCCTCATAAGATTTTGAGTAAAAAATCTTGTCATTCAAAAGCGTTAGCATGTGGGAAGATGATTTTGGCTGTTCGCGAAGCGCTTAAATCATCGGCTTGAATGGCAACGATTTTTAGCAAAATATTATGAAAGCCTTGATTTTTTGGTTACTTTTTCATCAAGGAAAAAGTGACGGCAAGAAATAAAAGTTCAGAAATTATTTATGCCTTGATTTTTTGCTTACCAGCACACTGTCTCGCTCAACGCTTCGCATTGCGGTAATCAAGCAAAAAGTGACGACAGAAATAAAAGTTCAGGAATTATTTAGGATCTTATTTTTTATTGGCAAAATATTTTTTTGCTAAAGTGCCGAGCACTGCACCATATATAATATGTCCGGTAATACTGCCGGCAAATGAAACTGGTGTAATTTTAAACATCATGTCTTGTGTTTGTTCAAAAAAGAAAAGGGTTAACATTAAACCTGTGAAAATAAACAGACCGTATAACAGACCTTTTAATATCAATTGTTTTTGGTTCTTTAATTGTGAGAGCAAAATAAAAAAAGCAACACCCATACCACCGCCGTTACCAATGTAACGCCATGTGTAACCCAACACCGCATTTTTTTCATCGCTGTTAGTTATCCAACCACCAATTTTTGGAATAAAATCCGACCAACCAGCAAGTATATAAGGTACACGAGAAAGATCGTATAAAAAAACAGAAATGATGCCGGCAATAAAACCAGCAATAACAGTTTTACCAATAGCAGGAAATTTTATGCCTAAAGTAATAAAGGATAATAACACAGGAATTACTAAAAAAACCAAACATTGTTGCAAAGGCAAAATGCCTAAACAATGTAAGATGATGGAAGTTACCGGAAAAAAACCGCCAAAAGTAAATAGCAATGCTAACGACTGTTGCGAAAATTTGTTGAGCGAGCTGGTTTGAGAGAGAGCTTTCATGTTTTCTTGTTTCTATTTAGATGAAACAAACGTGAAAATTCCATAAAATTTTGAGAAATTACCCCAAAAGGCCCTATTAATGGGAGTTCTGCCGGAGGCTAAAAAACCTCTAATCTGCTAATATCAGCTTTTTAGTAAGGCTTTCTCCTGCCTTTTCTATTACAACAAAATAAACACCTTTTGGTATTTCTTTCAGGTCAATATGTTCTGATAAATTAGTTTCAAGAACAATTTGACCTAAACTATTTACAAATTTTATTTTTCCGTTACTGTTTTTTATTCCTGAGAAATAAACCTGATCTTTTGTTGGGTTGGGATATAAAATAATATCATCGCTTTCTGATCCATTTTTTGAAAGAGATGTAATGATCATATTTTCATACGGCCCCATGTCAACGATTCCAAACTGTGTTCTTGAATTATTTAGTATATCTGTTGCGGTTACACCGGTATTATCTCCCGCATTAACGCAGGGCGATGAACTAAATATTTGCAAGCCATCATCAGCTGTCATCCATTTATTATCCGGTCCGACGCCGTTTGCAATATTAAAGAATGTTGGATTAGAATTGATTGTTGCTGTACCGGGACCTGACATAATATGTGGCGATGTTTGTCCTGCCAGATCAATATCGGTATAAGTTGCAACAAAGGCAGCATTTGCTAAAATAAGAAACTGAGGCCCTGTTCCGGAAGCAGTATTTCCCCAGAAGATACAATTTCTAAAATTTGGTGTTGCTGTACCTGAACTCCCTGCACTGGTGTTTAACCGGTCGCATACAATACCGCCACCATCTACCGCACTATTATTTACGAAACAGCTGTTTAATACTACCGGACTTGCATTACCATTATTACCGCCCCAGCAATACATAGCGCCGGCACGAAAGGTGGCCGTATTATTATAGATAACACAATTGGTGATAATTGGACTTGCATTTCCTGCAACACCAAAATTATCAATACCGCCACCACCAGTGGTTGCAGTATTTGTAGTAATAACACAATTTAAAATTATAGGGTTAGACGTTCCGGCAAGGTAGCCGTTATTAAAAATACCCGCACCAAATACGGCCTGGTTATTAGTAATAACGCAGTTGCGAATTGTTGGACTACAAACATTTCCTGTTCCGCTGCCGCCATTATAAATGCCGCCACCCAAACCAAAGTCAGAAGTGGTTGCAGCCCTGTCATCGTTTCCGTCGCGAATAATAAAACCATCAATAACAGCTGTGTTATTTAAATTGGAATTAGAAATAACGTGATAACTATTATCACCAATGCCAACCGTTCCTATAGCGCCACTTAAGGTACTGCTTAAACCGGCAGTTAAATTGCGCTGGGTAATTGATGTTTCGGTGCCCGCAAAACTTCCATAAATAATAACGCTATTTTTCATGTTGAATGAAATGCTGCGTGTTGCGCTGCTCGTGGTATAATAGATTCCTGTAGCTACCCATACTTCATCACCACTGCCGGATAAGTTAATGGCAATTTGTAATGATGTTGAAGGAAAGGCGTTTAGCCAGCTGCTGCCGTTAAAGCTACCATTGCCAGCGGGTGTTACATAACGTGTAACAGAATAAGATGAAAATGTAACAACAATTACAAGAATGAATAAATAAACATGTTTCATAATAATAACGGTTTTGGATTTGATACAAATTGTATAAATAAATATACAAATTTTTATGCGAATAAACAAATTGTTAAGACCTAAAATTCCACTTTAAAATAGATGCCATAAAAAACAGCAGTAAAATAGATCCAGATCAATGAAAAGATAATGTGAATGATGGTCTCAAAGGTTTTGCCTTTCCATAATTTTGAAGAATAAACAAAGAACTGGAAGATAAGACGCAGGCCCCAGAATAAAAATAAACCAAAACAAATTTGCTCTCCCAATTTTGTAGTTACCAGGTCGTGACTACAACAAACACAAAGCAAACCCATTAATAGAACCACAAAGGCAATAAAAAAAGTATGCACATACATGAGCTGCTGATTTATTAAACTAATCGCTGGCATTTCTTTTTTCCAGTTAAATTGTTTTGGAAAAATAATGTGCACAAAAGAAAGTGCGATGCATAAATACCCTATTATTTTAAGATGTAGCTCCATTTTTAGATACTATGAATGTAGAAATAAATGGTGTTATTTTAAATTCTTTTTCTAAAGTTAAGCCCGAATCCTTAAAGGCTTTTTTCCAGACAGCGGTTGAATGAAAATGGAAGAACCCAAAATTGTAGGCCATAAAATTTGCAAAGTCGCGCTGATGCTCTACTACAATAATTTTACCGGTTGAGCTGAGGGCATTTTTTAATTGTTTAAAGAAAACAGTACGTTCTTCTTCTGTACGTATCTCATGCGCAGCTAAAATTAAAAAAATAATATCAGTTGAGTTTTCAGTTAAAGGAACAGCGTTGGTACTTATTGTTTTTGTACCGGCGTAGGGTGGGTAGGCTTTCCTGGCGCGTTCTATAGACACCTCGGTATGTTTAGTAGGATCGTAAAAATCAAACACCTGCAAATTGGCAGTTGGATATTTTTGCGCGAGCAAAGCACTGGTCTCATCAAAACCCGCATTAATATTTACTATTTGTTTTGGCGATGATGCTGTTAACCAATCCAAAGTATACAAATTAGAAAGATCGTAAATATATAACGACACCGCCAGCGAAACCAAAATGGCCAGTGCGCTTAACAATATAAAAATGTAAGTAAAAAATTGTATTGATGCAGGCAAATAGCGATTGGCAATTTGTAATCCTGCAATGGTAATAATTGCTATTACATAAAATTGCCAGTTAAACCTTACAATATTTATTACACCTTGTAATGATTTCCTTTTTATCCCTTCCATTTTTCTATTTTTCCTTTTTTCCAGTAATAGGGTATGTTCTCAATTATAAAGGCGTTGGCCAAAACAATGCCTTTAAAATTCTTTTGTTTGATAAATCCTACTTTGTGTTTTAAAACTTCTACAGCGCGGGGTGTCCAGTTCTCGCGCACGCCTTCAATGATCAATACTTCTTTGGTTGCTTTGTTATAAGTAAATGTAAACGGCAGCGGACCGGCAAAACGCCGCGCTTCTTTCCAGTCGTTAAAGGGCGAGTGCTGTGGCAATTGTACTTCTTCTTTCTCGGCATTTACTTCAACTTCCAGTTCCGATCTTTTAGAGGTAATGCGCGTAATATTTTCTTTTTTAGAAAGTGTAATATCTGTTGTGGTATAATTATAGTGCGTAAAAATATTTCCGAAAAAAGACATTTTGTTTTTGTTGGTCTCTGACTTAATAATATACAAACCCCTTAAGCGTTTGCCACGTGTATCGGTGTATCTCACAAAAATACGGTAACCTGTAAGAAAAAAATCGTTGCCCATAAATTTTGGGAAACCTTTTGGCCGCAGGTCTTTTGTTTGCACCATGGCCACTGCTACAAAAGCCCAAGTATCGTTAAATGTATCCAACTCCAAACATTCGGGGATAAACTGTTTTAATTCCTCCTTTGGTACCGCGTAGGTTAAAACCAGCGAACTCTCAAAAAAAGTCTCAACTGCAAAAGGATGATTTTTAAGCGATAACATAATTTAATTCTAAGTTACGAATTTGTTTGCCACGAAGGCACAACGACACTAAGTTTCACTAAGAATTCTTTGTGTTACTTTGAGTCTTAGTGTCTTTGTGGCTCAGATAAAATTCGTTAATAAAAATAACGCCCATTAAAAGTAGCGCCGGGAATGTGTTAACTTTGCCATATAACAACAGGTCGGGCGCCAATGTTATTTCAATGATGTTCATAGTGCCAATAATAAGTATTTGTGTAACGGCACAGAGGCGGGTTTTTATACCGCTTAAGATCCAAACTACCATCAGCACTTCAAGAGCACCTATAATTTTTATAAGAATAAAAGAATGTTCTTCTCCCAAAATGCGGCCAACAATTTGCTGGTGGCGTGGCACAAAATTCAAGAGTTTGCAAAATAAACCGTTTAGTAACCAAACTAATGCAATAGCATAATTTAAAATGGTCTTTAATAAAGTTTGAGAGTTTCTCACTTTATAAAAATAAACATTCCCTGTTCATCTGCAAAACGCAAATTATTCGATTTCCAATTCAATAATAAATTCAGTACCTACTTTTAGGTTTCTCATTACACTTTATTACATTTCTCTTTTATTTTACCTGAAGCTAAAACAAATAGTCATAAAATCTTACATCTGTAGTAATTTTTACCCAATGAACTAGTGGGGCGGGTATTGATGCCCGAGATTTGTATCATCAAAACATGAAAGCAATGACAATTTACGATTACGCTAAGTTAAGCACAGAGGAAAAGGAAGTAGTGGTAAAGACCGAAGCACTTTTTTTAGAAGATTACATAGAAAACGGCAAAATAATTTACGTTTATTATTTAGACGGTTTTTTTATAGAAGTTACAAAAGTTAACAACCGGATAATTGATAGTATACCTTATATAAGAGGTTATAAGATCAATAAAAAGAATTTACATGCTATTGAAAAACGAAATGCGGTATTGAGCTTTGCGGCTTGAAATAGAATGTTGATTCGATTGATCAAAAATGATCAGTGAAGACCAGTTTGATCCGTGTCATCTGCGTTCCATCAGTACGATGATCGTCATTTGCGTTCCATTACAACTTAATTAATAATATTAATTATATTTAAGGTAGTGAAAAACTACATCTTCTTATTTTTTATTTTTTTAGCTCCCTGTTTTTTATTTTCTCAAAACACAGGTGACTCTCTTTTGCGTGCTATAAATCTTTGGCCGGACGATACCGCTAAAGTAAATAAACTCGTTAATACCGGCTGGGCACTTCGTAGCAAGAACAATCCCACTTCAATCAAATGCCTGCAGTTAGGCCTTAAGATAGCTACTACTTTAAAATATAAAGATGGCATTGCACGCTCGAAATGTTACCTCGGTGTTGCATACAACATAAGTAACGATATTGGTAACGCTATTAAATTTTGCAACGAATCTATTGTATTATTTGAAGAATTAAAAGATTCTATATGGTTAGTGGCCGCGCACCGCAACCTGGGGAATGCCTGGATAAAAAAAGGAAATTACTCTAAAGCGCTGGCCTCTTTTTTAAACGGCTTACGAATATCAGAGAGTATTGGCAGTAAAAGACACATGTCTTACAATCTAAGTGGTATTGCCTCTGTATATTATTACCAGGGCAACCGCCAAAAAGCCTTAGAGTTTTATGGTAAGAACCTTAAAATAACGGAGGAGTTGAATGATAGTATAATACAGTGCACTACCTTAAATAATATGGCCGGCATTTATTACGAACTTGGTAAATTTGACGAAGGCCTTAAGACTGCGCAGCGAGGCCTTTTACTGGCACAGCAACTTGATAGAAAAAAAGAGATAGCCAACTCGTATATTATTATGGCCAATATTTTTAGCGATATGGGCGATAATAAAAAAGCCGAACCTTATTATTTAAAAGCCATTGCCATGCAAAAAGAAAATGGCGACCTGGATGGTTTACTGGTAACACTTTTTAATATTGCAGATATTTATGTAGCGCAGGGGCAGACCATGAAAGCCCTTGATTATAAAACGCAGGCACTTGAAATTTCGAAGGAGCTCGAAGAACATTTTAGGGTGCAGCAATCGTACGAAGGCTTAGCTAAATTATATTACCAGGCAAAAGATTTTAAAACCGCATACGAATTTCATGTGCTGTATGCCAATTTAAAAGACTCGTTGTTTAGTATAGATAATAATAAGGTGATGGCAGAAATGAATACTAAATACGAGACCGAGAAAAAAGACAAAGAGCTAATAAAAAAAGACGCTGAAATTGTAACGCAATCTGCAAAAGCCCAGGAGCAAGCCACGCAGCGTAATTATTTCATTATTGGTTTTATTATTGTTTTTTTATTGTCGGGATTGATATACCGCAGTTACCGAATTAAAAATAAAGCCAATGCTATTATTGAAGCACAGAAAAAAGAAGTAGAAGAACAAAAAGAACTTTTGGAAGAAAAGAACAAAGAAGTTTCAGACTCTATTCATTACGCAAAAAGAATTCAGCGTGCTTTATTGGCCGGCGAAACTGTATTGAACAAGAACTTAAAAGATTATTTTGTGTATTACCAGCCAAAAGATATTGTAAGCGGCGATTTTTACTGGGCTGCAAATTTTGACAATAAGTTTTACCTCATAGCTGCCGATTGCACAGGGCATGGTGTGCCGGGTGCGTTTATGAGTTTGCTTAACATTAGTAAATTGAACGAGACCATTAACGAAAAAAAAATTGGCAGCCCCGATAAGATCTTAAACAATATCCGTAAAGAAATTATTCACGCGCTTAATCCCGAAGGAAGTGATATAGAAAGTAAAGATGGTATGGATTGTATCTTATGTGCTTTTGACTTCGAAAATAATAAACTGGAGTATGCCGCGGCCAACAATTCGTTTTACATTGTGCGCAATAAAGAGTTGGTGCTTTGTGCGGCCGATAAAATGCCTGTAGGAAAATCGCCACAAGATGAAACGCCTTTTACCTTGCGTACAATTGATCTGCAAAAAGGCGATGTTGTGTATATATTTACCGATGGTTTACCAGACCAGTTTGGCGGACCTAAAGGAAAAAAATATAAGTACAAACAACTAGAAGATCTTTTAATTGAAAATATTCATCAACCTATGGCGCAACAAGCTGAGATCTTAAGCAAAAGTTTTAATAGTTGGAAAGGCGACCTCGAACAAGTGGACGATGTGCTTTTAATTGGTATTAAAGTTTGAGGGAACGCAGATGACGCTGATTGTTATGATTGGCGCGGATTTTTAAAGAAAAAGATAGAACGCAGATGACGCTGATTTTTATGATTAGCGCAGATCTTTTTAAAAATATGTTCTAATCATATTTGATCATATAAATCTGCGTTTATCAGCGTGCCATCAGTTCACAGTCTCTCGAAGGTTAAATAACTTGCTTTACCATCATTGCCACTTACATCCAATAATTTTATTTTTGTGGCGGTTTGTGTAATCACCTGCCAGTCTTCGTTCAACTCTTTAAAAAAAGTACTATTACTAAATTTAAGATCTAGTTTTAAATAACCGCTGTCGGTTTTGGTACTCCAATTACCGCTAATAGTATTTGTTAAACTAAAAGCATCAACGGTGCCATTATTATTAAAACGAAACTCGTAACCAAAATAATGATCTGTTTTGTTGGTTTCATCTTCCGTAAATTCAATTACCTTCCAGGCACCTTGTGTTATGTTGTGATTAATGCTTGAGTTGTTAGCCGCAACAACTGTGGGCGAAGATGCAGAATCTTTTTTGCAAAGGGTAAAGGTAAATAGTAATGCAAGAGCAGCTATTGGTATAATTAGTTTCATTTTTATTTTATTAAATTTTTGTTAAGCGTTAAATAATCTACTTCGGTTTTGCCTTTACTAATGTTTGACAGGCTAATTTGAGTATCAGCTTGTTGCAATACCAGCCACTCATGCGTAAGATCTGTAAAGGCACCCTGGTTTACAAAATCAATAGTAAGTGTTAAGCGATCAGTACCTTTACTTGACCAGGTACCGCTATAAGTTGTGTAGGTATTTGTGGCCATTACATTACCCGTTTTGCTGAACGTAAGAACAAAATCCTGGTAAGCACTTGTTTTATTTAGGCCGTTATCGCTAAAAAAGCCAACGCGCCAGGTGCCGCCATCGGTTAAAGATGGGGTAATATTACCTGTAATGGTTGTGGGTTGCGGGGCAGTGCTGTTGTCTTTAGTGCAGGCTGTAAAGCCAAGGCCTACTGTTGCTGCAAAAAAGGCTAATTTAATTAGAGTTCTCATGATAATATGTTTTAATATTATCTAAGAGGCAAACCTTGTGCCAGCGGGGAAACATAGAAAGGAAGAGGGTTGTTTTAAATATCCAGCGATGGGTATATTGTTTTTGTGCTGCATGCACGGATTTGTAATCCGTGCGCCTAATTCCGTTATGGTTATAACTCTTTTGCGAAATTAAGCACGGATTACAAATCCGCGCTAACTAGGGGCAATGCAAAGCATTGAGCCAGCACGTGCGCTTGCTTCACACAACTCGGCTCAAATATGCACTGCATATTTGCCCTGAGCGTCAAAAGTGACAAAAAGGAACATTAAGGAATTTCTATTAAAGAAAAGTTCTGCCGCCGCACAAAGCCGCCCTAAATATTCCATATATTTAGAAAAAACAAAACATGAAATTATTTTTCCCATTATTTTTTTTCGCAATTTGCTTATTGAATGTTGCCTGTAATAAAAAAAAGAATGTTGATTGCGATGCAACATTATGTGTAATTAATCGCAGTCCCGATACGATCCGTTATTGTTGGGGATGTAATTCCTATAATGAAATACTTCCTCCCGGGCAAAGTGCATGCACGGCAGTTGGTCATATAAAAATAAGGAACACGATATTTAGTAGTACAGAATCTACAGTGGATGCGTTTTTTCAAACCTCACAGGTTACTTACCAGATACCTGTTGATGAATGTAATGAGGAAAGAATAATCGAATAAATTATATCGCCGCCATCAACAAATTAATATCTTTAAATGGCAGGTTAAAGGCTTCGCCTAAAAACTGGTTGGTTAAAATGCCATTGTAAATATATACGCCGTTGCGCAGGCCTGGGTCTTTACGCACTATGCTGTCAAAGCCACCTTCGTCGCCCATATTTAAAATAATTTGTGAGAAGATGTTGCTTAATGCGTAAGAGGCAGTACGCGCCACGCGGCTGTTAATATTGGGTACGCAGTAATGTATAACGCCATGTTTTCTAAACACCGGTTTGGTATGGTTGGTAACATGCGAGGTTTCAAACACGCCGCCCTGGTCAATACTTACATCAATAATTACAGAGCCGGTCTTCATTTCGCCTACCATATTTTCAGTCACCACACAAGGTGTGCGGCCACGCGTAGCGCGCAGGGCGCCAATGGCCACGTCGGCTGTTTTTAAATGTTTTTCTAACACCTTTGGTACAATAACAGAAGTAAATACACGGCTGCCCAATTGGTTTTGCAAACGGCGCAAACGCGAGGTGCTGTTATCAAATACTTTTACACTTGCACCCAAACCAATTGCGGCACGGGCTGCAAATTCGCCAACAGTACCTGCACCAATAATAATAACTTCGGTAGGCGAGATGCCACTAATGCCACCTAATATAGCGCCAACACCGTTGTTTACGTTGCTTAATAATTCTGCTGCAATTAATATACTGGCACCGCCTGCAATTTCGCCCATGGCGCGTATAACAGGAAAGATGCCGGCCTCATCAATAATAAGATCAAAGGCTACGCAATTTAATTTTTTGGATATCAGTTTCTTTAAAAAATCCTGTGGTTGCACGGTTAATTGCAAAGCACTAAACAACGTTTGTTTAGGTTGCATCATTTCAATTTCTTCAATGGTAGGCGGTGCAATTTTAAAGATCACATCTGCTTTATAAACGTCGCTTGCTGAGAGAACGATCTCTGCACCGGCTTCGCTGTAATCGCTGTCTTCAAAGTTGGCAGTTTTACCTGCGCCTGTTTCTATAACAATGCGGTGACCGTTATTAACTAACAAGGCAACAGCATCGGGCACCAGGGCCACGCGGTTTTCCTGGAAGGCAATTTCTTTAGGGATGCCTATGTAGAGTTTTCCTTTTTTGCGCGCTACTTCCAACATTTCTTCCTGCGGCGCAAAGGCCCCTTTGGTTAAAGAAAATAAAACGTCTTTTGTCATTACCATAATTTCTAAAAATTACTAACAGTTAAATTAATAAGCCGGGCCATTATATCGTGGCGCGTTGCAATCGTCAATACTTTTTTTGCGTGGGCGGTAAATTAAGCCAACGCGTAATTCAAATGTGCGGTTACGGAATTTTGTACCATCCTTGCGGTGCGAGATGATATCGGGGTTCCAGTGGTATTCTACAAAGGCCGAGATCTTTTTTAAGATAGGAAATTCGTAACCCAAACCAACAACACCGCTAAAAAATATCTTAGGAAAAGAACCTGCAAATGGGCCGTAAGCGCTAATGCTTGAGTTAAATAAATAATCGAGCTTAACACCTGGCATTAAATAAAAACGTGATGAAAGACCAAGAGGAGAATAAAATTTCAAATAATTGTTCCACTGTATGTAAGTGTATTTGTTGGTAGAAAAAGAACCTGCGCGAGTGCCATTCATAGGGTCGAGCAATTCTTTTTCTTTTGCGCCTTTGTGTGTGTATTCTAATTCGGTTTGCCAGCGTACATTATCGTAACGTAAAAATTCGGCAAATATGCCCGCACCCCAACTAAAGTATTCGCGCGAGATATGACTTCGTGGATAATAGTCGGTAATATTATTTTGATAATTTACGGGGTCGTAATCGCGGCGGTCTTCGTTAGTGTTCTTGTAATAATGACAAGAGTGGTTAACAGCACCAAAGATGCCAAAACCTCTGAAGAATTGTGCGTTTGCTTTTTGTAAGCAGATCAGTAAAAATAATATAAGTACCTTTTTCAATTTATAATCTATAATTTAAAATTTATAATCCCTTTTTGGTAAAAATAACCTAGGCATTTTTTCCAATTTAAAATTTATCATTTAAAATCTAACATCCCTATACGCTAACGGCTTCCGATGTGCCGCTTATTTTTTTAACCAGTCCTTGTAAAACTTTACCCGGACCCACTTCAATAAATTGAGTAGCGCCATCTGCCACCATTTGTTGAACGGATTGTGTCCATTTAACCGGTGCAGTTAACTGAGCAACCAAATTTTGCTGTATTTGTTTAGGATCTGATACCGCATTTGCTGTTACATTTTGGTAAACAGGGCAAATAGGGTAGTTAAAGTGAGTAGCGGTAATGGCAGCTTCTAACTCAATGCGTGCAGGTTCCATTAAAGGCGAGTGAAAAGCACCGCCAACAGGCAATACCAGAGCGCGTTTGGCGCCGGCGGCTTTTAATTTTTCGCAGGCAATATTGATTCCTTCAGTAGAGCCGGAAACAACTAATTGTCCGGGACAGTTATAATTAGCGGCAACAACTACGTGTCCGCTTGCTGTAATTTCTGCGCAAATATCTTCAACTATTTTATCATCTAAATTCAAAATGGCAGCCATGGTGCTTGGGTTAATTTCGCAGGCTTTTTGCATAGCAAGGGCACGTTTGTAAACTAACTTTAAAGCATCGTCAAAACTCAAACATTTGTTGGCAACTAAGGCTGAGAATTCGCCTAACGAGTGGCCGGCAACCATATCGGGTTTAAAAGAATCGGCGTTAACCGCTGCTAAAATAACCGAATGTAAAAAAATGGCCGGTTGAGTAATTTTGGTTTGTTTTAATTCTTCTTCCGTACCAGAGAACATGGTATCGGTTATCTTAAAACCTAAAATGGAGTTGGCTTTTTCGAATAATTCTTTGGCAAGAGGGTTATTATCGTAAAGATCTTTGCCCATTCCTGGAAATTGTGAGCCTTGGCCGGGAAATATGTATGCTTTTTTCATGTTTTTGTTATAAAAAAGTATAGAATTGTAAATTTAGTAGAATAAAGCGACTAAATCAATTAAGTAAGCGGGCATTAGTTAACGTTGGGTTGTTAGGAAAGTATTTGTTTTCCTAGAGAACAAAATTCTCCTCCGTCGCTCCGCGCCACCTCCTCCAAAGGAGGATACTAGCTGCCTAAAACAAAAAAAACCCGCAACGTTACCGTGCGGGTTTAATAAGGGGGAAAACCTTTAATTATTTAATAGAAGCAACCTTTTTAGCCAATTTTGACTTAAGATTACCAGCTTTGTTCTTATGAATTACTGACTTTTTAGCCAATTTATCGATCATGCTCGATACTTTTGGTAAAAGTTCTTGTGCTTCTTTTTTAGAAGTAGATGTACGTAATTTGTTTACCGCGTTACGGGTTGTTTTAGCGTAATAACGATTTTCAGTACGTTTTGCATCGTTAGAACGAATGCGTTTGATGGATGATTTATGATTTGCCATTTCTTTAATTTCTTGTTGTGTACCCCAATTTTGGGAAGGCAAATATACGGTTTTTTTTGAATATCCAAATGTTAAAAACAATTTTGCTATTAAAATCTATTAAAGGTTATTTTTGTAATATGAGGCAGCTGTTTCTTGTGGTTATTGGGTTTTTGATGGGTTTTGCAGGCTTTGCCCAAACGGTTATAACCCCAAAACCCGTAAAGAATCTGGTGCCCAATGGCAGTTTCGAGAATTACCGCCGTAAGACCAACAACATTAAACAGGCAGTGCCATGGCGGCCTATAGCCTCAATAGATTACTACCACAACCCTTTGGATAACGATACTACCATGCAAAAAGGCGCTTATTCGGGCGACTCATATGTAGGTTTCCGTTTCCAGAAACGTTATAAAGAATTTTTGCAGGTAAAGCTCGCTGAGCCTCTGCACCGCGGCACTGTGTATGAATTCTCTATGCAGGTGCGCCTGGCCTATTGGAGCAATGCCGTATTGCGATCGTTTGGTGTATTAATAAGCAAAGCCGGTTACAGCAAACAGGGCGATGCGGTGAAGGCTAATATGGTAGATTCTATTGGCAAAAAAGGCGGACTTTTTAAAGCCCACGAGTGGTTTACCATTAGAGGCTATTACAAAGCAGATGGCGGAGAAAAATATATAACCATTGGCAACTTTGCACCCAAAATAAAAAAAGAATTTGTGCGCATGAATTTATTTAAAGTGGGTTATAAAGAAGCTTATTATTTTGTGGATGATGTGAGGTTAATTAAAAGTCCGGCCTTTGAAGAAAAAGTGGATATTGAAATTGTCGGACCAAATTACCATGCCGATCAGGATTCGAGTTTAAATGTGAGCAAGGATATTAAAGTAGGGGATAAAGTAAACTTAAATAATATTTTCTTCGATAACGGCCGTTATTATTTGCTACCCGAATCGTACCAGGAATTAAATAAACTGGCGCAATATCTTTTAAAGAACCCTGGTGTTGAAATTCAAATTAATGGGCATAGCGATAGCGGCGGTTTAAATTATAAGAACCAAAAAATGTCGGAGTTGCGCGCCCGCGAGGTGTTTGAATATTTAATTAAAAAAGGTGTGCAAAATAAAATGTACTTTAAAGGTTACGGCAGTACGCAACCCGTTGCCAGTAACGATACAGATGAAGGCAAGGCCAAGAACCGACGTGTTGAATTTCAAATCATAAAAAAATAGATATGCAGGACGGAAAATTATTAATTGACGATCCCAAAACAATAAAAGCGTGGACCTTTTATGATTGGGCTAACTCAGTTTTTCCACTGGTAATTACTTCTGCTATTTTCCCGAATTTTTACGATGCAGTAACATCCACTAAAAATGAATTGGGAGAAGTGGTTAGTCACACCGTTACTTTTTTTGGAAGGGAATTTGAGAACCAGAATATTTATTCTTTTGTTTACGCCTTTGCACTTTTTATAGTTGTTTTGATCTCACCCATATTAAGTGGTATTGCCGATTATTTAGGAAATAAAAAAAGGTTCCTGCAATTTTTTTGTTATTTGGGTTCTATCTCTTGTATGTGTTTGTTTTTCTTTTCAAAAAATAATTTAGGATTAAGTTTTATTCCTTTCATAACAGCCACTGTTGGTTTTTGGGGAAGTCTGGTTTATTATAATTCTTATTTACCCGAGATCGCATCAGAAGCCAACCAGGATAAAGTAAGCGCAAGAGGTTTTGCGTTGGGTTATTTTGGAAGTTCGTTATTGCTGATAGTTTGCCTGGCTTTGGTAATGACAAAAACATTTCATCATTTATTAGGTACAGATCCAAAACAAGCAATTGATGTAAGGATCTCTTTTTTATTAGTTGGATTGTGGTGGATGGGTTTTGCGCAATACACTTTTAAACGTTTACCAAGATTAAATCACAAAGCGCATGGCAGCGATAAACAAGGATTATTCTCGAAAGGATTTAAAGAATTACGTTCGGTAGCAAAACAAATAAAAAGTATGCCGCAGTTAAAACGTTTTTTAGGAGGATACTTTTTTTATAATATGGGTGTGCAAACCATTATGGTGGTGGCAGTTTTATTTGCACGTAACGAAATTATATGGGAAAACGAGCAGGCAAAAACAACGTCGTTAATTGTAAGTATTTTAATAATCCAGTTTGTCGGCATTGCAGGTTCTTTCTTTTTCTCAAAATTATCTTCGCGTATTGGTAATATTAAAGCATTGATGATCGCTATTTTTATCTGGATCTTTATTTGTGTGTTCACTTATTTGGTAGCGCGTTTGCCAATTCATTTTTACACTGTGGCGTTTTTAGTTGGTTTTGTAATGGGTGGCATACAGGCGTTGTCACGCAGTACCTACAGTAAATTGTTACCCGAGACAGAAGATAATACCAGCTTTTTTAGTTTTTACGATGTGATGGAAAAAATGGGAATGATCTTAGGCACCATCACCTTTGGCGTCATAAGCGAAATTGTTGGTGGTATGCGTCCTTCTATTTTATCGCTGATAGTTTATTTTGTTTTGGGCTTTCTTATTTTGCTGAGTATGAAAAAGGAGATTCAGAAAAAGGAAGCCTGATTTTGCCACGAAGACCCAAAATCACAAAGGTCCACTAAGTTCTTTGTGCGACTTGGAGTCATAGTGACTTAATGGCGAAAACCAAACAATTTTTGTTAAGAAAAAAACAATTGCCTGATCTTTGTATTATACTATTATGTTCACCAAAATTTTAGTCTTTTTTATTTTTTGTAGCTTTTTCGCGAAGGCGCAATTACAGTTTAAGGAACAAGACACTGATCTTGGAGCCATTGCCGAGACATTCGAAATAAAAGGCGATGTATTGGTGACGAACAACACAGAAAAAAAAGTTTTTTTAATGCGCGCCGATGCCGATAAAGGCATAAAAGTTTTCACAACTAAAAAAACCTTGTTACCCGGCGATACCTGTTTGATCATCATTTCGTTTTTACCCGAAAGCGCCGGAAAATTTAAAAAGAAGATCAGTCTAATTTGCAGCGATAATACAAAGCCTTATGACTTAACTGTTAGTGGCAATTTAGGAAAACTAAGAACAGATGATAAGCTGGCTTGTTTTTATTTTGGTAACCGAAAAAGTAGTTCTATAAAAACAACAACAGAACCTATTGTTGTAAAAGAGAGTACAACAAAAAAAGATAATACCAATAAAATTCCCGATAACTCAAGTACACCTAAAATAGATACCATTTGGGAAAAGCCCCCTGTAATTTTAAAAGAAGAAAGTTCAACCGAACTTTCTGTTTTAGGATACAAACCCAACAATATTTTATTTTTAGTAGACGTGAGTAGCTCTATGAAAGATTCTTTAAAATTACCCGTAATGAAGAGCGCTTTGCATACATTAATTGATGCGGTGCGTGAAGTAGACGTTATTACTTTTGTAACTTATGCCGATAGCGTAAAAATAATTAAAGAAGCCGTAAAAGGTTCCGATAAAAAGCAATTGCATGCTGCAGTAAATGCTTTAAAAGCAAAAGGTTTAACAAAAGGCAATAAAGCAATTTTGTTCTCGCAGCAATTAGCACAAAAACATTTTATTGCAGAAGGAAATAACCAGATAATTATGGCCACGGATGGAAAATTTAGATTTTACAGCGAGGATCAAAAAACATGGGCAGCAAAACAATTGGACAAAAAAATTGTTTTAACTACAGTGGCTTTTGGTAATGAAAGAGACGCGATGAAAAATTTAAAGGAGATAGCGGATATTGGCGAAGGTTCTTTTATAAATATTAAAAAGCGCCATGGCAGTGAAAGTAAATTGTTGGATGAGGTGAAAGCGAGAAGCCGGCGTTAATTTTTAAACACATAGACACATAGTTTTTCATACTTGTTTTGTGGCTAAAAAGTAAAACATAGGATTTTTCGATTTTGACGAAAAATTATGTGTTCTTTAGGCGATTAGATTTTTTCTTTTTTCTATGTGCCTATGTGGTTAAATTTTGTACCTTATGTTAAAATTTGTAAATTTTGAAAGGAAAAGACATTGAGTTCGTATATATATATAGAACATAATACAAAACCATGAAAAAACTAATTTTATCAGCGATCTTAATAAGCACTTTTGGACTGGTATCATGTCAAACTGCTGTTAATACAAAAGAAGAACAAAAAATTTCAAATAAAAAAGTTATGGACACGAGTTACAAAAAAACAGACGAAGAGTGGAAAAAAATATTAACGCCTGAACAATATTATGTGTTGCGCCAAAAAGGAACGGAGCGCGCCGGAACAGGCGAGTATAATGACCATAAAGAAAAAGGATTTTATACTTGCGCGGGTTGCGGAACAGAATTGTTTTCTAACGAACAAAAATTCGATAGTCATTGTGGCTGGCCAAGTTTTGACGGCGAGTTAGGTGGTGGCGATCGTGTATTAAAAGTAAATGATTTTTCTCATGGTATGGTGCGCACCGAAATTGTGTGTGCAAAATGCGGTGGGCATTTAGGACATATCTTTGACGATGGTCCAACTTCTACTGGCCAGCGTTATTGCGTAAATAGTTTAAGTCTGGGTTTTAAACCGGCAGAGAAGAAATAGTTTGACACCTGTCAGGTTTTTAAAACCTGACAGGTGTAGTTTAGAAAAGCGCCTGCACCGGTTTATTCTGCAATATCACTTCAATTTTTTCCATTACTTCATTTGTAAGTAAAGGAAGTATCTCCAGTGAAGTTATAGTTTCTTTTAATTGTTCGGCTTTAGAGGCGCCTAAAATTACGGTACTTACATTTGGATTTTTAGCGCACCAGGCAACGCCCAGTTTGGGTAGAGTAGTGCCAAGGTCTTTTGCTAAAACATCTAATTTTTTTGTTTTGTCAATGCGCGTAGGATCACCCAATGTTCTTTCTTTTAACCAGTCCATTCCGTCAATGTGTAAACGGTTATCTGTTGGAACGGAGGTGTTATATTTTCCGGTAAGTAAACCACTTGCCAATGGACTCCAGATAGTGGTGCCTAAACCAAAATCTCGGAACAACAATAAATGATCCTTCTCTATTTTTGTACGCTCGAACATATTGTACTGTGGTTGCTCCATGGTTGGCCCGATCAATCGGTGCTTCTCTGCAAATAAAAAGGCGACCATTAATTCGTCGTTAGCCCATTCGCTGGTGCCCCAGTATAAAATTTTTCCTTGCTGTATCAACGTGTTCATTGCAAGAACAGTTTCTTCTATCGGCGTATTTTTATCAGGGCGGTGGCAAAAGAAAAGATCTACATAATCTACCTGCAAACGTTTTAGCGCTGCGTGGCAACCCTCAATAATATGTTTGCGTGATAATCCGATTTGATTTGGCTTTCCATCTTCGTAACCAAAATATACTTTGCTGGATAAACAATATGAACTGCGTGCCCAATTCTTTTTCTTTAAAATGGCACCCATTACTTCTTCCGATTTTCCGCGCGCATAAATTTCGGCGTTATCAAAAAAGTTAACACCGTTATCGTAAGCAATGCTCATTAATTCGTCGGCAGTGTTGTCGCCAATTTGTTTTCCAAAAGTAACCCAACTTCCGAACGAGAGTGTGCTAACCTGTAATCCTGACTTTCCTAGTCTCCTGTATTCCATAAAACAATTTTAAAAGCTAAAGGTATTGTAAATTCCGTGAAATAAAAATGATGGCTTTTAGAAATATAAAGTAAACACATAAAGCAAAAAGGCCACGCCAACAAGGTAGGCGATCAATATGATCCATGATATTATCCTTGCTACCTGGGCCATATCCTCTCCAACATATTCCTCAGGCTTACCCTTGATAGCTCTAATGGCTTTTTTGGCAGAATTTATAGATATGACCAGGATCCCTATTAAAAGTAAAAGTATTGCGATCGATAATAAAAAAAGCAGCGTAGAGCCTCCCCAACTAAAAGCGATAGTAACAAATAAAATAAATGCAAAAAATAAAAAGATAGATAAAACGGAAAGTACTAGTGATAAAATAGAAGCAGGATGAAGCGTTGTGTCAGGTATTGGTTTTTCGGTAGTTACCGTTTCGTTATGTGTAACTACTTTTTCACTTTCAAAAACATCTTCGGTGCCATTAGTATATTTAATTTTTATAATAGAAGACTTTGCAGCAGAATATAATGGTCCACTTAAATGATCGCATTTTTTATATTTTACGAGTTCACTTGTTATCTCTTTTACTTTTGCAATTATCTCTTCTCCCGATCTGAGTGTAATAATATCACCGCATGTGTCTGAACCAAGAGTTAAAAGTGCTTGTTTTGATGGGAACTTATTAAAACTTTTTTCGTTATCGGCTAACAAAACTGACCCTTCGTTTTTTGTGATCTTTGTTTTTTTGGAGCTGTATTGAATTGTATCAGAATTTTTCGCTACGATCTCGGGTTTTGAATGTGTTTTATGTCTACTGTGTGACCAGTCGACATAATAGCCTTTGCGGTAACTACGTTTTTTTACCGTGCAGGAAGCGATAAGGAGAAATGCGAGCAGATATAGGAAAATATTTTTCAGTACCTTTAATTTTGTACAAGGTAATCAAAAAGAACAAACTAAACTGTGCTAAAATAAAAAAGGGAGACCATTGGCCTCCCCCTTAAGAGTAGAATATGATAGTTTATTTGTTTACAATAATTTTTTGTGAAATTAATTGATGGCCACTATCACCAACAATAAAATAAATACCGGCAGATAAATTATTTACTTGTGCTTTGTAATTGTTTTGTGCATTTAGAGAAATAACTTTCACTACCTGTCCTAAATTATTTACAAGTGATAAATTCAGATCTATTTCAGCAGAAACATTAAAGTCGCCTTTGCTTGGATTAGGATAAATTTTTATTAATAATGCTTCGCTTGAATTTACACCTGCAATACCTGTACATGCAGAAACTGATTGCGTGATAGAAACAGAACCCACACAGCCATTTGTTGTACCTGTAACCGAATAAGAAGTTGTAACTGTTGGAGAAACTGCTATTACAGTTGTTGTTGCAGTTGTGTTCCATGAATAAGTTGTGGCACCATTCGCTGTTAAAGTTGCAGTTTGTCCTGAACAAATTAAACTTGCGCTTGAACTTGCAGTAACTGTTGGTGTTGGATTAACTGTAAAAGATACAGCTGTACGTGATGCAGAAACGCAACCACCGCTAAAGCCGTAAATAATTACCTGTCCGTTACCTGTTTGTGCACCAGCCGAAAAACTCGTGCTTGTTAGAGATCCTGTATAAGAAGAACCTCCGCCGCCACCGCCGCCAGACCATGCGCCGCCGCCGCCGCCGGCACCGCCGCCGCCGCCAGCACCACCATAATATCCGCCGCCGCCGCCACCGCCGCCAGAACCAGTATAACCGGCACAACCAAGAACTCCCGCGCCACCATCTCCACCAATTCCTAATACACCAACGGTACCTGTACCTGCGGTAGTTGAGCAATTTGCATTTCCTATACCGCCAATACCACCACTTGATTGATCCCCACCAGTACCACCGGTACCCCCAGTACCACAACCTGTTCCGGCTGTTCCTGAACCTCCAATAGTATTTCCACCGACACCGCCGTTACCACCCGGGCCGCCTGTACAGCTACCTTGCGGGCCACCTGCGCCGCCACCGCCGCCACCGGCAACAATAACTCTATCTGCAAGTGTGATGCCGTTAATACGAACATCTGATGCTCCACCGCCATTACCGGAAGTATTTGTTCCGCTAACTCCGGCAAGCCCACCGCCGTTATATCCATTTTGTCCACCAACATAAACATTTAATGTTTGTCCGGGTGTTACAGCTAAAACGCCAGTAACAATTCCGCCTAAACCACCTGTTCCAACAAGTCCATTAGTGCCACTTAAGCCTTGCGCGCCAGCTGCCTGTATAGTGATGGAAGTTACCCCAACCGGAATAACAAATTGTTGCATAGCACCCGTATAATTTAAAATTGTAGTTCCGCTGGTTGCTGCGGCAACAAATGCTTCGGCGTAATATGTATTTGTTACAACCGGTGTAATTGTATAATTACCACCACTAGTACTTGTGCCTGTTGGTGTACCACCAATTGCAACTGTATACCAGTTGATGGAACTTCCTACTGAAGTAGCATTTAAAGTTGTTGTTGCACCTGCACACATTACACTTGGTGTTGCTGTTACAAGTGTTGGCACAATACACTGTGCGTTGGTTGACTGAACGGCCATAGTAATTAAACCTGCCGTGACTAATTTGTACATGTTTTTCATTTTTTTTACTTGTTTTAAATTTTATTTTGCAACTATTATTTTTTGAGAAATAGTTTTGTGATCGTTACCTTCAAAATAATAAATTAATAAGTTAACCTGCTTTTTCGATGTATTCAAATGGGCGTTTAAGGATCTTTTCTAAAGTTTCACCTTGTTCTAACATGTCCTTGTCTTCGTTCTCGTATTTCCAGATAACGCGTAAACCTTTTTTATCCTTAGCGATCTCAGACACCGATCTTAGGATCTGTAAAAATATTCGAGCACTGGAAGTATTTACATTTTCAAGGTCAAAAGTAATATTAACCTTTGCAGGCCGCGATTTTTTTAATTCTTCTAACCAGTCAACAATAGGCTGATAAAATTTGTTCACATTCTCAGGGAACGAACTACCTGTGATCATTAGTAACTCTCCGGATGCAAGGAAAATTATCTCAGGTGTTTTTTTTGTCGCAGGTATTACCAGGTTTTTCATTTAGTTCTCTTTTAACTTAATTAGTAACAATAATTTTTTGTTTTACGATAAGTTTGTTCTGTCGTCCAACAAAAAAATAAATACTTGCTGCTAAATTAGAAATTGAGATCTGGTGATGACTGGTTTTGTTCAGAGAAATAGTTTTAACCTGTTGCCAATGTACCTGGCCTTTATTCTCTTTAATAAGAATAGGTTTTTGCTGAGTTCTAAGATCTTTTGGGGTTATAGAGGCAAAAATGACATTAATTTGCAGTAGAAAAGCAAATAAAAGAGTACTTTTTATTTTAAGATCAAGTTTCATCTATTCTTATGCACCTAAGATACAAAAAATAAACGAAAATCATACTTTATTTGGGGGTAAAAATGGGTGTTTGTTTGTTAGGGTCGGGTTTTTCGGCCTTATCATTTTTGTTCTTATCGTTACGGGCGTCAATGTCTTCAATGGTTATCCACTTGTCTTTCCGTAATTCAAGGGCATCAAAAGTGCCATCAGGGCCGTAGTACTGGAACTGGCCTTCGAGCAGACCGCCTTCCTGTTTAGGGGCTAAATGGCTGTATACAATTTGGTTTCTCTTGTTATCATATTTTACGCTCATGGTTACTTCGCTGCTCCATTCAAACATTAAACGTCTTGGGTTTTTGCGCGGAAATTTAAAAACATCCTTTCCAAAAACGGGTGTGCCATCGGCTTTAAAATATAACACATCAATAAATTTGCGTTGTATGAGTTTATCGTTACCATCCCAGGCTATTAATGTATAAAAACCGTCACACTCAATTAAAGAAGTATACAACATGCCAAACCATTTGTCGGTTGTGCCTATATATGTTTCAGGATTTTTTATGCCGGCAGACTTATCTGATAATTTAAAATGCTCAAAAGCTTCAATGGTCTCGTGTTTAAAAAGACCTTTCTTTATGCGTTTACTATTATTTACAACCAAATAACCAAAGAATGCATGTGTGCCATCATCCTTATTTAAGTTCCAGGTAATTAATTTAAATTTTTTGTCTTTAGGACTCAGAATTGAAATACCTTTTATACTATCAAATGGATAAATTAAAATTTTAGGATCGTCAATAATAGCATCCCAGGCAACAATTAATTTTTTATTGGCTTCTATTCTGTCGGCCTCTTTGCGACTGTTAAAACCCTTTTCAATTTTTATTATTTCTTTTTCGGCCAGTCTTAGTTTAGTATAAGTAGTGTCGTTTTTTTGCGACAATGCAAATACGTTAATTAAAAGAAAAAAACAGAATATGGCCTTTTTAAACATTAATTTTATAACTGAATATATGACGCAAAGATACAAATATGCAACAATGATGGTTGTTTTTAGGTGGATAAGATTGATTTTTGGGTATTTATTCTTTGGCCTCACAATTATTTGTGTTATAAATTATAAAACATGTGTTTATTTAATTGAGCAGGGCAGGGGTCAGCTAAAGATTTTATTGAATACAGAAAGCATTACTTCGTACCAAACAAATAACAGTTTAAATGAGCAGGAAAAACATAATATTCTGTTGATAGAAAAAATAAAAGCTTACTCTATTGATAGTTTAGGTTATTTGCCTACAAAAAATTTTACCAAAATTTACGATCAAAAAGGTAAACCAATTTTATGGGTAATAACTGCAAGCGCACCTTATGCTTTAGATGCGTTTGAATGGAAATTTCCATTGGTTGGAAGAGTTAGTTATAAAGGTTTTTTTAAAAAAGAACTTGCTCAAAAAGAGTTTAACCACTTAGTGGCATTGGGCTACGATGTAGACCTGAGAAGCGTTTCGGCCTGGAGCACTTTGGGTTGGTTAAACGATCCTTTACTAAGTTCGATGTTACATCGCAGCAAAGGATCGCTTTGTAATCTGTTGTTCCACGAATTACTTCACGCCACTTATTATGCCGCCAACAATGTTGAATTCAATGAAAATATTGCCAGTTTTATTGCACATAAAGCAACCTTACAATTTTTGAAGAATGATACAACGGCATTAAAAATTTATTTAAATAATTTTTCTGATAATGCTGTTTATACAAGGTACATGATAAGGCAGGCAAATTTTTTAAGAAGCTATTATCCAACAATTATTGATAAAAAAAATAAACAGGTTTTAAAATTAAAAGCTCTGTATAATATCGCAGATAGTATAGATCTTTTGCCATTAAATGACCGATCAAAATTCTTATCAAAAAAAGAAGATATTTTTAAGTTTAAGAATGCTTATTTTGTTGATTTTGAACAGTATGATAGCATGCAAGACAGTTTAGACGCGGTTTTTAACAAATTTTATAAAGGTAACCTCAAAAAATTGGTACAAGATTTGAAGCAAGATAAAACAATCATTAAATTTGGTAACTAAACAAAATCTTTTATTATGAAAAAATTTACCCTTGTGTGCCTTGCGCTTTTCATTTTTTCATTTTCAACAAAGGCACAAACCGGTTACGATATTAAGTTAAATTTAAAAGGCTGCCAAGATACCTCCATGTATTTGGTTAGATATTATTTCACTTCCAATTTTATAGTAGACAGTTGCAAAAAAGTAAAGAACGGCAAAATTCAATTTAAGGGTAAAGAAGATCTTGAAAAAGGTGTTTACGCCATTGTAGGCGAAAATAAATCTTCTTTCTATTTTCAGATCTTCGTGAACGAAGATAAAAAATTTACTATCTCTTCAGACTTTGCTGATATGGTAAATACTTTAAAGGCCGACGGAAGTAAAGAGAACGAACTGGCTTTTACGTACATGAAATACATGACCAATAAAAGCAAGGAATTTGGTAAGATCATTCAAGAATCTAAAGGCAGAAAAGACAGTGTTGCTTTTCTTACCGAAAAACAAAAATTATTTAGCGAAGAGACCAAAAAATTTGAAGATGATTTTAGTTTAAAGAACAAAGGCAGTTTTATTTTAGACTTCCTGAATTTAAATAAAGAAAAATATCCTACTGAGATCCCGAAAGCAAAGAACGGTCGCCCTGATAGTACCTACCAATACTTTTATTATAAAGCACATTATTTTGATGGGATGGATCTAAATGATAACCGCATCATTCGCACGCCATTTTTTGCTGACCGCGTAAAAAAATATTTCGAGACCGTTATTGTTCAGCACCCTGATACATTTATTGTTGAAATGGATAAGTTCTTCGCAAAATGTACGCAGGGAACAGATGTGTATAATTCTATGATAGGCTATTTAACCTATAAGTTCGAGAATAATAAAACAATGACCTTTGATAATAAAGGTAACACGGTAACTTTTGAAAAAGCCTTTGTGCATATTTGCGATAAATATATTATTAGCGGAAAAGCCCCGGGCGTTTATACGGAAGAAACAGTGAAAAAAATAAAGGAGCGTGTGGATATTACACGTAATTTATTAACAGGTGCAAAAGTTCCGGATATACAAATGTTTGATAGTATTGGCGGAAAGGCCATTCGTAAAATGGGTTTCGATACCGCTAAAACAACTGTAAGTATCAGCGATCTTTATAATAATAATATCGATAGGATAGCACCATTGTATAAAAGCCTTTACTCTGTTAACGCTAAATATACTATCCTTGTTTTTTGGGCCGAAGATTGTGGTCACTGCCAGACAGAGATGCCTAAATTACAAGAGAATTTAGCGGCCATAAAAGGTAAAGTAGACTTTAAAGTATTTGCTGTGCAAACTAAAGCTGATCTCTTTGAGAAATGGTGTAAATTTATAGTTGACAAGAAATTGGATTTTATAAATGTGTACGAGGGTATTCCCTTTAATAATTTAAGAGATAAGTTTGATATTTTTGCTACACCGGTAATTTATATTTTGGATAAAGACAAACGTATTAAAGCAAAAAAATTATCGGCCGAACAAGTTGTTGAGATCATAAAGATTATGGAAGAGGTTGACAAGAAGAAAAGCTAAAACTAAAAAACTAAGAGCACAAAAATAAATTTTTTATGAAAAAAATAATTCTTTTACTGGCAGCAATTTTTACATTTTCTTTTTCGTCGAACGCTCAGGGCGGTTTTGATATTAAATTTAATTTTAAAGGTTGTAAAGATACCATGATGTATTTGGTGAAGTATACCTTTGACCAACAATATATTGCCGACACGTGTAAAAAAGTAAAGAATGGTCTTATACAATTTAAAGGAAAAAAAGACCTTGATAAAGGAGTATACACTTTAGTTAGCCAGGAAAAATCTATTTACTTTGATTTTTTCATAAACGAAAATCAAAAATTTACTGTTAATACCGATCAGGCGGATATTGTAAATACTTTAAAATCGGTTGGAAATAAAGAGAATGAACAATTCTTCTCTTACATTAAATTCATTACCAATAAAAATCTTGAGTTTGGAAAAATAAGAGAAGCAACCAAAGGAAAAAGCAAAGCTGATAGTGCCAAATATGTAAACGATAAATTAAAAGAACTTAACGCTGATGTTAAAAAGTTTGAAGCTGAATTTATGGAAAGCGTTAAAGGAACTTTTGTTTACGATGTGCTTAACCTTAAAACAGAAAAAGAACCAAAAGAAATTCCAAAAGCAAAAAATGGTCGCCCGGATAGTTTGTACCAATACTATTATTACAAGAGTCATTATTTTGACGGCATTGATTTTAAAGACGAACGCATTATCCGCACACCATTTTTTGATGACCGTATAAAAAAATATTTTGATAATGTAATAGTGCAACATCCTGATACGGTTATTCAGGAGCTGGACATGATCTTAGGAAAATGTAATGAGTGTAATTTGGTCTATAATTTATTATTAGGGCACTTTACATACAAATATGAGCAAAGTAAAATAATGGGCTTTGATAAAGTATTTGTACACCTAGCCGATAAATACATTATAAGCGGAAAAGCAGTTAAGTGTGGGGTTTACAGCGCAGAGACCGTTACAAAAATTAAAGAACGTACTGATATCCTACGTAATTTATTATTAGAATCTAAAGTAGCAGAGTTGTATATGATAGATACCCTTTATGGTAAACAAGTAATGAAAATGGGCTTTGATACAGCTAAAACAAGCAAAAGCGTTACCGATCTTTATTATAAGAATTTAGAGAAGTTAACACCAATGTTCACCACGCTTTATACTATTAAAGCAAAATACACAGTATTGGTTTTTTGGGCTTCAGACTGTGGTCATTGTCAAACAGAGATACCTAAACTAAGCGAGAATTTAAAAGACCTGAAAGGCAAAGTTGACTTTAAAGTATTTGCCGTGCAAACTAAAGATGATTTTGAGACCTGGCGCAAATTTATAAATGAAAAGAAACTTGATTTTATAAATGTGTTTGATCCGGTACACTTAAATAACTTAAAAGAACGTTTTGATATTTATTCTACTCCGGTAATTTATATTTTGGATAAGGATAAAAAGATCAAAGCAAAACGTTTAAGTGCCGATCAGGTTCCCGAAATGCTTAAGATGCTTGAGGCAATGGATAAAGCAGCCGGAAAAAAATAAGTATTAATAAGGAGAGAGACCTTGAAGGTCTCATTAAAATCAGTTAAGACCTTCAAGGTCTTTATGTGAACTAATTAATCTCAGTCTTTAGTAATTTAATTTCTTTGATCAATTTTTGAACCTGCACTTTATCGGTTCCATCGTACATGCCGCGTATCCTTCCTTTTTTGTCTATCAGCAAAAGTAATTCGCTGTGTAAAAAACCTTCAGGACTACCGTCTTCTTCTAAAGCATTTACAAGGTAACTTGTTTTTGCAAGATCATAGATCTGTTGTTTGTTGCCGGTTAAAAAATGCCATTTGTTTTTTTTAGCACCATAAACTGTACCATAAATATTTAAGACCTCCACCGTATCGTGAAGCGGATTAACGGTGTGGCAAAGTATCAATAAGGTATCATCATTTTCAAAAGCCTTTTGCACATCCTTTAAGTTGGTGCTCATCTCGGGACAAATGCTCTGGCATGTTGCAAAAAAGAAATCTGCTACGTAAATTTTATTTGCTACTGTTTTATTATTAACGGTCTCGCCAAACTGGTTGGTGAAACTAAACTCGCCAATGGTGTGATAAATAGTATCGTTGTTACTCTTTTTTTTCTCACCAAAAACCGGTAATAGAAATTTCTTTTCTTCAGCAGCAGGTTTGCAGGCCGTAAAAAAGATAGCAGCGCTTACTGCTAATAAACTAAGAGTTTGTTTTAATTTCATTGCTTTTTATTAATTTATTTTTTTCTTCTTTTAAACGTAAATGCTGGTACTCGTCAATTAAACGTTTTATTTCTGAAACATAGCGGCCATCGTAATACCCGCGAATGTTTCGGTTAATATCAACTAATGTAAAAAAACTATAATCAATGTAATAAGGTTTTTGTAAAAAATATGATTTGTTTAAGCTGTCAAAACTTTGTTTGTTCCAGGCATAGAAGAAAACATTTTTATTTCCGTCGGTCAACTTTTTTAATTCTTCCTGTAGTTCTGATCTTCCATTTTCGGATTCAGTTATTAAAATAATGGGGATGTGTTCTATCTTTTGTTTTTTGTAATTGACATATTCCCATAAACCGGCTAAACGCAGGTCAGTTTTTTTGTATTCATCTTTAATGAACATCACAACATACAGCGGGTATTTGTCAGTTGAGAGAGTTATTAATTCCTGTTTGGCGCTGTCTTTTTCGTTAAGTAAATAAAACTGTTCACTTACTTTATGATAAATGGTGTCGTTTGCTGCAATAACTTTTCTTGGACCGTAAATAGGAAGTTTTTTTGAATTAATGGTACTGGTCTCTAATATCAACCACATGGTAGAAGGTAGGGCAAGTATTAAAAGTAATAACCACTTTTTGTTTTTCATGCGTATAATTTGCACAAAGATACGCCAGTTAAAGCAAATAAAAAACCCCGCTCGGTTAGAAGCGGGGTTTATTCTTAGTTTATTTTAAATTAGTCAACTAATAATCTTCTAGAAGAAGTTTTGTTGCCTAGAGTAGTTTTTACAATATAAATACCGCTTGAAAGATCAGTAATATTGATATTTTTTTCTAATAAAGAAGCGTTTCCTAATTCGATAGTTTTTACAACTTGTCCAATTGAATTATAAATTACAATTGTACCAATGTCGTTATTGTTGTTTGAAAGAGTAACGTTAAATGCATCTTTAGCAGGATTTGGGAACACCTGGAAAGTAGCATCAAAGTTCTTATCATTTAAACCGGTAATTAAAGCCTGGTTAAGCCATGTAGCACCTGTATAACCCGTTCCTTGATCAGAATAAGAAACTGTCATTAAAGGGAATTTTTGTGAACCATGATAATAAGTGTAATCAATACCGTATACAGTTAAAGTTGTTGGAGGGATAGTAATGGTTACAATAACTGTATTGGTTGTTTTAACCTGTAAGATATTTGTAAAATTAGTTCCACCGGGGATAACTAATGTTCCTGTACCTGCACCAACGGTGTTAATTGTACCTGTTAAGTTACCACTTGCAATGCCGCTAACAGTACCTGAATAAGCATCGGTGTTAGTGTAACCCATGTTAATTGGCCAAATAGCTGCAATAGCAGAACTGCCGTTGTAATTAAAAGTAAGTGTTGAGCTGGCGCTTCCTAATAATTCGTAATTGGTTGTAGTAGCTTTCCAGAAATTATAATTTCCACCACCTTGGTCTTCAACTAAAGTAACACCTGTAAAAGCAGCACTTGCAGCTACTGATGCAGGAGTTGTGAAAGTACTTAAAGATGTGTTAACGTTAGCAGTAAAAGCTGTAAAATTCCAGGTTTGGTTTGCGCCTGTAGTTTTAGGAATTACACCAACAGAATCGTAACCCTTTTTGGATTCAGTGTTTCCAACAACCGGCTCATTAAAAGCTTTTGTTAATGTTAATTGTGCGTTGGCAACCTGGCTAACGAACAAACCTGATAATAATGTTAAGTAGATTTTTTTCATGGTCTATTTTTTATTGGTTTATATTATTGGATGATCAATTTTTTTGATGAAGAAGCATTTCCTACAGTTGTTTTTACAACGTAAATACCACTGCTAAGACCAGTAAGATCTATTTGGTTATTGATATCTGTAGCAGTTCCTAACTGAGCGGTTTTAACTAACTGTCCAAGATTATTAAATACTTTAACAGAAACACTCTCTGCTTTTTTATTAGTTAACACAACATTTAATTTATCTGTTGCAGGGTTTGGGTATAAAGAGAAATCAGAATTTAAACTTGCTTCGCGAATGCCAGTATATATACTGTTATTGATTCTTATAGTTCCAGAACTACCAGAAAAAGCTCCGGAAATATCCTGGTAGTTTACAGTAAGGATCGGAAATTTTTGTGTTCCATGATAATACTGACAACTTTTGCTTACTATGGTAGCTGTTATAAAACCAAATGCTAAACTCGCATTTATAGTTTGTGTAGAGGTGATCTGTAATACATTTGTAAAAGTTATTGCACCGGGTAGTAAAAGGGTACCGGTACCACTGGCTATGGTAAGTGCAGTGCCTGTAGCAGTACCATTAACTGTTCCTGAAGGAGTTTGAGCTGAAACGGCTCCGCTAAAAGCATCTGTTTTATTATAGCCAAAGGCAATTGGCCAAATGTATGCGATAGCCGAATTAGCATTTAAATTAAATGATAAACTTGCTTGAGCTATACCTAACAATTCTAATTGTGTTGTTGGACTTGATGTTGATTTCCAATAATTAAATGCCCCGCCTCCAAGATCTTCAGCAAAGGTAGCGTTTGGATAGGTAGAAGCGCTTGGAGTACCTGCAACCGTAGTATAATTACTAGTGCTTGAAGATGTGTTACTTGTAATAGATGAAAAATCCCAGAAAGTATTCGGTCCTGTATTATTATCCAGAGTAGCAGTAGAATCCCAGCGGCTGGAATTGTTAACGTCACCAATTACAGGCTCGTTAGCAGCTTTCGTTAATATTAACTGCGCGTTTGAAATTTGAGTAAAGAATAGTCCTGATAAAATAGCAAAGTAGATTTTTTTCATGTGTATAATTTTAAGAGATAAAAATAAGAAAAAAACCTTCCTATCCAACAAAATTATGATGAATGGAAACACAAAACCACCAATTAACACTTTAAAATTAAACCACATAGGCACATAGAATAAAGAGCTGCCCTTACTGCCTAAAGTGTCACAGAGTTTTCTTCGCACGCGAAGAAAAACCTATATTCTCTTTTTTAACAAATCGTCTGAGTTTTCTTAATTTAACCTTCTAAGACTTTCCTATGTGCCTATGTGGTTAATTTTTTTAAGAGTTAGCTTTAATAGCTTCAATAAAAAGCTTGTGGTCTAACGCAAAAGGTCTAATGTTTTCTTTTACCTGGCTTAAAAAAGCCGCACCGTATTTTAAATAAAAACCCGAAAAATTCTCAAAACGTTCCTGCGGCACCGCGTTTGGAAATAATTTTTGTTTAACGCCTGTTATCTGGTTTATCTCCGTTTCTGATCGTTGCTTTAATGCTTTGTTGGCTTTACCAATTAAAAGATCTACACCATTAATTGTTTTTTGAAGTTCGGCCATTGCCGCCGCATTTAAAGTTTTGTCAACCGCGCTTATTTTTTCAATAAGTCCGTTATATAATTTTGTGAGTTCTTCTTTTTCTTTATCCAATGCAAAAACATTATTTGTTTTTAATTGGTAAGCGTTTATTAATTCCTGAGCTTCTTTAAAAAAATCGGCTGCTGTAAAATTTAATTTATCAATTTTATTTTTTGTGCCCGCATCAATTACTGTAACAAAATTACGTGGCATTAATATTGGAAAAAATACGTTTAAAGTGTCGAACATTTTTTTGTATTGCAACCAGTAGGCGAGCTCACCGGGGCCGCCAATGTAGGCAATGTTAGGTAAAATGCACTGTTGGTAAACAGGTCTTAAAACAACATTCGGACTTATCTTTTCCGGGTTATTTTTTATAAGACTCTTTAATTCTTCTTCGGTAAAAGAAAGTTCTGTGCCAACAATATTAAATTTAGAATCTGCTTTTTCGATCCTTCCACGTACATTATCATCCATGTAAAAACAATTTATCAGACGCGGATTTACCTGTGTACTATAACCCAATTTATTTAATGCTTCTGTACTTTCTTTTACTTTTTCAAAAGAAATATTCTCAAAGATCTCTTTTTCAAAAACAGTTTTAAACTGCTGTTTAAATTGTTCATCATGTCCATCGGCTACAACTAATCCATAAGCGCCAAATAATTCGTTAGCTAAAAAACGTGTGGCATCTTTTAAAGTGCTATGGTTTAAATATGCTTTTTCAAATAAAGAAGATAAATAGACTGCATTTTCGTTAGTACCTAAACTTTCTTTTATTAAAACAAAAAGCTCTTTTAGTTCGTTGGTCTTAAAGTCACCAACAGCGCCGGCTTGTTTACTTTCCCATTTAAAATTTTTACCAAACACATTAAAGTGGTTCACTTCTTCAAAATCATGATCTTCACTGGCCATCCAATACATAGGCACAAAATCAAAATCAGGAAATTCTTTTTTTAATTCTTCTGCTAAATTAATTGTAGAAATTATCTTGTAAATAAAATAAAGTGGTCCGGTAAAAAGACAAAGCTGGTGACCGGTAGTTACTGTAAAAACATTTTTTTGTTTTAAACTTTCAATTTTTTTGACTGATAGGGCAGAAGTGTTGTTTGCGAGTTTACTTTGTTTTACTAAGATCTCCGCTAATAAATTTCTATCGAACGTAGAATATAAATTTGTTTTTAATAATTCTGAGAAACCATTTTTATCGGGGTAGTTATTATAAAAAGGTTTAAGCCTTTCTTTTTTTTCTAAATAATCCATCACCAAAGCGTTAATGGCGCCTGATGTTTTAAGATCAATAGTTTCGGTTTTAAACATTTTTATATTTTACTTCCAAATGCAAGATCGCCTGCATCGCCCAAGCCTGGAACAATGTATGAATGCGCTGTTAACTCTTCATCTACCGCACCACACCATAAAGTATAATTAGGCGAAGGCATGTTTGCTTTTACATGATCGATACCCACCTTGCTTGCAACCGCAGTTACAATATGTGTATGTTTAGGAATACCTTTTGCTAAAAGCGATTTGTAGGTTAATACCATTGATGCACCGGTGGCTAACATGGGATCACATAAAATAAGTATTTTATCTGTCAGATCGGGACAAGCAACGTATTCTAAAATTATTTCAAAAGTGTTGTTCTTATGGTGGCGACGGTATGCACTAATAAATGCATTTTGAGCTTTGTCAAAATAATTCAACAAACCTAAATGCAAAGGTAAACCTGCCCTTAAAATAGTTCCAATAACGGGTTGCTCCGCTAAAGTTTGCGTGTCTGCCACACCTAAAGATGTTGTTGTTTGAACAGAATTATAAGCAAGCGTTTTACTTATTTCGTAAGCAAAGATCTCTCCCATGCGTTCGAGATTCCTTCTAAAACGCATACTATCTTTTTGTATTTCAATATCCCTTAATTCGGAAATGTATTGATTAAAAATAGAATTTTTGTCTGCTAAATTATGTATCATGGTGTTTTATTTTGAGAGAGTGATAGTTAAGTTTTTTTCAGCCTGGTAAGATACCTTATCAAAAATTTCGATAGGATATTTATAATCTTTAAAGCCAGGTGATTCTACAAGAATAGTGTATTTACCCGGAGGAAGAATAATAATAAAGCGACCTGTTGAAGGATTAGGAAGGTAATTTCCAACGATCTCGCTCGTAATTGTGTTGTTAACCGAAATAAACGAATCTCTGAATTCAATTTTATCTAACGAATCTTTTGCTGCCAGCTCGCCAATTAAAACTGTGTAATCCATTTCAACATCGTTGAACGAAACGCGGTAAATATCAAAATCACCATTTCCTCCTCCGCGTAAAGAACTCACATAACCGTAACGACCATTCTTCGAGATGCGGAAATTAAGATCGTCATAAGAAGTGTTTAGTGGATAACCCATATTTTTTACATCACCGTCAAAAGAGGTTCCTTCTTCGTTAACCGAAACTTTAAAAATATCGTAACCACCCATACTACTATGCCCTTTACTACTAAAGTATAAAATGTTTGCTGCCGGAGAAAGGTTTGGGAAATCTTCATCTAAAGGCGTATTAATTTTTGGACCTAAATTTTTTGCTTCGCTCCATTTACCGTTTGGTAATTTTAAGCAGCTGTAAAGGTCTGTTCCGCCAAAGCCGCCTTTGCGGTTACTTGCAAAATAAATAAGTTTACCTTCATTATCCATGGTTGCTGCAATTACGTCGCCGCTTCCATTTATTGTTGGTGGCAGTTCTTCTAATTTAGAGAACAAACCACCAGTCATTAAAGTTGAAAGATAAAGTTTGCCTTCCCCTCTTAAATTTGGTTTGTTTATCAATAAAATATTTCCTTTGGCGTTCATACCAATTACTTCGTCAATAGAATTACCTGTGCAAATTGGTTTACCAATAACTTCTGCCGTAGCATACTCGCCATTTATAACTTTAGTGATGTAAATTGAATTTAAAAAAGTTCCGTTAGCTGATCTTGATACTTCTTTATCTAAGGGGCGTTTAGAATTGAAAACCATATAAGCTTCGTTCTCATTTACAAAGGGATAATAATCTGCAAAAGGTGAGTTAACTGTTTTACCAAGGTTTTGAAAAACAACATCGATGGGAAACTTAATTATTTCTTTAGCGTTTATGCAATGCTGAATTTGCTGATCGGCCTCTTTTAAATTTGATTCGCTGCCTTTACCATTCTTTTTAAATTTTTCGAAAGAAGCCATCGCATCGTCAAACCTATTAGCATATTGATAAGATCTTCCCAATAAATACTCAGCGTTAGGATTATGTTTTTCGTTACGCACAACATTTTCTAAATAGGGAACTGCTTTAGCTTTATTAATGTTGGTATTTAAATAACAAACAGCGGTATTGTAATTGTAATTCTCATTCTTTGGATCTATAGCTACCAACTGCAAAAAATATTCAAGTGCATCTTCGTAGTTCTCTAATTTTAAGCTTGCTTCACCTTCGGTAACTAATGCTTTAATGTCTTTATTTTTTTGCGCGAAATGTTCCGTACAAATAAAAGTTAAGACTATTATGATAAGATTTTTAAAATGCATTTTATTTTTTTTTGATTTCTAACAACGTTCAATTATTACCGCATAACCCTGGCCAACACCAATACACATAGTTACCAAAGCAAATTTTTTATTGTGTAGATGTAGATCGATAGCTGCCGAATTTAAGATCCTTGCGCCACTCATGCCTAAAGGATGACCAATTGCAATGGCACCACCATTAATATTAATTCGCTCATCACTATCTGCTAATCCCCATGTACGTGTGCAGGCTAAACTTTGCGCGGCAAACGCTTCATTCAATTCAATAAGATCGATATCTTTAAAAGTTAAACCCGCACGCTTTAATGCTTTGTTAGCAGCTTCAACAGGGCCAATGCCCATAATGCGTGGTTCGACACCAACTACAGCGCTTGATACAATTCTTGCTAAAGGCTTTAAATTATTTTTTTTCATTCCTTCTTCACTTGCCAATAAAATTGCGGCAGCACCATCATTTAAGCCACTTGCATTACCTGCGGTAACGGTACCATCTTTTTTAAACGCTGCTTTTAAATTAGATAAACCTTCTAAAGTTGTTTTTGTTTTAGCAAACTCATCTTTTGCAAAAATAATTGCATCGCCTTTTTTTTGCGGGATCTCTAAAGCAACGATTTCTTTTTCGAAACGTTTATTTTCTGAGGCCTTTGCAAATTTTTGCTGGCTCCATAAAGCAAATTTATCCTGATCGGCACGGTTGATCTTATATTTTTCTGCAACATTCTCTGCCGTATCGCCCATGGCATCAACACCAAACTGTTCTTTCATTTTTGGGTTAATAAAACGCCACCCAAAACTACTGTCAAACAATTGCTGATCACGCCCAAAAGCAGAAGAGGCTTTGCTCATTACCAAAGGTCCGCGGGTCATATTCTCAACACCGCCTGATATCATTAATTCTTCATCACCAACTTGTATTGCCCTTGCTGCATCAATGCTCGCACTAAGGCCACTTGCACATAAACGGTTAACAGTTTGGCCGGGAACTGTAATTGGTAAACCGGCTAATAACGCTGCCATGCGTGCAACATTGCGGTTATCTTCGCCGGCCTGGTTGGCACAGCCTAAAATAACATCGCCAACGGCGCTAAAGTTAACAGTCGGATTTTTTTTAATTAATTCTTTTAAAACAAAAGCGGCGAGGTCATCTGCTCTTAATGTGGATAAAGTACCCCCAAAATTTCCGATAGCAGTTCTAACCCCGTTAATTATATAAGCCTGTTGCATAAAAAAATTACATTTTAAGAGAGTAAATGTAATTATATTATTGTTTTAATTGTGAAAAAAATGGACTATATTTACTTAAAGAAAACAGATTGAGATGAAAAAATTTAGCATTATTCTTTTAATTTTATTAAACACAGCTTTTTATGCCCAGACAACGGCGCCACAGTTAATTAATTATCAGGGTGTAGCAAGAGATGTAAACGGAAATCCAATAGTTGGACCGATAGGCGTGCGATTTCATATACACCAAACAACAGCAAACGGCACGATAGTTTTTACTGAAGTACACTCACCAACCACCAATATTTATGGAATATTTAACGTTCTGATAGGATCTAACAATCCATCACAATTTGCTTCGATAACATGGGGAACTGATGATTATTTTTTAGAAGTTCAAATGGACCCTACAGGAGCAACGAGCTATTCATCAATTGGTAGCCAGAAATTAGTAAGCGTGCCTTATGCTTTGTATGCTAAAAACGCCGGTAATTCTGCTTCTTATAATGCGGGCTCAAATATTACATTTACCGGTCCGGCAAATAACCCAACAATAAATTCAAATCCAAGTTTAAGTTTAGCCGGAAACGTGTTAAACATTAGTGGTGCGGGTTCACCAGTTACTTTACCAACTGTTACATTAACGGCAACGCCTAATGTAACGGTATCTGTGCCATCATTAAACACTATCGATCTTAAGGTTCCGAATTATGTTGCAGGAACAAACGTAACAATAACACCCGCTGCAGGAAATAATTTTGTAATAGACGCCGGTACTGGTACTTCTACTTCTGTTGCAACACCATATAGCTTATCAGTTAACGGGCCACATTCTGTAACAGCTGGGCCACTTGCCAATTTAACAATTGTTGCTCCAAACTTAAGTGTAATAGGTGGGGGTGGTACAGTTGTAAATAATACTTTACCAAATTATGCCATTAGTATTCCAACCGTTGTTGTAACACCAACTACAGGTGGTTTAAGTTTTACGCAAAACGGTAATACATCTACAGTAGCTGTTGGTGGCACCGGGCAGTGGACCAATACAGGCCCCACAGTTCATTTAGTTACAGGCTCAAATAATGTAGGTATTGGCACAACAAATTCAACCGCTAAATTAACTGTAACAACAAATATTGCAATAGATGCGATCTTAGCACAATCTTCAGGTGCGAATGGCATCCTGGCTCAAAGTATTTCTAGCGGCACCGCTGATGCAGGTGTTTATGGTACTAATAACGGAGCAGGTTTTGGTTTGCGTGGTGAAACAATCAGCACAAATACTAATGTTGCCGCAGTACTTGGGGTTAATAATGGAACAGGCGGCGGTAATGGAATAATTGGCATAACTAATTCTTCTAACCTTTCATCAAATGGTGTATATGGAAGAAATAACAACGTTGGTGCTGGAGTTTCTGGAGAGAATTTACAGGGGACAAGTTCTATTGCCGCTCACGGTGTAAAAGGCGTAACTAATAGCACCGGTGCACAAGCGGCAGGAGTGTTTGGCGAAAATAAAAATATTGGTGCCGGTGTTTACGGTATAAATAATTATACTCTATTAGCTAATCCAAACGCCCATGGTGTATATGGTAAAACAAGTAATTCTGATGTAACAGCTGCAGGCGTTTACGGCATTAATAACGGCCTAGGAAACGGTGTGTTTGGGCAAACTGGTTCGGCGGCTACAAATGCATATGGCGTTTACGGAAAAAGTGTTGGAAGCGGTGATGGTGTGCACGGCGAAACGAGTTCGCCAAACGTTACAGTGGCTGGCGTTAGTGGATTAAATACCGGAACAGGTGTTGCTTTAAAAGGAAGTTTACCAACAGGAACTGTTCCGGGAGGATCGAATGTTGCATTGTTATTGGAGAATGGGCACATAAAAGCAATCGGTTCGTCTGTTACAGTAAGTTCTTTTAGTGTTTCGTTCATACAATCAGCAACACACAACATTGTACCAAGTCCAGGAAATAATGATGTTAGAGGTATTGTAACCTACACTACAAATCAAACTGCATTAGCCGGAGTTGGCACTCACGTTAATATCAATACAACATTTAGTAAAATATACAGCACACCACCGGTAGTTGTAATAACAAGTATGAATCCCAATTTACAAGGATGGAATCTATATCTGCATCAGGTAAACAATTCATTTTTTGTAGTAAGAGCAATAAATAATAATGCTGTTTCGTTTGCGCCGCCACCTAATATTACTTTTTCTTATATTGTGATCGAATAATTTAGTCGGGCTTTATTTCTCCTTTGTGTTTGTTGTTGTTTGCATACACATCATCCACATCATCTTCATCTTCTTTTAGCTCAACATTTTTTTCTTTCTCTAAATTTACGTTAACAATAACTGCCGGTGCTGTTGGTTGCGATACCCAACCACCTCCATTATAGAATACATAATGGTTTCTCCAGTTATCCCAGTAAAAATTATGTCTCGGAAAATAGACCCAACGGCGGTTATACGCATACTTTGGGCGCCAGTGTGGGTGATATACCACTATTTTTGCCGGCCTGTAATGGCTATGTTTAACAACATGCTTGTGATGTCCGTTGCCTTTATGATGCCCTTTGTGACCACCTTTATTTTTTTGACCAAAAAATTCTGTACTTATAAGTAAAGAAATGATGATGGTTATAAATTTGATTGTTTTCATACGAATTGTTTATTGTAAGACAGCAAAAAAGTAAAAAGGTTTAACCGGCATTACCAGTTTTTTGAAGTTTTATAAACCATACCTTTAAAAAGCGCAACTATTTTTTTTGGATCGTTCTTAAAGAACACGGTTATTTTATAGTGACCCAGCTTTTCGGTTTCGGTTTCGCAAAAACCTTCAGCAACTATTTCATCATTTTCTTTTAAGCTAATGATATGGGCAATAGAAGTTTCTATACTAACACTTTTTCTGCCTTTTGAATTAGAGGCAAACGCCAAAGCGCTATCAGCCAGGGAGTAGGTAATGCCGCCATGCGCAATGCCAAAACCGTTAAGCATATCTTTTCTAACAATTAAACATAATTTGCAGGCGCCTTCTTTTTGTTCTAAAATTTTAATGCCTAACCACTGACTGAAAAAATCATTCTTCATCATAGTATTAACGATATCTTTTGCTTCCATAATTAATAGTTAAATATAACCACATAGATACGTAGAAAATTGAAAATAAAAACAAAGTTAGAGGTAAACATAGGTTTGCTCATCTTTGATGAGCAAAAAACTATGATCTCTTTTAGAATAAATAACATGAAAGCCTATGTGCCCTATGTGGTTTAAATTTGCCGGGTCACATTTTTGCCTTCCAGGGAATTTCGTTTGCTTTTTTATCGAGTGTTATCCAGCGTGATAACATGAATAAATAATCAGACAAACGATTTAAATATTTTGCGTGGATCTCTTCTACTTTTTCGTTCTCTGCCAAACGTAAAACCGCTCTTTCCGCTCTACGGCAAACGCAACGGGCAATATGACAATACGAAACGTGAACATGGCCACCCGGTAAAACAAAGGACTTCATTTCGGGAACTTGTTCATTTATTGTATCAATGGCTTTTTCTAATGCAACAATATCCTCTTCAAAAATTGGAGGCAATTGCATTTTATTTTTTTCAGGATCAGCTGCAAGGTGCGAACCAATTGTAAATAACCTGTCCTGTATAGAAATTAAAAGTTCAAAGGTTGTTTTGTCTTCAATAACATCGCGTAGTAAACCTATGTGCGAATTTAGTTCGTCTACAGTGCCATAAGCTTCGATCCTTACATGTTGCTTTGGGAGCCTTGTGCCTCCAATTAAAGAGGTTTGCCCTTTATCGCCGGTTTTAGTGTAGATCTTAAAAGCCATTTGTTTTGCTAATTAAAAAGTAAAACTTAAATTGATATTTGGCATTATAGGTAACTGATTAATACGAGAAAAAGTAAAACGGTCAACATAAAAAATATTTTCGCGGTTATAAATATTTGTGGCACCGGCGTTAACCTCAAAAGTTGTTTTTTCGCTCCAGTTGTATTTATATTTTATACCAATATCAAAACGGTGGTAATCTGGCAAACGTCCACCATTTAAATTAGAAGGTATATAACTTAAAGTACCATTTGCTGTATTTAAATTATAATTAATATTACCTGCAGGGTTTAACTGGTTAATAAAACCTTGTGTTTGTGTAAAAGGGAAACCTGTACCGTAATTCCAACGCGCATTTACTTCCCATTGCTTCTTTTTACCAAAATTGTAAGATGAAACAAAATTCACATTGTGTCGTCGATCAAAATTTGGCGGGTAATTTGTTACAACACTGGTAGCATTATTTCCGATCCAGCGATCGTTAAATGTAAGCGAATAAACTGCCCAGAAATAAAAACGTTTTTTATCGTATTTTAAAACCACATCAAAGCCTCTCGCACGGCCTTGTTCGATCACAAAATTCTTTTTGTATTCGTCGGGACGATAAGCATTAAGATCATTGTCATCAAAAATTTTCTCACGGTTAACATTAATAACCTGGTTAAAATTCTTTTGATAAACTTCCACATTCAATTCAAAATGTTTAAAAAGATCGAACTCAAAACCACCAACTACATGAGTAGCTTTTTGAACGGATGAATTAACTGTTTTGGTTGCGCCTTTGTAATCAATATAAGTTTTAGAGATCTGGTCGTTCTCCGGCGCATTAATGAATCCGTAGAATAGATTTACGATATCTCTATCGCTATTGGCGCTTAAAAGTGTTTGACTATATAATCCACCGGCACCTTTAAAACGTATTTTAGGTGTTACATTTATTTTAATCGAGGCGCGTGGTTCAGGCGAGAATACTGCCAGTGTAGCATAATACTGTAAACGCAAACTCGGTTCAAATACTATGCGTTTTTTTTTATCAATGAATTTATGTTTTATAAATCCGGCTACATCTATTGTAGAGCGGCCCATTTTTATTACTGCAAAATAAGGGTTTTGAATTTCGTAATTTGTGTTTGTAATAACGCCCTCAAAACCAAATCTTAATTCCTGGCGACCAATGAACTTTACAAAATTGAAACCTGTGTTTACACCACTCACATCACTTCTTTTAGAATCAGTTTCAAGCAAAGGGTTTTTAAAATTTACATCATATTTTGAGTAAGCAAATACACCTTCAATTAATAGGTTGCTTGATTGCGGAACAAGTACAAAATTACTTCCAACACCAACATTCTTCCAGTTAAAAGAAGCAGTTTCGCTGTAGTCTACTTTGTCGCTAAAATTAAAACCAAATAAACTGAATTTACTTCCGCCTGTTGAATTAACAGAAGCTTTTCCATAAAGATCGGTATAATAAAAAGGTAAACCATTTGGATTGGCATATGAATAAAGCAACTTTGAAGTTTGTGGTAAATAAGAATGTTTTGCGGAAAGCAAAAATGACGCACTTGTGTTGCCGTCGTCTTTTAGTTTTACAAGCGGGCCTTCTAATGATGCTTTGGCGCCAAAAGTAGAAGCGGCGATCTTTCCGCTGATACGTTTTTTATTTCCGTCGCGAGTGGTCACGTCCATAATAGAAGAAGTTCTGCCACCATATTCGGCACCAAACCCGGCGCTGTATACTGATGCGTTCTTCATAATGTCGTTATCAAAAACAGAGAATAAACCTATAGAGTGAAAAGGGTTGTATACGATTAGTCCGTCCAACAATACTTTATTTTGAACAGGTAATCCGCCGCGAATATATAATTGCCCACCCTGGTCGCCTGTAAAAATTACTCCCGGTAACACTTGTAAATACTGGGCTATATCCGGCTCGCCTACACTCGGTAATTTACTGATGATGATTGGATCTATTTTTTGCACGGCTACAGTAGTATTCTCAATTTTATCTACAGATGTGGTTGATACCTCAACCTCTTCTAATTTAACACCACCTTTAACTGCAAAGAATTTTTTTGTAATTACATCGCCGGCCTTAACAGTAATAGATTCGCGAATGGTATCAAAATCAAGATTGGTAACAAGTATTTTATACTCGCCCGGCGGCACGCGTGTAATGGTAAAAAAACCATTAAGATCGGTGTTTGCGCCAATAGTGGTTCCTTTAAAATAAACATTACTAAATGGCACAGGCTCACCATTTGCCTTATCATAAACAAATCCTTTAACAAGGCCGCTGGTTTGAGAAAAAAAACTAAAAGCCGGCAGACAAAAAATAAGGATAAGGTATATTTTTTTAAGATGTTTGATAAGCGCCATAAATAAGTTCAGTTTTAAACCAGAATTTTGATCGTAAATGTAATTATTATTAAGTTAAGGTTTTGAGCAGCAGGGAGTTTTTTGATAAGTGGTAGAATTAGCTGTTTAATCTGCTAAATCTTACATATGTAAGATTTTCTTCATTAGAATTAACTTTTAATGGCAAAAGTGTTATTACATTTGATTAAAGTTTTTTGAAAAGCAGTTTATTTGATTTAAAAAGCCAAAAATAGCCCTTTGTCTAAATCATTTTAAATTTTATTAACTTTTGCTTAAAAATACTTGATTAAATAAAAAAAATGATCTACATTTAACTTAACATTAAAAATACAGAGTATGAAAAGAATTTTTATTTTATTATTTAGCTTTATAATTGTTCTAACTGCTAAATCGCAATCTTATACATGGACCAACGCTGATTTGGATAACGACTTCGAAAATCCTAATAACTGGAACCCAACTCCACTTTTTGGTTATCCTTCATTTGGTGAAACAGCCGTTTTTGACGGTACGGTTTCAAACGGAGATTGTGTTATGCCAAACGATGAAGATTTTACGACATTAAGTATGTTGGCTAGTTATACCGGAACAGTTGATGCTTCAGGCGTTGAGGTAACCCTTACAAATATGAGTTTGCAAGGCGGTACTGTACTTGCACCAGCATCTACTTTACATATTTCAGGAAATTGTAATAAAGGCGCAGGAGCTTCGTATGTAAATACCCCCACCAGTTGGTTGGATTATAATTTAACATCAACTACACAAAGAAGTATAGTTGGTAATTTTACCTTTCAGAATTTAGAAATTGCCACAACCGGCAATGGTAACCGGATTATCAATTTTGGCGCAAGCACCTCTACTACATCAAATTTGTTTTTTAATGGAACCACTAATCCAATGGCTTACCGTGGCGTTATAAATGTTACAGATATGTTATCGATCTCGGGCACTACCAACGTTGCTGCACCTAGTAATACGGGTACTGTCTTATTTGTTGGCGCCGCCGCAAAAACTATTGTAGGTAATCCCAGCGCAGTAAATAATCCCATACATAATATCAGGTTCAATACTTCAGGTAATGTTAGTATGAGCAATAATATAAATATTACAGGTACATGGAGCGTAACAGCTTTAGGCGGCTTAACTGCCGGTACATCTGTTGTAAACATGATGGGCGGAACTGTTACATCAGGTAATACTTCAACAACACAGGCCAGGTTTGATAATTTAACCACTACTACAGGGAGCACAACTGTTTGGACCAGCAACTCTATTATTAATCTTGGAGTTAATTTAACAAATAATGGTACTATTACTCCAAATAATGCATTGTTAAGATTTGATGGTTCAGGCGCACAATCTGTAACCGGCTCAAGCCTTACATTAAATGCAATTGAAGTTAGTAATTCAGGAACCAAAACTTTAGGCACTGCAATTGATATTCTTGATTCTTTGAGAATATCTTCAGGAGCCGGTGTTCTTGCAAGTGGCGGTAATTTAACTATCAAATCTACAAGTGGTTTAAAGGGAAGGATAGCTCAAATTGCACCCGGAGGCTCTATTACAGGTAACGTTACAGTTGAAAATTTTATTCTGGGTGGTAACACCGGTTGGGCTTTGTTAGGATCTGCAGGCGTTAGCGGCCAAACAATGAATGAGTGGTACGATGATTTTCCAATGGCAATTGAAGGTTCTGCAACTGGTGTAACTTCTGCTGGTGGTTATTTTGAATCGGTACAGGGTTGGACCGAAACTGATATAAACGGATATGATACCACAATTACTATATCAACTCCATTAACACCCGGACAAGGTTTTTGGACCTATTTAGGAACAGGCCCTTCAACTACTGCTGATATTCTTATTGATTTGGTTGGTAGCCCTGTAATAGGCAGTTTGCCAATTAACTTAACTAATTCTGTTCAAAGCGGTACTTGCTTAATCGCAAACCCTTATGCTTCGCCAATACGTTGGACATTATTAAGGAACGGGAATCCGCAAGTTGCAAACGCAGTTTATATTTATAATGCCGATGGGCCATACGCTACATTTGTAAATGGTGTTGGAACAAATGGCGGAACTGATTTTATACCTGCCGGACAAGGTTTTTATGTTGAAGCACTTGCAAATACAATTTTAACGGCACAGGAATCAAACAAAGTTTCAAGCAATACGCAAGTAATGAAAACCAATAATAGTAACAATGTTGCAAATTATGGTTTACCAATTAAATTGCAAATAAGTGGTTTTAGTAACGATTATGATGAAACAGCAATTCGTTTCCATGGTTCAGCTACAAACGCTTATGATAGTGATTGGGATGCCCGTAAAATATTCCAAACTCCGGGTTATGTTGGATATCCAGGTGGATATAGTAAGTATACAACTATCTCTACAAAAGGTGGAAACTTCGATTACTCAATTAACAGTCTACCTTATGCTTTAACTCAAAACGCGGTTATCCCCGTATTAGTAAAAGTTATGGCAAGTGGTCAATACACAATTAATGGTTTTGATATGCAATTGTTACCGCCAAATGCGTGTGTAACTTTAAAAGATAAATTATTAAACGTTACCCATAACATCAAGGCAGGTCCATACGTTTGTACAATTAACGATACAACATCAACTGCACGTTTTGAATTAACGGTTTGTGCCGATATTAGTACAGGTGTTAATGACAATAATGCTTCAGTGATCACTGATCACTCAGTAATGGTTAAGAATGATGTAAGTGGTGTATATGTAGATCTTAATTTTGATAAAACTACAAAGGCTAACATTTCTGTAACTAATATTTTAGGACAGAAAATTGTAGATAACAAGTCGGTTACTACTCAAAACGAAACAGTACACTTTGGTTTGGAAGCAAAAAATCAATTGTTATTTGTAACAGTTGAAGCTGAGAATAGCAAGATCACCAAAAAGATCATTCACTAATTTTTAACTCTTTTTATACAGATCCCGTCACGGTTAAACCATGACGGGATCTTTTTTTGCTTTTTTACAATAATTATATTTCTAGTTTCGTTAAAGCACTATGCTTTGTTTATATTTGATCATGTTTAAAAGAACCTTTATTTATTTTTTACTGGCCTTACCACTCGCCATTTTTTCTCAAACAAAAACGGGAGATGATGAAGATTATGTAAACGATAATGTTCTTAAATACGACGATTACAATTACAAGCCAACAATCAAAACTGTACAGATACACGAATCAAGCTGGGAGTTTGGTTTACCAATTATTGACCTTAGTGGAGCTGAACAAATACAATTGACATTTGACGACCTGGAAGCAGATAGAAAACAATACAGCATTTCATTCATTCATTGTAATGCCGATTGGACGCCCAGCGATCTGATGATAAGCGAGTACCTTACGGGTTTTTTTGATCTTAATATCCTTAACTATTCATTCTCTACCAATACCATGCAAAAATACCTTCACTATGATATTTTGTTTCCGCAACAAAGTTTAAAATTTACCAAAAGCGGTAATTACATTGTTTATGTGTATGCCGATGGCGATAAAAAAGATCTGGTATTAAGCAGACGTTTTTTAGTTTATGAGCCAAAGGTTACCATTGCTGCTAATTTCAGACAGCCCATTGGCGATGGCGAACAATATAATAAACAGCACATGGATCTTGTTATCAATAACTCAGGTTATGATATAACAAATCCATACAAAGATCTTAAAGTGACCATAACCCAAAATAATCGTTGGGATAATGCGGTTACAGATGTAAAACCAACTTTTATGGGCGGCAATACACTTACGTATTCGTTAGATGATGCAACAACTTTTAATGGCGGAAATGAATTCAGATTTTTTGACGCCCGCAGCGTAAGATTTTATTCTGAAAAAGTAAAAGAGATATACAAAGATGAAAATTTAAAAAATCATATTGTATTATATAAAGAAGAGATACGATCTGTTAAACCTTATTTATACTATCCCGATTTTAACGGCAAATTCCTGATCAAGAATAACGACTTTAAAGGAAATATGGATACTGAAGCTGATTATGTATATGTTGATTTTTTTCTTCCATACTTAACTCCCGAAGCTAGCGGCAATTTTTACATACTCGGAAAGTTAACAGACTGGCGCATGAATAAAGCAAGCAAAATGACCTATAATTATAAACGTTTTGGTTACGAAGCCCAATTGTATTTAAAGCAGGGCTACTATAATTACATTTATGTTTTAAGTAACGATACGAAAAAAGGAGGAGATGAAACTATCATTGAAGGAAATCATTGGGATACAGAAAATGATTACAACATTTTTGTTTACCATCGTAGGATCGGAATGTATTACGATCAGTTAATAGGTTTCAAAAAAATGAATTCGTTAAAGAAATAATTTACTTTTTGTCGCTTTTAGCACAGAGCAAATATGTAGTACATATTCGATCCGGCTTTGTGCGGCGGCACAATTTTTCTTTTTTACTTTTCCTTAGTCGAAAAGTAAACAAAAGACAAGGCAAAACGATCTTTCCACCCACTCTTGATTTTTTTTGAAAGGCTAATAAAGTAAAAAATTCTGTTCAAGGTTTTATTCGGAAAGAACAGAATTTTAAACGACAAGCGCCTTTATTGCCTTTCTACAAAAAAATCAATTCACTCTTCCCACTCCAAGCGTTTTGCCTGGCCAGCGCACGTAGCAGGTGCTCACGCGGAAAGCCCAAACATCTAACCGCATAATTACCATACGCAAAATCTGGTCGCGTAAGCACACAATGTGAGACGGCCTTTTAAAATTTTGCGTTAAAAATCTTTTTTCTTCAAAAGCGTTGGCCAGTGCGAAGATGATTTTGGCTGTTCGCGAAGCGCTTAAATCATCAGCTTGAGGAAAATTAGATTTTAGCAAAATTTTAAGAAAGCCTTGATTTTTTGCTTACTTTTTGATCAAGCAAAAAGTGAGGGCAAGAAATAAGTGCAAGGTTGATTTTTTGGTTGCTATGGCACCATCTCGCTCAATGCTTTGCATTGCCGTCATCAAGGAAAAGTGACGGCAAGTTGTTTCTATTTCACCAATATCTTAGGTTCCATCATATCCATTATAGCATACTTAACTCCTTCTCGCCCAAGCCCGCTTTCTTTTATGCCGCCATATGGCATTTGATCAAAACGTAAAGTTGGTACATCGTTATGAATAATGCCGCCTACTTCGATCTGTTTAAAACAATGATCTAACTCGGAAACAGAATCGGTAAATACACCGCACTGCAATCCAAATTTAGAATCGTTTATTTTTTTTATGGCATCTTCTATTTTGCCGTTATATTTTTCAATGCAAATTACCGGACCAAAAACCTCTTCTGCATTTACTTTCATTTTAGAAGTAGTATTCGTTAAAATAGTTGGTACGTAAAACGTTTTTTTTCTTTTGCCCCCGCAAACCAATTTAGCGCCTTGTTTTATGGCATCTTTTACCCATTCCTCAACGCGTTTGGCATTTTCTTCATCAATCATAGTTGAGATCCTGGTTTCTTTTTTAAGCGGATCGCCGGCAATTAATTTTTCGGTTTCTTTTTTCATTAAACTTAAAAAATCTTCAAAGAGGTTTGGGTGTACAATAAAACGTTGAGCATGAATACAAATTTGTCCGCTATAAGAAAACGCGCCAACTAAACATTTTGTAATTATTTTTTTAAGATCAACACCTTCTGAAATTATTACTCCTGCATTGCCGCCCAATTCTAAAATAACTTTCTTTTTGCCACTTTGTTTTTTTAATTCCCATCCAACAACCGGCGAGCCTGTAAAACTTAATAGGTTAATACGTTCATCGGTCACTAATAAATTTCCCGTTGTTCTATCCATTGGTAAAATAGAGACCATACCTTTTGGCAAATTTGTTCTATCAATAATTTTCGCCAACTCTAAAGTTGAAAGTGGAGTAGAGGATGCGGGTTTTAATATAATAGGACAACCTGCTGCAATAGCCGGTGCTATTTTGTGTACTGCAAGATTCAATGGAAAATTAAAAGGAGAAATGCCGGCAACAATTCCAATTGGAAAATAGTTGACTATGCCTTCTTTATTTTTTCCGTTGGCCGTCCAGTCAAGGCTCATGTATTCTTTTGGGAGACGCTTGCATTCTTCTGCCGCAATTAAAAAAGTTTGAGCTGCGCGTTCAATTTCGGCTATTGCATAAATAATAGGCTTTCCGCTTTCAATACATAAAACTTTTGCAAGATGTATCTTTTTATTTTCAAGTTCTTCAGAAATAAATTTAAGGGCAGTATATTTTTCCAAAGAAGATAATTCTTTACAAGCTTGTTTTACTTTTTCGGCGGCAATAATGGCTTTGTTAAGAATTGTTTTGTCTGCTAAATAAGTTACAGCATAAACCTGTTGAGAATATTTATTTGTTACTTCCAGTTTTTTTGGACCCGAAATAAATTTTCCGGCGCAGTATATTTTATAATCAGTCATATTGCTATAAAATTTGGGAAACTACTTTAGTGGTTCAAATGATGCCTATTCAAACGGATCAGTTTTTTATAAAATATTTTGAAATACTTTTTTGTTTGAATTTAACCTGAACAAAATATACTCCTTTAGTTAAATCACTTACATCGATACTTTTGTTAGAACCATTTAACTCTTTAATTGGTCTTCCATATATATCCTGAATTATTATCGACAAGGGATCTTCAGTATAAAATTCTAAATTCAATCTTTCGATTGCCGGGTTGGGGAAGACGGAAAAAGAATTTTTTGTATCTATGTTTTCTTTAACACCCACACCTAATGAACAGCTCTGCCCGATCCCATCTTTATGAAAAATAGTACTGGTGGGAGTGAAGGTGCCAACACAAATCAACTCCCTATTAATAAAGCCTGCAAACTCTTCATAAGGCATGACCAAGTGATGCCCACCAATGCCTTCGATAACTTTATAACCACCATAGGTAAATCTTTTATGGTACAATCCATCGCTTAAAATTAAACTATCAAGAGCTGTTAGAGTGTAAGTGCTGGTATACATATTTGGAGCAGAAAGATAATCCATTTTCCTACTAAGCATTGCCGTATCTCCAACTGCTTTATTAAAATTGTATAAAATATGTTCATGATTTAATTCATCAAGAATGATTACTCGTTTGCGCAGCGTATCATCCCTTAAAAAAGTACCGTTATTTGCGTTTGCAGGAAGGTACTTATAAGTAATAGAATTTACCAGGCTATCTTTAAAGCCGGCAATAGTGTAATAATATGCTGCACCTGAAGTATGATGAGAGTTAGTGTAAAATCCTACCCAATAATGATTGGCATTAAAAGGCATTTTTTTATATTGCGCATTTGCAGAAAATGCAATAAAAAATAAGACAAATATAAAAACGAATTGCTTTTTCATGTTAATTAAGTAATTATAATAAAGATACTTCTTTTTTAAACATGCTTTAATAGAATTGAGTGGTTTAACGTTATAACTTTATAAGTGGCGGGAGTTAGTAAAGGAAAAGTTAAATATAATGCCTTTTTTAAAGGATAATTTTATAACAACTAATAAAAATAATTTATAAAATTTGCTTTATTTTGTAGACAGAATGAGCACTATAGAAATTAATTCCCAATTTGAGCACGTTTTAAATTTTGTGAACCAAACTAACCAACCTGTATTTTTAACGGGTAAGGCAGGTACGGGCAAAACAACTTTATTGAAGTATATTAAAGAAAATACCATTAAACAAATGGCCGTTGTGGCACCAACAGGTGTGGCGGCCATTAATGCAGGCGGAAGCACCATTCATTCTTTTTTTCAATTTGCTTTTGCACCTTTTTTACCAGTTTTAAATTTAGAACACCAGGTAGATTTTTCTCAAACTGCCGCAGCGGCTGCCCAGTTTAAATACAATAGTTTGCGCCTTTCGATTTTCAGGAAACTGGAATTGTTGGTGATAGATGAAATAAGTATGGTGCGCGCTGATCTTTTAGATCAGATAGATTTTGTTTTGCGTAGCACACGTAAAAAAACGCATTTGCCTTTTGGTGGGGTGCAGGTAATGTTCATTGGCGATATGCACCAATTACCACCTGTTGTTAATCCCGAAGAGTGGCGTTTATTGAATCACATTTATCAAAGTCCGTATTTTTTTGACAGTCTTGTTTTTAGAAATAATCCTGCCGTTTATATTGAGTTAGAAAAGATCTATCGCCAGAACGAACAGGCTTTTATTGATATTTTAAATAAGGTACGTAACAATAATTTAAGTTTAAGCGATCTTGAAACCCTTAACGGACATTATCGCGCAGATCTTTCGCAGGAATTTATTCAGTCGAATATTACTTTAACAACGCACAACCAAAAAGCTGACGAGATAAATCAAAAATTATTAAGTGCATTGCCTGATAAAGCTTATACCTTTAAAAGTAAAGTTGAAGGAATTTTTAACGAAAAAAATTATCCTGCAGATGAACAGTTGACCTTAAAAAAAGGAACCCGCGTAATGTTCCTGAAAAATAATCCAGAAAAAAATTATTATAACGGTAAAATTGGTATTGTAACTTATTTAAGTGATAGTGTTATTAAAGTAAAATGCGAAGAAGATCATGAAGAAATAGAATTAAATAAAGAGGCCTGGAGCAACGTATCGTATAAATTAAATAAAGAAACTAAAGTTGTTGAAGAAGAAGTGCTGGGCACATTTTCGCAATACCCTTTACGTTTGGCCTGGGCAATTACCATTCATAAAAGTCAGGGTTTAACGTTTGAAAAAGTAATTATAGATGCAGCGCATTCTTTTAGCGCGGGGCAAGTGTATGTGGCGTTAAGTCGTTGTAGAAGTTTAGCCGGGTTAACTTTGAGTTCAAAAATAAATGCAGAAACGTTGTTCAACGATAAAAAGATCTTGAACTTTTCTTCAGAAAATAAACAAGATCAAAATGCCATTGATTCTATTTTTCAGTCTTCTAAGAACGAATACATCAAAACTGTTTTGATAAGTCTTTTTGATCTTACAGATATTATTTATGCGCGTAAAGATGTGGCTGGACTTTTTCAGTTATATAAAACAAAAGTTCATGCTTCTTTAAATGATTGGAGTGAAAAATTCTTTTCAAAATTGGATGCACTGAATGAAGTTAGTTTAAAATTTAAAAATCAATTAAGTAATTTAATTGCAGCTTCATCAAATGTGGAGCATGATGAAAATGTCAGCAAACGTTTAGAACAAGCTTCTGCCTATTTTCAAACCGAATTAGAGCAAATAAATAATTTACTAAAGAATATTCCTTTTACTACCGAGAGTAAAGAAGCTGCGGAAGAAATAAATGCAGAGCTGCAAAGTTTATTTGAACAGGTATTTACAAAACTGGCTTTATTTAAATCAAGCGCGTATGGATTTAACTTACACGAATTTTTAAAAGCAAAATTAAAGATCGTATATCCTGCCATTCGCATAAATATTTATGAGAATGCGCGGAACGCAAAAATTTCTGGAGATATTAGTCACCCTGTTTTGTATAAAAAATTATTGTTGTTGCGCGATGATATTTGTAACGAAGAGCAAAAACCAATTTACATGGTGGCAAGCAATAAGACCTTAAAAGAATTGACTGAATTTTTGCCAACTACATCTGATGAATTAATGAAGATAAGCGGTTTTGGAGAAGCAAAGGTGGAAGCGTTTGGAGATGATTTTTTGAATATTATAAAAGAGTTTATGGAGGAACATGAATTGGAATCGAATATGCAGGCAAAAGCTCCAACTAAAGCAAAGAAAACTAAAAAGGAAAAAACTGCGGTTGAAGGAAAAGAAAAAAAAGTAAGCAGCAGCGAACAAACCTTTAAATTGTTTAAAGAGGGTTTAAGTCTTGAAGAAATTTCTATTATGCGCGGCTTTACAAAAGCAACGTTAGAAAGTCATTTAACACCTTATGTTGCCAGCGGCGAAATAAATATTGATTTTTTAGTTTCACCCGAAAAACAAAAAACAATAATGCGCGCTTTAGAAAAATTTGATAAATCAGCAGGATTAAATCCAATAAAAAGTAAATTGCCTTCAGATATTTCTTTCTCAGAAATAAAATATGTGTTGGCCTTGAAAATGAAAGAGGAGGGTTAATGTCATTTCGACAGGCTCAATGACCAAAAAAATGTGGGATTATAAAAGTGGTAGCTGAGCTTGTCGAAGCTACTTCTTATAATTTACCATGTAATGCAAGCCAACACTTTCTTTACGTTTCATGGCTTGTTTAATAATTAAATAACCAATGCAAATTAAATTACGCAGTTCGCATAGTTTTTGTGTTATCACTGTTTTATCGTAAAGCGCTTCATTTTCCATGTACAAAATTTCTAAACGATCGAAGGCCCTTTTTAAACGTAACTCACTGCGCACAATGCCAACATAATTACTCATAATTTGTTGCACTTCTCTTTGAGATTGTGTAATTAAGATCATCTCTTCGGCATGTTCTGTTCCTTCGGCATTCCATTCAGGAATATTATTTTCTATAGATACAGTATCTACCAAAGTTTTTATTTGTTCTGCTGCACGATGTGCAAACACAACTGCTTCTAACAAAGAATTACTTGCTAAACGGTTAGCGCCATGTAAACCTGTGCAGGCACATTCGCCAATTGCATATAAATTTTTGATGGAGGATTGTCCGTGATCATTAACGCCAATACCTCCGCACAAATAATGTTGCGCAGGAACCACCGGTATCATTTTTACAAAGGGATCAATTCCTAAACTCATGCACTTGTTATAAATATTTGGGAAGTGTTCTATAAATCCTTTTCTATCAAAATGGCGGCAATCCAAAAAAACAAAATCTTCACCTTTCATTTTTAATTCATTGTCAATAGCGCGCGCAACAATATCGCGCGGCGCTAAAGAACCGCGACTATCATATTTTTGCATGAACTCACGTCCGTCCTGCGTTTTTAAAACGCCGCCAAAACCACGCATGGCCTCGGTAATTAAAAAACTTGGATTCTCTCCCGGATTGTAAAGCGAAGTAGGGTGGAACTGTACGAACTCCATATCCTTTACAAAACCTTTTGCGCGATAAACCATCGCAATGCCGTCGCCGGTAGCAATCTTTGGATTAGTGGTGGTTGCATACACATGGCCTGCACCACCGGTTGCCATAATTGTGAATTTAGAAAGTACCGTATCAATAACACCGGTTTTAATATTTACAATGTATGCTCCATAACAAGTAATGTCGGGCGTTTTAGAGGTAACTGTTTTTCCTAAATGATGTTGCGTGATTATGTCAATGGCAAAATAATGATCGTAAACTGTAATGTTCTCATGGTTGTGGATCTGTTGCAATAAAGCACGTTCAATTTCAAAACCCGTAATATCTTTATAATGTAAAATTCTGTTCTCACTATGTCCGCCTTCTTTTGCAAGATCGTATTCGCCTTGTTCTGTCTTGTCAAATTTTGTTCCCAGTTCAATTAATTCCTTTACACGATCTGTGCCTTCGGCAACAACCATTCTCACAATTCTTTCATCACATAATCCGCCCCCTGCGTTTAAAGTATCTGCCACATGTTTTTCTACGCTGTCTTTATCATGCCAAACTGCAGCAATGCCACCCTGTGCGTATTTGGTGTTGCTTTCATCGGCGTTACTTTTGGTAATTAAAATTACTTTGCCTTTTTCTGCTACTTTAAGTGCAAAACTTAGCCCCGCAATGCCGGACCCGATAACTAGAAAATCAGTTTTTATCTGCATGATCGATCGGGGTAAAAGTACTATTATTTAAAGGCAAATCATAAGCTTTTAGTTCGTAAATTTGTGGTCAATATGAATCCCAACGAAATACCTTTTATTATTTACGTAGAAGAGACGCCAAATCCTTCGAGTGTAAAGTTTGTTGCCAATAAATTACTTTTAGTAAGTGGTGCAACTGCAGAATATAAAAATGCTGGAGAAACTAAAGATGCGCCAATTGCTCAAAAATTATTTCAGTTTCCATTTGTAAAAAGCATTTTTATTGCTTCCAACTTTATAACAATAACTAAACAAGACGGTATTATTTGGGAAGAAGTAAGAGATGAATTACGTGTTTTTATAACCGAATATTTAAATAAAGGCAACGTCATTGTAAATAAATTGCCACAACAAGAGGTACCAAAAGATTCTTCTTTTAAAGAAACAATTTCTATTAACACACAACACGTGCCACCAAGTAACGATGTGGAAAATAAAATTATTGAAGTGTTAGAGCAATACATCCGTCCCGCAGTTGAATCAGATGGAGGTATGATAACATTTAAAGAATTAAAGGACGGAGTTGTTACTGTGCAAATGCGCGGCAGTTGCAGCGGTTGCCCAAGCAGCACCATGACCTTAAAAGCCGGTATTGAAGCGCTTTTAAAACGCCTGTTACCCGATGATGTAAAAGAAGTTGTAAGCGAAGCTTTGTAAGATCTTAAATTATTTTCACTATGGATTTATGATGAAAGACCAATGATTTAAGACTATTAACTAATGACTATTAACTAACGACTAAATGAAACCCTCTTTCAACGATATTTATATGGAACTGGCTGAAAAGCTGGCCCAACGCTCACATTGTGTAAAGGCTCAGGTAGGAGCTGTGTTAACAAAAGACACACGTATTATTTCTTTGGGATATAATGGGCCCCCTGCCGGTACGCATAATTGTGATATCGAATTTCCGGAGGTTGGTTGTCCGCGCGATAGCAAAGGAAGCTGTTCGTTAGCCCTACATGCCGAACAAAATGCAATTTTATATGCCGCAAAAAATGGTGTTAGTATGCAAGGCGCAACATTGTATGTTACACTTTCGCCTTGTATTTCGTGCGCGCGAGTAATTTATACTACGGGTATTCAAAAAGTATATTTTATGCACAGTTACGCCAAATTTAAAGGCTTAGCAAACGACGAAGGCGTTGATTTTTTAAAGCGATTTGGCGTTGAAGTGGTAGAATACAAAAAATAAAATGGTATTTAAAAAAATAATAATTCTATTATTATTCTTAACGAGTTTTTTGCCTGCTTTTTCGCAAGAAAAGGGCACCGGGCCAAAAGAAAAATCTATAAAAGTTGACCTTAAACAACAAAAAAAAGCACGACGCGAAGCCCGCGAGAACAGGCGTAAAGAGAAGGCTGAGAAGAAAGCTATAAAAAAACATCACAAGCGCATTCAAACAAAAAAAGTGCGCAAGCGCATGAAAAAAAGCAAACAGCAATCTAACCTCAACAACAACAATAAACGCGAACCATTTTTTAAACGCCTGTTCAAAAAGAAGAAGCGAAAAAAATAATATTTCCATTTATGCTGGTTTTTTAACCACTTATAAATTTCGTGTTACCACATTTTAACTTGTTAATTTCTATTAAAATCATTGTGTGTAGCTTTATACTATTAGAAATTATGTTAACAGAGTATTAAAAGTTTAATAAATTGGTAATCAATAGCTTAATAAAATATAAGGTTTTTTGCTTGTTATTAATGCTTAGGGTTTATACTTTTAAGGCTTTTATAAGTGAAAAAATTAAGGTAATTTAACAATATATGATAAAGAAGATTTACTTAGCAGTTGTATTAGTTGTTTTTACGGGCCTGGCAGCATTAGCGCAGGACGGTGCAATTAAAGTTGTTTTACAGGATAAAGCAACCAAGGAAGCTATTCCTTTTGCCAACGTAGTGGCTTACAAGGACGGGGTTCAGGTAGGTGTTTCTACTACAAACATGGACGGTGAGGCATTTATAAAGCCTTTATCTCCCGGAAAGTATACCGTTAAAGGTGTTTATGTTGGTTATCAAGCCTCAGAGGTTAAGGATATTCAGGTAGGAGAAAGTAAGACGGCCTATATTACCATAAGTTTATCAAATGGTGAAGGTGTTAGGTTAGATGAGGTTGAGGTTGTTACTTATCAGGTTCCACTTATCGATCCGGATACGAAATCAGGGCAAACGGTTACACGTGAGGATTATCAGAATTTAGCGACTAAAGATATTAACTCAGTTGCAGCTACAACAGCCGGTGTATACCAGGCTGATGAAGGAAAAGCTATTAACGTGCGTGGTGGTCGTAGTGCTAACACAACTTATTTTGTAGATGGTGTAAAGGTTTTTGGTACTCCAAATCTACCTCAACAATCTATTGAACAATTAAATGTAATTACGGGCGGCGTGCCTGCTATGTATGGTGACTTAACTTCAGGTGCCATCTCTATTTCAACCCGCGGACCCCAATCAAAATATTTTGGAGGTATTGAGTTGATCTCATCTCAGTTGACCGATGCATACGGTTACAATTCATTAGGTTTTAGCGTGGGCGGACCGCTTTATAAAAAGAAAGATTCTACCAAACGCACAATAATTGGATTCTTTGTTGCAGGTCAGGGTAATTATGTAAAAGATAATGCTCCTTCTTTTGTACCGGTTTATGTGATCAGCGATGAAAAATTAGCTGAGTTAAAAGAAACGCCATTAGTACCTTCTCCATCCGGAACAGGTTTTGTGCGTTCATCGGAATACATTACTAAAGATGATCTTAAAACACAAAAATTCAGACCAAATGCTGCTTCACGTTTATTATCGCTTAACGGTAAAGTTGATTTTGCGCCTACAGGAAATACAAATATATCTCTAGGGTTTTTTTATGAATATGATGATAGATTCAATGCCGCTATTCAAAACCAACTTTTAAACTCTCAAAATAATTCAAAAACAAGTAATAGAACTTTTAGAACAAATTTATCTATTACACAAAAATTTGGCGGTTCGGGTAATAAAGAAAAAACACAATCAGTTCTGTCTAATTCATTCTTTAGATTTTTAGTTAGTTACGAAAATGGAAAAACTGTAAACCAAAGTGCTGTGCATAAAGATAACATCTTTGATTACGGCTATGTAGGTAAATTCAACAGAACTTTTGCTGAAAAAGATTGGGCATATAACTATATATACGACGACGCTTTTAATTTAAATGGTCAAACTGTTAATGCTTATAAATATACCGGCAGAAGAGAATTACCTTTAACTTTTGAAGCAGGAACTCAAAATCCTGATGCAGCAATTTACACTAGTTATTTAATTGATCAAACACCATCAGATCAGTTTATTGGTATGGATTATATTCAGGGTAATAATGGTGTAGTAAACGGTGCTGCTCCACAAAGTATTTATAACCTATTTAATAATTTTGGTTTGTATCCTACACAATACAGAACAGATCTTAAAGATCAGTTCAGGATCGCTACCAGCTTTAACACAGATATTAAAAACCATGCTGTAACAGTTGGTATGGAATTTGATCAACGTACACAAAATTTTCACGCGTTAAATGCTTCAAGTCTTTGGACGTTAATGCGTAATAATATTACAAACAATCATACAACTCAGTTAGATGAGTCAAACCCAATCTTAGTTCCACAATTCTCAGGGTTAGTTCCATATTATTATTATGAAAATAAATACGAAGCCGATAAACAAACCAAATTCTCTGAAAAATTATTAGAAAAATTGGGTTTACCGATTGATTATACTGGTTTCATAAATACAGACGCCTTAGATCCTAATGACCTTAGCCTTGAAATGTTTGGGCCTGAAGATCTTTTTGGAAATGGTGCAAACAGACAAGTTGGCTATGCAGGTTTTACACATGATGGTAAAAAAGTTGGCGGTAAAACATCTATCACTAATTTCCTTGAAGCTACAGATGATAAAGGCAGAAAACAATTTCCAATTGGTTCTATCCGACCAATTTACGCTTCTGTTTACATTATGGATAAGTTTGATTTTAAAGACATTAAGTTTAATGTGGGTTTACGTGTTGACCGTTACGATGCTAATCAACCAGTATTAAAAGATAAATATGCTTTCCATGAACTTGCAAAAATAAGTGACCTTGGTTCGTTAGAAAATCTTCCAGCAGGTTTTGCAGATAACGTACCAGGAAATCTTTCTAAAGATGCTGCTATTTATGTAGCTCAAGCTCCATCTGGTGGAAAATCACCTTTATTTATTAAAGGGTACAGACTAAAAGATCAATGGTATGATTCGGAAGGAAATGAGTTATCAGATCCATCTTTACTTGTGGCTTCTTCAGGTAATGCTGTGCCATTATTTAAAGACCGTACAAATTACGATAAAAAAATGTCGGCAGCTGCATTCACCAATTACGTTGCGGCCGTTAATGCAATGCCTCGTATTGCTTTCTCTTTCCCTATTTCAGACGTGGCTAACTTCTTTGCTCATTACGATATCTTAACGCAACGTCCTGAACGTAGTAATCAATTTCAACCTTTTGATTATTATTATATGGATGCTGAAGCTAATACACCTACAATTAATAATCCAGATCTTAAACCTCAACAAACTATTGATTATGAGTTAGGCTTCTCACAAGTATTAAACGAGCGTAAGAATGCTGCATTAACCATCACCTCTTTTTATCGCGAGATGCGTAACCAAATCAATCAACGTTTTGTTACGGGCGCTTATCCAAAATCTTACATTACATATGATAATATTGATTTTGGTACTGTTAAAGGTTTATCTTTTGTTTTCGACTTCCGTAGAACAGGTGGTTCGAGATATTCAGTTAATTATACCTTACAATTTGCTGAAGGTTCAGGATCTAGTGCTACCTCTGGTGCTAACTTAGCCGGATCTGGTCAACCAAATTTACGTATCCTTCAACCATTAGATTATGATCAACGCCATAGTTTTGTATTGAACTATGACTACCGTTTTGGTGCAGAAAAAGATTACAAAGGACCATCATTTAAAAACAAAAAAGGAAAAGTTATTCAGATCCTTGAAGATGTTGGATTTAACTTATCATTTATCTTAGGTTCGGGTACCCCATACACACGTTGGAATACTGCGGTTCCATATTCAGTATTCTTTGCAGGAGCCCGTTCAAGTATCGTTGGTCAGATCAATGGGTCATCTAAACCTTGGAGCTTCAGATCAAACTTAAGAATTGACAAGAACATTCCTTTAAGCTTCGGTAAAAAAGGCGATGAAGATAAAAAGACTGCTAACTTAAATGTGTACTTACAGGTTTTAAATTTATTTAATAACCGTAATGTGCTGGATGTATATAACTACACAGGTAATCCAACTGACGATGGTTATTTAACATCAACACAAGCGCAAGCAGCATTAGCCTTGGCTAACAGTGCAACATCTTTTACAGATCTATATAATATCAGTATCAATAAAGCAGGTAATTACAGCAGTCCGCGTCAAATACGTATTGGTGTAATGTTTAATTTTTAGGAGGAATCACTATGAAGAAAATTATAATATTATTAAGTGTCTTATGTAGCATAAGCATTTATGGTAGAGAAAAAGCTGCTGCCGAAAGGAATGTAGCAATGACCAATCTTGGCCAAAAAGTAATGGCAGAATGTAGTGCTCCAAAAGCAGCTGCCGAGTTATGGGTAAATAACGTTAGAACCATTATTTATAGTGGTGGCGATATGTGGTGGGATCTACAAGGTAATGGTAATGCCTATTACATTGTTCCTGCAACTGCAAATAGAAATACTGGTGTATCATCATGTTTTGGTGGTTCAATATGGTTAGGCGGGTTAGATGCCGGTGGTCAGTTAAAAGTGGCCGCTATGACTTACCGCCAGAACGGTATTGACTTTTGGCCCGGACCTTTAGATACAGTTAATGCATCTGCTGATCCTGCTGAGTGTGCGAAATACGATCAGATCTACAAGATCACACGTGCTGAGGTAGATAATTTTGTTGCAAGTGGTGTAATTAGCACTGGTATTTTGGCTTGGCCGGGTAATGGCGATGTAAGTAAAAATCAAGGTAAGCGTTTAGCGCCGTTTGTGGACGTTAGCCCTGATGGTTTTTACGATCCTTCTACTGGTGATTATCCTGCATACGATGTTCAGAATTTGGCTTTAAAAGATAATTTAGGATTCTGTAAAGCAAAATTATATGGTGATCAAACTTTGTTCTGGGTTTTTAATGATAAAGGTGGTGCTCACACAGAAACACAAGGTGTGCCTATTGGTGTTGAAGTTAGAGCGCAGGCCTTTGCTTTTAAAACAAATGATGAGGTTAACAACATGACCTTTTATAGTTATGAAATTCACAACCGTTCATCTTTTCAATTAAATCAAACCTATTTTACAGTATGGAACGATCCGGATCTTGGATATTATTTGGATGATTATGTTGGTTGCGACGTATCAAGAGGTTTAGGATATATTTATAACGCCGATCCTTTTGATGAGACCGCTTCTGGTACTAATGGATACGGAGATTTTCCTCCTGCTTTAGGTTGTGACTTTTTTAAAGGTCCACTAGCTGACCCTAATGATGGAATTGATAATGATAATGATGCTTTCGTAGTTCCTCAAACCCCATACACTGGTACTGATGAGCCGGGCGAGACTATTCAAATGAGCCGTTTTACTTACTACAATAATAATATTGGTGCATTCCCTCCGCAAACCACTAACCCTGATATTGCAATTCACTACTATAATTTCATGACTGGTTTCTGGAAAGACGGTTCGCCATTTACTTTTGGTGGTAATGCTTACGGTGGAACTGCTCCTGCAACTTATGTGTACGATGGTAACCCGGTTCTTGGAACAGGTTGGACAGAAAAATCTGCAGGTAACTTACCTGGTGATAGACGTTTCTTACAATCAGCCGGACCATTTAGATTATTACCTGGTGCTGTAAACGATATTACTTTTGGTATGCCATGGGCACAAAGCCCGGTAAAAGGAGGTAATTTAACTTCTATCGATCTATTAAAAACCGCAGATGATAAAGCACAGGCTTTATTTGATAATTGCTTTAAATTATTAGATGGACCGGAGGCTCCGGATATGACAATTCAGGAAACTAATAATGAGTTGATCATTTACCTTACTAATAAAAAAGGTACAAATAACTATAAGCAATTTAATAATGATTATGCTGAAACAGATATCTCTATTTTATCTGATCCAACATCAAATATCACTGCATTAAGCAATCCTGATAAAGTTTATCGTTTTGAAGGTTACATTGTTTACCAGGTTACAAATGATAAAGTAACATCTACTGACTTAAATGACAGAACAAAAGCAATACCTGTTTTTCAATGCGATCTTGAGAATAACGTTTCACGTATTATTAACTTTGAATTAGATAATAGTATCGGATACCTTGTACCAAAAGTAAAAGTAGAAGGTTTGAATAAAGGTGTTGTTTCTACTTTCAAAGTTACCGATGATGCATTTTCAACTTCAGCTAACAGGAAATTAGTAAATAATAAAACATACTATTTCTTTGCTGTAGCTTATGCTTACAATAATTACCTGACCTATGCACCGGATGTTGCCGTGTCAGTAAATCCAGCTGCAAACATATTAGGTCAAAAACGTCCTTACTTAGAAGGTCGTAAATTTAAACGTGCTGCAGGTATCCCTCATATTCCAGATGTTGAAAAAGACGGAACAGTAGCTCAGTCGGCTTACGGTTTTGGTCCAAAGATCACAAGGATAGAAGGACAAGGTAACGGTGGAAATATTTTAACTATGACTAAGGCTTCTGAAGATGAGATCGTAGCTAATGGCTTTAAAGCAGATATTACTTACGAAAATGCACAAGGTCCAATTAACATTAAAGTTGTAGATCCATTGAACGTAAAAAATTCTGATTTTACTTTCAGGTTCATTAATAATCTTGTTACATCAACTACGCCTCAGCCAAGTTTAAATGCATTGCCAACTCCTACAGCTTCAGGAACTGCAAGTCTTGGTATAGCAGCTTTAAATGTTGATAATACAAGTTGGGAATTAAAAGATGTTCAGTCAGGTAAATTATACTACCCAACAGCTATTGTTCCAACAAACACTACAGATATTTATTACGAAACAATTAAGGTTGGAAATGAGTTTTATTTCCCTGATCTTGGTTTCTCTCTAACAATTAGACAAGTTGCCGATCCGGGTGAGTTTGTTGGTAAGTTCACAAACTTCAATTCAGAAGATTCAGATTATCCTGGACCTGCTGCGGGTTCGTTTATTGGAGCAAGTATCTCTTACCTAAATGGGCCAGCTGGTTGGTTAAATCCAGTTCCAGATATAGATGGTACTACACCGTTTAACTGGATACTTTCAGGAAATAATAAAACCGCAGGTAGCGAAGACGCTTTCTATAAAAAAGATAACGCCGGAGTTGTTGCCGCATTTTACGACCCTAAAAAAGTATTTGGAAATATTTTAGGTGGTACATGGGCACCATATCCATTAGCAGCTTCTTATTATTCTATTACTCCTAGCAGCGCGCCAAATATACCAGCACGTGTGTTTGGTGGTCCGGGCTTAAATGGTAAAATCTGGGAATCAAATAAAGTTGCTTTCCCTGGTGTTTTTGGTTTATCAGGCAATACTTCTCCTAGTCAGGATGGAAATACTGACTTAAGAAAAATTAGCAGTGTGATCATTGTATATACTAAAGATAAGAGTAAATGGACAAGATGCCCTGTTATTGAAATGCAGGAAAAATATACCCTTGCCGAAGGTGGAGGCATATTTTTTGGTCCAAGAAGACATGCTTCAGTAAACAAAGATGGTGTTTATGCTACTGGTACAGCTTCAAGTTCTGCTGTCGACGATCCTGCTTATATCTCGGCAACCGGTATGGGTTGGTTTCCTGGTTATGCGATTAATTTAGAAACAGGCGAGCGTTTAAATATGATGTTTGGCGAAGATAGTTACCAAAAAGAAAATAATGGTAATGATATGAAGTGGAACCCTACTTCTAAATATAATTCACCATATCCAGGTGCTTTTGGTGGTAAACATTTTGTTTATGTATTTGGTGGTAATTCAATTCAATCAACTTACCCAACTCCTGGAAATTTTGGATGGGAAGCTACATTAGGTGGAAAACCTTACGGACAAACAAAATATGATTTTGGTGCAAGAAATATTTTTGTTTTAAATGAATATTTTGGTGCAACATTTGGCGACGATAATGGAGGCGCCGGACTTGGACCATTAAATGGTTTAGAGCGTGATATCATGTGGGTATCTATGCCATTGCCAGGAGATGGATTTGATTTTAGCGATCCTGCTAATATGCCATCTGATGTTAGGATGCAAATAAATGTTGCAAAACCTTATCGTTATGGATTCTCAGGTATTGCAACATATACAAGTCAAACTGCTATCAATATTAATAAATTGCAGAATGTAAATTCAACAAGCATGTTAACAACACATATTAATACTGTTAATCCACAAAATAACAATTTCCCTATGTATGCTTTTAATACAAGTGATATTGCTACTTTATATGGAGAAGCTAATACAGCTAAGAGCGCTTTAGATCTTATTAAAGTTGTTCCAAATCCATATTACGGTTCTTCTGCTTACGAAGTAAACAGGATTGATAACCGCGTAAGAATTACAAATTTACCAAGCAAGTGTACAGTAAAAATATTTACTATGAATGGTACTTTGGTAAGAACAATTACTCGCGATGTTACCGGCCAGGAAGATATTTATTTAGGAACTTCAGGAACAGGTTCTGATATTAAACAAGCTAAGCGTATACCTTATGCCGATTGGGATCTTAAGAACCAAAATGGCATTTCGGTTGCCAGCGGTTTATATATATTCTACATAGATGCACCTGGAATTGGAGAAAAAATAATTAAATGGTTTGGGGCAATGCGTCCTTTAGATGTTCAAAGTTACTAACCTTTGCTAATAAAGTTTATGATGAAAAATTTAAAATATATTAGTTTATCCGCTTTAATGGTTGCTGCAACCATTGGTAATGCCGGTAACCCTGAAAGAAGGGGCCAGGCTGGAGCTGGACAATTATTAATAAATCCATATGCAAGAAATGCAGGTATGGTTGGTTCTAACTCTGCTAAGGTAAGAGGTTTGGAAGCACAATTCCTTAACATTGCAGGTACAGCCTTTACTCGTAAGACCGAAGTTATCTTTAACCGTTCAAACTGGTTACAAGGTACCGAGATCTTTATCAATAGTTTTGGTATAACCCAGGGTATTGGCGAAACCGGAACTATCGGTTTAGGTGTTGTTGCTATTAACGCTGGTAAGATCGAGATCACAACCGAAGAACAACCCGAAGGCGGTTTAGGTACTTACACACCAACTTTTTATAATATCAGTTTATCTTACGCAAAAATGTTCTCTGATAATATTTTTGGTGGTATCAACTTTAAGCTCATTAACGAACAGATCCCTAACGTTTCTGCTAAAGGTATTGCTATTGATGCTGGTATTCAATACCACACTGGTAAATACGATCAGATCCATGTTGGAATTGCATTAAAGAACTGGGGACCAAAAATGTCTTACAGAGGTGATGGTTTATCTCGTCAAACTACAGTTAATTATGGTAACAATTATGAGTTAACAGTTAACAACCGTTCTGGTGCTTTTGAATTACCTGCATTGGTAAACATTGGTGCTTCTTACGATCTTTATTTAACTAAAGACAGCACAGGTCTATCTAAAAAACACCGTTTAAGTTTAAATGGTACTTACACGTCTAACTCATTTACTAACGATAACTTTTTGTTTGGTGTAGAATATGCATGGAAAGATATGTTAATGTTTAGAGGTGGTTATTATGCTGAAAAAGGAATTTTAAAGGATGATACCCGTCAAACTGTATTTACAGGCCCTGCGGCAGGTGTTACTTTTGAAGTACCTGTTAACGAGAAAAAATCTACAGTTGGTTTTGATTATTCTTATCGTTTAACCAATCCGTTTGGCGGAACCCACACTTTTGGTTTAAGATTGAATTTATAAAATTTTTCATACATTTGTTATATTAAAAGAGTCCCGGTATTTAATCGGGATTCTTTGTTTTTTTAAGAATAGGTAATTATGGCACAAATAGGATATTATACCGAAGAAGGCTTGCAGAAAATGAAGGATGAGTTACAACAGCTAAGAACTGTTGAAAGAAAAGCAGCTACACAAGCCATTGTTGACGCCCGCGATAAAGGCGATCTGAGCGAAAATGCAGAATATGATGCCGCGCGCGAAGCCCAGGCTTTATTAGAACTTAGAATTGCAAAATTAGAGGATGTAATTGCAAACGCCAGAATAGTTGACGAAACGCAAATAGATCTTACTAAAGTAAGCATCCTAACCACAGTTAAAATTAAAAATACCAACAACGGTGCCGTTATGAAATATACTTTAGTTGCAGAGAATGAAGCCGATCTTAAAATTGGAAAAATTTCTGTCGACTCACCAATTGGTAAAGCATTACTTGGCAAAAAAGTTGGAGAGAAAGTGGATGTGCAGGTGCCTGCCGGTAAAGTTACTTTTCAGATCTCGGAAATTACTATTTAAATAAAATGCCAGGTATATTTTCAAAAATTATTTCCGGGCAAATACCTTGTTACAAAATTGCCGAAGACGAAAATTACTTTTCTTTTTTAGATATTGCCCCGCTAACAAAAGGCCATACTTTAGTTGTTCCAAAAAAAGAAGTGGATTATATTTTTGACCTCGACGATAAAACATATTTAGGCTTAATGGACTTTAGTAAAAGAGTTTCTTTAGCTATCAAAAGATCAATAAACTGCAACAGAATATCCATGCAGGTTATAGGGCTTGAAGTGCCACATGCACACGTTCATTTAATTCCAATAAGTACTATGAACGATTGTAATTTTGCAAATGCAAAACTAAAATTAAGTAAAGAAGAATTTGAAGAGATAGCTAATTCTATAGCGTTAAATTTTAAATAGAATATTGTATGACAAAGATAAAATTTGGAACAGATGGCTGGAGAGCAATTATTGCCCAGGATTTTACTGTTGAAAATGTTGCACGCGTTACCGAAGCAACCGCAAAGTGGCTGGTTAAAAATCATAAAAATCCAATTGTGGTTGTTGGTCACGATTGCCGTTTTGGCGGACCTTTATTTGCTGAAACAACGGCAAAAGTATTTTTGGCGCATGATATAAAAGTATTGCTTGCAAAAGATTTTATCAGCACGCCCATGATCTCTTTAGGCTGTGTAAAATATAAAACACATTTAGGTATTATTATTACAGCAAGTCATAACCCTCACACATATAACGGTTACAAAATTAAAGCACATTACGGCGGCCCACTTGGCCCTGAATTGGTGCAGGATATAGAGAATGATATTCCTGAAAAATGTTCTATTGATTATAATTCGATCGACCTTACAGCAGCAGAAAAAAAAGGTGAACTACAAATTGTTCCGCTCGAAGATCTTTACATTCAACATGTAGAAGCTAACTTCGACCTGCAGGCAATAAAAAATGCAAATTTAAACCTGGCTTACGATTCTATGTTCGGTGCAGGGCAACGAGTAATGTCGCGTTTATTTCCGGAGATCCATCATTTGCATAATGATCATAATCCCGGGTTTCACGGACAAGCTCCCGAACCAATTCATAAAAATCTTTTAGAGTTCAGTAATTTCATAAAACAAAAAGGAAACATTTCCTGCGGCCTTGCTACCGATGGTGACGCTGATAGAATTGGATTGTACGATGGGGAAGGAAAGTTTGTTGACTCGCATCATATTATTTTATTGCTCATTCATTATCTTGTAAAATACAAGAACCAAACCGGAAAAGTAGCAACGGCTTTTAGCACCACTGTTAAAATTAAAAATATGTGCGAGCATTACGGCTTGCCATTAGATGTAGTTAAAATTGGTTTTAAATATATTTGTAGCATTATGGTTACCGAAGATGTTTTGGTGGGTGGCGAAGAGAGTGGGGGCATTGCCATTAAAGGTCACATCCCCGAACGTGATGGTATCTGGATGGGATTGACCATTTGGGAATTTATGGCAAAAACAGGAAAATCGTTGAACGAATTAATTGAAGAAGTGTATGCCATTACCGGTACTTTTTCTTTTGAGCGTAACGATCTTTATATTGACGAAGCTATAAAAAATAAAGTATTACAAAATTGTAAATCTAATTCATACAAAGAATTTGGTAAATATAAAGTATCACGCATTGATGACCTTGATGGTTACAAGTTTTTCTTTGATGAAAATACTTGGTTAATGATTCGCGCAAGTGGAACTGAACCTGTTCTAAGAACATATGCTGAAGCCGCAACACAGGAGAAGGCGCTTGATATTTTAGCAGATGCTAAAAAAGTTTTACTGGGATAAAAAAATCTAAAATAAAAAAGCCCGACATGTTTTTGTCGGGCTTTTTTATGAATTAACTTTTCATCAATAGTCTAAAATTGCAATATCATCCAGCTCCCAGGTTGAACCTGAACTTGAAGTGCCGCTATATTTAAAAGCAATAGTAACGTTGTTTGTTTTATATGCGTTCAAAGAAATATTTCCAGAGTTCACAAAATTAAATCCGCCTGTTGATGCCGTGTAAGGTAAAGTTGTCCAAGATGCTGTACTAACTGCACCGCCAGAATAATTTGTAGATACCATTGCTTCAAGCGCCGGACCTGTATAGTTATATGCATTATTGAAAGAAAGCATTGGATTAATATTATTCGTAAGATTGAATGGTGGAGAAATTAACCAAGTTTCGCAAGCTTGGTTACCCGAAATGTAATTAGAAATAGCAGCGTAATAGGTTGGTGCGCCACCTGCATTAGAGGTAGCCCAATTAATATTACCTAATACATTCTTTGTGGTCCAGCCCCCGCTGGTAATACTATTATCATTAAAACTTTTTACATACACAGGACAAGTGCCAGTTGCAATACTCAGATCGGTATGTTGGCGGATAGTAAGTTGAATGGCGCCGTTGTACTGACCAACAATGGCAATGATATTTCCTTTTCCACAAGGCACAATATTAGAGGCGAAATTAGAATAACCCGATGTTCTAACAATAACTTTGCTTCCAAAAGAATTATAAAGTACCAGTGACACTGAGGCCTTATTAACTGCATCAGCAAATGTTACACCTTTAGATCCCGTATCAAATTCAACCGAATCTAACTCAACTAATTCAGATTGAAAATAAAGTTGCGAAACAAGTGGGTTAATTGTAGCCAATTGATTCATCGTTACTTTTCTTGGTTTAACCAAAGTACCGCTTGATATTTTATGAACACTCTTTTCAAGATCGATAGAATCTAGTTGTATTTGATTACCATAGCTGTTTAATTTCACACCTCTTAAATTTATTCGGATGCTATCACCAACATATAAACCGCCCGAGTAAGTTAAATTAATTTTCATACCACCGGTTGCATCTTTAATATAAACAGATTTGTAAAGATTGCCGCTTATCTCATCGGCAGTTACAATGCCGGTAACATTTACGTCGCTTGCAAATTTGTAAACTTTACTTGGCGGCACAGAATAATAAACATTATATCTTTTTATAATCGAGTCTATTGTAATGTAACCGTTAACAGCAGGTGGGGCTTGCGGTGCAGGATTGTCAAACTTTTTTTTACACGATGTAAATCCAAGTGAAACAACAAATAATAAATAAAATATTTTTTTCATTTTTTCTTTTTAAATCAAATTAATTCTCAGAAACTATAACGTCATCTACTTCCCAGGTTTTTCCAGAGCTTGATGTGCCTGTATATTTGTATGCAATGGTTACACCATTTGTTTTATATGCGTTCAGTGAAATATTACCAGAGCTTACAAAAGCAAAACCTCCACCCGAAAGTGTGAATGTTAATGGTGTCCATGTAGCAGTTGATGGTTGACCTGATGTATAATTTGTAGAGATCATCAATTCTAAATCAGGACCCGAGTAATTACAGGCGTTTTGAAAGGTTAGAATAGGATTTGTTGCGCCGGAAAGATTAAGTGGTGGCGAAATCAACCAGGTTTCGCAGGCCTGATTGCCTGAAACAAAGTTTGATATTACCCCGTAAGGCTTATTTGCCCATGATCCTAGAGTAGCTGTTGCCCAGTTAATGCTACCGCTTACGTTTTGCATAGTCCACCCGCCACTGGTAACTGAAGCATCGTTAAAATTCTTTTTAAGATAAAGTCCGGGCGTAATACAAGTTGCATTTGTCATACTCCATTCCGTTGTGTTCCTTATTACTAATTGTTTTGTGGTTCCGTAATTTGTGGCAATACCAATAATGTTACCATATTTGCTTGGCGTTCTTTGTCCTGAAAAATTAGCATACGAATTTGTTCTTAAAGTTATTGGGTCGCCACCACATGAATACATTAGCCTGCTTTGCGCTGTTGTATTAACGTTAACGTATAATTGATTTGTATCTACAGAGGCAAAGCCAATACCTTTAATTTCAACAAGATCATTTATAAAGCCCGCAAAATAGTTTGGAGTTGTTATAAGGTTCATATCCAATAGTCTTGGCTGCGGATAAACGCCTTTGCCAAGTATTACCATCGACCTGTCGGCATCAATAGAATCTACTTCTAACATAGAGGTTGTAGGGTTATACCCAATACTCAAGCCTTTCATATTAATACGAATACTGTCACCCACAAAAATAAGTGGATAAGATTTTAAGGTCAAATGTATCGCGCCTGTTGCATCCCTTATAAAAGTTTCTTTGTAAAAGTTACCGGCTGCGTTGTCAGCTAAAACCACACCAGATAAATACGTATCGTTGTTAAAGAATCTTTCACAACTATTCGTGCAGCTGGCAATTGCTTTGAGCTCAGCTATTGTTAAAGACGGTCCTTTAGGTTTTATTGGCGGTATCTCTCCCTTTCTTTTACAAGAAACGGCTACTGCTAATAGAGAAACTAAAAGGAAAAGATTTAAAATATTTTTTTTCATCGTATGAATTATTTATAAATTAAAAACTAAAGCTGGCATTTAACCTGTAGGTTAAACCCATCATGTATTGGTATTTATTCTCGAACCTGTTTAACTGGCCAATATCCCAACGTGTTTGCTCGTAACCAAAACTTAAAGCATTTTTATTATTTAATAGATTATTAATACCACCATTAAAGCCTAAAAAATATTTGCCACCTTTTAATCTGAAAGATTTGCCTGCATTTAAATTAACAGTATAAAAATCGGGCATTTTTTCCTGGCCAACAACATCATTTATCTGAGGATCATCTCCTTGTTGAAATGCAACTACTGCTTCTTCAGTTCTACGATCAGGGTTTGTCATAATATATAATTCGCCAAAATAATTAAATGTAGCGCTAACATTCCATGATTTTTTGCCCATATATTTATATGTAAAACCACTGGCTAGTTGCGGCGTGCCGCCTACATAATAATTTTTCCAATAAACGGTTCTGTTGGTATACAACTCTGTATTATTGTTGGTTTGCCATGCTTGTGCTTTAGGGCGATTAGTGTAATAATAATTTCCATAACCAAAAACACCTTGTAAAATATGTGAGGTAAATAATGTTTTTTCCAGAGTTAATTCAACACCCTGATGTTTTTCATTTAAGCCAGTTAAAAAATAATTTACATTGGTATTATAAATATCATACCAGAAAATGCGCATTTGGCTTTGGTTGTTAATAGAAGTATTGTAATAAGTTGCTCTGGCTTTAAAGCCGGGCGATTTAAGAAGATAACTTAATTCGTAGCTCGCTACCTGCTCTGATGTGACACCTTGTGTAATGTCGTTTCTTGTTTCAGAAGAAATAAACATCGTGTTTACTTCCGGTGGACGTGTTAAAAAACTACCATGTGCAGTTATAAAATTTCTTCCATTAAGCTTGTAAGTAATACCACCTTTTATACCGTAATTTGTGAACGGGATAACTGCACTTTTTCCTTCACTGGTTGTTGGAAATTTTCCGTTAGCAACAAATCCCTCTCTCCAAACCTGCATCGTTGAAAATTGAAGTCCGGCATAAGCATCAAATTTGCCAACGCTATATTCTGCTTGTGTCCACGCCTGTGCTTTATTTATATTGATATTAAAATCGTAACCGAATTTATCTCCCTTGTAAATTTTCTGATCAGGGTTAGAAAGATTATTTTGCTGGAAGCTGGAGCTAACACCAAGATTTGAAGCAAACTGGTCATAGTCTAACCAAAACGTACCGCCTAACAAATCATTCATAGTTTTATACTTATGGTTACGGTAAACATTTCCGCTTATACCAGCACTGATAAATAAATTTTCAATACGCTTATTGTAAACAGAACTAAAAACAAAATTCTTAAGGTCTTCGATCCTGTCCTCAAGGATATACCTTGATCTTGTTTCAGTAGTATTTGTTCCTTGTCCAATTTGGGATGGTAAAGTGTATACGTTGTCCTGGTTCATAGCGATCATCCTGTCCCAATTCAATTGTCGCATGTTCACATCATTTTCCCATAATGCTTTTTGCGCATCTCCTTGGTCGGTTAAACCCTGGTTGTAAAAATAGCTTGGAAAATATCTGTAATAATCCGGCCATGGATTTGGAGAATTATTCCAGTTTATTCCAGATACACTGGCTTTGCCTGAATTAAAAAATATGGATGTACTTAATTTTGAAGTAGTGCCTGGCGTTAAAACGTGTGTTAACATAAACGTTGGTCTGTTTGTTTTTCGAACAACAGAGTTTCTTACTTTACCGTTTTGATAGCCCCAATTCCTGTTGTAAAAATTATCATTTGTAAGTTCGTATGCTTCCAACTGTGCGTTTGAACGGCCACCTATTTCTGATGGAGAATAGTATGCTGTAAGCGATAATAGATTTTTACTGTTTAATTTTTTATCCAATCCCAAATAAAAAGTATTTGCCTGAATATATGTTCCGGGAATATATACCTGGTCGCCCATAGTGTTACTCACAGTTAATCTTAATGCCCATCCGTTCTCCATCATACCCGTTGAATGAGATATGGTTGTACGATGTCTGAAATTTCTATTTGTTGTACCATAAGCAATACGCGTACCTTTTCTGAAAGAAGAAGCTTTTGAATCAAAATTATTATAGCCTGCAGGCCCTGAAAAGCCATACCGCGATGCTCCGTTACCAAGTCTGTATTCGCTAAATGGTGCAGCGCCGTATAAGCCGCCCCATTCGCCAAACGAAGCAAAGCCAACTTCGGGACTATTAATGTCAATTCCATTAAGCATCATCGATAAATTTTCAAAAGAATAACCTCTTACGCGATAACGTGCGGCATTAAAATGGAAGATAGCAAACTGAGCGAAAAGATCACGACCCGATTGTAATAAAGACGATGACTCCTGCTGGCCAATATCTGAATCAATATCGCCACCTGTTGCGTTAAAAACAGGAATATTAAATGTGTTATCCAAACTATCCGAAGGATCTGTAATTGTTGAATCAGATTGAGAGATCTGCGCAAAAAAATTAGTTCCCGCAAAAAATAATAATGCAAAACAAAGTAAATGTTTGATAGTTGTAGATTTTATCATTAAGCTAAAATATTAAATATTGTTTTATTAAAACTGTTAAAACGTTAATCACTTATGTGTTCATTTAAATAAATCAAGATGAATTTGCACCTGCTTTCATCCTAATTATTTCTAACTATTATGAAGTGGTTTCGGGACTATAAAGAGAACCTTTATAATGCCTCAAGGATGATCACTTCTTACTAAATCGTGGCAAATATATAATTATTTACGTTTTTAATAGTTAGATAATTGTAAACAAAATATTACCAAAATTTAAGAACTATTTGTTAAAACGGTTTAAACAAGAACCTTAAACAGAAAATATTCATTTAACATTTGAGCTGATTTTATTTATTACTTTTGGCTCTCCTAAAAACAAATCATGAAAATAAAATTTATAGTACTTACGGTCTTTATTGCATTCGCCTCTTATACATTTAGCCAAAAATTGGAGAAGGATAAAAAATATTTTACTTCCGCTATTGGATTCTGGAACGTTGAGAATTTATACGACACTTTAAACGATCAATGGAAAAATGATGAGGACTTTACGCCTTCGGGAAAAAACGCATGGAACGGGTCTCGTTATCGCATTAAGATAGATCGTTTGGCAGAAGTTATTTCGCAAATGGCAACTGATGTTACTCCAGATGGTTTGGCTATTTTGGGTTTGTGTGAAACTGAAAATAAAAGTGTTGTTCAGGACCTTGTAAACTCTCCACGTTTAAAAAAACGTAATTATCAGGTAATGCATATTGAAGGGCCAGATGCCCGTGGCGTTGATCCGTCTTTTATTTATAATCCATCCTACTTTAAAGTTATTAAAGCTGTTTCTTATCATATACAATATGTAAGTGATACATCTCACAAGACCCGTGATATTTTGGTGGTGAGCGGTTCTTTTTTGGGAGAGCCTTTAACAGTTTTAGTAAACCACTGGCCTTCTCGTTTAGGTGGTGAATTAAAAAGCAGACCAAACAGGAATGAAGCAGCTAAAGTTGCAAGGCATATTACAGATAGTATTACTAAGGCAGATCCTACTGCGAAAGTTGCATTAATGGGCGATTTTAACGACGATCCGGTTAATGTATCTATTAAAGAAGTTATAAATACAAATAGTGATTATACGAAATGTAAAGATGATCAATATTTTAATCCAATGGAGCCTTTATATAAAGAAGGAACCGGTACTTTGGCGTGGCAGGATAGCTGGAATTTGTTTGATCAGGTAATTTTAAATAAAACCTGGTTTCCAAAAAAATATGAAACGTGGCAATATTATGCTGTACGCGTTTTTAATAAGGCGTATTTAAAGAGCGATTTTGGAAATTACAAAGGTTATCCGTTTAGAACATATAGTGGTGGATCATATACTGGTGGTTACAGCGATCATTTTCCTGTATTTATTGTTATTGCTAAAGAAAATACATTAAAAAAATAATTTCGTTTATCATAAAAATAAAAAAGCCTTT